>CAZNDZ010000001.1:0-1344502 GCA_964572155.1 uncultured Planctomycetales bacterium | reverse complement strand
CGAACCCTCGCTACTAGCTTGGAAGGCTAGAGTTCTACCACTGAACTACGCCCGCAGTGGTGAAAAAAATGGGCAGTGAAGGATTCGAACCTCCGAAGAGCAAGCTCAGCAGATTTACAGTCTGCTCTCGTTGACCACTTGAGTAACTGCCCAAAAATTTTAAAAGCTGGCTAGAGGCTTCGAACCCCCGACCTGCTGATTACAAATCAGCTGCTCTACCAACTGAGCTAAGCCAGCACGAAAGACGATATTTACTAACTCAGGAGCGATAATATAACATAGGTATAAATGATCCGCAACTTAAAAAACAATCAAAATTATAAAATTCAACTATACAATATTAAACTCTTCACTATAATAGCAAACTATGAAAGTTACCCTATTGATCCCAACATTGAATGAAGAAGTCGGCATGCGTCAAGTTATGCCTAAAGTTAAAAAAGAATGGGTTGACCAAATTTTAGTGGTTGATGGAAAATCCAAAGATAAGACGGTTGCCATAGCAAAGGAAATGGGCTATGACGTTGTCATCCAAGAAACCCCAGGGATTCGCGGGGCCTATATGGATGCTTTGCCTCACATCAAGGGCGATGTCATTCTAACCTTTAGTCCCGATGGCAATTCAATCCCCGAATTAATTCCTGAATGTATCAATAAACTCAAAGAAGGCTATGACATGGTCATTGTTTCTCGTTATGCCAAGGGCGCTAAGAGTTATGATGATGATGCGGTGACTAGTTTTGGTAATTGGCTTTTTACAGGCACCATTAATAATTTGCATGGCGCTAAATATACCGACGCCATGGTCATTTACCGTGCTTATCCTAAAAAACTTATTTATGATTTAGATTTAGATAAAGATTCCAGTTTTGAATTTGAAGAAAAATTGTTTAAAACAAAGATCAGCTGGGAACCTTTATTGTCCATCCGTGCAGCAAAGCGCAAATTAAAGCTTGCTGAAATCCCTGGTGATGAGCCTGCTCGAGAAGGTGGAGAGCGCAAATTACAAGTGCTTAAATGGGGCGCGGCTTACATGTATGAAATCTGGCGGGAACTCTTTGTTTGGCGATGACATACGTAAAACGCCTCTTCCAAAACGATTTCTTTCTTGCGTTTTGTTTCTTAGTTGCCTACCTGTGTACCAATAGTTATATCTTTGCATGGGATGATCAACACCTCGAAATCCCGCTGCTTCAACACCTGATTGATCCTTCTTTATATAAGGGGGATTATTATGTTGAAGGGTTGGCTAAGAATTTCTCCTCTTTTTTATACCCAATTTTAGCAAAACTAATTAAAACAGATCAAATCCAACCAACATACCTAGTGCTTTTCTTATTTGCCCGTTTTTGGATGTTTTTCTGGGTTTTTCGTCTTTGGAGTTTAATATCAAAAGATCGATTTGTTGCCGCCATGGCAGTGTTGATGTTTTTCTTAATGGGAAGAACAGAGGAATTTTTATACCGCACCTTTTCTCATCAGGAATTTAGCTATATCTTCATGTTTGCTGGCATTTATTATTTTTATAAAGAGCGATTTTTACTAGCAGCGTTATGGTTTGGGTTGGGAGCTAATTTCCATGCCATTTATAATTTATTTCCTTTTGCTTATATGACGGGTTATTTACTGCTGTTTCATAAAGATCGTTTCAAGTTGATTGGTCAGTCATTTTTAATATTTATTATCTTCAGCATTCCTTTCTTATCGTGGCAAATTCCGCACTCATTGCATCGAGACGTTGGCACGCCACCCACATTTGCAGAATGGTTGCCGATTTATCTCATTGCTTGCCAACAAAACTTTTTGTTTTGGACATCGACGCTAAAAGAGGCCTTAACTAATGTGCCGTTTGTGTTAACGCGTATGGAACCGTATTTATATCTACTTGGTTTGTATGGGTTTTTGTTGGCTGTTGATAAGCGTGTTCGTTCTGACAAGAAGTTGATTGCTATCTTTTTAGTCACATGTTTCTTTATTACCTTAGCATTTGTATTTTCATATATCATTCCAAGTCGATTTTTTATTGATTTGAATTTGTTGCGTAATGAGCAATATCTTCGGTTCATGTTGATGGGGTATTTAACGTTATGGGCATATCGCATTGTTACGCAATCAAAACCATGGACAGCCATCATTACGGCAATCATTTTTATTATCTTAAGCTTTGGCACTGTCTTTCAATTTGTACCAAGAGTACTGCAGTATAAATTTGCCTTCATTGGTTTTATCATCATTGGCGTCTTGATGTTGTTTAAGTCTCAATGGAAATTTTTGCCAAAATTGTTGATCGCAGGCGCGTTGTTGACAAGCTTTTTTAACTACAGCGTCTATCATTATTATTTTATTCAAGTTAAAACAAAGGGCATGGGGATGTGGCAAATGCATCGCAGTTGGGTTGACATGCAAAAGTATGTCCGTGCACATACACCCAAAGATGCCTTGATCATGACGCCATATGATACTGAGTATGGTGGTTTTCGTATTTTCTCTCAAAGAAAAGTGTTGGTGTGTTATCGTGATTGCGGTATTGTTGGGTTTGATTACCCTGCGGTCATGGAGTGGAATCGACGCATCAATGATATCAAAGGGTTTCAAATGTATGTTAACGATGTGCCGCAGAAAGCCATTCTTAACGGGATTTTGAAATATAAAGTAGACTACATAGTGTTTATGAATTATTATCAACCAAAAGAAAATAATGAGGTCTTAAAGAAGTTATACCAAAATGAGGTCTTTGCACTGTATGAAGTCCACCATTAAAAAAGTATCCATTCTAGGTGATGGCGGTTGGGGAACAACGCTTGCCATTCATTTAGCCAAGCAAGGACATGATGTTATCTTGTGGGGAGCCTTTGATGCTTATGTCAAACAAACCGCAGCGACGCGCATTAACCAGAATTTTTTACCTGGATATAAAATACCTCGATCAGTGAAATTGACGAGTGATTTAAATATAGCCATTGAAAATTCCAATTTCATTGTTTTAGCAACACCTTTTCAATATTTAGCCCAAACGCTAGATAAAGTTAAATCAACTCGGTATCAACGTAAATATTTTATCAGCGTTATCAAAGGCATCGATCCTCAAACATTTAAGACAGCTTCTGAAATCTTCAAACATCACTTAGGCAATGCGCCATATGCTGTTTTATCTGGTCCAACGATCGCCAGTGAGTTGGCAGCAGGGAAAGCTACCACAGCTGTTGCCGCCAGTAGCTCAAAAGCCTTAGCTATAAGTGTTCAAGAAATCTTTAATTCTGCTGAATTTCGTATTTATACAAGTCCTGATGTGATTGGTGTTGAAATCGGTGGCAGCATAAAAAATGTCATTGCCATTGCCTGTGGGGTGTGCGATGGATTAAATTTAGGTACCAATGCCAAAGCAGCCATCCTAACAAGGGGTTTAACAGAAATCACCCGTTTAGGAGTTGCTTTGGGTGGCAAACGAGACACCTTTTATGGATTAAGCTGTTTGGGTGATTTGGCTACAACCTGTTTTAGCTCAACCAGCCGTAATCGTTGTGTAGGTGAAGCATTAGGTCGAGGTAAAAGTATCAAAACCATCCTTAAATCCATGAAGATGGTGGCTGAGGGGGTTGAGACGTCTAAGGCCGTTTACCGACTTTCAAAGCAAACCAAGATTCCAATGCCCATTGTTGATCAAGTCTACAAAATTATCTTCGAAGCCAAAAACCCCAAAAAGGCGCTTTTTGATCTGATGGACCGCCAAGTCAAACCTGAATAGAAATCAAATTTTCTTCCCAATTTCCTCAAGTTTATGTATAATAACGCTTTATTTTAGCAGCATTATATATATTATGTTCGGGACGTAGCGCAGTTGGATTAGCGCACTTGAATGGGGTTCAAGAGGTCGTGGGTTCAAGCCCCACCGTCCCGACCATTTTATATTCTTTTGGGAGCTAAATTATGACAAATGAACCGTTTAAGGACAGGCGGAAGTACCCACGCATTTATCGGAACTTTATCATTCATTGCCGTGTGAAAGGGACCGAAATGGTTCATGAGATTTGCCAAATTCATGATATTAGCCGCGGCGGCGCTGCGTTTGCTTCAACCACAGCTTTTACAAAGGGAAGTGTGTTAACCATAGAGTTAAAAACACCATTTCTAAATAACACCGTCGTTTTAGAAGGGGTTATTATTCATACATCCGTTAAAATCAAAGATGTTATTCATAGCATTCATTTACAATGGGCAAATTTATCAGAACAAGCGGTTAATGTTTTAACAAAGATTGAACAGTATTCCGCTCAATAGGGGTTAGTTATGGAACGTATTAATATTGGCATCATCGGTTACGGCGTCGTCGGTCAAGGGGTTGTAAAGATCCTAAAGAATCGCAGGAAGTTTTATCGTGATAAATATAAGATCGATTTTTTTATTAAGACAATTTCTGACCGAAGCATTGCTAAAAAGCCGGCACCAGGTTTAGATCACACGTTACTGACGACAGATTATCAAACCATCCTTAATGACAAAGAAATTCAAATTGTCATTGAGTTGATTGGCGGCGTTAATCCAGCCAAAGATATCATTTTAGGAGCGATACGCAACAATAAACATGTGATCACGGCGAATAAAGAATTATTGGCCACACATGGTCAAGAATTGTTCCGTGAAGCAAATGCCAAATCACGCATGATTCATTTTGAATCTGCGGTCGGTGCAGGGATTCCCATTATCCGCACCATCACTGAAGGTGTGGCGGGTAATAAATTTAATGGCGTTTATGGCATCATCAATGGGACATGTAATTTTATTCTAACGGAGATGACCCGCCGTGGTTTAACGTTCCAAGAAGCGTTGAAAGAAGCCCAAGAAAAAGGTTATGCCGAAAGTAATCCAACGCTTGATATTAGCGGGATGGATACAGCGCATAAATTAGCTGTCTTGGTTTTCTTAACACAGGAAAAATTTGTCAGTGTCAAAGATTTTCATGTTGAGGGGATTAATCATATTTCACATGATGACATTGAATTTGCCAACAGCTTGAATTTAACCATCCGTTTATTGGCCATCGCTAAGAAAATTGGTAATCAATTAGACGTGCGTGTGCATCCAACCTTGATTCCAAAAGAACATGGTTTAGCGACGGTCAATGGGGTTGATAATGCCATCTTCATTGATTTAGATCCAATGGGTGATGTGTTTATTGAAGGCCAAGGTGCAGGGCAGATGACGGCAGCATCTGGTGTTGTCAGTGATTTGATCAACCTTGGTATACGCAAAGATGTACAAATGCCATCATGGATTTTTAATCCAACGGAAGAACAAGATAAATTAAAGTTACGTAAAATTGACGAAGTTGAAACCAGATTTTATATTCGTTTTATGGTTATGGATAAACCTGGGGTTTTATCGATCATTACAGGTGTTTTAGGACAACACAATATTAGCATTGCCTCCGTCACACAAAAGCAAGAGAATAAAGGATCAACCGTGCCAGTTGTCATGTTAACCCATGTGGCTAATGAGCGTTCCTTACGTGAAGCGTTAGAACAAATCACACAATTAGCGGTGGTGCGCAGTAAACCTGTAGCCATCCGTATGGAGAAATTATAAACATGCGTTGGACTGGTTTGATCGAACATTATCGTGATTATTTACCGGTGAGTGATAAAACACCGGTTGTGACATTGTATGAAGGTAATACGCCTTTAGTGCCCGCAGAACCTTTGAATAAAATCACTGGTTTGCAAGTTTTCTTAAAGTGTGAAGGTTTGAACCCGACGGGATCATTCAAAGATCGCGGCATGACCATGGCGATTTCCAAAGCTAAGGAAAAGGGCGCAAAAATTGTCATGTGTGCCTCAACAGGAAATACATCAGCATCTGCTGCAGCATATTCAGTTCGAGCAGGGATGAAATGTGTTGTATTAATACCGAATGGCAACATTGCTTTAGGCAAATTAGCCCAAGCTATGATCCATCAAGCACAAGTCATTGCGATTGATGGTAATTTTGATGATGCGCTGAATTTAGTTAAGGATATTACAACCAATTATCCTGTTGAATTAGTTAATTCTTTAAACCCATTTCGCATTGAAGGCCAAAAAACAGCAGCATTTGAAGTTTGTGATTTCTTTGGGGATGCCCCTGAGTTTCATGCTATTCCCGTTGGTAATGCGGGCAATATCACTGCTTACTGGAAGGGTTATACGGAATATAATTTAAAAGGTAAGTCACAAACATTGCCACGGATGTTAGGTTTTCAAGCAGCTGGTTCTGCGCCGATTGTTCTTGGAAAACCTGTACCAAATCCTGAAACTATTGCAACTGCAATTCGCATTGGTAATCCGGCTAGCTGGCAACAAGCGTTGGCTGCTCGTGATCAAAGCAAAGGTTTGATTGATAGTGTCACAGATGAAGAAATTTTAGCAGCGTATCATTTGCTCGCGGCTCAAACAGGGGTGTTTGTAGAACCTGCATCGGCAGCGTCGGTTGCAGGGATCATTAAGCTTAGTAAGTCAGGGTATTTTAAAGGTCATGAAGGTAAGCGCATTGTTTGTACGGTCACAGGACACGGTCTTAAAGATCCTAAAACCGCCATGCATGATTTGCCACAGCCAGTTGTTGTTCCTGCTGAGCGTTCAAAGATTTTAAAAGAGATTGGTTTGTAGCATGAAAGTACTCATCACGTGCGGTCCAACCTGGGTACCTATTGATGACGTGCGCGTGATCAGCAATGTTTCAAGTGGTCAAATGGGTCATTTGATAGCCCAAGCATTTAGGGCGCATAAAGCCAAGGTTACGGTCATACAAGGACCAGTGACAGATGCTGCAGATTTAAGCAACATCCGTGTGATCAAATACAATTATTTTGACGAGCTTGCAAAAGTTTTAAAACAAGAATGCGGTAAGAAGTACGATGTTATTGTGCACGCAGCAGCTGTTTCTGATTACAAACTTAAGACGGTGGTAAAAGGCAAGATTTCATCTGCAAATGCATTGAATTTAGCATTAACTCCTACTGTAAAACTGATTTCCTTGATCAAACAGTGGGCACCACAAAGTTTTTTAGTAGGATTTAAGTTAGAATCGACCGTAAGTCCAAAAAATTTGCGTGATCTAACGTCAAAGCTTTTTACAGATGCAGGATGTGATTTGGTTTTAGCGAATCAAACCGAGCCATCCTATCGAGGTTATATTTTAAATGCAGATTTTGAAATCATGGCGTCATCAACACACAAAGCAGATATTGCCAAAAAACTTGTAAGGACATTATTGTGAAATTTATTGTTATAGTACCAGACGGCATGGCCGATGAGCCAGTTGCCCAATTAAATAATAAAACGCCACTTGAAGCATCGAAAACGCCTAACATGGATTACTTGTCGGCGCATGGTTTCTCAGGCATGGTACAAACAATCCCAGACGGATTGCCAGCTGGTTCAGATATCGGTAACCTAGCCCTGATGGGTTATGACCCCGCGTTAAATTTCTCAGGGCGAGCGCCCTTGGAAGCAGCAAACCTAGGCATTTTGCTAGATGTCGATGAAGTCGCATTGCGTTGTAACTTAGTCACCATCAAAGATGGTCGCATGTTGGATTACAGTGCAGGGCATATCACGACGGAAGAAGCGGAAAACTTAATTGAATATTTAGAACGTGGTCTTTCTTGGCCTGATGTTCGTTTTTATGTAGGAAAAAGCTACCGACATATTTTAGTTGTTAAGACCATCAATGTGGAGCGCATGTTAAAGGTTAAGACAACGCCACCGCATAATATTTTAAATCAACCGATCGCATCTTTTTTGCCATCAGGACCACAAGCGGATATGTTGCTTAATATTATGGAACGTTCTAAGGCTATTTTAGATGACCATCCCATCAATAAATTGCGTGTCAGTTGTAATGATAATCCAGCGACGATGATTTGGCTTTGGGGTCAAGGTAATAAGCCCGAATTACAAAACTTTAAAAAAGAATTTGGTTTAAGTGGGTCCGTGATCTCAGCAGTTGATTTAGTCAATGGCATAGGTCGATTGGCTGGTTTAAATGTCATTACGGTTCCAGGTGCTAATGGATATTATGATACGAATTATCGGGGTAAAGCAGATTACGCCTTAGATTCTTTAAGTAAAAATGATTACGTCTATGTGCATATTGAGTCCCCAGATGAAGCAGGGCATAATGGCGACTGGCAAGCAAAGAAAGATTGCATTGAAAAAATTGATCATGATGTTGTAGGTCCTATTCTAAGTTATGCTAAACAGCATAAAGATGTACGTATTTTAGTGGCGCCGGATCATCCAACACCTGTTTTAAAGCGCGTGCACACCAGCGATCCTGTGCCTTTTGTAATGTATGGCGAAGGGATTATCGCAAATCATATCCCTGTGTATTCTGAAACAGCAGCAGCGTCAGGGGTTAGTTTTAAAAGCGGCAGAGATTTAATTCAATACTTTTTAAGTGTTAAGGAAGGATAATTATGGACAAAGAAATCATCGTTCAAAAGTTTGGTGGTTCGTCGGTTGCGAATATCGAGCGCATAAAAAATGTTGCCTCTCGGGTTGTGGCTTACAAAAACAAGAATATGGATATCGCGGTTGTTGTTTCAGCATTAGGGGACACGACCGACGAATTAGAAGCCTTGGCCTTGCAATTAAACACGAATCCACCTGACCGTGAGATGGACATGTTGTTATCAACAGGTGAGCAAATATCATGCGCACTTTTGGCCATTGCGATTAAATCACTAGGTCATGAAGCCATTTCATTTACAGGTCGACAAGTTGGCATTAAGACCGATAAGACACACACCAAGGCACGCATCATAACCATCGATGGCAAACGTATCAATAAAGCATTCAAGCAAGGTAAGATTGTCATTGTGGCTGGTTATCAAGGTGTCACGTCGGAAGATGACATCACAACCCTTGGTCGCGGTGGTTCTGATTTAACAGCAGTTGCTTTAGCCAAGGCCTTAAAAGCTAAGGTCTGTGAAATTTATACTGACGTTGATGGGATTTACACAACAGATCCACGCATTGTGCCAGAAGCAAAGAAGATTAAGAAGATCACATTTGAAGAAATGTTAGAAATGGCGTCCTTGGGTGCGCAAGTCATGCAAGCGCGTTCCATCGAAGTTGCCAAACGTTTTAATATACCCTTACATGTGCGTTCAAGCTTTTCAAAGGAGGAAGGAACTATGATCGTTAAAGATAATGAGAAAATGGAAGAAATCGCTGTCCGCGGCGTAACCTGTAACAAAAATGAAGCAAAAATCACCATCTGTTCTGTACCAGATAAACCAGGCATTGCTGCTAAAATCTTTGAACAAATTTCCAAAGATGGCATCAATGTTGACACCATTGTTCAAAATGTACCACACGATAAATTGTCGGATATTTCTTTTACGGTGCCTAAGGCTGATTTAAATAAAGCCATTAAAGCAACTAAGGCTATTGGCGATCGCATCGGAGCTGGTGAAATTTTAGAAGACCGCAATGTGGCCCGTGTTTCTTTAGTAGGTTCAGGGATGCGTTCTCATAGTGGTATTGCAGCCAAGATGTTTAAGACCTTGGCCGATAATCACATCAATATTGAAATGATCTCAACGTCGGAAATCAGTGTTTCTTGTATCATTCAACAAGATGTCGCAGATAAAGCGATCAAATCATTACATAAGGCATTTAAACTTGAGCAAATCTAATATGACAAAAATAATCATCTACGACACAACGTTGCGCGACGGCTCTCAAACAGAAGGCGTTTCGTACACGGTTGCGGATAAAATTAAGATCACTGAAAAACTTGATGAATTAGGCATTCATTACATTGAAGGTGGCTGGCCTGGGTCTAATCCCAAAGATAAAGAATTCTTTGAGGTGATGAAAACCCGTAAGCTTAAAACAGCCAAATTAGCAGCTTTTGGATCCACCCGTCGGGCTAATATTAAACCTGAAGATGATGCCAATTTAAATGAGTTGATTGCCTCCAGCACACCGACAGTAACCATCTTTGGTAAGAGCTGGGATTTGCATGTCAAGGATGTGATCAAGACGACGTTGGAAGAAAACTTAAAAATGATCGAAGATTCCGTCTTGTTCTTAAAAAAGCATAAGCGTGAAGTCTTTTATGATGCGGAGCATTTCTTTGATGGTTACAAGAATAATCCAAGCTATGCGATCAAAACAATTTTAGCCGCACAAAAAGCGAAAGCAGATGCCATCATCTTGTGTGACACCAACGGGGGAACATTGCCGGAAGAAATCACTAAGATTGTCAAAGATGTGCGTAAGAAAATCAAAATTCAATTGGGCATTCATACCCATAATGATCAAGATTTAGCTGTTGCCAATTCTTTAGCGGCGATCAATGCAGGATGTATCCAAGTCCAAGGGACGTTCAATGGTTTAGGTGAACGTTGTGGTAATGCAGACTTGTGCACCATCATGGCCATTTTATTTACCAAGATGAAACAAAAAAGCATCCCAGATAATAAAATCAAACAACTTATGGATGCTGCATATTACATCAGCGAGATAAGTAATTATACTTTGAGCAATAATCATGCATTCATCGGTCACTCAGCATTCGCCCATAAAGGTGGGGTGCACATTGATGCCATGCTTAAGAATCCAAAGGCCTATGAGCACATTGATCCAGAAATCGTTGGCAATCACCGTCGGTTACTGACATCAGAGCTAGCTGGCAAGATGCCCATCATTTTAAAAGCACAAAAGATGAATATCACGCTTGATAAGAATTCCAATGAAGCCAAAGCCATCATGAAAGAGCTTCAAGAAAAAGAATATCAAGGCTATCAATTTGAAGGCGCTGATGCGTCATTTGAATTGTTCATGAAGCGTCGTCTTAAACTTTATAAGCCTTTTTTTAAGTTGGAGAGTTTCAAAGTCTTAACTGAGAAAACAGCCGAAGATAAAGTTATTGCGCATGCATCTGTGCGTTTAAAGGTGAATGGTCATGATGAGATGGCCAATGTCGAAGGGCATGGGCCAATTGAAGTTTTGGATCGTGGACTACGCACCGCCTTAAAAAAATTCTATCCGTACATTGAAAATGTGCATTTAGCAGATTATAAGGTGCGTGTTTTAGATACAAAGCAAGGGACCGGAGCTCGCGTGCGCGTTCTCATTGAATCACAAGATGAGCATGATTCGTGGACAACGGTTGGCGTGCATGAAAATGTGATTGAAGCCAGCTGGGAAGCTTTGGTCGACGCAATTGAATATAAACTGCTAAAAAGTCAAAAATAATGTCAGGCTTAGATCCCCGTTATAACTTTGCAGAAAACGAGGCAAAGTGGCTTAAAGTATGGAAGGATAATAACACCTTTCATGCTGTGGCCAACCCATCTAGAAAATCATTTACTGTGATGATACCGCCGCCCAATGTGACAGGCATCTTGCACATGGGTCATGCGCTCAATAATACATTGCAAGATATCTTAATTCGTTACAAACGTATGAATGGGTACGAAGCGTTATGGATGGCAGGTACAGATCATGCGGGGATTGCCACTCAAAATGTTGTTGAAAAACAATTAGCCAAAGAGGGTAAGCGCCGTGATGATTTAGGCCGTGAAGAATTTATCAAGCGATTATGGGCGTGGAAGCAAGAATACGGCGGCACCATCATCCATCAATTAGAAAAGCTAGGTTCATCTTGCGACTGGCCACGCACCCGTTTTACCATGGATGATGCTTATAGCGATGCTGTTAAAGAAGCATTTATTCGCCTATACGACAAGGGCTTAATCTATCAAGGCAAATACATCATCAATTGGTGCCCGCGTTGCCAAACGGCATTGTCCGACGAAGAAGCTGAGCATCAAGAAAAAAATGGCAAGTTGTACCATATTCGCTATGCCTTTAAGAATGATCCTTCACAAGAGATTATTGTAGCAACCACACGTCCAGAAACTATGTTGGGCGATACAGCTGTTGCGGTGAATCCATCCGATGAACGTTATAAAGCTTTTGTGGGAAAGACCTTGATTGTGCCTATTATCAACCGTGAAATCAAAATCATTGCGGATGATTATGTCACATCCGAGTTTGGTAGCGGGGCTGTTAAGGTAACGCCGGCTCATGATCCCAATGACTTTGCCATGGGTCAGCGTCATAACTTAGAATTTATCAATATCATGCATCCCGACGGCCGTCTCAATGAAAAAGCAGGGACCACATATAATAATTTAGATCGTTTTGAAGCCCGTAAGAAATTGATTGCTCAATTAGAAGCAGAAGGATTTATGGTTAAGATTGAAGACCATAAATTAAGTGTTGGGCATTGCTATCGATGTGACACCGTTGTTGAGCCATATTTATCTAAACAATGGTTCGTTAAAATGGCGCCATTGGCGAAACCTGCAACCGATGCAGTGCGCGATAGTTCAATCGTCATTCGTCCAGCCCGTTTTGAAAAGTTTTATCTCAATTGGATGGATGGTATTCGTGATTGGTGTATTTCGCGTCAGATCTGGTGGGGGCATCGCATCCCTGTTTGGTATGACGCGGATGATAATGTTTTTGTTGCACGCAGTGAGGCGGAAGCTAAAAAACTAGCTTTTGTGAAACATGGCAAAGATGTGCCGTTGCGTCAAGATGAAGATGTTCTCGACACATGGTTCTCGTCATGGTTATGGCCTTTTGCGACACTGGGCTGGCCACAAAAGAATCAGGACTTGGAATATTTTTATCCAACCAACACCTTGTTTACCGCGTCGGAAATCATTTTCTTTTGGGTTGCGCGCATGATCATGGCAGGGTATGAATTTATGGGCAAAGCCCCATTTACAGAGGTTTATATCCACGGCACCGTGCGTGATGCCAAAGGCCGCAAGATGTCAAAGTCACTTGGCAATGCCTTAGACCCTCTTGAAATCATCGCTGAATACGGCGCGGATGCCTTGCGTTTTAGTTTGATCATTAATTCTGGCCAAGATATTTACATTTCAAAAGAAAAATTCGAAATTGGTCGTAATTTCGCTAACAAAATCTGGAATGCGTCACGCTTGGTATTTACCAATACTCAAAGCGCTCTTAATGCAAAAGCCTATGAACATATTGACGTTGCTCAATTAGATTTGCCTTCACGTTGGATTATCGGGCGGATGGATTTAACCATTAAGAAAGTTGCGGACTGCATTGAAACATTCCGTTACTCTGACGCTGAAGTGGCCGCTCAGGACTTTTTCTGGGGGGATTATTGTGACTGGTATTTGGAACTCATCAAGTCCAAATTTGATCAACCGGCGATTGCTGCAACAGCATTATATGTCTTAAAAGAATCCCTAAAGTTATTGCACCCGTTTATCCCGTTTGTGACTGAAGAACTCTATAGTCATTTTAAAACATCTGACGCATGTCTATCTGTTGCCTCTTGGCCGACTGTTCCTGTCAAACTTATCGATCAACAAGCTTTTGATCAAATGCAAAGTGTGATTGATATCATCCGCGCGATCCGTGGTGTGCGCATGCAGTGGAATATCAAACAAGGGCAAGATGTGGATGTATTGATCATTGCTGATGACGAACAGATTTTAAAGCAAAATGCCGACGATATTAAACGTTTGGCTAAGATCAATGATTTGCGGATTGATAAAAATGCTCTGTCGATCAAAGATGCGGCGTTAGCTTTAGTTGGGACATCCAAGATTTATATTCCTTTAAAAGGTATTGTTGATCTAGATGCTGAAAAGAAAAAATTGCAGGCGGATTTGGATAGTAAAGTGAAAGCCATTACATCATTGTCAGGACGTTTAAGCAATGAAGCATTTGTATCAAAAGCACCTGTCGACGTTATTGAAAAAGAAAAAGAACGTTTAGCAACGCTTTCCAAAGAAGCTGACGAATTAAGGCTTGTTTTAAAAAATATTTCATAATGAAAACATCAACATTAAATGAAATCGTTGCCTTAAGCCTTAAAGAAGACATCGGAGCAGGGGATGTGTCGACCAACACCTTAATCCCCAAAGACCATGTCTCAAGTGCATCACTCATTTTCAAATCAGACGGCATTTTATGTGGTTTAAATTTTGCCAAAGCTGCTTTTAAAAAGCTTGATCCATCCATACAATTCAAAGCCTTTTACAATGACGGGGACCGACTAAAACCTAAAACAGTGATTGCAACCATTAAAGGGCGCACCCGTGCTTTATTAACAGCAGAGCGTGTGGCCATTAATTTCTTAACCTATTTAAGTAGCATTGCCACCAACACCAATCATTATGTGAAAGCCATTTTACCGCATCGTGTGGCGATCATGGACACCCGTAAGACAACCCCCATGTTGCGCGTACTTGACCGATATGCTGTACGTGTTGGCGGTGGCGTAAACCATCGCTTTGATTTATCTTCCATGGTGATGATCAAAGACAATCACTATGTGCTTGATAAAAACCCAATAACGTTGGTTGATCTTGTACGAAAGCGAACAACTAAAAAAATTGTTTTAGAAGTTGATACATTAGATCAATTACGGTTAGCATTAACCTCTAAAGCTGATATCATTTTGTTAGACAATATGACGCCAGAACAAACAACAGCAGCCGTTAAAATGCGCAATGCCACCAATCCTAAAATTTTATTGGAATCATCGGGTGGTATTAATTTATTGACGGTAAAAAAATATGCAGCATGTGGTGTTGAACGCATTTCAGTTGGCAGTTTAACCCAACAACGTTTGGCGATTGATATTTCATTGGATTTTTCATTATGATAAAAGCTTGTATCATAGCCATCATCCTATGTCTTAGCTTGCTTCCACACGCAGTGAAAGCTCAAAGTTCGCCTGTTGAAGGGGTGGAATTAGGCCGCGACGCCATCTTTGATGATTTAGCTTTGATCAATGGTTATACAGATAAATACGCCACTGAATCAAAAGAAACATTGTTAGCCATGATCGCGGATGATTCATTGGGTGCCTATAAGTGCACCGCGGCTATCCGTGTTTTTAAACAAAAATATGGCTCAGAGATCTTCAAGGATGAGAAACCAACCATCATCAAGAATTTAATCCGTCGCATGAACCGTGCGGATTCACCGTTTATTCAAGTTGAAATCATGCACACCTTAATTGTTCTCGACCGGTATCAATACTTTGAAACCATGGTTCCTGCGTTGATTCAAAAGCTTGATCACTATAACCGCGTGGTTAGTGCTTTGGCCTATGATAATATTTCTGAAATAACCAAAACCAGTGTTCGTCCACGTGAAGCGCGTGTGGTATTTAATACCTTACGAAAGCTTTTCTTCTTATCAAAGCGCCGTTTAGCAGATGTTTCAACGCCTGATGCTAGGCTTAAACGGAAGCTCATGGTATTGCGTTGGTCCATTAAGGTTTTGGGAACCCAAGTATTAAAAAGTCTACCGCCGGAAGTCATTAATTTGTTATAATAACGCCCATGTTGCTTAACCAATTTCAATTACATTTACCGACCAGCACAAAAGAAGCCGCACGACTCTATAAGGAACTCGAGGACGTTAAGGTTTTAGCTGGAGGGACCTTTATTTTAAATAGTTTAAAGCTACTTAAAACCAAGGGTACTAAGACAGCAAAGAACGTTTTATCTTTGGCCAAGATTGATGAGTTAAAAGGTGTGGCTCTTAAAGATGGGATGCTTACCATCAAAGCCATGACCACGGTAAACGATCTATTAGAGAGCTCTTTATTAAAAGATAATTTAAAAGTGCTACATCAGGTTTGCCGTAATATTTCAACAAACCCCATTCGCAACATGGCAACCATTGGCGGTAATTTAACATGTCGTTATACGTGGACAGAGATGGGTGCTACCATGATTGCATTGAATGCCACCATGCATTTCTTATCAGCTGATGGCGTTGAAAGTTCTGTTTCTTGCGAAGATTTCTTTAAGAATGCCGCAAGGTGTGAGGCTTTATTTTCACACGTGACCATCCCACATAATCCGTCA
Source organism: uncultured Planctomycetales bacterium (assembly GCA_964572155.1). Classification (GTDB taxonomy): domain Bacteria; phylum Omnitrophota; class Gorgyraeia; order Zapsychrales; family Fredricksoniimonadaceae; genus JACQQW01. Next base: position 1,328,577 of record CAZNDZ010000001.1, on the reverse strand, counting down.
GCTAAAACAACGTATCGACGGGTTAAGAAAACATTACACGTGGATGTGCCCCTATTAGCCATATGCGTTTCAACAGAATTGAATAATAAACAGTGGTCGAATACACGCGTTGGTGTAAATAATGGAACTGCTTTTGCTCAACGGGACACCGCGCTTGAAAACTTTTTAAATAATGCTAAACCAAGCGAAGATTTAGCAACATTGGCCATGGATCATCTCACAAAAGATATTTATGACGTTCGTAGCTCTGAATATAAACAACATATGTTTCGTGTCAGTTTAAAACAAGCCATTGTTGAACTTCAAGGAGCCGCATGAATATAACTCTAAATATCAATAAGAAATCGCACACCCTAGAATTAAAAGGGAATGAGACCTTATTAGAAGTATTACGTGACAAGCTCACTTTAACTGGAACAAAAACCGCCTGCCAAGAAAGCGAATGTGGCACATGCACTTGCATCATCGACGGTAAAGCAGTTTTATCCTGTATTACCTTAGCGTCAAATTTAGAAGGTAAAAGCATTACGACGATCGAAGGTTTGGCAGATGGGGATACTTTAGCACCAATTCAACAAGCGTTCATCGAGCATGGTTCATCCCAATGTGGTTTTTGCATCCCAGGTATGATCATGTCATCACAAGCTTTGCTTAATAAAAATCCTAATCCGACCCAAGAAGAAATTGAATACGCGCTTGATGGCAATATTTGCCGTTGCGCAGGGTATCCAAAGATTTTTGAAGCTGTCAAACACGCAGGCAAAATCATGGCGGGGAAATAACATGGCTTTAACAGCAGCTAAATCCAAATTTTCAGATGCATACGTGGATCCCGTTGGAAAAAGCGTGCCTCGCTTAGAAGGACGCGGGGTTGTGACAGGTCAATTAAAGTATGCCTTTGATTTAAGCTTCCCAGGGATGTTGATTGGTAAAATGCTGCGCTCACCACATCCGCATGCCAAAATCATCAGCATTGATACAACAAAAGCTGAAAGTTTGCCAGGGGTCAAGGCAATTGTTACCCATAAAGACACTTATAAAATTAAATTCGGTTCTAATGAATATTTCTTTCCACACACCGTAGATCAAATGGCGCTTGAGAGTGAAAAGGTGCGTTATATCGGAGATGAAGTGGCAGGTGTTGCAGCCATTGACGAAGAAACAGCAGATGCGGCCTTAAAATTAATCGACGTAAAATATGAAGTTTTACCAGGGGTCTTTGAAATCGAAGAAGCGATTAAACCAGGTGCTCCCCAAATTCATGAATCCTTAAATAATATTGCCGTCATTTTACCGGTTAATTTCGGTAATCCTGAGCGCGTCATGAAAGAAGCCGACTATGTGCGCGAAGATAAATTCTGGTGCCCAGTTGCACACCCATCACCCATGGAGCCGCATGTTTGTATCGGGCAATGGGAAACATTCACCAATAAAATCACCTTGTGGTCATCGTCCCAAGCACCTTTTAAATGCCGTGAAGCATTGGCAAAGACCTTAAAGATGGATTTAAATGATATCCGCGTCATTAAAATGCCGACGGGTGGTGGTTTTGGTGGCAAGCTTGAGATGTTGCCCATGGATTTTGCTGCATGCATGTTATCTAAAAAAGCAGGCGGACTACCTGTTAAAATTGTTTTAACCCGCGAAGAAGAATTTTCTACAACCCGTCGTAAACATGGCATGATTTATCGTGTCAAAACCGGTGTTAAAAAAGATGGCACCATTTTGGCCATGACGGGTGAAGTCTTAGCAGATGGTGGTGCGTATTGTAGCTATGGCCCAACCGTTTTGGCCGCGGCCATGATGCGCATTTTCATGGTTTATAAATTACAACATTTTCGCATGACAGGGTATCGCGTCTATACCAATAATCCCATCAGTGGTGCGATGCGTGGTTTTGGCGGAGTTCAAAGTGGTTTTGCCATTGAATCCCACATGGATTTAATAGCCAATGCCATTGGCATGGACCCTGTTGAATTTCGTCTGAAAAATATTACTCATGCCAATATGACCACGATCAATAAAATGCATTTGACCACCAATGGTCTAAAAGATTGCATTGAACAAGCGTGTGCTGCCGCTAAATGGTCAGAGAAGCATGGCAAACAAAAACATTTAAAACGTGGGCTTGGCATTGGCATTGCCGCGGATGTCATGGGCTCAAAAATGTATAAGTCGCATGAAAGTGCCGGCGCTATCGTTAAAGTGGAAGAAGATGGATCTGTTTACCTATTTACCGGAGCTGCGGATACAGGGCAAGGATCAAACACTGCTTTATCCCAAATTGCAGCGCATGCCTTAGGTGTTAGTTTTAGCCGCATCAAATGTAAGGCAGGGGACACAGAAATCACACCGTTTGATACAGGATCATTTGCCAGCCGTGTGACCTTTATTTCTGGAAATGCCGCCTTCTTAGGTGGTCGTGATGCCAAATTACAAATCTTAGAAATTGTTGCCAAAGAACATAAAATTTCAATCGACGATTTAGACATCAAAGCTGAACAAGTCATCTTTAAAAAAGATGGTAAGAAATTAATGACCTTTGATAAAGCCCTTGAACTTTGCTATTCCTTTAACTATGGCAAACAAATCATTGGCCGTGGCAGTTATAATCCAAAGACAACCCCGATTGATTTTCGAACCGGTGAAGGCAACGTATCAGGGAGTTATGGTTTTGAAGCACAGATTGCGGAAGTCGAAGTTGATACAGACACCGGTGAAGTAAAGCTTTTAGAATTATGGGATGCGCATGATATTGGCAAAGCCATCAACCCACAATCGGTTGAAGCGCAAATCGAAGGTTCCTTAGCCATGGGCATCGGCTATACTTTCTACGAAGATTTAAGATTTAAAAATGGGCGCGTCCTTAATCCTAATTTTGCAGGTTACCGTGTGCCGCGTTCGATTGGTATTCCAAAAATGAATTCCATTTTAATTGAAACCAATGATCCGGAAGGACCATTTGGGGCAAAGGGGATGGGTGAGGCATCGTTATTACCAACCTCAGCAGCCATAGCCAATGCGGTCGAAGATGCCATTGGTGTGCGCATTTGGGACTTACCCATCACACCTGAAAAAATTATCAAGGCACTAAAAAATAAAGAAATGAAATAATTTCTATTGTCAGAAAGTAATTTCAATATATAATTAAAGACTATGAAAAACCTTAAAGCCATCTTATCCCTAATTTTATTAACCGGCACCTTTGCAGGTTGCACGGTTTACCAAATTGATTCTAAAGACACAACCCAAGATTTCTATACACCAAAGAAATCCATTGATGAAGTTCAGTACTTAGAAAAAGTCGAACAACCTTCTGTTGAAATTGGTGAAGTCATGGTCACAACCGAACGTCGCCAAAACTTAGAAGATGTCTTGCCTAAATTAAAACAAGAAGCTGCCATCTTAGGTGGGGATATCATTACCGACGTAAAAGTTAACTCTGGTGGTGCTTGGAAAAGTGCTAAATTAGAAAAACTTTTAGGTAATGCGTATATCCGTTGCCAATACTCTGCAAAAGTTTTAGTCCTAAAATAATCGCTTTAAATTCTGTAATTCTTCTGGGGTATTGAAGCTTTCTACAATACCCTGATCTTCTATTTCTATTAACAAATTCGAATGATTCTTAAACAAGATGTTTAATCCTTGTGTCGTGGGTATTGTTAAAATATCTTGATAGAGAGATTTGGCCAACAACGGCGGATGACCGCGTTTGCCGTGATGGGTGGGGATAATGATTTGGGTGTGTGATTCTTGGAACGCTGCGGCAATTAGGTCAACGGTTGAGGATAAGATCATCGGGCAGTCCACAGGCCAAATAAGAACAGCGTCGCTGTTAAGACATGCTTTTAATCCACATTGAATCGAAGAAATTTGCCCAAGCTTATAATCATTATTATAGACAACTTTAATCTTTTTATGATTTAATATAAAGGGTGTTATCCGAGGCTGATGCGCACCTAAAACAATAACAATTTCATCCACGCATGAAATTAAAAGCTTTTGTTGAATATGTTCAATGGCTGTTGTATTGTTTAAGTGTGCCAATGCTTTAGGGGAGCCAAAACGAATGCTCTCGCCGGCACTCAATAAAATTGCTGTAATCATTGTTTAATTATATAACATTTTATCCTATGTACCTTTTAATTTTTTCCCTGATTGTTTGCGTAGGACTTTTTACCGCCTATCGATTATTATGGCCAGAAATGTATGTCAAAGTTGGCAAGCCGCAATTTAATTTTCCTTGGGCTAAACCACATTTGCGTGAAGATGTGACGCATGAACAAATAGTTGTTGATGCACCACGTGTTGAAATGCCGCAGCGAGATTATATTCACGATGAGCCTGTTTCATTTGCAGGTTCAGATAAAATCCAAAAATTAGAAGCATTATTATTCGAAAAAAATAAAACCATTGACCGTCTACAAACACAATTAGATAATGAGCGCTCACATCGCAAAGAGTTTGAGAACGTTAAAAACATTATGGATGAAGAAATAAAACACCTGCGGGAACAATTACGAGCATTCCGCAACTATTACAAGGAGAAGGCAGATGCGTAAACTTTTTTTAGCGTTATCGATCATGTTATTACCATTTACTGTATTAACTAATGTACAAGGAGATGAAATGCCTACGATTGCCGTATTACAAACCAGCCAAGGGGATGTTGAGATTGAATTGTATTCTAAGGAAGCTCCAAAAACTGTTGAAAACTTTGTTGGGTTGATCAAAAAAGGTTATTACGACGGATTGATTTTTCATCGCGTCATTAAGAATTTCATGATCCAAGGTGGCGATCCAACCGGTACAGGCCGTGGTGGTGAAAGCCTTTGGGGTGGTAAATTTGAAGATGAATTTGCGCCAAATTTAACGTTCAGCGATAAAGGTATTTTAGCCATGGCTAACGCAGGACCAGGCACCAACGGCAGCCAATTCTTTATCACAACCGCAGCTACACCTTGGTTAAATAACCGTCATACGATTTTTGGTCGTGTGGTTAAGGGTTATGAAGCTGTTGCAGCCATTGAGAATACGACGACAGGTGCAGGTGACCGTCCTGTTACAGAACAAAAGATTCTTAAAGCCTACGTAAAATAAATTGGAAGACATTCTTTCTCGCGCCATTGCTTGCAGTCAAGTTGGAAAGCCGTATGCCTTTGCCACGGTGGTTGAAACCACACTTAAAGGCACCCCGCGTAAAGCAGGCGCAAAAATGATTGTGTTTGAAGATGGTTCTTCGTGGGGAACCATCGGTGGTGGTCGTAATGAAAAGGCTGCCATTGCAGAATGTTTAAAAAGTCTAAAGACCCACAAACCCCAGACAGTCACGTATAATTATTTTGGTCGAGAAGGTGAGTCTGTTTGTGGCGGGCAAATGAAAGTTTTTATCGAGCCTGTTTTTAGTGCGTCGCGATTAATCATTTGTGGTGCCGGACATATCGCTTTACCTCTTTCATGGCTTGCAAAAGTCTTAAAGTTTCATGTCACAGTGATAGATGATCGTAAAGCATTTGCGACGAAAAAGAGATTTCCCCACGTAGATAAAGTTATTTTAGGCCAACATGCTAAAGAATTAGCTAAGTTAGCTATTAATGCCAATACCTTTATAACAATAGTCACGCAAGGCAATGAGCAAGATTTTGAATGTTTAAAAGCTGTCATTAAATCTGATGCAGGTTATATCGGTGTTATTTCAAGTCAGCCGAAGCGTGTGAAGTTTTTTAAACGTTTAAAAGATGCTGGTATTAACGATAAATTATTAAAACGTGTATCAATTCCTATGGGCATTGATATTGGCAGTGAAACACCAGAAGAAATTGCCGTCTCAATTTGTGCGCAATTAGTTGCCGTAAAGAATCAAGAAAAAATTGGTACATCCAAGTTTAAAGGCATTATTGAAAAGGAATAGCATATGACAACAGAAGAAGCCATTGATATTATCCGTGATGCAGGGTTTGGGTTTTTAGCCACAACAGAGGGCAATCAACCCCGCGTTCGCCCCATGATGCCCTATTTAACAGAAGAAGGGGAGTTGTTATTGGCCATGTTGGGACGTTCAAGGACAATTCCGCAGTTAAAGGCTAATCCTAATGTCGAAGTATGTTTTGTTGACCGTAAAATGTGGTATTGCCGCGCTTCGGGTACTGCTGTATTAAGCGATGATTTAAAGAAGAAAGAAATCGTTTTTGAAAATGTACCGATGTTGCGTCAATATTTTGCAGGACCCGCGGATCCTAATTATCATCTGGCTGTGATCACGATCAAAGCTGTTGAGGCGATGACCCCGCACGGAAGAACTCCAGAACAGATCACAATATAAAACCTCTATGGATCATTTATCTTTAGCTAGCTTATTGGTTTGCCTTGCCTCATTTATCAATGCAGGATTTGTTTTATTGGTCCCGCCTTGGAATTTGTTAAAAGGGTTGTCTGGTCTTATTTCTTTAATCATTGGTTTAATGGGGATGTATCTTTTCTTATCATTAACTTCATATGATTGGAGTTCTGCGTATTATTACAGCTTAACACTCAATTCCGCCGCTATTTTTATCCCAGTATTATTCTTTCATTTCGCTGTCTTGTTCACAGGCCGATTAGATCAAAAGAAGACTGAGTTGTTCTTATATTACCTTATTACAATTGCCTATGCTCTTGCTGTCATCATGGCGCCAAAATTGTTTATCTCAAATGTGACCACAGCACAGACTATGCGTTATAGCTGTCAGCCAGGCATATTATTTTATTTTCTGCCTTTCTGGTTCTTATTGCTGATGGGTTACGGTCTAAGTTTAATTCACCGTAAATATCGAAAATCAGCCAAAGAGAAGCGAAAGCAATTAAAATATTTATTTTTTGGGTCCGCCATTGGGGTGATAGGGGCTGTTGATGCCTTTTTGCCTATGCTTAATATCCCTGTATATCCGTGGGGGGTGTATTTAATTCCTATTAGTTTATTAATCATTGCATATTCCATTGTGCGTTATCAGCTCATGGAAATTCATATCGTGATCAAACGCAATGCCGCTTTTTCTATCTCCATTTTATTATTATCGTCGCTATTTTTAATTTATATTTATGGCATCGAGCGATATTTGCAGTATTTATTTGGCTATAAATCAAATTCAGCCTCATTTTTTGTGCTGATCTTAATTTCCATCATGAGTATTCCTGTATTTCGATTTGCCCAGTCATTGGTTGAGCGGTTTATCTATAAAAAATCTATCAATCAGATCTCAATCGAAAATAAGAGCATGCATGATCAAATTGCGGCCATGATGCGGTATAAATCATTCGATGAGGTGACTGATTTGATGATGAAAGAATTAGATGAGCCTTTATCGCGCATCAATGCTTTTTCAACACAATCACCAATCGAGCAAGATGCGATATATCTAACTGATATTTTAAACCAACTCAAAGAATATACGCAGCCTATTAAAATGGAATTGAACCAATTTAATATTACAGAATTAATAGAAATCATTGCGAAGCGGACAGAAGAATCCATTGAGAAGTTAGAGCAAGTTAAAAAACCATTGGTGTTTCGGTATTATCAACCCGGTGAAATCATTAAAATTAATGCCTCTCGGCATCATTTAGAAACAGCGCTTTGGGCTATATTCGATCACTGCATTACTGTTGTTGGTCGTCATGGCGGGGACATTTTTATTTCTTTAGACTTTGATTCAAAATGGATCAATTTAAGCATTCGCCATTCAGGTTTAGGGTTAACTCCAAAGGAATCCAAAGAAGTCTTTAAGCCATTCTTTAAGAATGCGGATTATGTGTCAGGTTTAAAATTATTTGCTGCATTATCGGTAATACAGAATCATCAAGGGAAAATCATTGTTGATGCCGACGAAGACAATGGCACGGAATTCTTAATTGAATTACCGCTGCGTTAAGTGAGACCATGCGCAATTTTAAATTGACCTTGGAATATGTGGGCACCCAATTCTGCGGCTGGCAAACCCAAGCCAATGGTTTTCGTACAATTCAAAATCATATTGAAGAAAAACTAGAACGTATTTTCAAGCAGAAGATTCATTGTCATGCATCTGGACGCACAGACAGTGGCGTTCATGCCACAGCACAAGTGGCGCACTTTAAAGTGGCAACAACCATGGATACGGCGCTCATCTTAAAGGCGCTTAATTCTTTCCTCGACAAAGATGTTGCTGTTGTAGATCTTAAAGAAGTGCCCCTTAATTTTCACGCTCAAAAAAGTGTTAAAGATAAAACCTATCAATATACCATCTTAAACCGCCTAAACCCGTCGCCCATGTGGCATGACCGTGCATATTTTTATCCAAATCCCTTAAATATCTCTAAAATGCGCAGTGCTGCAGGTGTTTTTAAGGGTAAGCATGATTTTAAATCGTTTCAAAGTGCATCGGATCGCTCTAAAATTGTAAATACCATACGCACCATTTCTCATTTGAGTGTCATTAAAGAGGGGGATTTGATTAAAATTTCCATCACCTCGGATGGTTTCTTATATAAAATGGTCAGGAATATCGTTGGTGCTTTAATCGAAGTTGGCGGCGGAACGCTGACTAAAGCAAAGATCAAAGAAATTCTTAAAGCGAAGAACCGTTTGGTAGAAACCAAAACAGCTCCGAGCCATGGCCTATGTTTAATCAAGGTGCGTTATTAAATGAGTATTAAAATCGATCAAATCATCCGTTCTAAACGGCGCAGCATTGGACTACGCATAACTCCAGAAGCGCAATTGATTGTGCGTGCGCCTAAATGGGTTAGCGTTGATGATATTGAGCGCATCATTATAAAAAAAGAACAATGGATCACAAAAACACAAGAACTATTGCGCAACCGTCAAAATGTCCCTAAAATTGCCTTAACTGACGACGAGAAATCAGCTTATAGGGCCAAAGCATTAGTCTATTTTAATGATAGAGTAAAACACTATGCTGATATGGCTGGATTAACCTATAAATCTGTCAAAGTAAATAATGCCAATACACGTTGGGGTTCATGTGGTGCTCAAGATAGTTTAAACTTCACATGGCGATTAATTTTAGCGCCTTACAGGGTTATTGATTACGTTGTCGTGCATGAACTCATGCATATCAAACAAAAGAATCATTCAAGGAAATTCTGGCAAGAAGTTGAAAATCTAATACCAGATTATAAAAAAGACGAACGCTGGCTTAAAGAAAACGGTTATTTATTAAATATTTAAAGGAGGATTTATGAATAAAAAAGAAAATAGCGAATTAGGTTGGATTTCAATTATTTTACGCGTTGCCATAGCCGCGTTATTTGCAGTTGCTGCTTTAGGCAAATTCATGGATTTTGACCACTATGTAGGCATGGTTGGCGGCATGTTTAAAGACACGCCATTACCAGCATGGCTATTAAGGCCATATGTCTATGTTTTACCAGTCGCAGAAGCCATCATACCAATATGGCTACTTGTTGGCATGAAACTCAAAGAAGCATGGATCTTCACCGCAGTAGTACTAATCACATTAGGTTTCGGTCTAACAGTAGCAAGACAATCATCCGCAGACATCTACATCTTTATCCTGATCGCATGCGTAGGGTTATATACAAGCAAATATGATGGATGTGGCTTAGATAGAAAGAGCAAGTAAGTAAAAAGATTCAACTAAAAACCCCTTGGGAAACCAAGGGGTTATTTTTTGCCTATTTTAGCACTTTCCTATATAACTACTTAACATAACATATATTATAGGAAGTTAATATTGCGACTTACTCTACCATTTATGGGTTCCTTCTGAACCAAAGTTTATACCCATTTGCTCATTTTTAATTTTTTCTAAATATTTTTCACCTTCTACAGTAATTTTTACACCTTTATTTCCGTAAGCTCCTTTAATAAGGCCATTTTCTTCAAAGTCACGATAAACGGTATCAACTATAGTTTGGTCTGAACAAATCACATCTGCAATCTCTATAAGATTTAATGATTCTCTACCCAAATATTTATTACGTCTTAAAAAATCAAGGACTTCAAAACGTACTCTATTTATTTCTATATCTAATCCTTGAAGTAAATCTATAGCATATTCCGATTCAGAAGAATCGCTACTCAGCAATAAATCAGGGAACTTACGAACTTCATCGCTATCTTTTAATAATTTTTTAAAACGAAACAAGCCGGAATTAATAATATAAGCTTCAGGATCACCTACTATATCTGCTATTTTTTGTGTAGCTAAAGCACTCGCTGTAATTGCATATTTAAAATAAATATCAGAATAGCTATTTGCGTGATCGATTTTAAGAGCATAAAAATTCACACAATTCCTTTCTCCATAATCTTCGGCACTTCTTTTTGAAAAAATAAGTAGGATTTTATTACTTTTCCCTTTAAATCTTTGGCGAAATGTCCACCCACGCTCTTTAACATTATCAATTATTTCTAATGTTGTCATGATAAGCGAATACCAGGATTTTGCCTTTCTATGTGAAGATATTTCATTACTTCATAACCAAAATCAGTCCAATGATAAGCATGCTCTAAAGGGTTATTATTTCTTGCAGTTTGAAATCTTAAAATTCCTAATTCTAAAAGCCTCATAATAGATATCTTATACTTTGCATCCATATTAGCACTATTAAAATGTGTTGAAGTATTCTTATCACCTCCATATTTAGCCATAAGAAGCAAACTAATATCATCAATTAATTCTGCCGTAGACTTTATTCGCTTTCCAATAAACCATTGATAATTTTCTAGACTATTCTTCAATAATTCAATCAACCATTTTTCTTCAATAACATTATTAGGCGGCGTATTAATTGTAAATCCTCGAATATCAAAATCGACACCTTCAGGACCTTGATCTCGTACAATTATTAATGCATCAGGTTCTCTAATAGCATGAACGATACCTGCTTCATATAAAACATTTCCATTTACATGTCGTTCTTTGCAACTTGGATCGTCTGATAAATCAACTAAAACCATTTTTGAATTTGCAATTCCATCTAAAATTTTTGTGATTATTACATTTCCTGAGGTATCCTCGTCAACTCTTATGGCGTTATCGAAACCTGCCTTTTTAGCAGCGACTTTAATTACTTGGTTAAAACGATAATTTAAAGAACTATGAAATGGCATACAAACAAATAATTCATTTCGTTGTTCAGATTCCCAAAATTGTTCAAAAAAATGCTTAGGGTACATTTAAATAGATTTTCTTATTAGTTATGTAAGAGCTGCTCATTAATATGGGGAGTCTTTCCTTACATTTTTTCTTCTGTGGCGTTACAAACTTTTTCCCAAATGTAATCAAGAAATTCTAGTTTCGTAAATTCTTGCCGTTCGCTAGATGACCGAGAAAAAACACTAAAATCATTAAGTTTTAAAACTATACATTCCCTGTCTTTATTCCAATCAAATTCACCAAATGCATTAATGCCATCTAGAATTGCTGACATTTCTCCATGCGCATAACTAAAACTTAATCCTTGGTCCAAATAAAGAGAGCCTGATTTAATATTAATGGAATAAACAGGTTTGCCGTTAATTACAAATCTTAAACATTGTTTACCATCGCGAAGAAAATGACTAAAAGATATTCCTGAATCTTCACAACGACTCTCTAACTCTTTAATCAGATATTCTACCCAAACTTGTGATTCTTTATAAGGATCGAATGATTTGGTGATCTTGGGACGGCGAAAAGCTGTTGTTTCAAACACATTTTTTATTGATTGAGTCTTACTTATTTTTTTAATAATCAGTTCAGCGAATTCATTAGGGCTATATTTACGAAGATCAATATAAGACTTGGAAGGCGGAATTCCTAAAACTTCTGTATCGTCAAAACGAGCTGGAAGAATATAACCATTTTCGATAACTTCTCGGTCTAAAGCGCTTCTTTTTTCAAAGGTGGGCCAAGCTTTCTTAGCGTAGTCTCCGGAAATAAACATGACACAGAAACGAGAGTCTTTTCGATAGATACGGTCAAAATTTTCTGGTAAATTTTTCCCCCAAGCATCAATTTCATTAAATTCATCATAATGAACTTTAATTTCTTGCGCCTTGAGTTTTTGAGCAACTTGCTCTACATATTTACGATCTTCGCCTGCAAAACTTAAGGTTACATCATACTGAAATATTTTTTCCATTTTAGACCTTAACGAAGATCCCTTTCTTTTAAAAAATTCTCACAATGAACACATATTTCATAAATTTTTTCTAAATCGGAAGTAGTAGTGCATGGCGTAACCGCCCCCCTCTTCATCTCTTTTAATTCAAGTTTATCAATAACCCATGGATCACATTTCGTAGGAACTAACAAGTTAGCGCAATTCTGATGATCGTTTAAAGTAATATTAATTATTTTGGACCAGAATCTTGCCTTGTATCTCTGTAATGTATGATACAAAAGATTTATTAAATTATTTGGACCATATACAAATATATTTGTGTTACTGCTTCCAATTAACATTAGCTTAGCAGAGCCCTCATTCTCAACCTGTTCTCTTAAATCAACTATTCTTTCTAGAGTGAAATCTTTCAAATTAATATTTATATTCAACCTATCAGCGTCTGAATAGAATTGTCCAGCTGGAGAAGCATTCCATTTCAATTCTGGATGATTTCTGAATTGTTCAAACATATTGAAACTCCATTCCCTATTTTCCACCCTTATAGAAACTCCCCTTCCCATGACCATGATAAGTCCGATGACTCCCAGTTCGCCCTTTTGCTTGGGCCAATTGAGAAAATGTAAAGATGCCTATTAATAGTATGATCGTTAAAGTAGTGATCTTCATAGCGGGGCTCCTTTTAATAAAGGAATACGGTTGAAGGGAAAGCTGGTCTGACTTTTAGAATAAGATAACACAAGCTTTTCTTTACGCAAGAATTCTTTGTGTACCAACTCTTCGTTATATGAATACTGGCAACATTAAGATCATGTATTCACTTAATGGTCCTGTTGGGAAAAAATCTAAAAAGATGAAAATAGATTTATTTTCACCTTTTTTAATTACAACAGCTTATCCCATAATTTGCCGGTGGTAGCTTTTGCCCCACCATTATCACAATCGAAAATGAAAAACATAGCTTTCCGTCATTAATTTTCGCTTCAATGCCTAATTTATTGATACCCACATCGGCTTGAACGATATTTTTAAATGCTTCGGCTTCTTTAGCTGGGGTTAATGTGGCTTTTAGGAGTTCGTCTACTTCGACTGGTAGGCGATAGAATTTTTTCTCAATAACGGTTAATTCTGATTTCTTAAAGAAATTGTCTAATTCTTCGAGCAAAAGTGCATGTGTATGTGACGGGTCGCGTAGTTTTTCCATGGCGTCGTAGGCAGTGGCTTGTATTTGGTTGGTCATGAAAACATCAACGACGACAACCCTACCCTCCCACTTTGCCACTCTTGTCATTTCTTCAAGGACGGCTTGAGGATCCATGAAGTGGTGAAAGGCAAATCGGCTGACTACGATTGAATATGAGCAGTGTTCGTAGGGTAATGGGCTAACATGACCAATGTCCCAACTCATGTTCGTTAGGCCTTGAGCTTTTTGGGATTCTTTAGCACGTTCGATCATGGCAGGGACAAGGTCGATGCCGCGTACTTTTGAGGCAACTTTAGCAAATGCACACGCCACAATTCCAGGACCACAGGCCACATCTAAGACAGTGTCTTTTGATGTGGTTTGGCTTAACTTCACAATCATATCCAAAGCATCATGATGACCCGCCATGGTGCCAAACGTGGCTGATTGTTTATCAAATTGTTCTTTAATTAAATCGTTGTGGTTCATACATCCCTTTTACCTCTATTACGAATAATAAGACCATCGAGAAAACGTCTTAAAATTTGATCGCCGCAGGGCATATAGTTTGGATGGTCTTCTTTGCGAAAGATCGCTGAGAGTTCGGTTGGTGTGGATTTAAATTCTGCAAGTTCTAAGATTTCAATGATGTCTGTATCTTTAAGTTTGAGCGCCACGCGCAGCTTTTTCATGATGTCATTATTGTTAAGCATTAATCATCCTGCCTTTTATTAATACGAAATATTTAGTAATTTCTTAAGATTATTCAAAGATGCTTCATCCATTTTAAGAAAACTGATAACAAACCCTTCGCCTTTAACTATACGTGTGACATATGCATTTCCTTTAAAAATACAAAGCTTTCCGTCTAGCGTTACTTCGAATTCGTAAGATATCGTATCGTTGCTATTAAGATAAATATTGTTGCGCATGGTTATAAATGCGCTATTGAGGGTTATATCTTTGATTTGGCCTTCGACAGTGAGCTGGGTGCCAATGCTAATTTTGATCTTGGCTGTGACGGCAACGCGTTGTTCTTTGCGTTTATCTTGAAATCTGGCGCGGTCTTGCATAGGTTGTCCTCAAAAGGTTTTAAGATACAAGGTTTCGACCTTGTCTCTGGCCCACGGTGTTTTTCTAAGAAAAGTTAGACTTGATTTGATGCTTGGGTCTTTTTGAAAACAATTGATCTTAACATGATTATACATCCCCTCCCACCCATACTTTTCTACCAGTCGGGTGAGGATCATCTCGAGGGTTACGCCGTGCAGAGGATCTGGATTGTGGATTTGGTTATTCACCTGTGATGGCTACTTTATGAAGGATTTCTGTAATAAAAGTTTGATATTTAACACCTAATTTCTTTGCTTTGTCCTTAAGACTATCTAAATCACCTTGATTGATTCTAATATTTAAAACAGCATTCTTTTTTCTAGCTTCGAACATTTTCTTCGTTGCTTCAAACTTAGCTCTAGATACAGGAACGTATTCATCAATAGTGTTTTCAATAGATTGCTCATATTTGGATAAATTATATTTCTTTATCATTTTTTCCTCTTTTGTATCGTTTCATTAATTTACGACTAGGATACAGTGTTTTCAAGAAAATCCCCTTGTGTTCAACTACAAATGGAATCGACCAAAGGTAATTCTTATATTCAAAAATCAATATCTTCTGATTAGTTCTCTTTGGATGTTCAATTTCATCAACCAATTCACCACTTAATACATCTTCAAATGAGACGCCATATTTCTGCTTTATTAGAAAATCTTTAATTGGGCTGAAGCGAATTCTATCCATATTCCCCTTCTAACCCATTTGTATATACAATTGTATCACATTAATGGGCGTTTTCAAGTTAATAAAAAAATGAGTTTTCGGGGGATTTGAATATATTGATAATTTTATACAGTTTTGGGGGAAACTGTTTGAAGTTTTTATACCATAAACATCAAAATCAAGCAATATTCTTATCTATAGACACAACTTTGATTTTAGCTTTATTACCTTTAAGGATTTCAATACGACTTACATTGACATTATAGTGCTTAGATAAGAATTTGATCAAGGCTGAATTGGCTTTACCGTCTACGGCTGGGGCTGTTAGATAGACTTTGATGATGTCACCCTCTTCTTTGAAAAGATTTTGACGGGCGGCTGGGATGACTTTTATGGTTATCTGCATGCGGTTAGTTTTATTCACCAATGATTTTAATTAAAACCCTTTTCTTGCGCATACCATCGAATTCTCCATAAAAAATTTGTTCCCATGGTCCAAAATCTAATTTGCCATTGGTAACGGCCACTGTCACCTCGCGGCCCATGATTTGGCGTTTTAAGTGGGCGTCGGCATTGTCTTCACCGGTGTCATTATGCTTGTATTGCGAAACAGGAGCATGCGGGGCTAAACCTTCTAGCCATCGGTCATAATCGTGCAAAAGACCACTTTCATCATCATTGATATAAACCGACGCGCTTATATGCATGGCATTAACCAAACACAAACCCTCTTTGATGCCGCTATCATTGATCGCATCTTGAACCTGTGAGGTGATATTAATATAAGCCCGACGTGTTTTGGTGTTAAACCAGAGTTCTTTGCGGAAATTTTTCATGAGATTATCCAGCGATTACAGGTTCCACCAGTTGAGCTAATTTAGTAAGAGATTCTTGCCAACCCAAATAACACATTTCAACAGGGATGGCCGCAGGAATGTTTTCTTGGAGGATGTTTAATTCAGTGCCGCACAAAACTTTCTTCATGGTGATGGTGACGGTAATTTCTCCAACCAAATTAGGATCTTCAAATTTATCGGAATATACCAAGCGTTGCCCTGGCACTAATTCTTTATAGGTGCCTCCAAAAGTATGCGTTTGACCCGTGCCAAAATTGGTAAACGATGATTTATATGTTCCTCCGACTTTTGCGTCGAGATGATGAACTTTACAGATAAAACCATATGGTGGGATCCATTGGGCCAAGGCTTCAGGCTCAACAAAGGCGCGATATAATTTCTCAGGGTTTGTTTTTAACACACGATGCAACCTAACAGTATTTGTAGCCATTGAGCCTCCTAGTTTCTAACTTTAAGGTAATATACACCCCTCCTGTCAAGACCTCAAGGGTGATTTGTTAAGTATTTTTCCTTCGAAATATGGCTTAATCACATAGAAGCTATACAGTTACAACAATCTAGAAAAACGCTTTCTCGTCGTAGCCCTAATCAGCCTTTTTCATGGCTTTGGCGGTATATACTCTCATAAGGTGTTTTTATGAGTAGAAAAATGGTTTGGAAAATATATCGTTCTCTATACGTGCCTTTTGTATGCTTTATGTTGGCTAGTCCAATCTATGCGCAAACGTTGTCGGTTACACCTTTGCCTGATTCAGAGGTGTTAGTATCACTAGCACGTAAATATATCAAGCATTCCAACACAGACACTGAAGCTTCTTTTGTAAATATCCGAGCGGTTGATGCAGGCCATATTCAATCCCATAACGGAAAATTATCTAGTGGAAAAGCAGAACGCTATGGTCAAGGCATCGTGATCGATGCACAAGGAATCATTGTTACCAATAAACATGTGGTTGGAAACTCCCCTCAACACATTTATGTGATGCTGCATAATGGGCAAATACTAGAAGCTAAAAAATTAAGATCCAGCAAGACCGATGATTTATGTTTACTAAAAATCACAACCGATCATTCATTAAACGCTATTGCCATGGGTGATGCCACTAATATTCAAATAGGCAGCCGTGTCTTGGCATTCGCTAACGGAACACTTGAGAATGAAACAGCCAAACGTGGAAAAATTATTGAGGTTTATAAAGATGCAACAACGGATAAGGTTGCTATTCTTAAGATGAATATCCCTTTAAAAGAAGGCGATAGTGGCGGGCCAGTTCTAAACGAAGATGGTTTGTTATTAGGCCTTATCATGGCCAATCAGGTGAGCGATCCAACCAAAAGTTATGCCATTGCTGCAAATAAGATCATGCAAGAATACTACACCTACCGAAACTCTATCCTTAATTGATAAACTGCCTTTTAACCTTTGGACGCATAAAATAGAAAATGATGATACCGTTGATTATGATGGTCCCTGCCGCGCCAATGATCACAACAGTGTTTAGTAATTGTGGCATTAAGGCATTGGCTTCTTTTTGTTCCTTATCTAAGCGACTTAACTCTTCTTGTTGAAATTCTGGCTTCGTCTTTTTCATGATCTGTTGTCGACGATTTTCATAGCTTTCATCCACCTTTTCTTGATAAAAAGAGCGAATTTCTTGGATCATCTTCATTTGTTTAGGCAATAAGAAAACCGCACTAATACAACCTATAATGGCCAAGGCGATAACGAGTTTTCGAGCAAATTCTTTTAATTGTAAAATATAAATTCCTGCAGCCAAATACCCAATAATTTGAAGAACAAAAAAGAACTTAAACATCGATATTTTAATAGGGTTCTTTAGTAGCGCCAACATGGACCACGTTGCATAAAAAATGAAAGCTGCTGCCCACATCGTTACACCCCGTGAACGTTCAACAGGTGTTAAATCATCTTCTTGAGTCGACATAAACCATCCTTATGATTTCCTTCGTTGAAGAAATAACCGCACCAACGCATAGATAGCAATGGCGCACCAGACTACTTCCAATACAAAAGCTGGCCATGCTTGTTTAACAAAAACACTAAAGCCTATAGCAATCGCCCCGCCTAAATTCATCCATTGATATAGATATGAATCTGCTTTTAGCTTACCCGTCGAAACTCCCAAATATGCTAAAACAAATGTCAGCGTACCTATCCAACCTAATGTTTCGTAAATGTAATCCATGTAATATATTTTCTATTTCACAGTTGATCTTGATTAGATGCTACAATCGACCATTGTTATATTAAACCTAACAGGAGGAACATATGGGCGATAAGAATCCTAAGAATAAGATTTTAAAGAAAAAAGGCGGCAAGAAGAAATAACAATAAGGGCAAGTCTTGGAGATCAGGCTTGTCCTTATTTCTTTAGCTCCCACACCTGCTTTGATGTTGCCTTACCTTCTTTCAAAATACCTTTAGCCCTTAATTGCGTCGCTGCCCATTTAGCATCTTCTTGCCACGTAAAATGAAAACCACCACTATCAATGATCTCGCGATCATGCAATTCCCAAATTTTTTCTAAGACCTTTTTGATTTGAGCACTGCCGTTTAACGCGTTTAAGGCTTCTACAATCCAATCGAGTAAATCTAAGCGATTTTTCATATTATTTTGAGTGTCCGTATTTAGTGTAATCTATGCCTAATTCTTGCATATCGGTTTTTAATGGTCCGTGAAATCCAAACGGTGTTTCAAGCAAGAATGCATCGACTAAATCTTTTTCTGTGACTTCGCTACGACCTTCCTTTTGAACCAACACTTCTGCCTTTTTTGCAACCCTGTCTTTAGCAATGCTGCGCAAAAATACGGGAATTTTTTCTATGATGTAATCAAATTTCTGTTGAATGTCTTGTGGCCAAACGATCATTTGTTTATCGGTTCTTTAATGGGTGTGTCAACAATGGTTAATGTTGGATTATTAGACATGAAATATTTTAAAGCCCAATCCGTTGGAAAAAGGATCACCCGACGATTCTGATCATCTTGCCCTAACGCACAACCATTTGGTAATGATGCTTTAAGATCTTTATCAGGAAGCGGTGAATCAATCCAACGTAAGATTTTCCACGGTTTCATCTCAAGTTCCGTCGTTGCCCCATACTCGTCTTTGAGTCGATACTGCAAGACTTCATATTGCAACATACCAACGGCACCAAGCATTGGTGTGCTACTACCAAAATCTTGCACGGTAAATGATTGCACAATGTCTTCAGCAAGCAAATGTTCCAAGCCCTTGCGAAAAGATTTATACGACGAAGCGGCACTATTATGCAACACCGCAAAACATTCAGGGGCAAAACGTGTGATGGCATCGAATTGTAAATTAGGATCTGTGCTAATGGTGTCCCCAATACGAAAATCAAGTTTGGTAACAAAACCAATAATATCCCCTGGGTAAGCTTCGTGCATGACTTCTCTGTCGCGGCCAAAAAGGTTAAAGGAATCTGAAATCTTAATTTCTTTACCGGATCGCGCATGAAACACAGGGATATTCCTAAAAAATCTTCCAGAACAAACACGGGCAAAAACTACGCGATCACGATGCAGCGGATTCATATTGGTTTGAACTTTGAAAATAAATCCTGAAAAATGTGGGCTATCGAGTGGAACAATCTCACCGGCATTATTTTTTCTTGGCGTTGGTGCCATGGAATGTTGCAAGAAACCACGCAATAAAAATTCCACACCAAAGTTGTTGGCAGCACTCCCAAAAAATACAGGCGTTGTCTTGCCAGCTAGTACGGCTTTTATGTCAAACCCGCCGTGTGCACCGTCTAACATCTCTAATTCTTCAATCACCTCATTATACGTGCGGTCATAGAGCATTTCTTTAACCTTAGGATCATGCAAGCCATGGACTGATACAGGCGCTCGATACGACCCGCCTGGGGTGCGTTCAAATAAATGCACTTCTTTGTTAACTCTGTCATAAATTCCTTTAAATTCAGGACCATTACCCATCGGCCAATTAATTGGGAAAGCATGAAGATTTAAAACTTTTTCTAATTGATCAATGAGTTCCAGTGGTGGTTTTGAGGGCCGATCTAACTTATTCATGAACGTAAAAATGGGAATACCGCGCTTGCTACAAATTTCAAATAGTTTGCGTGTTTGACTTTCAATACCTTTACCCGCATCGATGACCATGATAACCGCGTCGACCGCCATTAACACACGATAGGTATCTTCAGAGAAATCTTTATGCCCTGGGGTATCTAGCAGGTTGAGGCGAAAATCATCGTATTCGAATTGCAACACCGTTGATGAAATGGAAATGCCGCGTTTCTTTTCTAACTCCATCCAATCAGATGCAGTTTCGCGTTGCTTCTTTTTGGCAGTAACTGAACCAGCCAAGTCAAGCGCACCGCCATATAACAATAGTTTCTCTGTTAAGGTTGTTTTACCTGCGTCGGGATGCGAGATGATGGCAAACGTACGACGGCGTGATATTTCTTGAAGTTGTGTGTCATTCATCTTAATTGCGCCATCCTAACGTATAAAACAAACTTGACGAAGATTTAAGATATCGGCGTTTATGAATGGCCTCTAACCAAAGTTTAAGGATCATAGGATCTTTTTGCACCCGCGCATCTCCCCAACCTTGACCTTTGTACATGGGTAATTCATCCCAATTAGAATTAATGTAACAGAATGCTTCAACATTATTTTGCTCGATAAATCGAAACACATGATTAAACCAGTCTTTCTTGCCATGAACCGTAAACATCCCACTTGGCGTTGATTCCGCAATCATAAACGGCTTATGCTGGCGTTTAGCGTAAGCGATAAATTCCGCAGCATAGGGTAAATTGCCTGTCGAAAAAATTGAACTCCCAAACCAATCAACATAGTCATCCCCTGGGTAATAATCTTCCCATGGATATGGCTTCTTAGCCGCTGTATAAGAATGCCAAACATATGCAGCATTCTTTACATTATTCTTCCGCAAGTAATCAACGATATAAATAAACGCTTTAGCATAAGCCTTAGGCTCGTAGCGATTCTCAGGATTATCAAATTCATAACCAATGCGCAAATATACTGGTCGATTGGCTTGCTTTAACCAGTTCGCTAAAATCAACAAATTCTGATCATACATGCCTGTGGTGATGTCAGTTAATGCATCCACCATATACAAACCGATTTGGACAACACCCCACGGATGCTTTTCTAATAAATCATTTCCGTATTGTGGACCTGCGCCGATATCTATAGATGACACCAAACCTTCCATCTTTTGCACCGACGTATAAATCATCACCCCGGCAGGCTTATTGCCTGTTTTATCAACATACGCATCAATGGTGTTCCCATCTTGTCCAATGATGAGCAAGGTGTTTCCCTTTGGAGGAACAAATGAGTTTTGTTTTACACTTGCATGAGCGAGGCTAGCTGAAATTACGCAGGATAGTATGAACAATGCAGCAATTTTTCTCATGGAGCAGCTTATTCTTCCCAAGCAATATCTTCTGGTCTCATGGAATCTACAGAAGCATCTAAGGCGCTATTTACATCACCGCGGCCTTGAGGAGCGCCACCTTCTTCGCCTTTTTTAGGCATGAAGTGAATTGTGTTAGCACTGATGCGAACACGGCTTTGTGTTTTACCATCTTTTTCCCAACGGTCTTGCTTCAAACGCCCTTCAACGATAATGCCGCTACCTTTTTTCAAATACTTAGCGCAATTCTCAGCAATCGGACCCCAAACTTCAACATCAAAATATGACACTTCCGTCACACGCTGATTGTTTTTTGAGTAAATACGATTATTAGCAATGGACATGCTGCAAACAGATTTTCCTGATGGTGTGCTTTTAATTTCAGGATCCTTGGTTAAGTTCCCCATGATATTAACGGTATTCAAGCTCATTTAAGCGTTCCTTTCATTATTATTTCCTAGCATAGTCATCTTCAATGCGAATGATATCATCTTCCCCTAAATATTTTCCTGTTGCCACTTCAATAAAGACCAATTGCTCGTGGCCAGTGTTGGCAATGCGATGAATTGCACCTAATGGTATATCAACAACCGAACCAAACTCGATGGTTAATTCTTTACCATCTACAGTTGCAACACCACAACCTGCAACAACAATCCATTTCTCCGAGCGATGTTGATGCTTTTGAAGGCTTAGTCGGCCCAACGGATTTACTTCAACACGTTTTACCCAAACGCCATCTTCTTGGTGAAATTTATGATATTTACCCCAAGGTCTAACCGATGTTTCCATAAAACCTCTCGATAATTTTTTGTAAATGAGTTAAGTCTTTAGCAGTATGTTTCGCTGAAACAAAAAAGGTCTCTAAATTTGCTGGTGGCCAGTAAACACTTTGTGCTAATAGTTCATGAAATAATTGAGCATAGACAGGATCTTGAGCAGCAACTTGCGCTTGAGCATAATCTGTCACTGCTTCTTTTCTAAAACGAATGCTAATCATACTGTGATAGGAAACAAAGTGGGCATCAATATTATTCTTTTGAAAAAACGCATTGGTCGATTTTACAAAGGTATCACATTTTATTTTTAAATCTTTATACAAAGTCTTATTTAAATTCTTGAGCGTCGCAAGCCCTGCACGCATCGCCAATGGATTACCTGCAAATGTCCCTGCCTGATAAGTTTTACCTAAGGGCGCCAAATGATCCATAATATCTTTGCGGCCACCATAAGCACCAACAGGGTACCCCCCGCCGATGATTTTACCTAAACAGGTCATATCTGGGATAACACCTAAATCTTCCTGAACACAACCTAAACCAGGTCTAAAACCCGACATAACTTCATCAAAGATGAGCACAATATTGTATTTCTTGGTTATCTGACGCAAGGCTTTTAGAAAATGATGATTAGGTAAAATGACACCCATGTTCCCTGCAACAGGCTCAACAATCACGGCGGCAATGTCTTTATAATGGCGTTCAACAATTAAGTTAAGTTCATTCACATCATTGTAAGGAATGCTTAAGGTGTTTTGTAAATGTGATGCGGGTATGCCTTGGCTACTCGACGCTGGTAAACTGGCCACCCCTGAACCTGCACTAGCGAGTAAATCATCCACATGCCCATGATAGCAACCGTCGAATTTTAAAACCTTACTGCGACCTGTAAATCCTCTAGCCAATCGAATAGCACTCATGGTGGCTTCTGTTCCTGAATTTACAAATCGAATTTTCTCAATCGAGGGCACATGCTTGCAAATAAATTCTGCAATCTCAACTTCTGGTTTCGTGGTTGTACCAAAGCTACTGCCAAGGCTAATCGATGTCGTTGCTGCTTTTCTGACATCTGGATGATTATGACCAAGGATTAACGCACCCCATGCCAGACAATAATCAGTGTAGGCATTGCCATCGACATCAAACATTTGACTGCCAAGACCACGTTCCATGACCAATGGATTCCCACCCACCGCATTAAATGCACGCACAGGGCTATTAACGCCACCAACTAGGAAATGTCGACCTTGTTCAAATATTTTTGATGAAATAGGATTTTTTACTTTAGCCATCCAAGAACATCTTTCGCATGATAGGTAATAATGCTGCTAGCACCTGCACGTTTAAACCCTAATAATGATTCTAAAACAACAGCTTTCTCGTCGATCCAACCTTTTTGAGCCGCTGCTTTGACCATGCTATACTCACCACTAACATTATAAGCAACAACAGGCACGGTCGTATCTTGAGCAATTAGTCGGATGATATCCATGTAGGCCAAGGCAGGCTTAACCATGACCATGTCTGCCCCCTCGCTAATATCTTGCCGCGCTTCTTTTAAAGCTTCTTTAGCATTGGCTGGATCCATTTGATAGGATTTTCTATCCCCAAACCCAGGCGCACAGTTAGCGGCATCTCGAAATGGGCCATAATAAGCTGAGGCATACTTAACAGCATAGGATAAGATCCCTGTATCTTTAAAACCATTTTTATCTAAACCTTCGCGTATGGCTTTTACGCGGCCATCCATCATATCTGAGGGCGCCACCACATCAATACCGGCATTCGCATGAGCAACCGCCATATCCGTTAACACAGGTAATGAGGCATCATTATCAATCTTGCCATCATGCAAAATACCACAATGACCATGTGACAAATAGGCACATAAACACACGTCGGAGAATAATAAAAAATTCGGGAAATTTTTCTTAATAGCCGCAATGGCCATGGGCACAACAGCTTTAGATGAAACGGCATATTTACCAGCATTGTCTTTTTTATCACTAAGACCAAATAAAATAGCCGCACGACCACCGCTGCGAATAAACAATTCCACCTCTTTTAAAAGCAAATCAATGGTAAAGCGGTAAACGCCAGGCATGGATGCTATCGTTTCTTTCTTGTTCTTACCCTCAATCACAAAAAAAGGCAAAATTACATCCGTTGCATTGAGATGATGCTCTGCAACCAAATCTCTTAAACTTGGGGTTGTTCGTAATCGTCGTGGTCTTATACTCATATCATTATCTTACTACGGTACCCCGCTTCTCGTAAAGCTTTGTGTGTGACGGGGCCTTTGGCTAAAATATCCCAATGGCTGGGAATTGTTTCATATTCTTCTAAGAAATTAAAAACGGTTGAAGGGCTTGTAAAGATGACGCCATCGACATGTTCTGTAGGCAAAGGCCCACGTTTTGGTTTTATATTGTTATAAACAGCCCATTCATACACCGTCGCCCCATGTTCACGCAAGGCATCGATTAAAAATGGATTAGGAATGGATGATCTTGGGAAGAAAATATTCTTACCTTTAAAATCCATGACGGCACTTAAGGTCTTGAATAAACCTTGAGCTGTTTCTTCATCAGCAATGATATGTGCATGCCCGCCATAACTTGCAAAGACTTGTGCAGAGTGCTGACCAATGACAGCAAATATTTTCTCTTTTAAGTGATGCTGACTGCGTATGGAGGAAATGATCGGTACAAAATGATTAACAGCACTTGGGGATGTTAAAATCACCATACTCGACGCGTCAAATTCTTTACCAAACCGCTCACGATCACCTTCTGATAATTGAACCGGCTGCATCTCAATCATCGGCCAAGAAATAATCTTACCTAAAGTTTGATACAACATCGGATGTGTTCCCGTATGTAAATATGTTTTCTTGCGCTGCTGGCCGTAAAAGTTAACGGTGTTACCGACAATGATCAGCGCCGGAGGCGAGATCATCGATTCTTTAACAATATTTTCAATGGTTCCCAATGTTCCTGTAACAATTTGCTCATTATCGCGGGTGCCATTGGCTACAATCATCAGGGGTGTAGTAAGCGACCATCCGTCTTTTTTTAATGTGGCAATGATTTCATAAATTTTACTTAATCCCATCAAGAAAACAACGGTGTCACATTTAGGAATCACAATCGGTTGCGGGCCTTTAACATCTTCATCTTCGCTATGAGCGCTGATAAAGGCTACCGACGTTGCAATCCCACGAGCCGTTAAAGGTACGCCCAACAGCGATGGTATACCCGTTGCTGAACTAACCCCTGGGATAATCTCCACATCAATGTGATAACTACGCAAATAATTGATTTCATCTGCCCCACGACCAAAAATGAGTGGATCCCCGCCTTTGAGGCGCACCACATTGATCCCTTGCATCGCCTTGGTTTTTAACATGGTCGATAATTGGGCTTGGGTTAAACTATGATCTTTTTTGCGCTTTCCTGTAAAGATATGTGTTGCATGTGGCGCATACTGCAATAAATCTTTATTCACCAAATAGTCGTACATCACACAATCTGCTTTGCGCAATGCTTCAATGGCTTTTAACGTGATTAAATTTGGATCTCCTGGGCCCGCACCAACCAACAATACTTTGCCGTATGTGAGACGAACATCGAGTGGCGCAAATAAACGTTTAAGGATCATGTCATCAGCACGTCCAACAATCGCCAACTGACCTTGCAATGGCATGCCTTCCCAAGGCAAAACATCTGTGATCATGTCTGTCAGCTTTAAACGTTTCAACGCACAGGTTGCAACAATAATGCCGTCGATCTTACCTTGTTTTACCAAATCTATGCGTTCTTGGATGGTGCCGCGCACATCAACGATCTGTGCGGTGGGATGTAATTCCTTGGTTTGCTGCTGTCTTAACTGACTACTGGTGCCAACACGCGCCCCTTTGGGCAAATTAGCCCACGGACAACGACCAACCCATGCATCGGTGTCATCTAAGACAGCTGTGAGCGCAAATATCGCAAGCCCTTGAGGAATAACTTTAGGTAAGTCTTTGGCACTATGAATGGCAACATCAATGGTTTTATTAAGTAAAGCACGGTCAAGCTCGTCGGTAAAAAAATCATCTGCTGGGTTAGTGGTCAGCGACGTAGTTTTATCAATATCACCGGCGGTATCAAACGTTGTGACTTCAAAAGAAGAAGTAGCCTTAAGCACATCAAAAACTTCTTTGATTTGAGCTAAAGCTAAAGGACTTTTGCGTGAACCTACTTTTATGGGATTTGCCATAGGGGTCATTATATCAAACGACCTATCTTTTGACTAATTCTTTAATGGCAGGAAGGGCTTTTACAGTGGCCTCTTCTCCTCGTGCAATCAACTGATTAACCTCATACAACTCAAACCAATTAATCCCGCGAAGATCAGGGTGAATCAAAACATCAGCTTGTTTACCGCTAGCCTCTGCTAAAACGTATTCGGAAGCTTGTAATGTTCTAACGATGATATCAGCAACGTTTGGTGTAAGATGTTTGCTTAAAAGATTGCCAAGACGAATGCCAATATATTGCATTGGATACTTATTAAATGGTATTTGAAGCAACTTATTGTGACGTTCTTTTTCTAATTCAGCGGTATACTCTGCATCTTGCGGCGACTGCAACACATTGACCGCAATGATTTTCTTAACGCCCATATCAACCAAGACATTCGTCGGTAATGGATTAAGAACGCCACCATCAATGATCATTTGATCATTTTCTAGGATTGGAAAAATGACACCTGGGATCGCGATGGTTTTACTAACAGCTTCAACCAACCCGCCTTTATCTAGGATTAATTCTTTACGACGCAACAAATCATACGCAACCAACTTAAATGGGATTTTCACATCATGAAATGTTTTATTCCCAAGCTTACTGCGTAACCATCGGGCAATGCCTCGACCTTCAACCAAACCAGGAACTGTAAATACAACCAAAGGCATTCCAAAAATAATGGTGAATACAGCCCAGAAATGAAATTTGAATATAAACAAAAGAAAAACTCCCACCAATAATATAAATACGTTTAACCACGGTGGATCAAAAATCTTAACCAAGCCTGCTTTATTTTCAAACTCTCGACCACATTTCTCTAACTCATCAGCTTTATTGCCAATGGCCCACACAGCCCCCACAAGCCCGCCCATGCTACTGCCAACAATGACATCAATCGGTATGCCTTCACGTTCTAAGACACGGATAACACCGATGTGTGCCATGCCAAGCGCAGCACCTCCACCTAAAACAATACCAACCATCACACCACTGATACGTCGGGATAAATGACGGATAACGCGAGAATAATCCGTGTCCTTAGAAACCTCAACAATGGTCATGCCTGCATTAATCTCAATGGATTTAAACTGATTAACATCTAAGTGAGGCAAGGACATGAAAATATCGTAACTAAGCACGTGCTTAATTTCTTCGCTGGATAAATTCTTTTCAGGATGCATGCCGCTAATTAAGACTTGAATGTTTTCCGGATGGAATCTATCTTTCAATGTCAGAATAAGACGATCTAAAACTTGGCGGGTCATTTCTAAATCTTTGGCACGATCAACCGTCACTAAGTGAATGATATCTGATTGAGTTAAAATTTTCATAACCACATCATCCATTTCATTGGGTAGATCGAGGACGATGTAATTGTAATCATTAACGGGTGCGCTAATAAACTGGCTGATTTTATTTAAGACGGCCGCATTGGTCTTATCAAATTTGACACTTAGAATATCAATGGGCAATGGGCCTTTGATGATACTTGCAAGAATCTTATGATGATCATAGACAATGGTGGCTAAATCAATGCGTTGATCGTTTTGATCCGACGATAGACTTAACAAAAGCACCTTGCGTTCACTTTGTTCTTTTAAATGAATCGCTAAATTAGCTGCATATGTTGAACTACCCGATCCTTTAAGTGGCGCATACACAGCAATGATCGTACTCTCTTGAGTATCACGCGTACGGGTAACATGCTTGCGAATGCGCTGTGATAAATTTTGACTTAAGGCAATCGCCATCTTAGGCGTTGATTTAAGCAACTTATCAAAATTTTCTTTTGTGATACGGATAACAACTGAATCATTGATGGCTTCGTAGGTATGTGAATGATTCTCGCCAGTTAAGGTTGAAATGATACCAAAATGCATGCCGCGCATGATCAGGTCCATCTCTTCCTTTTGGCTCATCATATTTAATGTATAGGATTGAATACGCCCAGAGATAAGCGCATAGAACGCATCTGCCGGTGAGCCTTGTTTGCAAATCGTGTCCCCTTTGCTAAATTCAACAAGATCACTGCTACGGGCAATGCGGTTAAGTTCAAACCAATTTAATCCCGAAAAAATCGGGATTTGCTTGAGGATGGTTAACTTATTTAAGTATGACGGCAAAGCTGTCATTTTATGATTTCATTTTCTAGCCATTCAAATTCTTGGGCTAAGATTTTCTTGGCTGTCTTAAGTTGTTTTAAATCTTCGTTGCCCTGTGTTTCTAAAAAGAATGCTTCAATGCGCTTGCGAGCATCCATACAGAAATTATCTGCCAATTCAACGGCATTCTTATTGCCATTTTTAATTTGCATGTCGGCGTAGGTGCATGTGCAAGACATGGCAAATAATTCCGTCCCAATGTTTACAACACGACTTAAAATACTTTGTTTGCTTTCAAGTTTTTGTTGATATTGTGCCATTTGATGGAATGTGTAACGGGCCAAACGTTTGCTGGCATCTAAAACATAATTCATATGCCCATCAAGCGGTGCAGGTAATTTGCTAACACTTCCGCCGGAGAAGGATGGTAACCATAATTTTGGATACCATGTGGCATAAAATCCTAACATTTTAAATGCCGCCATAATCATTTTATCTGGTGGCGTTTTGCCGCTGATCAAAGGCTTCATGAGCGATAAATGCAAATCCAATGCTTCACGGGCAATGAACAAATGCATGATTTCACTAGTACCTTCAATGATGCGATTGATACGAATATCGCGCAGTACACGCTCAACTGGCCAATAATCAACGCCACGACCAGCCAATGACGAGGCAGATTCATAACCACTTCCCCCTCGAATTTGCAATGTCTCATCACAAATCTTCCAAGAAACTTCTGTCGTAAAATATTTCGCCATGGCTGCTTCTAAGCGAATATCTCTTTTATGATCATCCGCTAATGATGAACATAACCATGTTACGGCATCAATCGCAAAAGTATGGCTAGCAATATAATTTAACTTTAAGGCAATGGCTTCGTGTTCGCCGATTGGCCCACCCCATTGTTGCCGTTTGGTTGACCAAATACGTGCTACATTCAAACACCATTTACACACACCCGCGGATGCGGCAGGTAATGTTAAACGACCTGTATTTAAGGTCATTAATGCAAGCTTTAAACCTTCACCTTCACCTAAAATAATATTTTCTTTTGGAACGACAACATTTTTAAAATTGATCAAACCATTTTGAATGCCATGCAAACCCATGAAATGACAACGATGAACTTTTTCAATGCCTGGTGAATTTGCTTCGACGATAAATGCTGTGATCTGTTTGATTTCTTTACCCTTAATGATCTTAGGTGGGGTCACCGCCATGACAACTAAAACATCTGCAACAAGACCATTGGTGCACCATAATTTCTCGCCGTTTAAAATATAGCTCTTACCATCTTCACTTAAAGTTGCCGTTGTTTTCATATTGCGTGGATCAGAACCTACGGTTGGTTCCGTTAACGCAAAAGCTGACACTGCACCTTTGGCAAACATGGGTAAATATTTTTTCTTTTGCTCGGGAGTACCAAATAGTTTTAATGGCTGTGGAACACCAATGCTTTGGTGGGCAGATAATAAAACAGCCGTCGATGCACAATAGGAACTTACCAAATGCATGACGCGATTATAATTGTATTGCGTGAATCCAACACCGCCATATTCTTTTGGGATTTTGAGTGCAAATGCCCCCATTTCTCCCAAACCCTTCATAACTTTGTCAGGGATTTGACCGGTGCGATCTACTTCATCAGGATTTAAATTTTCTTTAAGGAATTTTTCTATTTTTAACAGGTACTCATCACCAGCTTTTTTTTCTTCAGCACTTTGAGCAGGAAATGGATAAATTAAATCAAAATTGGGCGTACCTTGGAAAATTTGTTGGGCAAAACTGGGAGACTTCCATTCCATTTCACGTGCTGCTTCTGCAAATTCAAGGCTTTTAAGTTTTTCTTGGCTTATGTTTTTATCAAACATGCTCATAGTTCACCTCGTACAAATAAAATATTTTATCGAAAATAATTGATAATGCTTAGTTTACAGCATTTCTATTTAAAGTATAGAACACCTAAAATAAAATTCAATACAAGGATGATATTTTTTTATGCAATGTATTGATCAGCAATACTTTGCACATCTGCGGGACTTACTTTGGAGAGGTAAATATTTTCGGGGTAAATCATGATGTTTGCCCCGCGTTCACATTGCCCCAAACACTTGGCTTGAGCCACACGGATCATGGGGTGCAACTTGCGCATTTTGGCAATTTCACGTAATTCTTTAAAAATAGCCTCACCGTGATGATCGCCACAGGAAGCCTTTTCGCCATTGGCATTATGTGTGCAAACAAAGATTTGACGCTTATACGGTGTGTTTTGTTTTTCCATAAATCACCTTTTCATATATAAAACGATACCACGATGGCGGAATAATTTTACTTGTCATCACACGCAACCACGATGACGGATCTGAAATGTAACGCAACTTAGGATTTTCTGTATGAATGATGTTTTCAACCAAGCGCGCCACATCTTCGGGATCACGTTTGCTTTTTTCATGAAAACTTTTTACAAAACTTTCTAAGCGTTTTGAATAATCAAAATATGGACTGTTCATATCATGCGAACGCTTGCCAACCAAAGCGTTAGAAGCAAAAATCTTTGTCGGATAACTGCCTGGCTCAACTAAGACCACGTGCACCCCAAAACGTTTTAATTCATAATACAAACTTTCACTAAAACCTTCCATCGCCCACTTTGTTGCATTATACGCACTTAAAGCAGGGCTAGCTGTTTGACCTGCAATGCTAGAAACGTTGATGATCATGCCCTGTTTTTGTTGACGCATCAAGGGTGTTACATAGCGGCAAATATTCACCGCGCCCCAAAAATTTGTTTCCATGAGCTGGCGCATTTGATCGGTATCTAAATCTTCAAAGAAACCACCTAAAGCTGCGCCGGCATTATTAATAACCACGTCAATGCGCTTATGTTTATCCAAAATATTTTTGATCACAGCGTCAATGCTATCTGTCTTTGTCACATCCATTGCACATATCGTGACATTAGCTCCTCTACGCAAAACAACTTCTTCTAAATCTTGTTTCTTGGATGTATCACGCATGGTGGCATAAACGATGTGACCACGTTCTGCCAAACGTGCAGCAAAGAATAGACCAAAACCACTAGATGTTCCTGAAATGAGTATGACTTTTGGATGAGTTTGTGACATTAAATCTTCGAGGCGTGTTGGATCATGAGCCGATCAACCAAGGTTAAGGCAATCATAGCTTCTGCAACCGGAACAACCCTTGGGCAAAGGCATGGGTCATGACGTCCCTTTACTTGCGTGTCAACAATTTCTAAATCTTCGTTAATGCTCTTTTGTTTTTGGGCTATCGATGATGGTGGTTTCAATGCCATACGAATATTAATATCAGCACCTGTTGATATACCACCTAAAATGCCACCAGCATGATTACTCTTTAAAGCAGCTTTACCACCTTTAACGGTAAAAGGATCATTATGTTGACTGCCTAACATTTGGCTAGCATTAAAGCCTTCACCAAATTCAATGCCTTTAACGGTCGCTATCGACATGAGCGCATGGGCTAACTTGGCATTTAATTTATCAAAACAAGGATCGCCCAAACCAACGGGAACACCTTTGATCACGCATTGCAAAATACCACCAATGGAATCGCCTTTTTTACGCACTGCTTCAATGCGTTCAATCATTTTTTCTGCAGCCTTAGCATCTGCGGTACGAACCATATTCTTTTCGATATTTTTAAAATCAATGTTCTTGGCATAAATATCACCCACCGCTAAGGTGTAGACGATGATATCAATTTTATATTTCTTTAAAATCTTTTTAGCCACAGCCCCTGCTGCCACGCGGCAGGCAGTTTCTCGACCAGAAGAACGACCGCCACCACGATAATCACGGATGCCGTATTTGGCTAAATAGGTAAAGTCCGCGTGGCCTGGACGAAACACATTCTTGATGTTTTCATAATCTTTAGAACGTTGATCTTGATTGCGGATGAGTAAAGCCAAAGGAACGCCTGTGGTTTTACCTTCAAACACACCGGATAAAATTTCAACCTTATCACCTTCTTGACGCTGGGTTGTAATCTTACTTTGACCTGGGCGGCGACGATCCAAATCAACCTGGATGTCGCTTTCGGATAATTTAATATTCGCAGGAACACCGTCGATGACAACACCAATGGCAGGACCATGACTTTCGCCAAATGTTGTTATTTTAAATAAATCTCCGAATGAATTTCCAGCCATTAAAGATCCTTATCTGTAACCGCACCTAATGATGCGCTACTAACAAGTTTAGCATATTTTGCTAAAACACCATGCGTATATTTAGGTTTTGGTTGATGCCACTTCTTTAAGCGCGCTTTGATCTCAGTTGCAGGCACATTTAAATCGATCGAACGTTTTTTCGCATCAATGGTGATTTCATCACCGTCGCGCACTATGGCAAGTAAACCACCTTCAAAAGCTTCAGGAGTTATATGACCAACCACAAACCCATGGCTACCGCCAGAGAATCGTCCATCGGTGATTAATGCCACATCTTTGCCCAAACCTCGTCCCATGATCGCAGATGTTGGAGATAACATCTCACGCATTCCAGGGCCACCCTTAGGACCTTCGTAACGGATGACAATCACATCACCTTTTTTAATTTTACCATCGAGGATTGCTTTTAAACCTTGTTCTTCTGATTCGTACACTTTCGCTGTACCTGTAAATAGCAAACCTTCTTTTCCAGAAATCTTAGCAACAGCACCTTGCGACGCTAAATTACCGTACATGATAACCAAATGACTTTCTTTCTTAATTGGATTATCAAATGGTCTTATGATTTCTTGTCCTGCAGGATAGGGTTTCACGTCTTTTAAATTTTCTTTAAGTGTCCGGCCTGTCACGGTCATACAGTCGCCGTGCAACAAACCTTTATCCAACAACATTTTCATGAGCGGCAATGTTCCACCGATCTTAACTAATTCCGCCATGACAAAACGACCGGATGGTTTTAAATCAGCCAACACAGGGGCACGACGTCCGACGCGGGTAAAATCATCAATGGATAATTTAACACCAGCCGCATGTGCTATAGCAGGTAAATGCAACACGGCATTGGTTGATCCACCAAGAGCCGTTAAAACCGTGATGGCATTTTCAAACGCCTTCTTGGTCATGATATCTCGAGGACGAATATTTTTCTTTAGTAAATCTAAAACTGCTTTACCTGCTGCTTTGCAATCATCATTCTTCTCTTTAGAAATGGCTGCTTGAGCTGAACTATTGGGCAAGCTCATACCTAAAGCTTCAATGGCAGACGCCATGGTATTGGCTGTGTACATACCCCCGCAAGAACCGGGCCCAGGGATAGCGCAACTTTCAATGCCATGTAATTCTTTGGCATCGATCTTTTTCGCGGCATACTTTCCAACCGCTTCAAATACGGAAACCACGTCAATATTCTTTTGATTATAACAACCAGGTAAAATAGTTCCGCCATAAACAAAAACACCAGGACGATTTAAACGGGCCATGGCCATTAAACAGCCAGGCATGTTTTTATCACAACCACCGATAGCAACGACCCCATCAAAACCTTGGCAACCCACAACCGTTTCAATAGAATCTGCAATCACTTCACGGGACACGAGCGAGTATTTCATGCCCTCAGATCCCATGGATATACCATCAGAAATTGTGATGGTATTAAATGTTACCGCTTTACCGCCGGAAGCATTAACCCCATTGGCGGCATAACGTGCTAAATCATTGATGTGCATGTTACACGGCGTTACTTCTGCCCAAGTGGATGCAATCCCAATTTGTGGTTTTTTAAAATCTTCATCTTTAAAACCAACAGCACGCAACATGGCACGCGACGGTGCACGGTCATACCCATCCATGACAATCGAAGAATATTTACGTATATCAGCCATTATTTCCTCACTAACCAAGGTTTTTCTTGCTGTAATTTTGTTTCGTATTGTGCAATACGTTCATTGAATTGCAATGTCCAACCAATGCCATCTAAGCCTTTGATCAAACATTCTTTATTAAACGGACTGATCTCAAAACCATAGGATTTACCATTGGCCGTGACTTTTTGTGACGGTAAATCAGCAACGATCTTGGCGCCCTTATTCTTTTCAACAAAATCAAAAATTTCATCAACCTCTTTTGACTTTAGCCGCACTAAGAGAATTCCGTTCTTAACGCAATTGTTATAAAAGATATCGGCAAAACTTGGCGCAATGATGACTTTAAAACCAAAATCATCCAAAGCCCATGGCGCATGTTCACGGCTAGAACCACAACCAAAGTTATCACGGGCAAGTAAAACCGTTGCCTTACGATATGGCTCTTGGTTCATTAAGAAATCAGGATTTTCTTTGGTGCCTTCATAATCTAAATAACGCCATTCATGGAATAAATGCTGTCCGAAACCTTTGCGGTCAATCTTACGCAAAAATTGCTTTGGGATGATCGCGTCGGTGTCAACGTTCACGCGGTTAAGTGGTAAAGCAATGCCTGTATGTGT
This sequence comes from uncultured Planctomycetales bacterium, assembly GCA_964572155.1. Lineage (GTDB taxonomy): Bacteria > Omnitrophota > Gorgyraeia > Zapsychrales > Fredricksoniimonadaceae > JACQQW01. Next base: position 1,293,537 of record CAZNDZ010000001.1, on the reverse strand, counting down.
TTTAAATGGTTCCATAATTATATCTTTCTGATATCCGTAATTTTTCCTGTTAACGCGGCAACCGCGGCCATTTCTGGTCCCATCAAATGGGTTAAGCCCCCTGGGCCTTGACGCCCTTCGAAGTTACGATTGCTCGACGAGGCACAGCGTTCACCTTTTTTTAATTGATCATCATTCATCCCTAAACACATGGAACAACCCGCATAACGCCATTCAAAACCAGCATCGACAAAGATCTTATCCAAGCCTTCTTTGATGGCTTGCTTGCGCACACGGCCAGAACCTGGGACAACAATCGCCGTAACCCCTGGGGCAACGCGTTTACCAATGACCATTTGTGCCGCGGCACGCAAGTCTTCCATGCGGCCATTTGTACATGAACCAATAAAAACCTTATCAATTTTAATATCGCTGATTTTTGTCCCTGGTGTTAATTGCATATAGGCTAAGGCATTGCGCGCGGCAGTGCGATCAACGGGGTTCGTAAAGCTTTCCGGATCTGGCACCACACCATCAACGGATGTGACTTGGCCTGGACTTGTTCCCCAAGTGACTTGAGGCTTAATATCTTCTGCTTTGATATTTAAAACAAAATCAAATTTAGCATCTTTATCCGACGGTAATGTTTTCCAATTAGCGACAGCTTTCTTCCAATCTTCACCCTTAGGTGCAAAATCTTTACCTTGGATATATTCAAAAGTAATGTCATCTGGTGCAATCATGCCTGCACGGGCACCCGCTTCGATTGACATATTGCAAATGGTCATGCGCGCTTCCATAGATAAGGCACGGATCGCTGAACCAGCATATTCAATAACATAACCTGTACCACCAGCTGTACCGATTTTGCCGATGATATAAAGGATAATATCCTTGGCCGTCGATGCTTTTGGCAATTGACCGTCGATGTTGATCAACATGGTCTTGGGTTTATTCTGTTGCAATGTTTGTGTGGCCAAGACATGTTCGACTTCTGAGGTGCCGATACCAAAAGCCAAAGCCCCAAAAGCACCATGTGTTGCGGTATGTGAGTCCCCACAAACTATGGTCATCCCTGGCAATGTCAAACCTTGCTCGGGTCCAATGACGTGCACAATGCCTTGGTTTTCGTTAGTAAAATCATATAATGTAACGCCAAACTCAACGCAATTTTGAGACAATGTATCCATTTGATTACGTGAAGAAGCCTCTACCTTGGTGATATCCTTGGTTTTAGTGCTCACATTATGGTCCATGGTCGCAAAGGTATTTTGAGGTTTTCTAACCGTGCGCTTTGTTTCACGCAATGCTGCAAATGCTTGCGGGGACGTGACTTCGTGAATTAAATGCAGATCAATATAGATAATCGACGTATCCCCTTGGGAATCGCGCACCAAATGATCGTTCCAAATTTTTTCAAACATGGTTTTACTCATAACTTACTCCTATCGGCTTTAGTAAAGGTAAGATTATAGGCGCGTTGGGCAGGCGTGTCAACGGTTGGATTAGGCGAGATCAACCAAGCTTAAAACGCATTTTTCAATGCCAATGGCAATGTCACTGATCTTTGCTTCAACCATATAACACGGGGTTGTGACAATTTTATGGGTTGTATCAATAACAACATCCTGCGGTTTTACGTCTTGGCCGATCGTGATATTGGCTTTTGGGATTAATTTGGCAATCATGACGGGAGCAATGCATAAAGCGCCAATAGGACGACTTAGATTGTACGTTGAAAGAATAGCTTTGGTGACCTCGTCATTGATGCTCATATCCATCTTTTGAGTCGCATAGGTGCACAAATTATAAGCAACTCCTGAACCGCCTGGTAAAATCAGGACATCAAAATCTTCCGGCTTATACTCAGACAAAGGCTTGATATTTGATCTTGCAATGCGCGCGGATTCAAGTAAAACATTACGCTGTTCTTTAAGGGGTTCATTGGTAAGGAAATTAAGCGTTTGAACCTGAGACACATCAGGCGCAAAACATTGATAGGTGTGACCTGCCTTATCTATGGCAAGCAAGGTTAAGACGCTTTCTTGAATCTCCGCCCCATCCTTATTGCCACAGCCTGCTAAAATAACAGCAAATCGACGTGATTTAATCATTGTTATGTTTTTCTAAATTTTTAATCTTAACAGCAGGATTACCGCCCCAAACCTCATTGGGTGGGATCACCGTATTAGGATAAACAACCGATGACATCTTAAGCAATGAATTCTCCCCAATCGTGACACCTGGAGAAATAAATGACATAGCACCAATTAAAGCACCTTTCTTAATGACAACCTTGCCTAGCATCAACTTATCTGGCGGTGTGATCAAGTGGCCAAAAATAACAGAACCTTCACCAATAATGACATTTTCTTCGATTTCAAGTAAAGCAGGATCACTGATCGTCGCGCAAATCAACAAAATCCCCTTACCTGTTTTAGCACCCAGCCAACCGTAGATTGTTTTTCGAAACATCGGCGGGATCAAAATATTGTCGGAAATAAAGAACAAATTCGATGCATACAAATAACTCCACAAACTCCAATGATAAAACTGCATGGGATGATCATGGTTATTAAACTTGCCTTCATTAAAAGGAAAAATGGTGATATATACCCGCAAAAATAAAATGGTCATCATGACCATGACAAAATAATACACCAGACAGGCAACGAAGAAACTTAAATGCCAATTATCAGCAATACGCCACGTGATGAAAAAAGGAATAATCAACAAAAGGCCCTGCACAAGCGGGGTTAAGATGGTATTTTTTAAAGACATAAAAACGTTATTTGTTTTCATTTTGCTTCTCCTAAATTTAATCTCTCCAGAAGTATAACAACGCTGTTAGTCCAAAACCAATCATAAACACTAAAATTGTATTACTCACAAAAAATGGAAAAATGGACATCGCAATACCAATAACTAAAGGTTTAGGCGACTTATTCTTCCAACCATACATCAACGCCACCGTACCAATCACGCCAAAAATCAAATTTGCGATAATATTCCCCCAATTCATGCCACCGTTAGCGGTTGTTACACCTGCCATTTGTAACATGGCATTAAGTTGCATTGTATTGGCTTGTTCAAGATCCATGAGAATCCTCGAGAATGATCACTGGTTTACGTTCAACATTTAGTTTTGATAAGATTCGTTTTAAATTTCTTTCCGATAAGGCCACACAACCCGCGGTTGGTTTATAATATTTTCGCCAGATGTGCATGAAGATCGCGCTGCCATTGCCTTTGACAATTGTATCCGTATTATATTCAATGACAGCAGCCATACGATATAAATGATCATCCCTACGCAATTTTTCAAAGGAAGTTGCTGTCGTTGTTTGAACCCATTGATTATAATCGTTTGAATTTACATCGTCGACCCAAACATCTTCTGAGGTCACCTGACGATAATTTAATCCTGTTGCAAGCGTTGTGTCATAGCCAAAAGCTCTGGTGAGATTAAATACACCTTGTGGGGTTGTACCATCCCCTTCTTTTTTAGCATCAATTTTTGCTAAACCATTTCGACCAATGACAGCATCGGCAGCATAGGTCCTTATCCATGCTTTATTTCTTTCCCACAAAGAAACTTTTGCATGAATGCCTGATGCTTTTACTAAAATGGCTTGAGTATGTGATGGATCAAGACGTTGAATGGATGTTGGGACAGTTGTACAACCAGATAGAATTATAGCCAACCACAAAAAGTTAAAGCGCATATGCTTTTACCATCCTGCAATTGACCCTTTTTGAATAATCGAACGACTTGGGCTTTTGTCATTGGGTGAAGTTTGATCACTTCATAAACTTCTGGTTCTGCAACACCAGCCACCAACTTCTCTGCCTTGAAAATATGAATGATTTCCGTCGAGTAACCAGGTACAGGGTAAATTTGACCGATCTTCTTAATCTTTGAGGTGCGGTACCCTGTTTCTTCAATCAATTCACGTTTGGCGCATGTTAACAATGATTCATTGGGATCAAGTGTGCCTGCGGGTAATTCATAAATATATTTCTTAAGTGCTGGCCTATATTGTTTCATGAACAATATTTTATCTTTACTTAAAAATGGCGCGATGATGACAGCACCTGGATGATTGATGTAGGAAATTTTAATGGTGCGACCATTTGGTAAGGTCACTGGTTCCTGACGCCTAAAATCAAGACGACGGCGTGCCATTATGCCACCGGCATGGTTTGAGAAAAACTTGGACGTTTGGACATATTATCAAACCATGCGGCTAAAGCACCCGAGGGCTTTAAATGCGGCAAACGAAACTGGATATACCCAATGGCGCAGGCAACATTGATGGTCCCAACATGGATGCTTTTAAGCGCAGCAATATTTTCTTCAAGGTGTGCAAAAACAGCTAAGATCGACGCTTCTTGGCCTTTAATAAAGGGCAAATTAAAATCTTTTGGATGTCTAATTTTTTCCATGTAGGCATTAATCGCGTTTACAACCATATCATCTGCCATGGCCTCCATTTTAAGCGCGTCAAATCGTTGTTCACCTGTCGGAATTAATGCAGGCGTTGGATAATGTTGTTCTAAATACTGCACAATGACCTTAGAATCGTAGATAGTTTGCCCATTATCGAGGATCAGCGTCGGAACTTTTGCAATAGGGTTGGCTTTCTTTAATTGCTCCGACTTATTTTGTAAATCTTCGTCAATATAATCGAGCGTAATATTTTTTTCTAAAGCCACCACCCTAACCTTGCGGGCAAAGGGTGAGCGTTTGGTGTAAAGTAATTTCATATAAACCCTTTATGATTTTGCTAATTTACGCAACACGGTTTGTAAGATGCCTCCGTTACGTAAATAATCCACTTCAACCGGTGTATCGACGCGTGATAAGACTTTGATGAATTGATGACCACCATCTGTCCCTGTCACTTTAATGGTTAATTCCTGACGAGGTTTTAAATCATCATTTAAGTCGACAAAATCATAAGTTTCATCACCTTTAAGACCATGAGAGGCCGCCGTTGCCCCATTGATAAACTGACATGGTAAAACACCCATACCAACCAAGTTACTGCGGTGAATGCGTTCGAAGCTTTCGGCAATAACCGCTTTAACACCTAATAATGTTGTGCCCTTCGCTGCCCAATCACGTGATGAGCCCGTACCATATTCTTTACCCGCTAAAACTACCAACGGTGTCTTGCTCGCTTTGTACTTCATGGCTGCATCATAAATGAACATCTTCTCACCTGTTGGCCAGTAAGTTGTCCATGGACCTTCGGTGCCTGGGGCAATGATGTTGCGCAAACGAATATTAGCAAAGGTCCCGCGCGTCATAACTTTATCGTTACCACGACGAGCACCGTATTGGTTAAAATCTTTTGGTGCAACGCCATTATCAAGCAAGAATTTTCCAGCTGGTGAATCTTTGGTGATCGATCCTGCAGGTGAAATATGATCCGTTGTGATCGAATCAGCGACCATGACCAAACATTTTGCTCCAGTCACCGTTTGAATCGGAACAACTTCCTGTTTCATGCCAATGAAATAGGGTGGGTTTTGAATATAGGTGCTCTTATCATCCCATGCAAATAAATCGGATTTAACGGACTTAATCGCATTCCAATTCTTATTACCTTTGTCGACATTTTTATAACGCGCCTTAAAGATCGATGACTTAACAAATTTCTTAGCTAAATCATTGATTTCTTTTTGAGTTGGCCAAATGTCTTTTAAATAGACCGGATTGCCTTTTTTATCATGACCTAAGGGTTCATTGATTAAATCTTTATTGACCGTCCCTGCTAAAGCATAGGCCACAACCAACGGTGGGCTCGCTAAGAAGTTTGCTTTGGCATGCGGGTTAACACGGCCTTCGAAATTTCTGTTACCGGATAAAACCGCCGCGGCAACAAGATTACCATCGACAATGGCTTTTGAAACATGTTCAGGCAATGGACCTGAATTACCAATACACGTCGTACAACCATAACCAACAATGTTAAATCCTAATTTTTCTAAATACTTCATTAACCCTGCGCCTTTTAAATAATCTAGAACAACTTGTGACCCTGGAGCAAAGGATGTTTTTACATAGCTATGGGACATTAAACCTTTTTCAACTGCTTTTTTAGCCACCAAACCTGCACCAATCAACACTGAGGGGTTTGATGTATTTGTACAGCTGGTGATCGCCGCAATAACTACAGCGCCATGACCAATGTCTTCGGTTGTGCCATTAACAACCGTCGCTGTTCTTGATAAATCACCTTCTGTTAATCCATACCCACGAGATTTCACATCCGCCGTTAATGTGGCTTTGAAGTTTTGTTTTAATTCTTTCAAAGGCACACGGTCTTGTGGGCGCTTTGGACCAGCCAAACAAGGCTCAACCGTTGATAAATCAAGTTCTAATAAGTCGCTATATTCTGGTTGTGGTGTTTTATCCGTATAGAACAAACCTTGTTCTTTATTATATTTTTCAACCAAGTCAACTTCTGCGGGTGTACGTCCTGACAATTTTAAAAAATGCAATGTTTCTTGATCGACAGGAAATAAACCAATGGTTGCCCCATATTCTGGTGCCATGTTAGCAATGGTGGCACGATCTGGCAGTGACAATGACGCTAAACCTGAACCAAAGAATTCCACAAACTTTTCAACCACACCTTTTTTACGTAACATTTGGGTAACAGTTAAAACTAAATCCGTTGCGGTCACCCCTTCTTTAAGCGCCCCTGTTAATTTAAAACCAACCACTTCGGGCAATAACATATAAATGGGTTCGCCAAGCATGACCGATTCTGCTTCAATACCGCCAACCCCCCAACCCACAACACCTAAACCATTGATCATGGTCGTGTGTGAATCTGTACCAACACAGCTATCGGGATAAGCAACTTTTTCTTTGCCATCTTTCTTTTGCAAAACACCTTTAGCTAAATATTCTAAGTTAACTTGATGCACAATCCCTGTCGCAGGTGGCACCACACGGAAATTTTGCAAGGCACTTTGCCCCCACTTTAAAAATTCATAACGCTCGATGTTACGTTCAAACTCAAGCTTGACGTTTTGGGCCAACGCATCCTTTGTCCCAAAGGCATCGACTTGCACGGAGTGATCAATAACTAAGTCGCACTGAACTTGAGGATTAATTTTTTTAATATCGCCACCCAACATCTTCATCGCGTCACGCATGGCCGCCATATCGACGACACACGGAACACCAGTGAAATCTTGTAACACCACACGCCCAGGTTTAAAAGCAATCTCATCTTTGCGTTCATTGGGTTTCCAATTGATGATTGTATCGATATCTTTTTGAGTCACTTGATAGTTATCAAAATTACGGATAGCGGATTCTAATAAAATACGGATGGAAAACGGCAACTTGCTAATATCTCTATTTAAATCTTTAGCTAATTTTGGCAGCGAATACATTGTGTAAGACGCTGTTTTAATCTTAAGGGTTTTCTTAACGGATTTTTGATCAAAGCTGGCCATATGATTCTCCTATTAATTCGTAAATAAATACCGATCGATATCTAAAGATCCGTGAAACACTCCCAAGATATCAATATTTTCATCATCTTTAATTAAATACGCAATACGATAATGACCATGAAGTAAGACGCGAATATTTATTTGAGCATATCGATGATAACGATGCCCTATGTTTGGTTGTTTCTTTAATAACTGCACATTATCGTAAATCGATTCAACTACTTTCATCGCAGCGCGCGGGTTATCAGTTGCAATATAATCATGTATATCTTTAAGCCAACTCTCTGCTTCTTTTGTCCATCTTATTTCTGCCACAATTTAATCCTTCTCTTTAATTGTGCATCAGAAACTGTTTTTCCTGATCTAGAATCTGCTAACCCTCTTTCAACCATACGTTCGAAAGCCAATTCTTTTAAAATCTCTTCATAAGAACTATCTTCTGGCTGTTCATCAATAATCTTTGTCATTTTTTTCTTAATCGATATCATTTTTCCTCCATTTTGAGAATCATTTATTTATTATAAACAAAGCTGGTTTCTTGGGCAATTGAAGATTCACTTTTCGCCATTCGCTGACAGGCTGCGTCTTTATCATCTGATCTGCTCCTTGAATATCTAAGGCCACACATAATAATGTTTTGGCATCCAAAGTCTTTAACAATTGCTCCATCATGCTGGTATTGCGATACGGCGTATCCATAAAAATCTGCGTTTGTCCTTCCTTCACCGCGCGCTGCTCCAACAATTTAATTTTCGACACCCGATCTTTTTCATCTTTAGGCAAATACCCATTAAACGCAAAATTCTGCCCATTAAGCCCACTGGACATTAATGCCAGCAAGATCGACGACGGACCAACCAAAGGCACAACCTCAACATTCAATTGATGAGCCAATAAAACTAAATCAGCCCCTGGGTCAGCCACACACGGACACCCAGATTCACTAATAATCCCCACATCGTGAGACTTAATAATTTTTCCATATTCTCTAACAGCTACAGCTGTCGTATGCTCATTTAAATCATGATATTGGCATTCGGATAAAGGAAAGTCAGGCAAGATTGATTTCAATAAAGCTCGCGCCGCCTTTGGCTCTTCAACAAAAAACACACGCAAATGAGAAATAATCTTCGGATCAAAACCACAAGGTATTTTTCGAGTTTCTTCAACTGCATTTGGAATAAGAAATAATTTTGACATAACTTATCTTAATTTATTTTCGCTTAGATTTGGTATCTTTTTCAACACTTTTCGGATCAAAGAATCCAAGACGTCAGTTGTTTTTGCCTCTTTTTAAGGTTGCAAATTGTGACCTTAAAGATTCGGTCTCTTCCCATGTCAATTCAAACATAAAGTCATCGCCCGGAAAACGCTTTAAGTTTCGCTTAACCTGTTGCTTAAGACGTTTCACCGAATCACCATACAACTCCGCCAAATCCCTATCAAGCATCACTTTCTGTCCACGGATTAGATAAATCTTACTTTGAATTATTTCTACAGGAAAAAGCACAGCAGATTTTTTAGTAACACGTTTCTTAATTTGCACAGTTTACCCCCTACATAAAGAAATTAATAAAAACACTCAACCTAAGTTTCGGGGGATTTCACTACACATGCAAACTAGACCGATTTGGGGAATCGGTTAACACTGATTAATACTACCAAATTCATCAAACATTTTCAAAAATTATATAACCTTCAAAGTTTACCTTAAAACCCAATGTGTCACGGTTTTCTGCATCGTAGAATCTTTTTTAAAACCGCAATTTGCGGTCTTAAACAATTCTGTCTTACTTTGTTTGCCGAATATACCCATCTTTGCTCAAAATAATCAGACCTTTAAAGTTGGATGGTTTGATCTTTGCAATAAAATCAATCACAGTATTTGTAATCACGTTCTTTTCTGGCGGGTGTATATCGACACAAAGTATGTTAAACCTTGATGGAGGAAATAAGATTATATTTGTAAAATCTTTATCTAACGTCAAGATAATGCGTTTTTCTGTTAAAGCTTTCCGAGCAATTGCCATATCTGATTTATTACGTTGAGCAAGGACGACATCATGCTTTAGCTCAATCAATTTTATAACAAGCAATCTTGGAATATTTTCATCAACAATAAAACGCATTACACAAAGGAGTGTTGGTTTTGAGCTGTACGAACAGCATAATGTAGTGCAGCTTGGACATGTTTCATCGTTAGATTAGGATAATAATCCGCGCTGATGATTTCTTTAACAGTAACCCCTGCTTCTAACAACTCTAGAACCAAATAAACAGCAATACGAGTACCTTTAAACACAGGTTTCCCGAAACAAATTTTTGGGTCAGCAGTAATGTAGTTATGCATTGTTTGTTCAGTCATAAGAATAAGTTTAACACGGCAAACATCCCTCGTCAACCGCACATTAAAGACAACCTTATAAACCCAATGTGTCACGGTTTTTAAAACCCAGTCCCAAAAAACAATGCATTGACACTAGCCGCCGTCGCATCATCCGCAATCTCAACAATAAACGCAGCAGATGAAGAATCGTATCTTGTGCCTTGATAAACCCCTTCAAGGCCCTGCGAAGATGAAGATATCACCCCCCCTGCGTAAACTTCATCACCATTAACAGTTAAATTTAATACAGCGTCAGACCCAGCACTACTTATCCACATACGCCATGTCAACGAAGGTGGCGCGCCATCCGCAATTTCTACAATATATGCACTGAAAGTCCCTGAATTTGTAAATGTCCCCAACTCAGACCCTGCGGTATCCCATGAATCGGATGAATTGAACTCACCACCCCCATAGATTTCATCACCATTAACAGCTAAAGTAAATACATAATCAGCGCCATCACCCCCAATCCACATAAGCCAATCAAGATTTGGTGGTCCTCCATCGGCGATTTCTAATATATAGCCTTCTTGACCTGTACTTCCATATGTTCCAACTGTTGATCCTGCGGTATCCCAACTGGATAATGAAGTTGTTGTGCCACCCGCATAGATTTCATCACCATTAATACTTAAAACACGAACCTGGTCTTGTGCAAGACCACCAACCCACATAAGCCAATTGATAGAAGGCGGCGCACCATCAGCAATTTCTACAACAAAGCCTTCGTTAGATGTATTGGTCAATGTCCCAACTGTTGATCCTACAGTATCCCAAGAATCTGATGAATTAGAAAATCCACCTGCGTAAATTTCATCACCATTAACCGCTAAACCATAAACCGCATCACTTCCAACACCACCTAACCACATACGCCATGTCAAAGAAGGTGGAGATCCATCAGCAATTTCTACCACAAATCCTTCACCAGTAGCCAATGTATTTGTCAATGTCCCCACTGTTGATCCTGCAGTTTCCCAAGAATCTGATGAATCAGTATACCCCCCGGCATAAATTTCATCACCATTAACCGCTAAACTATAAACCACATCACTTCCAACGCCACCTAACCACATACGCCATGTCAAAGAAGGTGGAGATCCATCAGCAATTTCAACAATAAACCCTTCTCCAGGATTACCAGAATTAGTCATTGTACCCACATTTGATCCTGCGGTATCCCATGAATCTGATGAATTAGCATACCCCCCCGCATAAATTTCATCGCCATTAACTATTAAAGTACGAAGAAAATCATACCCAGATCCCCCTAGCCACATACGCCAAACTATGGACGGTGTGCTGCCATCCGCAATTTCTACAACATAGGCTTCATAAAACTGACTGTTCGCAGTCCCAACTTCAAAAAAAGTACCCGGACTCTGCAAATATGCCTCCCCTCCTGCATAAATCTCATCCCCATTAACCGCTACTCCTCGCACAGCAGAAGATCCAATTCCACCAAAAGCCTGTAACCAGTAATAAGTTGGAGGACCAGCATCATCTAATTGTGCAATCCATCCAGGACCCTGAGTGTCGGCACCAGAAATAACCGTAAATGTCTCCATCAAATTGAATGTCCCAACTTGTGTATACCCGCCTGCGTAAATTACATCGCCATTAATAGCTAACCCATTAACAGCACTATTAGTGAAATTATTACCAATCCACGCACGCCAAGCTAAAGAAGGCGGACTACCATCCGTAATTTCTACAACAAAGCCTTCTGATGTTGCGCTATTTGTATGAGTTCCAACTGTTGATCCAACAGTATCCCAACTGGCTGAATTATTACTATACCCCCCGGCATAAATCTCATCACCATTAACACTCAAAGCATTAATAATCTCAGCTGACCTGCCACCAATAAACATGCGCCAATTCAAGGTTGGCGGGCCACCATCGGCTATTTCGACCACAAAGCCTTCACCATTAGTCAATGTGTTTGTCACAGTTCCAAACGTCGACCCTGCCGTATCCCATGATGCAGAAGAATCAGTATATCCTCCTGCATAAATTTCATCACCATTAACCGCTAAACTATAAACCATATCAATTCCAACGCCACCAACCCACATACACCAATTGATAGAAGGCGGCGCACCATCAGCAATTTCTACAACAAAGCCTTCGGCAGATGTATTGGTTAATGTCCCAACTGTTGATCCTAATGTTTCCCAAGAACCTGTTGAAGTAGAAGATCCACCTGCGTAAATTTCATCACCATTGATAGTTAACGCATAAATTATATCACTGCCCTCCCCTCCCACCCACATACGCCAATTGATCGTAGGCGGCGCGCCATCCGCAATTTCTACAACAAAGCCTTCGTTAGATGTATTGGTCAATGTGCCTAACTCTAAACCTGCGGTATCCCATGAATCTGATGAATTACTGCTTCCTGCTGCGTAGATTTCATCGCCATTAATAGATAAAGCACGAACAGCATCACCTCCAACACCCCCTAACCACATATGCCAGCTTAATGTAGGTGACGCGCCATCCGCAATTTCAACAATAAACCCTTCTCCAGGATTACCAGAATTAGTCATTGTACCCACATTTGATCCTGCGCTATCCCATGAATCTGATGAATTAGCATACCCCCCCGCATAAATTTCATCACCATTTACAGCCAATGCTAGAACTGTATCATTCCCTGCACCATCAAGATCATGATACCAATTGATAGCCGGCGGATTACCCCCTATTATTTCAACAACAAAGCCATTTGTCTCACCATTAAATGTGCCTACCATGGTGCCAATATTTGCCATCACCCCTGATGCTGAACCGCCAGCATATATTTCTCCTGTTACAGGTTCAAGTGCTATAGCCAAAACACGAGTTGTTATTGTAGTTCCATCCCCCAACCATTGGCCATATGCAATTGAAGGGTCAATTGTTAACGGATAAGCACTTGGATCTTCATGGATTAATAATTCTATGACAGAATTCTGCAAAGCATCTTTAGATAATTGGATTGCCGCTACCTTTTGGTGATGGGTTTTTGTCCAATAGATAAAAGGCTTAATATGCGCTACGATAATACGTTGTTCGTCAAACACCCGAATAATATCCGCTCCGCCATCCGATGTGCTTTGTAAATCCATCATTACCAAAGGATCATCCGTCAGCAATCGCCAAGTATAAATACTACCGCTTTTTGTATTTGGAGTTTTAGTATTAATTAATTCTTTGGTTAAAATCTTATTATCTTGAATTTTTTGTGAAAAGATAAATTCATCCTGCTTCGCCAAATACTTAGGTGTTTGGCTACGCAGGAATGATTCTTCTGATTCATTAGGAATGAGAATCAATCGGAAATGTACGGACTCTTTTGAACCAGTCATCTGCACTTCTTGAATTAATTGCTGTTGAGTTTGCGTGATCGTCGTTGTGACATTCAAACCGTTAAGTGTGTCTGAAAAGATTAATGGTCTTGTGGGTGTTATACGCTGACCATCAAGCACAGGTATCGTCGCTGATGAGAGATTTGATGATGGTTTGATGATTGGCGCATGTGTTAATGGCCATGGGGGTAAAATTAGGGCTAGGGCTAGCCCAATATGAGTTAAAGACTTGAACATATAATCTAGATTATAAATGGTCTAGATTACGTATTCACTAGAATTATTATTTATCTTAAAAAAGAAATTAAGCCAATTCTTCTTTTACTTTCTCAGCTAAGTAAACTTTCATTAAAGACTGATATGGCACATCTTTTTTATTTGCCAAAACTTTGATCTGATCTAACATTGAAGCTGATAGGCGCAACGAAATACTTTTATAGGTTGGTTTTAAATTAGGAAAAACAACCTTGCGAGCTTTTGACCAATCGACATATTCTGTGGAATCATGTGTCAGCCAAAACTTTTTTTCTTCTTTTTCTGTCTTAAACTTAGGCATCGGTTTTAAACTTTTCATAGACCACTCTCTCTTTCTCATTCATACTTCTTGCAGATATCACTCGAATCAAATTATCCCTAATCATAAATACAATATATAAATATCTACCCCTATCTGTGTACCCCATTGCCCTAAACCTAGTTTCATATTGCGAATGCTTCTCATCAATCACCACTAATAATGGCTCATGAAAGAATACCTGCTCAGCCTCCCTTTCAGATACATGATGCTTGAGCCAACTTTTTAAATTATTACCTTTATCCCACTGAAAGCCTTCACAATTTGTCAATGTTGAGTAAATATCCATACAATAATGTATATCATGGATATATACATATGTCAACCTTCAATAGAAAAAGATATGGTTATTGTTGATTCCTATCTTAGAAAATTTAAAATCTTATTGCAGGGAACATGAGATAAATGTAGTATATCAATCAATGAAAGTCGTAATTCTTAATCCCTCTTTTGGTGAAAACTTTGTACGTGTCGCGCGTTGGGCTGCTAAGTCTCGTGGGCGTGTGCAACGTCATCCGGAATATCTCCTCACTGCGGCGCAAGTCTTGCTTGATGCTGGGCATGACACGCATTTTGTCGAGGCTGCAGCACGCAATTTTACTGAAGAACAATCGATTGAAACAACCGTTGCCCTCAAGCCTGACCTTTTGGTCATGCATGTGACAACACCTTCGATCTATGCCGATATTGAACAAGCTAAAATCATCAAAGAAAAAACAGGTTGTCGCGTTGTCTTTGTTGGTCAACATGCAACGGCTGAAATTGATAATACGTTTGAAATCGGTCGCGGTGTTGTTGATTATATTCTCCCTCGAGAATATGACTACACCTTGCTTGATTTAGCCAACGGTGTTGCTGATGATAAAAATTTAGGTTTATGTTGGATTAAAAATGGGACCGTTGTTCGCAACCTTCCCCGTCCTGATATTGATGTTAACTTACTGCCATTTCCAGCTTGGCAATTGATTCAGCCGGAATGGTATCCTGATGGTGGTAAGAAATTCCCATTCTTAACTTTGATCACTGGTCGTGGCTGTAACAATGCGTGCACCTTCTGCCGCGATCCACAACTCATGTATGGTTATAAATTGCGCAATCGCACGGCTGAACTTGTCGTCGCTGAAATGGAACACGACATCAAGCTTCATCCTCAGATCCGCGAGATCATGTTTGAAACAGACACCTTTGCAGCAGAAGCCAAGCACGTAAAGGAAGTTTGCAACTTGATCATTGCTAAAGGCATCAATAAGAAGATTTCTTGGTCTTGCAATATGCGCGTCAACACCGATTTAAGTTTACTCCCCTTAATGAGAGAAGCTGGTTGCCGTATGCTCATGACGGGTTTTGAATTTGGGACCGATGAAAATCTACGCGTTATCCGCAAAGGCGGTGTTAGCGTTGATATGGCCCGTGAATATTCTAAAGAAGCTCACCGCTTAGGCTTTACCATCCATGGCTGTTTCATGATTGGCGCTCCAGGTGAAACCAAGGCTTCTGCACGCAAAACAATCGACTTTGCGAAATCCATGCCCCTTGATACCATTCAAATTACCGGTGTTGCCTCTTATCCTGGCACTTCCCTGTATAAGTGGGCTAAAGAAAATGGCTACATCTTAGCCAAAGATTGGCGTGATTGGTTAACCAAGACGGGCGAACAACGCACCTTATTGTCTTATCCTCAGTTTTCCCATAAAGACATCGACGAACATATTGACATTGGCCTTAAAGAATTTTATTTGCGTCCGAAGCAAATGTGGCGTATGCTTATTTCAATCAACACCATGGGTGATTTTTTACGCAAGGTCCATGGTTTAAAAGCTTTCACCCAATATTTTATTCAAAAATTTATCCGTTTTATCAAGGGTGAGAAAAAAGATAAGACGCTGGAAGCTAAATTTTTAAATCGTCAACCGCGCCCTGTTTCAAATCAGAAAAATGCGCCGTTGCCTGAATTATCATCACTGAGTTAAATAAGCTAAGGAGATTTATCATGGCTCACATAGTCACCGAACCCTGTATCAAATGTAAATACACTGACTGCGTCACCGTATGTCCTGTTGATTGTTTCCACGAAGACGCTGAAATGCTCGTTATTGATCCAGAAGTTTGTATCGATTGCGGTGCATGTATCCCAGAATGCCCTGTTCAAGCGATTTACTCTGATTCTGACCTTCCTGGCAAGTACAAAGATTATGCTGCCATGAATGCTGAAAAAGCTAAATCACTTCCCATGATCAACGAGAAGAAAACACCGTTAGCCCCACCAAAGTAAATTCATTATGTGGTTTTTCATGTATAGCTGTTATTTATTCTCCCTAGCGTCATTCGTGATGCTAGGGATTGTCTTTTTGCAAAGCCTGCACCCATTCTTTGTGTTTAAGGCCTCTCCCATGTCTTTTTTGATTTTAACGTCGATCATTTACCTCTTTACCGAGACACTGGTCATTTTCTTCTTTGTTGGCACAGGGGTTAGTGTTAAAGAATACATGTTAGAACATAAAATTTACGGTGATTTTCACAAACGCATGATAACAATCAAACGCACCATGTACCCGCCGCAATTACTTAATATCATGATCCTAATGATCGCCTTTATCCTTTATGGAGCTGCTGATACAGGAAAGATCCCACATTTTATTTACCAAGGCCTTTTATTCCTTGGCATCATTCATTTCTGTTACGCTAAAGTGATTCAACATCAAAGTTTTCGTGAAAACACCTTTGTTGTCTTAGAAATGTCCGGTTTAAAAACGCATGTATTGGCTAGCTAAAATATTTCAAGCAGCGGCGCTGACTGTCATGGCATGGGGCTTTATCAAAAATTACCCCAACCTAATGCCGCATAACATTTTCTTAGTGTCTGGGATATTGTTTATTGCAGGCTGGATCATTCAATCGTATTTACTTAAAGTGAAATGAGCAACAACGACGATAAAATACGCACCATTTTAAAATTTGATACAGGTGCCGATGGATTTCTTAAAATGATTTTTGTATTAGCTATCAGCGCCATCATCGTTCTTATTGTTGGTGTATTTTTTCTAAAGACAGTCTTACAGGATCTTAAAGGATTATCATGAAATGGATTACTTATTTAAAATCTAAATGGCATATCAACAGTGATCGCGATTTCTGGTTGATTATGCTAACTTTTTCGCTGGCAGGATCAACCATTATGTTTGTCCGTAAATTCTTCTTCCCAATAGTTGGCATCACAGCTTCAACGCCGCTTTGGATTAAAATCCTCTGTTACATCCCCATGGCCTTGGGGACTTATCAAATTGGTCTTATCTTATGGGGAACACTGCTTGGACAATTTAACTTTTTCTGGGAATATCAAAAGAAGATGGTCAACTTCGTACTAGGCCGGTCTAAAAACGTAAAGCATTAAATATACCACCACACCTGTAATCGACACGTACATCCACGTCGGATAAAGCCACTTTGTAATCTTCGTATGTTTCTCTAAATCACCCTTAATGGCATGTTTTACAGCTAAAAATATGAATGGCACAATCAAGGCTGCAAGCGGTGTGTGAGTTCCTAACACAAGAAAGTAAATTGTTCTCCAAATACCTTGTCCTTGGTAATACGTGATGATGTGGCTGGTTGCATGATAATACAAATAACAAGCGAGAAACAACCCTGAACTACCAATGGCCGCCATCATCAACTTCCTGTGAAGCGCTTGATCCCTTCGTTTAATGGCTAAAAACCCAAAGAACAAAATAAGCCCAGATAATGCATTTAACGTGGCATTGATGGTTGGCAATAAGGGCAAATCCAATTCTCGACGTAATAACGGGATGTCCTGATGCAAACGTTCGATGCGACTTGCATCCCCACTATCATAATAGCCTCGAATACGCCCTTTACGATCAACTAAAACAAACATGGCTGAATGAAACACAATCTCTTTCATATCCCCCATCTTAAAACTTTCAACAGCGAGCTTCGTGATGGTATCCCTTGATCCTGTCAAAAATACCCATCGATCATTCGCATCATATTTTGAGGCATATTTCTTTAACACCTCGGGGGTATCATTTTCAGGATTAACACTAAATGAAACCATGCGCACATCAGGATAATGATTAAACACCTTGGACATGGCGGACATGTTCTTACTCATGCTAGGACAAATCCCTGAACATGTCGTAAAAACAAAATCAGCAACCCAAACTTTATTCTTTAGGTCTTTTAGTTGTGTGGGAATGTTATCTTGATTTGTCAGCGAAAAATCTTGTACAAACCCAAGTTTCGGTAAATGGCTGTTTGACGCAACGTTTTTATACGTGACAAACAATGCCAATGCCATGGCTGCTAAAAGAACTTGAGATATGATAAAACGATTAGAAAATGACATCAGCGATAATAAACAGCAATAATAATGGTAAATAAATGACCGACGCTGCAAGCACCTTGCGGGCACTGAGTATGGAATAATTTTTACTAAACAAAAATGCTGGGACAACTAGCAACGCACCAAGCGATAACGCGCCCCAGAAATATATCTTACCGCTCATCCCAATCATCGATGGCAACAATGAAAATGCAATGCAACCAAAACTAAAGGCCATCATTTGATAATAGGTTAAATTGCCCTCTGGGTAGACACATGGCAGCATTTTAAAACCTGCTTTTTTATAATCTTCCTTGTACATCCAAGCAATCGCGTAAAAATGAGGATGTTGCCATGTAAATAAAATAAAGAACAAAACCCACGCGCCAGCATCTAAAGAATTACTTGCTGCAGCCCAACCCCCCATCGGTGGTAAAGCACCTGGGATAGCACCGATCGTCGTATTAAGCCAACTTAAACGCTTCATCGGCGTATACACCAAAACATATAAAAATGATGTCAACAAACACAAGAACGCGGTTAATAAATTAACCTTTATCACTAAAATAAATACACCCATTAAAACCAAACCTATGCCAAAAAGTAAAGCGTCATTGGCAGCGATGATCCCTCTTGGAATTGGTCTATTTTTGGTGCGTTGCATGAGCGCATCAACATCACGCTCTAAGTATTGATTTAATACAGATGAGCCGCTACAGGATAATGCGGTTCCTAACAATGTCCAACATAACAGCCCCCAACTTTGAATGCCGCCATGAGCAAAATAAAAACCCCAAACCGTAGTTACTAGCACAGATAAGGTGATGCTAGGTTTGGTCATGTTGTAGAAAGGTTTAAGTGTGGTGAAGTTCATTTCTTGGCTATTGCATTCTTATAGGCGGACATGGTGCATGGCGCTGCACGTAAGAATAAAAGATAGCTAAACGCTAAAACGATGGCACCAACAGTAACGTGCAATGTGGTTGTGATCACTTCTTTTTCAGTTAATACTGTTCCAATGCCTAATCCAATTTGAAGCACAACGGCCATATTTAACCAAAATAGCGTTTTCATAATTAAAGCATTATTCAAATGACGTTTGTAGGCCCATGAATTGATAAACAATAATTTTAATAAAATCAAAACACCCCAAATGCGGTGCGTCAAATGAATGTGCACTTGTCCCATCTTGACAGGATCTAAATTATGTTCAAAACGCCAGGCATTGATACGTTCCAACATGGCTGCATTCATCGTCGGTATCATGGTGCCACCTGTTGTTGGAAAATCCGGGATGGCTAAACCTGAATTGGTATGACGCAAGATATTCCCTAAGATTAATTGAATAAAAATCATCCCCGTTAAAATCAAAATAAATCGTATAAATTTCCCGTCATGTTCTTCGGTTGTATTTAATCTTACACCGCGTTCAACAGAAAGCCCGTATGCAATCATGATGGTCACAATGAAAAATGACTGTGCCAACACCCCATGCAGCGACGACAATGAAACCGGCAAGAAATGAATCACCGTCAAACCGCCTAGAACACCTTGAGCAACAACTAAAACAACAGACCAAATACTTAAACGCTTGATCCATGTTGGCACAGATGATCGTAACAACATAATGCATTGGATTAAGGCGAGCAAACCAACAATGGATGCCAACATGCGATGGGTGTGCTCATATTTAATCCCTCCGACCATTTGATCGAGCGGGAAGCTAAACATGAAATGCCCATAGGTTGTTGGCCAATCTGGCACAGATAAACCAGATTCAGTACTTTTAACCAAAGCCCCTAAGAAAATCAAGCCTAACGTTATTAATGCTGTAAACTTTGAAAATCGTCTAAGTAAAACGTGAGATGCGTTCATAGTTAATTCCAAAATGAGTCGCCAGAAGAACCAGCGCCACCTGCAGGTGTTTGTTTAGCTACCCAATCATCATAATCCTTTTGTGAATCAACCGTCAAGTAACCTTTCATGCGGTAATGCCCTATCCCGCAAAGTTGATCACAAACAATTTCAAATTTTCCTGTCTTCGTTGGTGTAAACCAAGTCTTAATCGCCATCCCTGGCAATACATCTTGCTTAACCCGCATGGCAGGTAATGCAAATGCATGAATAACATCTTTGGTCGATAAATAAATAATAACCGGTCGGCCAACTGGGATATGCATTTGATTGACTGTCGTAAAATCATCCTTGGCTTTATCATCTGTTACATCAAGACCAATGGGATTATTTTGTTGATCGATTAATTTAATTTTTGTTTTTCCAAACTTAGCATCTTTACCAGGATAGTGAATATTCCAAGCAAACTGCTCTGCCACTACACGAACTTCGATGGCATCCGGTCGATTTGGAAATGAATTTACTTGTTTTGCCCAGAAAGGGATCGAAAAACATGCGAGCAGAATCACTTCAGCAACGATAACAGCTATTTCAATCACACTAGATAAATGACTCTGAACACCATGATAATTTGCTTTTGGATTTGATTTCTTATTAAATTTTATCAACGCAACTATAAAAAACAAACCCCAGCCAACGAATAACAATAACATCAGGCCATGAACAATATAAATCATTTGATCAATTTCATAACCATGCGCTGAGGCAAGTGGTGGCAAACCTAACATATTGATGATCTCCGACTACGTTTATAAATATTAATAAAAAAACATGCAAAAACAATTAAGACAACCGTGATCACTGCCAATAAAGATAAGATCCCATAATTATACCCTTGCGTTAGGGGTGACGTTGGATCACCAAAACAAACCGCGCAGATCATAATGTCTTAACCTTTTTTAAGAATGTAACGCCATAAATGATTAAACCAACAGCCGAAGCTAAAGAAATAATGCCCAATGAAGCATACTCATGCCTCATTCCCCAAATCCCAAAAATAATAGCGATGAGGGATGCTGCGCTAATCAATGTGATATGTATATTTTTAATCCCCATGATGCGCCCCTTTAACAGGTTGTTCTGCTTGGATTGCTTTAGAAAGATCTTCAGTGCCAACAATCGTATTTTCATGATTTAAAAGCGGCAAGGTTACAATCGCAATAAAAAAGATGATGGTTAAACCAAAGAGGATGATTAAAACATTCTTACCAACTAAGAATTCTTTAAAGGCATCAAAAACTATTTTCCCTTTAATAAGGATGATTGATAGGGAAATTAATATGGTCAATGCAACGGGCATATGCACAACCGTTAAAACAATACCTAAAGCCGTCACAGAAACGAGCAAAATGAATAATTTTTTATAAACACCAACCATTTTTGTTACATCATGTGCTTGCGACATATGCCCCCTTTATAAAAGATACAAAATTGGGAATAACAAGATAATCCACAATAAATCCACAAAATGCCAATAAATACCTGCAATTTCAATGCGATGTGCATAACGATGAGGATCTTGCTTTTGCATCTTGGCGCCAAAGGTAATTAAATATGCGTTTACAACAATACCACCAATGATGTGAATGGCGTGCAAACCCGTTAATGTAAAATATGTTGCTAAGAATGTACTGGTCGATGGATATAAACCATGATGAAATTTTATATTGTATTCAATGGTCTTTAAAACTAAAAACGATAAACCACATATAATAGATACCCACCACAACTTACGAAATTTTGCAAAATTACCTTCGCGGATCGCGGCCCAGGCAAAAACAACTAAAATGGACGATATAACTAAGACAAGTGTGTTAAGCGTTGCTAAGGGAATATTTAAGACACTCGCCCCTGTTGGCCAATTAGCAGCACCAGTACGTAGCAAAATATACGCAGAAAATAATCCACCAAAAAGCATGACTTCTGAAGCGATAAAAAGCCAAATGCCCAATGTCGCATTATTAAACCCTGTGTCAGGGCGCTCTTCTACTGTATATGGAATTGTTTCTGCTGACATAAATATGGCTCTCCCTATTATTTTTCAAATTGCGGGCTAAAATCTTTAGCTGCACCTGGAACACTATACTCGTAAGGTCCTTTGAATACTTCTGGAGGATGTGTAAAATTACCATGTCCCGGAGGTGTCGGTGTTGCCCATTCTAAGGTGGTTGCATCCCAAGGATTATCACTAGTAACTTTTTTACCAGCCATCAATGTCCAAATAACGTTAATGATAAAAAATATTTGAACAGCACCCATGATAAAAGCAGCGTTTGAAATAACCCCATTCCAATGTAATACAGGTGTTGCAAATTCATAGCTTGCCCCACCATCATACAAGCGTCGTGGTAACCCAGCTAAACCTTGAATCAACATCGGAAAGAAAATAATGTTCATACAAACCAACGACGGCCAGAAATGCAAATGACCTAAGAATTCATTTAATTTCTTACCTGTAGCTTTGGGGAACCAAAAATATATGCCTGCAAACATGGCAAAAATGGTGCCAGGAGCAACAACATAGTGGAAGTGTCCAATGACATAATAAGTGTCATGCAAATGAATGTCTGGTGCTGCTAAACCTAATGGCAGCCCAGTTAAACCACCGATACCAAACATCGGTAAGAACGAGATGGCAAACAACATGGGTGTATTAAACCGGATTGACCCACCCCACAATGAAATAAACAAACATGTTAAAATAATCACCGACGGGATTGAAATCATCATCGTCGTGACTTGGAAAAATGCACTGATGGCTGTGCCCATGTTGGTCAAATACATGTGGTGAGCCCAAACAATAAAGGACAAGAAACCAAGCCCAATGATAGAGTAAATCATTGTCTTAAGTCCCCAAATGGGTTTTCTGATGTTGTTAGCTACAATTTCAGTAACAATCCCTAGTGCAGGTAAAATCAAAACATAAACTTCAGGGTGAGCTAAGAACCAGAACAAATGTTGCCATAACAAAACACTGCCCCCACCACTCACCGTCAGTGGCTGGCCTGAAACTACTAAACCTGAAGGTAAAAAGAAACTAGTATGAAAAATACGATCCATTAACTGCATAACACCTGCAGCTTCTAGAGGAGGAAATGCTAATAATAAAAGGAATGATGTTACAAGTTGAGCCCATGTAAAAAATGGTAAACGCATCCACGTCATACCCGGAGCTCTTAATTGAAAAATAGTGCAAATAAAGTTCACAGCCCCAAGCAAGGACGATGTGATTAAAAATACCATCCCTATCAACCATGCGGTTTGACCGACGGTTGCAAAGTTAGATAACGGCGGGTATGATGTCCACCCTGAACTTGCTGCCCCACCTGGCAAAAAGAAACTCGCCAACATGACAACACCACCAACAAAGTAAACCCAATAACTCATCATGTTAAGTTTAGGGAAACACATGTCCGGCGCACCGATTTGTAGTGGGACCAAGTAATTTCCAAAAGCACCAACAGCTAAAGGTACAACCCCTAAGAACACCATGATCGTTCCATGCATGGCGCCTAGTTGATTATAGAATTCTGGCAACATCACCCCACCTGGCATGTTATTTTCACCAAAAATTGTTCCAATAATAGGCAAGGCAACACCAGGGTTAGCTAATTGCCAACGCATTAGCAGGATCATCCCAAATCCAAGCAACAAAAATATTAACGACGTGATGCCATATTGAATCCCAATGACTTTATGGTCAGTTGAGAAAATATACTTACGCCAAAATGGCATAGCATGTTCATGTGATGTGGAATGACCCATTGTTTAATCCTTTATCAATTAACTTTTTTTAGGAACAGAGAATGAGAAATCAGTTGTAACAGCACCTCCAGCAACAGTAACAGAAGCTGTCTTGGTGCCTAATTTTTCATGCCATGCTTCAATGGTATATGTGCCATCAGGAAGATCTTTGATTTCAAACTTACCATCAGTTCCGGTAACAGCAAAGAATGGATTTGGCATCACAGATACATAAGCACTCATCCATGGGTGAACATCGCATTTCAATTGAAACATGAATTCAGCCTTATCGAAAGTCTTGGTCAACTCTGTGCGAAATTTTGGCATAGCCATATTAAACTCAGGGTTAATCTTTGTAATGGCGTGAATATTGTGCAATGTACCGTCAGGATTAAGAATTTTTACAGGTTGACCTACCATGACACCGAATACATGTGGCTGATAATTACAACCTTTTTGATCAACAACAAATGGTTCTGCAGGAGCTTTATAATCACCTGCTGGTGCATTCTTGACATAGACAAACACATTACCCATAACATTGCCTTCACCTAATATCAATGTTTGAGGCATTACAGGTTCTTTATGTTGCGCAGAGCACATTGGATCCGCATCCATGTTGATTTCTTTAAATTTTGGTGCATCACCATCAAATTTGATAGTACCAGTAACAGAACCTGCTACAGCATACCCTGTTAATGCCAAACCAAATACAACACTCATAACCCCTTTGATAACTACGCTTTTCATATGATCCCCTTTGTTAAAATTGCTAAAAATCGATGTTATTATGTTACTTGAATGACGCACATGTTGTCAAGGCACATCCAACTTATTATTAACGATACTTATCGTATTTTAGGCCAATGTGATGCATAAATGATTTTAATTGTGACGGAATAATAAATCCTCGATATTCGCTGCCGCAACGGTAACAAGCAATAAGCTTAGGAACCTTTTTATAGATAACCCAGTCGATTAATGCAAAGAAAGGTAAGCTTAAACCATATGTTATAGGAACTAAGACAATCCCAACCCCCATCACTACAAAACCGATGATTTGATTAAAATCTTTATCCACATAAAATTGACGACAGGTACAAACGGGACAACGATCAAAAATAGCGTCTACTTTCTCTATCTTCGCCCATTCTTTCTTACAATGTGGACATTGAACATTAACCCCATCTTCAAGGATGACTCTTCCATATTTTTTACAACCATCGCAAAAACGAGATATTGTTGTCATCACATGGGTATTTGATATTTTATAAGAAAATACTTTAATGCTAAATCACCCAACAAAACGCCCGATAATATAACATAAAGAATACCAGTCGTAGCTTGAGTATTTTTTAGTTTTAACGTTCCCAATGCAAAATATAATGAACTTAACGGAAAAACAATCCCAAAGAATAATGCCACCCACAGCATAAACCCATCCATGGTCAAAAGAAAATTTAAAATTGTTGTCTTCTCCCCTAAATAAATCATCTGACCAAAAAGCATATAATACATATCCCAAATCAAACGAACACCAGTGAGTACCCCAAACGCAATAACAGCTGATTTTAAGTGATCAATTTTTAGACCCAAAACATTTAAATAAAAATGCCCTAAATTCATGGCATAGAAAATTGCACTAACAATCAAGCCACTTAATATGGAAACTAAAATCTCCGTCGTATTTGGCGACAAAAGTTGAGTATAAACAGACGCAAATAATTTCAAACCCCATAAACATAATGCCGTGATTGTTAAAAGATGAACTCCCTCTCGATTCCAAAAAATTGCCGTAACTGCCAGTGCTGCGATAAGCCATGCAAGGGCTTGATTTTTTAAATATTGATCAACGGGAAGTAACCATAATCCAAAAATAGCTAAACCCGCCATGACAACAGGACATGCTAAATGAAAACGATGGAAATTATGTTTAATGGGATCTTTGGCACTGACCCAAAAAAATAATGGATAGGTGACCCCAAAGATCAGAAAACCAAGGAGAGGAATTTTTACGAGCATTATTTCTTTGGTTGTGTTTCTGTGCCTGGGTCTGGCGCAACAACTTCTGACTTTGATGGTTGAACATCATTGGTTAGCATCAAGACATAGTCACGCAAGGCTTTGATTTGACGATCTTCATCGCCATCTAAGATATCTGGTGGGCCAGCATCTTTATATGAACCTGGATCAAAGAATACAGGCATTTTTGTACCCGGTAAAACTTCTGGTGGATTCTTGATCCATTTGACAATCCAGTCTGGTTTCAAACGCTTTGATGCTAAACCTAAATTTGGACCCCATCCATCTGGAGCACCTGTTGGCATTTGATTACCAACAACGTGGCATTGGGCACAACCAAATACTTCCTTTGAGAAAAGTTTCTCAGCTGCAGCGAATTCATCTTTTGATAAATTTGGATGATAAATATCGGTAAATGGAAACTCTTGATCGTCAATGTAATTGAAATATTTAACAATCGAATTAATTTGGCTGCCATGATAGCTATATGTTGGCATGCGGACCTTTAACCAAGGACGAATGCTGATTGGCTCATGTAAAAATTCATATAACCATTGTGCTTGAATTTTCTCACCTTCACCTTGTAGTGTTGGCGGTGCGAAACTGCGTACGACAGCCTTTGCATCACTTAAATCTTTGCCTTCATAGGCAACCAACCAATCAACTACAGATTTCTGAACAGTACCACCTTCTCCTTCAATATTATGACAGGCTTGGCAATTTAATTGGCGAACTGTTTTTTGACCCTGCGTAATAAATGAACCCTTAACCGACGTATTTGGCATCTTAGATGGATTTGGTCTGTCCTTTACCATCCCTAATATGACAGTTGTTATGGCATCTGCTTCTTCATCAGACAAATTAAAGTTGGGCATTTTAATACGTTCTAACGGCAATAAGACACGTCCTTGATCAAATATACGAGGATTTAATAACTTTTGTTTAAACCAAGCTTGTTTTGTATGATGAATTTTAACAAACCCGAAATCTAATCGATGAATATTCTTAGAACCTTCTTCTGCCAAATCAGCACCAATTTGTTTCTCATTCTCAAATCCAGGAATTTTATGGCAGGCAAAACAACCATACTCACGGATCAAGCGCTGACCAGCAAAATTTAGCTTTTCTTTTTGATCCATTTTTTGAAGCTTTGCTTTACCTTGGGCAAAAGAATCTGATTTCTTTAGAAAATCCATGACAATGTCATTAAGGACTTCGTCATCAACTGCTGGGCGTGGCACAACTGATTGTTTATTCTTATCCTCTATCAAATATGTTGCAATATCTAAGGCTTCTTTATCAGTTAAACGTAAACTTGGCATCCGAGTTTGATCATGATATTTTGAGGGATTTTTTAGCCACTGAAACAACCATGCCTTTGTTGTTTTACTTCCAAGTCCTGTTAAACTAGGTCCAAATTCTTGGTGCAAGGATTCTGTTGTTCTTGGTTCCTTTAACTTTTCTTTGTTTTCATCATGACATGCGAAACAACCAATTGAAGCCACTAGTTCTTTGCCTTTTTTAGCATCACCTTCTGCTTTTAAATCATCCACTTTGAAGGCTTTGCTATTATCAAACAAGAAATCAACCATTGCGTTAATTTCTTGACGACTACGCTCCCTTGATTTTGGATCGCTATTATTCGACTGATTAAAATAGGAAGGCATCCATGTATTTGCACGAATAGATTTTGGATCAGCAATCCAATTATATGCCCAATCCTTTGTTAACTTAGATGATACAAACTCTAGATCTGGACCTGTCTTTGGCCAATTCGCATATTTAGGCATGTTGTGACAACCATAGCACCCTGAACGCTCAATCAAAGAAAATCCTAAATTAAGTTTTTTGGCCCCTTTAACAAAACCTTGATCCTGATGGCACTTGAAACAACCCGCTTGAGTATGCTGTAATGGTAAAATTGGTTGTTCCCAATGAGCTAACTCGTGCCAACCATACTTCTTCTTCCATTCTAGTTCTTGTTCTTCATTTTGAGGCGTATGTGCTGCCGCCGTAAAATCTGTTGCACGACCTCGACCTCCGTGACAAGAAGTACAGGCAAATTGATCCACAGGGTGAGGAGAATTTTTGTCCATGAATAATTCTAAATTTGGATGAGTTCGGTATGGTTGTGCGGCATCCTTAAAATCTGGATTATCAATGCCTAAATGGCATGTTGTACAACGGTCCACGCGTGGAACCTTCATAAAATTAACATCTTCAGGAATATCATTAAGAACAATTTGCTTAATCTTATAATTTGGATTAGCTAAATCAATGATGGGCATATCTCGCACCATCTCAGCTAATTGATTCGCTGCAGACATTTGAGCAATATCTATGCGCTTTAACTTCTTTTCTAAAATCTCTTTTTTCTTTGCAATCACAAAACGCTGTTTATCAACAACCTTTAAATCTTTTTGCAACTCAGATAATTTTTCAGTAGCATCTTTTTCTTTTTGTTTATCTTGCTCAACTAGAATACGCAAATTATTAACTTTAATGTTTAACGCATCTAGTTCTAACTTAAGTTTTGCAGCGTCAGTATCATTACGGTCTGCAGAACTTTCATATTTATATTTTAAAGCATCATATTTGGCTTTCGAGAACTGATATTGTTGTGTATGTAACTTTTCTGTAGCGGTAACTGCATCTAATTGCTTTGTGGCTTGTTCAATTTGTGGTTTACGGCTAGCAACAGCTTTTTGGGCATCTGCATACTTTTTTAAAATGTCCTGATATTCCGCATTCTTAGACAAATCGTTTTCTTCACCATCAAGCTTAACACGAGACTTTTCAACTTCTAATGCTCTAAACTCACGTTGATAGTTTTTCCATTGACGTGAATAATCTTTAGCAAATAAGCCAACAATTGAAACTAGCAAGACAATCGCTAATATCGCGAAGATCTTATCGAGCTTCTTTGGATTATAATGTGATTCTGGTGGTAATGGCTCTGGCATAATTAGACGTTAAAAAAGAATTCCGGAATTGCGATTAAGTATTTAATGTTAAACAACCATCGTAAGTACATCTTGATCGGTAATAACAAAGCCAATAACAAAAGGATGGCGAAAATGCTGTAGCGCACAACACCAATTTTTTGGTAAATGTCTTTGAAAATTGTTTTAGCAAAGATGGCTGGTAATAATCCAAAATAAATGCCCATCGCAATAAATCCCGGTAATTCACGCAAGAAAATATTTGTTGGCATCCCTTGCTTTAACCAAATCATGTAAACATATTCAGATAAATTGATATTGTTTAATGCAATTAACTTAAAATGATCCCAGAATTCAAACGGTCCAAAGAAATTCCAATTTGGTCCTCTTAAGAATGTTCCAACGATGATTAAGAAAATCCACAAGACCAACCATAAGAACATAAAAATGTTAATCGCCATCTTACGATCTTTGTATGTAAAATAACCTAAGCCTTTACGATTTTTATCGATATATGGGATGGCCATTAGCCCAACTAAGATGACCGTTGGAAAAACAACCCCAGCAAGCCATGGATCAAAATAAACAAGCATTTCTTGCAAACCTAAGAAATACCATGGAGCCTTAGATGGATTTGGAGATACTGTTGGATTTGCTGGGTCTTCCAATGGCGCTGGTAAACTCGCAGCCCAAACGGCGAGCAAAGCAGCCGCAGCAATCAAAGCAATGAACTCTATATAGACCAAATCAGGAAAGACTAAAACTTTTTCACGAGAATCTGCCCATTCTTTAGGTTTACCACCTTTAGCAATGGCTTCATCATTTTCCTTGGCTTGTTTTAAAGAAAACCACAAGAAAAAGACAACGACAAAAATCAGCGCCACAATGGGCACATTATCTGGTTTTAGGACGATCAATCTAAAATTTTCATCGGTTAAACCAAATGCAAAGACAAAGAACAAGAAACTAAAAATCCCAATGCCACCTTTTTTAGTCCACAAGTTATCAATGCCTAAAGCATCATGAATTTTATCAAAGAATTTAATCGGAGGAAAAATGATCAAATAAACAAACACCACAATGTTAAATAGGATTGCGGGTGTTGCAATGAAGTTGATAAAATGTTTGATCGATTCAATCATAAATTTAAGTTGGACCTGAAATGCCGCCGTCTTTTCTCACACGCCAAAAATGCACGATCATAAAAATCATGATCACAAAAGGTAAACCAATGCAATGCAAAACGTAAAAACGCAATAGCGCACTCTCCCCGACAAATCGACCACCTAACATGGAGAAACGCGCATCAGATACAGACGTAACAAAATTAACATCACCGATAGCAAGTAACGACGATCCTGGACCACCCATACCTGCAATGGGCGTTGCACCTGCCATGTTTGAACCAACAGTAATTGCCCAAATGGCCAATTGATCCCATGGTAATAAATATCCAGTAAAACTCATGAGCATGGTTAACACTAAAAGCACAACGCCAACCACCCAGTTGAATTCACGGGGTGGTTTATATGAACCTGTCATAAATACTCGGAACATGTGCAACCAAACCGTGATAACCATCAAGTGAGCACCCCAACGGTGAATTTCACGCATGATGCCAAGCGGAACTTGTTGGCTTAAATCTGTCACGTCGCCGTAAGCATATTCAACGGTTGGACGATAATAAAACATCAATAAAATACCAGTAACAGTTAAGACTAAGAAAATAAAAAAGGATAACCCACCCATACACCATGTGTAACGGACCTTCACGGCATGTTTTGGCAAACGCACTGGATGTAAATGTAAAAAGACACTGTTAAGCATTACCATCATGCGTTGACGATGGGTCGCTACAGGGACACCGGTTCTAAAGATAGAACGAAACACTTGGGTGTTCTTGAACTTTTCAAATAAGGATGGTTTATTATTTTCGCTCATAGATGACTATACTGGAATAAATGAGTCAGGATCTGACCATTCGCCCTTTTCTTGTTGGAATTTTTTTGTTTTATCAACGAGAATATCCCCTTCATCAGAAAGGGTAACTTTAAAACGTTCTAATGGTCGCGGGGCTGGTCCTTCAAAATGAATCCCTGTTGTATAGAAACCACTACCATGGCAAGGACACTTAAATTTATTTTCTGCTGGACTCCAATTAGGTGTACACCCTAAATGCGTACATACCGTAGACAGCGCAACAATCTTTTCTTCGTCACGAACAATCCAAACACCATATTGATCTTTAAATCTCTCAGAAACACTACGCGGTTCATAATCTTCAGGAACACCAGCACGAAACGTTTGAACAGGTTCAAACAAAACGTTGGGAAACATATAACGCGCCACTAATGTGCCATAGCCCCCAACAACAGCGGCAAAAGCTGCCCAACCAACCGAGGACCATTTGATAAATTCACGACGATCCATAGTATCAGGAGTTTTTTCAGCTGGTTTTGTTATTGGTTGTGTTGTTTTTGGGTCAGACATAATTTAGTTTTTTGATTTATCTAAAACTTGACGTGCTAGTGCGCGCACATTCATGTTTGGATCTTCGGTGAATAATTTTGATAATTTTAAATTGATGTCGGCATCTTTCCACGATGATGTTGCATTGATTGTGACCATCATGATCTTTGAAATATTTGCTCCAGATACATTGGGAAATTGTTTGAAATACTCTCTATCTAACAATTGAAGCAAAATATTTTTGCCACTGCGATCATCCATTTTTGCAAGTGCTATGGCCGCATCCCAGACCACATTTGGTTCTGCATCACTTAACATTTTCTTCAAATGCTCGATGCTTAGTGGTGCCGCGATTTGCCCAAGCGCTATCACTGTTGCTAAACGGATGCGTGGATTTTCATCATTTAAATATTTTAAAAGAGCTTCGTTACTTTCAACTTTTTTTAGTATACCAAGCGCTGTGATGATTGCATACAAATTTTCATCTTTTTCTTGAGGCAATTCTTTTAATAAAATTTCTACAAATTCTCCTCGAGAACTACGCCCCATCGCTAAAATTAAGTATTGTCGAACACGCTCATCATCATGCGCTGACGCATCAAATACTGATTTCATTTCATCAATAAATTTTTGATCTTGAGGAACTTCTTTTGGATTTGATAACACACGCGATAATTCAAATGCTGCTTGCCAACGTTTATCTAATCCACCTTTTTTGATATCACTCAAATAATCATAAACCGAATGTTTTTCCATGGTGAGGATGCGCACAGCAGCAAATAATAAAATGCTTAATGTTGCCAACAAAAATGGCACTACAAAAAAAGAATGGATGATGACACCAAAAACACCTTTTTTTGCTTCTGGATTATTTGGATCTTGTACAGCGGTTTGAGGATCGTAGGCCATTTAAATTGTTCCTGTCAAATATTTTGGTAAGCCAAATAAATACCATAAATTCGCAGCAATGTGAACACCTTTACTTGCTTCATCAATGATATATTGGCGTGCTTTAGATTCTTCTATCAAACAAACAGATATATCTTCAGCTGTTTCTAATTCTTGCTTTGGATGTTGATTTTCAGGCAAATTCTCGTCGACTTCGACATACACGATGCGGGCACTGTCATTAATGAGCGACGCACCTGTTTTTAAAACGGGACTTGTTTCAACAATTTTTCCAACGTATCCCGTTTCTTCCTTTAGCTCAATCAAACCTTGATTTGGATCATCACTCCCCAATCCTGCAGGTACACTTAGAATGTAACCTTCTATCGCTGGACGGTATTGCTTGATTAAGACAAACTGATTGGATGGAATTAACTTCGCGATAACCACAACACCAACGGTAGAACGTTTGCGGTGAACCGACTCCCAAGTATATTGCTTCCCTGCTTTATTCTCGAAATATGATTCTTGGACAAATAACCATTTGCCCTCGTAAACAACATTGGTACCTAATTTTTTCATTTATGAGGTTTGTTCTTTTCTAGCAGTACGGTCTAAGGCTTTGTTCATACGATCGATGGCTTCAGCTTCGGTGGTACCTTCGGTTAAATGATCGTCGCAGATGGCTGCATATCCACTACGATTTTTGATTTTAAAAACTGTGATGGGTTTCTTTTCTGTTAAAACAGCCATGAGCCACCCCTTTTAATTAGTGGTTG
The DNA here is from genome assembly GCA_964572155.1 of uncultured Planctomycetales bacterium. Lineage (GTDB taxonomy): Bacteria > Omnitrophota > Gorgyraeia > Zapsychrales > Fredricksoniimonadaceae > JACQQW01. Next base: position 1,260,663 of record CAZNDZ010000001.1, on the reverse strand, counting down.
CACTTTCAACTAAAACCAAAACTTGATGGTCCGGCTTAACTTCTAAAATACCGCTACCACACTTAAAAACATCTTCCTTACCTGACTTACGCACGCGCAACTCGCCGTCTTTCAATGCCGTTAGCATAGCTTGATGGTTTGTATACACCTCAAAACCACCCTGCAATCCAGCGGCATATAATGACTCGACGGTATCTTCATAAACCTTGCCAGCCGGTGTCACAATGTCTAATTTAAAACTCATAGTGTTTTAGCCTTAGCAATAACGTCGTCGATGTTACCCACCATGTAGAAAGCTTGTTCAGGAATGGCATCGTGTTTGCCTTCAAGGATTTCTTTGAAAGAACGAATATTATCTGCCAATTGAACATATTTACCTTTGATACCTGTAAATTGTTCAGCAACATGGAATGGTTGGGACAAGAACTTCTGAATTTTCCGAGCACGTTCAACGGTTAAACGATCTTCTTCGGATAATTCTTCCATCCCTAAGATCGCGATGATGTCTTGTAATTCTTTGTATTTTTGCAAGATTTCTTGCACACCACGAGCAATCTTGTAATGTTCATCACCGACGATTTCTGGCGCTAAGATTGTGGATGACGAACTTAAAGGATCAACCGCAGGATAAATACCAAGTTCTGCAATTGGACGAGACAATTCCGTTGTTGCATCCAAGTGAGCAAAGGTTGTCGCGGGCGCTGGATCAGTATAATCGTCTGCCGGAACATAGATCGCTTGAATGGATGTAACAGAACCGTTTTTAGTTGAGGTAATGCGTTCTTGCAACTCACCCATGTCTGTACCAAGCGTTGGTTGATACCCGACGGCAGATGGGATACGACCAAGCAGCGCAGAAACTTCAGCACCTGCTTGGGTAAAACGGAAAATATTATCGACGAATAACAACACATCTTGGCGCATTTCATCACGGAAATATTCAGCAACGGTGAGCGCAGATAAAGCAACACGAGCGCGTGCACCTGGGGGTTCATTCATTTGACCATAAATGAGCGAGGTCTTATCAATAACCCCTGCTTCTTTCATTTCTTTATAAAGAGCGGTACCTTCACGGGTACGTTCACCAACCCCTGCAAACACAGAATAACCACCGTGCTCTTTAGCAATGTTGTTGATTAATTCTTGGATCAAAACGGTTTTACCTACACCCGCCCCGCCGAACAAACCAATCTTACCACCCTTACGATATGGTGCTAGCAAGTCAATAACCTTAATCCCCGTCACTAAAATGGACGTTGAGGTTTCTTGCTCGTCGACTTCTGGAGCTTTGCGGTGAATGGGTAAATATTTTGCTGCCTTCACTGGTCCCAATTGATCGATCGGTTCACCCAGCAAATTCATAACACGACCAAGCGTTCCTTCACCAACCGGCATCATCAAACCAGCGCCGGTGCTGCGCACTTCTTGACCACGCATTAACCCTTCAGATGTGTCCAAGGCAATTGTACGTAAAATATTGTCGCCTAAATGCTGGGCTACTTCTAAGGTTAAATTGTCTGGTGCATCACTAATATTCTTATTGGTTGTCTTAAGCGCGGTCCCAATCGGTGGCAATGAGCCTGATGGGAAATACACGTCGATAACTGCGCCTAAAACTTGGGTAATCTTACCATTTGCATTGTCCATATTATTTTCCTTTAGTCAGTTATTTAAGAGCTTCTGCTCCAGAAATAATTTCAATTAATTCTGTGGTGATGGCGGCTTGACGCGCCCGATTACGTAATAATGTGTACCGGTCAATTAAGTCTGCTGTATTAGACGACGCCTTGTCCATGGCTGTCATGCGCGCCCCGTGCTCACCAGCAGCATTCTCTAATAAAGTATAAAAGATTTTAAAGTTCAAAAATTTAGGGACCAAGAAATCAAACATTTCTTGTTGAGATGGCTCATATTCATAATCTGCAACAATGTTCGACGTTCCCGTCACCAATGCTTTTGGATCAAGCGGCAGAATTTTTTCAATCTGAGGAACTTGGGACATGGGCGAATTAAAATGATTATATGCTAAATAAACCTCATCGTACTCACCCGTCATAAAACTATGCGTTACATCCTGAGCAACTTTTAATGCATCTTGAAATATCGGTTTTACGGTAATGCCTTCATAATTCGTTTTCATCGTTACATGGCGACGGAAAGACATGAAACCTCGCTTACCACAAAATGAAAAGTCAATCTTAGTATATTTATAGGGATTCTCTTTAATCCAGCGCCTAACTTCTCTAAATAGATTATTATTAAACCCACCACATAATCCTTTATCTGAAGATACAAGAATGACCAAGGCAGTATTGTTAAGTTTTTTTGTCTTCATCAGCGGATGTTGACCACTAGAAAATGCGGATAAACGACCAACAAGATCCGTTAGTTTTTCAGAATATACTTGAGCACTCGATTGAGCTTTATAGGCACGTTTAAATTTACTGGCAGAAACCATTTTCATGGTTTTTGTCATTTTACGGGTATTTTTTAAAGACCCGATCTTTTTATTAAACTCTCTTATCCCAATCATCTAAGCAAAAGTCCCTTTAACTTCGGTTAGAATTTTGTTTAAAGCTGCCTTGATTTCATCCGTCATACTTAAGTTTTTATTGAATAAATCAACAAAACTTGAATATTTTGAATCTAGTTGAACATGCAGGTATTCTTCGAAACTCTTAACTTTATTTGCTGGTAAATCATCCAAATAACCATTAACACCCGCATAGATGATAGCTACTTGTTTAACGACGGGTAAGGGCACTTGGATGCCTTGTTTGATTAATTCCATTAAACGTTTCCCACGATCCAATTGTTTCTTGGTTGCAGGATCCAAATCGGAGGCAAATTGCGAGAATGCTGCCAATTCGCGGTATTGCGCTAATTCCAAACGCAAACTACCTGCGGTTTGTTTCATCGCTTTCACTTGAGCATCACCACCAACGCGCGAAACAGACAAACCAGCATTGATCGCTGGTCGTTGACCGGCGTTAAAAAGATCAGTATCCAAGAAAATCTGACCGTCAGTAATAGAAATAACGTTCGTTGGAATATACGCAGACACGTCACCGGCTTGCGTTTCAATGATAGGCAAAGCTGTTAAACTACCTGCACCCTTCGCATCACTTAATTTAGCAGCGCGTTCGAGTAAACGGCTATGGAGATAGAAAATATCACCTGGATAAGCTTCACGTCCTGGTGGACGGCGCAACAACAAGGATAATTGACGATAGGCTTGAGCTTGTTTGGTTAAATCATCATAAATGATTAAAGCATGTTTACCATTATCACGGAAATACTCCGCCATAGCGCATCCCGCATATGGCGATAAAAACTGCATTGGCGCTGGATCCGACGCTGTTGCAGCAATGATCGTCGTATATTCCATCGCTCCATACTTCTTTAACTTTTCATAGATTTGAACCACTGTTGATCGTTTTTGACCGATTGCCACATAGAAGCAATACACATCCTTGCCTTTTTGATTGATAATGGCATCAATAGCAAGTGTTGTCTTACCTGTCTTACGGTCCCCGATAATTAATTCACGTTGTCCTCGGCCAACTGGTGTTAAAGCATCAATAACCTTGATGCCAGTTTGCATGGGCTCATGAACGTTCTTACGATCAATGATCCCTGGGGCTTTAAGTTCAATTTGTTGATATTGAGTGATCTTTAGTGGTCCTTGACCATCTATAGGATTACCTAAGCCATCAACGATACGACCAAGCAAACCTTCGCCAGCAGGAACGGTTGCAATCTTTCCTGTACGACGAACTTCATCGCCTTCTTTTATATGATAATCTTCACCAAAGACAGCAACACCAACATTATCTTGTTCTAAGTTCAGCGCCATGCCTTTGATGCCGTTGGCAAATTCTACAATCTCACCAGACATAACATTATATAAACCATGCACGCGAGCAATACCATCCCCGACGTTAAGCACAGTACCTATTTCATATGTTTCTACTTTACTCTTAAAATCATTGAGTTCTTTTTTTAAGATGGAACTGACTTCATCTGGATTCAATTGATTCGCCATGTTTAACCTCTTTGTAAAACTTGTTTACGATATTGTTCCAATTGATTTGTAAAACTATAGTCGTGCAAACGCCCCTCTATTAAGATACGAAAACCACCTAAAATTTCTTTACGTATATGCCATTGCGCCAGAACTTCTTTTTTATACTTTTGACCCAATTGTTGCAAAATTTTTTCACGCACAGACATCTCAAGAGGTAAAGCTATTTGCACTTGTGCACGGACACGATTATGAGCCTTTAAATAAAGCTCGTCAAAAGATTGAACAATTGATCCCAAAACATTTAAACGATTTTTACAATTAACATAAAATAAAAATTTTTCTACCAAGGCGGGAACCTTGCCTGAAAATAATGCTTTTAAAACCTTGGCGCGCTCTGCTTCACCAAGTAATGGATTTTGTATAAAATCCCGAAAATCTTGATTGGTCGAAATGATTCCGTCCAACGATTGAAAACACGCATAAACCTCTTCAATATTTCCCTGACTTTGAGAAAGATCATAAAGGCTTTTAGCATACCGTTGGCCTATCTGATAAACGCTCATAATTCTCTAACCGCCTCCTCTACAAGTCGACGATTTTTATCAGTATCGGTATTTTCTTTTAAAATTTTACTAGCCAAAAGGATCGAAATATTAACACTTTCCACCTTCAATTGCTGTTGGACCTTTTGACGTTCACCTTCAATTTGAGACTGAGCATTCTTTAACATTTCCTGCGCATTTACCCTTGCTTTATTCTCCGTATCATGCGCAACGCTCGTCGCTGTTTTTCGAGCTTCATCAATGATTTGCCCTGCTTGGGTCTTAGCGGCATTGATGATTTGGCTTTTCTCTAATTCAATCTGTGCCAACTGTGCTTTTGCTTTATCCGCATCATCTAATGATTTTCGAATATAGTCTTCGCGCTTCTGGAGCGTTTCAAGAATTGGTTTGAATGCGAATTTCTTTAATACAACCAAAAGGATAAAAAAAGTAACCCACGTCAAGACCATCATCAATACGTCTGGGCTTAACAGGTTTGGGGACGTTTTCTCCATATTTTATATCCTTTATTTTTGCAAGGCTAAGAAACAAAAAACCGCACACAATAAAGCAACCCCTTCAACGAGAGCAGCACCGATAAACATAACTGTTTGAATTTTACCAGCTTGTTCTGGTTGACGCGCAATACCATTTAATGCCGCAGCAACAATTTGTCCAACCCCAATACCAGCGCCGATGGCACATAACCCAAAACCAATGCCTATAAGAAAATTAGCCAGATGTGGGATTTCTAAGATTTGATTTGGTTGCATGAAGAATCCTTTCTTTATTTTTGTTTAAATGATTAATGTTCTGGGTGATGCAATTGTCCAATAAATACTGCTGATAACAACACAAAGATATACGCTTGCAAGAAGACAACCAACACTTCTAGCAATGAAATACCTAAAGCTAATAAAATAGCAGGTGCCGCGTAAGCACCGAATAATACAACTAACCCAAGTAATGAAGAAATAACCATGTGCCCTGCCAACATATTGGCGAAAAGACGGATCATTAAGGCAAAGGTCTTAATAAATAATCCTAGAATTTCTAAAGGAACAATAAGTAGTAAGATTGGCTTAGGCACCCCAGATGGGATAAATGCTTTTACAAATCCCATAAAACCATTTTTTTGAATTGTGCCAACTGTCATCATATAAAAGATAACAAGTGCCAATGGTGCCGTAACACTAACATTTGCCGTTGCTGCTGCAAATAAAGGGATTTGACCAATGATGTTCATGCCTAAAATAAAGAAGAATAAGGTGCAAAAAAGTGGGGTTAACTTTACTCCATCTTCTTTGCCCAAAGCTGGCACAGAAATCTCATCGCGGACAAATTGAACAAATGATTCTAGAAGATTGGTAATACCCGTGGGAACTCGATCATTTTTTCGATAAACAAAACAAAATAAATAAATCAAAAGTGCCGCACATAAAATCACCATCAAGCCATGTTTCGTCAAAAATCCTGGTAAGTGAATCGGTGGTAAGAAGGGCAAGTGCCACTCATGGGAGTCCATGATGTGATGGATAACGTATTGGTCTAACTGGAAAGGTCCTGCCTGTTCTGGAGCTGACATAAAAATTATATTAGTTTATAACCTTAAGAGGTTCAAGCGAATATGTAAATATTTTTTGTTACGTAACGAAAGGTTTGAAACCCTTCCCTACAATTTTTTAGATATTTTCCAAATCTCATAACCTATCATGACAAAAGCCAAACCAATCCCAATCAAAGTCCAGATGTAGCCTGTATTTAATTTTTGATCTAAAAAATAACCCCCAATAGAAAAGAATAAGAACTCGGCTATGATTGTATAACCAAAGGCCATAAATTAAACAATCTCTGCAGGTTCGAAGAAATCAGAATCAGACAATGCTTTTAGTTTGCTAAGTTTCATTTCAAACTCAAGCATTTTTTGGCGGATAATGGCGTGCACACTACCAACAGCACCTTCACGTTTCTTTAAATTTTCATTAACAACTTGAGCTAAATCATCAATGGAACGTAACTGCACATTTGGTAAAGATCCAATGTTTGGATCAATATTACGAGGCATGGAGATATCAATAAAAACAAGTTGGCGTCCGTTGCGTTGAGGCAACAATTTGCTTAAGTTCTCACTTTGCAAGATATGATGCGGTGCCCCAACGGAACAAATACAAAGATCAACATCAACTAAAAGTTTTTGAATATCCCAAAAAGATGCCGGGATACCATTATACAAGGAAGCCAACTGTTCAGCTTTTTCCCCAGTTCGATTCATCAAGTATAATTTTTCTAAACCCTTATTGCATAAATTGCTTAGGGCCAACTCACCCATCTTACCTGCACCAATGACTAAAACCTTTCTCTGATTTAAACCACCTAACAATTGCTCTGCCATCTCAATGGCCGCCCAACTGATTGACGAACCACCAAAACTAATCGCTGTTTCTTGTTGTGATTTTTTACCAGTACGGATGGCAATGTTGGTTAGGATATTAAAATATTTTGAAATGGTCCCAAGCTCTCTGGCGCGAGCCACGGCATTTTTAACTTGCCCCAAAATTTGCTTCTCCCCAATGACCAAAGAATCTAAACCACTGGTTACCTTAAGCAAATGCTCGATGGCACCTTGTCCCTCGTAAAAATATAAATACTCAATTAATGATTGAGGTAACTCAATCTTTTTAATTTTGGCGATTAACTGTAATACAAAATGCTTGGGGAGCGTTTTATCGATGCGTTTTAAATATAACTCAATGCGGTTACAGGTCGATAAAACAAAAGCTTCGCTAACATCCGGATTATTCTTTAATTCCAACAATAGCAAATCACACTCTTGCGGATTTAAGAAAAACCGTTCGCGAATTTCTATTGGTGCTGTTTTATGGTTGAGACCTACAATGATCATATTTTATTTTCTTGCACAAGTTTTAATGACTTTAACAAAAAAATAAATAACAATCAATTAATTATGCAGAATAATCTTTACGGTAGTCATCGAACATGGCGATGAAATTGGTGGGATTGTTTAAGGGGCCTAAATATTCTTTGGCACCCGCTGCTTGGGTGGCAATTTTTAAATATTGAATTTCAATCATACGGGCTTGAATAATGTACTCATCGCCTTCCGTGATTGGGCTATAATAAGTAACAACTTGCGTGTCTTTTAGTTCAGGGATAGATTTAACGCAAAGGATGGCTTCATCAGCTGCCATGTCATTCATAAATAAATCAACGACGACCACATCCGGTTGAAATTCTTTTGCACGGGCAATTAATTCAGCACCGGTTGTCACGAACTTAGAAACCCATTGTGGGACAAATTCAATGATCGCACGTGCTGCTGACATCTTAGCCGGCCTTACACAATGCAACAATAGCTTTGTCTTTTGAGTATGTGAATGTTTGGCAATCCCCAACTGAATACGAATCTTTTCTTCAAGTTGATCTAAATTAAACGGCTTGTGCAAAATATCTTTAATACCAAGGAATAAAAAGGCATCTTGCATATCGGAACGATTGCCCGTCACAATGATAATCGGAATATCTTTGGTCTTTTCATTATCCCGAACAGCTTTGCAAAATTCAAAACCATTCATGAGCGGCATTAATACGTCGGAGATGATTAAGTCTGGGATGTATTTAACGGTCAATTGATATGCTTCTTGACCATTATAAGCAGGATAAACCTCGTACCCGTCTTTGATTAAACGCTTACGGGTTATATCAACCACATCTGGCTCATCGTCTGCTAATAAAATTCTATACATAAATTTCCTTATTAAATTTAAATCACCTGACAACTCTATTTAAAGTATAGCCTAACCCATTGTGATTTCAATGGATAAACAAACTTTTAAGAAACCGTTTCCTTGCTGTAACCCTTTAAATCTAAAGGCGTATTGATATTGTCCAACCAATTGGCGACGGGTAACGGCAACAACAATACATTGGATCTGATTAATATTTTGCGAGGACATTTGATATCATCTTTCAAATATCTTAGAATTTCATCTTTCGCGTGTGGTTCCCATATAGCACATAACGGCTCTGGCAATTTATCTGTACTGCTTATATATGCTGTTGAAATTTTTGTATCTTCGCGATGAGCCAGCAGATGTGTGATTGTTTTATCTTCTACATTGGGCAAATCGCACGCTAACAATAGCCAGGCAACATCAGGATAAGTTTCCATGGCAGACAAAATACCACCCAGCGGACCTATGTTGGCAAACTTTTCTAGATCTTTTAAGATGGGTAAATTAAAATATTGTTGATTGGCTCTAGCTGAAACAAAGACTTTCTCACAATATGCAGTCAGAAGATCATAGCAAAACTGGACTTGAGGTTTGCCATGAAAGTCAAGCAAGGCTTTGTCCTTGCCCATCCGACGACTATAACCGCCAGCTAAAATAAGGCCGTAGATTGTTTTTTTGTTGGTTGTCATATGCGATAAAACCATCCCCTTCTGCCCAACTGATAAAATCACCTGAACCACCGGAGCTTACAACTTTGTCGTTTCTAACAGGCATAAAGAATGTTCCTGTCGACGACTTCTTTGAAATATTACCAACGATGCGATATTGTTGCTGATACGTTGCCCCTGCTTGGCTGTATAAAAATGGGATCACATATTGATATACACATACAAGGGTTGAGGCTGGATTTCCTGGTAAACCAAAAACAGGTTTATGATCTTGGGTTAATCCAAACCAAAATGGCTTGCCTGGCTTTTGATCTACCCCATGAAAAATATTACGTACATTTAATCGTTTTAAAACATCAGGGATAAAATCAAACTTACCCTTAGAGACACCACCACTTAAAATCACCACATCATGCACTTTTAGAATCTTTTGTAATGCTTGATATAAAACATTTTCATCGTCTTTTAAATGAAACATTGTCACATGAGCCAATGATGTTGATTCAATTACAGCTTTTAAGGCGTATCCATTTGATAAACGTGTTTGGAAATTCTTGATGGGTTGGTCCACATCGACTAATTCATCACCCGTTGACACAACAGCAATCCTGATAATTGACGATACATTAACATACGCATGTCCAACAGACGCCAATACCCCAATCTGGGCTGGTGTGATTTGATGACCTTGTTCTAAAACACATTTCCCTTTTTTTATATCCGCGGCTTTATAGCGAATATATTGCCCTTTTGACACATCGGATTCTAGAAGAGTTGCGATGCGATCTTTAATAATAATATTTTCAACAGGAATAACACAGTCAAAACCATCTGGGACAACGGCGCCCGTCATGATTTCAACACAATGTTGTTTATTTTTTACTTTATGTGCTGCCACGCCAGCTGGGATGGTTTTTTCAATGGGAAACGTTCTTTGCCCCTGCTGCCAAACTTTAAAGGAAATAGCAATGCCATCCATTAACGATTTGTTGAATGGTGGATAATCTCGATCAGCGACAACTTTTTTACGAAGGATTTTTCCAACCGCATTGGCGATGGGAATAGCAGCAACGCTGGTAGGTTTTGCAGTTGCTAGAACAGCACGCAGGGCCTCATGAACCTTTTTCATTTTTTTTAGCAAAATATCCCGCTACACACAAAAATATAACTTCACAGATAACATAAAGCAACAATGTATTGGCGATGCCCGACGTGAATCCATAGGAATGTAAACCAATGCTAAGCAAGTTAACCCCAAACCAAGCCCACATGACAACGACAACCCCAAGTGAAACACCGATCGCCATGCCTAAAGGACCAATGAGTTTGGCGATGCGCGCATGAAATAAAAAAATACACCACAAGACAATCATGAGCGCGCCATTTTCTTTAGGATCCCAGCCCCAGAAACGCCCCCAACTTTGATCAGCCCAAATGCCACCTAAATTTGTACCCAAGAATGTCAGCGTTAAAGCAATACCCAACACAATCATCATGACTTGATATGTGTTTTGTAACTTAGGATGCATTTTCTTGAAGCATGCTTGTATAAGCCAGATGTGACCCAAAACACCAGCCACACATGCGGCCGCATAACCCATAGTAATTGTCGTGACATGGGTTGCTAACCAGAAATTAGAATTCAAAACAGCAACCAACATCTTTAAAGTATCCCCCTCAGTGCTATACCGACCCGCAATGAACAAAAACGCACTGCCGCTGATGGCGGCAACCAAAATCCCCATCCATTGTTTATTAATGCGTTCAATCCAAATGCCTAATGCAACGCTAATGCACGCAACAAAAATAAATGTTTCATATAAACTGGTTACAGGTGGTCTTGCCATGATGATGATGCGCGCAGCCAATGCCCATAAAAGCGGTGCAAAACCTAAAATGATGGACATCCAAGCGATTGGATACCAAATTTTGGCACTTGAAATTAACGATACAAAAAAACAAACAAAAGCTAAGATATAAAAAATTCTAGCCCACAAATAAGGCATCCATGCATGGTATGCCAACTCCAGAGAAAAAACACCCAACTTTTTTTGTTGTTTTTTATCAACTTGGTTATACAACGTATCTAAATATAGGCGGGCCGCCATATCAAACTGAATTTGATTTCCTCCCCAGTAAGCTACAACCATGTTCTGTAAACTTTGAAGCATCGCACGCGTTTGTTGATTTCTAAAATCGTATTTAACAGCCTCCCATGGACTGACCCAAATGGCTGGATTGTTAGATGGCGGGATAATCATTAAGGGTAAATCCGAATACGTCTTAGACCATTCAAAGAAATTCTTTAAAATCTTAACAGAATTTTTATCAGCCTCACTCCAGAGCAACTTATCCTTATTTTCAAGACCTGAAGTCGATTGATGTAATTCTTTAGCCTGTAACGCTACGTTTAAGAAAGTGCTTTGATTAAAATCTTCATGGGGAAACGCAAAATACATTACCTGTGCCAATGCCGCACAATATTCTGCATTATCATGCACGCGAATAATCTCTTCTTCAACAATGCTGCGCTGTTTTTGCTCTATGTGCCTAGCAACATCTGCTAACTCTACAAGTTTTGGCCCTGCATGTTGTAGTTGCGACAAAGAATATCGACGGTGCGAAGAAACTTCCATACCTAAAGCGGTTGCTATATCAGGATTATTGATCAGAAAAATCTTGTCATCTTTAATCAATTCCGATGCAAACAATAATTTAGCTACCCACTCAATGGCAGGCTTTCGTTCATAAGTGTCTTTACCTGAAAACTGAAGTAATAAATTACGAGCAAAAGTATCCATCGGTTTGATGCGCCCATTATCCAAAACAGGAATACGCGCCAAGAGCTCATAAGAACGCAATTTCTTAGGACCCTCTTGAGCTAATACGGGCGTCATAACAATAAATGCTGATAAAATTACCAGAATTAATTTCTTCATAATTTCTTTCGATCCAAAGCTGCTAAAATAAAATGTAACGCTAAGCCAATAAAAACAACCAAACATGCAAGATAAGGAAGCAATTGACCAGCATTCTTGACAACCGCTAATGTGGAATATTCACGTCCTTGTTTATCGATATTGTACGAAGCTTGATAAAATGTGTAGTCTTTTTCTCTTAAGGGATTATTCATAAAAATACGCACCTCACGCGATGCGCCTGACTTTATAACTTCAACAAGACTTTCATAGGTGCTGGCTGTTTGTGTGCCTGGGTGGAATTCGACTTTAAAATCTTTTAGCTTAAGTAAGAATGGCAATGGATATCGTTTGTGACGCAATTGAAAATAGCGGTCGCCAACCTTGGTGGGTTTTGATTCATTTCCATATAATAAAACACGCTGACCATTAATCTTAAAAATACCACCCGCAATATTTTGTTCACGCTCTGTGTTGATCGCCACAGGTTTTAAGAGATCTATGCCCGACGCATTAAGGGCGCTGGTTGTGCCATCATTGGCCGCGTATGCTTCACAATTTAGATAAAATGACTCAACAGCAATTGATGCATCATCCATTATAAAAAGATCACCTGCCTTAACATGATTCACATCATAGGCCGTAATCTGTTTTTCTTTAGCGTTCTCTTTCCAAAAAGACAATTCCCACTCGTGGTAAGAAGCCCCAACATTGGTCGCCTCCCCTTCCATCAAATGCACATTACTTTCTTGCGTCAAATGAAATGTTACAAAAGCAGCTACAAAATAAATAAATATACCAATATGTGTTAATTTAAGTCCAACAGTGCGCCATGCACGTAATTTACTAAAATGAACGATGGTCGATGCAACCAAATTTACAAACATCACCCACAAAACAGCTTGGGCACCTGGGATGGGCAAAAATCCCCAGATTTTAAAGAAGAATGAAAAGAAATAGCGTTCTTGCGCTGCGTACAAACCTTGTGACACTTGGCCAACCGTGCCCCAAAACGTTAGAATAAACAACCATAACACACAGGCTGTGGTTATTTTAACTGACGCTATTTTCTTTATGATTTTATTCATGGACGGCGCACCGATTTTACTAATGTCAAGAAAGCTGCACGATGCTTTTTCACAACAGCAATGCTTGCTTTAAACTTAACAAACACGGTTGTGTCATCAATTTCTATCATAGCGGCAATCATACTTGTTGTTTCTTGTGACGCACCTGACTGTAATTGAGCAAAATCATAAATATTCCCTTTAGATGCTTTTATAAAGCGTGAGAATGCCTCTGGCGTTGGATCAATTTGAATTTGCCCCATCCAACGTTTAAGATTTGCTTCCAAACCACCTGCTGCTCCTGGAAGCGCTATAATCGAACAATCAAATGCCTCAGGATCATTAGCTAGTTTAAGTGTTGCTAAACGCATAGGGCCGCCAGCTTCTTGGACCCAACCTTTTGGCGTATCCCATGTTAACTTATTTTTCATGGCATCATTGGCTGTTGGCATGTCTGATCCCATACCCATATCCATCCCTATATGAGGATCAGATGGCGATGTACTGGCTGATTCAATGGTGATTTCAGTATAGTGGCGCACCTGCGGTTTGCCGTCACAACCCGTTACGAAAAACAACACTAATAGTAAAATAGGATAAATCATCGTTTCCAATGCTAACAAAGCTTTATCGAATTAGCAATGTCTTTAGCGTTATTGATGCAGTCGTTTAAAGAAATGCCTTTAATAAAATTACCGCTGATCGTTAAGCCATCTTTTTGTAAATGAACATTTGATAATACTTGTGCGTAATTCATTTCATACTGGGGTATCGCTTTGGGCCAAGCTTGTACAAATCTAACGACTGGCTTTCCTGATAATCCAAATGTTTGATCTAATTCTTTTAAAGCCTTTTGAATCAACGCCTCTGGCGCAGCATCTTGGGCAATCATCACCCGCACCATAATTTTACCTTCTGGTGCACGGTTAGCATAAACATTGCTTTCGATCAAAACACCTAAAATATCTTTGCCTTGATTTGATGGTATCAGATAACCAAAACCGTCGGGTTTTTGTTTAAATGATGCGACATCGAAACCTAAACCAACGACTGACACTGTGCAATAACGTATCTGCGATAAGCTTTGATTGTTCGTTAATGTAGCCGCCTTATATGCAGGAACGGTCGATATGATACGGTCAGCTTTGATCTTTTCTAGCGCCTCAATCGATTGGCTTTTGATGATGTGTTGAGCATAACGCGCTTCAAATTTTTCAAAAATTTGACCCATGCCCCCTTTTAAAGATGTCATGGTTCCTTTTTTCATCTTTGGAAATGCTTGAGCCATGTGCAGCTTTTTTATATCCCCGCCAAATATACCGCGAATAAATGGGTCAGCTAATTTTTCAGCCACGCCTTTGCAAAACCTTGCTGTAACATAATCAGATATAGACTGATCCATCGAGACTTTTTTATTAAACATACCCTTCACTAAAAGGAATTTTTCAAGGGGCGTTAAAATAGATGATTTAATGAATGTAGGAAAATCTGACGGGAGTAGGTGCAATTTTCCGTCTAACTGAATATAACGCCGTTTGGCAAATGCATCTGCACTGATTAATTCCTGCGTTAAACCAAGATCTTCAATGAGCTCTAATGTGGTTGGCGCATTATTGATAAAACCATTTGGGCCTGTTTCAAAGATAAAACCATCTTGATGCAACGAACGTATGTTGCCGCCAAGATATGGATTGGCTTCATAAAGCGTCACATCTATATCGTCGTGATATTTTTTCTTTAAGAAATGCAGTGTGGACAAGCCTGATATGCCGCCACCTATGATTGCGACTTTGGTTATGCCCATTTGAATTGGTGAACAGCTGCAACGACTTTCTTTAATTTTTCTGGATCTACATCTGGCATGACGCCATGATTGAGGTTAAATACATACTTGCGGTGATGCTTTTTAGCATTTTTAAGCAAGCGATCAACTTCGGCTAATAACACCTTATCAGGTGCATAAAGCATGGTGTTCAACAAATTACCTTGAACGCCGCGTTTTGTTTTAATGTCTTTAATGTCGATCGTATCACAGACGGAGAGCATGTCAGCACCGCTTTGATCCATTAAATCAATCAAGTGCGCGCAATTTTTTAAGAAATAAATCGACGGTAAATCAACGGATTTAAAAATCTTTTGAACATAAGGCAAAACAAATTCTTCATATTCAACTGTGCGCAATGACCCTGCCCATGTGTCAAACAATTGAAAAGCTTGAATGCCCGCCCGCTTCTGGTCTTTCAAGTAAAGGATGGTGTTTTCCGTCAATAATTTCATGTACGCATGAAATACTTTAGGGTTCTCAAACATCATATGTTGGTGTTTGGGACATAAATACGTTAATACGGTATAAGGCGAACCAGCAAAACCTATCAATGGCACGGATTTTGGGATAACTTTATTGATTAGTGATATGGTCTTGCCCACATATTCCAAACCGCTATATTTGCCTAAACGCTTTAAATCTTCTGGCCCGCGAATGGGGTTATCCGTCACAGGACCTTTACCGTCAATGAAATCAATATTAAAACCCATACCAGATGGCATGGTCATGATATCGGCAAACAGGATTGCGGCATCAACACCAATAAGCTCAATTGGCTGCAAGGTGATTGCCCCAGCTAATTCAGGATTACGAAATAAATCTCGCAAAGGCACCTTAGCTTTTAACGCTTGATATTGTGGCAAATAACGACCTGCTTGACGCATGAACCACGCCGGAACTTGTTTATTCTTACCTTCAAATGCTTGTAAAAAATTGCTCATATTGTCCTCGAGAAACGTTTATGTCCATCTTTTTGACGTAAATACCAATCAAAACCCATGGCCACGTTGCGAATAAAAATTTTACCTAAATCGGTGACGAAAAATGCATCACCCTCTACGTTTAGCAAACCATCTTCAATGCAATGCGTTAAATGTTCTTTTTCAAAACTAAAATACTTATCAAAATCTTGTTGAAACGTCTTTTTAAATTCTTGGCGATCCAGCTTAAACGCACACATCAAGGCATTGATCACCCATTTACGCATAATGTCGTCTTGGGTTAAAACCTGTCCACGCTCGACTGGTAATTTACCTTCAGATGTTAAAGCATAATAATCCGGCAAGACTTTAACATTTTGAAAATAAGTGTTTTCTAAAAACCCAATGGCTGAAGGGCCAACGCCAATGAATTCATCGGCTGGCTTTAACGTATAGCCCATGAAATTACGATGTAATGTCCCTTGATCAAAGGCTTTGGCCATATCGTCGCTACTAAGCGCAAAATGATCCATGGCAATAGCTTTATACCCTGCATTGAGCAAAGCATTGCGTGAATTGATGAAAATATCTAGCTTCTCGTCTTGTACAGGGATTGCATCGAGATTAAATTTATTTTGTGGTTTTGATAACCACGGCACATACGCAAAACTATACAAGGCTATGCGGTCTGGTCTTAAGCCAACCACTTTCATGACGGTATTGGCAAATGTTTCTTTGGTTTGGTATGGAAGACCATAGATCAGATCGAAATTGACCGACAAGAATCCTAAATTGCGGCACCACGTATTCACCTCTGCGACTTGTTCAAAAGGTTGAATGCGGTTGATATCATCTTGCACCTTGGCATCAAAATCTTGCACGCCCATGGAGACACGATTAAATCCTAGCGCTTTTAATACCTTTAATTTATCTTCTGTTACAGTACGTGGATCAATTTCTATAGCAATTTCACCATTTAAATCCACATCAAATAAATCGGTGATCTTCTTAAATAATTGTTTGGTTTGGCGCTCACTTAAAAATGTTGGTGTTCCCCCACCCCAATGCAATTGTCTAATCAACTTACGACGACCAATGAGGAAAGCCACTTGATCTAATTCTTTAAAAAGATGTTCTAAAAATTCATCGCCAACGCGTTCTTCTTTTGCACGAATAACTTTATTACATGCGCAAAAATAGCATAATTGTTCACAAAATGGGACGTGAATATACAGTGATAAGGTTTTGTCATTTAATCCGAAAACTTTTAATTTATCGTGATAAGTGGTGGCATTGACGGCATCAGACCATTGCGGCGCTGTTGGATAACTGGTGTAGCGAGGACCAGCCACATCATATTTTGTTACAGTTGCTTTATCAATCACGGTTGTCATGCGTGATATTCTAGTGGTTAACACGCTAGATGTCTATCACTTTACATCATCTCGATCATTGATTTCACGATCAACGATGCGTGTCATATAGCGAAAAACACCCGAGAGCAAACGCAACTGCTCAATATCCAATTTCTTCAGTTCTTTTTCTTTAACATTTAATAAATCTTTTAACATGTCGACTTGTATCATCGCCTCTTGCTCCTACGTAAAATGAGGGTTCCCTTAAAATGATAGGAATATCATAATAATGATCAAAGTATTTGAATATGCGTATTAGTACGTAAGTTTACGCTTTTGCTTTACGCAGGTAGGTGTTAAGCCGAGCGATGTTAGACACGCTAATTTCTTTTGGGCAAGCGGCTTCACATTCATATTCATTGGAGCAATTACCAAAACCTTCTTTATCCATTTGATTAACCATGCCCGCCACACGCGCGTCAGCTTCAACAGCACCTTGGGGCAAAATATTCAAATGAACAACCTTGGCAGCAAGGAAAAGCATGGCTGCACCATTGGGACAAGCGGCAACACACGCACCACAACCAATGCATTGGGCATTATCCATTGCTAAATCTGCATCTGGTTTTGGCACTGGAATGGAATGAGCATCTGGTGCTTGACCGGTTTTTACCGAAACAAATCCACCTGAGGTGATGATGCGATCAAAGGATGATCGATTTACGGCTAAATCTTTAACCACAGGGAAAGCTGTCGAGCGCCATGGTTCAATGACCAAGGTTTCCCCGTCTTTAAAATTACGCATGTGCAATTGGCATAATGTTGTTCCGCGCATTGGCCCATGGGCTTGTCCATTAACAACCGCACCGCACATCCCACAAATACCTTCACGGCAATCATGATCAAACGCAATAGGATCTTTGCCTTCTTTGGATAATGTTTCATTAACCACATCTAACATTTCTAAAAATGACATGTCGGTATCGATCGCATTGGCAGCATATTCTTCAAAATGGCCCGTTGCTTGAGTATTCTTTTGACGCCAAACTTTTAGAGTAAGATTGATTTTGTTAGACATGACTATTTATAACTCCGTTGAGCCACATGAACTTCTTCGTATTTTAATTCTTCTTTATGCAAGGTTGGACCATTGCCAACCCCGTTAAATTGCCAAGCGGCAACATATGAGAATAAATCATCCCGACGTAGTGCTTCACCTTCGGGGGTTTGATATTCTTCTCTAAAATGCCCGCCGCAAGATTCTTCACGGCTTAACGCATCGGTTAACAATAACTCACCAAATTCTAAGAAATCAGCCACACGTCCAGCACGCTCAAGGGCTTGATTAAATTCTTCATTCGCACCTAAGACATTCACATTTTCCCAAAATTCTTTTCGAATTTCAGGGATGCGTTTTAAGGCTTCACGTAATCCCTTATCGGTGCGGGCCATGCCGCATTTATCCCAAATCAAATGACCTAATTCACGATGAAAATCATCAACGGTGCGCTTACCCTTAATGGACAACAATTTCTTAATGTAATTTAAAACATCTTCTTCACACTTCTTGAATTCTGGATGTGAAAGAATTGATTTATCAGAAGGCTTAACTTTAGCTAGATAATCCCCAATCGTGTACGGCAGAATAAAATATCCGTCTGCTAAGCCTTGCATCAAGGCAGAAGCGCCTAATCGGTTGGCCCCATGATCAGAAAAATTGGCTTCGCCAATAACAAACAACCCTGGGACATTGCTCATCAAATTATAATCGACCCATAAACCACCCATGGTGTAATGCACCGCTGGATAAATCATCATGGGGGTTTTATAAGGATTATGGTCGGTAATTTTTTGATACATGTCAAAAAGATTGCCGTAACGTTCTTTGATAACACTTTCACCTAAACGCTTGATAGCGTCGGCAAAATCAAGATAAACAGCTTGACCAGTTGGCCCAACACCTAAACCTGCATCACACTGCTCTTTGGCATTACGAGAGGCAATATCGCGTGGCACTAAATTTCCAAAGCTTGGGTATTTGCGTTCTAGAAAATAATCGCGTTCACTATCTGGGATTTCATGTGGCGCACGCTTATCACCCGCTTTTTTAGGCACCCAAACACGACCATCATTGCGCAAACTTTCACTCATCAATGTTAATTTACTTTGATAGTCCCCATGAACAGGAATACATGTTGGATGAATTTGTGTATAGCAAGGATTGGCAAAGAAAGCACCTTTTTTATGTGCACGCCATGTTGCCGTGACATTGCTGCCTTTGGCATTGGTGGATAAATAAAACACATTCCCATAACCACCGGTTGCTAAAACAACCGCATCACCAAAATGTGATTCAATCTTACCCGTCACTAAATTGCGCATCACAACGCCACGGGCCACACCATCGATGACCACTAAATCCAACATCTCGGTACGTGGGTGCAACTTAACGGTGCCTTTACCAACTTCTTTCATTAATGCTTGGTATGCGCCTAATAATAATTGTTGTCCTGTTTGACCTTTGGCATAAAACGTGCGCGACACTTGGGCCCCGCCAAAAGAACGATTGTCTAAATATCCGCCGTATTCTCGGGCAAATGGCACACCTTGAGCAACGCATTGATCAATGATGTTGTTTGCCACTTCTGCCAAACGATAAACATTGGCTTCGCGGGCACGAAAATCTCCACCTTTGATAGTGTCATAAAATAAACGTTTTACACTGTCGCCGTCATTGGGATAATTTTTTGCCGCGTTAATACCACCTTGGGCAGCAATGGAATGAGCACGACGAGGAGAATCTTGAAAACAAAAGCTAGAAACTTGATAACCCATCTCCGCCATGGATGCAGCTGCAGATGCCCCAGCCAAACCTGTACCCACAACTAAAACTTTATATTTACGTTTATTTGCAGGATTAACTAACTTGGAATTAAACTTGTGGCTTGTCCACTTATCTTTTAAAGGTCCTGCTGGTATTTTGGCATCAAGGGACATAATTTTTTACCTTAAAAAAAACATGACATAAATGGGTAGCGAAGAAAAACCAACTGCAATGATAAAACCAAAAAAATGACTTATGATCATTAATTGTTTAGCAAACTTGCTGCGATCAATACCCCACGTTTGCACAACACTTTGAACACCATGAACTAAGTGCATCCCAATAAAACAAACAGCAACTATATAGAGAATACTATGCAGCGGATCTTTAAATGCATTGACTACCACTCCGTAAATTTCATAGGATTTACCATTGATAAAACTGCGAGGACCTTCATGATCAATAAGCGTAAAATCAAAAATGTGCCAAATCAAAAAGAAAAAAACATAAGCCCCACTGACCGGCATAAGCCGTGTGGCCAACGAACGCTTCCCAACCGGACGGTCAACCGCATAACGATTTAACCCACCACGGGCCTTTATATTTTCAATCACAACCGTCACCGTAAACAAAATATGGGTAATAAAAATCCCTGCTAAAATGAATTCTACGATGGTTGTAAATGGTCTTAAATCTTTAAGCTTACGTGCATATGCATTGAATAAATCAGGACCGCCATATATCAACAAATTCCCGATCAAATGCCCAATGATAAACAAAATGAGCAAAAGGCCTGTGACAGCAACGATTTGTTTTTTGGTAATAGATGTTAATGGAAAAGACATAATTTAATTATAGTCCCCTTACGTTTGCTTACAAGGCAATTTACAAAAATTAAAGTACATTCTTACGAAATCTTGCTGTTAAAGAAGTTTGTGCAACAATATGCCCTCGCATGGCTTTCTCTAAATCTTTTAAGATCCCGCCCTCATTGACCTCGATCTTTGAACTCAAAGCATAGACAGTGAAAACATAATGATGTTCTTTAGAATCCTCTGGGCAAGGACCATTGTAGTTAAACTTACCAAAATCATTAAAGAGCTGTTGTCCTGGGACGGTGTTCTCATCGATCACGGTTTGACTAGCAGGAATATTATAAACAACCCAGTGCACCCATTCACCCTCAGGCGCATCAGGACTTTTCATGCTGATCGCTAACGTTTTTGTTTTAGCAGGTATGTTTTTAATTTCTAAGGCAGGATTTACATCCGATTCAGTGCAAGTAAATTTAGTTGGTAAAACATCATTATCTTTAAAAGACTTGCTAGTTAATTCTAATTTCATAGTTTCTTGTGCGGCATAAACAGGAAGATTCATTAATAGCATGGTTAGAAAAAGAATGTTAAACCTCATCGTACTTCTCCTTGAGTGATTTGATCACAGCAGGATCAGCTAATGTTGTCACATCCCCCAAGCTCCTGCCTTCAGCGACATCACGCAATAGACGGCGCATGATTTTGCCGGATCTGGTTTTAGGAACATCCACAGTGAAGATGATGCGCGATGGTCTTGCGATCGCCCCAATCTTTTGAGCAACATGTTCTTTTAAAATTTCTTCGATCCTTGGCTCTGCCTTATGACCTTCTTTTAAAATAACAAAGGCGGCGATGGCTTGGCCTTTGATATCATCCTTAACACCAACAACGGCTGCCTCGGCAACCAAGTGATTATCAACCAAAGCACTTTCTACTTCAGCGGTTGAAATATTATGACCAGCAACCAGCATGATGTCATCCACTCGACCTAAAAACCAAAAATAACCTTCTTGATCGCGCTTGGTACCATCTCCGGCAAAATAATCTTTCCCATGCCACTTACCCCAATAGGTCGAGACATAACGCTCATCATCTCCCCAAATGCCACGCAACATCGACGGCCATGGGCTTGTGATGCTAAGGAAACCGCCACCATGAGGGATCACATGACCAGCTTCATCTAAAATTTCTGCATCGATACCAGGAAGTGGATGACCGGCTGACCCTGGCTTCATCGTCGAAACCCCAGGTAAGGTGGTGATCATGATCGCCCCTGTTTCTGTTTGCCACCATGTATCAACAATGGGACAACGGTTGCGACCAATATTTTCATAATACCAAACCCATGCTTCAGGATTGATGGGTTCACCAACACTGCCTAACAAACGCAGCGACGATAAATCACAACCTTTGGGCCACTGCTCACCCCATTTCATAAATGCACGGATGGCAGTTGGGGCTGTATAAAAAATGGTCACTTTATATTTTTCAATGATTTTCCAAAAACGATCGCGGGCAGGCGTATCAGGCGCGCCTTCATAAATCACTTGGGTTGCCGCATTGGACATCGGTCCATAGACCATATAACTATGGCCCGTCACCCAACCCACATCAGCGGTGCACCAAAAAATATCATTCGGCTTTAAATCAAAAACCCAATGTGTGGTGTTACAAACACCTGTCATATATCCGCCGGTTGTGTGCACAATGCCTTTGGGCTTGCCGGTTGTTCCCGACGTATAGAGGATAAATAAGGTATCTTCGCTGTCCATCTCCTCTGGCTTGCAGTAAACAGGCACATTACGCACCACATCGTGATACCAATGATCTCTGCCTTCATGCATGGTGACATCTTGCCCCGTGCGACGCACGACGATGGTATCTTGAATGGTTGGTGTTTGGGCTAAAGCTACATCCGCGGTTGCTTTTAATGCCAACATGCTTCCCCGACGAAAACCACCATCTGCCGTGATAAGTAATTTCGCGGACGCATCATTGATGCGGTCACGTAGCGCATCAGCACTAAAACCGCCAAAGATTACGGTATGAATCGCTCCAATGCGACTGCACGCCAACATGGCATAAACAGCTTCAGGAATCATGGGTAAATAAATGGCAACGCGATCCCCTCGATTAATCCCTAAGGCTTTCATGGCATTGGCTAATTTATTAACCTCTAAATAAACCTCTTCATAGGTTAACTTCTTTTGATCACCATTCTCACCTTCCCAAAGCAGGGCAATCTTTTTACCTAATTGATTTTTGATATGACGATCTAAACAGTTATAGCTGGCATTGATCTTGCCACCGACAAACCATTTTGAAAAAGGCTTATCCCACTCTAAGGCGGTATCCCATGGTCGAAACCAATCAAGGCGTTTGGCGCATTGTTCCCAAAACGCAACGCGATCTTTTTTGGCATCATCATACAAATCATTATTTTTAATATTGGCTAAACTTTTGAAAATTTGAGGGGGTTCAAAATGGCGGTTTTCGTGTAATAAATCATCAACTTCTGATTTGTAATCTTCCATGATTTCTCCAAGACTTATCGTTTGATGCTTATCATGACATCACGAAATTTAGGATGATTGGCGTCAACCATCCAATCACAACCTACCATTTCTACGCTTACAATATGCATACCTTCTTGGCGCATGCGATTGATGGTGATATCTTTTTGCACACGTGTTTTTGAAGAAACAGCATCTTCTGCTACAAAAACTTCATAACCGTGTCGCTTTAAATCACGGGCGGTTTCATAGACGCAAACATGCGTTTCAATGCCGACAAGTAGAATTTGTTGTCTTAGACTCTCATCGATGGCTTTACGAAAACTTGGCTCTTGAAAACAACTAAATGAACGCTTTACGATAGGCTTAACCAAAGGGAATAATTCTTGAGCAATAGGATCAATGGTGGGGCCAATTTTATCTGGTGCTTGTTCGGTCCATAAAATGGGCACATCTAACAGCTGTGACACATGAATGGCGCGCTGAATATTAGGAATCAAATGTTCTTGATCATGCATCATGGTTGCTAATTTTCCCTGAACATCAATCACAACTAAAAGGCTATTACTGGCTTCCATTAAATTTTAACCTCGATGCTAATTGGACAATGATCTGATCCCATGACGTCTTTTAAAATCGCTGCACTTTTTAATTGTGGCAATAAATTTTCTGTAATAAAAAAATAATCAATGCGCCAGCCGACATTGCGCGCTCTGGCTCCCGTCTTGTAATCCCACCACGTATAATGATCTGGGCCTTTATGAAAATGTCGAAAGGTATCAACATAACCACAATTTAAAAACTTTGTAACCCATGCGCGTTCTTCGGGTAAGAAACCTGTGTATTTTGAATTTTCTTTTGGTCGGGCTAAGTCTATTTCGTTGTGGGCTGTATTAACATCGCCTGTGATGATGACCTTGCGACCTGCTTTACGTAATGCTTCCACTTTCTTTAAAAATGCATCATAAAAACTCATTTTAAACGGCACGCGTTTATTGCCTGAGCCGCCGTTTGGAAAATAAATATTAAACAAAACAAAGTCACCATAATCGGCCATTAAAACGCGACCTTCACTATCAAATTCTTTTACCCCTAAGCCTTCACTGACAGACTTTGGCGCTTTTTTAGAATAAATGGCAACTCCACTATAACCTTTTTTCTCAGCGCTGGACCAGAATGACAAATATCCTTTAGGTTTTATGAATTCCTCAGATAATTGTGCAGGCTCAGCCTTTGTTTCTTGAAGGCAAACAATGTCGGCGTCTTCTTTGAGCATCCATTCAAAGAAACCTTTTTTGGCGTTTGCTCTTATTCCGTTAACATTCCAACATAAAATGCGCATATCAATTTACTTTCTTAATAGCCGCAGGGGAAATAATGCCTGCAGAAATAATCATCTTTAAACCTTCTTCGACCGTCCAGCCTGGATCTTTGGTTTGTTCACGCTTCACTAAAAATATAAAGCCCGTCGTTGGATTAGGTACCGTTGGCACAAACATGCGCAACAATTCTTGATTGTTTTGCTCATCACGCAATGTCCCCGTTACAAACCCAACCGTCCAAACACCATTATTATTACAATCAATTAAAAGCGCTTGTTGAAAACCACTTTTACCTTCTGTGGCATTTAACCCTTCAGTCAATTGTTGGCCTACTTGATAAATTGCTTTGATCACAGGGATGCGCTTGGTGACATTCTCGAGGAAGCTAAAAACTTGTTTACCAATCACATTACTGACAATAAGACCAACGAAATATAAGCATATTAAAACTAATAAAATGCCAAGACCTGGGATTTGTCGGATAGGAAAGAATTGTTCAAGGAAATTGATAACGCGTTTATCAATTAACTCATACAACAACTTCAAGGCAATCAAAGAAAATAATAAGGGAATGATGGCCAATAAGCCACGGAAGATATAGGAACGGACGTGCTTGATAAACTTATTCATGAGGGATATCTTATCATAATCCCTTTTTTCTAAAGGGAATTATTTAAAAAATTGACGCAGGTGGTAAGCAATTACGCCGAAGGCAACGGAAACATTTAATGAATTTTTAATGCCCGCCATATCAATTTCAACCGCATGATCTGCTAACTCTAATAATTCTTCACTTATGCCTGTGACTTCATTACCCAAAACCAAACACACTGGCCCTGTGGGTTTAAACTGATCGTGGGAAATACTACCCTCAATTTGTTCTAAAAGCACAATGCTATACCCTTTTGACTTAAGCGTCTTGATCACATCCAACACATGTTCTTGATATTCCCAAACCACATGATTCTCCGCCCCAAGCGCCGTCTTAGCCAAACCACTTTGAGGCGGATATCCTGTGCACCCACATAAAAAAATCTTCTCAACCCCTACTCCGTCTGCTGTTCTAAACACAGAACCAACATTGTGTAGGCTGCGAATATTATTTAAGACAACCGTCACCGGAATTTTCTTAACCGACAAATTCGCCACCTGACGATTTACTATTTGAGCGTGAGATAATTTACGCATTCAGGAAAGCCGCAAGATTAGAAAGTGGTTGGATATGAATGATGACAGGCGTAAATCCAGAAGCATCTTTAAAACGCTCGAGCATCGCAGGCGAGGTCTTAAAGTGAATGCCGCTGTCAGTAGCCTTAAGATCTAAGTTCATTCTATTGGCATTTAAGTCGATACCACCTGTAGGCGTCGCCATCATAGCATCATCTTTAAAATCTGGCGAACTATATGCATTTTGAACATAAAAGACTATTAACTTTTGTTGGACCGATTTCATCATGCCCCAACTCTTATCTTTACCTGCTATCCTAACGATGCGTTGTTGCAAGAGGATCATTGTTTCCGCAATTTGATCAAGCGTGCCTTTATAATTTTGCAATTCGAATTGTGTTATGGCTTCCGTTAATTTAATTTCCGCGATTTGTTTGGGATCAACAAAACCACGCTTCACCCACTCTAAACTATCGTTTAATCCCTCTAGGATCATGGCCCGCTTTTCAAGAGAAATAGAACCGCCGCCTTCTTTAAGTGCCCGTTCTAATAAAACGGCAAAATATTGCAAGGATGCTTTATGCTTAGAAATCAAAGCAATTTCTTCTTCGTATCCATCTAAACTATGCAAAAAGGAGCGAAAGGCGGCGCCAAGATCCGCATAGGTTCTGCTCACATTAATTGTTAATTTTTGTTTTACAATTTTATTCTTAAGAGTATCGATTTGCTTTTTAGCTTCATCAACAATATCCTCGCCATTGAATAAGCTTTCTTGAGCGCTCAAGATTAACTGCCTTAATTTTCTCAAATCCTCATATATTTCTTTATAATTAGACGATATTTCTAGACGCTCTTGATTATAAATATTCAATAAGATATCAACCTCACGCAATGCTTCTCTCAATCTTGCTTTTCGAATATGAACATTGATCGCATCTAGCCTGCGATGAATATTAATATGAACCTCTTGAAAAATCTGTACTTTTCTTTGTGGATCTTTGATAAATCGACCTTGTTCAATTAACTTTTGAATACGATCAAACTGAACATCATATTTGATATCAAAAATTTTCTTACGAGCCTCTAATCGCAATAAACGAAACTTTAACTCATCTTGCAATTTCTGTGTCGATGCTTGCGCACCCTTTAATGTGGCAAGCACGGAAGAACGTTTGAATTCGAAATTTGATTTTGTAGCGCTATTTAGATTCCCTCCAGCAACAATAACCTGTAACTTCAAGATAATCCGATTATAATTGAGTAATTTTCTGCTTAACTTTCGTATTTCTACGTAATTACCCTCGTGGTTGCTTCTTTTTAACTGTACTTCCACTTTCAGCCGCTGCTTCTTTAATTTATCCAAAGAAATCGAATATGACTTTAATGTTCTATTAGGCCGAAGTGCTGCTGAATGCATATTTACAAAGCGATAAAAAGATCTTAAAGCATCCATAAATTTATCCTTATCATTAAAACTCATGGTAGCTAACTGTGTGTGCATTTGCTCTAAACGTTTCTCAAATTCAAGCGAAGCATTTAATTGTGTATGCGTACTCTCAATAGCATCACTCAAACCCTGACGCCAATAAGCATTATTTGCCATAGCGCGATCTTCTTTTTGATATTCAACATAGTAATTATCTTGAGAAGGGCCTAGCTTTAGCTTAAAATCTAAGAAACCGTATTCAAATGATTTGCTTCTATTATTTGTGTATCGATGTGCATCTAACAATAGAAATCCGTTAGGCAAGAGCATATTGGCTAGTTCTTTAAAATACGCCTCAAGATTTTTAATCTTTCCTCTCTTAAAAGAATCCCACGGTGAGAATTGATGCATCAATCCAGAGGTGCTAAAAATGACACCGATTGTATCCTTATCAAAATAATGACTTAAATTCTCACCGCTATCTAAAATAAAACTAACCCCTTTTGGAGCTAATTGCCACTTGGGATAATAATCATGTGATAAGCCATACGCTTCAATATCAACGCCATCATATTTTAACTTTTTATACAATTCAATAAGTCCTGTTCCTGCCCCACAGCCCCAATCCAGCACAACAACTTTTTTATTTGGATTAAGCCGCTTTAACATCTTTATCTTTTCGACCAAACCAAAGACACCATCGAGATACTTTAAGTCTTTATCATTATCAAACCACAATTCTTTTTCACCCTGTAAATGCGTGTCCCCATTCGACCCTTGAATGAAATATTGATCTGGATAATCGATGATACGATCTATATCACTACTACTAATAGAATACAAAATTCGCCCACCCGAAGCTGTTGGCATTTGATGGATACGCGGCCTTAAATAACCCGAATCAGAATTTGTTTGTGTGTTTTCTTTAGCTGTAGCAACAGTTTTACCTTCTAATACATCTATAACCAACTGATTATCAACAACCAAATCATTCAAAGGACTACTTCTTAACATATCGACATACATCTGGGTCATCTCATCCGGTGATTTATCCATATGTTGTAACAAATCGGTATCAATGAGCCATGCGCGGATGGGTTGTTTTCTGTTGCTGGCCACTCGTCCCAACATGAATTGTCGACTGGCCCAATCCTCTAAGAACTGATTGTTTGCTATGAGTTTTTTAAGTAAATCGGCGATTAAAATGCTGCGTTGGAATCGACTGATTTTATTTTTAAAGTCATAGTCGAAAACATCTGGCTGTTGAAGATCTGATGTGATGCTTTCTAAGTTATACCCTTCAATGCGATCTTCAATATAGTAATGATACTTTTGCCCATCTTTAATTAAATTACCAACCTGCCAAATCTTTGGAGATATACCATGTTCAGACTCATCAATGACAACTTGATCAGGATCGAGCGAAACTTTAATGACATAATGACTGTAATCAAAGACAAGTGTTTGAGCTAACGGATGGTCGATGCGATGCAAATCCACCCCATTAACCCTTAGCATGCGGCGACTGGGATCAAAATCCATGGATGATTCTTCGACAATTTTTGATGTTTGCGCTGTATCGCTTTTGATAAGATCAACCGAGAGGATTGACGCATCTGCACTTTGAATTGGCATGATTTTAGTTGCTGTCATGGCCCGTGACACATTCAATGTAACCCCACCTGAAAAATACTTTCTTGGTGTTATTTCTTGCGTCAAAGGGTCTTGCTCTTCTTTGATGTAGTTATACGCACCTTTTTTAAACGCCTCTAAATATCGGTCGTAGATTATTTGTTTTTCTTGTGGGTTCTCAATATTGACACCTGATACTTTGTTCTTATCTGTATAAACTTCTGAAAGGATACTATCTTTAATTTTATTTTTGTACCAGGTTGCTAAGATCAGTGAATTGTAAACTTGACGCAATTGAGCAAAATTTGCACCTTCATTAACTTCTTTGTTTAATTGTGGGATGACGATGTTGCGAACAACTTCATTATTATTTGATATGGTGTTGTTTTTTGTGTCGGCAAGGTAATCTTGTTCAGTTAAAACTTTTAGGCTTGATTCAACAACATAAGCTGTCCCTGTTTTCACATTTTCATAAACAACGGCTTTATTAGGGACAATCCAAACCTTGTTAAAAGTATTGATGGGGATATTTTTATTGGGACTTGCGGCATAGATTTTCTTCCAGAATGCTCGTCCAATATCGCCTTCAGGGTAAATCAACGATGCGGTGATTTGTTTTAAGATGTAGTCTTGAGCTAAAAGATCGCGGCCCATTTCAGTTGTCCCAAAACTTTCTGGGACAATGCGGTCTTTTTCATATGGGCTTAAATTGACCCACATGTCTTTTTCGGGAGTTGTTAAACTGGCTAAAAAATATTTAACGAGTTTGATGGAAGTTTCATTGTCTAATTTTTGATCTAATACGAAATCGAATTTAAATGGGTCATCGGTGTGGACTTTGATGCCTTTTAATATGGGAGGATTAAGCGCAGCGCTCAAATGCACCATGGTGCCGGGCGCAGGCAAAGAAATCTCTTGAGCTTGCACTTTGGAAAAAGGCAATAAACAGCAGCTAATAAGGCAACAGATTATCTTTTGGAACATGCCCCAAAGATACCATATTATCTATATATAGGCAACTAAAGTAACTTTTCCCAAGCTTTGGTGACTTCTTCAACCAAAGGCTTGATGATTTCTGCAGAAAAGTTAAATTCAATGCCTGCGGCTTTATATAGTTCAGGCAACGGGATTGATCCGCCATAGGACAAGCCATTTTTATAATCGCTTAAGGCTTTGGCAGGATTTTTCTTAGCATTCACCCAAACTTGCAAGGCGCCTAATTGCGCAATGCCGTATTCGATATAATAAAACGGCACTTCAAAGATATGCAACTGGCGATGCCACAGGTAAGCTTTGACTTCCGTTAAATCTGTCCAATCAACAAACTTTCCACCAAATTGTTCGTAAAATCCAAGCCATGCTTGTCGTCGCTGTTGAGGTGTATGATCTGGGTGTTCATATAACCAATGTTGGAACGCATCAATGTTGGCGACCCACGCTAAGACATGGATAATACCTTCTAGATGTTCGCGATTGGAACGATTTGTTTCTTCTTTTGAATAAAATTCATTGATATACTCCCCACCTAAAAGCTCCATGGCCATGGATGCCACTTCACAAAATTCCATGGGGCCGTGACGGTAATCAACAATCGGATCTTTTGCACAGGCCAAGGCATGAAAGGCATGACCGCCTTCATGCAATAATGTGCGGATATCATCATCGACACCCACCGCATTCATAAAAATAAACGGCTTTCTGGCTTCGTTTAACGTATTTTGATATCCACCTGGGGCTTTGCCCTTGCGGCTGGCTAAATCCAATAAACCTAAATCATCCATTTCTTTAAACTGAGCACCTAGTTCTTTATCCAAGCGATTAAAGATCTTTTGGGATTTACCAATTAGATCTTTCACTTCAGAAAAAGGCTTCAACGGTGAACGACCAAGTGGATCAACACCACCATCCCAAGGGCGCAACGATGTTAACTTCATTTCTTTTTTACGCTGCTCTAATATCCGTGCATTCAAAGGCACAATATATTTCTCAATGGTCTCATGGTATTTCTTGCAATCATCCGACGTATAATCAAAGCGATGATAAGATTTAAATTGATACTCCGTAAAATTCTTAAAACCGGCATTTCGGCTGATTTGATTGCGCAATTTAAACATTTGATCAAAAATATTTTCTAATTTATCTTTTTCTTTCGCCCGACGCTCCGCTGTCGCCTTCCATGCGCGTTCTCTTAAATTGCGGTCTGTCTCAAGCAAATATTTGCTCATTTGCGGCAAGGTGTGTTCCTTACCTTCAAAATTAACCGTGATCGCGCCACATACGGTTTGATATTCTTGAGACAAAAGTTCGACCTGTGTTTGCAGGGCTATGTTTTCTTCTTTAAATAATTCAATATCGGTTTTAATCGATCGGTCATAGACCATGAGCCGCTTATCATCCATGGTAACTGTCTTACGGGCTTCTAAATATTTCTTATTTAACCGATCATTGACTGGCTTGATGGCGGGTGACACTGTTTCAATGAATTTGGTATAGGCATCAGCGATGGTTTTGTCATCGGTTTGACAGGTCATGCGAATATATAAAATTGAGCCTGTTTGAGACAAGGCCGCATCTAACTCAGAGCGGTCTAGCATCCATTGTTCCAGCAGTTTTGGGGTTGAAATATCCCTGCTTTCAAGCTGGGTATATAGATCAACCACGGTTTTGGCATCGGTTAAATCCGCATTTTCTGGGACAAAATGACGCTTTTGAAAGACTGGCAGTTGCTTTAAATCCATTTTTTTCTCCTTGACAAGAACCTTCTTATTCGAGTATAGTATCCATTCTTTAGCAACCTTAAATTTCAAGGAAACTCACATGAGATTTTGTGTAATCTGTGGCAAAGGCCCAACAACTGGTAAAAAATATAAACGTCGCGGTATGGAAAAGAAAAAAGGCGGCGCTGGTTCCAAAGTCGTCGGTAAATCTTTTCGCCAAGTATTGCCAAACTTGCAACGTTTAAAGATCAAGCTTGATGGTTCTGTTCAACGTTCTCTCGTTTGCACATCTTGTATTTCAGCCAACAAAGTCGTTAAAGCAGTCTAATATCTTTTAAGATTAATTGAGCCGTCGGCGCTTTATTCCAATCATCGATCGCTAGTTGAAAAGCTAGGTCAACCTTGGAACCAAGTCTGACGGCTTCTTTGTAACTACCCATCCCAAAGCCAACCGCACTGATGGTTTTATTGCCATCCGTAACCCAAAACTTAATCGTATCTTTTCCTAAGATCGCCGGTACACTTTTAACCGTTAAATTGCGCATGCAAAAAACAGGCGTTGGATTTCCTTCCCCGTGCGGCTCCATGGAATCAATAATTTCAACAAGTCTTAAATCAATTTGAGATAAGGTGATTTCACAATCCACATCTAAAACAGGAACGAGCTTTTCTTCGGTTAATACTTTGCTTGCAAAAACATTCATGGCTTCACGAAAAGGGTCAATATTTTCAGACTTTAAACGTAAACCCGCTGCGCGTTTATGGCCGCCAAAATTATCGAGCATGGTGGCACATGAGGTGAAGGCTTCATGCAAATGAAAACCTTCAATCGAACGTGCAGAACCTGTACCCAAACCATCGATCAAGGTGATCACGACCGTTGGGCGATTGTAACGCTCCACAATGCGGCTAGCAACAATCCCTAAGACCCCTTTATGCCACCCTTCTTTAGCCACCACAATGATTTGACTGGCGCGTAATTCATCGCTTGCCTCAATCATGGCAATGGCTTCATCCACGACGGTCAATTGGGTCTTTTGACGTTTGAGATTTTGATCCTCTAAACTACGGGCTAAAGCAATCGCTGTTGGTTCATCTTCTGCAAGTAATAAATCTAAGGCAATGTTGGCAGAATCCATACGGCCAGCGGCATTAAGTCTTGGGCCTAGGACAAAGGCGATATAATAGGGTTTCATTTTCTTGCCGGAAATCTTGGCTACATCTAATAGGGCACGCAACCCATACTTGGTTGAACGTTCGATTAATGGTAAACCACGTTTGACAAAGATGCGATTCTCACCACGCAAGGCCACCACGTCTGCAACTGTTCCCAAAGCAACTAAATCCAAATCCTCCTCAGGTAATTCTCCTAATAAGGCTTGGGCTAATTTGGCAACTAAGCCAACAGCAGATAAATGTTTAAATGGGTACAAGCAATCGGAACGTTTGGGATCAATAACAGCAACGGCATTGGGGATGCGGTCGGCATCGAGTTCATGATGGTCGATGACAATAACATCAATCCCTCCCTTGGTGATCGCTTCGATGGGTTCAAAGGCATTGATGCCGCAATCAACGGTGATGATCAGATGTATGTTTTGGGCTTGGGCAAATTCTACAATCGACATGTTAAGGCCATAGCCTTCTTCCATGCGATGCGGGATGTAATTGGTTGCGGCAATGCCGAAACGTTTTAAGGTGCGACGCAGCAACGCCGATGACGTCACCCCGTCCACGTCATAGTCCCCATAAATCAAAATCTTTTCTTGAAGCTGCTTTGCTTTTTCAATGCGCTCAACGGCACGGTCCATGTCCGTTAGTAAGAATGGATTATATAAGGATGGTAAATCAGCATTTAAAAATAGTTTTGCATCATGAGTAGTTATGATGTCGCGATTAATGAGCAATTGGGCAATGATGGGATGAATATCGAGTGTTTTACTAAATTCTAAAACGACGGCAGGATCACTTACGGCAAGACGCCACTGTTTGGCCATATTACATTTTTTCCGGAGCTGTTACTCCTAAAAGTTTTAACCCATTACCCAACACAATGCGGGTCGCTTCAATCAAAGCCAAACGCTCGCAGGAAAGTTCTTTATCATCATCGATGACACGACAGGCATCATAAAATTTATGGAAACACGCTGCCAATTCTTGTAAATAGCGCACCAAGGCATAAGGCTCTAATGTTTTAGCGCAGGCAATCAATGCTTGAGGATAAAAACCAATCTTGCGCATCAAATCAATCTCCGCGCTTGCCTTCATCAATTTAAAGCCTTGGGTTGATGGCGTTAAACCCGCTTCACCTTGAGCTTTGCGAATAATGCTATAAATGCGCGCATGGGCATATTGAATGTAGTAAACAGGATTATCTGCACTTTGCTTTTTCGCAAGCTCTAGGTCAAACTCCAAATGCGCACTGCTTTGGCGCATCAAGAAAAAGAAACGCCCTGCATCACGCCCAACCTCATCCATCACCTCACGCAAGGTAATAAATTCACCCCGACGGGTGGACATGGAAACTTCCTTGCCATCGCGAAAGATGGTGGCAAGCTGCACAATGATCACATCCAAGTCATCGGGACTATGTCCCAAGGCACCTGCAGCTGCTTTAATGCGCGGGATATACCCGTGATGATCTGGCCCTAAAATATTAACAATGCGTTTAAACCCGCGTTCAAACTTATTTTTATGGTAAACAATGTCCGGTGTTAAATAGGTGTAATCCCCGTTAGACTTCTTAACCACACGGTCTTTATCATCGCCCCATAAGGTTGACTTAAACCACAAAGCCCCTTCATGCTCATAAATAAAATCTTTGGCTTTTAAGTCTTTTAACAGCGCTTCAATCGCGTCATTGGTTGCAATCTTCGACTGATAAGACCAAACATCAAAGTTAACATCAAAATCGATCAAATCTTTTTGGATGACATTCATTAAATATTTAACACCAAAAGCACGGAAAGCGGCTGGATCTGTTTTTTCAACATCGGCAACCGTCTTTAACGACTGCACTGATATAAATAAACGCGCCATTTCTTTAATATACTCGCCCTGATACCCATCTTCTGGAAAACTTTCCGTTGAACCAAAATGCTCTTTGGCACGGGCTGCAATCGAACGACCTAAAATATTAATCTGATTACCTTCGTCATTAACGTAATATTCCTTCTTTGCCGCAAAACCAACGGCATTGAGGATATTGACCAAGGTGTCACCAACAGCGGCTTGGCGGCCGTGGGCCACGGTCAAGGGACCGGTTGGATTTGCGCTAACAAACTCTAAACAAAATGGTAAATTTTGACCAAAATCACTTCTACCATAGCCTTCACGACGCTTAAACACATCATCTAGAAAAGCATAGTACCCACTAAGCGATAAATAAAAATTAATGAAACCTCCCTTTACCTCTATCTTTTCGATATAGGCCTTGATAGGGCTAGACTGCAATGCCTGATCAACAACGGGTGTTAATTCTTGGGCTATCGCTTGGGGATTCTTTTTTAAGATTCTGCTTAACTGTAAGGCTATGTTGCAGGAGAAATCGCCGTTGGCTTTGTCGGCGGGTGTATCAATTAAAACAGCAATGCCTGCTGCTTGCGGCACGTGTTGCTGCAACACAGAGGTGATGATTGTCGAAAGACCGTTTCGGATATGCGCATACATGGGGGCAATTATCGTTTAACAATTGGAGCGTCCTGCCATAAATGCTCCAAACCATAAAATTCTCGAGCTGCTGGTTCAAAAACATGGGCAACAACATCACCCAAATCCAACAACATCCACGCACCTTCAAAAGCTTGATCATTAGCACTAGAAGAAGCTGAGGTTAAGCCCATGCCGCGATTTTTTCCGGCATAGGCTTTAATCCCCAGCTCTTGCAAACCTTCTTCCATCGCATCTGTGATGGATTTGACATGTCGGTCTGATGTTCCTGTGCTTATCACAAAATAATCGCAAAAATTGACAAGCCCGCGCATGTCTAAGATGACAATATCTAAAGCTTTTGTATCATCTGCAAGGGTAGCAACCCTTTTAGCTAATTGCTTTGAAGTTAATGCTTTATTACGGATAGATCCTGCCCTCTATTACTTTTTCTTTAACTTGGTGGCTTGATCTTTGCTTAAAACGCGCCAGCATTCATGTGGGCCTTTAGGGGATTTAGTAACGGCAAAAAAACGGCCGGATTTTTCTCTGACTTGGTATTCATCAGATTCAAATTTAGCTTTGCTTTTCACATCGTAGAAAGATAATTTCTCCATCCAACCCTCCTTAAAAATGTTAATGTTATAAACTGCATTTGAGTGTAATTGATAAACTACGCCTTGTCAATAAGCGATTTTAGTTGTTTTTGTTGTGTTTCCGTCAGTGGACCGATGATGGCCATGTTCACGCGCTTGGGGTTTAATATGGCTTTAGCGACGCGCATCACGTCTTTGACCTGCACCTTGCTGATGCGTTCAACAACCTGTTGGGGCGTTTTGGCCTGATCGTGACTTAAAACAACTGCACCCATCCAGATCATATGATCCATGGTGTCCTCGAGGCCAAGTGTAAATTGTCCGATATAATAGTCTTTGGCACGCTTAAACTCATCAGGCTTTATCCCCTTGGTCACATTCGATAGGGTCTTTAGTATCAAATCAACCGCAGGCACAATTTTCTGATTATCGACACCCGCACGCACCACAAAAACCCCTGTGTCATCCAAGCTCTTTAAGCCAGAACTCACGGAATATGCAAGCCCGCGCTTCTCACGGACTTCATTAAACAAGCGGCTAGACATATTGCCGCCTAAAATGATGCTCAAAAGCCCTAAAGCATAATAGTCTGGGTGGTTATTTTCATAGGCCAAGTAGCCTAAGGCCAAATGCATTTGTTCCGTGTCTTTATGGTACAAGTTAACTGCCGGTGCTGCTTGATCTTTGCGTGCTGGCAAATAGGACACGCTTTGTGACGCTTTAAGTCGACTAAATTTCTTTTTAACCAAACGCACCAGATCTTCGTGCTTCACGTTACCACACGCAGAGACAACCATATTCTGTGGGCCATATAGCTTGCCATGAAAACGTTTTAAATCATCAATGGTCATGTCCGTGACCGTCTTCTCACTACCTGCCAAACTTTTTCCCAGGGGATGATCTGGCCATAATAATGTTTCCAATAATTCACCCACATAATATTGTGGCAGATCATGGTACATTTTGATTTCTTCTAAAATGACGGTTTTTTCTTTGAGCATGTCTTTTTTAGACAAGGTCGGAAAGGTGCTGATATCCCCTAAGACATCAAATGTTTGTGCTAAAAAACGGGCTGGGACTTTGGCGTAATAACAGGTTTCTTCTTCACCGGTAAAGGCATTGAGCGCACCACCAACACCTTCAACCAATTGCTTAACCTCTTGGCAAGAATATTTCTGACTGCCCTTGAAGGCCATGTGTTCTAAAAAATGCGCAACGCCTTTATTGCTGTCCGCTTCAAAGCGGCCGCCTGCGGCAAACCAAATGCCTATGGCAACGCTGTCGCGATCTTTGAGTTCTTGGGTGACGATGCGAATTTTATTTGGAAGTTGAGTGATTTTTCTCATTATTTCAATGCTTTTGATAGGCTGGCAACATAGGTCGTGATGACGTTGACAATGTTTTTATCTTTGGCATGTTCATTGATCTTTTTAACAATGGCACTGCCGATGATCACGCCGTCAGCGACTTTGGCAATCGCACAAATTTGTTCAGGAGTGGATATACCAAAACCCGCGCAAATTGGTTTAGTTGTAAATTTCTTTGCATGCAAAATGGCTTTATTGACATCTAAGGATTGTGCTTGGGCATTGCCGGTGACACCGGTTAATGCCACATAATAGATAAATCCAGAGCTTGCTAACGCATTGGCCTTGATGCGATGATCTTCCGACGTTGGTGCCACAAAGAAAACAGTTGAAATGTGGTTTGCGTGACATAGTTTACGCAAGCTACCTGCTTCTTCCGGCGGTAAATCAGGGATGATTAAACCATCAATGCCGATATTGACACATGTTTCTATAAATTTCTTCTCCCCAAAATGAAAGATAGGGTTGTAATAAGTCATAAACAACAATGGCATTTGTGTTTTCTTGCGCACGTCTTTGACCATGTCAAAAACCTTAGCCAATGTCGCTCCATTGTCTAAAGC
Organism: uncultured Planctomycetales bacterium; assembly: GCA_964572155.1. Taxonomy (GTDB): domain Bacteria; phylum Omnitrophota; class Gorgyraeia; order Zapsychrales; family Fredricksoniimonadaceae; genus JACQQW01. Next base: position 1,222,999 of record CAZNDZ010000001.1, on the reverse strand, counting down.
GCGTTTGGATGCGGCTTGGATGGTTGAACCATCTGCTAATGGATCTGAAAATGGAATGCCTATTTCAACCATATCAACGCCAGCCCGTTCTAACCCAAGGATAATATCCCCTGTGATCTTGATGGATGGATCGCCCGCTGTGACATAGGCAATAAAGGCTTTGCGTTGTTGTGCTTTTAAATCTTTAAATTTTTGGTCAATGCGGTTCATATTAAATGTACTTCGCAATCTGGTTCATGTCTTTGTCCCCACGTCCCGATAGGGAAACAATGACGGTTGAATTTTTAGATGCTGTTTTAGCTAATTTTGGTAAATATGCTAAGGCATGCGCTGTTTCAAGGGCAGGAATAATACCTTCACATTGAGATAACAATTTAAGCCCTGCAATGGCTTCTTTGTCATCGACTGCAACATAGATGGCCCTGCCTGTCGCATGATAATATGAATGTTCTGGGCCAACGCCTGGGTAGTCTAAACCTGCGGCAATGGAATGCGCAATCTGAACTTGCCCGTCGTGATCTTGCAAGAGCATGCTCTTACTGCCATGCAAGACGCCCACTTGACCCTTGGTCAAGGTGGCTGAATGCTCGTGGGTATTGACCCCATGACCTGCGGCTTCAACGCCAATCATGTTGACTTTTTTATCATTATAAAATGCATGGAACAAGCCCATAGCATTGCTACCACCACCAACGCAAGCAACAATGTAATTGGGCAACTTGCCTTCTTTGGCTAAAAATTGTTTGCGGGCTTCTTTACCAATAATCGATTGAAATTCACGCACCATCAGTGGATATGGATGAAAACCTGCAACAGAACCAATGATATAAAATGTATCATGTGGATTGGTAACCCAATCGCGCACCGACTCATTCATGGCATCTTTGAGTGTTTGGGAACCAGACACCACGGGACGAACTTCTGCGCCCATTAATTTCATACGATACACATTAAGCGCCTGACGCTCAACATCCTGTGCTCCCATGTAAATTACACATTTCATCCCAAATAAAGCACAAGCCGTCGCTGTTGCGACCCCATGTTGGCCAGCACCGGTTTCAGCGATGATACGTGTTTTACCCATGCGACGGGCAACGATGATTTGGCCTAAGGTGTTGTTAATTTTGTGAGCGCCGGTATGTAGCAAATCTTCACGCTTCAAATACACTTTAAGTGTTTTTAGGTGCGCGCTTAAACGTTTTGCATGATACAAATTCGTCGGGCGACCTGCAAATTCTTTTAGATAATGATGAAACTCTTTTTTAAATGTGGCATCATTGCGAATCTTGTAGAATTCACGTTCAAGGGTGGTCAAGACCGCCATCAATGTTTCTGGTGCAAATCTCCCACCAAAATCGCCAAAATGCCCATGTTTATCTGGTAATGACATATTATTCCTTATAACCTTTTAATACCATCACCGTATTGGCCAAACCAATCGCGCCACTTATACGTAATGGTAATCGCTTATCAGAAGCATCCAACCAAATCTTATAACCAGCAGGTTGGCTTTCTAAATAATAACTCTCAAAGTCTTTACCTGCCGCCGCCACTTTAACTTTTTTTGTTATAACAATCTTAAAATCTTTGGTCGGTAAAACAATGTCGGTTTTATTGCCAACTTTAAACTCACCTTCTTGACGGAAGCGATAAATAAAGCCATAGATATTATCAATTTCTCCCTGTTTCGTCAAAACTTGGTTGATGACCTTGGAACCAACCGTCTTTTCTATCAAGATCTTGTTATCTTGAGGAAAATATGTTTCTACGATCTTTTCTTTCTTTCCAAAAATATTCAGATCTCTGATAACTGTTAACGGCTTAAACGATGTTGGATCAACGTAAATTTTTTCATTATCGTAAAAATTAAAACCATCGGCAGTAAATTCAATCAACACCGTATCAACTTCATTAATAACTGTCGGGCCAACAAACTTTAAGGTAGCATCGCCCGCCTTAAGTCCCATTTGCATGATCTTAAAATGGATTTCTTCCCCCGGATTAAAAACATACTCATCTGCATGCACACCATGAGGAATTAACAATAGAACCAAAAAGAATAATTTAAGCAATGTTGTCATAAGCGATTAAATATTGCTCAAGAACTTGAGCCCCTTTGATTAATGTTTTTACAACCGCATATTCATCGTTGGCATGAATCACCCCATGTGATCCCCAACCCGTCGAGAATGCAGGTATATTGTAATCTTGGAAAAAGCTAATGACCGTGGCTCCTTGGCTGCCTGTTAACTTAGCCTCAACCTTCATCTTCTTACAAACATCCACGTATGTCTTAACAAATGGATGCTTTGGATCAATGCTATAAGGTTTTTGAGCATCATCAATGATGACTTTATAATTCTTGGTTTCTTTCTCAATGATCTTCTTAACTTCTTTTAAAACACCATTGGCCGTCATGCCAGGCATAAAACGAATATCTAAGGCAAATTCACAAAAATCAGCAACCATATTCACCTTATCCCCGCCTTTGATCGTTCCGATATTTTTCGTTGGTGGAACAAGCAATGGGTGTTTTTTAAATTTAAATTGATGCGCTAACAAACGATTGATGATTTTAGCAGCGATCTCAATGGCATTTATGCCCCGCCAATTATAGGCGCCATGGGCTTTCTTACCAAAAATCTGCACGCGGCAATGGAATAAACCTTTTTGCGCTACGATGCAATCAAATTCCTCGGAATCCGTGATCAGTGCTACATCCGGACGTAATATGCCTTTGGATAATAATGGGCGTATGCCTTGATGACTGCCGGTTTCTTCATCGACCGTTGCCGCATAAATGATGTCGTGTTTGAGTTGCTCTTTATCTTCAACCAAAGAGCGCAACACTTCCATGCCAACAGCGGCATTGCCTTTATCGTCGCTGGCACCACGGCCATAAATTTTACCTTGATGGATTTGACCACCGGTTGGATTAAATTTCCAACCAGTCCCAAATGGCACGGTATCAATATGCGGTGTAATTAAGATAGGCTTATTTAATTTCTTAGGTAAGCTGCCCCGCAAGATTGCCACCACATTAGGACGATCTTTGACAAAGCTATAAGTCTTTACATCTAACCCCAAAGAACGCATGTCCTTCTCAATAAACTTAGAAACGGCTAATTCATTGCCCGGCGGATTAACGGAATCAAATTGCAATAACTTTTGTGTGAGTTTGATCAAACGGTTGCTATTAATCATCCCAGTATTCCTTTGGCTTTTTCTTCACCTTGTATTTTTTTGAAATCATCATAGTCGACAAAGATAATGTTGGGCCGCTCTTGGGCGATGCGCAACATTTTTGGCATATGATCTTTGACATTTTGAAATGCAATATATTTAAATTCATTACCGCAGGCACGACATTTGGCATCGTCTAATTTTGCATCAAGGTCTTGACAATTAGCGCACATGCCTGAGATCATGCCATAGGTCATTAAATGCGCTTTGACCTCATCGATATAAAACTTTTTGTAAATCCGCAAAAAACGTTCTGACATATATTACGCAGTTAGTTGTGCTTTTAAATCATCTGGGATTGGTGTGGGTTTAAAATCAACATTCAAACACACTAAAGACACTTCTGCCTCGACAATCAATCGACCATCTTTTTTATCAGTAATCTTTTGATCAAAAACCAGCTGAGCGGCTGTGGCTTTTGTTAATGTGGCTGTGCAAACCAAGGTATCGCCATAACGGGCGGGTGACTTATATTGAATATTACAATGCCTAACGGCGTAAGCTAAACCACGTTCTTTAAACATTTGAACGCTTAAGCCCTGCTTCTCTAAAAATTCGGTACGCGCTTCTTCTAAGTAGCAAAGGTATTGACCATAATACACAATGCCACCTGCGTCTGTATCATGATAGTAAATGCGTTTTTCCATAACGAGTATTATACAAGCCTGTGGGAAATATCAACGAAATTCTGCAAACTCAATTCTTCGGGACGTACACTTGTTGGAAGTTTTAAATCTTCTAAGATCGAAGTCATTATTGCCTTATCAACCATGGATGATGCCGCATTAAGGAGATTCTTACGGCGTTGGGTAAAGACGGTGCGGATAAATTTAAACATGAGTTTTTCGTCTTTTGGTTCATATTTTGCAGGCACGCTAAAATCTAAGCAAACAAAACAGGAATCAACCTTAGGGATTGGCTTAAATGAGCCTTTCTTGATTTGAAATAAAACTTTTACATCAGAAAAATATTGCACAAAACATGATAATGAACCGTAATCCTTGGTATTAGGCCTAGCAGCAAGTCGCTCGCCAAACTCTAACTGCACCGTCAGATATACTTTTTTAATCAAATGCTTGTTATCAATTAATTTCTCAATGATGGGTGTTGAAATATTGTAGGGAATATTGCCAATCACCTTAATCGATCTCCCTAAATGACTCATATCTAATTTTAAGAAATCATCTTCTATGATGGTGACATTAGCTGTGCTAAATTCTTCACTTAAAGGATGAATTAAATCTTTGTCTTTTTCAATGCAAACAAGTTTATCAACCCGAGGGGCAATCAAGCGCGTGATGGCGCCTTGGCCTGGGCCGATTTCTAAGACAATGTCTTCTTTGCTTAATTCACACGCGGCAACGATGCGCTGTTGCATGCGCAGATCAATTAAGAAATTTTGACCTAAGTCTTTTTTAGAAATATGGCGTTTTGATTTCATAGCAACTGACTTGCTAATTGAATGGCGGCAATCATCGACGATGGGTCAGCCTTATTTTTACCAGCAATATCAAACGCTGTCCCATGCACGGGAGAAGTTCTAACAAATGGCAAACCAGCAGTAAAATTAACTAAGTTCTTAAAATATAACCCCTTGACCGGCGCTAAACCTTGGTCATGATACATAGCAACAATACCATCATACCCTTTATCATGAATAAAAAAAGTATCCGCAGGCAATGGACCAAAAGCTTTAATGCCATGTTGATTTGCGTATTTGATCGCAGGTAAAATTTCTTTGGCGTCCTCTTTACCTAAAAGCCCATGTTCACCCGCATGTGGATTTAAACCCAATACAGCTATCTTAGGATTTTTTATACCAAATTGAGTACGCAACGTTTCATGCATTAATTCAATCGACGACAATACCGCCTTCTTAGTAATCATGGCAGGCACATCTTTTAAAGGCACATGTCGCGTGACTAAAGACAAACGTAGATTTGGCGCAACAAACATCATATCAAAACGTGTCACGTTGAAAGCTGCTGCCAGATATTCCGTATGCCCACAAAAACCTTTATAAAATCGACTCACCCGCTCTTTAGACAATGGAGCAGTCACTAAGGCGTCGATAACTTCTTCTTTGATCAGATCAATGCCCCGCTGTAAGAACTTTAATGACCCTTCCCCCGCATCTTTGTAAGGGATATCCACAACGGGATATTTCAAACCCTTAAATGATGCACGGTCACCGATGAGCACAATATTGGCTTTGATTTTTAATTGAGAAGAACGCAATGCTTTTGAAATAACTTCAGCACTAATGCCTTGTGGGTCGCCTAAGGTAATGCCAATGTTCTTAATCGCGAATTTCGACATAATTCTTCTTCCGCAATTTTTCTATCCATTCGCGAAACTTGGTTTGAAAAATGTCATCAAAAAGTTTATCTTGGATTTTATCTTTAACTTCTTCAAGCGTCTCAATGCGGCCTGGCAAAACGCCTGTGACCTTAAAAACATAAATACCACCATCAACTTCAATCGGCTTTGAAACATCTTCAACATTTAAAGAAAATATTTCTTTCTCGATGCTTGGCACCATCTGGCCTTGTTCAATGCTGCCCACCGACGGAGCTTGAGAATATTGTTTAAAGACCTTATCAAAATCTTCACCGGCCGCTAATTTAGCGCGTGCTTCTGCAGCCTTATTACGGGCATCTTGCTTGCCATTATCAAATGATATGAATATCGAGTCTAAGGTATATTTGGTCTTGCGTGTAAAGTCTTTGGCATGCTCGTTGTAATATGCCGTAACATCTTGAGGATTCACAAAAACTTTTTGTTTTACTTCAATATCTACGATGTATCGCGCCTTTAATTGATTGACCATCTTTTTCTTTAAATCATTAAGGGTCATGCCTTGAGAATCTAAACCTTTGATAAAGTCATCTTCGCTTTTATAGCGTGTTTGTATTTCCGCCAAACGTTTGCGGATAATATCGTCGCGAATGACCAAACCCTTGTCATTAGCCGCCGCTAAAATCAACTTATCTTCAACCAGTTGATTGACCCCTTTTTCTTCATAGGAACTCATGATCTCTTTAATTTCAGCAGGGGTATGATTTTCAACCTTTAATTGGCGATAAATGCTGCCAATATAATCCTTAAGATCTTTTATCGTAATGACGTCATTGTTAACAATGGCCACAATGGAATCATTGAGCGGCTTTGCCATGGCTGGGCTGATCGCTATCATTAAAATGCTAAGAGCTAGTAAGAACCGTTTTTTCATTTTGTCCTGCCTCCAATTCTTTCTTTAAATGCTCCACCGATTCTTTGAGCATACGGCAATACAAATCAAAACCTATCGTTGCGATAAAACCATGCTGTGCCGTACCCAACAGATTACCCGCACCTCTAATCTGCAAATCTTCAAACGCAATATGAAAACCTGAACCTAAATCACTAAATTTTGTAATCGCCTTTAACCTCTGCTTGGATTCTGGCGATAAAGCATATCGTGATGGGACGATCAAATAAGCATAAGCCTGAACATCCAAACGACCCACCCGACCACGCAATTGATGCAAATCCGATAAACCAAACTTGTCTGCACGATTAATGATCAAAGTATTTGCTGCTGGCACATCAATGCCTGACTCGACAATAGTCGTACATACCAAAACATCAATTTCATGCTTTAAGAATTTTAACATAATATGCTCGAGTACACGAGGACTCATTTGACCATGTCCGACCGCAACCCTAGCCTCAGGAACCAAGGCTTTGATGCTGTCGGCAATCGATTCAATATTTTCCACTCGATTATGTAAAAAAAATGTCTGTCCTTTACGTGCAAGCTCCGCCTTGATTGCATTAGCAATGAGTTGTTCATCATAAGCGATCAGCTCTGTTTTAACAGCCAAACGATTTGTTGGCGGTGTATTAATCGTCGACATATCCTTAGCTCCAGATAAAGACATGTATAGCGTCCTTGGAATAGGCGTCGCGGACATAGTTAACACATCAGCCAATAAACGAAATTGTTTTAGTTTTTCTTTCGAACGTACACCAAAACGTTGTTCTTCATCGATGATAACAAGCCCCAGATCTTTAAAGGCAATATCCTTTGATAATAGGCGATGCGTGCCAATCACTATGTCTACCTTACCATCCGCTAAATCAGCAATAATCGCCTTTTGTTCTTGCTTGGTGCGAAATCTGGAAAGCATACCCACTTTGACAGGAAAATCTTTTAAACGTTTTGAAAAATTAAAATAATGCTGTTCTGCTAGAATAGTCGTTGGAACAAGGATAGCAACTTGCTTATGATCGGTCACCGCCTTGAATGCCGCGCGCAAAGCAACTTCGGTCTTACCATACCCCACATCCCCACAAATCAATCTATCCATAGGACGTTCTTGCTCCATATCCGCTTTCACTTGAGCCATGGCATTTAATTGATCAGGTGTTTCTGTGAATGGAAAAGTGGCTTCAAATGCTTTTTGCCATTCAGTGTCTTTAGAAAAAGCAAACCCACGCAACTGAGCACGCAAGGCTTGAGTTCGTAATAATTCTGCCGCGAGTAATCGCAATTTCTTCTCTACGGATTTACGTGTACTCTCCCATTCTTTGCTACCTAATTTATGCAACTTAGCTGGGCGCTTGGTAAAAGATACATACTTTTGCACCAAATGAATATCGTGCTTAGGAACAAAAAGCTTATCGCCATCCTTATACTCAATGACCATGTGATCCCGTTTTAACGGATCAGCTTCCAGAGGTTTGATGCCAATTAAGCGGCCAATGCCATGATGATTATGTACAACATAATCGCCGTCACTGATATCAACGAAATTATTAAGTGGGGTCTCTGCCGAAAAGGGCATGGACGATTTTTTAAATGGTAAGATTAAAACGATTTGATGGCGGTCAATGATGCGCGAGGTGTTTGGATCAAAACCGCAAATGCTTTCGATGGTATCGTCGTTGAGATTAAGGCGTAAGGGAATTTCAAAATTATCAGGGTAAATGTCAATGATGCTGCCACGAACAGCAAATTCACCCTCTTTAAAAACATGCGTCGCCCGGATAAATCCATAGGCGACGAATGATTCAATGATTGATTCTATATTGACTTTTTGGCCAACTAAGAATTCTAAGGATGCAAATGCTGTTGACGCATTACCACTTTTTATTGCCATGCCATAGTAAGAATAATGGGGACACAATATACACGGTCGAATATGTCCCAAATAAGAAACCTACCATCAATACCAACGCAAAGGTATTTAAAACCTCGCCACCAAAGAAAAATAAGGCAAAAACAGACAACATGGTGACAAATGTCGTTAAGAATGTACGGCCGAGCGTCTGATTGATGCTGTCATTAATAACTTCACTCAATGTTCTATTACGTGCTTTTGGCACATTTTCCCGAACACGATCATAAATAATGATCGAATCATTGATAGAATAACCAGCAACTGTCATGAGCGCAGTCACAACCAAGAGATCAACCTGACGGCCTAATAGCACAACAACAAACAAGGTGATCAAAACATCGTGAAAGATTGCAACAACAGTTGCCAACGCAAAATCAAAGTGCTTGAATCGAAGACCTACATAGAGCAACATCCCAAACAAGGCGAAGACAATGGCTAAAATGGCCTTGGTGCGCAATGCTTGACCGACGACAGGTCCAACTTTTTCAATGCGCAAGACTTCAAACTTATTATCTGCCATCTTGGTTTTAAAAATACTTTCAACTTGAGAATTAGAATCTTCTGATGTTCGGATAATCACATTCTGAGGCGCACTCGCAAATGTTTGAATCACCGCGTGGTTTAACTTAGCTTCGTTAAAATACCCACGGATTTGATCGGCCGTGATTGGCTTCTCAAATTTAAATTCTTGAATCTGCCCACCAGCAAAATCAATCCCATAAGCAGCGTCCTTCTTTTGGAAGAAATGAAAACCACCATAAATCAAAAGTAATGCTGAAATACCAAAACAAATGTTGCGTTTATTAAGAAAATTAAAGTTAGGCTTGGAAAAGATATGCATCATGGGTAATTTCTTGATCATCCCACTTCCAGTTAACCACATAAACAATGCACGTGTGACATAGATCGAACTAAATAATGAAGCAATCAAACCAACGGACAAGGTCACGGCAAAACCTTTGATCGGACCTGAACCAAATTGGAATAACATAAAACCTGCGATTAATGAGGTGACGTGAGAATCTAAGATCGCTGACCATGCACGGCCATAACCTTGATTGATCGCCGCATTTAATGGTCGACCATTTTCAACTTCTTCACGGATGCGCTCATTGATTAAAACGTTGGCATCAACCGCCATACCAAGGGTTAAAATGATACCTGCGATACCAGGTAGCGTTAAAGTCAATTGAGAATCCGGCATTAATATATTAAGTAAGCCCATGCCGCCTAAGATCATGAGCAAGTTAATGACCAAGGCAAATGAGGCAATCAAACCGCCAACAAAATAATAAAAACTCATGAAACCAACAATTAAAAGACCACCTAAAATTGTAGCTCTTATACCCGCTTCAATAGAATCTTTACCAAGTGACGGCCCAACCGTACGCTCTTCTTCAATATGCATTGGAACTGGTAACGCCCCACTACGCAACGCTAATGCCAACATGGAAGCTTCTTCGAATTTATAGTCACCAGTAATTTCTGCTGTACCACTTAAAATAGGTTCACGGATATTTGGCGCGGATAATACTTCACCGTCTAAGACAATCGCCAAACGTTCATTGACATGCGCGGTGGTCAGGTCACCAAAAACCTTAGCGCCTGCTTCATTAAATGACAAAGAAATTTTAGGCTTCATGCCCGTTTGATTATCAAAATCAACGCGTGCATCTTTAATAGCTTCTCCACCCAGAGCCGTATCTTTAACTAAAAGTATTGGCCCAGTGCCTTCTTTTTTTGATATTTTTAATTCAAACCCATCAGGAACATTACCAGCCAGAGCATCTTTTAATTTACTTTCATCAGCTGACACAACGCGAAATTCCAAATGCGCAACGCGACCAACCATCTCTATGGCTTTTTGGCGATCTGTGACCCCAGGTAATTGAACAAGGATTTGATTAGCGCCTTGGCGTTGGATCAAAGCTTCCCCAACACCTAAACCATCAATGCGGTTACGCAAAACTTCCATCGCACGCAACACGGCGTCATTTTTTGCCGCGTCATCTTTGATGGTTTCATTATCAACCCTTAAAATGAGATGCATCCCGCCTTTTAAGTCCAACCCTAAATTGATACGTTTTTGGATTGGAAACAAGCAAGCGACACATCCAGCAATAACAAAGAAAATAATAATGAAACGTTTGCGTAATTCCGCAGTCATAAAATCCCTTTCAGTTTACTTACTTAACAACTTCGGGTTTGATTTCGGTAGATTTAACCAAGGCAATGGATTCTTTATCGAATTCAATGCGGCAGCCTTCATCCACACGAACGACAACCGTTTTTTCTTTTACAATAGCCACTTCCCCATGAATCCCAGAAGTCGTTACCACTTCATCATTCTTCTTCAAATTGCTGATCATTAACTTCAACTTTTTTTGCTGTTGTTGTTGAGGACGCCAGATCAAAAAATAAAAGATCAAGGCAATAGGTCCCCACATGAACAGGACTTGTGTGATACCAGAATCTTGTGGCATAGGAGTCCTTATTTAGATTTTTTCATTAAACTACGGACAGTGTCAGACATTTGAGCGCCTTTAGCGATCCATGCTGTGATCTTTTCTTTCTTTAAAGAAAAAACAGCTGGCTTTTTGGCAGGATCATAATGACCCAAGATCTCAAGCGCACGACCATCACGGCCTTCATTGCGTGGTAATGCCACGATGCGGTAATTGTAAGCGCCTGTTGCGGCCTTACCTGCTTTTTGTAAACGAATGCGTACTTCCATGTGACTGTGTTTCCTTTCTTTAGTGCGCAAGCTCTATGGCTTTTATTTGCGCTTTTGCTTTATTGACTGTTTCTATGTATTCTTTTGCGGGATTTGAATCAGCTACAATCCCAGCCCCAGCTTGGACATAAGCGGTCTTTTGCCAAACCACTATTGTACGTATAGTTATGCACATATCAAGGTTTTTCGAAAAGCTCCAGAATCCGACCGCTCCCGCATAAGTACCCCGTTTTGTGCCTTCTAAATCCTCAATGATTTCCATGGCGCGTATTTTAGGTGCACCAGAAACAGTGCCTGCAGGAAAAGACGCTTCTAAAACATCCAACGCATCCTTATTTTTTTGCAATTGACCTGATACATTGCTCACAATATGCATAACATGTGAATATTTTTCGATCGTCATAAACTCAGAAAGCTTAACCGTCCCACGTTCACACACACGCCCCAGATCATTGCGGCCTAAATCAACCAACATCACATGCTCGGCCTTTTCTTTTGGATCTGCTAACAATTCTTTTTCTAATACATCATCTTCCGTCGCTGTTTGACCACGATGACGCGTCCCTGCAATGGGCCTGACTTGCGCCACACCATCTTGAACACTCACCAACAGCTCTGGCGATGCGCCAATCATTTGCATGCCATCCATGTTCAAGAAAAACATATACGGCGATGGGTTAAGTGCACGCAAGCAACGATAAATTTCTAAAGGTGGCACATCAATCTTTACAGAAAAGCGCTGAGACAAAACAACTTGTATGATATCACCCGCTGTGATGTGTTTTTTTGCTTGCTTGACCATGCTGGCATATTGCTCTGCGGTGCAATTGCTATGAATTTGGACCTTTTTAGGGTTACCCAGCTTATGGACTTTTAGAGGTTTTTGCAGGTCTTGAATCAAGCCATCAATGGTTTTTAAGGCCAAATTGTATTTTTTGAGTTTTGTCGCTTTTGAGTCATTTTTACTTAAATGAACACATGCAATCAATTTGATGGTGCGGTGTTTGTGATCAAAAACAATCAAATCATTGGCCTGCATCATGCACATATCATCTTGATGCAATTCATCTTTAGCCGTGTTGGGTAATTTTTCAAAAAAACGCACGCAATCATAGCTTAAGTATCCCACCATGCCGCCAAAAAATTTAGGCAATTGAGGAATATCAACCGCTTTGATATCTTTCATCAGTTCACGCAATATAGACAAGGGTGAATCATCAAAGACTTTGTCTTCAACTGTTTTCTTGCCGTTTTCAAAACGAATAATCGCAGCGTTTCGGCCACGACTACGCACAATCAATTGCGGATCACGCGCAATAAATGAATAGCGTGCAAATTTATCGCCACCTTCAACAGATTCAAGCAAAAACGCATACTTAGATGTTCCTGCCAATTTGTAATAGGCGGACACGGGCGTCTCTAAATCCCCCAAGATCTCGCGATAGACGGGAATTAAATTGCCTTTGGTAGAATACTTCAAAAAATCTTCGAACGACAAAACATGCATTATAATAATTTCCTATAAAAACAGCTGCGCTTCATGGTGTGGCACGCTGAACCAACTTGATCAACCTTCATGAGCAACACATCACAATCACAATCATAATAAATTTCTTTTACATGTTGGACGTGACCTGACGTTTCACCTTTAACCCAAAAACTTTTACGGGATCTAGACCAGTAAGAAGCCTTGCCAGTTTCGATGGTGGCTTTGAGCGAATCAATATTCATCCAGGCCATCATTAAGACTTCGCCATTTTTAATATCTTGGGCAATGGCAGGTATCAAACCTTCTGAGGTAAATTTTAATTTGTCTAGATTATCTTTGGTGATTTGTATCGTTTCAATTTCTGTTAATTTTGGGTCGCTCATCGTATGGCCACTCGCTTTTCTTTTAAGTACTTTTTCACATTAGGTATTGGTATTTCTCCAAAATGAAACACTGACGCTGCTAAAGCAGCATCCGCGGTTGTTTGGTTAAAGACATCATAAAAATGTTCTAACTTCCCTGCGCCACCGGAGGCAATCACAGGGACATTGACCGCATCACACACCGCCTTGGTTAGTGCTAGGTCATACCCATTCTTTGTTCCATCAGCATCCATGCTGGTTAGCAAGATCTCTCCCGCGCCTAATTCCACAACATGTTTAGCCCAAAGTATAACATCTTTCCCCGTGGGATTGCGACCCCCATGTGTAAAAACTTCAAAGTGATTTCCCACCCGTTTAGCGTCGATGGCAACCACGATGCATTGGCTACCAAACATATTAGCTCCAGCGCGAATAATCCCAGGTTCTTTAACGGCCGCCGTATTAAGTGACACCTTATCAGCGCCGGCCATGAGCAATTGGCGAATATCAACCACATTGCTAATCCCGCCACCCACGGTTAAGGGCATAAACACTTCTTGAGCGGTGCGCTTAACGACATCTAAAAATGTTGTGCGCGCTTCAACCGACGCCGTAATATCTAAGTAGACTAATTCATCCGCACCAGCGGCATCATAGGCCTTGGCGCAATCAACCGGATCACCCGCGTCGCGCAACTGGACAAAGTTAACCCCTTTAACCACGCGGCCATCTTTGACATCTAAACAGGGAATAATACGTCGATTTAACATATTTTAAGCGCCGCTGAAAAATCTAATTTACCTTCATAAATCGCCTTACCTGTAATGGCCGCAGCGATGCCCTTCATTTGTGACAAACGATAGACATCATCAATATTCGACACCCCACCGGAGGCAATGATATTGATTTTAGTCACAGCTTTAACCATTGTTTCTAATTGTTCGAAATTGGGTCCTGTTAAGGCACCGTCGCGGGCGATGTCGGTATAGACCATCCACTCTAAGCCCATCTTTTCTAAACGGGCAGCAAGATCCGTTGCTTTCACACTGCTTGTTTCTGTCCAACCTCTGGCTGCAACCAAACCATTAAAACAGTCTAAGCTGACACAAATTTTTTCTTTATAATTTTGTATCAAATCGCTTAAAAAACCATCATGCTCGATGGCTTTGGTGCCTAAGATGACACGAGAAACTTTTCCAACATTAATTAATTCATCAACAATTGCTTTATTGCGAATACCGCCGCCAACTTCAACAGGGATCTTTAATGTTTGGGCGATGCGAAAGATCACATCTTTATTTTTCATAACACCATCTTTAGCACCATCTAAATCAACCACATGCAACCACTTAGCCCCAAGGGTTTGCCATTGCAATGCCATGGTTAAAGGATCATCCCCATACTCTGTCACGTCGGAGAACTTACCTTGGAATAAGCGAACAACCTTACCGTCTTTGATATCAATGGCAGGGATTAAGATCATAGTTTCGTAAAATTTTTTAAAATGGTTAAACCAACAGCTTGACTTTTTTCAGGGTGAAACTGCACCCCCCACGTCTTACCCTTAGCAATGGCTGATGTATATTCAAGGCCATAATCAGTTGTGGCTGCGACAATGTTAGGATCTGCTGGCTTTACATAATAGGAATGACAAAAATAAACATCGTCATTATTTTTTAAACCTTGAAACATGTTGCCCGCTGCTGGTTGAAACTTTAATTGATTCCAACCCATATGCGGGACTTTACCTACGGTAAATTTTTCAACGGTCCCTGCAAATATTTTTAAGCCTTGCGTGTTACCACCTTCGCTGCTTCGATCAAACATCAATTGAAAGCCCAAACAAATCCCTAAGAAAGGTTTGCCATCAGCAATAACCTTCTTAATCGCATCAGTTAAACCTAACTCTTGTAGTTTTTGCATGGCCGGTGCCATGGCACCAACCCCAGGCAGAACCACATGCGAGGCATTTAAAATGACTTGAGGCACCTTGGTGATTTGCGTGACCGCACCGACTTTCTCAAAAGCCTTCTGCACACTCTGCAAATTCCCCATGCCATAGTCAATGATTGCGATCATATTAATCGATGATGCCTTTGGTAGACGGGACTTTACCCGCTCGACGTGGATCAACGGTTGTGGCTTGGTCTAACGCTAAGCCCAATGACTTAAACATCGTTTCCAAATTAGTATGCAAATCATCGCTTGGATTTTCAATCGATAAACTAAGCGTGGCGCCTAATTGATGCGCAAAACTTTCCATGAAGTGTTCAAAATAAGCTGCCTTATACCCGTCTTCATCGGTTGCACCGGCAACATTTCCATTTAACTTGAAATACCCACGACCAGAAATATCAATAACACATCGCCCAACAGTTGCTTCCATCGGCGCAAAAGCAGAACCAAAACGCTTGATCCCTGCCTTATCTTCACCAAGAGCTTTCTTAAATGCTTTGCCTAAAGCTATGCCAATATCTTCATTGGTGTGATGAATATCAATATGCGTATCACCGCTAACGGCTAAATCTAGATCAAAATGGCCATGAAAAGCAAATAACTCTAGCATGTGACTTAAGAAACCAATGGGGGTCTTAATTTTTGTAATGCCACTGCCATCGACATTCAATGTGCCTTCAATTTGTGTTTCATTGGACTTGCGACTGATTGATGCTGTTCTCATGACTTGAACCTCACATTAACGGAGTCCGCGTGTTTAACTAAACCTTCTAAATGAGCCACTTTCTCGAGAGGCTCCCGAATACGTTCTAATGCTTTTTTGGAATAAGCAATGACGTGATTAGACTTTTGGAATGACGACACACAAAGACCTGAAAAGAACCTTGCCGTGCCCATGGTCGGCAACACATGGCTTGGACCTGCCGCATAATCACCCAAAGCTGTTGGACTATATGGCCCTAAAAAGATTGCCCCTGCATGACGGACATTCTTAGCAACGCTGTGAGCATTGTTGGTCATGATTTGTAAATGTTCGGGAGCGATGCGATTAGCAATATCCACAGCTTCATCGGTATTCTTGCACAAAATGCAATACCCATTCGCCACCCTGTCTTTGACTTGCTTGATCAACTGCTTGGATGTTGATAATAGAATCGACATGCCGCCGATGTGTTCCATTTGTGCTTCTAAATCGGCAATGACAAATTCAGGGTTACTATAACGATTAGCAATGACGACCAATTCCGTCGGACCTGCCAACATATCAATATCCACATATCCAAATAATTGACGCTTGGCTTCTGTCACAAACATATTACCGGGCCCAACAATCTTATCGACTTTAGCAACCGTCTTGGTGCCCAACGCTAAAGCGGCAATCGCTTGTGCCCCGCCTAATTTATAAATCTCATTGACCTTCAATAAATTGGCTACCGCTAAAATATAGGGATTTACTTGTCCCGACTTATTGGGTGGCGTCACGATGACCACACGCTTAACACCAGCAATAATGGCAGGCACCGCTGTCATATAAACCGATGACACCAATGGCGCTGTTCCAGCCGGGATATAAATACCAACTGAATCAAGCGGCTTAATTTCTTCTTTAAGCATCACTCCGTCGCTATTTTTTATCTTGCAGGGCTTATGCACTTGCTTCTTATAATAGCTCGACACATTATTAATGATTGTCTTTAAATGACCAACAAACTCCGGTGTGATACTGCCAAAGGCACTAGAAATTTCACTCTCAGCAACCTTGATTTGGCGCGTGGTTAATTTCACCCCATCAAAACGTTTGGTATATTTGATCAAGGCATCGTCGCCATTTAAACGCACATCATCAATGATCGTGCGCACTTTCTCCTCAACAGCTTTACGGCGCATGCTCAAATGACGGTTATAGAGCTTGTCGATGTTTTGACCTGTTTGTTTGATAAGCTTCATTAAATAAAGTCCTTAATATTTTCAAATACTTCTTTTAATTTAGTGGGATTATTTGTACCTACTTGAGCTAATTCTGGCTTACCACCACCTTTTCCATCAATCTTTGGCATGATCTTAGCTATAATGTCTTTGGCATTAAACCCTCGAGTAATCACATCACCACTAGCTGAAACAACCATCACTCCGGAAATTGCTGTTGTTGAGGCTGTTACAACAATAGCATTTGGCGCTTTTTGTTTAATGATATCATTTACTTTTCTAAGAGACGCAATGTCTAAATCATCAACCATGACAGATGTAATCTCTACACCTTTAATATTTTCTTTAATGGGGTCTAATTTTTTAATTGCATCAATGCGTGCTTGTTGTTGTTTACGTTCATTGTCTTTAACTTCTTGAGCCTGTTTGTTTTGTTCCTCTTGAACTTTTTGTTGATTCAATACTTCATCAACCGCCGCTTTGCCAGTCACAGCTTCTAGACGACGAATGCCTTGAGCAACCGAACCTTCGCTCACAATCTTAATCGACTCAATGTCCTTGGTATTCTTGACATGCGTACCACCACAAAATTCCGTAGAGTAGTCGCCCATGGTCACAACACGCACTGTGTCCCCATATTTTTCGGCAAAAAATGCGAGTGCGCCTTTTTTCTTCGCTTCTTCAATGGGCAACACTTCAACACTCACGGCATTGCCGCGATTGACATAATCATTGACGATGGCTTCGATCTTTGCCATCTCTTCTTTTTTCACACCCATGGGATGTGTAAAGTCAAAACGTAAACGCTCGGGCGCAACTAAAGAACCTTGTTGTTTTACATGAACGCCTAACGTTTGACGCAGGGCTGATTGCAATAAATGGGTTGCACTGTGATTACGCATAATTGCCTGACGACGTTTAGCATCAACACGCAATTCAACCACATCACCCTCTTTGATTTGCCCGCGTTCAATCACACCATCGTGAATATAAATGTCATTGATCTTTTGTGTATCTAAAATCATCACCGACGCACCATCGTTAAATAAAACACCCGCATCACCTGTTTGCCCGCCGGACTGCGCATAAAATGGAGACTGATCAACAATCACTTTAATCTTCATACCATCTTGAACGACTTTTAGAATTTTTGCCTTGGTTTCTAATTGTTCATAGCCTAAAAACTTAGTCTTAGGCACATTCAAATCAATGCCCGCATCCGTAAATACATCACCCGTCATTTTACTACCAGCACGAGAACGTTCACGCTGCTCATTCATTAATTTCTCAATGCCATGTTCTATGGCATTAATTTTATCAGCTGGAATGGATGCCTCATCAAGCACATCGATGATTGATGGAACTGACAAACCATACGTATCTCTATAAAAGAATGAGATCTCTGATAATTCTTCAACGCTTTTCTGTGAATTAATCTTTGACTTAAATTCAGGAATTCGTTCATTCTTGAGTTTTATATATTGTTCTTCTAAACGCTCAATGATTTGGCTGATTTCTTTTGCGCGTCCTTCAATTTCAGGATAAGCGTATTTCATTTGAGCAATGACCACATCAACAAATGTATAAATCACAGGCTTGTCCATACGCATACGTGCGGCTATATCTGCTAAAATAAGAATAAGCTTACGCATGACATAACCACGGCCTTCATTAGATGGAATAACCCCATCGCAAATACCAAAAATGATCGCGCGCATGTGGTCCGCAATAACACGCGCATCTCTTTGACTAATGCCTGGCATACGACTATTAATCTCATTGATGATGGGGACGAATACATCATTTTCATAATTACTGCGCTTGCCCTGTACGACGGCTGCTAAACGTTCCAAACCCATGCCTGTATCAATGTTCTTTGCTGGCAATGGGTCTAATACACCGCCATCTTTACGGTTAAATTGTGTGAACACTAAATTCCAGACTTCCGCAAAACGACCACAAGAACAATCTGGATCACATTTATCACCATTTGGACAATTAAGATTAACACCATAATCATAAAAGATTTCTGAACATGGTCCGCATGGACCATTAGGCCCATTTAAACGTGCATTCGATGGCCAAAAATTGCTCTTATCACCAAACTTAACAATCTTATTCTTAGGTATTCGGATATCGTTTACCCAAATGTTATATGCTTCATCGTCATCTTGATAGACAGAAACCCATAGTTTTTCTTCTGGTAATTTCATTTCTTGGGTAAAGAATTCCCATGCCCAAGCAATCGCTTCTTTCTTGAAGTAATCACCGAATGAGAAGTTACCCAACATTTCAAAAAAAGTGTGGTGAAAATTAGTCTTCCCCACCACATCCAAATCATCGGTACGCAAACATTTTTGTGAGGTGCTAGCACGCGTATATGTCAAATCACGGCCTAGAAATTGGGGTTTAAATTGCTGCATCCCCGCTGTTGTAAATAAAACCGTTGGGTCATCTTTAGGAACAACGGAATCACTCTTGACAATCGTGTGCCCTTTGGATTTAAAAAAGTTTAAATATTTTGATCTAATTTCATTGGTACTTAACATGTTTGATTCCCTAATTTTCGAATAGCCTTTAATGCTTCGTCGACTTTAAAACCTCGTCGTATTAAAAAGTCAACAATGCGTTTCTTACGTTTTTCTTTATCTATGCCTCTTAAACGCGCCGCTTTGCGTAACGCTAATTCTAAAACCACATCACTTTCTGCATATTGATCACGGGCTTTACTAACAGCTTGATCAATAATTTCCGACGGGACACCCTTTTCCTGCAACTCCCGAATAATCCTTCCAAAACCAAACGGCCGGGCTAATCGATAACGTATCCATGCGTCAGCGAAAACCCGGTCGTTTAGTAATTTCACATTGAGAAGGTGTTTTAGCACCTCATCAATTTCTTTTAAATCAAAACCTTTAAGTTTAAGCTTTTGTTGTAACTCAAAAACACTGCGTGGCCTAATCTTTAAATAACGCAGCGCCGCTGACTTAACGTCAGAAGCCATTGTAATTAGACCTTTTTAACCTTCATCTTATCAAGGATGGCTTTTTCAATCTTTGCCAACACTTTAGGATTTTCCTTCAAAAACTTACGGGCAACTTCGCGGCCTTGGCCAATCTTTTCATTTTCAAATGATAACCAAGAACCTGATTTAGCGACAACCTCTTGTGCAACACCCACGTCTAAGATATCTGCCGCCTTTGAAATGCCTTCATCGAAGTAAATTTCAAATTCCGCTTCTTTAAATGGTGGCGCAACTTTATTTTTAACGACTTTTGCCTTCACCCGATTGGCAATGATATCTTCACCAGACTTGATTGACTCAACTTTACGAAGATCAATGCGCACCGATGCATAAAATTTCAACGCGCGTCCACCCGTCGTTGTTTCAGGGTTGCCGAACATAACACCGATCTTCATGCGCACTTGGTTGATGAAAATCACACATGCCTTAGACTTATTGATCGCGGCGGTTAATTTACGCAATGCTTGGCTCATCAAACGGGCTTGTAAACCCATGTGTGAATCACCCATTTCACCTTCAATTTCAGCACGCGGCGTTAACGCTGCCACAGAGTCAATGACAATCAAATCAACGGCATTAGAACGCACCAAGGTTTCAGCGATTTCTAAAGCTTGTTCACCGGTATCTGGCTGAGACACCAATAAATCATCTAGCTTCACACCCAAGGTTTGGGCATATTTAGAATCAAAGGCATGTTCAGCGTCGATAAACGCAGCAACACCGCCACTGATTTGTAATTGCTTGATGATAGACAACGTTAGTGTGGTTTTACCGGAAGATTCAGGACCATAAATTTCAATGACACGCCCCTTTGGAACACCACCAACACCTAAGGCCAAATCCAAACTTAAGGATCCTGTGGATATAACAGGAATCTCAACAACCGTCTTACTATCTAAACGCATGATGGACCCTTTACCAAATTGCTTTTCAATTTGGGATAAAGCAAGATCCAACGCCTTTGTGCGATTTTCTTTTTCTGGGTTTGACTTCTCGATAACTGCCTTTTCTTGCGCCATATTGCCTCCAATTATTTACATTATATGAGTGGATGATTATACCTTTGGGGGAATCTATTGTCAATCGCTTAACAGGCTCGTATTATTCAGCTAATAACCGAACAAAAGCCACGGTGGCTATGGCTGCTGTGTCGACTTTGAGCACTGTTTTTCCTAGTGAAACAGGCATGCAACCTTGTTCCACAGCCATTTGAACTTCTTGGGGGGTGAAGTCACCTTCCGGACCGATAAAAATGTACACACTTTTTATGTTACGATGTGACTTTAAAACCGCATGAATGTGTTGCTGCGTATCGGTCAAACAAGGGAAAATGGCTAATGTGTTGCGATCTCGTTTGAGTAAAACATCTTTTAAATCGGTCATGGCGGCAATTACGGGAATATCGGTGCGTTTACACTGTTTTGCCGCATTGATCGCTACTTTTAAGAACCGTTCTTGCTTGGGACCCAACTTCTCTTTCGCATAAACTACATCAGATCGTTTTGTTCGTAAAGGTATTATTTCATGGACGCCAAGTTCCGTACATTTCTCAATGATAAACTCAAACTTTGCCTTCTTAGGGACAGCGCACGCTAAAATAATTCTAACACCCGATGCATTATCCGACTGTTTGACTTGCCCAACCTTCGCCGCAATGTCAACATCCCCCATTTTCTCAATCACAACATGCGCTTCTTGACCCTTCCCATTAAAAATAGCAACAGCATCCCCCACCTTCAAGCGAAGAACATGCTTCATATGATGCAACTCATCCTTATCAGCAATAAGGATCGTGCTCTTATCAAAATTGGCGTTTTCTAGATAGAATCTATGCATATTATTTTAATCGAAGATCAAAAGTTGCTGCCCCCACAGCCAGCCGTAGTCAAATGCGAAAGCCCTTTGACGAAGGCTGGTGGATCGGAAGGGGATCGAACCCTTGGCCTCGTCATTGCGAACGACGCGCTCTACCAAACTGAGCTACCGACCCAAATATTAAAAACATATCGTAACAAAAGAATTTTTATATAACAAGCATTCAACCATAAAGATGCTCATTTCAAGATTTCTTTAACTTTTGATAAACCAATATAAAGCTCTGGGTCTTTATACCCCAAAGAAACAGCATATTGAAAATCGTTTAAAGCATTCTTATACTCCCCTATCTTAAAATAAATAAATCCACGTTTAAAATAGGCTTCTGCATATAAAGGATTGAATCGAATTGCACTGGAATAATCCATTAACGCTTTACTATCTTGACCGTACCCAAAGTAGGCGTCCCCGCGTAGAACATAAGACCTTGCAGGATAATGTTTCAACATTTCATTCCAATAAGTCGACGAATTTTCCCAGATACTACACTGATAAAAACTTTTGATTCCTAAAAGAAATAAATAAAAAACAATGAAAATCAAGGATAAAGATTTAATCCGAACTTTTTCAAAGAATGCCACACCTATCATCAAGCAAAAACCCAAACAAGGCAAATACATGTATCGATCACAAACCACACTAAAACCCCAATTCTCAAAAGAAATTAAGAAAAAAATTGAGAATAAATAGTAAAGAAAACCAAAAATAAGATGTTTGTTATTTCGCCAATAAATCAACGCAGATAAGAGCAATAGAAATCCAAATGATGATAGAAAATATGGCCAGTTTAATATGCTAATAGGTTCTGGCAGTTGATAATAAGGATAAACTTGAAAAGGCCAGAAAAACTTCCATAAATAAAAATCAAAACACCAAATCCATATCAAAATCGACTCAAAAATATTGTGAACTGAATGACTACTATTTAAATAAAAACTAATCCAACCAATGATTATGCAATATAAAAAGAACGGAAGCTTCTCAAGTAAAACATTTTTTTCATTTAAACGACCAAAATACCAATCAAATAACAATAATATCAACGGTAAACTTATTGCCATAGGTTTAGCTAATATGCTTAAGATCCCCATCAATAATGTAGCAATGAATAACCATGATGACCTACTTTTACAATATGATAAATATAGATTTAACGACAAAATATAAAAGAACGCATACAATAAATCCTTACGTTCAGATACCCACGCCACAGATTCAACTTTCATTGGATTAATTGCAAATAATAGTGCAACAAGAAAACTACTTAAAGTTGATAACCCAAAACGCTTTGCTAATAACAACACCAAAATAGCATTTAGAATATGTAATAAAATGTTATCAAAGTGATAAACAAATGGATTAAACCCAAAGAAATGTTGCTCTAAATTAAAAGAAAGGGTTGTTAAAGGAATATAAACTTTATTAACTAGCTGACCAAAAATAACACCAAAAGAATCAAATAAAGGCAAATAAACACCGCGATTATTTATCACATGATTGGGGTCATCTAAATTAATAAACTGAGCTTGCAAACAAGGATAATAGACAAAGAAAACTACTAAGATTAGGCTAGTTACGAAAATATAGGATTTTAAAATATCGTTAAATTTCACGGGTATCCATTGATCTGAATCAAGAAAACTCAGCAGCATTTATATTAATATGGACATTCTCTTCAATGCTTCTTTAACTCTTTGAACAGTCAAATAATCTTTATTAAATTCCAATGTTGCCAATAAACGCTTTAATCCCGCGTCTTTTAAAGAAAGCTTAAACAAGACAATCGCTTCTGAATATGTGTCTATCATCACAAAATCTTGCATGACAAACTTTTCATACCATCTTGCTTCCCTCGGACCAGAAAGCAAGGCCTTCAACTTATCTCTCTCATTATTAGAAAACACTTCTTTATTTAACTTTTCTTCATATTGATCAAATTCTTGTGGCAAGTTAAAAACTCCCTTCTTCACATAAATTAAAATGTATCCCGACAAAGCAATTAACTGCCAATCTTCTCTTGTTTTTAAATAATCAAATACCATGTCTGCAGAAGTAATTATTGCTATGTTAAAACCATATTTCTGCTGTATTCTTTCCCAAGACTCCTTCGTATTTAAGTTCAATGACACATAATCTCTAAATCTCTGATTATCTAATTGCCTCCCATCATAAAATGGCTTTAGATGTGGATAACCTGACCAGATTACTTTATTACCAATTATATCATTCGTATAAACACCACCATATACATTTGCTCTTTTCAACTGAAGCATAGCTTTCTCAAGGTATAAATTAGCATCAATAGTTAAATAAGAAATTTTCTTTTGTTCATAAATTCCAGCTAAGCGAAAAATATTAAATATTGATAAACATAAAAAAATTAACACAGCACAAAGAATACCCTTAGTAATAATCTTATAATATTTGTTTTTAGAGAGCCGCTCAAACACATCAAAATCCCTCAAACCATAAAAGATTACACAGAAACTCATCAGTGCAAAGAACACACAATTCCTCTTCATGGAAATAAACGCAAAAAGTCCCAATAAAAACAAAATTGATAAAGCAAACTGCTTATTTTTTGAGTGCCAGATAGCCCAAATACTTGTGATGGCCAGTGGGATATAATATGCGGTCTCCAGACTAAATAATAACTCAATGGAAGACCTAGATTCACCTGTTGTGCTAGTTTTAGCGTAAAAATCAAAGAATTCTGGGATTAAGAAAACTTTAACTGGATATAGCAGACCATCTAAGCCATATGGATTAATTAAGAAGGCTAAAAGAGAAAACAAAAGAACCCAAATCAATGCTCTAACTTTCTGAATTGACCTTTCTATAATGGCCACAAAAAGAAACGCACAAATGATACCAAGGCCATAAATATAAGCTCCCATATGTATGTTAAACCAAAGCAACCCAAGGAAAGGAATAAGCACTAAACGCTTAGATCTCAAATCATGAAAATACTCAAAGAAAATGATCAAATATATTGTAATAAATAAATGGTTAAAAATATCTGGTCTTAATAATCCACGACTATCTAAAGCAAAGGCTATAAATATCATTAATATAAAAAGCAATCCTATGGGCATCCTAGATTTAGTTTTCCAATAAAGAATAATTAAAACCAAGACTAGAAAAACAGACCGAAATACTTTTAAAGCAAATAAATCACCAATACTATAAATAAAGTATAAGAAAGAACTTCCTAACCAATGTAGACATATCCATGGCGTTTTTTCTGACCCATAAGGAAATGGATCAAAAGCAGGAATCTGTCCACACGTAAGAATCCATTTACCCGTAGCTAAATGCCACCAAACATCTTCTGTTTCAACGGGGTGATAAAACAATAAAAACGCATAGACAAAATAAATACCCCATAAGACAGTTATAAAAGGATCTTTTTTCTGCATCATGTCGTTATTATATGACATATAATCTGACCAAGAACTGATTTAACTTCTAAGATTCAATGCTTATAACAAACTTCTGTTTTCTAATGAATGGAATTCTTCAGGTGTGAGAAAATCTTTCGCAATATTCAATAGTTCCGTAATATTTTCCTTCTCTCCCAGCTGAGTGTACATATCTATCAAAGGCACATAATACCCAACACTTTTGGGGTCATACGAAGCGGCGATAACATAGTATTTTATAGCTTTCTCAAAATCTTTTCTTTCTCTGTGTAATCCCCCCAAAACATAAGAAGCTCTTGAGAAAGTTGGCCAAGCATGTATTACAAATTCCAAATGACGTTGGGCCCTATCTTTTTGCCCTAATTCAAGAAGGCTTAAAGCTGTATAATAATCAATCCTCACATCTTGCACTCTTGCCTCCTTAAGGATAGACTGAAAATAATACTCAAGCGCTTTCTTGTAGTCTTTATTCTTATGATATAAACGACCCATCATTAAATCAGCCTTCCAGGAATCAGTGTAATATTTTGACCACGTTAACATAACATCAGGCAAAGATTTCCAAATGGTGTTCAACAATATCGTAGAAAACATACATATGATTAAAATAAACATAATAAAAAAATTTAGGAATCTCTTTGAGATCATGCCAATGCTCTGATGCAACAATATTGCTACAGCACAAATAAAACCAATAGACGGTAAATACATAAATCTTAAAGCTATCGGACTTGGGATAGAAACAAGATTAGAAATAGGAATATAAAAAACCAAAAACCATAGAAACATTAGAAAAATAATCTTATTACGCTTCTTAAAAAACAAAACAATACTCATTAGCCCGATCATCAGAAATATAATCTGTAAAGTTTCTGCCAAATTCTTATGTAATGTAGGGATATATAACGATGGTATGGGATGTGTTTGCCACGGACATAAAAGCATTTGAATATACGTTACAAAAATCTTTAACATCACATGGACATGTTCAAGAATATCTTGCCCTAATAATCGTTTTACATGAAGTTCCGGAGACGGAAAAACAAATAAATAAACATACAAATAAAACATCATAATCAACCAAAAAAAACTTTGCCTAACCCATGATCTACGGCCCGCAATGCCTTCATAAGCAAGAATAAAAACTGGCAAAACAATGGCTGATTCTTTGGAAAAGACTGCAAGGAAAAAGAATAAAAGAGACAAAGAATACATCAACATTCGTTGATGTTGAGTATAGATAATCCACGTATAAAACGACAAAAGCACAAAGAATGCGGCTAATAAATCAGCGCGATATCCAATGGCACAAACAGCTTCAGATAAAACGGGATGTAATCCAAATAAAAGCGCGACAAAACAACCAACATATGTTGAAACCCCTAGCCGTAGTAGCAATAAAAAAACAAGTACAACGTTGCACAAATGCAACAATAGGTTCGTAAGATGAAACCCGAAAGGCTTCATCCCCCATAACCAATAATCAATAAAGTATGTTAGATTATCGACCGGTCTATAAGCAACGCTCCCACTCCCAAAATCTGTCTGTGACTTGATATCCACCTTACTACTATCAAATGCATAACCCCTCTCAAATAATCGATGCAGATTGTCCCAAGACTTATAAAAAGTATTTGAGACAAAAAGGACGCTGTCATCACCAACAAAATCATTGAAAAGTGAATTTGTATATGTGATGGTGACTAAAAGCAAAATAAATAAGATGCATTTGACGCGCATTAAATAACCTTAAATACCTTAAACGTTGAATTTTCCCAAACAACTTCAAAATGAGCATCATCCTTCAATTGATTCAATAGATACACACTTGTTTCCTTAAATAGAAT
This sequence comes from uncultured Planctomycetales bacterium, assembly GCA_964572155.1. Lineage (GTDB taxonomy): Bacteria > Omnitrophota > Gorgyraeia > Zapsychrales > Fredricksoniimonadaceae > JACQQW01. The sequence goes on along the minus strand of CAZNDZ010000001.1, from coordinate 1,195,955 downwards.
AATATATTTGATACCTAATGTCGCAATTCTTTCATCGAAATTGCCTCGTTGTTGAGAAGAAGCTAGAGGCGCAGCGCCAACCCTTCCTGTCATTAAAGCTAAAAACCTTGGTCGACGGAACATAAAATGCTCATCAATACTAACATTATTCTTCACCCACTCTATCATTTCAACATTGCCTCTTGTTAGAACAGAATCATTAAAGTTTCTATTAAAATAGATATTGTAAACATTCACAATCAAACAAATCCAAATCAAAATGAAACACAGGTTAAATCTTAGACGTCCCCATATGCTCAACTTATACACAGAATACATTTGAATGAACACAATAGGTAGTAAAGGCAACATAAACCGAGCGAATGCATCTGGTGGCGTTTGGCTATGCGATGCAAAATATATGAATACAACTAAATACAAACAAGCAAAACATTCTAAAAATGTTAAACGCCTAGCCAATATATTTAATAATACGTTGAGAACAATGCCTGCCAAAATAAAGACCGATAAGATTTTAATGATTTTGATAAAACCGATCACAATCATCAAGGACAAATCTGTTTGTGCAGGTAAAATCAACATGAACAAAGCGCAAAACAATACTTCTGCCCCATGTTTAACATCATAAAATATCGACGCAGGATTAAAATGGATTAAACTGGCATAATCCTTCGAAACCCCCATCACCATCAATATTGCAACGCAATTAATTAAAAAAAGTGCAAGTACTGCAAACGCCCGCCCCCAAGATTTTCTTTGTATCAAGGCAATAGCTCCTGCAAAAAAGAGCAAACACCCAACTGGTCTCGTCCAAAATGCTAAAGATACAATAACTAAAAACAGATTCCAACATTTATGCTTCTCAAATAGATAAAGCGCAATGCAGACAAGACAAAAAAACGGCACATCCGACAATATATTCTGCTTAAAGATAAAAAAGAATGAAGACAACGATAATAATGCAGCGATCAAAAACGCATAATCTTTGTTTGTCATATCTCTTAAAATTTTATAGATCGCCAAAACAGCAACATACCAAAACACCACCATCAAACATTTAAGGATCAAAAAATTTAATCCCCATATTTTTAAGAATGGCGCTAACATTAGGCTAAAACCTGGGAACGAAATTAATGATTGATCCAACATGACACCACTCATGTATGGCTTTAATTGAATGAAATTAAAACCATTGATGATGTACTGGGCAAAATCATCCCCCCAATTGTGGCCATCTTTAAGCATGTAAATATTTAGAACAAAAGATAAGAACATCAACAATGCCAGAAAAAAACTTGTCATAGCCGATGGTTTGGAGGTGATATTTTAGCGGTATATGTTTTAGTAGTGGAATCTGTGTCAGGAACAGTGAGAGAAATAGTAAAGATACAACTTTGACTTCCAACATTAGTATTACTTACAAATGATGCGGACATACTCGTTAATCGTTCAAGTCTTACCTTGGTATCTGATAATGTGCATATAGTCGCTGAATTCTTTGAACAGTAATATAAATACCCATCATCATCCCTATAATAGCATTGCCATGGAGGATTGTCCGTCGTTCGAATACAAAATGTCTTAGCGCCAACACCACTCGCGCCATTGGCTGTTGCAATGCTGGTATCAACCAGAATCCCTGGATCTGATATACCTGAAGAATTTGTAAAACTCCCTGTCGCTCTATAGGCAGTGTTCGAAATATTATTAAGCATTGCAATCGCATTAAATCCTGAGACCGCTCCAGATGAAGAGTCGCGATAAAATTTCTGAATGGCAAAATCAGCAGATACAACGCCCAACATCACAATCCCCACAATTACAGCGGAAATCAACAACTCACTTAACGTTATACCCTTGGCATTATGGATTTTTGGACTTTTTACCATGTCACTGTAACCGTAGCTTTCCTTGCATTACCTGCATCCGTAATAAGATATGTTAAATGATATGTGGTTGCTGTAGCACCGGTTGTTTGAGTGCAATCAGCGGCATTCTGAGCACTTCCTGTAACGGCCAATTGGCCTCCTGAACCCCAATCTCGCATATCAACCGCCGCACGCTTACTCTCAAGAAATTGTTGAGCACAAAGCGCTGCACCTAAAGCAACTTCACTAATATTTTGTGACTGCTCTTTAACGGAGGACAAAGAAGCATAAATACCAACAACAGCAATAGAAAAAATAACAGAAGCAACGATGACTTCAACTAAAGAAAAACCAGCATTGTTCATCTTTAAGTTCATATTTTTTCTACGGACAACTTGCACAAGTTGTGGTGATTGATGGACACGTATTTGCCGTACAACAACATGGTGTGCCACCTGTTTCTGTTATTTTTAACTTAAATGAATTATCCGAGCGATTCCCATAACAATAAAAGCCCGTTGGCGTTCCTCCACCCGTTGTGGTGCAGGAATAATCAACACCGTTTGCGATAAGACTCAAATTTAAATTCGTATTACAGGTACTTGTACTGTTACATGCCTGATAATTTTCCCCGCCAATCTTTTTAATCTTCTGCGCCGAATACATGATTAATAGATTATTGGATCCCGCTTTCTCGTATGTTTTACCAACAGACTTATTATAATTTGGCACAGCAAACAGCGCCATCATACCTATAATGACAACCACCATGATCAGCTCAATCATTGTAAAAGCTTTTATAGATTGCATTGATTGCTCCCCGCACCTTTAGTACATTTAATAGAGGTACAACCCGCACCAGAACAATAGATAATCCCTGCATTGGCACCTTCCGCACCAATAGACAGCGTGTATACCAAATTACTTATCCGTGCAAGCGACGCCACTTCTGTCTTTGCACTCGAACCATCTAATGCCGTGACCGTGTCAAAATACTTTGGTGTTATGGAAACATCAAGGTTGTCTAATGTTGTGGTGTACGCACTATTCTCTAACTTATATCTTTTTTGAGCACTTAACAAAACAGTTAGCGTATGTTGCCCTTCAGATGAAATCACTATTTCATTAGGGGCAAGGATTTTTGGTATAGCAACAGCGGCCAAGATGCCCAACATGACAACAACGATAATGACTTCAATGATCGTAAAACCCTTTTTAGACATACATACTCCTCGATTATTGCACTCTAAACAACACGAGGCGAGTTAAACTCGCCCCGTGTACCACACTAAGAAAGAAACAGTACTCAACTATTTACACATTTTGTCAAACTTACCTGCTGTACCGCAGGTTCTTGTTGTAACACCTGTATCACCCACGAATGTAAATGTGATTGAATCCGCTGCTGCAGCACCAGTGAAAGCGCCAACAGCACCGAATGTCAAGGTTGTACCAGAGCTAGCTAAAGAATACGTGAAATTAGTGGCTGGAGGTGTTGCCATATTAATTTTAGCAAATGAATTACAATTACCCACATTTGTTGAACTTGGCGTTGCACCACCTGTTTCAACAGATAAACAACGATCAAATGCTTTAGCTACAGAGGAACCGATTGAGAAGGCTTCTGCTGCGCGACCACGGTCAATGTTTTCTGTCAATTTTGGCAAGGCAATAGCTGCTAAGATACCTAAGATGACAATAACGATGATGATTTCTATGAGTGTAAACCCTTGATTGCGTTTATTACTTAATTTCATGTAACTCTCCTTTTTTTGTTATGTTATGAATAAATGTGTTTTAAAATAAAAAAATCCATCCCGCGTTATTTATTTTCCGCAGCATGGATGCACATTACAGCTTTCCATTGGTAACTGGCTGCCTGTCCTATATCAACAGGCCCTATAGCTTTGTGCCCCACCCTTGCGGATAGTTTACCTTTATACAATGTTTTTATATCATCATTACTTCTACTATGCAACGAATATAACATATTTTTTGCCCCTCTGCAACCCAGCTTCGCCAGTAATGTTTTACTTTTGGCTACGCTGGGCTTTGGCCCTAGCCTGTTAAACTAAACATTGGCAAGAACATAGCCAAAACAATGGTCCCAATGATTCCACCCATAAAAACAAGCATGACTGGCTCAATGATTGTACCAATGCGTTTCATAAACTCTTGGACTGTACGCTCATAGAATTCAGCCACATGTTTGAGCATTTTTCCAAGCTGACCTGTTTCTTCCCCTACTTTGATCATTTGCACCGCCATAGATGGGAAAAACCCACTTTCTTGCATTGGGTCAGCCAACAGCTTACCTTCACGCACAGCCTCACGAATTTGAGCCACGATTACAGAACAGGTGATATTCTCAACTAATTTTTCCGTGATCTCTAAGGCATACAGGATAGGTACCCCACTATCAACGAGAATCGCCATTTGTGCAGCAAAACGTTCAACGATGATTAACTTATAAATCTTACCGACAGCAGGCATATTAAACATGATCCGCTCAAACGTTAACTTACCCAAATGAGTACTTAAATACTGTTTTATAAAATAGTAGGCCCCTACAAAAGCTCCGATAATTAAGAGAAAATTTGATTTTACAAACTTAAAAACAAATAATAAAACTACCGTTAATCCTGGAAGCTCAACGTGCATGGTTGTAAAAATTGTTTCAAATCGTGGCGCCACAAATAATGCGAAAAAGACGATCGCCCCCATACAAATCACAAAAAGAACCCCAGGATAGACAAGCGCAGAAACAATGGTTGATCTAAATGCGGCTTGCTGTTCAGTATATTGTGTTAATTTCTCTAAAACCATCGGCATGGTACCGGACGCTTCCCCAACTTCAATCAAACTAACCCAAAATTGAGAGAATACTTTTGGATATTTAGCGACAGAACTACTTAACGTTTTACCTTGCTCAACGTTATTCCGTAAATCCGTGATGATCTCGTAAAGCTTCTTACTTTCCACCTGATCCACAATAACCGTTAATGAACGCATCAACGTAACACCTGAATCCAACATGGTTGCCAATTGTCTGGCAAAAACAAGCTGATCTTCTAGTGTAACGTTATTGTGCGAGAATTTTCTTACTTGAACTTTTGGTTGGTCAGATTTTGGTGCTTCTTTTTGAATCGCGGGTGCAATTGAAATGATAAAATACCCATCATTTTGCAATCGGTCAATGAGGGTTTGCTCATTTAAAGATTCCACCATGTCTTTCTTGGTCTTACCACTAGAATCTTTAGCTACATATGAAAACATTGGCATAAAGCCTTACCCCTAATCTGCAACAATGCCTAAGACTTCATCCAGACTTGTTACACCTTCTTCAACTTTTTTCATCCCAGATTCAAATAAAGTGTCCATGCCGTTCTTTCTAGCCGCATCTCGAATGTCACTATATGCGCCGCTTTGAGCCATTAAACGCCTAATCTCATCATTTAATGACATAACTTCTGAAATAACAACACGCCCCTTATAACCACTATGATTACATTCTTCACAACCCTTGGCTTTGTAAATCAAATCCGCCTTGATCTTGTATTCACCAACCATTTGGCCGGCAGCTTCGTAGGGTTCTTTGCATTTAGAACATAATTTCCGTGCCAAGCGTTGCGCAATAACGAGCAACAAAGAAGGAGTTAATAAATAATAAGGAACACCAATGTCAACCAAACGGGTTACAGCCGAAGGCGCATCATTGGTGTGTAATGTACTTAGAACCAAGTGACCTGTTAAAGCGGCACGCACACAAATTTGCGCGGTCTCAATATCACGGACTTCCCCGACCATGATGATGTCGGGATCTTGACGTAAAAATGCTTTAAGAGCGGTTGCAAAGGTTAAGCCAATTTCATTGCGTACCCCAACTTGATTAATTCCTTCGATTTTAAATTCAACAGGATCTTCAGCTGTCATGATATTCTTCGTTGGGTCAAGCACTTCATTGAGCGTTGAATACAAGGTGGTTGATTTACCGCTACCTGTTGGTCCCGTGACAAAAACTAAACCATAAGAAGACTCCAAGGCTTTGCGAATTAAACCCAATTGTTTTTGATCAAAACCTAATTGGCTAAGTTCTAGTTTTGTTGCACCTTTATCCAAAATACGCAAAACAACTTTTTCACCCCACACCGTGGGCAATGTAGACACACGCAAATCTACCGTACGATCTTCCAGTCTTGCTGAAATAGCACCATCTTGAGGCAAACGCTTCTCTGCAATATCCATTTTAGATAGAATTTTGATACGCGACACTATGGGTAAATGCAAATGATTTGCCGGTGGTGGGATTTGATATAAAACACCGTCGATACGATATCGAATTTCAATTTTATCCTTGAAGGGCTCAATGTGAATATCACTGGCTTTCTCATCGATGGCTTGTCGAATGATCAAATCAACTAGCTTAATAACAGGCGCTTCTTCGGCTTTAGCAACAAGGCTGTCAATGCTAAGCTCAGTATCTCCCGACGATGTTGATGTTATCGGCGCTGGATTTCCTGCATCAAAATCATATGAACTCTCAACAGCCTTATCTAACAACCCACCTTTATTCTCAGAACCACCATCAAACAAATAAAACTCTTTGATGGCTTTCACTAAATCGCTGCGAGTGGCAATAACTAGATTTAATTCACAATTGGTTAAAATCTTTAAGTTATCAAGGAGCAAGTAATCCAATGGATCATATACGGCACATGTTAAAGAATTACCATTGCGTGATAGTGGTAAGATAATGTTTTTTTGAGCAAACTCGTGGGGAATGATAGTTTCAAGGCCTTGGCCCTGCTTGGGCTTAAGTAGACCTGACATATAGGTGACATACGGGATTAACAACTGAGCACCGAGCGCCGCTGCCAAATCCTCTTCTTTGATCATGCCTAACTTAAGCAAAACATCACCAATGCGCGCTTTTTGAATTTTCTGGGCATTGATCGCTTCTTGCAGCTGCTTCTCGGTAACCAAGCCTTGCTTGATTAATATTTCACCTAAGCGGGCGCGGGCCATAAAATATTAGTTTTCTTTTTCTATCTCAGCGATGGCTTTGTTGACTTCATCCCAACGGAACTGAGGCGTATGCATCTTGATTTGATCTTGATAACTGCGATAATCATCTAAGATATGTGGGGTTAAGAAAATAATTAGTTCTCGTTTTGTTCCTTGAAGATTTTTATGTTTAAAAGCATTTCCTAGAAAAGGAATATCACCTAAGAAAGGAACTTTGGTAATGGTGTTTGAATCATCGTTACGTAGCAAGCCACCTAAAATGATTGTTTCTCCATCTTTGACGCGCAAGAATGATTTTGTACCACGCTCTTCAGCATCTTTATATGTTGTTGAACCAAACGTCGCACCAGTTCGAGACTGAATGACTTTTGGATATACTGCCATTAATATCTCTCGTGTTTCTAGATCTGCTTGTGGCGTCACCGTTAGAAAAACACCAGTTTGCGTACGTTCTGCTTCAACGCTCGACGTTGTACTTGTACTTGAGAAATTATTGGTTTTAGTACCAACAGCTTCATTTGCAGAAACTTGAATTTGAGCCATTTGATTATTCAATGTTAGAATTCTTGGACGAGCGAGGTTCTTGGTGTCCGTACGTGTTCTTAAGAAATTCATAATCACATTCATACCTGTAAAATCAACCTTACCTGCAGAATATGGACTATCCCCTGAATTATCGCTTAATGTTCCAATAGATGTCGAGGTTAAATCTGCTTTACCATTTTTTAAAATTGCTGATTCATTAAAAGGCAAGACGGAGTTCTTAGCCGCACCTTGAAAATTAAATATTGTATCTCCCCACTTCGCGCCCATTAAGTCTGATGTTGCTTTTGAAATATCTAACATATCTACGTCTATGAGAATTTGGGCAACAACAACATCCAACTTATTAATTGTCTCTTCTATAAGAGGCATTTGACTCTCTAAATCCGTAATCACCAAACTATTAGTTCTAGAATCTTCAACTAAACTGCCATTTTTTGTAAGCACCATCTTAACCGCATCAACTATCCCCCCCAACGATGCAACACTAAAAGCATCTGATGAACCAGATGAAGATGATGAGGAAGACGAAGAAGACGATGACGAAGATGATGAAAACGTATTTTTTAGTGCAGATGTGGTCACTGAAGCATGCTTTAGATTAAATACTTTTGTTACCATTCGGGCACTTGTATCTTTTTTCTTTGAAACAGCAAAAGTATTATCATCGGTCAACACTTCTGACTGTAAATCATTAGAACTCAAAACATACTCCAACGCTTCTTCAACAGGCACATTGTCTAGGTACATCGTGACACGCATCGCGCTTATATCAACTTTTGCAACAAAGTTCATGCCTGCTTGTTTTGAAAACACTTTCAGCACTTCCGTCAAGGGGGCATTCTTAAAATCGAGTGAAATCTTTTTAGAAAATTTAGGATTGATAAAATGGCTATCCGCCAAGTCGTAACTTGCCAGAATAAACTGATTAGGGATAAGAAAAATTAATAAAAACAGCACCGTTATCTTAATTGTCCAATGCAACACTAAAGTCCCTCCCACCAAATAAGAATGTTATGCCTTTTTTACTAATTGATTTAATTTGAGCGCCCAACACATATTCATTTAGCCCATACGATTGGTCATTGATAATGACCTGTGGATCTTTAACCCCATATACCACACCTTGAATATCAAAGTTTGGTAAAAGCACAGGGGTTTGCTCAATGGGTGGTATTCCATTAAATAACTTATTTACATTATTATCTGTTTGTTTCGGTTGTTCAACAGGTGTTTTAATTATTTGTTGTTTAGGTAATTGCGACAAGAATGGATTTTCGAGTTTTAGAAAATCAACCACATCATCTTCCAAGGGCGTATCAACGGCACGATCCTCTTCTGCCTGAACACGACCACTCAAAAGAAGCGTAGAGAACAAAATGCTATATAAGAATATCTTTATCATTTTTTCAACTCAACAGAACTTAAATCTAAATGAACTGAAATTGTTTGCTGGTCTTTGTCTTGATTCTTTTTAATATCATCCATCATGCTGTTTCGAGTTGATGCATTTGTTACAACACAATTATCAACCCTCAATGCCAGTGGCGCTTTCTCAAGGGCACTTAAAAACATTAACAACGACTGATAATTCAAAACCTCAATCTCAAACGCAGCTGAAATTGTATTAGAAAGCTCTTCTTCTTTTTTTACACCCGGCACAAATGACACAATCGTCACATTATTCGTCGCAGCCATATCGGCAATAGTTGTAGAAAACAAATCCTCGTCTAACGGCGACGGAACAGATTTTAGGAATTTTGTGATCTGCTTATGGCTCGACTCATAATCAGCAATCACGTCGATTTTTGTTTTTAACAAAGAAATTTCTGAATTAATGGATGCTGTTTGACTAAAAAAATTCTTGGCCAAACCTATGAGTAAAACAAGCGCAACGCCACCGATAATGACCGATGCAAATAAATCTTTTTTGGTCAAAAGCGTTTCTAATAACTTTTTATAGTCAATATTTTGATAATCAAAATTCTTTAGTTTTTCAAGATCAAACATGGTTAATTACACTTCACATTGATTAAGACAACCTTATGACCATTAATTTCTTGTTGAAACATGCTCACCAAACTGACATTCTTAAAGAATTCCGCCAAGCGTTTATCTTTCTTTAACTTGCTCATGAATGTATTCACAATGCGTATTTCTTGATTCGGATCTTTGTTATAAACAATCGCATTAAACGCAACTTCCCATCCACTTTTTGCAATTAATACATCACCCTCTTTGACAGAGGTCACCAAGCTTCGAATATTCAAATTTGTCAACCACAAACCCTTAGGAATACTCTTGCCTATATCTACAAAGATATCAGTGACCTTATTTTTTATTACGATAGATCGATATTGTTTTAACCGCGTTTTATTTTTATCGACTTTCTTTTGAATATCTTCCGTGGCAAGATCAGCCATATTACCTTGTTGTAAACTTAAACTATCTTTTGTCTTTTGTAACTCAGATGTTTTATAAGCAAACAAGAAATACAACAAAGCCAACAGAACAACCGCAACAACCGCTGTCTTGATCGCGGTCATATATTCTTTAAAATCAACATCCGGCAACAAACTAACCGCAGGTGCTTTCTTAATAGCTTTACGCGATAAATTAAAAATAGTTGGCGATCTTGGATCTGCTAATGATGCCCCAAAAGCGTATAAAATACCTGACGTGTCTTCGGGATTCTGAGTTCCAATCAATGCGGTGACATCAACGACTTTCTTAGGAATTGTAACTTCATCTTGCAACCATTGCTCATAGGGCCTCTCATCACCTTGTCTTAAAATAATGATTTGTTGCACAGCCATTTGCTCATGGGCACGGGTAAAGAAGTCTAATGAGTTTTGGATTTCGTTGACAAAACGGGCCTTGAATAAATTTTCTTCTTGTTGGGCATCGGTCTGAATGTCACCTTGATTGAGTTGAAATTCACGGATAAACAAAACCATGCCTTCATGCACAAATAAAATACGACCCACCGTTTGCCCTATATGAACAAGCGCAAAACGCGCTGAAGGACTAATAACTTTCTTAGCAAACAATACCCTGACCAAACCAAATGGGGCTGGTTCGCTCACAATGACATTTAATTTTGCCTGATTTAAAATCTGCTCATGCCGCTCCAATAACAATTGTCTGGCAGCAGACACCAAAACCCTTAACTTCTTTACCTTATTATCGACGACGTTTATGGTATTAAATGTATACGTAAACTCCTTTAAATCAAATGGGATATGCTTTCTTAATTCATAATCGACCACCGCGTTAAGCTCACTTGGCTTCATCACAGGGATTAAGAATGAACGGATGATGACTTCTGATTGAGGAATGGCAAAACGCACATCATTTTGATTGATGTTTTGCTCGCGCATTGTTTTTTGAATTGAAGCAATCAAACGAACATCTTCTGAAGAATTTTGTTCTGCGGAAAGAAATGGCAAAGAAGCAATAACCCGCAATAGGTTATTATCGGAAGATTCAACAAAATAGAATTTGGACTCTGATAAATAGAATCCTATACGCTTGCCACTTGCCATTGGAAATATTACACCTCCACTGAGGGCAAATGTCAATCTTCATTTGAACTATCTTATATATATTAATATGAAACGGTGACTGTATAAGCTGCCGCAGAACTTGCTGGACGAGGATCAACTGCCACAGTAAAGGTTTTACCATCTAGATTCTCTGCTGCCACAGCTGTCGGGTTACCAGCAACATTGGTCATATCTGCTTGGGCTTTCCAAAATGCCCCAATGGCCAATTGTTTCGCTTTAATTTCATCGATTTGTGCTTGCGTTACAGATGCTTGACTCAAGTTTTGACTTAAAATGGCCGTGAGCAATAATGACATGACAAAAACGATCATAACAACCGTTACTAAAACCATCCCTGAATCATTATGCAATCTTTTTAATCTCATGGTCACCTTTAATCATGATAACTGAAACATCTTGGACATCGACACACATCCGCTTTGAAGTAATCTAAGTAAACATAACCGCAATAAACACAGTGCCTAAAATTTTCTACATCTTTAAACACAGCCAGTGGTTTGGCTCTCCTTAAAGTATAGAACACCCACATCAACAAAACAATGGTTAGAAATAAAAATCCCCAAACGGCAAACAGTGCTGTAAAATCCCAAATAAACATGACTACCTCTTAGGCTTATCTAACATTCTTAATTGCTTCCAAACCTGACTATCCGACGACCCGCCAGCCTTGATTGGCATATGATCATTAAAAATAATATCATCTGTTGGATCCTGCAATGACATTTGGCTGTAATAAAACACCACATTGTCTTTAACACGAATGATAGGAAAACCAATCCAAATGAATGAAAATACGATGATGTGCAGTGCTAGAGCAATGAGGGTTGTTTTACCAATGCTTAACATTAGAAAGTACTCACTTTTACTTGTGCCACACCTAAACCTTTGCACATCTCCCAGACATCAGCAACACGCGCCATGGATGCTCGACTGTCTACTTGAACATACAATGTTTGATTCGGTGTACTTAGTTTCAATAAACTTTTTCTTAGATCGCTTAGCGTCACAACCTTGTCATTTAAGAATAATACGTTCTCAGCATTAATGCGTATTGTTAACGTACCTCCTATTGAAGCTGTACGTGCAGCTACTGTCGGCATTTGGATTTCAATACCAGCTGGCGTCGCAAAGAATGAATAGAACACAACAAAAGCCAACATCAAGATCACAAAATTTATAAAGGCAATGATCAGAATGGGCGAAAATACTGTTGTAGGAGCTTGTAATGTATTAACCTTCATACTCTCCCTGACCTGCAGATGCTTTTAATTCTTTAAGTGAAGCCAATACATAGACTGTCTCAACCATCAAGTGATTAACCCATGTTGTATAAACGTTGATGCGCGCCACACAAAATGTATACATGACATAACCGAATATTCCAACCACAAGACCTGCGGTGGTTGTCAACAATGCTTGCCAAATACCCGTTGCCAATTCCCCTGCCGTCACAGGATTTAAAACATTGGATCGGATCACCGACGCATGAAAAACCACCGTCATGGCATTCACCGTCCCAAGCAAACCTAGAAGTGGCGCCACATTAACAATCATGCCTAAGATCGACATGAAACTATTAAAACGCATTTTCTGATGATCCCAAACTTCATCCATCGCTAAACGAATCAACTCTGTCGAAGATCCAGAGCGTATTATCCCTGATTTTATCAGGCTTGCGACGACGCCTTCATTGGCCTCACACATCTTAAGCGTATCTTTTAAATTTCCTTTTCGTAAAGATTCCAACAGTAGCTTGTGCTGCTGCGTGAAAGTTTTTTCCTCACGACTTAAAAACATAATGCGATTAATTGCGATCGCTGTTGCAAGGATAGATAAGAACAGGATCGGCCACATCATGGGGCCACCTTTAAACAAAATCTGGCCCGCGTTCATCATGACTACATTCATTTTTACCTCATTTCTTTTTTAACAAATCTAATCGTTCTAAAGCAAATTTTGATTCATCAACTTTTAACTGCACAATTTTCTGATATGTTACACGAGCCCCTTCCCAATCCTTGCGATCTTCAAAAATTTTTGCAACCCGTAAATAAGCCTTAACCACCCATGTGGTCTGATCATGATATTGGGTTGGAATTTTTAAATAATAATCTACGGCTTCTTCGATGCGGTCTAATGATTCATAGGCATCCCCTAAACTAAATAAAAGCTCTACATTGGTTACTACAGATTTACCCTGATCGCATTTCAACGCTTTTTCATAAACCGTTATCTCTTGCTCATAATTTTGTGCATTGCGATATAATTGCGCCATCTTTAAATAAGCATCACGCGCATAATCAGGGCTGGTGCTAGCAATGTTCGCATACGCTGTAATAGCTTTTTGTGGATCAAACTCTTTAGATAATATGCCTGCAATGGCTAGTTTTACTTTCGATGCTAAAACTTCATCCTTATCACTTACTGATTTATATTGCGCTAATGCCTCATCTAATGCGCCTTGAACTTCATAGGCTTGACCCAACTCATAATTAATCTGGTCCTGATGAGATGGATCAAGATTGCGATCAAGCAAAGTATGGTAATAATCAATGGCTTGCGCGTATTGAAAATTTTTCATAGCATCTTGTGCTAACCATAATAAAGCTTCCTGCTCTACATCTGATTTGGGGTACTTAAAAATGATCAATTTAAATCGCTTAATAGCGTCTTTAATCTGCCCTAATTCAAATTGACACTTGGCAATACCAATATCAGAATTTTTAGCCACATCCTCATCGTCGGGATATAAGCGCAGAATTTTTTGAAATATTTTTAATGCTTCATCACTTTGCTTTAAATTTAAATATGCTAACGCTAAGATATAATTAGCTTCTGGTGCAAACTCACTTGGATGTGTTAAGGCCTTGAGGAATGCATCCATGTACTGCGCAGCTTTGTTCCAATTATTACTTTTAAATTGAATCACACCGAGGTAGTAATTTACGTCTTCTAAGTATCGGCTATTAGGATATTTATTGACCAAGGTGTCAAAACCCGATTGAGCCAATTCAAATTTTTCAGCTTTTAATAATGCAACCCCTAGACGGTATTGAATATAATCTTCCAAACCATTGGCTGAGCCTGTTTTATTGATCTTCTCATAAATGCCAATGGCATCATTAAATCGACCGCCCTCTTGATATGCATCTGCCATTTGAATTAAGGCATTATTTTTTATCATATCGTTGTTGGTGCGTTCATACACCGATTGAAAACAGCGAATACCTGCCGTTACATCGCCCGCTTTTACCAAAACCCACCCCAAACCAAAATTGGCTTTATCGACCAAATCTACGTCCGCTTCTTGATGATGATCGATAACAAATTGAAAATCTACTTGAGCCTTATTGTATTTTTTATCTTCATAGAGCGCATTGGCTCGCCCTAAATATGCCTCTAACCTATAATCACCTGTGGGGTAAGCACGGATCAAATCACTATACGCATTAACCGCTTGATCCATCTCCCCTTTTTCAAAATACATTTGCCCAGAAGCTAACAAAATGTTTTCAGTGCTTAAATTTTTAGATTTTGCAAAATCAGATGCTTCTTTAATATACTTTTGAGCTTGTTCATACATTTTACGTTTTAGGGCACACCAGATTTTACCGACGTTGGCAGCATGCACCGTTGCAGGATCACTCGTAACTGTTTTTGCTGATTGATCATAATAATCCATGGCATGCGCATAATCATCCATGTAATAATAAGCATCAGCGATATTTAATCGGATTGACCCTAAGCGTGAACTAGTTGGATAGCTTTGTTGGTAATTTTCGAGCGCCTTAATGGCATCTGCAAAATTGCCTAAGTTGTAATCGCATTCCGCAGATTTTGCCAAAGCATCTTCGCTTAATTGATGCTTAGGAAATTGGGCTGTTAATTTAGCGAACATGGTTTTAGCGCTGGCATACTGCTTTTGATCAAAATACGACCAACCTAAAGAATACAAAGCCTGAGGAACATAAACAGAGTTAGTAAAACTTTTAAGCAAATCTTGGTAAAGCTCTTGAGCTCTTGGAAAGTTCGATAATTTTAATTGCGTCTCTGCCGTCCAAAACAAAACCATGTCTTTATTTTCTTTTTGATTTGCTAATTGTTCGAACATTTCCATGGCTTTTGCATAATTACCTTTTAAAAAGTAACATTGCCCAAGCAATACCTTCGCTTGAGATATTTTGGGATTTTGAGGATAAGCTGGTACAAATTCCTCTAAATATTTAATAGCCACATCATGAAAGCCATCATCAAATGCTCTTTGTGCCGTCGTGATTAATTCATCTGGATCACTTTGTGCAAAGACTATTAATGAAAACGAACAAAACAATGCCGTTAAGAATATTTTTATTTTCATTTTTCTAAAAATCTCTTTAAGTATTTTCCTGTATGAGAATGTGTCACCTGCATGATGGCTTCTGGCGTACCGCTGGCAATCAATTGTCCGCCCTTGTCACCACCGTCAGGCCCTAAATCAATGATGTAGTCTGCTGATTTAACAATGTCCAAATTATGTTCAATGACCAAAACGGTATTGCCTCGATCAACGAGGCGTTGCATCACTTGCAACAATTTATCAACGTCGGCAAAATGTAAGCCCGTTGTGGGTTCATCCAAAATATAAAATGTTTTTCCTGTGGCTGGTTTACAAAGCTCACTTGCTAATTTAACTCGCTGCGCTTCACCACCCGACAAGGTTGTCGCGCTTTGGCCTAAGCAAATATAACCTAAACCAACTTCGTGTAATGTTTGTAACACATTCTTTATGCGTGGCACACTATCAAAAACACCTAAGGCTTCCTCTACACTCAGGTCTAAAATTTGGGCGATGTTCTTGCCTTTAAATTCAACTTCCAAAGTTTGATCCGTAAAACGTTTACCATGGCAAATTTCACATTCCACGTACACGTCAGGTAAGAAATGCATTTCAATCTTCTTAATCCCATCACCACCGCACGCCTCACAACGTCCACCCTTGACATTAAAACTAAAACGACCTGGCTTATACCCACGCATTTTTGACTGAGGTAATTGTGCAAAGATATCACGGATATCAGAAAACACCCCTGTATACGTTGCTGGATTAGAGCGTGGCGTACGACCGATCGGTGATTGGTCGACGACAATGACTTTATCAATATGCTCCGTACCTGTGATCTTTTTATGAGCACCTGCTTTTGCCTTGGTCCCCATGACTTTATTCGATAGGGCTTTAAATAAAATGTCTTCAACCAAGGTTGATTTACCCGACCCAGATACGCCAGTAATGCAGGTAAACGTTCCTAGAGGAATTTGCACATCTATATTTTTTAAGTTGTGTTCGCTAGCGCCTATAATTTTTATATATTGATCTTTAATGGCTGCACGTCTCTTTGCAGGGACAGGTATTTTATATTCGCCACTTAAATATTGCCCCGTTAGGGATTTCTTGCATTTGAGGATGCCTTTGACATCACCTGCATATAAGACCTCGCCACCACCTTCACCAGCCCCAGGGCCTAGATCAATGACATAATCTGCACGCCGGATGGTGTCTTCGTCATGTTCAACAACGATCAAGGTGTTGCCTAGATCTCTCAAGGCATGTAAGGTTGACAATAATCGATCATTATCACGTTGATGCAAACCAATACTTGGCTCATCTAAAACATAGATAACGCCAACTAACCCTGAACCTACTTGAGTTGCCAAACGGATACGTTCAGCCTCGCCGCCGGACAAGGTTGAACTACGACGATCAAGCGTTAAATATTCCAAACCTACATTGATACAAAAATCTAAGCGTCGATTGATTTCTTTCAAAATCTCTTCGCTAATTTTCTTTTTGTCTTTACTTAAGGTAAGCTCGTTAAAGAAATGCTTACATTCTTTAATAGAAAGCTCCACCACATCGGCAAGGTTTTGATCTCCCACAGTAATAGCTAAAGATTCTTTCTTTAAACGTTTACCCGCACATAATGAACATGCTGATTCGGACATATAGGTAGAAATTTCTTCTTTTAACCAATCACTGTCCGTTTCTCTAAATAAACGTTCTAAATATTTTACAACCCCTTCGAAAGGACGACCCCAAACTTCAATGTCTTCTGACCCATGCAAGACGACATGTTTAAATTTTTTATCTAAATCTTTAAATGGCAACTTGGAATCAATGCGAAAACGGCCGGCAATTTCACGCAATACCGCGCGGTAGTAAATCATGTAACCGCCTTGCCCCTTTTTCCAAGGCACAATCGCCGTCGTCCAAGGCTTAGTATCATCTGGCACAATCGCGGCAGGATCAATCTCCATCATGGTGCCAAGGCCATTGCATTGAGGGCAAGCTCCATAAGGCGAATTAAATGAAAATATGCGTGGTTCAATTTCACTTAAGGATGTGCCACAATCAACACAGGCATATTTTTCACTAAATGTTTTATCTGGCGCACTCCCATTAAAATCCACCATCAAAATGCCTTCGCCAATTTTAAGGGCAGTCTCAACAGAATCAAATAAACGTTTCTTAATATCTTGGCGAATGCTCAAGCGATCAACCACCGCTTCAATGTGATGGACTTTGAATTTATCAAGCTTGATATCGTCAGAGGCTTCAAACATCTTGCCATCAACACGCAAACGTGCAAAACCCGCCTTAGTCACTTGGGCGCCGATGTCGCGGTACTCACCCTTACGCCCACGCACCATTGGGGCTAAAATATTGATCTTGCTGCCTTCTGGCAACGCCAAGATATGACCAACGATTTCTTGAGCGCTTTGCTGTTCAATGCGTTTGCCACATTGGTAGCAATGCGGAATACCTACACGCGCGAATAACAAACGCAGATAGTCATAAATTTCTGTTTGAGTGGCAACGGTAGAACGTGGATTACGGCTAACTGTCTTTTGTTCAATCGATATGGTTGGAGACAAGCCCTCGATATGTTCAACATGCGGCTTTTGCATTTGATCCAAAAATTGCCGCGCATATGCTGACAAACTCTCGACATAACGGCGCTGACCTTCTGCATAAATGGTATCAAACGCTAAGGAGGATTTTCCAGAACCACTTAAACCTGTGACGACCACAAATTGATTGCGTGGGATCGTTAGGTCAATGTTCTTTAAATTATGTTCTTTGGCGCCACGGATAATGATAGCATCGGACTGATTCATAAGGCGCTATTATATACAAAAAAAACAACCCCTGTATAGTAAAATACAGGGGTTGTTGAACAATAAAAACGTAGACTTATTTACGTTTTGCTGTTTTCTTTGCAGCTTTTTTAGCTGGCTTTTTAGCAGCAGATTTAGCTTTTTTCTTGGTGCCACCGCGAACCATCTTAGCGGCAGAGATATCGCCTTGTTTATCGATGAAGTATAAGTAACCTTCTTCACGTTTGATACCAACTTTAGCGACTTTTTTAGGAGATCCACCTTTTTTATCCCCACGAGCCATCTTAGCAGCAGAGATGTCACCTTGTTTGTCTACGAAATAAAGATAACCTTTTTCTTTCTTTACCCCAACTTTAGCGACTTTTTTTGAAGCCATACTACCACCCCTTTCTTGGTTGTTAGGTGCCGATTTTCACACCCTGAAAATACTGCTTTAACGTAACGATAGCGGATAATACCGCCAGATAACTTGTTTTAGGATTATCTGGACAAACAACATTTTCTGTTTTTGTTGTTAACCTTCCAAATTCACCCACCACTTCAATTTCATGAGAATTAACTTTATACTCTGGCGACGTGCTAATGCGAATCCTTAACTTATCTTTACAACCAGATGCCAACGCGATCGTCGCCGCCACGTTAATGTTCTGTGGAAAACAATGTACAGCCTCTTTGACGTTCCCGTCAAATAAAATTGTTTCTTTTTTTATTTGTGACAAATTTATCCGACGGGCCTGTACATAGGCATTGTCGGCAAAACCATAGATAGGCTTACGTGTGGTTAAAACAATTTGATGAATTTTTCCTAGCGCTGCCGCCTTGATGGCATCAATACCAGCAATCGCTCCCGACGGTATTAATAAAAGACTGCCATGTTTGTGAGCTAACTTGATGATAGCATCACTATCGATAAATTTACCAACACTCATCACCAAAACATCTTTTTTAGCCATCAATGCTTGCTTTACAAGCTGATACGTATCTGGCGCATTTACAGCTTCGACAATGATGTCGCAACTATCTAAGAGTTCTTTGTACTTAAGTTTAATGATATTTTTGTGAGGAAGATGCCGGGCAAGATTTTCTGCTTTGACAGGGTTAATGTCAAACAAAGCTGTGACCGTAGCGTATTGATCACACTCTGTTTTGATGCTGCGTGCGATGCGAGAACCAATGGCCCCACATCCTAGTATGCCAACCCTAATTTTTGATTTTTTTTGAGCCATTAATTTTTACAACAACATTATCAATCAAACGGGTTTTACCAAAATATACAGCTACTGCGAATAACACATCCCCTTGCAACGTTCTTAAAGGGGTTAATTGTTGCGCATCCACACATGCGATGTATTGAATCTTAGCCAATGATGCTTTACTGATCATGTGTTGCATGATGGCGATAACGTTCTTGGCTTTGCGCTCTCCCTTTGCAATGCTCTCTTTAGCAGCAAACAAGGCTTTGCTTATAACCACGGCTTGCGCACGTTCTAAAGAACTTAAAAAAACATTGCGGCTACTTAATGCCAAACCATCGGCTTCCCTGATTGTTGCTCCAACAACCACCTTAACCGGAAAGTTTAAATCCACAACCATGCGCTTTAAAACAACCACTTGTTGGGCATCTTTGGCCCCCAAATACATGGTGCTGGGTCCGACCATATTCAATAATTTTGCTACAATGGTGGCTACGCCTTGAAAATGATTGGGACGATAAGCGCCGCAAAGCACATCAGAAATTTTGTTTACATCGATGTATGTCAAATAACCATTCGGATAAATGTCATTATCAGACGCAAAAAAACAAATGTCAACATTTTCTTTTACCATCAGCGACGAGTCTCGCTTAAAGTCACGAGGATAACGGCTTAAATCTTCCTTGGGACCAAATTGTTTAGGGTTTACATAAACGCTCACCACACAAATATCATGCTGCTTTTTCGCCTGGCGCATTAAAGACAAATGCCCCTCATGAAAATACCCCATCGTCGGAACAAAGCTAATTGATTTGCCTTCGGCCCTAAGTTTTGCAAGTGTGGTTTGCAATGTTTTTATATTGCGAATGACGCGCATAATGCTGGCTCTATTTGTTTAAGTGGGCGCATGACAAAATCTCGTTCAAACATGCGCGGATGCGGTACGATTAAATCTTTGGTGATTAATTTTACATCTTCATACAATAAAATATCAATATCAATGACGCGCGGGCCATTCTTTAACTTGCGGATTCGACCTAATTGTTTCTCAATATTTGAAGTAAGCAAAAATAGTTCTTCGACCGATAATGTAGTTTCATATTTGACTACGGCATTTAAATATTGGCCTTGTTTAGGCCCACCCACCGGTTCTGTTTCAATGATGGAGGACGTTTTAACAACAATGCCTTGCTCTCCTAAGAGAAGCAAGGCACGTTGAATATAATCACTGCGATCACCTAAATTAGAACCTAAGCTTAAATAAGCAATGGGCATATGTCCTACAAGATCTTGGCTAATCGGCTTACGGCTTGGTTGATACGGTCAACTGGCAATGTCAGTGCCATGCGCACATAACCTTCACCCGCTTTACCAAAACCAACCCCTGGGGTCACCACGATATCCGCTTGATCTAAAAATGCCTTGCAGCATTCCATGGAATCAGCAAACTTCGATGGTATTTTAGCCCAAACATAAAAGGCTGCTTTGGGAGGATCGATCTTCCAGCCAATGCCACGTAATCCATTGATCAACGCGTCACGACGCATTTGATATTCGGCGCGCATATCTTCAATATCACGGGGATCCATATTCAATGCCGCAATCCCTGCATATTGGATGGCATTAAAAACACCGGAATCACAATTGGATTTAACTTTAGCGAGCGCTGCAACAAGTGTTGGATTACCACAAGCCCAACCTAAACGCCAACCTGTCATAAAATATGTTTTTGAAAATGAATGAAATTCAATGGCAATATCTTTCGCCCCTTCAATTTCTAAAATACTTGGAGGCTTAATCCCATCATAATAAACTTCAGAATAAGCAAGGTCAGAGACGATGATAATGCCTTTGGCCTTACAAACGTTGACCAACTCTTGATAAAATTTCTTATCGGCAATCGCTGCTGTTGGATTATTTGGATAGCAAACAAAGATGGCTTTGACATCTTTAAGCGCTTCGATATCTTCAATGCGTGGTAAGAAACCATTGCCTGCTTTTAAAGGCAAATACTGTATCTTCCCGCCGGCAAAGGTGACGGCTGCTTGGTATGCTGGGTAGGCAGGCTCAGTCAAAACGACTTTATCGCCTGGATTAATGATACCCAAAGGCAAATGAGCAATACCTTCTTTAGAACCAATTAACGGATACAATTCTGTCATTGGATCAAGCTCAACACCAAAACGTCCTTTAAACCATTTGGCGATTTCAGTTCGGAGTTGAGGCACGCCAGCATCAAAGGGATAATGATGATTGTTCACATCTTGAGAAGCTTTGTTTAACGCATCAATGATCGGCTGATGGGTGCGTTGATCTGGATCACCCACACCTAAATTAATAACATCACGGCCTTGAGCCATCGCAGCACGCTTGGCTTTATCAATCTCGACGAACAAATATGGTGGCAATGATTTTAAACGATCAGAAAATTCAATTTTAAATGCTGTCTCAGCGCTCATGTAAACTCCTGTTATTTAATGCCTAATACATCTTGCATGTTATACAAACCTTTTTTCTTGTTACCTAAAAACTTAGCAGCCACGAGTGAACCTTCAGCAAAGATATCCCGCGTCTTTGCATGATGATGAATGGAAATTAAATCAACACCACTTTCAAAAGTAATCGTGTGATCTCCAATAACTTCACCTTCTCTTAAAGACTCAATATTTTTAACTTTGGTTTTAGAATATTGTTCGGCAACTTCCGCCATGGTCTTAGCTGTACCCGACGGCGCATCTTTTTTATGTACGTGATGCGTTTCTGTTAAATTCATGGTGTAATTCTTACCAGTGATCTCTGCAGCTCTTTTGATTAAGCCAAAAACCAAGTTAACTCCAACTGACATGTTCGACGAAAAAACGATGGCAATCTTTGATGACGCCTTTTTAATATGGGCAATTTGTGGCTTAGTTAAACCTGTTGTGCCAATGACCATATTAACGCCATATTTTTGGCAAATCTTTAAATGCTCCATGGTTGCTTCAGGCGACGTAAATTCAATTAAGACCTTACTTCCCTTTAAAGCATTAGGATCAAAATTGACAGGGATTTGGTTGCTGAGCAATGGAACATCAGGACGATTTTTATTTTCTAATAACGCTGAAATTTTAAACGCCTTATCCGCTAAAGCCAATGCGGTGATGCGTTGACCCATGCGTCCCTGACAACCTGAAACAGCTAATTTAATCATGTCTTATCCTTTTAATTTAATCCCATATTGTTTCAACGCGCTCTTTAGCTTATCCAAATTTGTGTCTTCGATCGCACACATCGGTAGACGCAAATCAGCACTGCCATAACCCATCAGAGATGTCGCTGTTTTGACAGGAATAGGATTTGTCTCAATAAATAAGGCGCGAATGAGTGGCATTAATTTCATATTGATGGCTTGTGCTTTAGCTAAATCACCACTTTCAAAAGCTGTGATTAAATTGGCGATATCTCGCGGCACAATATTGGCTGCCACAGAAATAACACCTGTACCACCAATAGCCAAGATAGGCAACGTTAAGGCATCGTCGCCAGACATTAAGTCAAAGTTCTTTGGACAAAGTTCTTTGATGCGCAACATTTGCTCTAAAGAACCCGACGCCTCTTTAACACCAACGATGTTTTTAAAATCATGGGCTAATTTTGCAATCAAGTCTGGTTCTATATTACGTGCTGTTCGACCAGCAATATTATATAAAATGATGGGAATCTTAGCAGATTCTGCAATAGCTTTATAATGCAGATATATGCCTTTATTTGTTGGCTTATTATAGTAAGGCGTGACAACCAAGACGGCATCTGCGCCTGCTTTGGCAGCATGCTTTGTGTAAGCAACAGCTTCAGCAGTTGAATTAGAACCTGTTCCAGCAATAACAGGGATACGTCCTTTTACAGCGTCGATACAAACCTTGACAACCTGTGCATGCTCATCGGCACTTAGCGTTGGCGATTCACCCGTTGTACCACAAGGAACAATGCCACTGGTCCCTTCTTTGATTTGAAACTCTACTAATTTTTTATAGGCTGCCTCATCAATGTGATCGCCTTTAAACGGTGTGACTAACGCAACGATTGAACCTTTGAACATTTATACGCTCTCCTAATGATAGTAATACTCGCCCTCGGCGATTGTTTTTGCTGTGCCGTATAACCAAACATTATCGATCTTGCCATCTTTATGCAAGTCAAATGCCACTTCTAAAACTTCTTTGCTCGACGTTAAAACTTTAATAGCCGCACCTTTTTTTTCTTTGACCGTGGGATTCAATTGCATAAATGAAACCAAAGCTGCAGCCACAGAACCTGTACCACATGCCAATGTTTCCGCTTCAACACCACGCTCATAGGTACGCACGGTGACCATGGCATTCTGGCCTTTACCGCCTGCCTTCGAGGCTGCTTCGACAAAGTTAACATTTGTCCCACGAGGGGCAAAACGTTGGTGATTGCGAATGACACGACCTAACGCATTAACATTAACTTCTTGCAACCCTTCAACAAAGACAATCACGTGCGGTACACCGGTATCAATATAGTGCACCGTCATGACCTTGCCATCAACCTTGATATCAATATTAGGTTGATAATCTTTAGGGTTAGACAGACGCACGCAGGCTTCTTCGCCTTTCGCTTCAGCTAAGATTTCACCGGCCAAGGTTTCCATGCCAAAGAATTTCTTTTTTGGTGCATGATGAGCCACAATGTAAGCGGCCATGCAACGTGCGCCATTGCCGCACATCTCCGCCTCTGAGCCATCAGCATTGATGATGCGCATACGATAATCGCTGGATTTGCTTTTATCTAAAACCAAAACGCCGTCAGCCCCAATACCAAAATTACGGGCGCATACCTGTTTGGTGAAGGCCACATAATCTAATTTTGGGTTTGGCTCAATGACGATAAAATCATTGCCCGCACCAACCATTTTTACAAAAGGAACTTTCATATTATTTTAAGAAAGATGGGATTCTTTCACCCTTTATCAAATCTTTAAATGTTTCACGATCTTTTGTGGTTTCAAATTTATTACCCTTAACCATGATTTCTGGAACACGACCACGCACATTATAGTTGCTGGCCATGACATACCCATAAGCACCCGCACTCATGACAGCAAGCAAGTCATTGGCGCCGACTTTAGGTAACATGCGGTCATGCGCAAAAAAGTCGCCACTCTCACAGATTGGTCCTACCACATCAACTTTAACCTTTGGTGCTTTTACATTCTTAACAGGAACAATTTCATGATACGCATCATACAACATCGGACGAATCAAATCATTCATACCACCGTCTACGATGACGAAACGCTTGACACCATTGTCCTTCACATATAAAACCTTGGTCACAAAAATACCGGCATTACCAACAATAAATCGCCCAGGCTCCATGATAATTTTTAAACCCGTCTTAGCTAACAGCGGCACAACCTTGGCCGCATAATCTGCTGCACTTTGTGGTTTTTCATCTTTGTAGATGATACCAAGCCCACCACCGATATCTAAATATTCAAGCTTTACACCCTCGCTTTTTAATTCCTCTATAAATTTAATGACTTTCTTAATCGCATTGACAAACGGTGCACCTTCGGTAATCTGAGAACCAATGTGAATGTGCACGCCACTGATATCGATAAATGGATAGGTTTTACGATCTTTGAAAATGGCTTTTGTAGTGCGCAAATCAATACCAAACTTTTTCTTTAAGGATCCCGTCGTGATATATTCATGTGTTGGTGCTGGGACATCGGGATTAATGCGCAACGCCACTTGGGCACGTTTGTTTAATTTCTTAGCAACGGCATTAATGCGTTCAAGCTCTGGTTTTGACTCCACATTAAAGAATAGAATGCCTGTCTTTAACGCAAATGAAATCTCATCATCGGTTTTACCAACAGAGGCAAAAACAATTTTCTTTGGATCTGCCCCAACCATTAATGCTTTTTCAAGCTCACCCTTTGAAACAATGTCAATCCCCGCCCCTAAATCAACCAAACTTTTGATGATCGCCAAATTACCATTGGCTTTCATGGCAAAACAAATGATTGGGTTAAGCGGTGCAAAGGCTTTTTGAATTTTGGTGAAATGATCTGCGATGGTCTTGTAGCTATATAGATAGAACGGCGTCCCAACTTTGGATGCGATCGTCGATACTTTTACATTCTCACAGAACAATTCATTGTTCTTAAAATTAAAATCATGCATGTAATTTCTTACTCCATTGTGCTATTTGCACAGCAACTAATTTTGGATTTGTTGAACCCAAAGAAGATTTAATTGTAACAGACATTTTGGCATTGAAAAGTTTTTTTACATCATCGCTAAAGTGTGGTGAATAAGCTTTTAACGCCTTACTAGAAAGATCACTGATCTTTTGTCCTTTATCTAAACAATCTTTCACCATGCGACCTAAAATGTCATGGGCATCGCGGTATGACACGCCTTTTTTGATCAAATAATCCATCACATCCACACTAAAGAAACTTTCATCATCAACACGCGCGGCCACATTTTGTTTTTTCATTTTTAACGTCGAAAATAACTTGGCTAATACGGCCAAAGCATTTTCCGTGGTTTCAACACTCTCAAACAATGGCGGTTTATCTAATTGCAGATCACGGTTATATGTTAACGATAAGCCTTTTTGTAAGGTCAAAATTGCATTTGAATTCGCTATCAATTTTGCACTGCTACCGCGCAACAACTCTAATACGTCAGGGTTTTTCTTGTGCGGCATGATCGACGAGCCCGTGCACATGGACATGTCAATATCGACAAAATCAAATTCTTTGGTCGCCCAAAGGATTAAATCCTCGCTGATGCGAGATAAATGCACGGCATTTTGAGCGCAATCGAATATGATCTCGGCAATAAAATCACGAGAGCTCACCACATCCATGCTATTATTAGCAACGCTGGCAAACCCGAGGGTTTTAGCAACGCTTAAACGGTCTATCTTTAGCGACGTGCCAGATAAGGCGCAACTTCCTAGCGGCAATGTATTAAAACGCATGAACGCATCTTGCAAACGTGTTTTATCACGTTCGAGCATTTCAATATAAGCCAACATATGATGCGCCAACAAAACCACTTGAGCACCTTGCAAATGCGTATATGCAGGGATGATGACATCCCCATTACGTGTGGCAAACCCAAGAATAGCTTTTTGTAAATGTGTAATCGCGCTAACCATTTGATCAATATGATCGATGCAATATAATTTCACATCAAGCACCACTTGATCATTGCGAGAACGTGCGGTATGCAATTTATCCGCCGGCGCGCCAATCAATTTCTTAAGCGCTTGCTGAATATTGGTATGCACATCCTCGGCTTTGGGATCAAATTTAAACTTACCTGCTTTAATTTGATTCAATATCTTGGTTAAACCCGCAACGATTTTTTGTGCTTCTGCTTTGGTGATAATGCCCTGCTTGCCCAACATCAAGGCATGAGCAATCGAACCCACACAATCATATTGTGCAAGGCGATAATCGTAGCTAATGCTAAAGGTAAATAAATCCGCTAGCTTATCACTACCACCAGAAAATCGTGCACCCCATAATTTAGCCATGTGCTCCCCTTTTAGTAAGGCATGCCCCAGATGCGAATAAAACCTTCGGATAATTTTGGATCAAAGATATCCTTATCCCCATAAGTTGCTAATTCTTCCTTATAACGTGAGAAAGGTGACTTGCGTCCCACGACGGAAGAATTACCTTTATACAATTTCAAACGCACAACACCACTGACGCGTTCTTGTGTTTTGTTGATATACGCATCTAATTGTTGCTTGAGTGGTGTTTCCCACAATCCGTAATAGGTAAGCTCCGCATACCGAGGAGAAATCAATTCTTTATAGTGCAATGTCTCACGATCTAAAACCATGGCTTCGAGTTCTTTGTGTGCGCTCATAAGCAGCGTACCTGCTGGGTTTTCATAAATCTCACGCGATTTAATCCCAACCAAACGATTCTCGACCATATCAACACGACCAACCCCGTTACGCCCGCCAATTTCATTGAGCTTAATCAATAACTCAACAGGCTTATAGGCCTTGCCATTAACTTTAACCGGAATGCCTTTAGCAAATTCAATTTCAACATACTCAGGTTTGTTAGGACATTTCATGGGATCTTTGGTCATGGCATAAATTTCTTCAGGTGGCTCAACCCAAGGATCTTCCAACACACCGCATTCAATGGAACGACCATATAAATTAATATCCGTCGAGTATGGGCTCTTTTTGCTCACATCGATGGGGATTTTATGCTTTAAGGCATAATCAATTTCTTGTTCACGGGTTTTAAATTCCCATGTGCGTAATGGTGCGAGTAACTCTAAGTGCGGTGCTAAGATTTTCGCCGTCACTTCAAAACGCACTTGATCATTACCCTTACCTGTACACCCATGCGCAATCGCATTGGCTTTTTCTTTTTTAGCCACAGCGACTTGATGCTTGGCAATCAACGGACGAGATAAAGCCGTCGCTAAAAAATATTTTCCTTCATAAACTGCATTGGCCTTGATAGCAGGAAAAACATAATCTTTCACGAATTCTTCTTTCAAATCCATGATGTAAACTTTAGACGCACCGGTTGCCAGCGCTCGTTTTTCAATCAATTTAAAATCACTGCCTTGACCAACGTCGGCCATGAACGCGACGACGTCATAACCTTTATCTTTATACCAACGGATCAAACATGATGTGTCCAAACCACCTGAGTAAGCTAATACAACTTTTTTCATTTTGTCCTCACTATCGTTAATTAACCAATCAAATTAAGCATGACAGCTTTTTGTGCATGCAAACGATTTTCCGCTTGATCAAAGATCACAGAATGTTTGCCGTCAATCACACCTTCCGTTACTTCTAAACCACGATGCGCTGGTAAACAGTGCATGAAAATATAATTTTTTGCTGCAAGAGAAACCAAGGCTTCATTGATTTGATAACCCTTAAACTCTTTAATGCGACGCGCTGTTTCTTTTTCTTGCCCCATACTTACCCACACGTCGGAATAAATGATATGCGCACCCTTAACCGCAGCCTTCGCATCACGCCCACATGTAACGGTTGCACCATTGGCTTTAGCGATCACTTCCACTTGTTTTAAAATGGCGGGGTTAGGATCATAACCCTTAGGCCCTGCAAAACGCACATTGATACCAACCTTGGCACAAGCAATGGCTAATGAGTGAAACACATTATTCCCGTCGCCAACATAGGCCAATGTTAAACCTTTAAATTTACCAAAGTGTTCCTTGATAGTTTGAATATCTGCCAATGCTTGGCAAGGATGATACAAATCGCACAAGGCATTGATCACAGGCACATCAGCGTGCTTGGCTAAATCAACAATATCTTTATGATCAAAAACGCGCGCCACAATGCATTGAACATAACGCGATAAGGTCTTTGCCACATCATGCGTTGTCTCACGTTTTCCTAAACTAATTTCATCTGGGCCTAAATATAAACTATGACCACCTAACTCGTGTACGCCCACCGAAAATGATACACGGGTACGATTCGACGGCTTTTGAAAAATCATAGCCACACTTTTACCCTTAAGGTCAGCGCGGATCTTGCCCTTTTGACGCTTTAATTGATCGGCAACAGCGACCAGCTTTAGAACTTCAGCTGGGGTATATTCGAGCATGCTGATAAAATCTTTTTTCATGATGTTTTCCCTACGGTTTCCATGGCTTTGTCCAAGATAAAGATGGCTTTATCAATTTGCCGCTTGGTGACATTCAAAGCTGGCATGATGCGCAGCACATTGCCTTGGGTGCAGTTAATAATGAGTCCTCGATTTAAACATTCCTTAAAAATCTGCGCACCCTCTTGGGTTAACTCGACGCCAATCATCAAACCTAAGCCACGAACTTCTTTGATGATTTGATGTTTCGTTTTTAAACCCTCAAGCTTTTGGGTCAAATACGCACCTTGGGTTTTAACATTTGATAAAATCTTATCTTCACCAATTGCTTTGATAACACCTAAAGCAACTTTAGTAACGAGTGGACTACCCGCAAAGGTTGACCCATGCATCCCTGGTTTAAAAACATCAGCCAAATCTTTCTTAACCAACATCGCCCCAATGGGTAAACCGCCACCCAAGGCTTTGGCTAAGGTCATGATATCTGGTGTAATGCCATAATTTTCATATCCAAACATCTTACCTGTACGGGCCATGCCTGTTTGCACTTCATCAACGACAAACAAAATCTTTTTTGCATCACAGATCTTACGTATGGCTTGGACATATTCTTTGGTAGCCACATTAATCCCGCCTTCACCTTGCACAAGTTCAATCATGATCGCCGCTGTGGCCGGGGTGATCGCCTTCTCAAGCGCATCAATATCATTAAACGGCACATGCTTAAAACCTTCTAGCAATGGCACAAAAGGCTTTTGATATTTTTCTTGAGGCGTTGCGGTCAAAGCTCCCATGGTGCGACCATGAAAAGCATTTACGGTGGTGATGATTTCAAACTTCTTAGTCTGTCCCCATGCACGCACAAATTTGATCGCCGCTTCATTGGCTTCGGCACCGCTATTGCAAAAAAACACTTTGGATGCAAATGCAATACGATTTAGTTCTTTCGCCAACTTTGCTTGATGCGGATTATAAAAATTATTCGGGATATGAATCAACTTCCCAATTTGTTCACGCACCGCGCCCATGACCTTGGGATGGCAATGACCTAAATTGCTCACGCCCCAGCCTGGGAAAAAATCTAAATATTTTTTGCCCGTCATATCCGTCAATATCGAACCCTTGCCTTTAACAAAAACAATGGGCTGACGCGTATAAGTCAGTAAAATATGATCGTTGTAGGATTCTAAAATTTCTTTCATGGTCATTTGATGATCTGTGTCCCAACACCCTGATCCGTAAAAAATTCCAGTAATAAAGCATGTGGCAAACGCGCATCAACAATGTGAGTCTTATGAACGCCACCACCTTTTAACGCCTCAACGCAACTACTTACTTTTGGAATCATGCCACCGGCAATAACTCCACTTTTGATTAATTCATCGACTTCTTTAAGTGTGAGCGTAGAAAACAAAGTATCGGGATCTTTTAAGTCGCGCATGACCCCAGGCACATCCGTCAATAAAACCAATTTTTCTGCCTTCATGGAATTGGCAATCGCCGAGGCCACTTCATCAGCATTCACATTATGTGATTCTTTTTCAAGCGTGACGCCCATGGGTGAGACAACGGTGATGTGTCCTTTTTCTAAATGCTCTGTTAAATCTTTCATATTAACCGACGTGATTGTTCCCACGTAACCTAAATCTTTGACGGCTTTTTTCTTTTTAACAAAAATAATATTTTCTTGTCCCTTTAAGCCCGTCACATCACCCTTGTATTTCTTGATCTCTGTTACAATACGCTCATTGAGCTTTTCTAATTCTTCACCAACAATTTTAAGCGTTGCTTTGTCCGTCACGCGGATGCCATCAACAAACTCCGACTTTAATCCCTGTTCCTTCATGCGCGCACTAATGTGTGGCCCGCCGCCATGAACGATGATGACACGAATGCCGACATAGCTTAAAAACACAATGTCTTGTAAAACTTGATGACGGATTTTGTCATCGTCTAAAATACTGCCGCCATATTTAATGACGAAAATTTTACGACGAAATTCATGGATATATGGAATCGCTTCAATTAAGACAGAAGCTTTTTTAACAAATGTTTCCACTAATTATACTCCCCATTGATTTTAACGTAGTCGTAGGAAAAATCGCAGGTATAGACGGTGGCTTTGGCTTTACCTAAACGTAATTCCACATTGATCGCAATATCTTTCTTATCAAATGGGCTAAAAGAAATCTTCATGGTTTCTTCATTAATCCCCTTGATCCCAAGGCTGCCTACCGCCGCACCAACACGCCCCCAATTAGGATTGCTACCAAAAGCCGCGGTCTTAACCAGCGCAGAGTTGGCGATGGCTTTCGCAATCTTTTGTGCCTGAGGCTCATTTGCGCTACCCACAACATTGATCGTAATAAACTTAGTCGCTCCTTCTCCGTCTAAAACAATCTTCTTAGCCAAATCACGCGATACAACAATCAAAGCATCGACAAACTTTTGATAATCAGTACCCTTGGTCGTGATTTTTTTATTATTAGCCAAACCATTGGCTTGAATCGTTACCATGTCATTGGTACTCATGCAACCGTCGACCGTGATGCTATTAAATGATTTGGTATTCGCATCTTGTAATGCTGCTTTTAATAACGACAAACTAATGGCAACGTCCGTCGTGATAAAACCTAACATGGTGGCCATATTGGGCTCAATCATGCCTGAACCCTTAGCACAACCGCCGATAGTTACCGTCTTACCACCTAAGGTGATTTGAACAGCGATTTCTTTAAGCTTTAAGTCGGTGGTCATGATGGCCGTGGCAAATTTCTTGCCACCATTGCTAACCAAACCCTTAACCAAGTTCGCTGCTGACTCAACAATTTTATTGTATGGCAATTGTTTACCAATGATGCCCGTCGATGTCACTAAGACATCTTGTGGTTTTACACCCAGCAGATTTCCAATCAACACTGTTGACTCTTCTGCATACTTCAAACCAAAAGCACCTGTATAACAATTGGCATTGCCGGAATTAACCAAAACAGCACGAGAAATACCTGACTTAATATGTTTCATGCTTACCAGAAGTGGCGCAGCTTTGATCGAATTAATGGTAAACACACCTGCGGTTACCGCTGGCACTTCGCTAATGATAAGCCCTAGATCAGGCTTGCCAGAACGCTTGATCCCCGCAGACATACCATTGGCTTGAAAACCTTTTGGAGCGCAAACACCGCCGTTGACAATTTTCATATCAACCCCTCAATCTCATTAAAATCTGACATGATATTCATATTTTGAACCGCTTGTCCCGCCGCCCCTTTAACTAAATTATCAATGGCCGAGGTGATTACGATCATCTTTTTATCTGCTGATACGGCAATCCCTATGTCGCAGAAATTAGTATGCGCGACATTTTTAACTTCGGGCTGGTTGCCTAGCGGGTGCAATCGCACAAATGGTTCGGCTTTATAAAACTTTTTATATAAATCATAAACTTTATTAATGTCCGTTGTGTTCTTTACCTGAACATAGATAGTGTCTAGAATCCCTCGGTGAATGGGCAATAAGTGCGCCACGAAATGCGTTTGAACTGCCTTGCCAGATAATGCAGACAATGTTTGTTCAATCTCGGGATTATGTTGATGACTTAAAACTTTATATGCTTTAAAATTTTCTCCAACCTCAGCGTGCAATAAACCTACTGACGCTTTGCGGCCAGCACCCGACACACCTGATTTAGCGTCAATGATAATGGACAAAATATCTTTACGTGTCGCAACCAACGGCGCTAAACCAAGGATCGCCGCTGTTGGATAACAACCTGGATTTGCAATGAAATTAGATTTCTTGATTTTGGTACGATAAAGCTCTGGCAAACCATAAATGGCTTTTGAAATATTTTTAACATCACGATGTTTATGGCCATACCACGTGGCATAAACAATTGGATCTTTGAGTCGATAATCGGCACTTAAGTCAATGACCTTGACGCCCTTTGCCAACAACTTGCCTGCCACCAACATGGACTCTGTATGCGGCAACGCTAAAAAAACCACATCACACTTCTTAACCGCTTTATCTAACGCAAACTTTTCACAAACCAATGTCGTGCGATTGAGGAATTCTGGGTAGATGTCACTGATAGCGCCAACCGTGCTATGGGCCGCCACATACGTAATACGGACATGGGGATGCGATAAAAGGATCGATAAAACTTCCTTACCTGTATACCCACTAACTCCGACGATACCAACTCGAATTTTTTGATTTTGCATATGTTTTTCCCGACGTAAATGAAAGATTTATAATAAATAAAAAAGCCTATCTCGTCAACGCATTTGTGAAGGGAGATAGGCTTATTTATTATTCTATATTTTTTAGGTTTAACGCTTAACCCATTGGAACTTACGACGCGCCCCCTTCTGACCAGGTTTCTTTCTTTCTTTCATTCTGTCATCTCTAGTTAAGCAGCTAGCTTTCTTTAACACTGGCTTGGTGTTAGGATCGCATGCCAAGATGGCGCGGGATAAACCCATTTTAAAAGCACCGGCTTGACCCGTTGAACCACCACCGGTCACACGAACGGCTATATCAAATTTATTTTCTAAATTAGTTAATTTCAAAGGAACCATGATTAATAGTCGGTCGGTTTCGCGTGGAAAATAATCCGCGAATTCACGTTTATTAACAGAAATTTTACCTTCCCCTGGGCTTAATACAACACGCGCCACGGAAGATTTACGACGACCTGTACCTGCATATTTGACTACTTCAACCATCTAAGACTCCTAATTTAGTTATTTAATTTCTAAAACTGTTGGTTTTTGAGCGGCATGAGGATGAGATTCACCGGCATACACGCGTAATTTACTGCCTTGCTTATAAGCTAATGCGCCACTTGGTAACATACGGGTGACGGCTAATTCCATAACTTTTGCTGGGCTCTTACGTAACATATCCCCTAATGCCACTTCACGTTTACCACCTGGGTAACCGGTAAAACGGCTGTGGATTTTATCTGTCAATTTCTTACCTGTGACACGGACTTTTTCAGCGTTGATGATAACAACGGTGTCGCCCGTATCTAGAAATGGTGTGTAAATGCGTTTGTGTTTACCACGTAAAATATGCGCGGCTTTCGCTGCAACACGGCCTAAGACCTTGTCTGTAGCGTCGATCAAATAACATTCTGTTTTAAGTTCAGCAACTTTGGGCAAATAAGTTTTCATATACATAATCCTAGTGTTTTATTTGAAGATTCTAAAGTATACTCGTTTTAGAGTAATTGTCAATAATTTTTAATATTTTACACGCATTAGACACAAGCCATGACTTGGGGCTGTGGCCGCTGCCGCAGAACGATCCTTTCCTTTTAGTATTAACGCCATTTTCTCAACCGGAATTTGCGCTGTTCCAACAGCCAATAAAGTGCCAACAATATTGCGCACCATCTTATAGAGAAAACCATTTGCGGTAATGTCTATTGTTACAAAATCACCATCTTTTTTAATCAGCAACTTCTTAATAGTCCTAATTGTATCTTTATCTGCCCTTAATGGATCATGGGCTTGAAAAGACTTAAAATCATGTCGCCCCACCAGCACTTTGGCGGCTTTACGCATCTGGGCTAAGTTTAAAGGATACGTAAAATGATACACGTGATTACGTAAAAAGGCACTGCGTTGCTTGCTGTTTAAGACAATGTAACGATATGTTTTCTCTTTAGCATCATATTGCGCGTGAAAGCTGTCGGGAACATTTTTTACGTCGAGGACCGCAATGTCTTTGGGCAAACAGCTATTTAATGCTTTTTGAATCTCAGCCGGCTTCATGCGTGTTTGCACATGAAAATGAACAACCTGACCTTCAGCGTGCACACCACTATCTGTTCTGCCTGAAGCAATGACGGTGACATCTGCCTTAAAAATACTGTCACAAGCTTTT
Organism: uncultured Planctomycetales bacterium; assembly: GCA_964572155.1. Lineage (GTDB taxonomy): Bacteria > Omnitrophota > Gorgyraeia > Zapsychrales > Fredricksoniimonadaceae > JACQQW01. The sequence continues at coordinate 1,161,061 of CAZNDZ010000001.1, read as the reverse complement.
TTAATTTCAGCTTGGACCGTGCGTTCACCATTCTTCTGAATTTGCCATCCAGCAAAATCAGTACCGTCATATTCTATGGTGAGCTTAAAATTACTTTTTGCCAATTAACTTTTCAGCGATTTGGACAGCGTTTAAAGCGGCACCTTTGCGTAAATTATCAGCAACAACCCAAAGATTAAGTCCATTTGGAATGGAAATATCTTCGCGGATGCGGCCAACAAAGGTGTCGTCTTTGCCGTCGGCATTGATAGGCAATGGGTATGTCGATGACTTGATATCATCAACTATTTTTACTCCGGGCGCCTTGGTTAATAATTCAATAGCTTTCGCACGGGAAATTTTCTTAGCTGTTTCAATATTGATCGATTCACTATGACTATTAAACACCGGCACGCGCACGCATGTGGCGCTGACTTGAATGTTGTCGTCATGCAAAATCTTCTTGGTTTCATTCACCATCTTCATTTCTTCTTTGGTGTAATGATTGTCCGTAAAAACGTCAATTTGAGGGATTAAATTGTGTGCGATCTGATATTGGAATTTCTTCACATCTTTATTGCCGCTATTTTGCGCGCGCAATTCATCCACAGCCTCAGCCCCTGCCCCTGATACAGCTTGGTAGGTTGAGACAACGATGCGTTTGATCTTGCCATAATCATGCAATGGCTTTAAGGCAACAAGCATTTGTATCGTCGAGCAATTAGGATTCGCGATGATGCCGCGTTGATTTTTAATGTCTTCAGGATTAACTTCTGGAACAACCAGCGGCACATCTGGATCCATACGAAATTGTGAGGTGTTATCAATCACAACAGCACCCGCCTTGGCTGCGATTGGCGCCCAAACTTTAGAAATTTCTGCTCCTGGAGAAGACAATACAATGTCGATGCCATTAAAGACATCCTTGGTTAATGGCACAAACTTAATGCCATCCATTTCACCGTCAGCACCGCTGGGTGAGATCAATACCAATTTATTTACAGGAAATTTGCGTGCCTTAACAATTTGATACATGCATTGCCCAACCGCACCACGTATCCCTAAAATTGCCACATTGTATTTTTTCATCTTATATTGCCTTTGCTATCATGTCGCCGATTTCTGTTGTGGAGTACCCCATTTGACCGGCATTGAGTGATTTCACTTTTGTTGTTACAAAATTGATTACGGCTGTTTCTATTGCTCGAGCTGCTTTTTCTTCACCTAAATGTTCCATCATCATGCCCGCGGCACAAATGGCAGCCAATGGGTTGATGACATTCTTACCTGTATATTTTGGTGCGCTACCTCCAATAGGCTCAAACATTGAGACGCCATTAGGATTAATGTTACCACCGGCGGCAATACCCATACCACCTTGGATCATTGCACCTAAATCGGTGATGATGTCCCCAAACATATTATCCGTCACAATCACATCAAACCATTCAGGATTTTTAACAAACCACATGGTGGTCGCATCGACGTTATTATAATCTGTTTTTACGTCGGGATACTCTTTTGAAATTTCATTAAACGTGCGTTGCCACAAATCCCATGCATACGTCAAAACATTAGTCTTACCGCACAAGGTTAATTTCATCCCCTTGTTGCGTTTGCGGGTATATTCAAACGCATAACGCAAACAACGTTCTACACCTTTGCGGGTATTATAAGAAATTTGAATGGCGACTTCATCCTTGGTATCTTTATTTTGGAACTCACCCATGCCTTTATAAAGACCTTCGGAATTCTCGCGCACGACGACAAAATCAATATCTGCCGGCGTTTTATCTTTGAGTGGACAATAGCGCGCATCATATAATTTTACAGGACGCAAATTGATGTATTGATCCAAGGCAAAGCGCAACTTTAATAAAATGCCTGTTTCTAAAATTCCGGGCTTAACATCAGGATGACCAATAGCGCCTAAGAAAATCGCTTGATACTTCTTTAAATTAGCAATATCAGCATCATCTAAGGTCTTGCCGGTTTTCAAATAACGTTCGCCGCCAAAATCAAATGGGGTTTGTTCGATTTTAAAACCAAACTTGGAACCTGCCGCATCTAAAACCTTCAAACCTTCACGTACAACTTCAGGGCCTGTACCGTCGCCCGCGATGATCGCAATCTTATAAGACTTCATATTTATCCTCGATAACGTTTAACCACCAAGGTGGCATTGTGACCGCCAAATCCTAAGGAGTTTGATAAAGCCACATCCACCGCGACATTGCGCGCAGCGTTAGGGACATAATCCAAATCACATAAAGGATCAGGGGTTTCATAATTAATGGTTGGGTGCACACGATTATCACGAATGGACATAACACAGGCTGCTAATTCAACCGCACCTGCCGCACCTAATAAATGCCCTGTCATCGATTTGGTCGATGAAATAGGAACCTTCTTGGCATGATCGCCAAAAACTTTTTTAATCGCCAATGTTTCAATTTGATCATTCAACTTTGTCGACGTACCATGCGCATTGATGTAATTCACGTCTGTGGGTTTTAAACCCGCATCTTTGATGGCTAACTCCATCGCACGAATCGCTCCTAAACCTTCTGAATGAGGTGCGGTGATGTGATATGCATCTGCGGTACGGCCATAACCAACCAATTCCGCTAAAATATTTGCCCCGCGAGCTTGGGCTTTCTCTAAACTTTCTAAAATCATAACCCCTGCACCTTCGCCCATGACAAAACCATCGCGGTTTAAATCAAACGGACGGCTTGCTTTTGTAGGGTTATCATTATGTTGCTTTGATAAAGCTTTGAGTGAACAAAAACCACCTAAACCTAATTTTGATGTTGCACTTTCGGTACCACCGGCGATCGCCACATCGATTTCACCATGCTGGATCATGCGCATGGCCTCCCCGATACAATTATTGGCCGTCGCACAGGCGGTTGCAATCGCAAAACAAGGACCTGTTGCCCCTGAATTGATCGACACTTGACCTGCGGCTTCATTAATAATCATACGGGTGATGAAAAATGGTGATATGCGGCTTGGGCCCTTGGTGATCAACTTATCATATTCTTCTTCTGCGGAGACAATGCTACCAATACCAGAACCAATGACAACACCAACTTTAGAAGGATCTGCCGCTTGCACATCTAACTTCGCGTGAGCAATGGCTTCATTAGCAGCGACGACAGCAAATTGGATAAAGTGTGATAAATTACGCGCATCTTTAGAATTAAAATATTGTAACGGGTCATAATTAAGAATATCGCCATTGATCCGCGAATCAAAATCCTTGGCATCAAAATGCGTGACGGCACGAATGCCACTTTGGCCGGCTAACAAGGCCTTCCAAAAATTCTCTACCCCAATACCGACAGGAGATACAACCCCCATCCCTGTGATAACTACGCGTCGTGTTGCCATAAGCAAAGAACCCCTATTAAAGTTTTGCCCCCGCGATGTTTCTTTTTTAGAAACAGCGGGGGCAAGATATAACTAAAACGTCAATGATTACGCGTTGGCTTTTTCTTCAATATACTTGATCGCATCCCCAACTGTCTTCATCTTTTCTGCTTCTTCGTCAGGAATTTCGATGCTGAATTCTTCTTCTAACGCCATGATTAGCTCGACGGTATCCAAGGAATCTGCCCCTAAATCATCTACGAAAGATGCTTTAGGTGTTACTTCCTCAGGCTTTACACCGAGTTGTTCTGCGATAATTGCTTTGATTTTCTCTTCTACTGCCATTGAATGCCTCCTGGTTAATTAAATTGCTAATCCACCGTCTACAACAATTGTCTGACCGGTTACATAATCGGCAGCACTTGACGCTAAGAATATACAAACTTGGGCTACATCTGCTGCTGTACCGAAACAATTCAAAGGAATATGCTCGAGGACTTGGGCTTTAACAGCATCGGATAATTGATCGGTCATATCGGTTTGAATATAACCTGGGGCCACCACATTCGCGGTGATCCCTCTGGATGCTAGCTCTTTTGCCACGGATTTAGAAAAACCTATAATACCAGCTTTGCTCGCGGCATAATTTGCTTGCCCTGCATTTCCTGTGATTCCAATGACCGACGCGATACTGATAATCTTACCCTTACGTGCCTTAACCATAGGCTTTACAACCGCCTTGGTCACGTTAAAAACGCCTTTTAAGTTGATGCGAATCACATCATCAAAATCGGCTTCGTTAATCCTTAAGAGCAAATTATCACGCGTAATCCCTGCGTTGTTGACTAATATATCAATGCGCTTATGAATGTCAAGAATTTTATTGATAGTTTCTTGGGCTTTATTAAAGTCGGTGACATCACAGCCAAAACCATCGGCTAAACCGCCTTTAGCCTTGATTTCTGCGGCCACAGCCTTGGCTTGAGCATCATCTCGGCCAATGATAATGACCAAAGCACCTTGATCCGCAAAGGCTTGAGCAATGGCGCGACCAATGCCGCGTGTTGAACCTGTAATTAGTGCTACTTGATCTTTAAATTGCATAAGCGTATGTTAACAATTCTTTTGTATGCTGCAAGGATAAATTCTTAATTTTTACCAGAAAGCTCATAGGCGATATGTTTAGCTTGAGCCATGGCATGGGGCTTATCGATCTTAACCGTAGCACAAATCACCCGCTTATCCGCTAAAATATCTTTTAAGAGCTTTGCTGCCAGTTTTTCTAATAAATGGTACTTAGTACCTTCCACCGTCTTGATGATCTGATTGCCAATGCGCTCATAATCCAAGGCATCTTTAAGATTATCTGATGTTGCAGCTTTAGATGCATCATAATCAAGGATGACATTGACCACGACTTCCTGTTGATTCAGACGCTCCCAAGGATGCGTACCTATAATGCCTCTGACTTTTAAATCCACAATACGAATAGTTGCCATTATACTAAACTCTCCCCGCCATCAACAGCGATGATTTGACCTGTGACATAATCATTTCCTAATAAATAGTCCAACGCACGTAAAATATAATCGGGATTGCCCACATCTTGAAGTGGGATTTTATTAGCCCGTACTTTCCTGTCATCTTTTTGATTATTAACTAGAGCTAAGATCATTCCTGGAGAAATGCCATTGACCTTGATATGTGGGCCCCATGCGACAGCGGACATCTTGGTAAATTCAGCCAAGGCTTTCTTCGTAGTTAAGTAATCTGCATACTTACTATGATATTTAGCCACATTGGTATCAATCAAATTGATGATATGACCTTTTTTAACAAGTCGCTTAAACGCGCAAGATAAAATGTAAGGCGCTTGATAATTAATCTGCCAATGCTTATTAAAAAGCGTCAAATCTTCATCACCAAATTCATTGGGGATAAACACAGACGCACTATTGATTAACACCGATAAATTACCAAAAGCTTTATACACCGCTGGTAATAATGCTTTCACTTGGGAGGTATCATTTAAATCCGCTGCAAAAAGTTCACAACGCACACCCTTTTTATAAATGGCTTGAGCAGTTTTCATAGCCTCAGGTTTTGAGCTATTATAGTGAAGGGCGATATTATATCCCTGATCAGCCAAATGCAAGGCCATCTGTTGGCCTAAACGTTTGGCGGCGCCTGTAACCAACGCTGTGTGTTTACCTTTGCTCATTGGATTAAACTTAAGAATTCCTTGCGGGTTGAATCTTCGTTACGAAAAGCACCTAAAAGGCAGGAAGTTTTCATCATGGAGTTTTGTTTTTCAACACCACGCATCATCATACACAAATGCTTGGCTTCGATAACAACAGCCACACCTAAAGCCCCTGTGACTTGTTGTAAACTGACAGCGATTTCACGCGTTAAATTTTCTTGGACTTGCAAGCGACGCGCATACATATCCACAATGCGCGCTATTTTTGATAAACCAATGATCTTACCCTTTGGGATATACCCCACATGAGCACGACCAAAAAATGGTAATAAATGATGTTCGCACAATGAATATAGTTCAATGTCCTTAACAATGACCATCTCATCATTATTGGATTTAAAAATAGCTCCGTTGACAATGTCATCCAAGTTCTTCTTATAACCTTGGGTCATAAATTCCATTGCCTTGGCAGCACGCGCAGGGGTTTTGAGTAAACCTTCGCGAGTGGGGTCTTCGCCTATATCTAAAATGATCTTCTTATATGAATTTTCCATGTTTTCTCCGTTTTTAATAGATAGCAATATTAACACACCCCCTTGATTAAAACAAGCTGGGTGTTATAATCCCAACATGCAAATTCCCAAAATTGATTATCACATGCACACCGCTCTTTGCGGGCATGCCGTTGGTAGTTTAGAAGAATATGTTCAACATGCCATATCGATTGGCCTTACAGAAATGGGCTTTTCAGATCATGCACCCATGGTGCACGAGCGTTTGCAAGGCGTTACCATGGATTATCGCCAGCTTCCCTTATATCATCGCTTGATTGATGAGGTGAAGGCGAAATATGCTGATAAGATCATCATTAAATATGCCTTGGAAGCTGATTTTATCCCTGGATTTGAAGATAAAACCAAAGCCATCATTGATGCTTACCCTTACGATTACATCATTGGGTCCGTGCATTATGTCAACGGCTGGGCGGTTGATGATCCAGCGACGATAGAACGTTGGAAAACACAAGACGTCAATCAAATTTGGCATGACTATTTTAAGCTCTTGCGTCAAAGCGCGCAAACGGGCATGTTTCATATCATTGGCCATAGTGATTTACCTAAGAAATTTGGATATCGCCCCACGGTCGATATGACCGACGAGGTTAAAGCGACTGCCAAGGTTTTTAAAGAAACTGGTGTTGCAGTTGAGATCAATACTTCTGGTTTGCGTAAACCCATTAAAGAAATGTACCCTTGCCCTGCTTATTTAAAAATTTATTGTGAAGCTGGTGTACCTTTAACATTTGGTTCTGACTCACATACCCCGCAAGATGTCGGTAAGAATTTTAAAGAAGCCGTTGAGTTAGCTAAAGCTGCTGGTTACAGCGAGCATTTGGTTTTTACGAAAGGTAAAATTTCTGGAAGGAATAAAATATGATTAAGATTGCAGGCATTGATCACGTTGCTTTTAACGTGCGTGATTTAGATAAAACCGTGGCCTTCTATACAAACGTGTTGGGCTTAAACATTACCCAACGCGAACCATCCAAGGCAGGGATTGAATATTTCTTAGATTGCGGCCCGTCGCTCATTGGCATCATTCAAGCCAAAGATTTGACCAACAACCATCCCTTTGCTCACGAAGGTTTAGGCGCGAATCATTTTTCCTTTCGCATCCATTCTGATGACTTTGTCCCCATGATCGAACATTTAGAAAAGCACGGGGTCACAATTGAATATGCTAAGAAACGCCCCAAAAGTTGGTCTTTATATTTTTATGACATCGACGGCAATAAATTAGAAGCAACCGCATGGCCGTTAGAAGATGGCTTGCCTGCCGAACGTCGTGTGAAAGAAATCTACAGCAGTAAAACGAAAGCGTGGACAAAATATGAGTAATTTAAACGTTGGCGACAAAGCACCCGCATTTGCAGGGCTCAAAGAAAACAAGGGCAAAAACATTGTCCTCTATTTTTATCCTAAAGACGACACCCCTGGCTGCACCGTCGAAGCCTGTGGTTTGCGCGATAGTTACAAAGATATCACCAAACTTAACACCGTCATCTTTGGCGTCTCCCCTGACAGCCAAAAATCCCATGACAAATTCATCACCAAATTCCAATTACCCTTCACCCTCATCCCCGATGAAGATAAAAGCATTTCACAAGCTTATGGAGTTTGGGTTGAAAAATCCATGTACGGCAAAAAATACATGGGCGTTGCACGCACGACATTTATCATCGATACAAATGGTAAGATTGCAAAGATCTTTGAGAAGGTCAAACCTGAAGGTCACAATCAAGAAATTATTGATGCAATAAAATTTCTTGGTTAACATGCTTCCTCTTTCAAATCTTATTTATATCTTGTATTGATATAACTTTCTAAAATATCAATAAACTCCTGCTTTATATTCTCACCTCGTAAAATCTTAAACTCTTTGCCATCAACATAAACCGGTGCAATGGGTTGTTCCGAGGCCCCTGGTAAGCTGATACCGATATCGGCATGACGGCTTTCGCCTGGGCCATTAACCACACAGCCCATGACCGCAATCTTCATTTGTTCGACACCCTTATATTTATTTTTCCACAACGGCATTTTTAATTTGATGTGGGCATTGATATCTTGAGCTAGGTATTGAAAATAATTGCTGCTGGTGCGGCCACATCCTGGGCAACTGGTGACCGACGGTGCAAAATAGCGAAAGCCCATGGCTTGCAAGATCTCTTTACATACTTCAACTTCTTTCGCGCGCGTAACATTAGGTTGTGGTGTTAAAGAAACACGGATGGTATCGCCAATGCCTTGCTGCATCAAAATCGATAATGCCGCAGCGGATGAAACAGCGCCTTTGATATCTGCACCCGCCTCAGTCAAGCCTAAGTGTAGGGCATAATCACATTCTTTGGCCAAACGTTCATAAACGGCCACCATGTCTTGCAACACCGACATTTTAACACTTAGAACAATCTTTTCTTTGGGTTGCCCGAGTTTCATGGCATAGGCAGCACTTTGAAGCGCGCTTTGCACCATGGCTTCTTGCGTAACAAAACTAAAATCTTTAGGCGTGGATAATTTTGCATTGGCATCCATGCATGCAGTTAACAGCTCAGGGTCGAGCGATCCCCAATTAACCCCAATACGGATAGCTTTTTTATTGGCAATTGCAATGTTAACAATTTGCGCAAAATTATCGTCGTGTAATTTTCCCTTACCCACATTACCTGGGTTAATACGGTATTTATCAAGCAAGGCTGCAGCTTCAGGATTTTTAGCTAGAATCAAATGACCATTAAAATGAAAATCACCAATGATGGGTGTTTGTATGCCTTTGGCGCGCAAGCGCTTGATCACCTCAACCGCACCTTTGGCCGCCTCATGATCGTTTACCGTCCATCGGACTAATTCAGAACCAGCCTCGATCAATGCCATGGTTTGGGCATAGGTGGCCTCGACATCAGCCGTTGGCGTATCGGTCATGGACTGGATGCGTATGGGGCAATCACTGCCCAACTTCAAGTTGCCGATTGTCACTGTGGGCGTTTTTCGACGGGTTATTGGATGCATAAAGTGTTTTACTCTAATTTTAAAAGTGTTATAATTGAAGCCACATTATAGGAAATAAACCCGTATTAATCAAATACATAATGGATATATACCTCGCTAAAACCCAAGGATTTTGTGCTGGCGTTGCCAGTGCGATCGACATTGTAGAGCTTGCCTTAAATACCTACGGCACGCCCTTATATGTCTATCATGACATCGTGCACAACACCGCTGTTGTCGAGGATATGAAAAAACGTGGTGTCGTCTTTGTTGAGAATCTCGATGAAGTCCCCATTGGCAGCCGTATTATTTTCTCAGCACATGGCGTGCCCCCTGAAATCATCCCCAAAGCTCGCGAACGTAAACTCAAATTTGTTGATGCTACATGTCCTTTAGTTACCAAGGTTCATAAAGAAGCGGTAAAATTTTCTGGGCAAGACATTGATACGGTCTTAATCGGACATTTGGGTCATCAAGAACTAATCGGCACATCTGGCTATGTTCGCCCTGATTTATTACATATTGTTGAAAATGAAAAAGACGTTGAGAAATTAAAATTAGATCCTAAAAAAAATGTCGCCTATATCACCCAAACAACCCTATCGGTTGATGAAACCAAGGGCATTATCGAAAAATTAAAAGCCAAGTTCCCCAAATTAACAGCACCCTTGCGTTCAGATATTTGCTATGCCACTCAAAATCGACAAGACGCCGTTAAAGAATTAGCTTCTTTTTGCGATGTCATCATCATCTGCGGTTCACCCCATTCTTCCAACAGCAATCGCTTGCGTGAGACCGGTGAGCAATGCGGCGTTGAAAGCCATATCATTGATAATGCCAAGCAATTGAATTTGGGTTTTCTCAAAGGCAAAACAAAGATTGGTTTAAGTTCGGGTGCCTCTGTGCCGCGGTATTTGGTTGATGAGATCATCGACGAGATTCTCTCAGAATACCCTGATGCCAACGTGCATGAATTTGATAATCCTGAAAAAAACATCGTCTTTCCTGTACTGCAATTTAAAGAATAATATGGCTAAATTACATATCGATCAAACAGAACATGACATTGAAGATGGCGCACCGATTGCCGAAGTCTGTGAAGCCGCAGGCATTCCCTTCTCGTGCAACTCTGGGGTTTGTGGGACGTGTCAAATTGAAATCCTCGAAGGTGCAGATTGTTTAAATGAACTTAACCGCGAAGAAACAGAGCTAGCCATGGATCGTAATCATCGTCTAAGCTGCCAATGTAAAATCCTTTCGGGGGTTGTGAAAATCACCTTCTAATGTTTATCCTTCAAGAACAACCCATCAATATCCCCTTGCTCAAAGACACCTACGCCAATAATGCTTACGGGGCTTTGGTGAGTTTTGAAGGCATGGTTCGGGCAGATCAAAAATCACGATCTGATGTTGAGGCACTTTTGTACATTGCTGATATTCCTTTATGTAAGATCGAAGGCAATAAAATCACTGAAGAGGTTTTATTAAAGTTTCCGGTTGCTCAAGCTGTTTGTGTGCAACGTTATGGGCAAGTGCATGCAGGTCAAAGTGCCATATGGATTGGTGTTTGGTCATCACATCGTGCACAATGTTTTGAAGCCTGCCAATACATCATTGAAAATGTAAAGAAACGTTTAGTCATTTGGAAAAAAGAAATATTAACCGATGGCTCCGCCCGTTGGATTTATGGCGAGCAAACCCCCGTGATTGTGTGACCCTATGACCAACATTGACCTCGACATTCATTCGCTTGATCCTAAAAAATTCACAGAGTTTAAAGCTGTAGATATTCGTGAACCCGAAGAGACGCAGGCTTTTGCACCATTAACAAAAAATATCGACTTTGTGCCCTTGTCTCAACTCCAAGAAAAAATTGATCAATTCACCAAGGAGAATTCCTACTTGCTGGTTTGTGCCAAAGGCGGGCGTAGTCATTATCTCGCAGAAATCCTGCAATCTCGAGGCATACATGCCCTCTCTGTTAATAATGGCATGGCTGCATTTAATAAATATTTAAAAGATAACGGTTATGCGGATTCCTAACGCATTACTCTCAGATTTTACTACGTTTAAACTAGGCGGCCCCTGCCGCTATTTAATCGAATGCGACACGGTTGCCTCATTACAAAATACCATCAAAGAGCTACTTCAAACCAAGACGCCTTACATTTTAATCGGTGGCGGATCTAATATTGTGGCTGCTGATAATGGCATTGATGCTGTTGTTATCCGTTATGTATCTCAAACACCCTTAATCACCCGCAATCAGAACGATCTCATCATTTCTGGTTCCACTTATTTAGATCATGCTGCTATTTTTAGCGTCGATGAAGGTTTAGATGGATTAACTTTCACGTCTGGTATTCCTGGTACGGTTGGTGGTGCTGTTTTAGGGAATGCAGGTGCTTGGGGTAAACAAGTAGGCGACATCTTAAAGAGTGCCCTTATCATCGATGCTGATGGTAATATCAAGGAAGTAGGCCCTGATTATTTTGGCTTTGCCTACCGTCATTCTCGTCTAAAAGATACACATGACATCATCGCCCAAGTAACCTTTACGTTAAAAGCGGGTGATCCCCTCACATTAAGTTTAGAGCGAGCTGATATTTTAAAAAAACGTAGCGACAAGCATCCTAATCTAAACACACATCCTTGTGCTGGCAGTTTCTTTCGTAATATTGAACCGACCTCAAAAGCAGAAAAGCGTCAAGCCACAGGCTGGTTCTTAGAACAGGCCGGTGGTAAAGATTTACGCGTCGGTGGCGCTTATATCTTTGATAAACATGCCAATATCATCGTCAAGGATACGAATGGCACAGCAAACGATGTCTATCATCTGCATTCAAAAATGATACAAATTGTTCAAGATAAATTTGGATTTACAATTGCTCGAGAAGTGCGGTTCTTAGGAAAGCTTGACGCGGCCAAAGAATCTAAGGCACATTGGTTTTGGTAGGTAATTGCACAAGTTGCCCTGTGTTTTGAAGCACCACCGATTCAGGGGCTTTGACCTTAAACCCTAATTCTTTAACCAGCTTACCCATCTTAGTATCCCGTGTTGAACCAGCAGGATTATAAACCCACGAGATGACCGCATTCCAATATCCATCGATCAAATCCCTTTTCCCTGTTTCAGGATTAATCACAACGTCAGCAATCTGATGATGAGGCACCTCTAATACAATGCGCTTAAGCCAGAACTTAGCCTTGTCCATATTGCCCATCTCATAATAACTTGCAGCCAATAACCACATGGCTGCCCCGACTTCATTGAGCAGCGGATATTTCCAAATCTCAGCGTGCAAAGGATGATCGTTATTTTTATACGTCTTACCCCACGGATAATCTACGATACCACCTAACTCCTTGGCTTTTAATTTTTCTTCTCGACGAGCTAATTCAACCCACTTAGGATCATCAATAACTCGCCCAGCCCAATGGATGGCCTCTTTAAAGTTACGTTTATTAAATGCTTTCCACGCAACTTTGTTAAATTGCCCTGGTTCTACAATCTGATCTCGTTTATCAATTTTTATTTTAGTGACAACGTCTTCTTTAAACGTATGTTTTGACACAATCTGATCTATATAACGACTGGCTTTTGTCTCGTACATTTCTGATAGATCAATGGTTTGGTAGGTCAACATATACTTATCGTTAAGAATAAATGGATTAAATCCATTGAGTGGAAAGATTGGCCAACCTCCAACCAAACTACCACCACGCACAGGGGTTTTGAGGCTTTTGACATAAAAGTAGGGCGTTTTCCAACCGTGGCCCACTTCAATGCCTTGGCCTGTTGCGTAGGGAAACATCAACATTTTCTTAACGTAATAACCAGATTTTAAGACCTCTCGTTCAAGGAGTTCGGCCATGGCTTTATAAAACCTTGCTTTGCCTTGATAACCATTCTCCCAGAATCTAACCGCATTTTTTTGTAACGCTAAAATAACACCCCCACTCCACTCCGGGGAGCCCATGGGATGAAAACCATTACGTTGGCTCTTAATGCGATAATCTTGAGAGTCCGCAAAATCTGTCATGATGATTGATTTGCGAATTCCCCCTGGCAATTCGACATTAACACGAGACAAACATTTACTTAACATCGTCTCTGTAATGCCTTCAAGCTCTTCAATGGTGAAGAAATCACCAAATCTTCCTGCCATCGTCCAAGAGTAGACATCCGTTGCAAAAATGTCATTGGGCCCATTCTCCCAAATACCTTGATAAATCTGTTTATTCTTAGGAATAAATACATTGGCCTTAAACCATTGTGCCGCCCTATCTGCCGCATCTTTCCATTTCGGATCTTTGGTGACCTCGTATAATTGATAAAAGGCATTGGCTGCATCCACGTGAGGCTCCGTATGAACTTTTTGTGTAAAGCGATCCCCGTCGAAGATAGCCCCATCGTCACGTTGCATGGCCAACATGGTTAAGCCCAATTTTTCAGCAACCGCCTGATACTTTTCCTTATTTATTTGAAGAAAAGCCATGATCATAAATGACACAGGCCCAGGGGTGGTTAAAAATTCCAACTCACCACGACCCTCATCATGACCTGAACCCAAATTAATAGAATTAACAAAACCAACCGCCTTATTTTCTGTTTTAAAGACTTTCAAAATACCATAAATCTTATTTGAATCCTGTTTACGCATGACAACATCAACGGGAATTTCTAGGCGTGAGGCAAAATAATCCATGATTTTTTCAGCAGATTTTTGTTGGCCTGCGACTTTAAGGATCATGGCATTGACGGTGATATCATATAAAAACGACAAAGATTCATAGCCAGGATGACCATAATGGCTGGGGGCAATACCCGTTGAACGGTCAGATAATCGTTTGATGGTTGTGGCAAATTCTTGGGTGATTTGTGCTGTTCGCTCTGGAGTAGTTAGAGCAAAGCTGGGCTGGGTAGCGCTACCAAGCAAGACAAAAAAAACACTGAACCTTAAAAGATTCTTCTTAAGTAAAACTGCGTGGTTCATGTGGAAAGTATATACCACAAAGCCATTTATGACAAATTTTGTTTAGGACTAGCCTAATTTGCCATCAGGGCGTGGTGAGGTTAAGATTGGGTAATAAACATAAATAAAAATAATATAGGCTAAGGTCCATAAAACCTGACTTGAGCCAATATAAGTAATATAATATTTTTCATTGATCAATGGCAAGAATACCCGACAAACAGCGCTTAGAATAATTAAACTAAAAATCCAAACCAATTGATGTGGTGGAGACCCAATGTTTCTACCTGTATGACCCAAAGCAACTCGAGACATCATACCAATGATGAATAATCCAATACCACCCGCTGTAAAAGCATGTAAAGATGCATCATCAAATCGATGACCAAAAAGAACAAAAACTTTCAGCAAAAAACCCGAGATAATGAATAAATACCCTAAATATAAAATCCACAACAACGGTTTACTCCAAATGCCATGCGTGTACCAACCCGTAAGCCTGATGACATGAACAATACATAATAAAGATGCTAATATGGCAACAAGAATAGGGTGATAAAAGAATATATCCACAATCGAAAAACCTATCAAAAGAACGACGCTGGTTAAATCAAGCACCCTGCTATTGCGTAATGTAACGGGATAACCAACCCCACGTTCAATAAAAAATGGCATTACACGTCGAGCTATCGTCAATATTAAACTTATAATCATATAGATCGCAAAACGTAAAACCTTGTGTTCTACATCTATATTGGCATAATGAAGCGATATAAATAAAACCCCGCCACATAAAAAGACTAATATTAATTTTGATATAACCGCAGATTGCCCCCATTGCTTAACAATGATGATGGGCCTTAAAATAATACTAATCAACAGGATCATAAAAACTAGATCGCACGTGATCTTAGGCCATATCGGCACGCTTGTCGGCATAAATGCCAAAACACGCGCAATAAACCAAAATAAAAATAAAATCGATAACATACCCCCAGTTGCAGTTGGCAAACCTGTCCAATTTGTTACCGCTGTCAATAAGAACCCTGCAACAACTGCCATCGTAAAACCAAAAATCATTTCATAACCATGCCACACTGTTAAAGGCATGGACACAAAAATATTACCTCCAGCGACATAAAAAACAAACCAGAAAAACATTGAAAAAACCGTATAGACTGCTGCAGCAAGAAAGAAAATACGAAACCCTGTTTGGAAAACAACAGGATATTTATCTGAAATATTTTGCATTTAATTTTTGACCCGAATAACTTCACCTTGCCTAAAAGAGCCTGTTCGTAAAACCTTAGCATACATGCCACAGCGCCCTGCAATGTCTTCTTTAAGACGTGGATCAATGGCATCCAATACATAACAAGGTTTGCGGACCTTAGTGAGCTCTAATTCTACCCCATTAGAAAATTGTAATATTGTTCCTAACGGTAGTGCATTGACATTTAAACCACGCACCGTCAAGTTCTCACCAGTTGCCCCAAAACCAAGATCATAACCCTCACGGTTAAGTTCTTCTAATTTCTCAACATCCTGTAAACATACCGCTTGCAGAGGTGTCCGATGTTTTTCATGATTATGCCCGTCCCCTTCTAACCCACCTATATCCACACGAATATTGGAGCAAGCTAATTTAGGAATACCTCCGGAAGATATATTGATCGAGATAATTTCAGCCATATTCACACGATTATTTTGCTTCTTCCCTCTTCTCTGTTGTTTCTTTTACTAAATCCGTTTTTGTCGAATGTTTTGAAAGTAAAGCTTGAGCCTGAACTTCACCTTGCCTTGCATAATCAATTGATTCCGCTAGAATGCGCGCAGCCTCTTGTGGAGCATGAAAACCCATAGAATTCTCAGCATTTATAAAATCTACACGCCATTGTGCTTTTCGCTGCAATTCATGCAAAGGCAATAACTCTTCGTCTGTCATGCCATTTTTCTTTAATTCAGCCACTGCTTTAATCAAGGCAACCACAGCTTCTTCTGCACGATTTTGTAGCTTAAAGGTACGATCTTGTATTGTTTCCACACGATCAATCATTTCTTTTTCTGTGAAGTGATGACACTGTAAACATGCTTTTGCAACATTGAGCAAAGGACTACGGACATAATGATCTGTGATCTTCACTGCACCTTCTCTTACATAAGGCATGTGACAATCTGCACATGCAACACCACTCTTAGCATGAATCCCTTGACTGTAAAGTTCAAATTCTGGATGCTGCGCTTTGATAACTTCAGCACCTGTTATTTCATGTTTAAAATCAAAGAAACGTTTACCATCTTTAAACTTAAACTTATCATAAAATGCCTCAATCTCTTCAACTTTTAACCCATTATCCCAAGGGTAAAATATTTTTTCCTTACTCCCACAATAGTATTCCACATGGCATTGAGCACATACGAACGTACGCATTTCTTGACGGGTAGCTACCTCATTTGGATTATACTTTTGAATACCTTCTTTTTCCTTTAGTTTTTCAATTGCTTTTAAGAACGCTGGACGTGTAACTCGTAAATTCATTGTCTTTGGATCATGGCAATCAACACATGCCACAGGATGTTCTGCAAACTTCCAAGCCTCCTGAAGCGGCATGCTTGCCACCTTATCAAAACCAGCCATCATATCCCCATTGCCTACTTTTTCATAAATTGCCTTTAAGCCCTCTGCATGACAATGCATGCAATTACCCACTTGTTTAAATTTCTTAACCCTTTCTGTTTCTTGCTGATCAATTAAAGAATAATAATGACCACGACGAGTTTTATAATCAACGCTAAATGCATACCCTGCAAAAATTGTCTTTAAGTTTGGATCTGTATCTAATTTTGAAATACCTTCACTGCCCCCATAGCGCGTATGTGTTTTAAGTGCTGTTTTCTTATATCCGTCATATTCTCTAGGATAATTTTGCCCCCATACGGCAGGATCTGTAATTTCTTCATTTAATTGGACCACATTGACATGCTGCACTTTCGTTTCATCTTTCCGTTCTTTAATATTCATAAAAAACGATACCAATAAACCTGTCAAAACTGCAGTCACAAAAATTATTCCTACATATGGCAATGTCTTCTTCATAATAACCTCCAAAATATTAATCTAATCTCATGTGGCCAGATGAGCGGTGACACGAAGTGCACCTAGCCTGTCCCTGTTCAACATCTTTATGCGCGGTAATCTCACTCGTTAACGTTGCGTGGCACTCTATGCAATTATGTTGTAAATCAATCAGATTTGTTTTTGTAATTCGAATTGGTTCTTTAAAATCTTGCATCGTAAAAGCCCTTGAATGGTTATAGCCATTCTTCGCTTTTGATAAATATTTCATGACAGGCTGATGCGGAACGTGACAATCATTGCACGACGCTGCCTTATGATGGCTTGACCTAACCCAAGAATCATAATAATCCTGCATAATATGACAATTAGCGCAAGCCTTTGGATCGTTAACAAGATATGAATAACCTTTTGCGTAAAAGAATATATACACAGATAACCCTAGCAAAAGACCTAAACAAATTGATAATACGGCAAAGAAATATTTTCTATTTTCGATCATGTTAACACTGAATTCCTGAATTCTTCCTGTCATAGTAATACCAATTTAAAAAAAGACAAATAACGTAATAAATTGTAAACCCGTAAAGTGCGTACTCAGCATGGCCGGCTTTAATTTGCTGCCCGAAAACAATTGGAATAATAAAAGCGCCATACGCGGCTATAGCAGATGTCCATCCAAGTACAGGACCAGCCAATTCTTTTGGAAAGATATAAGGAATACTCCTAAATGTTGAACCATTGCCAAGACCTGTTGCTACGAATAAAACCATAAATAATGTAAAGAATGGCCACCAATACGTTTCTGGAGAAGCAGCTGCTTTAGCTTGCACGATGTAATAGGCCACACCTAAGGCTGCAAATACTTGTACGACAGTGCTCCATGTGGTCACTTTCGATCCACTATTAATCTTATCACCTAACCATCCCCCAAATGGCCGAATCAATGCTCCGACCAACGGACCCAAGAATGCCCAAACCATAGGATTTGGAGCGTTTGGATTAACAGCCCCCCCTGGTAAATACCCAAAAACATCTTGGATCAACTTAGGAAATGATGCTGAGTACCCAATAAAAGAACCAAAGGTCATGACATAAAGGATGGTCATGATCCAATTATGTTTATTAGCAAAAATCGAAAACTGCTTATTCAAACTTCCTTGAATCTCCTTTGGAGAAAGAAATCTCATCAGGACAAGAGCTAAAATGATTGTTGCGGGAAGAACAATCCACATATTAATTTTTAGAGCGGTTAAGAGATACGCACCAATGCCAGCTGCCAACAAACCAAAACTCACCAAAAGAATTATCTTAAAAAACTCCTGCATCGTATTGCCAAGCGTTGGTGTCGCTGCCTTTAAATTGTTCATCCCAAAAAATGCCGCGCAGGCAGAAATACTTAAAAATACTACCCAAACCCAACCAGCATTCGATAAGAACACTAAGGTGCCTATGGCTTTACTACCATCCGTTTCTGTTAAAGGCAATCCTGATCCTCCTATGCCACCGAAAAAACCTGACGTGATGACAATAGGAATCAAGAATTGCATGACACTAACACCCAGATTTCCAAGCCCAGCGTTTAAACCCAACGCGGTCCCTTGCATGCGCTTTGGAAAAAAGAATGAAATATTAGACATCGACGACGCAAAATTTCCACCACCAAAACCCGACAATACAGCAATGATCGCGAAAACCGCATAAGATGTATTAATATTTTGAAGCGCAAAGCCAGCCAAAACAGAAGGAATCAAAAGAAAGATCGTTGACAAGAAAACCACATTTCTGCCCCCGCCAATCGCAATTAAAAAAGAATTTGGTATTCTCAGTGTAGCTCCGGAAAGACCAGCGATCGCTGGTAACGTCCACAACAACTCATTAAAAATTTTTAAATCTTCTGGCGTCTGATGCGGCATGCCAAGCGTAAAGCCTAACTTCTTCATCTGAACAATGATCATACCCCACATGATCCAAATAGAAAATGACTGCAACAAAGCTGGTATGGATATCCAAAGATTTCGTGAAGCAACAGGCATCCCTTCTTCTTGCCAAAATTTTTCATCTTCGACATTCCAATGCTCAATATTAACTTTTAACATAACTTGTTCTCCATTTAACACTGACACCTTAATGTTCGATTAACTTTCTAGATTCAGGATGCTTAGCTTGCATCATGGCACTGATAACAGCATGCATCCACAAAAGACATATAATGGACAAGACAAACATCAGCATCCAACAGCTCGTCCATAAACCTGTCCCTTTCAGTAAATAACCAAATATAATAGGACAAACAAAACCACCTAAACCACCTAATACCCCCACCATACCACCTACAACCCCAACTTCGTTAGGAAAATAGTCTGGAATATGTTTATAAACTGCTGCTTTTCCTATACCCCAAATAACACCCAATATAAATACCAAGAATGTAAACACCCATACATTTGCTTGAAAATAAATACGCGTAACACCCTTAGCCAAAAGCTCTTTTTTCTGAACTTTCTGACCAACCAGAACCAAAGGTTCCTGCCAAATCTCCTTAGTAGGAAGAACCAAAACATCTTTTTCATAATTATTCTTATGTTCAATTTTTTCTGCCAATGCATACGTTTTATCACCAACGACAATTTCTTTCGCACTGACAGATGTTACAATACCCGGCTGAAAAGCCATGACACCCTCTCCAGGAGAATAAATATCCATTTGAGGAACAATCAGCATAAAGCTAATAAAAGTTGATGAACCTAAAACCCAATACATAACCTTACGCGCTCCCCATCGATCTGAAATCCATCCACCAGCAGCACGAATAACCCCAGAAGGAAAACTAAAACAAGAAACCAAAATACCTGCAGTCACTAAAGGCATATAATATGCACTGACAAAATAAGGCACTAACCATTGCGAAAAACCAACAAAACAACCAAATACTAGAAAGTAATAAAATCCAAAACGCCAAACACGAATATTTTTAAGTGGCTCAAGCATTTGAATAAACGTCTTTGATTGTGATTCAGGCTTTTTGTTAATCGAAAAAACAAAGATAATAATTCCTGTTACAAAAAGCATTACCGCATAACACTTAGGTAGAATTCTCCACCCTTCAAGATTGGCACCATTCTGCGTAAAAATATTAAGCAGCTTTGGTGCTAATAGTGTCGTTATCGCAGCACCAGCATTGCCTGCTCCAAAAATTCCCAATGCAGTGCCCTGTAATTGTTTCGGATACCATACGGATGAAAAAGCTATACCAATCGAAAAACCAACGCCCACTAATCCAAAACCAAAACTACACCAAGCAAAACCTATAAAACTATCGACGGTTGACAAAAGATACATTGGGACTGCACACAACAAAAGCAATGTTCCAAAAACAGGTTTACCTCCAAATTTATCTGTGAGCATTCCAGCTGGCAAACGAAAAATTGAGCCCGTCAAAACAGGAATACCCAAAAGCCAACCCATCTCAACCGGTCCCCAATTAAATATTTGATTGCTCGATAAGAACGTAACTAGAACACCATTAAGCATCCAGGCAGCAAAACACACCGTAAACGCTAGTGTATTTAAGAATAATACTCTGTGGGATTGAGATGTTGCTTGATCTTGCATAAGCACCTATAGAATTTTCTTATATTGAGTGTCTTTATGATACGTTTGTGTTCGCCCTTCTTCAGACCCTTTTAAAAGATTCATACTCGTTGTCCAAGCAGTTAACGCACAAACACCAAAAGCAATCATACTTAGCATTACAGACGCCAGTAAATGATGCGTTTTACCTTGAAAAAAAGATTCTAACGTTGTGGCCATAATCCAGATTTGAAGAAAAATACAGCCTAGTGAAAGTATTAGACAAACAATTTCTATAGTTTTCTTAGTTTCTTCTCTGGTATCACGAAATTTCATAATTTCCTCTTAACTAAACTAAATTGCCACTTTTTACACCTACAAAATATATGCCATCATGTTTAACAGCTAATTCTAATTGTGGTAATGGTCGCTCTGGAGGGCCATATAGGACATGCCCATCCTCAACAGCAAAAGCACCATTATGACACGGACATACCAATTTATTTTCTTCTTTACTCCATAATACAGGGCATTGCAAATGTGTGCATTTCTGGCCATACGCCACGTATCGATCATCACCTAAACGAACCATGATCCCTGGCTCTCTTTTTCCTGGAATCATAAAAGAACGTGACTCACCTACAGCAATTTCATTAAGACCAGCAATTTTATCTTCCATTGATGGCGCTTGAGCTTGTTCAAATAAAGATCTTACAAAAACACCTGCTGTCCCCATAAAAAGCCCAAAAGAAACAAGGCCTAGAAAACGAATAAAATCTCTACGGGAAACATTGTTATCCGTCGATGACTCAATGGAGAAATCTTCCGCCCATTTAGGCAATTGACCATGCTTCTTAATCAGACGCTTCTTAATTGGTTCATTCATATCTCACCTATATTTGATTATAAAACCCACGCTTCGCCTTCTTCTAAATGACAAGAACTCATGAAATTAACAACATCCATATCAGTTGGAACATCTGCCGTGTCCATCATCATGTACACTTTTGTTTTTATCTTTTGTTTTCCAAAAATAAATTGATTATTAGGGATATTCTTGCGTGTTGATTCAATAAACGATTTCGGACCAAAATACAACGCCTGCGAAGGGCAAACAGTGGCGCACATGGGTTTCAAACCAATGGAGGTCCTATCATAACACATATCACATTTCATCATTTGGGCTTGAAGTTTATAAACCTTAGGCACACCAAAAGGACAGGCAATTTGACAATTAGAACATCCAATGCATCTGGGTTTTTGAGAAGATTGAACAACTCCATCTTCCGTACGCTTGATCGCATCCGCTGGACAGACCGAAGCGCACGCCGGATCGTCACAATGCATGCAAACGGTAGGACCGGTCTTAACGGTATTATACCGATCAAGTGTATCCAAGTGGATCATCGGAACTCCCCGATGAGTGGCACACTCAGAGCATGCCGCTTCACAGGCCTTGCAACCGATACATCGTTGAGGATCTATAAAAAAGTCATTCTCTTCTAGAAAATTCTCGGTCATGTTATCTCTTTATGTAAAATTTACCTTCTCAATTCTGACTGCGCTAAATTTGAATTCTGGGATTTTAGAAATAGGGTCTAAGGCACGCTGCGTCAATCGATTGACAGATTTAGCATCTGGCCAATGATACGGAACAAAAACAGTATCAGGACGAATTGTCTTAACAACTTTAGCTTTTAATAAAATATCCGCTCTCCTAGATGTAACCTTCACCTGATCACCCTCTTTAATCCCATGCTTATCTGCTAAGATCGGATGAATTTCAACATATGGTTCAGGGCATTGATCAACTAAGAAACCAATACGCCTTGTCTGGGTCCCTGATAAATATTGAAAGATCACACGCCCGGTTGTTAAATAAATTGGATACTCCTCATTAATAAGATCAGCGGATAAGCGATATTCCACTGCATTAAAATGAGCTTTTCCATCTGGATGATAAAACTTCCCACCTTCGAATAAACGTGGCGTTCCAGGATGCCCAATTTCCGGACAGGGCCAAAATACCCCCATATTTTTCTCAATCATCTCATAAGTAATCCCATAATAATCCGCTGTGCCTCCATGAGAGGCAACCCGCATTTCATTAAAAATATCTTCGGAAGTCTTAAAATCAAAATACTTTTGTTTATCTAATCGCTTAGCCAAGTCTTGAAATATATGCCAATCAATCTTTGCCTCGCCAGGTGGCGTTACAGCTGCTTGAATCCGAATAACTCG
The DNA here is from genome assembly GCA_964572155.1 of uncultured Planctomycetales bacterium. Lineage (GTDB taxonomy): Bacteria > Omnitrophota > Gorgyraeia > Zapsychrales > Fredricksoniimonadaceae > JACQQW01. The sequence goes on along the minus strand of CAZNDZ010000001.1, from coordinate 1,138,090 downwards.
CCCTTCCGCTGTGGTAGCCGTTCCCTCATCTTCTTCATGCAAAGAACCTGGTAAGATCACATCCGCATACCGAGCTGTTTCATTTAAGAAGAAATCAATAGCCACATAAAAATCTAATTTCTTTAATGCCTCTTCTGTGAATTGTTGATCTGGAAGACTTACTAAAGGATTAAAACAAATGCTTAGTAGACCTTTAATCTTACCCGCATGAATATCGTTCATGATCTCTTGAGCAGACAATCCCTTACCAGGCATATCTTTTTCATCAATGCCCCAAACCCCAGCAACATATTTTCGATGTTCAGGATTAGTGATGTCGCGGTTCCCTGGAAGTTGATCGCATTTATGTCCTTGTTCACGACCACCTTGGCCATTGCCTTGTCCGGTAATTGTTCCATACCCACAACCAACGCGTCCAATGCGGCCTGACGCTAAAACCATGTTAATATATGAACAAACATTATCGACACCCTTGGTGTGATGTTCTATACCCCGCGCGTGTAATAAAAAGCTGCGTTTAGCCTCACCCCACCATAGCGCAGCCTTTCTTATATTGGCCGCTGGAACACCGGTAACCTTCTCACAATCTTCAGGTGTGTATTTAGCAACCCCTGCTTTAACATCTTCAAAGCCCGTCGTATGCTCGCGAATGAATGCTTCATCAATATGCCCCGCTTGTATCATTAAATTCAAGATCGTATTTGCTAAGTACACATCAGTACCGGGACGCACAGGTAAGTATAAATCCGCTGTTCGCGCGATGGGCGTCATGCGCGGATCAATGACAATAAGTTTAGCACCCCTTTTATCACGGGCTTTCCAAATATAATCGGTTGTGATGGGTGAACATTCGGATACGTTTGTGCCCGCGCAGACAATTAGATCCGTCTCTAAAATATCCGCCCATGAATTGGCCGCACGATCAATGCCAAAAGATTTTTTATTGCCAGCACCAGCCGACACCATGCACAAACGACCGTTATAATCAAGGTTTGCTGTTTGCAAAGCCACACGCGCAAACTTTCCAATCAAATACGATTTCTCATTCGACAATGAAACACCGGAAAGCAGCGCAAATGCATCCTTACCATGCTCACCTTGAATGCGCTGTATGGCATCAATCACTTTTGTGTAAGCATCATCCCAACTTATACGTTCATACCCAACACCCTGACGATTTTCCATCGGATACATCAAACGGTCTGGATGGCTACCTTGCATATATCGCTTAACTCCCTTGGGACATAGCTTCCCCTGATTAAAAGGAAAAGCTTCCCAAGGATCAAAACCAACCACCTGATTATTTTGTACTTTTAAAATGATCCCACAACCCTGACCACAAAAACAACAATGCGTCTTTACCTTAGCATCAGGCTCGCTGACAGAAAGCTCCCAGCCACCTGGTGGGTCATATTTCAAATGAGGACCAAACTGTTCAGCAATTTTCTCTTTTGATAAAGGCAATTCTGCCATATGAGGCTCCGTTAATTAACGATGATCAATATCAAACTTACCCTTTAAATGCTGATGCTGAGTCACCATCATCATATGTCGTCGACATAAAGGGCATAAATCCTGCATCGATGAATTTTTATCATCTCCTTGGAATTGAAAGCCTAAGTCAGATAAAACTTTCTTCACATCTTCTTTTTGCATGTCACTTGTAAAGGGCTGTTGACATTTTATACATAAAGCTGGTTTACCACATTCCTTCTCTTCAATATATAAAGCGGCACCCATTTGAGCTGCTCTTTGAAAAATATGAAAAAACTTTCCAAATGGTAAATAAACCAACAACATGACAACCGTCCAACAATGAATGGTCGTTAATACCCTATAATGAGCACCGCCTAAAAAATGGTTGCTATACGTTAAAAACAAACCCGTTACTGCAACTGAAAACAAGACCAAGAGCGGCAGCAAATCATGCGCAAAAGATTGAATTGCCATTTCACCAGGATGAAGAAATCGACGAGAAAATGCCATCACAGTCCCAACAATGATTAGTAGCGAACAAAAATTTAATGCATTAAAGAAAAGAAATCCAACAATCCCTTCAGGATTAAAGATTTGTAACGGAAACCCAAACACAACCAATTGGTACAAATCTTTATGCTCTATGGGGTTCTCAAAATGCAACCATCCAAAGACCAACGGGAAGGTTACGGCGAAGGCCAACAAACATCCCCACGCCAAACAAAAATGCATTACCCATCGATACGGACTACGTCGACCAATAAACTTTTGTAAAACAATCTGCTCGATGAAAGTTTTAAATACAAGGATGAAATATTTAAAGAAATTACGGCTAAAAACAAACTGTAAACTTCGTTTAAGTAGAATCTCTGTTGGAGGACGACTAACCCAGACACTATAACGATAAATACTGCCAAAAATGGCAAATATCGTCGCATACAAATACGGCGTTAAAGCAGCATCAAAATATAATAAACGCCGCGACCCCAAGAGAACCAAGCCCACTAAAACTGCAGATCCTATTAGGCCATTTCTCAAACCCTCTTTATGCAAACGGATTATCACCTTACCATATCCTCATATTAGAAATTAACAACCGTTTGAACATAGACAAAATCAGCATCATCAGATGAACCTGTGTCTTTAAGGAAATCACCCGCAAAAAGATGTGAATAACCTACCATAGTGCTGACATAACTATTAAATTGATACTTCGCCAAAAGATCCACTTCATTACCTACATAAGCATCAGCACTAGCCACTGTGGCTCTTTTTATAGCCTTGTTAGCACCATAAAGATTATCTTTAGGTGAATCAAGAAAAATCATATGCAAATCTGATTGAATGTTTAGCTTCTTTGTTGGATCCACTTTGATCCCGAGCCGGTAATCATTCATATTTTGAAGGCTCACAAAATCCATATAACCATAATAGAGATGGTTTGTTGGATGAATATTATTAAACGTCTGACGCTTACCATCAGTCCTATTACCATCTCCAGACGCATAATCAAATTCTAGTGATACGCGAGGTTTCCAGTTTATGTCGAACGTATAACCTAAGATCGCTATGGCCATTTGTGCATCAGCATCTAAGGCACCAGAATTACCCACCTGCTTAGCCGCTTCTAATTCAAAATCAAAAGCAGTATCTGCAATCTTACCTGCTATACGTCCCCCTATCGTATAATCATCAACTTCCCCATCGCCGGTTTGCCCAAAAGAAATGATTTGACCATCCGTATTACGATTAATGACATAATGTTCAATGGTATAATTATCAATTCCTTTATAGGTGGCATAGTAACCACCCACCCAATCATTAGACGATCCATCAAAAATATCATCTTGTTCAAGCGGTGATTTAACAGGGGTTTTTCCGCCCCCAAAAATATCAATATTTAATTTCTGTTTCTCAAATTCCAACATCACTTTTCCCGCATCAAATGTTTGAGCCACATTTGACCAATCAATAGCCCCTAACAACCGTTGGGCTCCATAAGCTAATTCCTGACGTCCAAAACGAATACCTACTTTAGAAAAATCAATGGCATCAATGGCAAGTTTATTTGTTTTGGCTTCTGCCCATAGCTGTCTCGTGTCTAACCAATTCTCAAAAGTCGCCTTAGAACCTGTGGTGGAGTCATCTGAAATACGTGCATCTTGGAACTGATAAAAGAACTTAAAGTCATCTGACGGTTTAAGCGTTACTCCTAAACGCGCTCTCCACAAATTAAACCCATCCTTATCGTAAACATTATCATTAAAGTCAAAATTTGAACGCCATTCATAACGATGTCGTAATTGCAGATCAACATTTACCCACTTAGGCAGATGCGTATTCATATATTCACCAGCATGTACAAAGCAAGAATCAGAAAAGACAAATACCACTAAAAGTAGAATGATTTTCATTAGTTAGTTCCTTTTCATCACATTAAATAAAGACTTTTTCTCAAGCTCACACAACAATCTTCCCTTTATATCTTTCCAAACATCATGCATTGGACAAGGTTGTTGCCCATTACATTGAGGAAAACCCATGACACAATGTAAATTTAATTCTTTTCCATCAATGACTTCTATAATATCTAATAACTGTATTTTCTTAGGATGTTTAATAAGTTGATAACCACCCCCAGGACCAGACACAGCTTTTAGAATCTTATGTTGGACCAACAATTGCAAGCCTTTGCGAGCAGAGAATTCTGGAACTTTTGCTTTTCGGCAGATTTCTTTTGCCAAGAATACCTGTGCATAATTGTCTTGTGAGATTTGACTAAATATGCGCAACATATGTTCACAATTTTTTGAATACATTTTTATCATAGTTCTTTGATTCCTCAATTATGGATTATTTTATCCACAATTAAATTAAAATTCAATATTTTTAATTAGAAAATATTTATCCACCAATATGGAACATTTCGACCTTAGAACGAATGGATTGAAGACGCGATCTTTCTTGTGAATATTGATCAACACGCGCCTGCCAAACATCTGCAATGATTTTCTTAAGAAAATCATCGGATTGATGCTCTTTTAATGCGGCTTTTAAATCAACCCCATGTGATGCAAATAAACATGTATATATTTTACCGTCAACAGATAACCTTAAACGATTGCATGTGCCACAAAAAGCATGACTTACTGACGAGATAAACTCAATATCCCCAGCCCCATCAACATAGCTGTATCGCTGCGACGTATCTCCCCTCTCAGTCCCACCAACTTTAATCAAGGGAAAATTCTGGTTCACCAAATTTATAATTTCCTGGGACATTACAACCTGATTTATAGACCAGTTATTTTGATTCCCTACATCCATATATTCGATGAAACGCAGCACATGGCCCGTACCTCTAAAATGCTTAACCAAGTCTAAAACCCCCTGATCATTTACCCCACGAATGATGACTACATTGATCTTAATGCGCTTAAACCCTGCCGCTGCTGCGGCATCAATTCCCAAAAGAACCTGATCAATCTCGCCACGATCACCATTTAACTGCTTAAAAATTATTGGGTCTAATGTATCGAGGCTTACTGTGAGGCGTTTTAATCCTGATGCTTTTAATCGCTTAGCTAACGCTGCCAAATGTGAACCATTGGTGGTTAATGCCAGATCTTCTACACCATGTATCGCATTTAACTTTACGATCAATTGATCGATATCTGGGCGTAATAATGGCTCACCGCCAGTAAGGCGCAATTTTTTAACACCAAGGCTTACAAAGATACGTGCTACGCGCTCGATCTCATCAAAAGTCAACCATTCATTTTTATCTAAGAATTGATAGGCATGGTCATACTTCTTTGAAGGCATGCAATAAGGGCAACGAAAATTGCATCGATCGATTACGGATATGCGCAAATCTCTTAAAGGTCTTTTAAATTGATCTAGGATCATTCTGTAGAAACACTTGGGCGCTTTTCTAACGCCGCATGCATGGTATGCCAGCCTAAGGAAGCACATTTAACACGTGATGGGTATTGCCAAATACCGGAGAATACAGCTAGCTTATCTAAATGATTGGTTTGCTTTTGTGGATCAAGCTTACCTTGAACAAGATCATGAAACTCTTGAAACAAAACATTGGCCTCTTCAATCGTCTTACCTTTTAACGCGGTTGTCATCATCGAAGCTGATGCTTTAGAAATCGCACAACCAGAACCTTCAAAACTTGCCTCTTGGATTTGTGATTGGTCATTTAATTTCACATAAACCCACAAATGATCCCCACACAAAGGATTATACCCTTCGGCAAAATAAGTCGCATCATCCATTTTACGAAAATTACGTGGATGACGGTTATGTTCTAAAATGGTTTGTTGATACAATTCATCACGCATGAAACACAGCCTTTGCTTTTAATATTGCCTTAGCTAAAGCATCTAACTCTTCTTTGGTATTATAAAACGCAAGCGAAGCGCGTGCCGTCGCTGGTATTCCAAAAAACTCCATCACCGGTTGGGTGCAATGATGCCCCGTGCGGATAGCCACGCCTTCTTCATCAACGATGGTTCCCAGATCATGTGGATGAATCCCATCGATGACAAAGGAAATGATCGACGTCTTTGCTTGAGCAGTACCGATGAAACGTAATCCTTGGATCATGCCTAAAATTTTATTCCCATGGGCGAGCAACTCTTCTTTATGTTGTGACATGGCTTCAAATCCAATGGATTTCACATAATCTAACGCTGCCCCTAAACCAATAACTTCAGCGATCGCAGGTGTTCCTGCTTCAAATTTATAAGGCAAGCTATTATAGGTCGTCCCCGAGAAGCTGACGCTGCGGATCATATCCCCACCACCTTGATATGGCGGCATTTCTTCTAATAGCGCTTCTTTGCCATATAAAACACCAACACCTGTAGGCCCAAAGATTTTGTGGCCTGAAAAAACTAAAAAATCACAATTAAGCTCTTTGACATCAATGGCCGCGTGGGTCACTGCCTGTGCCGCATCGACTAAAACCAAAGAACCATTATTATGAGCTGCATCAATGATGCGCTTGATAGGATTAACTGTTCCTAAAGAATTAGACACGTAAACGACGCTCACAATCCGCGTCTTAGGAGACAATAACTTTAAATATTCATCAAAGATAAACTCGCCACTCGAGTTGATCGGCACAACCTTAAGCGTGGCCCCAACCTGTTGGCATAGCATTTGCCACGGGACAATGTTTGAATGATGCTCCATCTGAGAAATAATGATCTCATCACCCTGTTGCAAGTTATGCCGACCATAAGACTGTGCAACTAAATTGATGGATTCTGTTGAACCACGGGTAAAAATGATTTCTTGGATGCGACGAGCATTGATAAAATTCTTAACCTTCTGACGGGCATCTTCAAAATTAAGCGTTGCTTGCTCACTCAAATAATGAACCCCACGATGCACATTGGAGACACCATGGCTCAAATGCTCTTTCATCGTATCTATGACTACATTGGGCTTTAAGGTGGTTGCGGCATTGTCGAGATACGCTAAATCTTTGCCATAAATTTTGACATTTAAATTTGGGAAATCTTGTCGTACCTTTTGGATATCGAACTTATGCATAAACTGCCTTACAATTTGACTTGGGGGAATTTAACCGTTAGCCAATGATTTAATTTATTGCGCACACTTGGCAACTTGATTGTATTGATAATGTCATCAATAAAACCACGGGATAACAATTGTGTGGCAGTTTCTTTTGAGATACAACGGCTTTGTAAGTAAAAGATTTCATCGTCGTTGATTTGCCCGATGGTTGCACCATGAGTACACTTAACATCATCCGCAAAAATTTCCAATTGTGGTTTTGTATCAACGCGGGCATCTTTACCTAAAACCAAATGTTTATTTAACTGATAACCATTTGTTTTCTGAGCAATCGCATGTACGAAAATCTTACCATTAAAAACTGCGCGTGAAGCGCCGTTTAAAATCCCTTTATATAACTGATAACTGGTGCAGTTGGGCTGTTGAATATCAAGCAAGGTGTGATTATCCACATGTTGTTTTTCATCCAAGGCATAAAAACCATTCATGACGGTATTGGTGCCCTCGCCCTTTAACAACACGGTAAAATTGTTTCGTACTAAATGTGCTCGATGATTAAATGTAAAGGCATCTAAGCTACTGGCTTTCTCTTGCCATACACGCGTTGTTGTTGTGACATGTGCGTAAGGACTTTCTGCTTCTGCCTTACAATAGGAAACAACTGCATTTTCTTCTAAACGCATATCGAGCAAAGCATTGCTCCAATACGCAAGGCCGCTGTATGAAAGATGGCTTTCTAGAAAACTTGCTTGGCCGCTTTTTCCAACGTGAATCAAAACACGTGGAAAAACAACCGCATTCTCTTCGCTAACACTTGTGACGTGTACAATATGAATCAAACGCTCTACAACTGCATTTTGATCGACTTTGATAAAAACACCGTCTAAGAACAAGGCTTGGTTTAATGCCAATAAAGATTTGGTGTCATTGGCTGTCAACTTACTAACGGTTTGTTCGACTTCTGAAGGAAAATGTTGGGCAGCTTGACTAAAGGGCATGATCGTGATGCCCTTGGGTAAGTTTGTAATATTTGATAATTCTTTTGAAACCAACCCATTGACCACAACCACATTGATATCTTTTGTATCAAGGTATTCTTGCAATTCATCTTCTTCGATTAATTTATGTGAAGAAGGTAAATTCAAACGTTTGGAAGAAATTTCTGCCAATGAGGTGTATTTATATTCTTCGTCTTTAACGGTTGGAAGGCCCAACGCTACAAATTGTGCAACAGCCCGTTGACGGAATGCTTTAAGCCATGCAGGTGAGGCATCAATCACTTTACTTTGATATTCATCTAAACCATCAATGCGCAATGGCAATTGTGTTGTTGTCATCATACGAGTCCTTACTTGATTAACCAATCGTAACCCTTATCTTCGACTTGCAAGGCTAATTCCTTACCTTCGGTCTTGATGATTTTGCCATTATATAAAATGTGTACAAAATCAGGTTGTATGTAGTTGAGCAAACGTTGGTAGTGGGTGATCAAAATAACAGCATTATTTTTATTACGTAATTTATTAACCCCATCAGCAACGATCTTCATGGAATCAATGTCTAAACCTGAATCGGTTTCATCCAATACAGCAATCCTAGGATTTAAAACAGCCATTTGAAGAATTTCATTGCGCTTTTTCTCACCACCAGAAAAGTCTACATTAACTGGACGATCGATGGCACTTTCATTCATGTGTAAGATTTTCATCTTCGTACGTAAATATTTATCGAAATCGATAGGATCCATTTCTTCCGCACCTTGATGACGGCAAATGGCATTGAAAGCTGCACGCAAGAACACCGACGTTGGTACGCCTGGGATTTCTACGGGATATTGGAACGCTAAGAATACGCCTTCTTTGGCGCGCTCATCTGGCTCCATGCCAACCAAATCAATTTTCTTAAAATTAACATCATACTCAATGCTGCCACTTGTCACCTGATATTGAGGATGGCCGGCAATGACCTTAGAGAGCGTGCTCTTACCAGAACCATTAGGCCCCATGATGGCATGCACTTCGCCAGCGTTGACGTTTAAATTAATGCCTTTTAAGATTTCTTTGCCTTCAATACCGGCATGTAAATTCTTTATCGATAACATTACCCGACGCTCCCCTCTAATTTCATTTCTAATAATTTAACTGCCTCAACCGAGAATTCTAATGGTAGTTCTTTAAACACATCCTTACAGAACCCATTGATGATCAAAGAAATTGATTCTTCCAAATCAAGCCCACGTGAACGCAAATAAAACATTTGTTCAGCATTAATCTTCGATGTGGAAGCTTCATGCTCTAACACCGCTGTATTATTTTTTACTTCAATATAAGGAAACGTATTGGCAGAACAATTATTACCAACCAACATAGAATCACATTGCGAAAAATTACGCGCATTGGTCGCCGTTGGCATGATCTTAACCAACCCACGATAGCTATTATGCGAATAATCCGATGAAATACCCTTAGATACAATGGTGCTCTTGGTGTTTTTGCCAATGTGTATCATCTTGGTACCTGTATCGGCCGTCATATGATTATTGGTCAATGCCACTGAATAAAATTTACCGACGGAATTATCTCCCTGTAAAATAACTGAGGGGTATTTCCATGTGATGGCAGAACCTGCTTCAACTTGCGTCCAAGAAATAATGGAATTTGTTCCCAAACATTTACCGCGTTTAGTCACAAAATTATAAATCCCACCCTTACCTTCTTTGTCGCCAGAATACCAATTCTGAACCGTGGAATATTTAATCTCCGCATTATTTAATGCAACAAGCTCAACGACCGCCGCATGCAATTGATTGGTGTCGCGCATGGGCGCTGTACAACCTTCCAAATAACTGACATAACTATCATCTTCCGCCACAATCAAGGTGCGTTCAAATTGCCCTGTATTCTCAGCATTGATGCGAAAATAAGTCGACAATTCTAAAGGACAACGCACACCTTTGGGGATATAACAAAATGATCCATCCGAAAATACAGCTGAATTAAGCGCCGCAAAATAGTTATCCGATGCTGGCACCACGGAGCCTAAATATTTTTTTACCAATTCCGGATGATGTGTAATGGCTTCTGACATGGAACAGAAAATAACACCAACTTTAGCTAATTCGCTTTGATGGGTTGTGCCAACAGAAATACTATCAAACACCGCGTCAACGGCAACGCCCGACAATCTTTTTTGTTCCGTCAAAGGAATCCCTAAGCGATCAAAGGTCTTTAGCAACTCTTGATCAACCTCGTCTAAACTCTTTGGATTTTCTTTATTTTGCTTTGGCGCTGAATAGTAATAAAGATCTTGATAATCAATGGGCCCATATTCAAAATTTGGCCATTTTGGCTCAGTCATTTTTTGCCAATTGGCAAACGCCTTTAACCGCCATTCCGTCATCCATTGTGGTTCTTTTTTCTTTGCCGAAATCATGCGGACAATGTCTTCATTAACCCCTTTAGGAAATTCTTCCGTGGCGATGTCCGTCACAAATCCATAGCGGTAGTCCCCACTTGATAACTTATTATCTAATAATTCTTTTTGTTTTACGTCGTCGCTCATATGCGCTTATTTACTCCTTGAATTAACTTTTCTGCTCGTGATGTGCTAAATATTTAGAACGGATCTGTTTCTCACCTTGATTACGCGACTGAATCAATTCCCCGACCGTAATCGTTTTAAATAATCCCGCAATGCGTTCATTGAGGTTTAACATGGGGGAAATCACATTGCAGCTAGATGTAATATCGCAATGAGAATAATTACCATGAAAACAATTCACAATCTGTATAGGACCTTCAATGATCTGTGTTAAATCTTGTAAGGTTAATTTATTTAAATCTTTTAAAATCTGATAACCACCATGCGCACCTTGCTCAGCGCGTACAATCTCATGCGATGCCATGATTTGCAAAACCCTCGACGTTGGATCAAATGGCGCATGATAGATATCACAAATTTCTTTGGCTGATGTTAATTGACCTGGTGCCTTGGAACTCATGTGGCGTAAGGCAATCAACGCATACTCTAATTTTCGATTGATCTTAAACACTTAAACCGCCTCCACAACAACTTCAGGTTGAAACTCATCACGCAAAATATTCTCAATGGCTTTAAGCGTTCCCATGGTCGACGACGGACAAGAACCGCAGGCGCCTTGGTAACTTACCATCACCACTTGACCATCATAACCAACCACATGCAAATCCCCGCCATCCATTTGTAATGCAGGACGAATGGTGCGATCTAAGATCTCATTGATCTGATTGATTTCAGGTGTTTCCGGTGCTGACACCGGCTTTTTGGCTTCTTCAACAATAAAATTTGGATCATGGCCTTCGGCATTATCCATGATGGTTTTTTTAATTTGTTCTTCAATCACATCCCAGTCGACATTGCCGTCTTGGGTGACCGTGATATAGTTATCAAAGAAATAAACTTCGACCACATTAGACACGGTAAATATCGCCTTAGCCAATGGGTTATGCCCACAATCCGCCGCGCTTTTATACGTTGCTTTGCCTTCATTTTTTACAGGCACATTTAAGACAAATTTCAACGCATTTGGATTGGGCGTGCTTTGAATCATCATCTTAATTTCCATACAAACCCCTTTTAATATACTTCGTTATTTGACGTATTTAGTTTAACACGGCAGGCCTAGCGCTACAAGCAGAATTCTTAAACGGTGATAATCCCCATAACATCCGTCTCACCAGGGATATGGGAGAATTGACGTTGTGTGACAACAACCTTTTCACCGGATCTAATCATGTCCCGCGCTTTGATATATTTCACCATTTCTCTTGGCACAATCTCTTTATCGCTGGCAACAAGGAAAGGATAAACACCGTAAGAGAACATCAAAAACTTACTGGTGACTCGATTTGGCGTAAACGCTAAGATCCAACATGCAGGTTTAAAACGCGACACATGTCGAACGGTATTACCGCTATGCGTCGGGGTTAAAATGTATTTTGCTTTTATTTTTGAGATGGCACGCACCACACTGCGCGAGATCACATCTTCAACTTCCAATCCTTGTTCCACATCAATCAACCGACGCTCTTTACGATCTAATGGACCTCCCATGCTCTGATACTTACCTTCTGTAATGACCGCAATCTTGCTGACCATTTGAACAACTTCTATAGGGAAATGCCCCATGGCTGTTTCTTCTGACAACATGACCGCATCGGTGCCGTCTAAAATAGCATTGGCAACGTCGTTAACTTCCGCGCGGGTTGGACGAATGTTCTTTGTCATGGACATCAACATTTGCGTGGCGGTGATAACAGGAACACCCGCATTGTTAGCTTTTTTGATCAACAACTTTTGTACTAAAGGCACTTCTTCAACAGGAATTTCAACACCCATATCCCCACGTGCAACCATGATCACATCAGCTTCTTCTAAGATTTCATCAAAATTATCAATGGCTTCTTGGCGTTCAATTTTCGCAACCAAGTTAATCTTTTTACCCAACCTGCGTGCCATGATGCGCACATTACGAATATCGGAAGCTTTTTCAATGAATGATAAAGCAAAAGTGGTCACACCTTGACTCAAACCAAAACGAATAATCTCAAGATCTCTAGCTGTCACGGGCTTTACATACATCTTAGCCCCAGGCAAATTAAGACCCTTATGAGAACTTAACTCGCCCCCCATCATGACCACACATTCAACCCTAGTAGCATCCACCTTAAGCACACGCAATTGGATAAAGCCATCGCTTAAAAAAATAGTATTGCCCTTCTTAACACTCTTAGGTAATTGCTTATACTCGACGGGAATAACATTCTTATCTGTTTTCTTGGCTGATTCAACAGACAAAGTTACACGTTGACCTTTTTTAAGGAATAGTGGCACTTTTAAGACACCAATACGAATCTTGGCGCCGGGCAAATCAATTAAGATATCGACAATACGCCCTGTCTTATGGGACGCTTCACGGATCATGGCAATAGTAAGCTTGGCTGCATCGTAAGATTCATGGGAGAAATTTAGACGAGCAACATTCATCCCACTGCGAATTAAATTTTCAATAATAACCGGATTATTAGATGCTGGGCCAATGGTGCAAACAATTTTTGTCTTGTGATTTGGTAATTGGAATTTTTTCATAAGATTGATCTTATCACGCGTTGTCACTCAAAATGTATAAATTAAATAAAAAATTTTCGAATCACTAGTTGATGATCCCCTTGTATTTCAATCACACCGCGCCCATCAGCAACATAAAATGTCCCACCGCTACCTGTTTTGGTCTTTAATTGTTTTGCCACATCTTTCAAATAAGATTCATTAACCGGCAAATCTTCAATCAATGTAACCACTTTCCCTTTACGTCCGCTTTTATCCAAACGTATCTTAGGGACAATCTTCGCTTTTTTTAATTTTGGTGGCTCCATCGACGGACAATCGCAGGCCGCAATCGGTTTCTTACACTTTGGGCACAAGGCCTGACCCGCGGCATCTTTTGGATAAACAAAATCAGGGATATCAATCATTTCATTTGATCTTTTACTTGAGCAAAAGCTTTCATAACGTGTTCAGGTTTTATCGCAGACATACATGTATGTGCACTGTCAGCGCTTTGATTTAAACAGCGCGCACATTGTTGATTTTCATGCACCACCGCATAATACTGACCCCAAGGACGCGATCTCTTTGGTTCTGTTGGTCCAAACAATGCAACAGTTGGTTTATCTAAGTAGCTAGCAATATGCATCGGACCACTATCATGAACAATGACCATGGCTGCACGCCGAATCAATGCCGCTGCTTGTAATAAATTTGTTTTTCCTGCGATGTTTAAGACCGGAGAATTTACATTAGACTTAATATTCTCTAATATGACATTGTCTTTTTGTGAACCTAACAAAACAATTTTATAACCATAGGTTTTGCCAATCGCATTACAAACATCCATAAAACCTTGGGGCGTCCATGTCTTGGTCTTATCCGCAGCGATTGGCGCAATGGCCACAAAAGGTTCATCTCTTTTTAAGAAAGATGCGAGTAAACCATCGACCAACGCTTCATCGTTTTTCGACGGTAAAATGGTATTTTTTACATTAGGTTCTAAATCAAAATCATAGACCGTGCGCAGGCGATTTAAATGCCGTTCTTTTAAATGAACCTCCTTGTCCACCTTCCCAGCCAGCGGTGTTGCCCATTTAGGAAATAAGAAATACCCTATTAAGGTATTACGAAAATCCACAACCAAATCAAAATGCGCTTTACGTAATTGTAAAATAAATTGCACTTGTTCAAAAAACTTTGCATGCTTATCAAAAATATAAATATGCTCAAATCGCGCATTTCCTTCAAACACTGACGCTGCGCGCTCACCAACTACAACAGAACACTTGGCCAAAGGAAAATCCCGCAAGATTATATCCATAGCTGGCGCACTTAAAAGCACGTCGCCAATATTGCTCATATTGATGATTAATATGTTTTTAACTTGGGAGGTTTTTTGTACTTTGCTAAACATTTGCTCTAATGTGCCGCTGGTTGCAACATGGAATATGGATAAATGCCGGAAGAATGTCCGTCACTCCATGTGATGGCCAAGGCATAATTGCCTAAAGGTGTGATTTCTTTGGGGGCAATGTCCGCAGGAATTTTATTTGGATCAAACAATTGTTTGCCATTGATCTCATCAACACAGACGGCGCATTGGCAACTTAGACGCAACTTGCGATTATTGATTAAAAATTCTTGCCCATTGTGCCACGTCAGATGAATTTGTTTTTCATCAAAACTAATCTTGGGCACCGTTTGATTCGGCGATTTTTTATCTTGCAGTGACAACAAAATACCATCGACAGTTGTCTTGATATAATCATTGGGTTGATAATGTCTAAAATGCGTGATCATTTCTTTTTGTATGGGGATTTGCGCCAAGGTGCGCACACCAAAACGTTCATTCAATTTTCCCGAACCAAAAATAAAATGCTTTTTATCACATTGATCGCACATGAAGTATGCCATGTTCTCTATTATACCTAGGATCGGCACACTAACCTTTTCAAACATGATGATTCCGCGCGACACGTCAACCAAGGACAATGTTTGTGGTGTTGTGACAATAACAGCACCTGTCAATCGCGCACTTTGCGTGATGGTCAATTGAATATCCCCGGTACCTGGAGGCATATCAATGATCAAATAATCCAAATCACCCCAATTAACTTGAAGTAATAATTGTTGAATATAGCGGGTGACAATAGGTCCACGCATCACCGCCGGCGCATCCCCCAACATAAAACCAAAGGACATGAGTTTAAGGCCTTCATGCTCAATGGGGATGATGAGTTTAAATTCATCGGTAAATAATTCTACGTTATTTAAATTAAATAATGCCGGCAAAGATGGGCCATAAATATCAGCATCCAATAAACCTACTTTGAAATTACGCTTGGACAATTCCCATGCGATACTGGCCGCCATGGTGGACTTACCAACCCCACCTTTGCAGGATGAAATCGCGATGATGTTTTTGACATGAGATAAACCAAATGAATTATTCATAGACAACAGTATATATTAGATGTAAATATATTTCATTATTTAGTTCACAAATCTAATTTTTTATTTCATAATAAACACTCAATCAATTAATCAAAACCTATGACACTCTATTTTTTCTACTTTTTTGCCGCTATTTTAATCCTTGCAAGCATTGCTGTGGTCTTGGCCCGCAACCCCTTGTATAACGTTTTATCCTTAGTTGTTTCCATCTTTGCCTTATCTTCCTTATTTATTCTGCTTGAAGCATACTTCGTCGGTATTATCTTACTTTTAGTATATGCTGGCGCTGTTTTAATCTTCTTCCTATTCATGGTCATGTGTTTGAATCTCAATGCCCCTGCATTAACGAGCATGGAACAAAGCCGCTTTAAACTTTTAGGTTGGAGCGCTGGTTTGCTTATGGCCTCTACAATTTACCTTGCTGTTAAAAGTTATTTAATCGCAGGCACCATGGAACCTTCAACGATCCGTGGTTCAATTGAAACAATTGGCAAAATTTTATTTACTGATTATTTACTTCCCTTTGAACTCACATCCTTACTGCTATTGATTGCCATCTTTGGTATTGTTTCTTTAGCACAAGGAGTTTTGAGTTCTGGCAAGGAATCAACAACATGATCCCACTGACACATTACCTTATATTAAGCGGCATTATCTTTGCGATTGGATTAATTGGGGTAACCACCAGCCGCAACGTGCTTAAAGTTTTATTATCCCTTGAATTATTATTAGCTGCCTCAAATCTATCTTTTGTCAGCTTCTCTAAATTTAACGGTGATTATGACGGGCAAATGATTGTGTTCTTTATTATATTAGTTGCAGCCGCTGAAGTGGCTGTTGGCTTAGCCATCATTGTGTTGATGTATCGCCGTTTATCGACGATACAAGCAGATGAATTAAAGGAATTGAAATGCTAGATCCTAATTTAGTCTGGATAGCTTTTTTTGCACCCATGGTTGCATGTGTGCTGATCACGCTATTCTTCCTTAAATCAAAAAACTTAAGCTCGATAACAGCCATCCTTGGTATTTTAATTTCTTTTGTCTGTACGTTACTTACAGCTAAAAGTATTTTCCAATCACACCCTGCTCTTGAATTACAACAATCGCTCACATGGATGCAATTTGATCAACTGACCATCAATTTTGGATTCTTAGTAAATCCTTTGGCCATCATGATGCTTTTGGTTGTCACAGGGGTTGGTAGTGCTATCTTCATTTATTCTCGTGGTTATATGGCAGATGACCCAAGCATGCCGCGCTTCTTTGCATATTTAAGTTTATTTGCCTTCTCTATGATAGGCATTGTCCTCTCTAATAATCTAATCCAGTTATTTATCTTCTGGGAATTGGTTGGTTTAAGTTCTTATCTGCTCATTGGTTTTTGGTATCACAAGCCATCTGCTGCAGACGCTGGTGTCAAAGCTTTCATGGTCAATCGACTCGCTGATTTTGGTTTCTTATGCGGGATTTTACTTTTATGGAGTTTGTCCAATGTTGGTCAAGGACGTAGCTTTCAATTAACGGATTTAGCCGCGGCTGTATCTCACATTGACCCTCACATGTTAACCATCGCCGCTTTATTATTATTCTGCGGTGTTGTCGGTAAATCTGCCCAAGTTCCATTACATGTTTGGCTGGCTGATGCGATGGAAGGCCCAACCCCTGTTAGCGCTTTAATTCACGCAGCAACGATGGTGGCCGCTGGTGTTTATCTTTTAGCCCGTACATTTTTTATCTTCGAACCATTAACTGCTGCTTTAACCGTCATTGCCTATGTCGGTGGCATAACAGCACTCATGGCCGCAACTTTGGCTGTTGTTGAGAATGATATTAAACGCATTTTGGCTTACTCGACACTTAGTCAATTAGGTTTGATGGTCATGGCTTTGGGTTTAGCGGGACCTATGCCTGGCATGTATCACTTAACCACCCATGCCTTCTTTAAAGCACTGTTATTCCTCGGCGCTGGTAGTGTTATTTACGCCATGCATCATGAACAGAATATTTGGAAAATGCGCGGGCTTCTTAAAACCATGCCGATCACTGGCTTTACATTTTTAATCGGCACCTTAGCCCTTTGCGGTATTTGGCCTTTAAGTGGATTTTGGAGTAAAGATGAAATCTTAGCATTGGCGTATGAACATAATACTAGCCTGTATGTCTTAGCCACCTTAGCCTCAGCGTTAACATCCTTTTATATGGGGCGTTTGTTCTGGGTTGCCTTCTGGGGTAAACCTTCTGACCATGATCACACCCATGAATCACCAGCAATCATGACCTTCCCGTTAATCTTCTTGGCCATCCTATCGGTTATTGGTGGGTTTATTGGCATCCCACATTTCTTGTTTCCCGAGGGTGAACATCCTGTTTTAAATATGAAGGTTGCTTTAATTTCTTCGTTCTTTGGTTTATTAGGTTTGGTTGTCTCATTTGTCATCTATGCTCAAAAACCATCAGTTGACCCCCTTGAGAAAAAACTTGGCGGCTTGTATCAGGTCTTAAAGAATAAATACTATTTCGACATCGTCTACACATGGTATGTCGAACACATTCAACAAACATTTGCAAACATCTTATCTCTCTTTGAAAAGATCTTTATTGTACGTTTAGGTGTGCATGGGTTAACGGATGCTGCCGATATTACCGGAAAATTGTGCCGTTCATTCCAAACCGGTTTGGTTCAACTCTATGCCTTGGTTTTTGTTATAGGCGTTATCGTGATCTATTCTTTAATGGTTATAAAATTATGACATCCCCTTTTCTTTCATGGTTCTTGATTTCTCCGTTGACAATCTTAGCCTGCATGTTCTTTGTGCCTGCTAATCAAACCGTCTTGTTACGACGCCTAGCCATTGCAGCCATCACTGTCCCATTCTTATTAGCTGTTTGGGTATTTACAGCATATGATGCCGTCGCTGGTGGATATCAATTCGTTGAAAACATCCCATGGGTTGCTCCTTTGGGTATTTCATATCATTTAGGTGTTGACGGGATTAACTCTTTAATGCTCTTACTGCTTGGTGCTGCATCTTTTGCTGCGGTGTTTGTTAGTAGCAACATCAAAGATCGTGTGAAAGAATATTATATTCTGCTGCTGGTCACTGTGATTGGCACCTATGGCGCGTTTTTATCATTAGATGTGTTCTTCTTTTATTTCTTCCATGAAATTGCTGCCATCCCTGTATTTTTAATGATGGCCATTTGGGGTTCAGGTAACCGTGATTATGCAGCCATGAAGTTAACCTTATATTTAATTGCCGGCGCTGCTTTAGCCTTGGTTGGTTTGATTGCCCTATACCTTGCAACAGGTTTACACACCTTTGATTTTGTAACGCTTCAACAAAATTTAGCTGTTAATCCATTACCGCTAGCTGTACAAAATTGGATTTTCCCATTCATCGTTTTTGGTTTTGGTGTGACATTGACCTTGTGGCCTTTTCATACATGGGCTCCTCAAGGTTATGCCGCAGCTCCGACGTCGATTAGCATGCTCCATGCGGGTGTCCTTAAGAAAATGGGTGCGTATGCGATCATCCGTTTCTGTTTGCAATTAATGCCTGATGCCGCTCACCATTGGATGCCGATCATTGCGACACTGGCTGTGATTAACATCATCTTCTGCGGCCTTGTGGCTTTAACGCAGCGTGATATCAAATATGTGTTAGGTTATTCCAGCTGTAGCCACATGGGTTACATCCTCTTAGGTTTAGCTTGTTATAACATCATTGGTATTAATGGTGTTGTCTTACTCATGTTTGCTCATGGCATCATGGCTGCTTTAGCCTTTGCCTTGGAAGGTTACATCACCGAACAAACTAAAACCCGTAATCTCGACGAACTTGGTGGCATTGTCAAAGCCCTTCCATTTATTGGCACCTGCTTTATCATGGTGGCTTTTGCTTCCGCAGGTGTTCCAGGATTTGCAAATTTTGCGGCAGAAATCTTAGTCCTATTAGGCGCTTGGGATCAATACCGCTGGCATACTATTTTTGCTGTCTTAGGTATCGTGATTACTGCGATTTACATGCTTAAAACCATACGTTTAGGCTTTCAAGGACCATTAAATCCTCGTTTACCTAAATTATTAGACGCAACTACCTTTGCTTCACGCATCCCCTATTTAATCTTGATGATCTTGTTGATCATAGTTGGTTGCTTCCCTTCATTTATATTAAAGCACATTGGTACTAGCACAAAAACGATTGTAGAGAGGTCACTTTAAAGGCTATGTTTCCCACGACGAATTGGAACTTATTTACTCTTGAAACTTTGATCACAGCAACATTGGTGACTCTCATTGCTATTGAGATCATTTTACCCAAAGACACCAAGAAAACCTTAGTTGGTACTTTAAGTTTTGTTGCCATCGTAGTATTAACTGGATTTTGGTTCACCCAGCAAAGTGTCGCAGGCGTAACATTTGGCGGCATGTTCGTCATGGATTCTTTGTCTTGGTTCTTTAAAGCCTTCTTTTTAATTGCCATGATTTTCATCTTTGCCATGGCGCAGTATTATTTCAAATCCAACAATGAACATCGGAATGAATTTTATTTCCTCCTTTGGATTGCCCTTCTAGGTATGTGCTTTGTGGCATCAGCGGCGGATTTCTTGTTATTATTCATTGCCATTGAAATCTTGACCATATCGCTCTATGTCATGACCGCGTACCTTAAAAGTGACAAGTTATCCATCGAAGCTGGTATGAAATATTTAATCTTAGGCGCATTAGCTTCGGGCTTCTTCTTGTTTGGCATGAGCTTTATCTATGGTGTCACCCATTCCACACGTTTTGATGCCATCCAAATGTTTACCATGAATCATGCCTTAAGCCCCATGGCTTTGCTTGGGCTAGTTTTTATCGTCGCTGCTATTTGCTTTAAGATCGCAGCTGTTCCCTTTCACATGTGGGTACCGGATGTTTATCAAGGCGCGCCAACGCCTGTTACTGCCCTTTTATCCGTTGGTTCTAAGGCCGCAGGTTTCATTGTCATGTTACGCATTTTCTTTATGGTTTTTGCTGGTTGGCATGAACAATGGAGTTTAATGTTGGCTATATTAGCTGCGATTACCATGACTTATGGTAATTTAGTTGCCATGTTTCAAACCAACATCAAACGTTTGCTTGGTTATTCCAGCATTGCACATGCGGGTTATTTGCTCATGGGCATTGCAGCAGGTTCTATCTTAGGCGCATCCGCGGTTAACCTGTACCTTGTTGGCTATATGTTTACAAACTTAGCCGCTTTCTTAGTCATCATCTTATTTTCTGCCGTTGCTAAAAGTGACAATATCGCCGACTATGCAGGGTTAGCAAAACGTTCTGGATTTTTAGCTGCAGGTTTATTGTTGGCGTTAGTTTCATTGGCAGGTTTACCACCGCTGGCTGGTTTCTTTGGTAAATTCACCTTGCTTATGGCAACCATTAACAGCGGTTATGTCTGGCTTGCCTTGATTGCATCAGGCAACATCATCATCTCTGTGTATTACTATTTAAATGTCGCCCGTCGCATTTATGTAGACGCTCCCCGCGCCACAAATGCCATTGAAATACCCATGCATATGGCATGGTTATTATCAATTGCCATGGTTGCGATGGTGATCATTGGGATGTTCCCTGGGATGTTCCTTGATGCGGCGATTACTGCGGCAAAGGTTTTTGCTTTAAAAGTTTAATCACCATCCAAATAAAAAATCCTGTCATGACTAAGTTCAAACTTAAGCTTAAGAACGCTAAAGTGTTTTCTTGTATGCCAATTCCATACGCTAAACCAATGAGCAAAACCGCAGCCCCCACTTCTCCTCGAGGAAACATGGCAATACCAAGCGCCATACGTTCTTTAAGGGTTGCTTCGTTTTTATAGCAGAACACTAAGAAAAACTTACCCATATTGGCGAGCACCGTCAAACCGATGACATGCATGAGTGTGACACTCAGGGAAAACGTACCCAAGGCGACTTTAGGGAATGTTAGGCCAACAAAAAGCATGAACAAGCCTTTGACCATCGTATCTAAACTTAACAATGGACTAACCTCTGCCTGTTGTTCATGCTGCATTTTTAAACAACACCCTAACATGAACGCAGGGATTAACACTTCCAAATGAATGCTGGCCTTATGTTCAATGATACTAACTAAAAATGCTAAAAGAACAGAATAAAATAAAAGCCATGGCTTGGTGGTTGGCCACGGAATCATATTCTTCCATCTAAATGATGCAAAAATACATGCCGAAACTAACCCTAAAGTAACAAAGCTATTAACCTTTAGCCCATGGATGATGATCTCAAGCGGGGTTAATAAAAGGATGGTAACTAAATCATCTAGCACAGCTAACACCCTTGCCTTTTTATACACCCATGACGCACTTAAGCCGGCCGCCATCAGCATGGCAAAAAGGATACCTGCCGACGTTGGCGCAAAGGATATTCCCATAAGCATAGCCGATTTCCAATGGCTTTGTAACATTATGCAAAAATATAAGAAACACAGCAATGCTGGCAAGATGGCCGCTGTCGACGCAATGAGAAAATCTTTTCCGTAGCTTTTAAACTTTCTATCTTCGCTTGAGAACTCAGTGCCTACTTCAATCATGATAAATGCCAAACATACCGAGGTAATAAAACCTAAAATATGACGAAATGGGGAGAAATCAAACGATTGACCAGCGACGGTGCCAGCAAGTAAAAGGAAGGAAAATAAAAGTACCATCAAACCTCTAGGGGTTTAGGTTTCCATCAAACGCTTTTTATCGTAGATCATGCTTTCGCGGGAATATTCTGAAGTGCCAACGATGCCGGTGTCCATACGAATTGCGTCTTCTGGGCAAACCTCGACGCAAAAACCGCAATAAACACATTTACCTAAATCAATTTTGAATTCTTTAGGGAACTTTTCAATGTTTGGATCTGGGTGTTCAGCAGCGGTGATCTCAATGCAACGAGCTGGGCATACTGTTTCACACATCATGCAACCCACGCAACGTGGTGTACCATCTTCACGTTTTGTTAAACGATGGCGTGTGCGTAAACGCGGTGCTAATGGACGAGGTTGTTCAGGATATTGATAGGTGATCGATGCGCGCACATCTTTCATTAAACCAACTGCATGCATGATGTGAATACTCAAATTTCTAAAGAAATGCATCGATGTCATCCAAATGCCGCTCGCAACAGATGGAATATAAGTACTCTCCCACCATGTCAATTCCCGACGATTTTTCTGTTTCCATGCGCGTTTCATTTGAGCAACACGCAAATGATCATACTCACCGGACTTATTAAAATACTTTTCTAATTCTGGCTTACGAACAGGTTCGGTTGACATAGATTTACCTTAAAAGGGTGATAACGATCGCAGTGATCGCAATATTAACGAGAGATGTTGGTAATAAAATTCTCCAGCCTAAATGCATCAACTGGTCATAACGGAATCTTGGCAATGTCCAACGCACAGCCATCAGAATAAATATGAAGAAACTTAACTTAGCAAAAAATGAGGCAACACCAAGCCCTGTAACAACCCAATTGGATAAGGCAATATGCCCGCCCCATGGGAAATGAAAACCATCAGGATGTAAATATAGAACTTGCCAGCCACCTAAGAATAATGTGGCCATGAGTGCTGAAACTAAAACAGTTTCAATAAGATCTGCCATGAAAAACATACCAAACTTCATGCCACTGTATTCAACGAAGTAGCCGATGATTTCAGATTCGCCTTCTGGTAAGTCAAATGGCGTACGCTTTGTTTCTGCCGTCGCTGCGGTTAAAAATAAAATGAAAGCTAATGGTTGAACAAAAATACCCCACTTAGGCAACCAGCCCCACATCAAATATTCGCCTTGGGCACGCACCAATGTTTGTAAGTCCAAGGTGTTATAAACTAAAATAACGCCAATGATCGCTGCACCCATGGTGACTTCGTAGGCAATCATTTGCGCTGCGGCGCGCATGCCACCTAAAAAGGCATAGTTATTATTAGAGGAAAATCCTGCGAGTACAACACCGTAAACACCCATGGACATCATGGCAAAAATAAAGATCAAGGCAATATTCAAATTAGCCGCTTGTAAGTCAATGATACGTTCACCAACGATCAATTGGTTCCCAATTGGAATCGCGGCAAAACCAACCAAGGCAAAGGTGACAGACAAGTACGGTGCTAAGTTAAATAAAAACTTATTTGCTCCGACTGGTATAAACTCTTCTTTACTAAGCATCTTTAGCACGTCGGCAATGGCGTGGAAAAGCCCTAATGCTTTAAAACCAAAGATCGTCGCACGGTTGGCGCCAATACGATCTTGCATGACCGCGCTTTGTTTGCGTTCAACCCACGTTAATAACCCTGCAATGCCAAAAGCACCGAGTACTGTCGCACCTGCTAAACCAAATTTAATAAGGATATCGATGGCCATAGAATTTATTTCTTGATTAACATCCCTTGATCGCCAATTTTATCGTAATTTAATTCTGCAAACACCGGCACGTGTTTTGCTATATCATTAAAGATTTCCTTTGAACTCTTATACGGCGTTGCTACGTTCAAACCTTTAGCGATCAACCCTATAATTTCCCAATCACCCTTTGATTCCGCGATTGGAAAAAATGCTGGCAGGATGCGTTGCACACGGCCTTGGAAATTCGTAAATGTACCATCTTTCTCAGCGTAAACAGCGCTTGGTAGAATCAAATGCGCATAGCTGCATGTTTCATTGATATTGCTGCCTTGATAGATGAATAACTTTACGTGTTTGGCAATCTGCGCGACGGTTTCTTTGCCGTACATCTTCACTAAGTCATGACCAAAAACGTATAAGACTTCCAACTTGCCTTCTTTGGCCTTTTGAATAATGGCATTGGCATCAGCGGTTGAATTAAGAATAGCCTCAGCACCTGCCGTGTTCGGATTTTTATCTGCTTTGATTAAGAAATTATCGCTATGCCCTGCGGATTGAGTGACTTTATACTCAATGTTATTGATGTTTAAACCATCTTTGAAAAGTTTGCGCACGGCAAATAAATCTTCATTGGTCAATTGGGCAGATGCTAAGACGCCAACGCGATCAAGTTGTCCCGCATCTTTTAAAGAACGGATTTTTTGAACAACAATTTCAACGGCGCGATCCCAATGGATTAAGTCATTGATATGTTGTGGTGTTTGAATACGATTTTCATCGATAAAATGATAATTATAACGACCTTCATCACACATCCAATAATCGTTCACATCAGGATTATGCCGTGGCTTTAAGCGCATGACACGTGCACCTTTTTGAACACGTGGACGCCCCTTATCCCAATCTAAATTAATATTACATCCCATACTGCATCCTGGGCATACAGACTTGGTGTGTTCCAAATACCAAACACGACACTTGAAGCGAAAATCTTTATCCGTTAATGCGCCAACAGGACAAATGTCGACGACGTTGGCAGAATATTTATTATTAAGCTCCATACCTGGGTAAACATCCAACTGTGAATGATCGCCACGGTTAAAGACGCCTAATTCATGGGTCTTGGTGATATTTTCCGAGAAACGTACACAGCGTGTGCATAAAATACAACGTTCTTGATCTAACATAACGTTGGTACCAATCGAGAAAGCTTTCTTTTCTTTCTTTACCTTCACATCACCCAAACGGCTACTGTACTGACCATGATCCATGTAATAATCTTGCAACTTGCATTCCCCTGCTTGATCACACACAGGGCAATCGAGCGGATGGTTAACAAGCAGAAACTCCAAAACGGTCTTACGAACTTCCAAGACTTTAGGAGATGTTGTTTTAACAACCATGCCTTCAGCGACGGGTGTATAACAAGCAATTTGTAATTTTGGCGCCTTTTCAACTTCCACCATACAAATACGGCAATTACCAGAAACAGGTAAAGCCGGATGATAGCAATAACGTGGGATATTGATACCAAGTTTCTCGGCAGCATCAATGATCGATGTCCCAGCAGGGACTTCTATTTCTTTTCCATCAATTGTTAGTTTTGGCATATGTTGGCTCTTTGATCTTATTTTCAAACTCGCTACGGAATTTCGATACGTAGCTGCTGATACACATGGTTGTGGCATCACCAAATGCACAAATGGTGTTACCGCCGATATTATTAACAATTCCTGGAAGATTCAATAAATCCGTCGCTGTGCCATGACCATCATAAATGCGTTTGATATTGCGATAAACCCATCCACTGCCTTCACGGCAAGGGGAACATTGGCCACAAGATTCATGGGCATAAAAGCGAGCAGCAATCATCGCGGTCCATACCATGTCGGTGTCTTCATCCATGACGATGATACCACCGGAACCTGCCATGGTGCCTGCAGCTTTGAGAGAATCAAAATCCATTTTGACATCAATTTGATCTGGTAGTAGCAAAGGCGCTGAAATACCACCTGGGATAACGGCTTTTAATTTCTTACCATTTCTTATGCCACCAGCATGATCATAAATGAGTTCACGTAATGTTGTGCCATTAGGCAATTCATAAACACCTGGTTTATTGACATGACCACTGATACAAAATAAGCGGTTGCCACCATTTTTCTCACAGCCTAATTTTGCAAACCATTCAGCACCGTTTAAAATAATCGGACCAACATTGGAAATGGTCTCAACATTATTGATGACCGTCGGGCAGCCAAATAAACCTACAACAGCGGGAAAAGGTGGTTTAAGCCTCGGAAAACCTTTTTTACCTTCTAAAGATTCTAATAAAGCAGTTTCTTCCCCGCAAATATATGCACCAGCACCGGGATGAACAACGATGTCGCAATCAAAAACCGTACCCATAATGCCTTTGCCTAAATAATTTCTAGCATAAGCTTCGTCGATGGCTGCTTGCACGCGGGCGATGGACTTGACATATTCACCACGGATGTACACATAAGCTTTATGACTGCCAATGGCATAGCAGGCAATGATGATGCCTTCTAAAAGCGCATGCGGATCTAATTCAAAAATGTATTTGTCTTTAAATGTCCCTGGCTCACCTTCATCCCCGTTGATAACTAAAAATTTAGGATTTGGATTTGCTTGAGGGATAAAGCTCCACTTCATACCCGTCGGAAAACCAGCGCCACCTAAACCTCTTAGGTTTGATTTCTTAACTTCTTCAATGACTTGGGCTGGTTGCATTTGGGTAAATGCTTTGCGTGCGGCTTCATAACCCTTATTAGCTAAATACGCATCTAAGGTATACGACTTTTCACGACCAAAATTTCTAGTGACAACTTTTTCCATATTATTTATGTAGATCGATTAATTCATCGACCATCTTTTTATTGAGTAAGCCTTTATATTCTTTATTTAATTGCATCATTGGCGCAATTTCACACGCACCTAAGCATTCAACAACACTTAAAGAAAATTTACCGTCTTTGGTTGTTTCCCCTGGTTCAATACCTAAACGTGATTTTAAATGATCGATGATGCCATCCGCTCCAAGCAAGGCACAGGCCGTTGTTTCACAAACGGAGAAATGGCATTTGCCTTTTTTCTCTTGATGAAACAGATGATAGAAGCAAACCACCTGATGCACATGTACGACGGGAATTTCTAAGAATTTAGCCACATCGGCTTCAACCTGAGGCGTGATCAAACCTTCTTTTTCTTGCATATAGTGAAGCACTGGCAAAAGAGCAGCTTTCTTTTGCTCGTATTTACCAACCAATTTATTTAAATCTGCTAAATAGTCTGCTTTCATTACCGGTCAAGCTCCCCTGCAATCATATTAACGGAACCAAAGGTTGGAACTAAATCCGCCATCAATTGACCAATCAAACATTTTGGCAAAGCAGCCATGATTGGAAAACATGGTGGATGAACACGCACGCGCCAAGGATGATCGCGTCCATCGCTAACGATATAAAATCCTAATTCGCCATTCGCCCCTTCCACAGGGAAATATGCTTCACCCATGGGCGGCTTGATGCCATGACCATACATGACCAATTTAAAATGGTTCATGAGGCCTTCAATATTTCCGTATGTTTCTTCTTTAGGTGGTAAAACCACCGAACGCACAGGTGCGCTAATGCCTTTATAATATTTCTTTGTGCTCCCTTGCAGCGTCGGATCTAAGGAAACTTGCTCGCCGATCAACCCTTGCGTCTCACCCATCTTCGCACGGTCAACCATGTCTGCGGCTTTGATGACCTCACCGGTCAACTCACCAGCAATTGGACCATCCGGAATTAACTGGAAGCATTGTTCGATCATGCGCAGTGACTGTTCCATTTCACCCATGCGCACAAAATAACGATCTAAATTGTCCCCTGTTGTACCGACGGGAACTTCGAAATCTAGTTTGTCGTAAATCAAGTATGGATTAGCTTTGCGCACATCGTAGGCCACACCTGTTGAACGTAAGAATGGGCCAGTGATGCCATAGGCAATGGCATCTTCTTGTGAAATGCGACCAGTATTTTTCATGCGGTCAAAGAAAATGCGGCTTCTGGTTAACAATTCATCTGCTTCAATTAAAACCTTGCGCACTTCGGCAATCTTTTCAAAAGACTTTTCAGCAAAACCTGGTGTTAAATCAGCTTTAACACCGCCGATACGCACATAAGAAATGGTTAATCGGGCACCGGTGATTTCTTCGACCAATTCATACAAATATTCGCGGGCCTTGATCATGTATAAGAATACGGTCATCGCACCAAGTTCCATGGCTGTTGCCGCAATGCATGTTAGATGGTCGGTGACGCGAGATATTTCACTCATGATCACGCGGATATATTTGGCGCGTTCTGGGATATCAATGCCTAATAATTTCTCAACCGTCATGGCAAAACCAACATTGTTGATCAACGGCGAAACATAATTTAAACGATCGGTATATGGGAAACATTGGGCATACATGACGGTCTCGCACATCTTTTCAAACGCGCGATGCAAATAACCGATTTCAACTTCTACGCCCTTGATCTTTTCCCCGTCTAATTCCATGATCAAACGGATAACCCCATGCATCGCTGGATGCGATGGGCCGACGTTGAGTAACATTGTTTTTGTTTGTGTTGCCATAGATTACCTAATTCTTGGGTCCAATCAAAGGTTGGCGTTTATTGAAAGGATAATCCTTGCGTAACGCATGCCCTTGAAACTCTTCATACATTAAAATACGTTTTAAATTTGGATGCCCATTAAATTTGATGCCATACATATCCCAAACTTCACGTTCATACCAATTTGCCCCAGGCCATACATCGCTTAGGGTATCAACAACAAGGTTATTTTCATAGACGGGAACTTTAAGACGGATACGATGATTGTGTTTTAAAGAATAGAAATGACATACCACTTCAAATCGATGTTCTCTTTGCACCCTACCGCCAGCGTAAAATAGATAATCCACAGCTGTTAAATCGATTAAGAAGTTAAAATCTAACTCAGGCGTGTCTTTTAAAAATTTTGCAATTTTTTTATAACTTTCAGAACGAACTAATGCGGTTTCATCACCACGAAAAGCGTGAGCTTCAATGATATCTTTCGCAAATTGTTCTTGTACTTTTTCGAGCGGTGTCATCTTAAGATTCTATATGTTTAATATGTTGTTGAATCGAATATGGGGTTTGAACATGATCTGGACGGCCAATTTTTGTCGTAGGATCATAGAGGGTACGTGACTGCTCACCCTTTTGAATCTTTTCTTGTAATTTCATTAAACCATCAATGACGTTTTCTGGTCTTGGTGGGCAACCTGGGATATAAATATCAACAGGGATAATCGTATCAATGCCCATGACCGTTGAATAATTATCATAAAAACCACCCGTGCAGGTACAAACACCAAAAGCCACAACCCATTTTGGTTCGCACATTTGATCGTGAACCATTTTTAAAACTGGGGCCATTTTATGGCTAATCGTACCGACGACAAATAACACGTCTGATTGACGTGGGGAAAAACGTGGGAAACCTGCACCAAAACGGTCAATGTCATAATGCCCTGACGCGGTTGACATATATTCCATCCCGCAACAAGCGGTAACGAATGGGTATTGAAAAATAGAAAACTTGCGGGCCCACCCTAAGGCGGCATCCATATTTGACGTAAAGAAATTTGCTGAAGATTTAAACTCTGACATTGATTACTCCCATTCCAAGGCTTTTTTCTTGATCACGTACGCATAACCCAAAACCACAAAAGCCAAGAACAATCCCATCTCAACCAAACCAAAAATACCTAAATCTCTAAAATTAACTGCCCATGGAAATAAAAAAACCATTTCCACGTCGAAGATGATAAACAACATGGCCACAATATAAAAATGCACCGGCATTTGATCGCCTGGGGATGAAAACGGCTTAAGCCCACATTCAAAGATACTCGACTTAATCTCACTAGGATGCTTGGGAGCCAAAACTGTTGGAATCCACAACAACAACGCGGACAAACCAATAGCAAAAATAAAAGCAAAAATGACTGCGATATATTCAATCATGTCTAACGCCTACTTATTTATTGATTGTTCAAAGGAATAAATGAATACATACAATCATAAAGAACTTAGATGTAAATAACAAGTCAAAAACAATTAATTTTATCTGCGTGCTTTAATGTTCCCTCTTGCAAGATCAAAACCTTTTTAGCAAGGCGTTTTACATCCGCAACATCATGTGTTACTAGGATCGTTGGGATTTGGAATCGTTCATGAAATTTGAGCATTTCATCTTGAAGCGCATGGCGTATGGGTAAATCCAGTGCAGAAAATGGTTCATCTAACAATAAAACTTTTGGCTTTCGGATCAGCGCGCGCATGAATGCAGCCCTCTGTTTCTGACCCCCCGATAACATGGCGGGCTTAAATTGTTGTACGGCAACAAGTCCAGCCATATTCAAATATTCATCAATCAATGCCTCGTCAAGTTTATCTAAGGCAAACTGCAAATTTTCTCGCAGAGTCATATGCGGAAATAAATTATACTCTTGAAACACAAAACCAACGCTTCGATGCTGTGGTTCAATATTCTGTTTGGCCTTGCTGTCGAACCAAGAAATATCATCCACCTTAATGCACCCTTCATCGGGTTGAGTTAATCCCGCTATAATACGCAGGATCGTCGACTTGCCCGCCCCCGAAGCACCAAACAAGGCTAAGAATTCACCCTTATTGACTGACAATTGAATATCCAATACAACATTGCCGTTGCCTGTTGTGATGTGTTTTTTAAAATGAGCATCGATCATATTAAAAGATTTTGACCCTTCGATTAAATAGATAAAACATGAATAATATTACAAATGAAACAACAACCATAATGATCGCATAGAAATTTGCCGCATCGAAGTTTAACGCTTCTACTTCTTCAAAGATCGCCATTGAAACCAAACGTGTTTGACCTGGGATGTTCCCGCCTATCATTAAGACCACACCAAATTCACCGACGGTATGGATAAACGACATGACGATGCCGGTCAATAATGCTGGTTTAATATTGGGCAGTAATACACTTTTTAATATCGTCCATCGACTTTTGCCCAAGGTGTAGGCGGCTTCAATCAAGGACGTTGGGATGGATTCGAAACCTGCTTTGATGGGGTTGACCATAAAAGGTAGACTAAAAATCACTGAGCCCGTCACAAGCCCCGCGAAGGTGAAAACCATGCGCACATCAAAAACATTTTGTAAGAACATGCCCATGGGTGAAGCCGGCCCCAACAACACTAATAAGTAAAACCCTAAGACCGTCGGAGGCAACACCAATGGCATAGTGACCAATGTTTCAACCACATAACGCCACCTGCTTTTGGAAAAGACAATCCACCATGCCAGCGGAACCCCAATGACCATTAAGATCAAGGTTGTGACTGTCGCTAGCTTAAAGGTTAATAACAATGGCGTTAAATCATGTGACATCATGGCAATGTGTAACCGTATTTCTTGAAGATATCTTTAGCTGTTGGACTAAATAAAAATTCGTAAAATTTTTTTGCTGCCGCGTTTTCTTGTTTTGAATGCTTTAATAAAACCACTGCTTGTGCAATTGGTTCGTATGCTTTTGGATCAACTTCAACCCATGTTCCCTTATCTTTCATATTCGCTGCTAATACAATAGATTTCGCTGTAAAACCAACATCTGCCGCTTGTGTTAGGATAAATTGATTTGTCTGCGCAATGCTTTCTCCATAAACCAATTTTGAAGTGATCAACGGATGATGAAAATATTTCATGGCATTAACCGCTTGCCGACCATACGGTGCCGCCTTGGGAGACGCAATGGCTACTTTTAAAACAGACCGATCATTCAAACCTGCTACACCTTTGGATAAATCAACACCTTTTAGCGTCCACAAAACCAATGCCCCATAGGCATAAACGCGTGGCGCCTCAAGAGTCAAGCCATCGGCATGCAAACGTTTCGGATAATCTTCGTCGGCCGACATAAACACATCATACGGTGCACCATTTCCGATTTGAGTCGTTAATTTTCCTGATGAACCAATCACCGACTTAACATCGACTCCTGTCTCTTTTATAAAAGCCGCTTTTAATTCCTCTAAAGTAAATTGAACATTAGCTGCAGCGGCAACCGTTACTTGCTCCGCTTGCACTGTTAAAGGCATCAAACATAACACAACTCCAAAATAAACATATTTTCTGAACATAGCCGACACTTTAAAACTTAAATGTTAATTGAGAATATAGCCAATTGATATCATCATCTGCGCCAGTATCTTTGATATATCCACCAGTAAAGAAATGCGCGTATCCCGTCTCTAATTTTATATTTTTGGTAACATCATAATAAAAACGCACCGAAGCTTCACTCCCTAAATAAAGGTTGCGATCACCACTAGTTTTAGTGCGCGTCACACTGCCTGACGAGCTATACCATGAATCTGACTTACTATCTAGCCAGAACAAATCAAGTTGCGGGGTAAACCGAAACTTGTCTGTTGGAGAAAATGTCATGCTGAATTCTGGATTACGAATATTTTGCCAGCGAAATAAATCGATAATCCCATAAGACTCATGCGTTCCTTGATATAAAGGTGTGAACGTATTTGAGATGCTATCATTAGGATCCCTATCCCCAGATGCTTGGTCATACGATAAGGAAAATTTAGGTTTCCACTTAACCTCATCATTGCTCTTAACCACATCCATATGAAAAGCCCAAGCCTTAATCGTCTTAGCACCACCTGATAATGTTCCTGTTTTACCAAACTGAACAGGCACTTCAATTTCCGCGATAAGCCCTGGGGATAAGATGGTTTGCAAACGCCCGCCTAGTGTATAACGATGATTATCATTATTACCTTTGATATCGACCATCTTTAAGAAATATATTTCCAATAATGGCGCAACCTTTGTGGCTTGATACCCTCCATAAAAACCAAAAATCGACTCCTCATTACGAGATTGATTAAATTTCTTATCATCATATTTCATGTCCTGTGCAAATATGCCATCCGCATATAATCCTTGATGATGATAATGGATAATCCCAGCATCCATGGCACGCATGCGGTTTGACCACGAAGGAGCAACCATCAAACGGCCTTTTCCATATTTTAATTCCTGTCGACCAACTTTAAGATCAACATCAGAACCACCAACTTTTATCAGATTCACATACGCTTGATGCAAATCAAAATCATCATTTTGATTAGCCTGAGCTTTAATACGATGCCCCCCCGTTTGCCCATCTAAAGCTTCTACAAAAATTTGCAGCTTCTCATTTAAGTATTGATCACTTAGTGTAAATTGTGCGTTAATCTTAAGACGATTGAAAATGAGACTGCCTGTATCTTTCTTGCTTTTATTATAATCAAAATCTTTTCTATACTCATAGCGAAACCGCTCTTCCCCACCAATCTTTGTGTCCCAATGTAAATGCTCTACCTTTTCCCCAGCCCATGCCTGCGACAAGGCGCACATAAACAAAAAGATTGTCCAAACACCAACTTTCATGACATTCCCTCTAAATTTAAAAAACAAAATCAATTATTGATACTGTCAAAAACATCACCATACTGCGGAATATCGACATCTTTATGAAGTTTGTTCGCAAGAACTTGAGCAAACTCATCAGCGGTATTTTTTTCGGCGTGAACGATAAAAATTTTCTTTAATTGCTTTGACATCGGCTCTACCCATCGGATTAATTCTTGTTGATCCGCATGAGCGGAGAAGCCGTTGATTTTTTCAATTTGTGCTAGGACAGGAATTATTTGACCTAAAATACGTACCTCTTTAGGTTTATCGATTAAGATGCGTCCTAACGTTCCTGCAGCTTGATAACCCATAAACAAAATGGTATTTTCTGGCTTAGGCAATTGGTGAAACAAATGATGTTTGATACGGCCACCTGTGCACATCCCTGAACCAGCAACGATGATGGCAGGACCTTGCAGCTTATTAATGGCTTTAGATTCTTCAGGATTTTTAGTCATGTTTAACAGCGGATAATGAAAAAGAGATCGTTCTTCTTGCAGGATCTTCCTTGATTCTTCATCAAAATCATTGGGATACATCTCATAAACTTCTGTGACATCAGCGGCCATAGGACTGTCTACATACAACGGCAATTTAGGAATACGCTTTTGATCTAGAAGCTGGTCTAAATAAAACATGATCTCTTGCGTTCTATTGATCGCAAAAGCTGGGATGATAATCTTGCCACCGCGCTTTGCCGTGACATTGATGATGTCTGCTAATTTTTCTAAACAAACTTTCCCATCATCATGCACCCTGTTGCCGTATGTGCCCTCCATCACCACATAATCAGCTTTTTCAAAAATATGAGGATCATTGAGCAAGGGTTTATCAAAGCGGCCAACATCTCCAGAGAAAATATAAACAAACTCCTGCCCGCCAGTTTTAGCTCTTAATTCAATCATGGCAGAACCTAAAATATGCCCTGCCTCAAAATATGTTGCTGTCAGGTCATTAGAAAGACCAATGGGTTTCTGAAAATCTATCTTACGTAAATATGGGAAAACAGCTCGGGCATCATCTTGTGTATATAAGGGAATTTCCGGATAAGGCCCCTTGCGACCTTCTTTTTTATGTCGCCGCAACTTATAAGCCGCATCCTCTTCTTGCACCCGCGCAGAATCAAGCAAGGCAATTTTTGTTATCTCTTTCGTTGGAGCTGTGCAATAGATCTTACCTTTGAATCCTTCTTTAACAAGCTTAGGCAAATAACCGCAATGGTCGATATGGGCGTGGGTTAACAGGATAACCTGTATCTTCGAAGGCTGTATTGGAAAATTTTCCCAATTGCGATGCACAAGATCCCGCTCTTGATACAAACCTGCATCAACAAGTAGCGTAAAACGTCCATGTTCTA
Organism: uncultured Planctomycetales bacterium; assembly: GCA_964572155.1. Lineage (GTDB taxonomy): Bacteria > Omnitrophota > Gorgyraeia > Zapsychrales > Fredricksoniimonadaceae > JACQQW01. Next base: position 1,103,196 of record CAZNDZ010000001.1, on the reverse strand, counting down.
CATAGAACTTTGAACCAGTGACATTTTGTGCAGCGCCTAAGAAAGTTATTTTCATATTTATCTTTTAAATTCACGGATGCCGATATCAATGGGACGACCCATAAACATTTGACCCTTTAACGCCGCAATCGCCTCATGTCCTTCGTCCGCATTGGGCATAACCACAAATGCATGGCCTTTGGCTTTCTTCTTGATATTCACGGATTCAACCTCACCAAATTGTTCGAAAAGGTTTTGAACATCTTCTTCTTTTGCAGCAAACGATAAATTGCCAATAAAAATATGCATAGCTCTCCTTTAAAACTTAGCTAATAAAATATAAGAGGATTAATAGGATTTGCGAGCAGCGTATGCGAAATGCATAAAATACTTTCGCCTGTTAAACCAGACATTGTAATACCAATTAAATCAAGCGCCCGATCAAATGCTTTCTGACTATACTCAACGTTATTTCTTTCCTGCCAATTTAACGCACGCTCAACTTCACTACCAATATTAGCCATCTGTTTGCATAAAGACATTTGCAGCAACTGTCTTTAAGTCACTTTTTGTCATTTTTTTTAATAATCTGCATAAGACCCTTCGTGAATACCATATTGCTCTTCTTTTTCTCTTCTAATCTTTTTAAGCCTTCGAATCTTATTCTCAAGATCATCAACCTTATCATGGATCGCATCGCTTTCACGCACCAAGGTCGCCCTATCCATTTCTGGATTCTTGTCGCTAATTAACTTGCGTTTTTTTGCTTCAAGAGCATCGATTTGTCTCTCGTGATTTTCAATTTGAGCTGAAATATTATTAAGATCAGTAATCTTAGCGTGCAATTCACTTCCTCTGGCAAAAGCTTCCAAGAAAGGCCCTTCTAGGTCAGGAGGACAAACGCCTTGATATTGAACACCGGACTTGCCTGATTCAAATCCTCGTGATGGCGTACAGTAACTCCTAATTCCTTTTTCATGCCCCTTTGTATACATATCTGGATCAATCCTAACGCCATATTTTGAACATGCCATTTGATAGCCTTGCATATTCGAAAGCCCACCGCCGTTGGAACCATCCGCTAAACCGAACGTATACCAATCCGCATTCTGACATTGCACCTTATTGAGCGTACCCATACTACACCCCATCAACCATAGCGACGCACATGCAACAGCCAATAATTTTTTCATGAATTTCTCCAAAATTTAGTTTTAAGAATTACGTTGATTGGATAAGTATATACTAAGACAAAACACGCAGCAATGTTTTAAAAAACAGCTAATTCTTAATTTTCATATAATTAGTTAAACAAATATAAAAGGGATCGCAAAAGCGACCCCTTTTTAATTTATATTCCACATAAAAACTACAAAACTTTGAATTGTTAGAACTCAATTTATCTCAATGTTGTTCTTTAATTAACTTCAGCAGCATTAATTAAACCCTTAATATAAGATTTTAGAAATTCACTGGGTCCTTTTCCTTCAGGAGCAGTTTTTTCCCACTGTTCTAAAAGATATCCTGCTTGCTCTTTTTTCTTAGCACTTATTAAATCTATTACAATAGATTGTTTTTCTAGATCACTCTTAAACATAAATAACTCGACCGCTTGTTCTGGTGTTTGCACTTGTTCTTCTTGAGCAAAAACATTTGGTGTTACACAAAGCATGAATACCACTAGCATCGCTTTTAACATCTTCATCTCCTTAAGTTTTTTACAAGTTAGATACCGTATATTATTCTTGTTGTTATTTACGGTCAATGAGATTTTGGGCATGCGAAAATCCATGTGGGCTCGCCGCCCTTCGCTCCTGCCTGCCGGCAGCCAGGTCGCTATGGGTCAGACCCTCGCCCCATAAATCCTCCCATTCGTCGGATTTATAAACGGGGCTCACTTTGAGCCCTCACGGGGAACCGTATAAAAAACACCCAGGACAAGCCAAAAAATTCCCCCATGAGACAAAGCATTTGTTAATGGCATCCAAGTAATCACAACAAGCCATCCCCCACACAAAACAACCAAACACAACGGCGTATAGGTACCTGCAATCAATAAATAAATCATCGCATGATCAACCTGTTCCAACGTTTTATTAGCATTATTAAAAACATTTAAGGAATGATACAACGTGCTCATTGTCCAGAGCGCAATTAAACTGCAGCCATATTTTCAGAATTATTGGTATTTCTCTCAAAATGCTGACTATTTTCTTCGCACCATTCTACTTTTCTAGTATCAAACTTACGCCACAATAGCAGATCTTCTCTAATACCACCTACTCATTTACTCCCTGGCAAACATAAGAATAAATCTCACTGGTTTAGCATTTGCAACATCAATGAAATCCTTGTAACGCATCTTTATAATTTCATGGTGCGTGCCAGCATTAAAAGAAATCATTTCATTCTCCGCAAAACACTCATCAATAAATACATCAACATCATAAAGCTCACCTAAGGGGGGCATAGCGCCAGGTTCACAATCAGGAAATAAATCTTTAAATTCTTCTTCGGCTGCCAACCTGATATTACGCACACCCAACTCTTGCCTAAGATATTCAAGATCAATCCTATGATCCGTTTGTATAACAACCATAATCAATTCTTCGTCGATCTTAAGCATAACTGTTTTGGCGAATTCTTTTCCTGATTCAAATGCAGCGTGTGCCGTCCCCTGACTTGTAAAAGCAGGCGAATGTCTAATAACCTTATAATCAACATTGTTTTGATCCAAGAATATTTTTAGACGTTGAGCAGGCATATCATTCTCCTTTCTTTATTTGGACAACTTGCAATAATCAACATCCAACATTTAAGCCTCTCATTTACAAGGCTGAGAAACCATCTCCATCACTTCAATAAGTTCTTCTTTCAAATCATGCGTAGCGATGTCCGCCTGAGAAACAATACCGCAGCAGCTCCCATGATCATTAACAACTGGGATACGTCGAATCTGATTTTCCTCCAGGACATCACATAAAACTTCAATCGATGTTTCAGGAGTGATCGTGATACAGGGCTGGCTCATACATTCACTTACTTGCTTTTGTAAAGGATTTTCCCCTTTAGCCAAAATACGACAGATAATATCTCGATCAGTGATAACGCCAATAGGTCGTTTTTTATTATCAACTACCGGGATTTCACCACAATCATGATCCAACATCATCTTGGCAACCTCTTTTATCGTAGTATCTGCAGCACAACAAATTGGATTTTGAGTCATAATATCTTTGACTTTCATATGTCAACTCCTTTGTTCTATAAATCATTGATTTTAATCGGATAACACATCCTTTTTCATTCTAGTAAATTCATCCTTCTTATTTATGGCTACCAACCCTAACAATTAAGCCCCCTGACCGCATAAGCCAGGAGGCTATGGCCAGCGGGATTACTTAACCTCAACTTTAATTTGTTTCGGTTTCGCATCTTCCCTTTTTGGAAGGGAGACCTCCAGGACGCCATCTTTATAAACAGCGTTTACCTTTTGCGCATCAACACCCGCCGGCAAACTAAATGATCGATGAAATGAACCGTAATACCGCTCAGAGCGGACATAGTCCTTTTCCTTAACTTCCTTTTCTTCTTTTTTCTCCCCCTTAATGGTTAAAACCCCATTGTCGGCACTAACATCAATGTCTTCCTTCTTTAGCCCAGGCAAATCTGCCTTGATACGGACCTGATCTTTTTCATCAATGATATCAACTGCCGGCGCCCACATCCCGCCATTACCCATCTTAAGAGGCCATTGCGTCCGCAGATCAAACATACGGTTCATCTCTTTTTGAAATTCTTCCAAATCCTGAAAAACATCCAACCCCGTTGCTCTTGATTTCCACGGTATGAGATTCATACATCCCTCCTTTTTGTTATTCATTTCCTAATAAATTCACTTAATTTATTAGAACAAATAATCAGAATTGTATAAATTAGGTTGGATGCTAATAAAATTAGGTAGTGTTACCTATAAAACGGTGGTTTTTTGAATGAGGGGAATAGAAAAATAGAAAATAACTCTTAATCGCCTCTCGGCAGGCAGGTCGGATTTATAAACGGAGCTCACTTCTCGCCCTCACGGGTGAGCCTAAATGGTTAATTACTTGCATACAGGCGTACTTTATTCTGGACGCTATTACGTTTTGTGTCCACGACTATAGTTAATTCACGCCAGCGAACAAGTTCTACAACTGGTCTAAACAAAACGAAATATTAATACTATAATTATAATGACCTAATCATCTTTATAATTTTTATTACTTTTAGTCCAGAAGGTTTGATAGTGTAATAAACTTTTAACGGTTTCTCAGTTATAAGTTGTCGCTTAATATAACCAAATCGCTCTAATTTCTTCAGTCTTTGATATAAAACTTTCTTAGTCAATCCTTCAATACATCGCAGTAACTGCCCTGGTTGTTTTGTGCCTGCGTGAATTTCAGATAATACAAGAGTGCTCCATTTACATTTGAAAACATTTTCAAACTGTTGTTCATTATTCATATGACTAGTTTCCTAAAGGTGCCTAATTGACGCTTCACAGATAGCTGCTATATTTCCTATCATTAGTAAACATTATAACAACAAGGAGACAATATGACAAAAACAGTTATTTTCTATGATGGTGGTTGCGCAGATTGCCAAAAAGTTGCAGGCTTATTAAGCGCAACTGGGGTTGACTACTTACGTTACAACGTTAAAGGTCACCCGGAGCTAATGGCTGAAGTTAAACGTCTAGGTCTTAAGACTCTTCCTGCCGTAATTTCTAACGGTCAGATCATAGAAGGCTGGGATGAATCTAAACTTCGAACCATCTTATAAGCAAAATAAATATTTCTTTTAAGTTCAAGAAGAATAGACTTGTCTTAATAAGAACGAAAGGCCTCTCTGGATACATATCTAGAGAGGCCTTTATTATGAACGCTATTGCGTTTTGCGTCCACGACTAAAAATGGCTCCCCGGACTGAAGTCCGATTTGGGACTGCTGTGGTGCCGGAATAAGTTTATCACCGAGCGCAATCGGTGGAACCATATTCACATTGTGGGCGTTAGCCCTTCAGATACTTAGCGAATTCCTGATCAAAATTTGACACGTACTCACTATCTTGCTTAACCCGAAATTTATCGTATTCTTGATGGGCTTTGGCAGTCGCCATTTCATGTGAAATCTTCCCCGCATTACTAAGCACCTGTTGATCGGTCAATTGAAGAAACTTATCAATTTGTTTAAGCCAATCCTTCATTGTCATAATGCGCCGATTTAACGCCCGAAGTTCAGCAAAATCTATAAACATGGTCACCAGACGATTCAACTTGGATACTTCTTCCTGATTTAAATAATTCTTTGCCACTGTAACATCACTCTTTAAAACCTTCCCTTTTGGAGAATTCTTCCATGTCGTCAAACCCATAAATGGTTTTTTACTGTCCGCTCGTTGATAAACAATCTCTGCCGCAGTCTTCCCAACTGTCGCAAAGTGCAGATGATTCTGGACAATCTGATAAAACAGCTGTGTTTCCTGGCTATTACTTTGGTAATCACTGCTACATTGCTCAAACACATCAGCGATCTTCTGATATGCCCTACGCTCGCTTGCGCGAATCTCCCGAATTTTTTCCAAAAGTTCATCAAAATAATCTTCACCAAAAGCCCGCCCATTTTTAAGCATTTCATCATTAAGGACAAAACCCTTAACCATGAACTCCCTAAGGGTATTTGTGGCCCAGATCCGAAAATGCGTGGCTTTAACAGAGTTGACCCGATACCCTACGGCAATTACAGCGTCCAAATTATAATACTCAACATACCTAGAAATCTTACGGCCACCCTCAGTTTGAACAGTTTCCATTTTGGAAACAGTTGCCTCCCTCACAAGTTCTTTGCTGGCATAAATATTCTTTAAATGCCGAGATACTGCTGGAACATTAACCCCGAATAAATCTGCCAAGGTTTTTTGGGTCAACCAGAAATTGTCCCGCGAAAAAAACACATCAACGGTAACCTTGCCATCCGCCGTAGTATAAAGAATAACTTTGTTATCTTTATGAACCGTTTGCAATTTTTTCCCCATTTAGTCAACTCCCAATTTTGATAATTCTATGATGCGTCCTGACCTGTTCTTCCTAATTCAATCCCACTGCCCCATGCCCGGGGATATGGTGAAAACCTTTGAGCACGTCCACGGTTTTATGGAACATTTCAATGGCGAACGCATATTTTAACGCACCCAGCGGAATTCGATTTAATTCGTAGAGCGCATAATCCTCCGGCACATGTCCCTTATGATTATACGTGTCGCTCACATACCATTTATAACTTTTGATTAGCTCAACCATTGATCCCGTTACCCTGCGGTCAATGGTCTTGGCCAAGCGCATATCACCCAAGGCTAATTGGAACATCAGAATATCTTGCTGGTCAAATTTCTCTAATGCCAAAAACCGACTAAACTCACGCCTGAAAATCTTTTCTATATCCTTCATATCACGCTGATAAACCCCAGATGCCACAAACGACACCAACGACCCCGCGTGCGTAAACATCAAATGCCGCCGCTTTTCATGGACAAACACATGCACATACCAGTCTTCCAGCACGCCCCCATGCTCGGGCAAGGTCAAAATGGCAGACTTGGGGAAAGGCAGCTCTTTCAAAGTTTTATTTGTTAAACGAAGTGTCAGCATAGCAATGAATATGAATACCTTCATGCATTCGGCGGAAGACCATTGTTAACTAATATCACCTCAAATTTATTAATATCATCCATAATCTTTGATCCATTGGGAACATTCTCTAAGAAAACTTTTGTCACGGCCAACAAGTGATCCTTAATAGGCGTCAAATCCCATTGTTTCTCAAGAACAACCCCAGAATGCCTTTTATAAGTTATATGCGAAAGCTCTTTATTCATACGCTTAATGGATTGTTCAATATCACTGGATTTTAATGGCCTCTCCTTCAGCCAATTATTGACATCACCGACAAAATCATACGCACGGGCATCATCGTCATTACGCTTTTCTTTTGAATAAAAGAATTCATACAAAGATCGCGCATGTAAAAGAAAGACCTCTAATTTTATATTGATCCAGAATGGCAATGGATGCTTAACGACGTACACAGCAACAAGAAGTTGCTGGATTTCGTAAAAGAAATGCTCAGCTAAGAATTTAAACTTTTCTTCATCTGTTTGGGCTTCCTCTTGCTTAACTTCCCCAGAATGAATTGCTTGACAAAATTTTCCGACAATTTCTTCAATGGTCTTAAAATCAGCGATCATTTGAGGATGTATGAATAACTGGCCATCTGCCTCGGTAAATGAATGGACAAAAAGCGGACAAGCACTACCAACGGCTTCTTGTTCTGTTCGCAACTTTTCTATTTTACTGATTTGATCCCCAGAATTCCCATGTATAAAAGCCTTATAACAATCGTTAATTTTATTCTCTATTTCTTGATATTGTCCGGCCTGTTCAGAATTTAGCGTCTTAGGTGGCACATATAATGGAATCTTGTGCGATACAGCGTTTCGATAATCTTTTTGGTATTTATGGTGCCATTTTTGAATTAAGTCTGAATCTAAATACTCTTGAAATGCTTTGGGTAAGGATCTCTTCACTTTTTCTTTAAATAATCCAACATTATGCTCATTTATCTTTGGCGACAATTTCTTTTCATATACCCAAACCCAAGCTAAATTATCCAAAAGGCCGAAAATATTTACACAAAAAGCATGTAGATTAATATCGACGTCTTTTACTTTATCTGCCTCTAACGGGGCTTCTTGATTTAGCGGAAAAAGAGTAAATACGTTTTCTATGCAACGGTTTAGAACCGTTATCCTCCTACCAACCCCATAAGAAAGATATTCCTTGGCCTTCTCTTCTTTTAAAGTGGCAGATAACTGATGAACATTATTAAGCATTCCCGCATAACGGATGCCCATAAGCCGTATCTCAGAATAAATTTCCTTGATGCTCTCTTGATTAAGTACTGCCATTACTATTCACCTATTGGATTTTGATGCTTAATTCTTTATAAGAAGCCATTTATAAATCAACGATCCGAAATTTGTAAATGCCCACAAAATAAATGCCCCGAGAAGAGTCACGATCACCTCTCGAAGGTATCCTACCCGCTCCCGATTTCTTATGTCAACGACAGGAAAATTTCTATGAATCAACCCTAAAATCATTCTCGAGACATATGTCCAGAGATTGGAAAATATAATAAGCACAATCACGAAGATATAGGGCTTATCCAAAGCAAAATTATAGTTAGGCAATGATATTGTCAGCTTATTGCTAACTAAATACGACAAAAGAAACATTCCTATGACAGCGGCCAATTGAATGACCGCCTCAAATAACCAATGGTAAAAAAATAAATTTCTATTCCTTACCTTGCTGACCAGTCCTCTCACCATTTCTGGGATCACCATTACAATTTCTTTATCTGTACTTTCAACTAAAACGTTGCTTCTTATATTTGAACCAATATTTTCTTGATAAAAAATATTGATAAAAATATTTTTTAGATCGGCCTTATCTTTAAATTCAAAACCCACATACCAGATTTTCTTGGCATCATTCAATTTTTGTAAAAATTCTGACAAAGAATACGTTCTAATTCTCTCTTCCGCATCATAAGTAATCGAATAAATTGGAGGCAATACCTGCGCCTTTTTATCTTTCCTTATTGCATTAACGATACCTGTCATTATCTTAAAAATATCCTCAATGCTTTTCTTATTGAAAGTACAAAAAGCAATCGTTATGTCTTTGGTTTCCAGAGTTAAATCTGGATCCGGCAAGTCTGATACAGCACTTTGCTGTGATTGAATTAATTGATAAAGAACACATTCACCTTTTGCGCCTAAATCTGTAGCCCATACTCCTTTAAGCTCTTTACCGTTCATAACTAAGTCGGCTGTTCCTGACTTTGAAATCCCTTCTCCTTGTGGCTGAATATTTAATAATTTTAAACCGATCTTTTCACCATTAACGACACCTTCTACTTTTCCAGAAATATTGGTATTATCCACGTCATAAACATTGAAGGTGCCAGAAATCTTGTTCTGTGCATCCTGTTGCCATTCAAAAGACACAATACCTCGATTAGTACCAGTTATTATTCCTAACCATTTATCCATAATGAATACCTCTCTTATTTCCCACTAAACGCCTGATGAAGCAAGGATTGGAACAAATGCTCGGCTTGGCGTAAGGATTCGACCTGCGTAGAACGTAATTGTTCATGTCGTTCGACAATATCAGCAAACTTTTCTTGAATAGGTAACGGTGGAACTGGCAAAATCAACTCTTCAAACGCTGACTTCTTCAAAATAGGCAATGTGGTCGATTGACCACGTTCAGCTACAATCTTTGAAAAAAATCGCATAAGATAAAAACCAAAATCATCATTAATATTTTTTCCCCATTCAATGGCATTGATCTGCTGATTGAAAGAGCATTTAACACGCGCTTTATCCGTCTTTCCAATTGTTGCCCCAATGCAACATACCAATGTTGAACCTGATCTAACGATAACACTTTCATTAACACCATCATCAGTCAAAAACCTTTGCGAATATTTCGTATCAACTTCTAGGTCACCAGGCGTAATAAAAGGAGTCTTCCCGCCAAACATTCCTGATTTCGCGCTTGGAGGAGTCCCACCTGTTGTCACTTTTCCAAGCACGCCTAAGGATTCTGTTGGCCATGCCTGGGCATTTCTCACAGGATCACCAAACATCTCAACAAAAACAGCTGGAAGAAATGAATCGCTCATTTCAAGCGCAAAACGGCGGATACGGCGAAGGCGGTCGGCTTGTTTTAAATATTTTGCTATTCTTCTTTGTTCAGTTAAAGAGGGCAAGGCAATTAAAAGCGCATCGAAACGATCTTTGGTTATATGTTGCATCGTTGCCCCATGAACTTGGGCAACCATTTCTTGAAGTTTACCTGTCGATGCGTAATAAAAGTAATCTGGATCTATGTTCTTTTTCGGGCAAACTTTAAAAATATGTTGATTTAATACAGCTTCTGCTCCCTGCCAATAGTAAACACCTAACGATGCAGACCAAGATATTAGAATATCCCCATTCCTAACGCGAAATTTATCTTCTACATCACCATTAAAATAATTAAATCTTTCACTGGTACCTGTTAAATTTTGAATACGAATAATTGGCAATCCAGACTCTGACCAATCTGAAGGCTTAAAAGCCTTGCCATTAATAAATTCTGCAACTTCATCAAAACGCACAGATGACATTTTTCTAAATCTCTTTCTTAAGATTAACAATAAGACTATCCGAAACTTTATTAATTTCATCTAATCTTTGTAAAGTCATTGCAGGTTTCTCATAATAAATCTCATCCTGCTCAATCAAACGGTATCGGCTAGAGGATAAATCATATTTATTGGCCTTCAGCTTGTCCTTGGCCACCCAAAATTGGCGGGTAAGCTGATTGATTTCATTCTGAAGGGGTTCAATTTCTTTATGCAAATCGTCCAGCTTTGATTTATCTGCTTCTAATGCTAATCGCGCCTTATCATTACCATCTTCAGCGATTACCTGTTCAAATGTTAACCAATTAACCTCCGCCAAAAGCGCCAACCGTTTTTTCTTTAGTGGCGTAATCTTCTCTTGAAGCTCTGCCAAACGCTTATCTCTGGTTTGTGAAAACTTTTTATCAGACCGATTCCTCCAGCACTCAAGCAAATCAGGAATATCAGTCTCCTCAACCTTTTGACGTTTATCATCCAGCGAGAAGCCATCATGTTCCATATCGTAAAACCAGACTTTCTCGGTTGATGCGCCCTTGGTGAAAAACAATACGGCTGTTGATACTCCTGCATAAGGCCTAAACACACCCGCTGGCATGGACACAACACCATCCAGTCGATTTTCCTCAATTAGCTTCTTTCTAATCTCTAAATGCGCCTGATTGGAACCGAATAAAACACCATCTGGCACAATGACAGCCGCGCGTCCACCGTTTTCTAAAAGCCTTAAAAACAGATGTAGAAATAAGAGTTCCGTCTTCTTACATTTTGTCGGTAATGTAGGATTAACGTCAGATGCGTCAATTGCCCCCTTAAAAGGTGGATTGGCTAAGATAATGTCGTATTTTCGTTCTTCGTTATATGCTTTGGAAAGTGCATCAGTATGCTTAAAATTGGGTTGTGCTATACCATGCAAGATCAAATTCATTGATCCAATGCGAAGCATGGTCATTCCTGCGTCGTTGTCATACGCAGTGACTGCCTCGTTTTGTAAGAATTCATTTTGTTCCTTGGTTAATTTATCGCCAACCAATTTGTGGGGAAACCCATCTTCATCATAGGTGAGCAATTTTGGATCGGTATTCTTTTCTAAAATGTACTGATAGAAATTAACCGGAAATCCGCACGTACCGGCCGCCGGGTCACACATCTTTTCACCGGGACGCGGGTCAATCATCTGCACCATCATGCGAATGATATGACGTGGCGTTCTAAACTGGCCGTTGGTACCAGCGATATTTAGCTTACTTAAAAGGTATTCATAAAGATCACCCTGAACATCCTGATTCTGGCTTGAAATTTGCATTTCATCGATCAGACGACATGCTTCAATTAATAAATTTGGTTTATTAATCTTAAATTCAGCATTTTCCATTTGCTCTGCAAACGAGCCGCCGACACCACCTAATTCTTTAATAAAAGGAAATACTTTTTCCTTTACTGCTTTAAGAGCGCTCGCCGCATCTAAATTTGACCAATATGACCAACGCAATTCCTTATCTTTAAATATTGGTTCATATTTCAATTTACGCAACTTAGCGACTCGCTCGCGATCCTCTTCGGCTTCTTCCAGACGCTTTAAAAACAATAAAAATGAAAGCTGTTCAATCGCATCTAAAGGATTAGCCAATCCTCCTGACCATAACTTATTCCACAGTGAATCAACTTTTGATTTTAAATTTGAATCTGTAAGCATTTTTTAGACCTCTATCCTTTGGGCAAATTGCAGAAGATCACGCACATCATCTGGTGAAAATAATTTATCAACCGCGTTCCTGCCAAAATTGGTTAATGGCGGTTCGTATAGATCCGCTTCACTAAGTTTTCGCTTTTGTAAGAACACATTCTGGACAGCGCGCAAAAATAAAATCTGATCCGCATTGTAATGATGCGCTGTAATAAAATTCTCAAAGCAACGTCCAACGACAGACGCATATTCGGGAATGGTATCCAGCGATAAAATATGACGAATAAACCCAAGGAAACTACTGACCTTTAGACCATACGCCCGCTTGATATTCAGCGTACTTAGCTGTATATCTCCCCCTGTTAGCCCATCATGCAAAGCCCGTTCTAGAGAAATTAAATCTTCTTCACTAACATCCCTGCCCTGACGGATCGCTTCAATGGCCGGATGATTTTCTATGATAGACAGCACCTTTGCTTCAACCCGTTTCCTATACTCTTCAACGTAAATCTGCTCACCACCCTCGCCAATTGAAATAAGGCCGCGCGTATCAATGAAATCTGGCAGATCAATTGAAATAAAGGTATTCTGCCGATTCCTACGGTTTCGCATCACACCCGCCAAATCTATAATGACCTGACGCAATTCTTTAGGTGATGCACTTGCCAATTTATCAGACAAACACAACTCTGCTGATTTAGCATACTTTTCATCTTTCAAAATATATTCGGGCAACAGGCTGACATCTTCGGCAATGGAACGCAATAAATCAGGCATTACCTTGCCAGTGAATACTTGATAACGCAATCTCTCAAGTTTACTGGTAAATGTTTCAGCGGCAACATCAACCTCTCCCACAAATCGCAACAAGGGCCCAATCCTAAGGCGTAAAAATTCAATTTTATCCTTAGTCAATAACGTCCAAAACTCATCACCCCAAACATGTTCAATTTCTACCCACACTCTTCTAACTGAGAAACAATCGACAGGAATACGTTCAACCATAGCGCGTAAATCTGCAACCACCTGCGCATAATCTTCGGCCTGCCTTGATTTATCGAGAGCTTCAAAACTCTTTAATCTCGTGTTAAAAATGGACACCAAAATAGGAATAACGGGAGATGCCCCACCCTTGGGGTCTTTTTGAAAATCGTTTTGCCAGAAATCAATGATTTTAAATTCTGTTTTCTTACCGTCTGGCAATCTATCAAAATACATGCATGTGGCATTGCTTCTGGTGCCGCGTCCGATCATTTGCCACATTTTGATTTGTGACTGAACGGGCTTCATAAAAACCAGATTAACCACCTCCGGCACGTCGATTCCGGTGTCGAGCATATCAACAGAGATAGCAATCCTTGGCAAATTATTCTTTTTGAATTTTGTAATTAAACCATCACCGTAACTGCCGTCGCGCACACGCTCTGTGCTGGACGTAATAACCTGCACTAAATCCAGTTGTTGCGGATACATTTCTTCAAAGACTTCGCGGATACGCTCTGCGTGTTCCTTGGTCATGGCAAAGATGATTGTTTTACCTGGAAGCTGACCTGATTGATCTTTTAAACACGCATCCCAAATTTCTTCGCATTGTTTGCGTATGGTGTCTTTGTTGCTGACAGCCACTTCAATATCTGTTCCTGAATAATCAATCTCATCAGGATCAATACCTTGAGTAATTAAAGCGTTCTTGTCCTCTTCACTTAATTCAACACCCTTAATCCCTTTGCGCTGAAATCCTGTCTGGGCTTGGTATAAACTAAAATCAACCAGATATTCTTCCTTTACTGCGGTCTTATAGTCGTAAAGGAATGTCGGTGTGCTATTTTGACAACCAAAAACACCGAATGTGTCTCTATCAATAAAAGTAGCAGGTGTTGCCGTAAGACCAACCATACGCGCGTCAAAATAATCCATGACTTCTGAAAACCTGTGAAATATGGAACGATGCGCCTCATCAAAAATAATCAAATCAAAAAATCCAAGACTAAATTTTGTATAACACACATTCATTGTTTGTTCTGTTGCCACAAATAAACGTTTTGTCGTGTCGATATTGCGCGTATAAATCCTGTCCCGTGGTTCATTTGGTAAATGGGATTTAAATCCATCCGATAACGCCTGCTCAACCAACGCATCACGATCAGCCAAGAACAGAACATTCCTAGCCTGATTTGTTTTTAGAAATATTTCAATAAGCGCCATTGTGGTGCGAGTCTTCCCTGTTCCTGTTGCCATCACGATCAGCGCACGTCTTTTGCCTTGTGAAAACGCTTCACAAACCCGACGGACTGCTTCTTGTTGATAAGGTCGACTGGCAATTGATCGATTAATAGATGAATCACTAAGTTCTTTTTGGTTTTGGCGAAGGAATAACAAACGCGACAAATCTTCTGGACTAAAGAATCCTGCAATCAAACGCGGATGCGCTAAACCTATTTCCCAGAAATAAGTATTGAGCCCATTAGACATAAATCCAAACGGTGTAAATTCCTGATTTTTGCTAATGTAATTTAAGTAATACCGCAACTGCTCGTCTGCTTCCCGTGGGCTTCGGCTCATTTTCTTGGCTTCGACAACAGCCAAAACATTATTGCGGGAGTCATAAAGGCAATAATCCGTCACACCATTCCACGGTTCTTTGTCATATCCATCCACGGGCACTTCCCTGCGGACTTTGGTGAGATCGTTTAAATCCCATCCAGCAGCTGTTAAAAGGGGATCAATGATTTTGACACGTGTTTTTGCTTCGTTTAGTTTTTCTGGCATTGGGGGTATGCCCTTTTCTCTTTATAATTTATTTTTTTACAAACGGATACGCCTTCGACCACTTATCAATATCATCCTTCCTAAACCGCCATTGGCCGCCAGCACGGAAGGCGGGGATTTTTCCTTCCCTTGCCAAGCGTCGAATGGTGTACGGATGCAATCGTAGATACTCTGCTATCTCTTCTGATGTAAATGCTTTAACAAGCCCTTGCATTAATAAATCTCCTCATTTGCCTGTTACATTTTAAACCGTATTCTATCACATATAATTTCACAAACAACCAATTCCTTAAACCGGACACAATAGGACATTCGGACATTGACAATGTCCGGTTTGTCCGACCCTATGTCGCATCATAAAATTAAATTGTTGACGAGGAATACACATAAGCACCACCCAAAACCACCCCATACGACCACGACACGACATTTTTTAATTTTTGTATCACTGACAGTCCGAGCATCGCCCGACCCGCATACGGTACCCCACCCGGAAGGACCCAAAAAAGGTGTGCGGAGGAAGGATTGTTTTGGGGGAAGCGCCCGCCCTTTTGCTATGCACCATGTTCATAGCAAGACTTAATCAGGCCTATGGAAACCTTCTTAAGCCCCTCCGCATATTTTTACTTAAACCGATTCCTTAACTGGTACGTTTAATTTAATCCGCTGTTGTTCAAGAACCCGGGCAATCTCATCCTCAACCCTTAAATTATTCGTCCAGCTGGAATAACTTTGAGCTTGCTGATACTTGTCATAATAGCTCGGCTGTTTAACGGCCATCCTTAATCGTTCCACATCTTCTTTCATAATAGGATCAGTTTTAGCGTCATCATCAAATACGCTGCTATCTTTTAACTTGCGGATTACACCATTTCCCCATATTTGCTCAGCGATAACCAATAGCTTGGCTTTAGCGTGCGCCAGTTCTTCCATGAGACGATCACGCTCAGGTTCTATTGTTTTCATTTTCTGGCCTCCAACGATATGGCCATTGGCGACGATGGATTCATACGACTTACGTAATTTGTCAATTAGCTTGGTTATGCTTTCATTGACCGCTTCTAAATCAAGGCTGGCATTCTCAACCTTGCGATCTGCTTCATTGATCTGCGCGTCAGATATAACATCACCGCACAGTTTCTTTTGACGAAATTCTTTAGCCTGTAGGCGTAAGGCGGAAAATTGCTTTTCGTATTCGACCTGCTTTTGCTCCAGCGCTACGATCTGCTCGGCGATTTCTTCCGGCGTGTTGTTCTGATTGTTTAAAACTTTTAAGAAATTGAGTTTCATTGTCCTACCCTCCGTTTTTGTGATGTTAGTGAGCGTTGTGAACTTCTTTTCCTGTGATTTCTACGATTGTTGTTTGTGTTATTACCTCCTTTTCTTTTATTAAATCTTCTTAATTAGATTGTGTGATTCACGATATTCACAAAACTCCACAACCCCTTTACTGCCAAGGCAGTAACTGTGTGAACATCAAAATGGCCTTGGCTCAGAAAGTTCATCTGGCCGCTTCCTGAATATAAAAACCTTCCTGCCTGTTCCTGCCTCGCGCTTATCACTTCGGATAATGTCAATACCCACATTGCGCATGACAGGTGCCAAACGCATCAATTCAGACGCGAGTGCCTTGGGCGTTTGTGGAATGTTCTTATCAAAACCATTAGGGGATTTTATTTTTTCCAATATGTCACTGACCGACCCTTGCCAAAACCCGGCATTGCTATCAACCAAGTTTCTGATCTTCGCGGCAAATGAGCTGTCCTCAGCGGTGTCCTGCCATTTACGATTAACGGAATCCTGATACTTGCGGAAAAACTCTTCTCGGCTGAAACCTAATTCATCAGCAAGACAGGCGCCCCATTGGGCAAAGTCGGCCATGCGAAATTTCTCATGGCCGGTTACGGCATCAACGCTATTCATGGCTTTGGAAATAGCTGTAAAGAAGCCGCCTAATATGCGCGGTAAGGCTTCGTTCCATTCCTTTTCAATTAATCGCTCTGGACGGCGGTTAGAAAGAACAGGAACATCAAAGACAATCGAGCGGTCTAATAAATCAGGTCGCCATGCCGATACGCCAATTCCATTAAGCACAAAACATCTACGGTAAGAACGAATGTACTCATCGTCATTAGTGTATAAACTGCGCTTCATGTCGCCTTCGCCTGTGACTGCACGACATAAAAAGTCGCTAAGCCATTCAGGGATGCGGGAAATATTGTCAAAGTTATTAATCCAATGCTTGTCCGCGATCATTTGCGCTTGCTCCAAATCCTTGGGAGCAGAAATAAGCATAACCTTGGATGGGTCACTTAATCCTTTGATCTTGCGGCTATTGTTGGATTTGCCGGTACCCTGCTCACCGCTTTGGGTGGGTATGACATGAGGAATATTGGGAATAAAAAACGTAGCAATAGTGACCATAAAAAGACAGTGGTCTTCTTTTGCAACATTGCAAAATTTCAAAATCTCTTTTGGGTCGCCACCTTTAACTGGAATAACTTGCTGGCTTTGATGGTTATACCTGCGGAATATGGATGGTAACGCTACAATCTCCCATCCATCTTTGGTAAGTTTAATTCCCTTCCAGTCTGGTGTTGTTAAATCGTAATAAATGGCCTCGTCATGCCAGCCAACGCGGTTAAACAATTCCACCTTGGGCGATGACTCGCAAATCGCTTCCACCTGAACCCGGGCTTGTTTTAATGCTTCATTATTGGGTGGTGCACCATACGCATCGCGATAACGCTTGGCCATCCAATTGCGAAAACGACTGCTGTCGGTTAGGCACACCTCTTGATGGTTATCGAAGGGCAGAACAATAAAACAATTGCCCTGCTGATCTTGAAAGAATTGTTTAATGTTTTCTTCACAGTCGCGGGTGATGATTTCGCCTTGAGGAATTTTTTCTCTCTGACGCGGCCAGAAATGCTCGGAAGGATGTTCATAAGAACTCGAACAACTGCTAACTGCCTTTTCAATAACACTTTGGCCATAGGTCTTGCCATCGCCAAAATGCTTATCATCCCATTTGGTCCTGAACAAACCGGATTGCCGAAATAGCGAATCCATTTTGCCTGCGTCCTTGCCTGTCCAAAACGCCAATTTATTGCACAATGCAAGATCAGCTTCGCTTTGTGATGGATAATCACCCTGCCATTGACCGGAAAAAAGTTTGTTAAATTTATCGGCATCTTTACTCTTGGCAATCTTGGATAATATGTCCTCTTGCGGTTCAAAATATTTTGACCATATCTGATTAAGATCCGATGTCCTGTCCTCAACCACAGCTGGATAATCCATTAGCCGATTTCCCGTAACAGTAAAAAATCTTCCTTTTGAATAAATCTCTAGTCCCTTGCCTGCAATGCGCCTTGCGCGTTTGATTTCACCTTTAAAGATCAAGTGGACACCTGTGCCGCTGGGGGAATATTCAGCGTAGCAATTCATGATCTTTAAAATATCGACCGCCATGTCAGATAAGCGGCCATCTTGCACGCAATGGTCTATATCTATGCCTACAAAAGGCGGCTGGAACATAAAACCTATGCCCGCATATCCGCGCTGAATAGCCAATGCCACGGCAGAATCAAAATCCGTCCACGTTTCCGGATCATTGCTCTTGGCAGGCTGGCCAGTCATCACATTCATGGGGATTTTATCGATCTTATTCCCCTTAGGTTTAAGCACATAGCCAACCCATGCCCTTTGTTTCTTTAATTCTTCGGGAATAATCCCAGCTAAATTTTTCCACATCGCCCTTCTCCCTTTTAACAACCCTCTTAATTAATGCCCCTCATAGGTGATTACAGGAAATTCCAAAAAGTGTCGAATCTGCCCCCATAGGTGATTACGTAAAACTTCCCAAAACGCACATCTTCTGAAATCACTCTCATGCATGAGTACGACGTTTTCCCCTAAAGTGTCGGCTTGATTTAACTCGGCACTTTTCCAATTTTTGTCGTATGTATGCCTAAGGGAGTAAGCCCTCTCATATGTGATTACGGAAAATTCCCAAAAGTGTCGCATTAAAAAAATATTTTCTCGACGCTATCAGCCAAAATCGGTTCGACACTTTTCAAAAAATTACGTAATCACTAGTAGAGGGGCATTTGCCCTCATAGGTGTATTCCGGAAAATTTGCCAAAGTGTCGGCATAAATTATTAAAAAACAATCCCGACACTTTTCAAAAAATTCCGTAAAGCACTAGTAAAGGGGCTATCCCCCATAGGTGAACACAGTGTTTTTAGGAAAGTGTCGAAACCCCCTTTCACCTATGGACACGTAGAATTTCTAAAAGCGTCGAACAAAAATTTAATTTATTGACGCTGTAAGCCTAAAACGCTTCGACACTTTCAAAAAAATGTCGTGTACATCTATGAGGGAACTAATTTTCTTTAAAAGGGGTTAAATGTGGCACTGAAGGTTGACGTTGAATATATAGAACCTCCCGATTGGGATGAATATAACAAGCAAATAAATACAATCATTGCTTCGGGCGTTTATGATTTGCTTAAAAAGGAAGGCTTATTGCGCTTTGATCCAAAACGTCAGGAAAAAATAACTGAAGCCATAAATAAAGCACGGGAAATCATGAATAAGGGTGATTCAGCTTGACTGGGGAAAGGGTTGTTATAGGGTTGGGCTATGGAAAGAACAACTAAACGATGTGGATTTGTGATCAGGGTCAGCACAGACAAACAAGCGCGCAATCCTGAAGGGTCGCTGACAAACCAGCTCCAGCGATTGCAGGCGCACGTTGAATATAAAAATACGGCCTGTGATGAGCAATGGGTTGAAACCGGACGGTATATCCTCAAAGGCGTTTCCGGGAAAGATTCTTTTCGAAGCCCTGAATTTGCCCAATTGTTCGCGGACATGGAATCGGGCAAAGTCAACACGGTCATTTGCACTGCGCTTGACCGCATCAGCCGTTCGGTTAAAGACTTCCTCAACTTTTTTGAAATCCTCACCAAGCATAATGTGGAATTCGTCTGCCTGAAACAAAATTACGACACCACCTCCTCTCAAGGCAAACTGTTCATCACCATCATGATGGCCTTGGCCGAATTTGAGCGCACACAAACGTCCGAACGTAACCGCGATGCCACTCTTGCCCGCGCTGAGCGTGGTCTATGGAACGGCGGACATTTATTAGGTTACGACCTTGACCCTGCCAAGAAAGGTTATTTAGGCGTCAATCAACAAGAACAATCCACCGTTCAATTTGCTTTTAAGAAGTATTTGGAATGTGGATCACTTATCGAAACCGCCCGACGGCTGAATGCCAGCGGCCACCGGACAAAAGGATACACTTCACGTCGCAATAAAATCCAAGTACCAAAGAAATTCGGACGATCATCCATTCGCCATGTGCTGATTAATCTAGCCTATGTCGGCAAAAAGGAAATCAATAAACGATGGCGAAGCCTCCCCCAAGAAAAACTTCCCGAGAACCAGCGTTATCACGTCGTGCCTGCGGTATGGGAACCGCTGGTAGATGAAGATACCTTTTACAAAGTCCAGCATCTGCTAACCCAGAACCAAGCCACCAAACATAATGGAACCACATCGTATACCCATAACTATCTTTTAAACGGTGGATTGCTGATGTGTGAGGCATGCCAAAAACCCATGGAAGGAACCTGCGGGACAAGTCATAACGGGACAAAATATTATTACTATCAATGCAAATCCTGCCGATTCAAAATGCCTGCGGCTGAAGTCGAAAAAGTCATCATTGATAAAATCAATGAACTCTCCATCCAAGAAGATAATGTGTCCTCCATGATCCACATTGCCAACAAGGAATTGCACAAAGAACTCCCTCAGCTTAAAAACCAGCGCGATGCCCTGCAAAAACGACTGGATGAAATTAAGTCCCAAGCCGATGGCATCATGGTCAAATGGACAAGCATGGCCACCAATGACAACAGCATATTCTTAAAAGAAAAACTGGATGATTTGGCTAAGGAAAGAAAAGATATTGAATCTGGTCTTGAAGGGCTGGATATTCAAATTGCGGACATTCAAAGCGAGGCGATCCGAAAAGAAGACGTCTTATATGCTTTAGGCAAGTTTACCAAGCTGTTTGATACGCTTGCGCCCTATCTGCGCAAGGAAATCGTCCGTTACGTGATGAAGAAGGCCATCTTAAGCCCCGAAGGCATAAAAATAGCCTTGCTTGGTAAGCCACCCCAAACAAGGCTATTTGATGATGTAACACCTGACGGCAAACTGCGCTGTCAGACGTCAATATGGCTCCCCCGCGAGGGCTCGAACCTCGGACAAGCGCGTTAACAGCGCGCTGCTCTACCTACTGAGCTACAGGGGAATTTGAGATTGTTATTATATTCAAAACTTTTTAGATGTCAACCACTCTTCGTGAATTGAGGCTCATGGTCAGCGTCGAAAGGTCTACGTATTCAACGGCGCTTCCTACTGGGAGGCCTAATCCGATGCGGCTAACTTTGATTCCTAGCGGCTTAATTAACTTGCTTAAATATAGTGATGTCATCTCACCTTCGGCATCAGGGTCAGTTGCGATCACTACTTCTTGTATGGTGCCTTCTTTAAGACGGGACATCAGTTTTCCGGTGTTCAAATCTTCTGGGCCTCTCCCATCTGCGGGTGAAATGTTCCCTAATAAAACGTAATACATGCCTCGAAAACTGCCGGTGCGTTCAATGGCGAGTAGATCTTTAGGGGTTTCTACGACGCAAATCATCTTTTTGTCCCGACTGGTGTCGTTGCAGATCATGCATAATTCGGTTTCGGTTAGATGATTACATTCTTTGCAAAAACGTAGACCCTCTTTTAAAGCGACCAAGCTATCAGCCAAGGCTTTGACTTTGTCGGCATCTTGGCCCATTAACCAAAAAACCATGCGTTCGGCGCTGCGGCGGCCAATGCCTGGGAGTTTGCTTAATTGTTCGATTAAATTTTCGATGAGTTTAGGATACATGATTATGCGTTAGGCCATTCTTTGACGACTTCGCCACCGAACATCTCGAGCACATTTTTAACAACTGGGGCTTCGACTTTTTTAGTTGCGCCATCATCAATGCGCACGCTGACACCAACGGGCGTATTAAAACGTTCTGAAATCACTTTTTCAATGATGATTAAATTATCTTTGGCACCGACAAATTCCATAGCAAAGGAATGATCGTTGGTAAAACCAATGACTAATTTGCCGTCTTTATAGGACGATGGGAAACCATCTTGCAAATAGGTTGCCATCGACATCTTGAGTTTTGAGACGCTGTGTGTGATCACATTCCATTGCAAACGTAATTCTTCTAACGAAATTTTACCAGCTGGTACTGAGGCATTGGCAGGTGCAGCGTCCGTTGCAACCACCGTGCTTGGGATGCGATTTAAACCTTGGGTGCTTGTCATCTTGGCCGATTGTGCAGCTTGTAAGATGGGCGCGGCTGGCTTTACATCTTCTGTTGTCATGGCCGTTGCTTGTGGTGTGACTGTATTAAAACATAATTTGGCAAAGGCGAGTTCAAGGGGCGTACGCAATGTTTCCATGACGCGGGCGACCTCTTGGGTTTCGATTAGGACATCCATGGCTTTAAGGACAGCTGGGATCGTGATCTTTTGTGATTGTACATCTAGGCGTTGTTTGACAGCTGCAGGATAGTCCACCATATGCGTTAATGTGGGCCCGCCAATTTTAACAATCATCAAATTGCGAAAATGCTCGATCAAATCTTTGCCTAATTGCTTGATGTCTTTGCCGCGTTCTACAATGTCGTTAAACACATTAAACGTGGTCGGACAATCTTTGGCAATGAGCGCATCGGTTAGATTAAATAATAATTCCGTCTCTACAATGCCCAACATCGAATAAACATCTTTGGACTTAATGCCCTCTGCCCCAAGCGCGCTTAATTGGTCAAGGATGCTTAAGGCATCACGCATACTACCTTGCGCGGCTTTAGCAATGGCAAATAAGGCGCTCTCTTCGATTGTTAGCTTTTCTTGAGCGCAAATGCCGCTTAAGTTTTTCATGATCGTATCAACGCCAATGCGTTTAAAATCAAAACGCTGGCAACGTGACAAGATCGTTGCAGGCACTTTATTGGCTTCAGTGGTCGCAAAAATAAATTTCACATGTTCGGGTGGCTCTTCCAATGTTTTTAATAACGCATTAAACGCTTCGCCGGTTAACATATGAACTTCGTCGACAATATAAATTTTATAACGGCCATAAGCGGGCGCAAACTTCACGTTTTCACGCAAAGCGCGGATTTCATCGATGCCACGGTTGGAAGCACCGTCGATTTCAATCACATCAAAACTGTTTCCGCTGGTGATTTCTTGGCAGGCAGAACATACGCCGCATGGCTTTAAAGTTGGACCCTCTTGGCAGTTTAATGATTTAGCTAAGATACGTGCCGTCGATGTTTTACCAATACCGCGCGGGCCGCAGAATAAAAAGGCATGGGCCAAGCGCTTGGATTCAATGGACTTTCCCAACAAATCCGTAATATGGTTTTGGCCAACGAGGCTTTCAAAATTCTGTGGGCGGTATTTTCTCGCCAATACGAGGTACGACATTACGCAACAGCCTTTACTAATGCTTCTTTTAAATGCGGATAAACGTATTTATAGCCCATCTCTTGCAGACGCTTGGGCACAACATAATTACCACCTAATAATAACACTTCCCCCATTTCACCAAATAATAGTTTCACAGCAAAATCAGGCACTGGAAAAATCGTTGGTCGTTTGATCACCTGACCTAAGGTCTTGGTAAAATCTGTATTGCTTACAGGGTGCGGTGAGGTGATATTGACTGGACCAGAAATATGTTGGCTATTGATCAAAAATAAAAAAATCCAAGGCATTTCATCGAGGGCAATCCAACTCATCATCTGTTTTCCTGAACCTAAGACGCCGCCTAAACCTAATTGAAACGGCAGCCACATTTTTGACAAAGCCCCGCCTTTTTTACTTAAGACAACACCGATGCGCATATTAACAACACGAATCCACGCGTCTTTTGCAGGCTTGGTCTCTGCTTCCCAACGCTGGCACACCTCAGACAAAAATCCTTCGCCAGGTTTGCTGTCTTCATCAGAAATAACCTCTGGGCTATGATTGCCATAATAACCAATGGCCGACGCTGACAATAAAACTTTTGGTTTATTTTTAAGGCCAGCCAATGTGCGGCACAACAAACCTGTGCCATTGATACGGCTGTCCATGATGGCTTGTTTATGATTCTTCACATCCCATCGCTCGCCGACATTCGCGCCCGCCAAATGAATGACCACGTCAAAGCCTTCTAAAGCCGACGCATCAATTTGACCAGCGTCAGGATTCCAAAGGATGACGGGTGTTTGAGGCCCTGTGATTTCTTTTCTTCTGGAGATTTGTGTAACCTGATGCCCTTCTTTAAGCAAGAAAGGAACAAGTGTGGAACCAACTAAGCCGGTTGAACCGGTGATTGCGATGCGTAATGACATGGGATGTATGGTACAGGAAAGAACTTTATTTTGCAACAGGCGTCTGAAATACAGCCAATGACACCGCAGGACGAATCTCAATGATCCGAGGCACAAACCCTTCGATATTTTCTAACGCAGATAAATCTTGCTGTGACAGCGGCAAAACAACCCCTCGCCCATCCCGCTTAATCAACATATCCATATTCGATGCATTCATATCAATACCACCTGTACTCGACATCGCCGCATCAGCTGTTGAATCATTCATAGTTCTTGCTTGATTTATACTTGCTTTTAAATCATTTAGCGCCTTAATTAAACTGTTTCTAAGCTTAGCCTCAACCACTGATTCAGTATGAACCTTACCTGACATCCCTTTAATAATACCTTTAGTTGAATTAATCAGAGCAGCAATTTCTTTCTCGTTAACAATACCATCAAAAATTTCCTTAGTATTTACATCATCAAACGAACGCCAACGCCATAATAAAACATTCTCATTTAAATCACCTGTACGCGCTCGACCATTAGATAAATTATCAACAATCTGTTCAATCACAGGTAAAACCAAACGCACCGGTACCGACCGATTATTGTCAAACGTCCATACTGGCTCAACGGTCAACATGGCCTTATTACGACGATCTTCCTCAATCTTCTTCATCGTATTACGATAATGCGCTCGAAGGCGTTGAGCTACTTCTGGAGAGTCATCTCGCTTGGAATATTTCAATATGTTATGCGCTTTCTTAATGTAGCCATCCCTTAACAATTCTTCTATTTGCTTCATCCTAGCAGCATTAAACTTACCTTCTAATATTTGAATAATGCGATCTGTTACACCAACTTTTCTAGCAAACGATATTAATTGTCTTGCTTGGCTAAATCTTTCTTGACTCAAAAAGCCTTTTAAATCCATTTCCCACATAACTTGGGTATATCTCTTATATTTCTCAACATCAAAATAAAGCTTAGCATCATTATTACCGTCTGACTCCTTCAAAACCTGCAAAGAACCACTCATCGCATTGTCGGCCGCATCTTCAAAAATCATCATAAATCCGTCATTGACTTTCTTTAAGGAGGCTTGAATACCCTGAGCTTTAAATTCTAATATCTTTTGTACTTGCTTTTCTGATAGAGGATGGTTTGATAGGTCAAATTTTAGCGGCCTTTCGTAACGTACATCTTTAATTCCAACAGTAATGCTAATTCTAGAAACATCTCGAATATAGAATAATTCTTTCAAAGCAAACTTTTTTGTTGGTTTAAAATCATTTGGCCTTAAATGAAATGTTCTGTCTAACGGCAGGACATCATGTTCAGCACTAGTATTAGGATTAATACTATACGTAACTGCCTCTGTAGACACTTGAACAAGACGATCCAACCCATCTCGACTATTACTCATCGCCGCGTCTTTAGGTATTGGTTTTGTTAATAACATTTCAAAAGAGTCGCCCTTGTTCTTAAAATAGACTGTTGGTTGCAATCTTCCCCAAGTTTCAAAAATACGCTTTTGTTCATCTGTTAACTTGGCTGAACCACGATATAAGCGGATGTGAATTTCTGTTTTAATCACCGTATTCTTTAAATCTTCTCCAACACGCTGTAGATTAATTTGACCACCATTAAACGATAAAAATTTAAGACGTGTTTTTTCACGTGCTAGTCTTTCTAAACGAGACGCATCAAATTCTTTTAAATTCGTAGAAAGCGGCCCCAAATCACCAGACACAAACAATGTTTTAGATGGAACCATAGGGAAAAGCTTGATTTCATACTTTCCTGTTTTTGGATTAAATTGAATTTGCACTAACTGTCCATTTCTAATCTTACTCTCTATTTGACTACGTAATTTGGGAGACAAGTTTGCAACTTTTATTGTTGTCATAGCAAGATCAACGCCAAATGGAACAAAAGAAATACTACCATCACCCTCAAATACAACCTTGAACTTAGTTCCAAGTATAGCTGCCGTCTCTAATACAGCAGACTGCATTGGGGTCAACTCATCAACCGTAAAAACAGTTTTACCCTCTAAGCTAAGGGTAAGCCGCGCACCCACATCCACACTGGCATGATGTATGCCTGTTGTATTAGCATTGCTCACCGCTTTTAAAACTATTTCTGTTGGAATAGGTGCATCAACCCCAAGAAGATCTCCCTGCTTTTCTATAGTATTTAAAGCACTTGCTTGTTGTTGCGTTAAGCTAGGAATCAGTGGTAATATCGAACCTTCTAAAGATAAGCTAATCATCGCTGCATCAAGATCTGAAGAACGAACCGTTGACGCCATTGCTTCAGTACTGATCGTCTTGATATCTACATCGTTAACACCCCTCGTCACCCCACCCGCAAAATATTTCCTGGGAATAGTTTGTTGTGTGTTTTGATCTCGTTCTTCTTTAATGTAGTTATAGGCACCCTTTTTGAAGGCTTGTAAATATTGCTGATAAATTTGTTCGTTGGCTTGGACATCGGCTTGATCGACACCTTTAACTTTGGCTTTGTCGGCGTAGACTTTTCCTAACAATGATTCTTTGAGAGTTTTCTTATACCATGTTGCTAAAATCATGGCGCTAAAGACTTGGCGTAATTGGGCGAAGTTCTTGCCTTCATTAACTTCACGTTCTAACTCAGGCAAAATTACTTGTCGGATGATTTCTTGGGTTGTTCTATTTGTTGTTTGAGACGCGATAAATCGCGTCTGTACGGTAGAATTCTTTGTGTTTGTTTTGGTGGCCAAATAATCTTCTTCCAGCATGACCTTTAAATGACTGCGCTCGATATAGGCAGTGTTGCCTGATTCAACTACGGTGGCTTGGTCTGGGAGAATCCATACTTTATTAAACGTGTTTACAGGGATTTGGGTGTTGCCAAATTGTTCTTTGGCGTTTGCATAAACTTTATCCCAAAAATTCTTACCCAAACCTGATTCAGGATACATGAGCGACGAGGTGATTTGTTTGAGCAAATAATCTTGTGCTAATAAATCTCTGCCCATCTCGGTCTTGCCAAAGTTATCAGCAACGATGCGGTCTTTTTCATAAGGACTAAGGTTCACCCATTGGTCTTGATCAGGGGTTGTTAACGCGGCTAAGAAATATTTTACAAGTTTCGTATATTCTTGATTCTTCTCATCATTATTCAGATTCCCTTGACCATGATTGATGAGGAAGTCAAATTGCAAGGCATTCTCTGGATGAATGACAATGCCTTTTAAATGTGCTGGTGTAAACGCAGGGCTTAATGACACCATCGTTCCTGCTTTGGGCATTATTGGGACCACAACTTCTGCTTGGAGTTTAGGTGTGCCTAACCCCATGCAAAGCGCTATGCTTAAAATGATATTTAAAGATTTGTATATTGCTGATTTCATAGTTGGGAAAGTATACCCTATATCTAGATAAATGGCAAATCGATGTTTTTTTACCAGCTGTATAGCTGTTTGCGTACGGGTGCTGCGGGTTGTTGCGGTTTTTGAATAACTTGGGGGCCTTTGCTAGGCGCTGATTTTACCGAAGTTTTTGGCATGCCATCTGCTTTTGGCTTACTGCGCATGGTCAAAGAGATGCGTTTGCGAGCAATATCCACTTCAACCACTTTTACCTTCACTTTTTGGGCTACCTTCACCACATCGGCAGGGTTTTTTACAAAAGTATCGGCAATTTCACTCACATGGACCAAACCATCTTGATGGACGCCGATATCAACAAAACAACCAAAGTTGGTGACATTGGTCACAATGCCATTTAATTCCATGCCTTCTTTTAAATCTTCAATAGCGGCTACCCCTTCTTTAAATTCAACAGCTTCAAACTTCGAACGTGGATCGCGCCCTGGCTTAGCTAATTCTTCTTTGATATCAAGCAAGGTTGGCAAACCAATTTTATCTGTCACATATTGTGCAACATTAATCTTTTGACGCAACGCTTCATTGCCCATTAAGTCCTTGACCGACACACCCAAGTCTTTGGCCATTTTTTCAACAACCGGATAACTTTCAGGGTGAACGGCAGACGCGTCTAATAAATTTTCGGCATCACGGATACGCAAGAACCCGCCAGCTTGTTCAAAGGCTTTTGCTCCAAGTTTAGGTACTTTCTTTATTTCATCACGTGATTTAAAAGCCCCGTTGCTATCGCGATAATTCACAATGGCTGTAGCTAACGCTGGACCTAAACCTGAAACATACATCAACAATTGTTTACTGGCTGAATTAACCTCAACACCAACTTGGTTAACCGAGCTAATGACAACATCATCGAGGCTATTTTTTAATTTTGCTTGATCCACATCATGCTGGTATTGGCCAACACCAATCGACTTAGGATCTAATTTGACCAATTCCGCTAACGGATCTTGTAGGCGGCGTCCGATAGACACAGACCCACGCACCGTGACATCATGATCTGGAAATTCTTCGCGCGCTACATCTGAGGCGGAATAAATAGATGCGCCGCTCTCATTAACCAAAACCACTTGCACATTTGGCAACTTTAACGAACGGACAAAACTTTCTGTCTCACGACCACCCGTACCATTACCAACGGCAATGCATTGAAAACTAAACAATTGATGCAATTTTTTAATCACCGCTGCTGCTTCTTCCATTTGATCGGGTGTTTGCAAATAAATAACGGTGTGCTGTAACAATTTACCTTGAGCATTTAGTGAGACAACCTTACATCCGGTGCGATAGCCTGGATCAATGGCCAAAACATTCTTCTGCCCCAAGGGAGATGCCATCAACAATTGACGCAAATTGTCCATGAAAACTTTGATGGCTTCTTCATCAGCGCGTTGTTTTGTGATCAAACGCACTTCCGTTTCAATCGATAACGATAATAAGCGCTTATAACCATCTTCGATGGCCAAGTCCACTTGCACGGTTGAAGCACAAGATTTCTTTAAGAAAATTTCTCGCAACATATCAAGCGCTTTGGCTTCATCCACCACAATGCGCATCATCAAGAATTCTTCTTTTTCACCACGGCGCATGGCCAAGACACGATGTGACGGTGCCTCTTTAAGCGGTTCTTTCCAATCATAATAATCTTTAAACTTAATGCCTGCCTCTTCCTTACCCTTAATCACCTTAGAATCAAACTGACCTTCTTCTAAAAAGAGATTACGGATCTTGGTGCGGGCATTCATATCCTCGTTGATCCATTCCGCAATGATATCGCGGGCACCAGCCAAGGCTTCATCAACATTAGCAACCTTTTTTTCTGCATCGATATATTTTTCTGCTTCTTTGCGTGGATCTACGTCGGCTTTCTGTTCGAAAACTAATTGAGCCAAAGGTTCTAAACCTTTTTCTTTGGCAATGGTGGCACGTGTACGGCGTTTTGGTTTATAGGGTAAATATAAATCTTCCAACACCGTCATGGTAAGCGCAGCATTGATCTTGTCTTTTAATTCTGGGGTTAACTTGCCTTGCTTCTCAATGGTTTCTAAGACCGTGGCACGACGTTCATCAAGCTCAATCAATTGCTGCAGGCGATCCCGAATGGCTGTGATATCCACTTCATCTAAAGACCCTGTGACTTCTTTACGATAACGGGCAATAAATGGCACAGTTGATCCTTCATTTAAAAGGACAATGGTTGCGGCCACTTGTTTTTCTTTGAGATTAAGTTCTTGGGCGATTTGTAAAATATAAGACGTGCTGCTATTCATGATTGAAAAATGTACATGTTCTTGATGCAAAAGTCAACACTCAACAATTTAAAGTAGCTTCTTTACCTTATCGAGCAGTTCTTGCGGGTCGTTATATTCCACCAACGCTAAGAACCCAGACTTTGCGGCTATGCGGTCAATGACTTGCTGATCCCGTTGAACACCCTTTTGAGATGTTAACAAGAATTTAATGTTCATCGTCTTACAAATTTGACTCAAACGAAAGATCACCACGTCGCCCGCCACATCCGGCAACCCCAGATCAATGACAGCTACATCCGGCACCATGGCAATGATGCGTTCAATGGCTAAAATACCCGTGCGCGCTGGCACAACTGTATATAATTCATTGGCAAAGATGGTGACCAACTGATCAAAAGCTTTTTGCTCATGCATGGCAATGCATATTTTCTTAGGCGTTTTTTCGCCCCACGTCTCATAGGAGAAATGTTGTTGCTTCGTTTGTATGATCAATTGTGCCTGAGCAATTAACTCATCAACATCAAACGGTTTGGTCATAAACCCGTCGATAGGCAAGTCTTTAAATAATCCTTCGACATTGGCACGTGCGGTTAGGACTAAAACTGGATACAGGGGCGCACCATCAGAAGCGGCAATACGATTATAAAATTCAATACCCCCCATGCGCGGCATATTGATATCTAGGATGATCAAGTCTGGTTTAAAGGTGGCTATCTTTTCTAAACCCTCAACCCCATCACTTGCTGTTTGCGTTTCAAAACCTTTGGCATTAAATTGATACGCAACCATTTCGCTTAAGTCTTTTTCATCGTCGATGATCATGATCTTATGTTGTTTTTCCATCTTAACGTCTCCTTCTTTCTTCCAGAGGAAGAATGAAGCTAAAGGTCGTGCCGAACCCTAATTTTGAGGACACTTGTATCGTCCCCCCATGTTGCCGAACGATCTCTTTACAAATGGCAAGACCTAAACCCGTACCAGAAACCTGAGTATGAGCTTCGCCTAATTGTTGAAACTTTTCAAACAACTTTGGTAAATCTTCCTCGCTAATCCCTGGGCCAGTATCTGACACTGAGACTTCCACATGATTGCCTTGGATTTGATAATGCGTATGGATGGTGATCGACCCTGTTTGTGTGAATTTGATGGCATTATTGATCAGATTATTTAACACTTGAGTCATTTTATCTTTATCAAGAACAATGCTTGGCACCTGTGGATCTAATTGGGCATTGATTTCTAAACCCTTATTGACCGCAACAGGCACTTGCGCATCCACGACGGATTGCACCACATCATTGATGTTCCCAAAGACAAAGTTTAATTTCTTCTTGCCCGATTCCATTTGAGCTAAATCTAAAATATTGTTAATCAACCGATTCAAGCGATCAACACTATCTTTGGACTTCCCTAAAAATTTCATCTGCTCATCCGTCAACGGACCTGCGGTCTTACTCATGACAATATCAATCCCCGCCTTGATCGATGACAATGGGGTGCGCAATTCATGGGACAAGGTTGAACTAAACTCACGTTGCACATCATTCAAATTCTTCAATCGACTATTGATCGTTAATAACTCAATGTTCTTTTGTTTTAATGATTCAAGCAATTGACGATTTTCTAAAATTAGATCGTAATGATACATGGCGTTAACAACAGCCGTCTTTAATTCATTTGGATTCCAAGGTTTATTGATAAAACGAAATACCCCGCTAACATTGATGGCTTGTTCCGCAACATTCAAATCGGCATAAGCCGTAAAAATGATACGCACAACATCGGGATATTGCGTCTTAACCCGATGCAAGAATTGCGTACCTGAAATATCTGGCATGCGTTGATCTGATAAGACCACCTTGATCTTTTCTTTAGCCAAAATCTCTAAAGCCTGCCCCGCATTGCTCGCGACAGCAATACCATAAGGCTCATCGATGAACATGCGGGTCAGCGAATTTAAGATATTCGCTTCGTCATCTAGAAATAGTACGCTGATTTCTTTCATGCTCGCCCCTTTTTATTAATAATATGGTAAACACACTGTAAATGTAGACCCCATCCCTACCTGTGAATCTACGGTTAACCGACCATTATGTTTACGCACAATATCATAGCTTGCGCTTAAACCTAAACCAGCGGCACTGCCCTTGGTTGTAAAAAACGGATCAAAAATCTTTGAAAAATTCTCCGGCGTAATCCCCACACCATCGTCTTTGATGGCAATGCGCACATATTGTTCGTCTTGAGATATCGCAATATTAATCTCGCCCTTATTCGCTATCGATTGCACCGCATTCATCAATAAATTGACAAACACTTGAGCAATTTTTTGTGGATTACACTTAACCCTTGGAACGTTTTGATAATTCTTTGTCACAATTGCTTTATATTTAATTTGGTTAGCAATGATATTAAGCACGCTCTCAACCAATGACTCCATATGAATGGTTTCTACTTCCCCTTTATCAGGTTTGGCAAAATCATGGATATCCATGACAATCTTTCGAATCTTCTCAACTCCTGCTTGAGATTCATTGATCAAATTACCGATGTCGGAATTTATAAACTCAAAATTCGCCTCCTCACGAGCTTTTGTCCATGAATTGACCTGACGTGCCGCTTCAACCTGATTCTTGGAATTCAATGCTTCTTCTAAATGATTGATGATAGTGACAAGATTACGGTAATGGATCAAATATTTCTGCAGGGTTTGTAAATTGCTATTGATATAACCGATCGGATTATTGATTTCATGGGCAAAACCCGATGCCAATTGACCAATGGCTGCAAACTTTTCAGACTCTAATAATTGTTTCTGGGTTAATCCTAAATCTTCTAGAGCTTGAGTTAAACTCGCTGTACGATCTTTAACCTTTTGTTCCAAGGTATTATTTAAATCTGCCAGCTCTTGATTACGTTTGGCCAATTGATTATTTGTTTCCACCAAGGTTTCTTGCGCTTGACGATTGATGCGTGAGATGACCAACCATGCTAATAACAATAAAATAACGACAATGATAAAACAAATGCGCATCAAATATTCATGGCTTTTATCGGCTTCCAATGTGGCTGCAATTTGACGCTTTAAAGTCATATCTAATTTGGGTGAACCTGTATGTATGCTAGCTAACTGCGCATAACGTGATTCAATGGTTCTACCTTGCCATGATAAGAAATGATCTTGACCCCAGATAAGGAAATAGGTCAACACAACCAAGGCTAAGATAACACTAAAAAATATCACTGCTTGCCGCGTCTGATCCTTCAGCGATTTTAATAAGACGATATTTTTAAGAACCTCACCTTGATTCATTTATTTCCCCTCTAACATTTCTTGTACCTTAGACTGCAATTGCACATTGCTAAATGGCTTATGCAACCACCCGTTTGCTCCAAGATCCATCATGCGCTTAACCTCATGCTGATCATTTTCACCAGACACTGCTAAAATTTGGACGAATTTATTTTTAGCTTCCTTACGAATGCTTGCACACACATGGTATCCATCCAACCCTGGCATGCGAATATCTAAGATCACCAAGTCTGGTTTGAATTGTGAGAATTTCTGCCCAGCTTCAAAACCATCATAGGCAACATCCACCTGATATTTATTACTCACCATCAAGGTGCGCGAAATGGCTTGAACAATGCCCCGATCATCATCCACAATCAAAACACGTTTCACCTCTTGCAAACGCTCTTGAATCTCTTTAGGCACAGGCATGTCATATTCTTTAAGGAAAGCCAAGAAATCTTCAATTTGAACACGGCTATGTTTCCCAGGGGTACGGTAGGCCTTTAATTTCCCCGAAGCCACCCATTTAAGCACCCCACGGTGCGTCACGTGGCAGTACTTGGCAATCTCTCCGGTCGTTAAAGGTATCAGCTTACTATGCTCCACAATGTTCCCCTCTTTCCACTTGTTCCACTAGTTCCTATTTCAAAGGATAGCCGGAAATTTTGGGGAATGCAAGTTAGAGAGCCGTCGGAAAGCGTTTTTTATTGAAATTATATGCTTATTTCGAGGATTTCATCCCAGCGGGTTGTGAAGCGTCGGGACTTGTGGGTTTGGTTCATGTGCCACATTTGGGATGTGCCTTGGGCGGCTAGGAAGATTTGGCCGTGGTTGGTTGTGCGATTGTGTTGGTCGATGATGCGCATTAAGTGATCTCTGCGGCTATGCTGATAGGGCGCGTGAAATAGCTGGGCTTGCTCCTGTGCTTGCAGGGTTAAGTGACTTAAGATAACACCGGCCCTTTTATAGCGATGCTCTGCTCGGTACAACGTATCTAATATTTGATGCGCTCGTGTGATAAGTTCTGGGGTATAGGCGGTGGCTGGGCTAATGTCGACGCCTCGGGCATTAGAATAATACTCACCTTTAAAACGATTGGTTGAAACAAAGACCTGCATATACCCGCATAACAATTCTTGCTCTCTTAATTTCATGGCGGCATTGGCCACATATCGGGCTAAAGCTTGTTTGAGTTCTTCTTTATCATTGATTTCACTTGAGAAAGTGCGCGACGTTAAAATAGATTGTTTATCGGCGCTCGCCTCATCTAACTCCAAACACGGCAAGCCCCTTAACTCCCAGACGGTCTTTAACGTTACAATGCTTAAATTCTTTTTAATCCAACTGTCCGGACAACGGCTCAATTGCAAGGCTGTTAGAATGCCTTGTCGATTAAGCCACTGGGTTTTCTGATGCCCTATACCCCAGACATCTTCAACGGGTGTTTTATTTAACCAGTGTTCAATATCCTCAGTCTTTAATAAACAAAAAACACCACGAGGGCAATGTTTCTTGGCAATACGATTGGCAATCTTACATAACGTTTTCGTCGCTGCTATGCCAATGGAAACAGGCAAGCCCGTATGACGACCCACCTTGGTCCTCACATAAACCCCATATCCTAAAAGGCTTTCCTCATTCATGTTTTCAAGCGCCATGAAAACCTCGTCAATGGAATAAATCTCCATATGCGCGCAACAACCAGCTAAGGTGCGCATGACACGATGGGACATGTCGCCATATAACACAAAGTTCGACGAGCATATGGCAATGTTATGCTGTTTTGCCAATTCACGGCATTTAAATATCGGCGCACCCATGGGAACACCAACGGCCTTGGCTTCATTGGAACGGGCAATCACACAACCATCATTGTTGGATAACACCACGACGGGTTTATTGCGAAGCTTAGGATTAAAGACACGCTCGCAGGAGGCAAAGAAATTATTACAATCAACCAATGCGTACACTTTAGAAGGAATGGATGACATGACGCACAACTCCCCACACTTCAAAATCCATATGTTCGGTGATTTCAATGAAAGGATAGAGTGGATTTTCTGGCATTAAAAATATCTTATCCCCGCGCTTTGCCAAACGCTTCACCGTAAACTCACTATTAACCAAAGCAACAACCACCGACTTATCTCGTGGTTCAAGCGATCGGTCAACAATCAGGATATCCCCCGACTTAATGCCCGCCCCTGTCATGGAGTCGCCTTTCACACGCACAAAAAACGTCGCTGTTGGATGCTCAACCAAAAGCTCATTTAAGTCTAATGCATGATCTAAAAAATCATCGGCAGGCGAAGGAAAGCCAGCAGATACTGGGGATAAAAATAATGGCACCATAGGAAATGATTATACACACCTTAGTGGAGATGCTGTCAACACTTCTATGGCGCTAATAATGCCGGCATGCTAATGGGTTGCATGTGGACAAATATGGGAACAAGGCCATGAATACTGCTCGTCGCATTAACCTGTGATATATCAAAATTTATTGAAGAACCCTGCTCATTGATTTTCATAGCCGACGTATTTAAATCAATCCCCCCGTTCTTAGCCATGGCGCTATCAGCAGCCTGAGGAAGCCGCAAGTCTTGCATTATAAAATTCATGATCTCTCTAAAATTCTCACGCGATATACTTCCAACATGAGCAGCCACCCAATTTTCATACTGCTGCGAAAAGAATGCCACATTAGAATCTTTTTCTAACGGAATGATCAATCCTCTTTGTACTAAGTCATTAAAAATATCAGCCCCATTCTTGAACCTTTCTGCCAAAAGCGCTTTAGAAACCACAACCGTGCCCATGGCCTTATCTTGCAGCGCATGTTTTAATAATACACTCAACGCATAATGCACATAGGCATTCGACAATGACCCCTTATATTGAGTATCATGCCATATGGATAATTCTTTCATGGCATCTGTTAAAACCTTGGTCATGCGTGCTGTTACTTCCCTCTGACTTAGACGACGGCCCGTTGCTGCTTGCTCCATTTGTAACCCTGAAACAAAAACACCGCCAGCATTCGCCAAAATGCCTGGGATAACATCAATACCTCGCTCATGTAAAACTTTTAATGCCGCAGGATATACAGGATTATTAGCTGCTTCCACAACCAACCTTGCCTTAACACCATTAACATTAGCACTGGAAATTTGCAATTGCATGGCGGCCGGCACCAACACATCCACATCAGCCCACAACACGGCTTGCGTGACCTTTAATTCTTTGTCCGTATCATTAGCATCATTGATAATGCCTATAACGCCTTGGGGATTAATAAAGCCTCGCTTCCATAAGGACAATAGTGTATTTTTATTCAACATTTCTTGAGCGATTAATTTTAATTCACCTTCTTTAAAACCATCACGCTTGACTAAGGTGATATCTTTATCATTGATCACCGTAACATTAAATCCTTCCCGTGCTGCCGCAATCGCTGTAAAACTACCCACATTCCCAAAGCCTTGAACCGCAACTGTTTTTCCTCGATAGCCTTGATCTTTGCTTTGATAATACCCCTTCATTACCGCCACCACACCTTCACCCGTCGCACCCGCACGACCAACAACCCCGCCCTTATCAACAGCTAGCCCTGTAAAGACACCTAGCCACGGGATGGGTATTTTATTACCTTGTTTTAAATTACTTTGCCAAAACTTGAAAATAGCATCGACGTAGGGTGTTACATTTGCTTCTGCTTGTATCTGTTGTAATTGACTAAAAAGCTTACTATATTTCTTGGCATACGTGATCCTGCTTTGCTCATCAATGTCCGCCAAAAAAGCTTTCTCACCTTGAGCGACCAAAACTTTAATCATCTCATCGGTATACCACGACATGATTAACGGATTGGTATTCACATCTGGTGCTGGGCTATCAATCTTAATACCAACAGCTTTTGCCTCGACCAATTGTCGTGCATGGGCTCTGGCAACGTCACTGTACATCTCAATGGGAATATCTTTTAAAACCCATTGCCCATTGCTTAAAACAACATCACCTAAAAACACATCCCCTTTAGCTCCACCTAAATTATTACCAAGACCTGCCGTCTTTAATGTCATGCCAATAGCCAAGGAATTTGCTTCTTGCGTCAACCATTTAGCAATAAAACCCCTAACCTCATCTTTATTAGGTTGTGTTTTCAAAAATGCTTGCCATTCGTGTAAAAACTCTTTATCTTTCATTAAATCGGACGCTTTTGTCCAACGAATGCCGCCCTTAGGCGTACCCATTACATCGCTATTTGCCACGCGCACCGCGAAAACTTCACTACCATTTTTTAAAGGCAACCAACCGCTGGTTACACGCACATTTTTTTCTAACACATCCTTAATGACATAATCCAAATGATTGTCATTAGGTGCAGATGTCATCACAAACTTAAAAGAATTCTTCATCTCTTTCCAGTATGGATTCTCTAGACGCAAAATCACTCCTTGAGATGGAGATAATTTCAATGCATCAGGAACCGCCATATCAATCCTGAAATCTTGGAATTGCTCCTGTTGCGGATCGCCTGTGGTCATGGCCGCATCCTCACGGTACACGGGGCTGACACTCACATTTAATCCACCCGAAAAATATTTACGCGGGATCATTTCACCTGTTTGTGGATCTCGATCTTCTCGAACAAAGTTATACACGCCTTTTTTATAGGCTTGTAAATATTGCTGGTAGAGATTTTCTTTAAATTGCGTCGGTGTTTCATCAATGCCGCTTACTTTATTTTGATTGGCATAGTGTTGACCTAAAATGCTTTGACGAAAATGACGCTTGTACCATTCCGCTAAAATGGCGGCATGAAAGATTTGACGCAAGGGCGCAAAATGGGCACCTTCATTGATTTCTTTCTCTAAGACAGGGATGATGATGTCCCGCATCGCCTGCTCTGCAACATCTTGTTGACCCAATTGGATGCGATTCGTTTCTGTATTTTTTTGTACCGCATTGCAATCATGGTCGAGCATAACTTTTAAATGCGCACCTGTAATGATCACCGTTTGACCCTTGGTATAAACATTGGCTTGATCTGGCAAGATCCATACCTTGTTAAAACTCTTAACAGGAATTTGCGCCCCGGCAAAACCTGATTTCGCCTTAGTATAAACTTGCTTCCAAAATTCTTGGCCCACACCGTCATTGGGATAAAGTAACGATGATGTCATTTGTTTTAACAAATAATCTTGCGCCAACATGTCCCTACCTAAGAGCGTCAGACTTAAATCTTGCGGGATCATGCGGTCGTGTTCATAGGGCGACAAGTTCACCCAAACGTCTTTTTCCGGCGTTGTTAATGCCGCTAAGAAATACTTCACCAAATCCATCCCTTGTTCTTGCATCCGACCGGGCGGGATTTTCTTATCACCCTCTTGCAAGATAAAATCAAAACGCATGGGATTTTTTGGATCAACTTTCAAGCCTTTTAAACTCACAGGAACCAATGGTTTTGATAAGGACACCATTTGACCTGGAGCTGGTAAAATTAGTTCTGGGGATTGGGCATAGACTGGGACGATGTTAAGCAAAAAAGTTATCACTAAAATAATGCGCATGTAAGACCTTTCTTAAAGTAATCCTGCTTCGCTCCAAAATTTTCATTTGGGAGCTACGCAGGATTGTTTGAACCTGTATAATCGGCAGCAAACAAAAAAGCCCAAGACCTTAATTAAAAGATCTTGGGCAACAATGCCTAGTTTTTTCTGCGACGAAGCGTTAGCAAACTTCCAGTGCTTACTAACGTTCTAGAATATAACTGACAAAATTCTCTATGTCAAGACGAACATTTTCCGTCATTACATGGCATCGCTTTATTAATCACAAAATACACCGGACAAAAACCTGTAAAGGCGCTGCTAATTATTAGCACTGCAACAACACCCGCCAAAATCAACCATTGAGCATCCACGGTATATGCCAAGACAACACTCAACAATATGACCGCACCAACAATACCGTCGTGAATCTTTATTTTATTCTTCATAGCTACTTCCTTTCTGTTTGTTTTGCAATAAACATCCCAACCAACATTGCTATTGTAAAATATAGTGCTTGCGGCAAACCAAGCCCAACTCCGACGATGGCTGGCCCTGGGCAAAATCCAATCAAGCCCCAACCTACACCAAAAATGATAGCCCCTAAGATTAAAGGAACATCTAATGCCGTTTTCTTGGGACAATCAAAAGCATTACATAACACTGGTTTTGGCATCAATGCCATCAATTTAAAACCAATGCCCGCCACAATCAAAGCCCCCATCATCACAAAGATGAGCGTTGCATCAAATTGACCAAAGACGTCTAAGAAACCAATGACTTTCGACGGGTATATCATCCCTGAGATGGTTAAACCTGCCGCCATAATTAAACCACTGATAAACGCGCTAATGATCATATTATAACCCAAGCTTTCTGCGCAGAAAAACCGTAATAATTCCTGCAACCATAAAACATGCTGTTGCAACCATGGACCGTTTTGATAAACGCGCGATACCACATATCCCATGTCCACTGGTACACCCATTACCCAACACTGTCCCATAACCAACCAGTAACCCTGCAACAATAAGCCCCCACACAGAGGCATTGAGCACAATCTCCAAATTCATCCATCGCTTTAAAATCCAACCCCCTAAAACCAACCCCACTACAAATGCCAAACGCCACCACGTGTCTTGACCACGTTGTGTCAATAACCTCGAGGTAATACCACTAACCCCCATGATGCGGCCGTTAAAAGCATATAAAATAACCGCCGCTAAACCAATCAGCGCCCCACCTATTAATCCATGGATATACGATGCATTCATGATTACACCCCAACACTGGCTTGATAGGTTAAATACCCACCTGAAAAATTACGGCACTTAAACCCACGTTGTTTTAAAATCCGACATGCCAAATAACCTCGCAGACCAACATGGCAATACGCTAAATATTCTTTGTCCTTTGATAATGTTGCCAAAGCCCCACGTAAATCGTCGATCGGGATATTAACTGCATTTGGAATCATGCCAGCTTGCGCTTCTTTGACGCTGCGGACATCTAACAACACCTGATCTTTTGAAATATTCTTTATGTCGTCGATATAACAATGCGTAACATCACCTTTTAAGGCATTAGCAGCCACAAACCCTAAGAAATTGACCGGATCCTTGGCTGAACCATAAGGCGGCGCATAACACAATTCTAAATCTTCTAAATCATAGACGGTTAACCCTGCCCGTAATGCCACAGCCAAAACATCCATCCGCTTATCAACACCGCTTTGACCAACGGCTTGTGCACCTAATATTTTGCCTGTGGTTGGATCAAATAATAATTTCATATGGATTTGTTTTGAATCAGGATAGTAACTGGCATGATCATTCCCATGCGTATAAATCTTTGCATATGACATATTCATGCGTTTTAAAATTTTCTCATTAACGCCCGTCATGGCGATCGTTAGATCAAACAACTTACACACAGCTGTACCTTGTGTTTTCTTATAGACACTATGACGATTAAAAATATTATCCGCCGCCATACGCCCTTGACGATTCGCTGGACCAGCCAATGGGATCAAAGCTTTTGTCCCCGTTACAAACTCATCAACCTCAACCGCATCACCTACTGCATAAATATTAGGATCATTGGTTTGCATGGCACTGTTTGTCGCAATCCCACCTCGAGCACCAATGGTTAAACCTGCTTCTTTTGCTAAAGCAACATCTGGCTTCACACCAATCGCCAAAATAACCAAATCGGTTTTGATTCTTTCCTGATTACTTAATTCAACATCGATGCCATCTTTAGCTTCATAAAAAGCTTTGACCGAAACACCAAACTTAATGCTTACGCCATGCTTTGATAATGTTTCGTGAAGATAAAACGCCATCTCTGGATCAGCAGGGCCCATCACTTGATTTGATAGCTCGATGATAACAACCTCTAACCCACGCTCACGTAATGCCTCGGCCATTTCTAAACCAATATAACCACCACCCACAATCACGGCGCGCTTCGCATGATTTGAATCAACCCGATGCTTGATCTTATCCATATCTGGAATATTTCTAAGTGTCATGACTTGAGGTAAATCTAATCCCGGCATGGGCGGCTTAATTGGTTCTGCAC
The DNA here is from genome assembly GCA_964572155.1 of uncultured Planctomycetales bacterium. GTDB lineage: Bacteria > Omnitrophota > Gorgyraeia > Zapsychrales > Fredricksoniimonadaceae > JACQQW01. Next base: position 1,061,907 of record CAZNDZ010000001.1, on the reverse strand, counting down.
CTGGGCTTAATATTAACGCATCATAACTTTCCTTACTGATTTGTCCGGATAGCAAATCTTTAACCTCAATATATTTTGCATCACGATTGATCTTAATAACTTCTGTTTTCACCTTAACAATGATATTTAACCGCTTAAACAAAGACGCTGGTGTTTGAATAATCAACTTATCACGCTCTTTGATTGCTCCGCCAATATGATACGGTAAACCGCAATTGGCAAAAGACACATGCTCACCACGTTCAAATATGATAATTTCTGCATCTTCTGATAATCGTCGTGCCCTTGCTGCTGCGGATGCTCCACCTGCAACGCCTCCTACAATAAGAATACGCATACTAACCCCCTTATTATTTCATCATTTGCTTCATGACTTTTTTAAATGATTCAATCAATTGCTCTGACTTACCTTTTTTCATAGCCTCGGTCACACATTCCTGCATATGCCCCTCAACCATCAAAATGCCCAATTGACCCAAGGCACTGCGCACTGCGGCCAATTGGATAATAATCTCCGAACAATCGCGATCTTCCTCAATCATCCCTTTTAACCCATTAACTTGTCCTGCAATCCTATTAAGTCGCTTGATCACATTATTTTTTTCATTTGAATTTTTTGACATTATCGATCTCCTTATACCCCCTAGGGGTATATTTAATATACGCCACCTACACCTTCATGTAAACTGTTTTCTTTGGATTAATGCTTCCTTAGGCGATATACTTGAACCCATGAGTCAACATTCAAACAACCAAGACGTCATCATCATTGGCGCTGGCGCTGCAGGCATGATGTGTGCCATTGAAGCGGGTAAGCGTGGACGGCGTGTGCTTATCATTGAACATAATGATAGCGTTGGGAAAAAGATACGTATTTCTGGTGGCGGGCGATGTAACTTTACCAATCGGGATGCTAAGCCCAGTAACTATTTATCAAACAATCCCCACTTTCCAAAATCTGCCTTGGCGCGCTTTACACCCAAGGACTTCATCGCCTTAGTTGAAAAACACCAAATCCCTTATCATGAAAAGAAACTTGGACAACTTTTTTGTGACGGTAGTGCACAAGCCATCATTGAGATGCTAAAGAAAGAATGCACTCAACATGGTGTGCGCATTTTACTTAACACCAGCGCGATTAAAGTTACTAAGACTGATCGTTTTCATGTGCAGACCAACAATGCCACATTCGACGCACAAAGTTTAATCATCTCAACCGGCGGGCTATCTATCCCAAACCTTGGCGTCTCTGACCTTGCTTACCGTGTGGCCAAACAATTTGATATTGCCTTAATACCTACGCGACCTGGGCTTGTGCCATTGACTTTATCTGCCCAAGACTTAAAAATTTACCAAACCCTTGCTGGCGTATCGTTAGACAGCATTGTCACATTTGAAAAGACTTCATTTCGTGAAAACATTTTATTTACCCACAAAGGCTTAAGCGGCCCTGCTATCTTACAAATATCGTCGTATTGGCAACCAAACAAACCCATCACGATCAACATGGTGCCACAACACAACATGGCCGACGTCTTTAAAACGAATCATGCACGCAACACCACACTTAAAATATTTCTAAAAGAATACTTACCCTCGCGTCTTTGTGATGTCTTATGTGACAACTTCTTTAAAAATAAACCTTTAAAAGAGTTTTCCCTAAAAGACATTCAAGCCATCGGCCAAAAACTAAACATTTGGGTCTTTACACCTAATGGCACCGAAGGTTATCTAAAAGCCGAAGTTACTTTAGGTGGGGTTGATACCAAGGAACTCTCGTCAAAAACCATGGAGAGCTCTAAAACTTCAGGGTTATATTTTATTGGTGAAGCCGTTGACGTAACAGGCCATTTGGGTGGTTATAATTTTCAGTGGGCCTGGGCCTCGGGTTTTGCTGCAGGGCAATACGCGTAATCAAATATCTCCTTAAAATACATCGGCACATCCACTTTAAATTCCATAGGCTTGCGGTTAAACGGGTGTAAGAAACTAATCGAATGTGCATGCAACATCATATGTTTTTGACGATTGCTCTTTTGACCATACTTATCATCGCCTACAATCGGATGCCCATGTTCTGCCATATGCACCCTGATCTGATTCTTCTTACCTGTTAAGAGATTAATCTTAAGCAAACTAAACTTAGCATTCTCTTTTAAAACATCATAATCCGTACGCGCAAAACTACCCTTTTTACGATCTGTGGTTGAACGCACCACATAGTCTTCATCTTCTTCTAAATAACTAGAGATGGTACCGCTCTTTTTGAGCAATGTCCCTTGTACAATGGCATAGTAATATTTCACGGTATTAACCCAATTATCTTTCAAGAACTTCTGGGCTTCTGGGGTTTTAGCAAAAACCAGCACCCCTGTCGTTGCCTGATCCAAGCGATGCACCACATAGACACATTTTTTGGATTTAGCCTGACCTTTGCGAATATATTGGTTCAGCGCAAAATGCACTGTCTTCTCTTTATTCCACAACGCAGACACCGTCAAATAGCCCGCAGCCTTGTTACCGACGATAATATCCTTATCCTCGTAGAGCATTTCGAAGCCGGCTGGGTGGTGTTTTTTAGGTATTTTGTTAAACATGTGACACGTCCTTAATTGGCATATGCCAAGTATATATGTTATATTTTAAATGTAAGTAAAAAGTTTGTTCTTTACTGAAAAAGGCAAACTTGGGGAAACCCAAGGACGCAAAGCCAAGAACCTAACCTCGAAATCTGAGCACGGTCGTCTGGTTACCATGGGGGACGAACATGAACATTTTCAATCATGTTTTAGCACTAGTACTTGTCTGCGCCGTATCAGCAACATCTGTATTTGCCAATCAAAGTACAACACAAACTTATAAAGTCAGTTTTACTATTCCTGTTACTGTCAGTGAACAACCCTCTGCAAAAGCGATTGAAACCAAACAACAAATGATCACTCAACAACGTGAAATGCGCTTAGGGCAAATGGTTAACGTTATCACTATTGTTGTTCCTTAACCCTTAAGGGGAAATGTAAAACATATGTGGCACCTTTTGCAACTTCAATTTCATGCTTCACTTTTGTCAATGGCACCATTTCTATCGGGATGGTATTTAAATCAAAAACAACCGTATGCTTGCCTTGTGCAACATTGCGGAAATAATAGGCGCCACGCCCATCCGTATATTGCACGTCTTTCCCATCTAACGTAACCTTAACCTTAGCAACAAATTGATCACCCATATCTGGCGCGGCATTATTATTTTTATCTACGGAAATGATCCCATAAACGGATGATTGAGTGCTAACTCCAAAATTTACTTCTGAACCAACAAACGATTCAATTGGAACACTTAACGTATCTTTCGATGAGAATACATAACCTGCAGGCATGCTCTCCGCATTTGGACTAACAACAACCGACTTAGCTTGATAGCTCTGTTCAAAATATCCTTTATCATTCGTCGTTACTTCTTTTTCACCAACCTTAACTTTCACATTTGGAATGCCAACTTCATTACGTTCTCGTAATCCATTGCTATTGACATCATCAAAGACATAACCAAATACTTTTCCATAAGGATCAAGCCGAACGCCGCTGCCAAATGTCATCCTTAAACCTAGACGCAAATCCAATGCAAAGTATGCAGGAAACTCTTCTGATTTTGGCCATACGCGTCGTAATCGACTGTCAAAGAATACACTGACATCATCCTTGGGGTTATAGGACAATCCAAAACTACCATACACACTATCTTCCCCTGCCAAGAAACTATTATTACCATTAACACCATCTTCGCGACGATAATTCATCCCCCATGTACCACGCAATGTTTTCGTCAATTCTCTCGTGTAATCCAACCCTAAATCAAGCGCTGCAGGGTTATACTCATTATTTGCATTGGGTTCATCCACCCAAGAATATTCATATTTTCCATGAGCGGTCAACCGATACGTTATAGGAACAGATGTACCAATCAAGGATGTTAGACGATCAAATGCCGAAGCGGCTGCATCCTCATAGCGGCTGCGTTGATACGCACCGCCAGCATAAATGATCCCATTGCGTTTATTCCAAGTATTAAAACTAAACGACACACGATCATCAAAGCTAAAATTTTCTCTCGGAGATATTTCACCCCGTGTATTTACATAGGACAATCCTGCATCTGTCCAAATCTTAGGATGTAAGGGCACCCTTACGTGACCATTAAAATCAGTATTTAACGCTTCTTCGTGATTTGGATTTGGGTACAAACGATTTTGGTAAACATCTAAGTATGTGCTCGCTTCAAATAACTCATTGTAAATATTTGTTGCCCATGTTGTCCCAATCTCACCCTGATATGACGGCGGATTAAGGATCGTATTGTAATTCTTGTTAATATTTCGCACATTTAAACTGGTCATGAAATTATTGCCATCGTATCGCAATCCAGATGTCATCGCATTACGCTTTTGATCATTGCGTGCAAGTTCTGCATTTAAAATCGCCTTATTAATTTTCTGACGACCTTCAATCGAAAATGCCTTGCGTGCCATGGATGGGTCTCGGTCACCACCATAACCAGATACAACATTCACCGCATACTGCCCATTAGGATTATTAGGAAATAAGACAATCTTACCAGCATCGACATAGGACTGAATCTTGTTATTGTTACTAAAAGCCAAGAATCCAAAAACGGGTCTGACTTGACCATGACTGTAAGACAACCGCACATTCTTATCTAAAACATCAACATCACCAAATACACCACGCAAATGCGGCGCCGCCATGGTTAACGGAGACATGTAACGCACTGCATCAAAGAATCGTAGATTGAATTTATGCGTGCCTTGTAGCGGAATATTACTAACACCCAATGCGTAACTCTGAAGACTTTTCGCCCGTTCAAAATCGGTAAACGTCATATACCCGTCGATATCACCTACTGGCGTTGGACCCTCCATCGATAGATTCTGTAAAAAGTTTAAATTCTGACGCTGCATATCTTTAATTTTTGGGCCTTGATAATACGAACTCCAATCATTGGAATAAATAAATTTAAAAGGTTGTTGATGCTCTACTAAAACTGGCTTAGCTTCTTCCTGACTTCCAGCTACTTGCAGAAATATGGTTTTAAAATAAATTGTTGTTCGCCCTTTATCATCCCAAATGTGGAAAAACGTGCTGCCGCGTTTTAAACCTGTCACTTCAATTTGATTGTGTGATATTAATTTGGCTTCGATAAACCCTTCATCAACCGCCATAAAACGTTTAACACCTGCGCGTTCGATGATTAAACTCTTTCCAATGGGTAATTCAATCACCTGCTTATCAATAATGTTTTTTAGAACTACAGGTACACCGTGATCTTTAGCAAGTGGCGATAGTGCTGCAGTTGGCATCTTTGCGGGTAATTGTGCTGCTGGTGTTGCATCAAGTGCTTTTTGAACAGCAACCTGTTTATCCATGATTTGTACAACTTGAGATGAGGTGTAGTGCTCATGCATCACCATGTCAATATCAACAGATTCAGCCTTGGTCGTTGCATAGATGCGCGCCAACGTATAGTAACGCATGGCCTTTGTTTGATCTCTTTGTGCTAAGGCGTCTTTGGTTTTTTGGGTGTAATATTGATATGCGTCGTGAAATGTGACAACAAGAGGTTGGTAGTTATCCGCATAAACAGGTATAACTAAAAGAATGACAATCAGTAACGATAAGAACAGGGTTAACTTCTTCAATCCTTGACGTTTTCAACCTTTAGATGGCCCGCGTCGTCTATGCTTACATTCATTTCTGTAACAATAACATCCCCTTCATCTAAATCCGTATTTAATACAATCGAGAACTGACCAACACCTAATTTTATGGGCATAGCCATTTCCCAATCTGCGGAGGCACCTGGGGGAACATATATTTTCTTCAATTCGCCGCGGTCGGCAACCAATCCCTCCTTATCGAAAACGTTATACGTCATTCTTGGAATAAGGATCACATCACCTTGATTATTAAATGTACCGACTACTTTATCATCTTTTACATTCACATTGGTGACGGTCGATTGCTTTGACCTAGATTTTGTTTCAATAAAAAACAAAGAACCAACACGTGTGACAATGCTGATCCCCATTTGAGCTTCTAATGGATCTGGAGCTTTCTCAAAAAACAAAACACCATAATACCCACCCTTGGCATCATTAGGGACATTGATCGAGTATTCAATTTTTTGCTTACCAAATGGCGCTAATTTGAAAACCAACGGCGCAAAACTCATCATCTTACTCGCCGAAAGCTTGGTTGTTCCTTCTGGCACAAAAGCTTTTGCCCCTTCATAGGGCGGCTGATATTCGAAGTCTTGCCAATACGCACGAACACTAAGCTCTTTATTCGTTGTATTGGATACATACATCGATTTATTAACACGCTCACCCGGCTCAACAGCTAGCACAACTTTTCCTTCTTCAAGGAAAAGCTGCGCATTTGCTGTCGCGCCGGACAAGCATGCCAAAACCAAAACTAATAAAATAACCTTATGAAACAATGCTTAACCCTCTATTAATTACTTATACAACAGTTGCAGTGATTGCTAATTGACCGTTGTAATCACCTTGACGATCTGCGTTGCTGATAACTTCAGCACCTGCAGGTTCGCCTAATGTTGCATCACCTGTAACAGCTCCAACATACATTCTCAATAAACTAGTGCCAATTTGCGCTGGGGTAATGTTAATCCCTGCACCAGTTAAATCCTTGAGAAGTCTTTTTGGATGACCTGTAATTGCAACTTCTGTGCTAGGACCTGTAACTTTGTTGAATGTTGCCACTGTTTTCCAACCCAAACCATGACCGCCTGTATTTGGATTTGCGCCTTCAGTGTAAACAATCGTGATATCTTGATTGCCTGCACCAGTACCTAAACCAGATTCAATGATGAAATAATGATCTGGTAAATAGATACCTAAAGAAGGTTGATAAACTAATGGATTGAAACTTAATGCTGTACCTGTAATCCCAGACTTCACGCTGCTAACTGAATTAACACTAAAAGCATTAATTGAAATTGCAGATGAAGCAGGAACAGTTGCAGAAACAGTATATGTTGCTGTTGCTGCAAAACCTGTTTGGGCGAAAACAACCACCCCTGCTACGATTAAACTTAATACTTTCTTCATTTACTTATCCTCCCTGTTGGTTATTGTGTTAGTTTTGGTTTAAAGAAAACTGCAATGGTGCGTTAAAATTCCCCACACTCATGCCCTGATATCCTTGCAACTTGTAGATAACCTTAAATACTATCGGACTACCTTTACTGTCTGAAACAAACACTGGTAATTCACCTGAATCAACCGGTATAAAATCATTAAATTTTGTTCTTCCCCTCGAACCTAAAGGCAACTCTACTTTCTGAGTAAAATATTCTTTTGAAATCTGATCGCCTTTTTCATTGGTCATTAATGCTTGAAAATTTTGTGTCACTTGATACGGCTTGTGTAAATTTGTATGAACAGTTACCGTTACTTCTTTCTCTTGTGCTGGTCGATTAGCAACCACATGATTAAAACTAATCCCATCACTTGGTACCGACACATCTAATGTGAACACTGGCTGAATCTGACATTGCAAATCTAGAAAATATTCTTGAGGTGCTTGGTCTGATTCAACCGTAAATTTTATGCGACCAACATATGTCCCCGGCGCCTGATCTGCTAAAATTTGTGGATTCAATTGATAGTACACAAAAATATGACTATCCGCATCAGTACCTTGGTATAACAATGAACGATTTTGTGTTAAGGGGCTTACACTTTGAGCTTTGATGCCATCGCCTTCGCCATTGGCATAAAAAATTAAACCTTCTGCACCTAAATCTGAACCTTCTAAACTTTGCGGCATCACCAAAACTTCTTGGTATACCCTAATATTTTGACTACTATTTCCTGTAAAGTCAATCTTTACAAATTCAGCTGTTTTCTCCGTCACATCTTTATCGTTGATGATCACACGGTCAGGCGACTTACTGCCCATCACCGTTGCCTTAAAACGAGAACTCGCTTGAACATTTATCGTGAGGGTTGATTGACTATCACCCCCATCACTGGAACGAACAGTAAAAACAATGCGTCCAAAATAATTACCACTACTGCGTACTGCGTCGGGATTTAATGCATAGCTAATGGTTAAGGAATCGCTTTCTCCACTAGGCGCAGAAGAATAAATTAATTCTTCTGACATGCTTAAATAATTTTCGTTTTGTAAATATAGGGTTCCCGACGTATTAGAATTTGATACTGTTGCTAATGACACAGCTTGTAAGTCTAAGCTCTCGCCTTTTTCATTTACGATTGGTTCAAGAACACGTGCAAAAACTTGATATCGCTTGCCATCCGTTGATGTGACACGGACACGAACATCTTTCTTGTTATCCAGCCCTAAAAACGCCTGCTCGAGCTTTAAACTACTGCTCCCATCTGCTGGACTCACTGTCAAACTAACTGCGGCAAAAGATAATGACGGGGTGAAGATGAATAATAATATTAAGTATACCATGTTTTTCATGTTTTGCAAAGTTCTGTCCCCCTAGGGCAAACCTAAGAAAAAGCGTAAATCTGCCGCCCCAGCTTCCCCTGTTTTTAACGATTGGATATCTAAAATAACCGGCACAAAACCAGATATGTGCTTTAACTGCTCAATCATCTTGGGATCTACCTTCATCTTAATCCCACGAGAGCCTTTCTGCAAGCTTAATGCCAGTTGACCCCCATTAAAATCAATACCACCTGCATTCGTTGTCATCGCTTTATCGCCCTTTAACACGCTATCAAAATGTTCTAATGCATACCCAACCGCTTCGGGATCATTTGCACTTTCCTGATGACCTGAAAAGACAAGCTTAACCGACTCAAATCGCTTCATTTGAATTGTTAAGCCCTCTTGTTTCGTTGGGTCTTTAACCACATTATGTGGATCATTAAGCGCATAAATGGTTAAGCCTTTTGGACTTTTGCCTGCAACAGCATCTAACACTGCTTCTGAAACCAATGCCTGTTGTACACTTCCCCTAGGGTAATGCGCTTGCAACAATGCACTCATGCCATCAACAAAACGTAAAACAAAAGAACGTATTAGAAAACTATCATAAACCAAAGCCTTTGCCGATCCTCCATGAACAGGCGCAACTGCAACCCTTTCTCTTAGTTCAAAGATTGGATTACCTTGTTTTCTGGCTAAAACTTTTGCATATTCTGAAATAACCCCGCCATGTGAATGCGTAAAGATCCCATATTTTCCTTTAACTCCGTTGGCATTTAAAAATATTTCTAATTGATTTAAAAAGTTCTCGGACTCTTTTTCAACATCAGCAAATTCATTATATTCAAAATACGCCACATTGTATTTCTGCTTGGCTGCATTATAAAAATTACTATAAAACTTAGGCGGCGCATACGCGCCTCGGATGATGATGATCAAAGGTCTTGAAGGATCGTAACTCTTACTTAATAAATAAATCTTACGTGATTGATCTATTAATGCTTTAAATTGATCAACCCTAATATCAGCGCCTTTTTTCAGACGACGCGCAACGCCATGCATGGTGGGTAATAAAAACCAGCCGCCCTCAGCGACTTCTAATTGTGCAAAACGGTACATCACCCCAAACCAACGGGTGTTACTTTTAAATGCAGCTGTTTCATTACCGTGAAGCTCTGGATCTCGATATTCATCTAATTTTTGCATCAAAGGTTTCCACACTAATTCAAACACCCGCCGTGAAATCGAATCGTCAACAACGTGCGTTTCTTCCTTAACATGCAATGTTTGCTTTGCCGCCTTAACTTTATTTAAGAAAACACTTAAGTCATCCCAATATTCACGAACCACAGTCCTCGTCACCATGGCTTCATCTTTATTGGCATCTAATTGCATCTTGACGATGGCTACCTTAGATAATTGTGCAGGATCAATATGTACAGTTGATTGAATCGTAAAATTACTTTTTAAATTTACTCCGCCTGAAAAGTATTTACGTGGGATTGACTGCTGTGTTAGTGGATCTTGTTCTTCACGAATAAAATTGTAGGTTCCTTTTTTGAAAGCTTGTAAATAACTTTGATAAATTTGATCCACATTTAAATCTTTCGAGGCTTGAAGCCCGTTGATTTTATTTTGATTGTTATAAACCTCATGAAAGATGCTGTCATGAATTTTTTGCTTATACCACGTCGCTAGAATAAACGCGTTATAGACTTGTCGTAATTGTGCAAAGTTTTCACCGGTATTTACTTCTTTATTTAATTGTGGGATGACAATGTCTTTTATAATGTTTTGGTTTTTTTTATTTGTTGTTTGAGACGCGATAAATCGCGTCTCTACGGTATTTTTGTTTGTGGCCACATAATCTTGTTCTGTCATTACCTTTAATGAAGATTCAACAACATACGCAGTGCCTGCTTTGGCATTCTCATAAATCACGGCTTTATTGGGAACAATCCATACCTTATTAAATGTGGCAACTGGAATATTTTTATTCGCGGATTGTTGATAGATTTTCTTCCAAAATATTTTCCCCACCTCACCGTCTGGGTAAATGAGCGATGCGGTGATCTGTTTTAGCATGTAATCCTGCGCTAACAAATCTCGACCCATTTGAGTTTGTCCAAAACTTTCGGGCACAATGCGGTCTTTTTCATATGGGCTTAAATTAACCCAAAGGTCTTTTTCAGGGATGGTTAGCGCCGCCAAGAAATATTTGACGAGCTTATCAGATTCATCTTTAAGATCTGTTGATTGATCGCCTTGCGACAACACAAAATCAAAACGAAATGGGTTATCGGGATAAACTTTGATGCCTTTGAGGATCGTTGGGTTAAATGGCTTACTCAAATGAACCATTGTGCCAGGCTTAGGCAAAGTAAGGCTTTGGGCATTGACCTTAGTTAGAGGGTCAAAAATCCAAGAGAAAGCGATTGCTATAATGAGGGTGGTTTTAAGAAAGCGCTTCATATACAAGGTCAAGTATGCACTATATAAACGTCAAATGCAAGCCATGGACATATATGTAACACTATGGAAATAAAGCACTTTTAGATGAATTATTCGATAACCGTTAATGCAAATTCAAGCGGCACTTGCCCCATGCTGCCAACCGTCTGCTGGGTTGCGCCTAAATCAAGCCTATTTTCCGGAAAACCTGCAGCAACTAGAGCATTAAAAACAACCTGTGCCCGTGCTTTTGCTAAAACATCCAAAGCCCCTTTATCAGCTGGAGCATTTTCAATCAATTGTTTCTTCATGGCAATAATGAAATTATCATCATCATACTTCCCTACAGCTTGTTTATATTTTTTAGCTAATGCCCATAATGCTTTAATCCCAAATCGACGCTGAAATAATTGATGATAAACAACCGCTTCTGACTTTTTTGAATCGGCACGCAGCGTTTTATATTCTTGATCAAACATCTGTGTCTTAATCGCCCGCCAATCAAGGTCAGGATCATAACTGCCATTGATGGCTAACTTTAATTTTGGACGCTCCGTTAAACCTTTAACCAAGGTCTTTAATTTTGCTTGTTCTGCTAGCGCTAAATCAAATTGCCCTGGAACAAAACGAACAGATCCTAATTCATCGGTGCTATCCTCAGACCCGCTGATCATCGACGCTAAAAAGGTAAATGGTTTGGTGACAATTTTAGTAAAGAAATTTGTGACGACTTGGCCAACGAGATGCCAATATTCAAATTTTGGATCACTCATATCTCCTTTTACAGGCAATGTGATTTTAATGCGACCTTGAGGATCTTCAAGCAAGGCAACGGCTAAACTAAATGGTAAATGCAACGCATCTTTGCTATCTACTTTTTGACCAAACTTAAAATGTTGCACTAAAATCTTATGACTAGCTGTTAATTGATGGTCGCTGATGCGATATGTCATGCTCAAATCAAAGCTTCCATCGGAAAGCGCATGCCCGGTATATTTGCCAACGTAAGGCGATAATATGGTTAACGCATAAGCATTAAGATTAAAGGTGGTTTCAAGTGACAATGGATTAGATAATGGTTTAAGCAACGCCTCATTGCTAATCACGCCTTTTTCGTCGAGCTTAGCGTTGAAGGCAACACGTGCGTCTACACTCGGATCTGTTGAAAACCCATCGATCGATAAATTCATGTCATGCATCTTGGTTGCAAAGTTAGGCGTGATCGATTGATCACTAAAACTCACCTTACCATTGCTTAATATAATATGGTCAACCACAACCAAGGGAATCGTTGTTGGTGTTTCTGGTTTAGCTGGTGGCGTTTCTTTAACTGCTTTAGGCTGTGTTTCGGCCGAGGTCATAGCCCTATCCGCCAAATCAAGCAAGTTAATATGCCCATCTGCTTGTAACACCGTCGTGACCGTTAAACCATCAAGCAAAACTTTCTCAACATGATATTTACCCTTGATCAAATCAATGGCGCTCACATCAACCCGCAGTGATTTAAACCCAAGCAGCGTCTGATTCTGATTGTCATTTACACTTAAACCATTCATGCGCAAATCTAAGGTGATAGGATTAAAGAAAACTGATTCAATGTGGACGGGGGTTTTTAAAATCTTTGCCCCTTGGCTTGGGATCACAAAATACAATATTAAAGGGATAATACAAAATCCTATGACTAAAAATCCAATTGCAATACCCGCTAAGATTTTAAGCAAAATTTTCATCGACGATTATCCTTTAACAAATTTTAACGCGTGGGAATTAATGCAATACCTTTTATAAGTTGGCGCTGGCCCGTCGTCAAATACATGCCCCAAATGCCCATCACAACGCGCGCAATGCACTTCTGTGCGGGTCATGCCATAACTCTGATCAACGGTGTAAGCAACATTAGCCTCATCAATCGGCTGCCAAAACGACGGCCAGCCTGTGCCTGATTCAAACTTTTTATCTACCTTATAAAGATCCGTGCCACAACAGACACATTGGTAAATGCCCTGCTTATGATCACTGGTCGACAAACCGCAAAATGGCCGTTCGGTGCCATGATCACGGGTAATTTCATATTGTTCTGGCGTTAAAATCTTTTTCCATTCATCGTGGGATTTTACAACTTTATCAAGCATATGATACGCTTGTGTTGTCGCATCAAAGATTCGAATTTTATCCATTGCGCTCCATTAGAATTTCTTAAAGATAAAGAAAACAGCCAACACCATGAAGAAGAACCCAACCAAATAATTCCATTTTAAAGGTTCTTTTAAATACACGACAGAAAAGATACAAAAAACCACTAAAGTGATGACTTCTTGGATCGTCTTTAATTGTGCCGCGTTAAATTGCCCGTAACCCCAACGGTTCGCAGGCACTTGCAGGCAATACTCAAAAAATGCAACCCCCCAACTAACAAGGATCACAATCCACAACGGGCTATTGCGATACTTCAAATGCCCGTACCACGCGATGGTCATAAAGATATTAGAAAGGACAAGTAAAACAATGGTGAGCATACGACAATTTATTTCTGAGTTTCTTCGACTTCAAACTCCAAACCACCCAACTGACCTGCCAGCGTGTTGTACATCAAACACATCATCCATGAAGAGAATGCGCCAATGATGGCATTGATGAGTGGAAAAACCAAGATAGACCAGAAACCTAAATTAGCCGCTTCTTGCTCTGCAGGTGCAACAACGGATGAGATGGCAAAGATGATGCCAAGCAAAAGACCTGCGATCATATAAACAATGGTTGAAAAAATCACCATGGGTTTCGTTGAAATCTTTTTTAATTTAACAATCATAGACACTCCCTATTAATTTGAACCAACAAATGTCTGCACCATCGACGGTGTCATAGGCTTAATACCATAAATCACCGGTGACAAACCATCCGCATTGATGAGCAATTGTAACATAGCTTGATCATCAAAGGCAGTTGTAATTGCGTTTTTATTCCTCACTTCCACGTTTACCAAACCAATGTTGATACCACCTGGGTTACTTGCCATGGCTTCATTTGCGGCAATTTTTTGTACCGCCGATCCTTCATCATTTGCAGCGCTGAAATTTGATATCTGATTTTTGCGCACCACCTCTCTTACTCTAGCAACACTAGCTGTACCTAAATACGCTGGCGCAGTTGCAAAGAAAGGAATAGATGCAATGGACGTTAGCACTGAATTTTTAAAGGCTTTTATAACATGTAACGTTCCAGAACCTGCTTGAAAATGCTGCTTGATCTTCCCCTTATATATTTTCAAATCTTCTCTAAATAGTTCTCCGTGAGCTTCAGAAGAAACTTTGTGTATCGGCAAATTACCTGAGTTCATTAATGTTGGAACAAACATACGAAAAATAAATGATGCCCCAACAATTGAAGAATACAACAATGTCCAGTTCTGCCAAATCCCAACGGCCAATGCAAACAATACAATCCCAACCTCACCCATGGTTGCATGCGTCTTACCAAATAATTTAAGCATGGAGTCAAGGCGGATATGTTCTCGGTTAAAACCTCGCCCTGTAGCCACATACGCGGCAACACCCAGTAATCCAGATAAGAAACCCGCTTCATAGGTGAATAAATGCGCGATGAAGAATGGGAACATGACAGGCATTAATTTGGCAAACATCACAACAGCCTTCTTAGGCCCATGCTCTAACGCCATTTGAGTAAACCCATTGGCCGTGATCGATTGACCAACAACCAAAGCCCCCAACATTGTCATGACAATGGCTGTTGGGATGGCAGCAAATGAACTAATCCCAAGGACCATGACATTTAACGTGTATGTCAATAAACCAATGGAAGCAATCGTTTGTTGAAAATAGAATGGCACGCCTCCATAAAAATTAGCTGCACCCTCCAATGGCCCGAGGCGCTTATCACCCCACACAGCAAAACGACTTAACATATATTGCGCTGCACCCATGGCGAATTTTCTAAAAATACCGTCAGTACCGACCCACGATAATTCACGGGCTTTACCAAATTCGATGTATTCCACATTCTTAATGCGTTTGCCACGCATGACAAGGCGTTGACCGCCGATAAAATCTTCAGACACAGATGTGGTTGAAGACACACCTCCCATATTACGGATCATGCGCGACAACCACCCATCAGGGTGACCATGGTGAAATGCAGAAAGCAACATGGACAGCTGACGTTTACTAGAGGTCACAAACGTCCGATCAGCAATGGCATGAAACATGGCTGTCAACGTAAAGCCTTCCGTAAAAATTTTCTCAGGAAAATTGATCATCGCAACTGTCTTATCTTTAAATTCTTCTAACAGAATGGAGAATTTAATCGCCATCTCAGCAAATAAATCCTGATTCATATCAACAGTAAAAGTTACTCCAAACCTAGCAAACGAGCTGGCATGAGATTGATTGGCTGGTTTTCCTTCCAAAAATATGGGACGATACTCTCCAATAGCAATAGCCCGAACATCACTAATCTCTCCGACTGTCTTAGGATCTTCTGCGGGCTTATACTGCGATCTAACCTTATACCAAACACCATTACGTTTTTGTATTGACGCTACATCTATACGAATACCTAGCTCATCGTAATACTTCTTTAATAGGTAAAATGTATCTTTTTTCTTTAGCTCTTTATCCGGTTCGTTTTCTTTGGCACTTAATATGTCTCCCCAAATCTGATATGCCCAAATCATTTGGAATTTATTGTTAACTTCTTCTCTAATTTTATCCTGACTCCATTCTGGGTGAGAAATCTTTGCTAATATTTGCAACCATCGGACATAATTCATCATCCCATCTAAAGTACGCGCATAGGATTGCCCTTCATAGGTTGCCCACAACCTAATTTGCATTTCTAAATCTTTATTCACAAAACCCAATTTTCCTTTTTGTGTTAACATTACTTTCATGCGATCTAGCTCATCTTCAGATGCAAATCCTTCACGTTCAGCACGTTTTATAAAATTTTCCCAACGTTGTGGTGCTTTAGAGATAATGAAATTCAAATTGGTATAGCCAACGTTGAGTTCCATTTCCAATGCAGTTGGCAAAACTGTTTTTTGCAATTTA
The DNA here is from genome assembly GCA_964572155.1 of uncultured Planctomycetales bacterium. Lineage (GTDB taxonomy): Bacteria > Omnitrophota > Gorgyraeia > Zapsychrales > Fredricksoniimonadaceae > JACQQW01. The sequence continues at coordinate 1,045,888 of CAZNDZ010000001.1, read as the reverse complement.
TCCCAAATCTCGTCGTATTCTAAACCTGTAAGCAAAACAGGGCGCTTAACAGAACCTGGACCTTTGCGCGCAACACGCACATGGTCTTGATCACCAACTTTCTCTAAAACTCCCTGTTTAAGCAAAGCATCATAAGCTGCCACGCCACGATTACCATCAACTTTGGCAAAAACTTCTTTTGAAACCGTTGCTGTGTTAACCACTTCATTGTAGGCATAAATAATATCTTCGCCATAAACTGGTGTCATGATGGTTGATGGTCGCACTGCATCAAAATGCGGTTGATCAGGAGAATCCATTATTAAGGTATTAACAAAATCTGCAATGCGCTTTTGAATATATTCACTCTTAAATTTATCTAAGACTCCGTTACGCAATAATTGATACTCAGCATCAGAAATCTCATCCCTATCACGCATTTGTTTTCCAATAAAGTCAAAGATTAAGGCCCTTGCTTCTTGACGTGCCTCCGTGGTCATGCCGACACCGCGATTCGGTAATAATTTCACATCAATCAATTCTTCTAGTACATGATCTTTTTCTAGATTACGAATATCTTTGGCCGTTTTGATCACACCCAAACCACGGGCCTTACCATGGATATATGAAAATATAGAACCCACAAAATAATAGCTAGACCACCCTGCTAGAAATAGAAAGAACACTGATGTGGACCATTGGGATGCCATGAGTACGGCATTCCAATCCCACGGCAACGAAACACCATTAACAGTTGGAAAATAGGTGGCACCTATGGTTTCACGATGAGGTATAAGAAAATAATGTAGTAACACAGCATCCCATGCCACTTTTAGAGATATTGCAACTGACCAAAATCCTCGACGGTACCACTTCTCAGCTGTGTTTGCCTTTAATTTATCATACCCCGCCCAGAATGGCGCTGACTTACCAAATGCTTTATTATTAACATTGCGGTCCAAGATAAAACTTAACGGATAATATAACAACTTGGTTACAATAAATAACGCACCCGCTGTAATAGCAGCCATGGTACCTGTGATCATGCCATCAAACGCTGCAACACCAAGACCTGTGCCAGCGGTTAATAATAAGGAATTGGTGATTTGTTGATAATTACCGCGGATTAACTGAGCAAATGCTCGGATGATTCTAATTGGAGCAGGCAACTTACCAATCAATGCACCTGCATCATTGAATGATTTTCTAATAAATGGTTTGTTATTAATAAGCCCCCATGCTTTTTCTTTATCAACACCATTGAAATTAAATGCATCACTTACCTCATAGCCGCCCCTATTTACCAGTTTGAAAAATGAGACATAATCTTGATATGCCCGTGAACTAGCAGCTAATCGTTTTAACTCAAACACATTGCCCTTGGCTTTACCAGCTAACGTTGTTAATTCCTCCTTAACTTCTTTGGTCCTTTGCTCTAAAGCTGTTATAAAGTCATCATACAGTGCATCGCGCAAATCTTTTTTACCATCAAGCGTAAAGCCTAAACTGTCGTACCACAGGATGTTTTCACGATTTAAGAACATATCTTCCAAATCTTCTGTTCTAAAGTAAAAATCGTACGGCACAACATTTTTCATAGGACCGCCATCTAAACCTTGGAATGTGGTTTGTTGCGTTTGGGTGAGACGGTGCCAGCGACGGAACTCTTTATGAATAAAATCTGCAATGTCTTCACCCTTCCCACTGTCGCGCGCTTCAATGGCTTTGTGCAAGAGATAATTTAAACCATCTGGCAAATCGGAACGGAACATGCCACCATCTGTATAAATCAATTGCAATAACCATGAATCTTCAAGTGATGGCTTATAATCATCATCGATTTTCATGACGGTTTTACGCCACACCATATATGACTCTAATTCAAGGGCTAAAATATCTTCTAATGACTCGCCGCGTTCTAAATCAGGCAGAATCGTTCCGTCATACCATTCCTTAACTTGTTGGACTACTGAATCTGAGAAACCGTAAGAATTTCCAAGGGGATAAACAACAGGATGTTTTACAGGCGCTTTTATACCCTCGGGTTCAACGCCACTCTTAAGCGCTTTGATTCTTTTCTTAACCTGAGACAAACGCCATGCGCTCATCACACCACCGACACTAAATAAAACAACAAAGATGCCGGCAATAGATGGAAAAACCTTCCAATATTCTAAGAACTCATTCCAACTAGATTTCAATGCATCTAATTGCGTCATACTTTTAATAATTGGTTCACCATCTTTAATTTGCTGTTGTTGAATGGTTAACATTTCAGGAGCTGTTGGATCGGCTTTTAAGGTCTTAATGGTGATGATTTGTTTGCCATCCACATCTTGACCAAAACTTTGTTCTAATAATGTTTGGGTTAATCGACCATCCTCTTCTGGCAATGTTCCTTGAATGGGATAATTACCTTCCCCTCGTTGTTCCATCACCATGTTTTGATACGTAACGATCGGGATATCAGACAATACATCATAATAATCTCTAACCAAACCCCTAACCTGAGTCCCTAAAATCCCATTGGCGACGCGGTTACGTACATACCAATTTTCTTGATATGCCGTCCTACCTGTTGCTGTATACGCCCTTGTATGGAATAAATCATGATCGCCAACGTGATACACATTAACTTGGATGGGATATTCCTTGTTATCACTACCTCTAAAATTCATCGTTTCAGTGCCTTTTAACAACACGGAATTCTTTACGATATTTTCTCGATCTAAAACAATGCTAGATGGCATGACCAATGGGTTTACTTTGATATTTCTCGTCTCACTATTGGTAACCAATAATGTTTGATTTGCTTTCCACCAAATATTAACGCTCTTGCCTTGCGTATTCTCTGACATGATCGAACGGCCTAAGGAATCATTAGGGAATAAATATGATGTTTCAACGTCACCACGTTTATTGGTATATCGCGCTTTGCTTTCATGATGTTTTCTGATGATATCTTGAATGTTGTTTAAAATATTGGCACGGACAACAGGATCTTTGGTATCAATATATTGCCGATACAAAGGACGAATGGTTTGTTCAACGGCTTTGTAACTATCTTCGCTAACTCCTTGTGATTCAATGATCAAAGACGTTCTGATCACCATGTCTGGCTTATACTGTGCGGTTACACCCATGGCAGACACATCACTAAAGAAATCAGCGTCAGAGATATTTAAATGCTTCTTAACAAAGTTCGAATAAATGCTTGTGATATTATCTGGCAAAATTTGAGCAATGGTCTTATCATTTGGCTTTGTCTCTAGAATAGCTTTGACTTGATAGTCCGATGTTAATTCAAAGGCAGATACTTGTTCACCAGTCTCTTGTTGGAAATCTAACCCAACAATAACCTGCATCACTTTGCCACCTTCTTCTATAATAGAGATGAATTTACGTTCAAGAACATCGCCTTTGATACGGTAGTCCGTTGTCTTAACACCTAAGGTGTTTACTTTAAAAGCTTCTGTAAGTTCCGCATCCTTACTTAAACCAAACTTTTCAAAAGCATCAGCAATGATTTTATTCTTCGTCAATTGAGCAACCAATACAGGTTGAGCACCAACATGACCACTGGTAATAACTTCAGCTTTATTCCAAACGCCATCACCAAAGTAGCTAACTTCACGCTTTAACAACTTGCCAAATTGATCATAGGTAAAGGCATCTTTCTTTCTAAATAACTCTTGTCCAAAAGCCTGCGCCATAATATTTTCATGCGTTAGCCTTGTTGACGGATCTAACTTAACAAAACCCGTCAAATCGGTCTTAATCTGATTGTCTTCAAAAACCGTTTGACGCAATGGCGCATGCCAGTTCTTGCGATCCATTTGACGCAAACTCACGTGATACCCTGTATCTGATTTCTTATTGTATTGATATAACCCCGTCACATGCTCAACAACTTTACCGTCGATAACAACGCTTTGCCCGCGTTCTTGCGAATTTGGCATGGCGGTTGAGTAATATTCATGACCGTCTTTGAAATAGATGATTTCTTTTTGAAGGTTGCGGATACTATAAAGCTTGATCGGCTTACCATTCTTGACAGGCTTATACACGTCCTCGACAATAACTTCTGGATTAAAGTTGCGTAAATCCTTGCTCTTTACATGTAGCAAACCATTGATCGTCTTTGATACTGTCTCAATCACAGGGTCAGAGACAATGGGTGAGATAAATGTCATTAACTCATAGATGCGCGACACATCTTCGGTAATGACCTCAATCAAACTGCTTTCCATATTTTTATCGAGATAAACACGCGTTGTGACATTCTCATTTACATCAATGATTTGAATATCTGCTTTGGCTTTGCGCAAATCTTCATGAACGCTGCGTGTCTTTAACTTTTCAATGGGCAAGAAACCTGCACGCTTGCCGTCTTGTGTTGTTACAAGATAATGTTTATTTAAGAAGGCACTGACTTGATTGGCGGCAACCAATTGAAAACCACCATTCAACATTTTTTGATAACGATCTTGTGTGCCTGGTTTTAAAACTTCAACGGCATCGCGCATGATCTCAGCGCCTCTGGCTTGAAAAACAGTGATAGGGATTAATTGACTCTCTAAATCTTTTTTAGCTTCTTGTGAATTCTTTGATGCGGGATTCTTAGACTTAAAGCGCACCAAGACAAATTTGTTAGCAATATCGTCGAGGGTTTGAGGATATTGATCTGATTCTAATGTGACAGCAATCTTTGAAGGCTTTGCAGTTGCAAGGATAACAAACTTCTTTTGTAATGTGTTTGGCACAGGCACTTGAATGGCTTGACGGTTGATAACCAATTTGACAAGCTCACGTTCAGGTTGAATGCCTGCATCGATTTGGTCTTGCGTTAAATTATTACCCTTGGCAAAAACAATTGACCCTGCTTCTTGACGATTATCTTCAACATCCAAACCGCCACTCATTAACGTTTTAATAACCATGGTTTGATTTTTTATTGCGCTGCGGCCTGACTCACCGATGATTTCAACAACTTTTCCATCAACAACTTTGACCATCATATCTGCGGTGATCAATGTTTTTTTCATGCCTGGACGAATGGCATCGGGTTCACGGTCTTGGCCAAACGGTTGTCCGATGACATTAATGCTCGTGATATATTTTGCCGGCTTAAACCCTTCTGCCTTTGGATCACCCGTCAACGCACGAGGATTACCGTCTTGATCGACCGCCATCCCCCATTTCGAACGGGAGGCAATGGAATCCATGATATTTGCATTGATAATATCTAACTGCGGCAATCTTGCTTCCATGGCTCTTAATGAAGGCGATACAATCCCAACTGCAAACCCATCAGGATTTAAAACAACCATGGTATTGCCACTAAACTCAACATCAACACCTTCGATCGAGAATGTGCCATCGGGATTTTGAATAACACGATTTGCCTCTTTTAAAGAACTAATCAAGCGCACTTTATCTAGATTTTTAAGTACTCCCGGTGCGCCACCGTCAGTGTAATAAACAACACCATACGCTGCTTCTCCTGCTTTTTGAATCGCTGCAGCAGGACCATTGATGGGAAAATCTGCAATCTTTGTTTCTGCTGAAAGTAAATCTTTAAGTTCAACTGGCACCTCATTTAATACGGGCCGCCCTGCAATCCCTTTTGCCATTAGTTCACGACGCTCTGCTTCTGTCTGAGACTTAACCAAAGAATTCCATTTATTTTCAGAACGATCCCACTGATCTTTAAAATATGACATCACAACACTTTTTTGTTTAACTTCCCCATCTTTCTTGCCCACTTCAAAGGTGACAGTTGTACCATCTTTATTGATCACCTTGCTTAGCGTCAATAACTCTAAAGGATCTGTGATTAATTTTTCAATACGCCCTGTCAACGAACTACGCAATGCTCCATAAATGACACGCCCGACCACATCTCGGCCTTGAAGCAACATTTTTTCATTTTTATAATCATCCATACTTAAAATGCGTTCAAAGAAAGCTTCGTTCATATATGTCTTGTCGTTATCTTCACTAAACTTCCCATATGACTTTTCCCATTGCGTGCGGGCAAATTGAGCGGTGACGAACGTTGGACCTGTAAATGCATGTTGGCCGATCATTTTTTTACTTTCAGGGTCATAACGCAAAACAAAACCTTTTACAGATGCTTTGTAATAATCTAAGCGCGCATCTTCTGGGACATCATCAGGAACCACATCAAAACCCTTGTCCTTATTAATGCGATATCTGATCTTTTTATCCTCAATCTTAAAAACTTTCATCGACATGACATTTGGATCTTTATTGATCGATGCTCCATAATCAAAACCAATATGATATTTTCCATAACCAATTTGAACACCTTGATCTCTTACAAAACTTTTTGTTTCAGCCATGTTATACCCAAACTTGCTATAAACCTCGCTATTACCTTTGCTAAACGCCGCTTGCATGGTGTCCATCAAGCCCATGGAATAAACATTATTGGTGACACGATTTCCATTTTGATCATAAGATTCAATCGGGATAGATCTTACTGTCAAGGTTTGTAAAATAGCACCGCCTGTTGTCATGCGGGTATCGTAGAGTGTGTCTTGTCCCTCTGTTTCAAAGGTGGCCGCATAATTGCGCAACTTCATTAAAATATCTAATCCAACCAACGGCCCCATTATTTTGCTCAATGTTGGCTGTGCACTGAAATTGCTTAAACCTTTTGTGATTTGACCTAATTCAATTAATTGTGACCCAGGAACATCCGGAACCAAAGAAATGGAATTGCCCTTTTTATCCGCAAAAACTTTTTGGCCTAAAAACTTCTCGTTCCAATTGCTCATAAAAAGAGCTGTGATGGGTGGATCAACAGGAGCCAACGTTGTTTCCATCCGCTTTAACTTTTCAATCCTATTATCAACCCATGCCAAGCCAACTGCATTGGGTGTGAAGCTAACATTCAAGTCAGGATCTTGAGATTCAACAACAGCGATAGGTTCTTGAGGCTTAACCTTTAACTCATATTCTTTTACCAAGTTTTCTTCATCAACGCGTTGACGCTCCAGCGTCACTTGCATTTTCTTAATAGCATCCGCTTTTTCCTGAATTCTCTCTCTTAAATCATCAATGGCTTTATTATTCTCATCAATGGCTTTAATGTCTTCGGTATCATTTTGATCGAGCTGATTGCTTGTGCTCTCTAACTTAGACAACTCTTCGCCTAAAACTTGCAAATTGTTTTGTTCTAGTTCTACAGTTGCTTGAAGCAATTGGGCATCTGTTTGTGTTTTAGGCGAAACTTCAATAGCAGCTTTAAGTTGTTTATCTTTATCCGGTGGCGGAGGCCCTGCACTCGCAACCGCAGGCTGCACCGAAGTTGTATCAACATTATTGATATTAGTTAAATCAATAACCAACTTCTGGCCTGGTTTTATAACATTAAAATTCGCATCCTGTACTGTTGAACCATCGGCATTAACAAGCTTGATTGATCCACTCTTCACAGCTTTTTCAAAACTTACTTTATTGTTGCTGATTTTCTTCACAATACCTGAAGCTGTGTCACCCGCTTTGATCACAATACTATCAACTTTTTTATCTGGACTTTGTTGCGGAGCTTGTGCCGTTATGGCTGGTGGTTGTGCTGTTGGTAGACTGTAAGAATTAGAATCATTATTAATACCAGCAAAGGCTGTTAATCCCGCTGTAAATAAAAAGACATTGCGCAGTGTTAAGACCTTCTTGGCTGCATCTGGGTTCTGTGCAGCTTCGTTCTGAATTTTGGAATTTAAGCCCAGCGCCGTAAACCCACCCGAAAAATGTTTCTTAGGCACAACAGTGTTGGTTGCAGGATCAACTTCTTCTTTAATATAATTGTAAACACCCTTGCGGTAGGACTTGAGGTATTGCTCGTAAATCAATTGATTCAAATTTTTGTTTTCAATATCAATACCATTGGTCTTATTGCGATCAACATACCCTCTGCTTAAAATGCTCTTCTTTAAATTGTTTTTATACCACGTAGCTAAAATGAGCGAATGATAGACTTGGCGCAAGGAGGCGAAATTTCTGCCTTCGTTAACTTCTTTTTCTAAAGCAGGCACCACCACTTCGCGGATGATGTCATTAGACATTTGTTGATTAGCTGCGGCCACTTCAACTTTTTGTTTAGTTAAAGCAAGGTAGTCTTCTTCCAACATAACCTTCAAACGGCTTTCAACTAAAACAACCGTATTGTCTTTTGGATTCTCATAAACAACCGCGCGGTCTGGGACAATCCATACTTTGTTTAAAGTGTTGACCACAATGTTCAAACTTCCAAAACGTTTGAGCGATTCCATGTAAATCTTTTTCCAAAACTCGCGACCAGTTTCGCCTTCTGGATACATCAATGATGAGGTGACTTGTTTGAGCAAATAATCTTGGGCTAATAATTCATTACCCATTTGCGTGTCACCAAAATTTTGCGGGATGATGCGGTCTTTTTCATATGGGCTTAAATTCACCCACATGTCTTTTTCTGGTGTGGTCAACGAAGCTAAGAAATATGCAATTAATTTTTTACCAGATTCTTTAAATGCAGGATCATTGGGACCATACTTGCTGTCACCTGCATCCACAATGAAATCAAATTTGAAAGGATTGTCTTTATATACTTTGATACCACGAACAAGTGGCGGTGCATACGCTGGGGTTAAAGAAACCATGGTGCCTGGCGCTGGTAAAAAAGCAAGGTCAGCGCGAGCTGTCGTAGGATTGACAGTGGTCACGAAGAACGCTACAAGAACTACCCAAAGCACTAGCTTTGTGGCAAATTTCATCCAAACTCTTTCTTTATCTTCTTAAGGTTGCACGGTTTACTTCTATATAAATAATATCATGTCTATATATTGTTATCAAATATTATAAATACACCACCTCGCCGACAAAATGACATGTACATTGCGTAAACCATTACAAACAATGGGGTTAAAAATAGTCGAAAAACTGATGTTTTTATGTTTAGAAAAAATGGTATACTAAAAATTAATGATTACTGATATTGCCATTTTTCTAGTCATTTTAATCTTCATCATGAAGGGCGCCATCCGTGGTTTTTGGGCCTCCCTCTTGCATCCACTGGCAACAGCATTGTCACTTGGTGCCGCATATTACCATTACAAAACAATGCATAACGCCGCGATCGCTTTATTGATTGCGATTGCCGGACCCATCATCTTATATTTATTATTCAAATGCATCGGGATGTTGATAAGAAGCCCAGAAGATCAACAGCAGCCTTCTATTATTAGTAGGATATTGGGAAGCATCATCACGGTGGTTTGGGGCGCGTTAATTTTCATCCCCTTGATTTATGTCTTTACCATCTTGCCAAACTTTTTTGCATCACAACAACCCATCACCAAAGACATCCATCAATCTGTGATCATGAAACCGATCATCGATAAATTTAAACCGAAACCCGACAACAACACAAAGCCTGTGACGTTAGAAACATTGGTCAAAGACCCGCGCATCCAAGACATTGCGAATGATCCAGAAATCAGGAAGATGGCCCAAGAAAAAGACTATATCGGACTCATGAAAAATCCCAAGGTCTTAGAAATTGCCAAAGACCCCGAGCTTGTCAAAAGACTTTTGGAAGAAGTTAAAAAACGGCAAGAAACAACTACTACAGATTTACCCTCGAACAACTGACCTGCGTTTCACCAGATTTTTTATTAACCCAAACCTGACATCCAACCTGCTTGTTTACATTGCCATGAAACTGCGGCGCAAAACGGACGGACCAATTTTCTTGAAACTTCTGATAATACCCAATGATATTTTCTCTCATTAAGATATTTTTTGGGTCTTCCCAATTGATATTTTCAACGGTGGGACTATAAAAATCTACTTCTTTATAAATATATCCTGGCGAATGCGACAACTTGTTTTGTGCGATAATGATAGCTTCTTCTTGGGAAATACCGTCAGTAAAATCAACCTGTTGATATTCTTGGTGAAGATCCTTGGATGCCGCACAACCACCCAAAAAACATATCACCAAACCCAACACATAAGGTTTACTGACAAAAACATGCATACATCAAACTCCTCCCGTCACATATCTTTCTAATTGTGTGATCGAGAATTTTTGATCTTCGATGATTTTAATGACAACATCACCGATGCTTATCAGTCCAACGAGTTTATCATTATCTAAAACAGGTAAATGGCGGATGCGTTTGGTTGTCATTAAGGACATACATTCTTCCGTCGTAACCGATGGGTTAACAAAGAGGATACGGCTGGTCATTACATCCTTGACCAAGGTGCCTTCAAGGCGTAAATCACGTTTAGCTGAATGGCGAGCAAAATCACGTTCAGAAAAAATCCCAACAATCTTATCATTCTCAAGCACTAACAATGCGCCGATATTTTTCTCGGCCATGAGCTTGATGGTATCGCTAACTGTAGTTTGAGGGCTCACAGACCAAATGGTATTGCCTTTGACTTTAAGGATTTCACTGACATTGGACATTGCTTTGCCTCCCACTAGGATTTTTAAAGAACACCACCTTGTATTGTAGCTCTTTCAAGTAAACTTAGGCAAACAAAAAAATAAATAACTCTTATTTGTCTTTAGCGCCTTTATCGCCGTTAACATATGCATCACGCCAATACTTCGTCCCATGCACTGTTGCTTGTAATGCCAAACCATTCTCTGTTAACTGATACACCCTTAATCCTGGCGCGATCGTGATCGCCCCGCTGGTCGATGCACCCTCACCACCACCTTTGATGGCCGCATCTGCCTCACCACCAAACGACCAGCCACTATTTAAAAACCGATTCATTACTTCTTTATTATCAAAAATAAAAACCGCGCGAAAATCTTTTACCCCCAAACCTAAACCGAGCCCGCCTTGAGCCATGCGCATGAAAGTGTCTTTACCAATCACACCATTTTCATGCAAAATCCCTCGACCACCCGACATGCTAGCTAACAACAGATTTACATTCAAACTTGTAAACGTTGCATACCCTTTAGCTTTTGCAATTTCCCAACGCGCCTCAGGCCTTACTTTATATAAATCTTCTAAGGTTTGATTACGACGATAACGCAAATATTCTTGCCACTCTGCTGGTGTTTTAGGCCTTAAATTAACATCGGCAAAAACCAATTGGGGTACGACCAAAGCTGTCATCAACATGACAAAAAATAATTTTACTCTCATTGAGCCTCCTTGTTTTTAACCTCAACGCCAATAACAAAAAGTACCGCGTATTCTTGTTTATTGCATCCATCAATGGATGGCATAGGAACACCTGGCGCAACGGGAAAAATTGCATTTGGCGCCATTTTAGGAGAACATGGGACATTTTGTTTTAACGGAGTATAGCGTGCTGCATGGCATGGCAAATGAGTTACATCATAAAGTTTGGCGCCATTCTCTAATGACCAACGGACCACCCCTTCCTTATCTTTAGGAAAGATCGTCAACACCGTTGTCACTTCTCGACCACCTGTGACTACATACTTTCCAGCTGGTAAAGGAAAGATAGGCTTTTCCATCATCACGCCATGCTCTTCCAACCACCAATCTTGATCATCAAATTTCCATTGTGCCGGCGCGATACCACCTGCCGCTTTTAACGTATCATAATGCTCCAACCGACAACCTCGAGGCCCCGGATCCTCATTCCACAACCCCCACGTTTCTGCACCTACCCCTGAACTTGTGGACGGGTCACCCAATGCAACGATATATTGTAACGGAACGTGCTTAAATGAAGTTGGCGCTTTACTTTCAGTTAAACCAAGCCTTCCAAACAAAACTAAACCTATAACAGATACCAATATAAAAATTATGTATCGCAACAAACCATTCCTCATCATAAAAGACCTTGTGATTTAAAAACATTTTTAACAATTTCGCGGGCAACCTTCCCTGATGGCTCTTTACCCTTGGTAATATTACATGCAAAAACATACGTTGTGCCGCCACTTTCAAGAAACCCAACAAACCACCCCAAATTCCATTTTCCATCCGCATTCATTCCCGACCCGGTTTTACCATAAAGGGTTCCCTTTTCTGTACTCATCACTTTCATCACATCTTTTAAGATAGCAATATTTTCTTGATGAAAAGGTAATTTCAGATCAAGCAGTTGATTTAGCAAACTCACCTGTTCTTGTGCGCTAATAGTAATCGGCATGGTATTTGGACGTGGCAACCAGAAAACATCAATCCCGGAAGAAGTGTCCCGTGAACCATAATTAAGGAGATTGATATAATCTTTCATTCGGGTTTCGCCAATTTGCCGTGCTAAATTCTGATAAGCTGGAACCGCAGAAACCGCAAATGCTTCACGCAACGTTAAATCTTTATTCCACCCCTCAATATCACGAACAACTCCGTCCCATGTATACCAAGGATCATCAGGCCCTTTAAGCAACCCTAATTCAAGCCCAATTAAAGTATTATAAATTTTGAACGTTGAGCACGGGGCTAATTTTCGCTGTCCAAGTTCAGGATTAATATCTACCATCTCACCAGAAGTGCGATTATAAATAACCATGGCCGCGTGATACGGCTGAAATAATGATGCATCTATGGCCTCAGCTTTCAAAGATATGGGTAGGAATGTGTATATAAACAATACCGTTATAAATGTTAGGCGTTTAAACATTAGCTCCCTTTACCCAACCTGACGACAACAGCTGATACCCATCCTTGATCAAGACTTCAGTAACATCCCGACAATAACCCTCTAAAACTTGAATATCTATCGAACGAGGAATTTCACCACGTTTTAACCTATCATTCCAATTATCTAAATCAATCTCCAACAACTCAAGCAATTTAAACAAACACTCATCACATCGCCCTTCACAATGGCAAGCAACAGGCACATTAAAAGGAAACACCCTGCGAGCCTCCGCGATCACGGCAAACATTTGAATTTTTGTGTCAACGTCTATCATAATATTGGGCCCCCTTTAAGCACAAAACCATTCTAACAAAAAAAGAAAAATCGCAAACCAATATATACGATTGACTTGCGATTAGATCCGATAAAATCCGATGTTTGTGATTGAGATTGGCACCTTTTGGGCACCGATTAACGAGTCTTAGCTACAGGTTCTTTAAGACCCAATTCTACATAAAATTCTTTGGCTTTTTGACGATAAAAATTAATACGCTCTTTACCGGTCATCCGTTTAGTTTCCTTATACAAATTATCACGTATTTCTCTTACCATTTGAACGGCATCAAATTTCTTCTTCATAATTCGTAACCTCCCGAGGAGAAAGAATCTGGATAAGTTTATGTCCTAATTCCTTATTAACTGCATTAAACTGTCTAATCTTGTCAAAATGCACGATGTGCTTAAAATTCCAACTAACCACCAAATCAACATCATATACGGTTGCCAATGCAATATGAATCATGTCATTAGTAAACTTCTCACTTAGAATCTTTCGTTTACTATAAACTTGCACAAGTCGATCAACCTTCTCATTTTCTTCAATTCTCTCAGCACCGTTTTCAATTAATTCAGCATATTTCTTTCTGACTTGTTCCGGCGCTTTAATCAACTCAACAGTAACAATATCTGAGACGATCGGTTTAAAATGCCCCAATCTAAAATCTTTCATCAAACCATTAGACCACTTCGCAAACTCAGCGTCAAAACAACCACCGATGACAGATGTATCAATGTAGATGCGAGGAACTTTCATAAGTTATTTAGTATATCATTTTCTAATTACCCGAACCAACAAAAATCCTTTTAATCAAATTTCCAACAATGAAGAATAATCATTTGGGCACCAATTAATTTCAAATACAAACACAAAATCGCAAGCCATTACCCTACAATGACTTGCGATTAGATCCATGATGGCGGCGCCTACTCGCCTGTTGGCTCGTAGGCATCCTGGTTTCTTCATCTAGTATTGCGATAAACTTTTCCCTTCGGGTTAAAAGTTCATCGCTTTTGGAAAGAAACTGGCGGGTAATTGTAGACGGTAGGCGAACCCTACAACCCCTTGAGATACCGCTACTTATAAAACTCTACCGTAAACGTAGTATGGGAGCACTGATATCCTTAGGAGGGCCAATCGACAATACCCGACCGTATATAAAAGGTGTTTTATCACAAAAACGGTTAAATTCTATAAGAATCCCTGCAAAAACGGCTTAATTCAAAACCCTCCATGCTTTTTATTTATTCACGCTATTTTGAAGCGAAAGCGAACCGTTATTCTTCCGTTCCACGAAATAATCCCATGCAGCCCGGGAAACGTCCGCTATAACTTTTTCATTCGTGATGATATCCTCTCTCGAATTTGAAACAAATACGGCAATGGCAAAATGTTTACCATCAGGCAAGGTCACGATGCCCACATCGTTGACGGCAGCCGTCAGGCCTTCCTCATTCGTGTCGGACGTCCCTGTTTTATGTGCAACCGAAGTCCCCTCTGGCAACTGGCCTTTGATCCTGTTCTTCCCTGTCTTTGTTTCCGTCATAACATTCCAAAGAAAATCAAAATTTTTCCGGGATAAAATGCTTCCTACATAAAAAGTCCTAAGCAATTCGGCGGCGGCCGCAGGATTTGTCAAATTGGAAAACTGGGCACTCCATTTCTCATGCATTTCTTTTTCGTTGAACTGGACAGAGAACCCCTTGATGCCAAGGCTGTGTATATAATTATTAACTGTTGATGGACCTCCAAGAAGTCGCAAGAGAATATCACATCCGTTATTATCGCTTTCCGCCACGGTATATTTAATCACCTCGGCCAAAGACATTTTTACACCGTCCGGATATTTCTCACGAATTGGGCTCCAGGTATCCGGCAGAAGATCGTTTTTACGTATATTGATCTCCTGTTCCAGAGAAAACCGTCCTTTGTCCACTTCGCCCAGAACAGCCAGGGCGATAGGAAATTTAAAAACACTCTGCATAGGGAATTGCTTTCCGCCATTAACGTTTACGGTCACTTTATCTTCTATCGCCAGGATGGAAACACCAACTTTCGCCTTCACTGGAGAAATAATTCGTTCAATTTTCGCCTTTAATTCTCCTTGCGCCAAGGCCGCATGCGCAACAAACAGGAAAAATATGCCTGCCAAACAAAATATTTTCAGCATAAGTTTCCTTTGTTAACCAAGATTGAATGTGCAACAACGACCTGCCATATCCCGAACTTTCTTTTTCGCCAGATACGCGTATAACGCAAAGCGGCATCAGACCGTACACCGTCTATCTCTCCAACGATATGTGACAGGACTGAAACAATTGCAATGTCCCCCTTACACAAAACTTGTTGCTCAGCCTGTTCAATGGATCTGCTCTTTATAAAACCGGAACGGTGCGCACTAAGGTCATCCTGCTTCGACATAATTTGGCCGAGATGATTGGTAAATACCAGTTCGGGTGAAATCAGTTCATCCAATTCAGAAACAATTAAATTCGGTGTAAGCTTTTTAAATTTTACTGCCATAATCTTTTTCCTCAGGGTTCGCGTCCACAATTAGTATGGGCGATTTCCGCCCCACTCCTCGACGGACGGTTCACCTAATAAAATGGCGGAGAGGTCGGGATTCGAACCCGAGGACCCAGTTACCCAGGTCAATTGCTTAGCAGGCAATTGCATTCAGCCACTCTGCCACCTCTCCAGTTACAACTAAATTACTATATCAAATTCTAGAAAAACTGGTGAAGTAGTGCAAGCTTCCACAGTGTTATTTCTAGCTTTGCTGGCCACCTCTCCAAAAAAAGATTCTCTCCGAGAAGGGTTTAGAAATCTTGCCCGAAGAGAAGTCTTTTATAACAGATTTAACGTTCTGTGTAAAGCATCTGTTTTAATTTGAGGATAATCTATTTTCTCTTTTTACCCCCATGCGCAGCACCGGCTTCACGACGTCTTTCACGACGATCTTCGCTGTGATCACGGACATCTTCACGGTGATCACGCACATCCTCACGACGATCCCTGCGATCTTCGATTTTATCTAAGCGACCACCATCATGAGTGGCGTCATATTTATCTTCTAAACGATCTCTAACATCTTCACGACGATCACGAACATCTTCACGTCGATCAAAACGATCTTCTCGCTTATCCATCATTTCACGTCTTTTTTCTCGAAGTTCACCACGTTTTTCCTTGAACTCCTTCATATTAGCTTGATGTGTTTCTTTCAATTGAGCCCTTAAGGCTTTTGCTTTCTCTATATCCCCAGATTGATATGCTTCTCTTGCTTGTTGACGTAATGCCATTTCTTCTGCACGCGCGGCTTTACCTTCCTCACGTATTTGACCCCAAGCTTCCTTACCAGTAGTTTCTTCTGCACCAGCTTTGACTATAAAACTCCCCACCACTAAGACTGCGACTAACCCTACCATTACCTGTGTTTTCATATACTCTCCTTTTTATGTATGCCGCTACTCTCTACACTTTTAAACACAGCACACACCTAAAAGTTCCGTTTTTTTTCCATTCTTTTCTCAATCCTTTGCTTTATAGCCTTTCTTCTTTCCTGCGGCATTTGCTCAAGACGATTAGCCCGCTGACGTAAACGTTCTTGCTGATCAGGCGTGAGACTCTGGAATCTATTGCTATTCTCAATAAAACGCTTTCTATCTTCCGGACTCATACGCTTGAGCTCTTGATAACGTTCTTTTACACGTTGACGCTGCTCTGGGGTCATATTCTTTAACGCTTGCCAATTGCGACGCAATCGCTCCTGCTTTTCCGGTGGCATTTCCATAAAGCGTTTGTAGCGTTTTTGTACCTGTGCACGGGCCTTCGGATCCATTTGCTGATATTCATTCCACTTTTGGCGTAATGCTTGTTTTTCATCATCGGTTAACTGCTGCCAACGCTCTTTTTGAGACTGCGTAACAACAACTGCCTCATTGGCATAACCCATGGTCACCCAACACATAAGCATTAATATCATGATCATTTTTTTCATTGATTGACCTCTTCTTGTTCTACGATATCAAAACTATCATCTTTTAAAATTTCCATCTTTTCTAACATTTCTAAATGAGCAATAATTTCTTCATCTTCCTTATAAATCTGCTCATTAGCACTTACGGGATTTAACCAAACAGTCATGGTAAACAACGTCGATATAAGAAAAACTCTTGAACGCATCAAACCATCTCCGAATCTTCAATCAATTCAATCTCTTCAATGTTTTTTATCGTTATAAAGTCTTGTAAAACATCCAAATTTTCTACCACTTCAACTTGTGCAATCATTTGAACCTGATCAGTACTGAGCTTCGATAATTGCCCATCTAGACGTATTTTCTCAAATATACCAACCCCAAAAATAAACATCGCGACACAACTCAACGCCACGCCCCATTTAAACATAAAAAGAGGATTTGACTTTGGCTTATGTTGTCCAACCAACTTAACCCAAAATCTTTCCTTATAATCAGCGCGCGGCGAAGGCGCTTGATAGGTACTCAATAATTCACTAATCTTATCTTCTTGATTTTTATCCATATACACATCCTACTGTTTAAACACATCAATACCTAAAAAGTTCCGTTTTTATTAAAGAATATATTTCTTTAAATCAATGGCTAGATTCTCTTTGGCCCTATTGAGCAATGATTTAACAGCCTTATCACTAACGCCTAAACTTGCGGCAATTTCTTCATAGCTTAAGTTTTCATATTGTCTCAGAAGTATAGCTGTTCGCTGATTTTCTGGAAGACGGTCAATAGCCTCACGTACCGCTTGTGCTTGTTCATCTTGAAGCATGCTCTGATCATGCTGTATTTTCCCATCCGAAACATCAACCACTGCATCTAATGACACAGGCGTTTTCTGACGCAGTTGATTCAAACATGCATTGCGGGTCATTTGAAATAATAGCGTTGATACTTTAGCTTTAGGCTCATACCTTGGGGCCATCTCATACAACTTAATAAATACATCTTGGGTTACATCTTCAGCTAATTCTCGCTGACCATTTAAATAACGGTAGGCAAATTGAAACATTTTTTGGAAATTGCGTTCTAAAATTTTCTCAAAAGCGGGCGACTCTCCTGACTTGACGCGCAGCATATCTACCACGTCAGGATCATCACAAAAACGATTTGGATCAGTTTTAAATGGAAACACGACGTTTCTTTTTAAAGAAATCCGTTAATATACCCCCGCATGCAGGAGCTAAAACGCCAAACTCAATATCAACCCGATGATTCAATTTCTCATGTGATGCGATATTTAGCAGCGAACCACAAGCACCTGTCTTTGGTTCATGCGCACCGAAACATAGGCGTTTAAGACGGGCTAATACAAGCGCACCGGCACACATGGAACACGGCTCAACGGTTACATACATCTGACATTCATTTAACCATTTAGATCCAAGATAATTTGTTGCTGCGGTGATGGCAATCATCTCGGCATGGGCGGTGGGATCTTTGAGCATTTCAATCTGGTTATGCGCTTTGGCAATGATTTTGTTTTCAAAAACAACGACGGCACCGATAGGAACTTCGTCAGCCTCATACGCACGCTTGGCTTCGCGCAGGGCTTCTTGCATAAAGATTTCGTCTAACTTGATCATGGGATTATTTTAGAGATACAGGAATGTCGATTGTAACAACAGTGCCCTGCCTTAATGAACTTTGAATAGCAATGCTGCCATGTGCCGCGGTAACAATGGAATGAACGATGGATAAACCTAAACCAGAATTCTTTTCAATGCCGCGTTCTTTGGTGGTGAAAAAAGGTTCAAAGACTTTGGTTAAATATTCTGGAGGAATACCAACACCTTCATCTTCGATCACTAAACCCACCGTCGCTTTTGCACCATTCCAACCGGTGCGAATGCGAATTTTCCCACCTGCTGGCATGGCTTGTATGGCATTGAGCAAAATATTATAAACCACTTGTTGAAGTGCCACATTGCTAATGGCTGCTTTGGGTAAATACTTAACCAGCTTAGGTGTTACTGTTATTTTTGCATTCTTTAATTGTTGGGATAACAAATCCAAGACATCTGCAACCACATCATTAATTTTACAATTATCTGTTGCTGCCTTATTCTTAATTTGATGCAACTGAATCATACGCTCTGTTGTTTGGGCACAACGTTCCAACTGGCGGTTCATTTGTTCTAAGGTCGCCATGGTTTTCTTAAAATCTTTGTATGTGATGTATTCGAAATCTTTGGCTTTATTTTGAGCTATTAATGTCGAGGTACTTTTAACCAAGGATTGCAAGGGCGCATGGAGTTCTTGACCAAGGCCATAGAGAACATCGAATGAGACTGAGGATTTTTTATTGATCTTGGATAACATAAATGGCGCGCCTGAGAGGGATCGAACCTCTAACCCTCAGTTCCGTAGACTGATGCTCTATCCAATTGAGCTACAGGCGCAAGATAACTTGTCTTAGTCCTTCGAAGCTCCCAAACGAAAGTTTTGGAGCGAAGTAGGACAGGCGCAAAAAGGCTTCTTTTAAGAGTCCAAATTATACAATAAAAATGACAAATGTATACCGATTTTTTAGGGACACGTCTTTTATCAATTATTGGATTTCTTTGAGCAGTTTGTCGCGGTCAAGGCCGATGCTAACCATGGCTTCAACCGGAGACTTGGCATAAAAACGGCAAAACGTTGATACTTCTTTAACGGTATGCACACCCTTATCCACCAACGCCTTTAATACAACAGCTCGAATCCATGTTTCATTGATCACATCACGCGGCGTTTGACCTGACTCCATGGCCAAACGATCACGATAAACAGTACTAGATGCAACCGGTAAAATGCGCTTTTGTTCAAAATTATATTTGAATACTTGTGTTAATAAGACCTTAAGATTTTCCATGCCGCTTGTTTCTGAAACCTCATCGACCACACGAAAAATACGCCCGTCAACGTGATAACGCTTTAAAATGATAAAAACATCGATCATATTGATCAGCGACTCCGGCACATTCATCGGCTCATTTTGCAGACGCAAGATCGCTTCTCGAGATGTTAAGGCATGGATGGTGCCCATGCAGTATTTCCCGACATTAACAGCCGTGATCATATCCCGCGCTTCTTCCCCACGAACTTCACCAACGATGATGCGTTCAGGGCGCATGCGTAAACTATTCTTGACCAAATCTGCTAAACTGATCTCATCATCTGTTTCTAGACGAGAGCAGCTATCTTCTAAAAATGTATTTAATTCTAACGTATCTTCAATCACAACCAGACGATCTTTGGCAGGGATAAAACTCAAAAGCGCATTAAGTAATGTTGTTTTACCCGTCCCCGGACCACCGGCAATGATGATGTTTGCAGGTCGAACAGATAAACCTTCCATATAAAGCCATAACTGCCCTGCCACCTCATAGGTTAAGCTGCCACTCTTAATCAAATCGATAATGCTTAATGGATCAAGCTTAGCTTTAGTAATCGTCACCTGAGGCCCAAGGGGTGAATCAACAATATTCACACGACCTGCTAAATTCATTAGTTCTAAGTTTGCGATCTTTTTATAGCCGGTACGTCCAGAAAAAATCAGAAGCTTATCGATAAAAATATTTAACTCCGCATGATTTTTAAACTGATGTCGTGTCGGGATAAAACCTTTTTGGGAATGGTGGATATAAATGGGCTTTAAGGCATTGATGACGATGTCCTCGACATTGGCATCACACAATAAATCCTCAAGAATCCCATACGATAAGAAGTCATTTAAGAATTTACTTTTCTCATGATCATCTTTAAAAAGCGGGCGAAAGTTCTCATGGTGCAATAAAATCTCGTCTAAGACTTTAGCGGCAAGCTCAATGCGCTCGTCTTGGTCGTGAATGATCTTCATGCGGCCTTTTACCCGCTCTAAGATCATCGTTTCCAGCGCTAATATTTGACTCTTGGAACTCACGATTTGTCTTCCCCTAATGTGGTGATCGTAACTGCCTGATTTGAATTTAAATATTTGTTTGCCGCAGCCTTCACATCTTCTTTACTTACCGCATCGACGAACTTATTAAAATGTTCATCATAATCATAGCCAAGTCCATAGAGGGTATTAAAGGCGCTGTGTGCAGCTTGGGCCCCTACGGTATTTAAGCCCATTTGATGCGAGCCCTTCATATATGCTTTGACGCTATTTAACTCCTCATCCGACATGAACTGCTCTTTTAAATCAGCGATTTCTTTAGCCATGATTTCTTTGACACTATCAACTTTTGCATTGGTCGTCAAACAAAAAAGCGTAATATTACCCGTATCAAACCCTGGTGTATACGACGAACCAACCGTGTAAGCCTTGCCCAACTGATCCCGTACTTTTACAAATAACCGTCCGCTTAAACCTGCGCCCAACGTCGTATTAATCACCTCCATAGCAAATCGATCTTTGTCTGCAAACGCAGGTGCTAAAAATGTCATTGCCAAAACAGCCTGTGATTTCTTAGTCTTAATTGTTTCCATGCGAGGTGATTTCAGTTCTGGTTCTAAAACTACAGGAATGTCAACATCACGGCGTTTTAGACCCCCTAACGATTTTATTAGAGATGCCTTAACCTTTGCAGCATCAATATCACCAAAAACAGAAATTACCAAATTTGAAGGCTCAACAAAACGGGCATAATACGTTTCTAAATCTTTCCTTGTGATTTTAGTAATCGTCTCATTTGTTCCTAAAATATCCATGTGATTAGGATGTTTTTCATATAGAACAGCCATGGCTCGACGGAATGTCATCGCACGGATATCATCATCTCTAGATTTGATCGCAACTAAAATGGCATCACGTTGTCGTTCAATGATACTGTCTTCAAAAACTGGATTCTTAATCACATCGGCAAATAGATTTAGTCCATAATCGATGTCTGTAGATAAAAAGTTCATGGTGATGCCCAATGCATTATAACCAGAATATGCCCCACACGATGCCGCCCTACCCTCAAGATCCTTAATCATTTGCGCTTCTGATTGGCGCTTGGTTGCTTTTGTCCAAACTGACGTAAAGAGATTGGCAATCCCATTATTATCTTTGTTCTCTGAACGTAACCCTCCATGAAGCACCGCCTGCAAAGAAACCAACGCTGCTGTATGATCTTCTTTGAGTAACAGTGTTAACCCATTATCCAAGACAATTTTCTCGATCTTGCCACTATCTTTCTGCTGGCTTTTAGACGATGGTTTCGGTTTAGCTGCCAATGGCTTAACAACTGTTACACTCAGTGAGGACGTATTTAAATACCGATTCGCCACGCGCTTAATATCGTCATTCGTGACTTTCTTTATCATTGCCACATAATGCTCTGAGAATCGATAATCGCCTGTCATGGCCTCATCCGTTGCCGCTTTATACGCAATACTAGAAGATGTTTGATTGTCATATATCAAACTTGCACTAGCCTTAACCTTGATCTTTGCTAATTCTTCCGTAGTAATCCCTCTACGTTTAACATCATCGACAATCGCTAAAACAGATTCGCGCACTTTAGCTAAGTTGTCTTTATCCATTGTCCCTTCAATCTCAAAGACCCCTTTATGATGAGGCGTATAATTTATGCAAGAGATTTGAGCGACAAGTTTTTTATTCTGATAAATATCTTTATAAAACCTAGATCCTTGACCACCGCCAAGCACCATGCTCAGTAAATCCATGGCATATACATCAGGATCATTTAATGCCATGCCTTGAAACGCCAATGAAAACCAAAACAGCGGTGTGTCATAATATTCTTCATAATAACGCTCAGAAATTTGTGGAGGCTCAGGAACAATATTATGTTGTGGGTATGGCTTTGGTTTGAAAGTACCAAAAAATTCTTGAGCTAATTTAAGTCCTTCATCCGCATCTAACCCACCTGCTAAAGATAGAATCATATTGTTTGGAATATAGTTTCTTTGATAGTAGCCATAAAGATCATCGCGAGAAATTCCGTCGAACAAACTTTCATAGCCGATCGTTGTATGTTGATACGGATGATGTTTAAAAACATTTTTAAAGACATCAACGCTTAATCGACGGATTGGACGGTCATAGTATAGACGCATCTCTCCGTGAATCACCTTACGTTCCTTTTCAACTTCTTCTTTATCAAACACAGAATTGCGCAACATATCAGCAATGATATCAACACCTTGTTTCAATTTATCTTTGGGTAAATCAAGCGTATATATGGTGTAATCTAAATCCGTTGAGGCATTGATATTACCCCCCAATGATTTCACTTCTTTAGCAATGGCACCAACTGCTCTGCGTTGCGTGCCTTTAAAAAGCATGTGTTCGATAAAATGCGAAATCCCAGCCCCCGTAAATCGACCTTCAGTAGCAGCACCGGTTTTGACATACATATAAATAGACACCACTTCGCTTGATGGCATGGGTGTGACCAGCACCGTTAAACCATTGTCTAAAACAGATTTGTGAATTTCAGGACTTGCAAAAGATCGGGCAGGATTAAATAACAACAATAGTACTGTTAATATGGGGATTAATCTACGCATTGCGTCGGCGAAAGTCTTCTAGTAGGCGGCGAATATCAGATGCCGAACTGCGTGAAATTTGGGAACAAATAAAAATGAGCAAAGAAAATTGCCATACATCTTCTGGTGCGACAATCAAACCTGTCGACGTATTTTCTTCACGTTGCAAACGATTACCAAAATGAGCAATGGCTTGGTCGACCTTACCTTCAAAGACATCTAGCTGATTGGTCTTATTGTTATACTTTAACGACGGTAATGAAACCCCTCGGACTAATAAAAAGTTAATCAGAGCATCTTCACCGCCATTTAAATCATCAAATGAAAAACCTTCAAATTGTGGGATATGGGGCGGCAAAATGAGCGACGGACGATCGACCAAGACCTCACCACTGCGCACAACAGTGTCACCTGGATTTATGCTCGATGCACTTAGCAACACATATGGCACATGGGTTTGATCAAAGGTGTGTAAACCCATGATCCGTGAGCGGATAATTTCTGTTTCTTTGAGCGCTTTGCCCCATGCGTCTTGAAAATCCATTTTACTCCCGTAAACGCACTCTAAAATTTTGTGGTATTAAAATTCCATCCTTTAAAACGACCTTTACATCAACAATCATAGGGTCACTGGGGGTTCGTCGTAGATTAAATTCATGCACATGATTCGCTATGACTTGTTGGCCTTTAGGATCTTGGCGAATCAGCTGACGATCTTTAAATGTATAGCTAATTTGACCATACTCATAGGTATTAAAACTCGCCGCATGATGCCACTGCCCATCTGGCGGAACACCTTGAATAGAACCACTCTTAGCTTGGCTTAAATCAAGCATGGTCGCCGAAATAGCCTTGCGCAATTCCCGCCCTAAATCAAGCTGCTGCTGATGCTTTTGCCATGCAGAAACTTTATAAAACGTAAACCCTGCGGCTAGAACAAAAATCAAAAATATGAGGAAAATTTTAATATTTTTTATCATGATATTGTTGGGTAATATATCACAAAGAAATTAAAAATCAGTTAAAAATATTTGTCTATTTTTTACTAAACATTTTAATAATCTC
Organism: uncultured Planctomycetales bacterium; assembly: GCA_964572155.1. Taxonomy (GTDB): domain Bacteria; phylum Omnitrophota; class Gorgyraeia; order Zapsychrales; family Fredricksoniimonadaceae; genus JACQQW01. The sequence goes on along the minus strand of CAZNDZ010000001.1, from coordinate 1,021,412 downwards.
TACGATCTTATCAACACTATCCTCCCTGCGAAATAAATGACAAACTTCGCCCTGCTTATTTATTAAATATAAGTAATCTGAATGATTATACAAATACCCAACAGCTGAATTAACTTGTACTTTTTCGTAATTTGCTTTGTAAGCATCTACAATAACATCAATCTCTTGTTTGGTGCCAGTCAAACCAACAGCATTAATATCAAAATACTCCAAATACTCCTTTAACTTTGGAGACGTATCTCGTTCTGGATCAACAGAAACAAAAACTGTTAAAACATTTCCTATGTTGGATTGATTTAGCAGTTTATATACTCTTGTTAGTTTAGATAACATTGTAGGACAAACATCTGGACATGTTAAATATCCAAAGAATAATAAAACCACTTTATTGCGATGATCTTTTAATTGAAAAGGATGACCTTCTTGATTGACCAAGGTAAAATCTCTACTTGGATTCAAATAGCTAAAATTTAGCTTCTCATTATTCTCGGATTGTCCACATCCGACCGAAGTAGCAATGCAAACCAAGATTATTAATAACTTTTTATACATCGTTATTTACTTTTCTTTGGCATAGAACAACAAGAACAAAATTTTTCATTAAATGGCATCTTATCGCTGACTTTTGCATTTATCATAACATCATCTTGTCCTTTAATATGAAGCGTTATAGGTATCAAATCATCCACCTTCGTTGCTTTCTTTAAATTAATCAACATTAAATGATAACCCCCTTCACTTAAAACAACTTCACCCTTAGCTGGTATTGAGAGCGCATTTACCATATTCATTACCATTTGGCCATTTTCTGTTGTCATTTGATGGATCTCTACAACTTCCGCATTTGCTGATGTAGCTGATTCTAAAATAATTTCATGATCCAGATTATTCTCAATAACCATATAAGCCGCAGTTATCTTCTGCGATGATGGCATCATCCTTACCCAAGCATTAAAAACCACAATAGATTCATCCTCTAGCACCGTATCTTTATGTTCCTCGTGGGCAGCTACCACCCCCACACTTAATACAAATATAATTGCTAGAAATGCCTTTAATATTTTCATATTATCCCCTTTATATTAATTTTTAATTTGCATCGAGAAAATAAAAGCCGTTAATTCATCCAGCTCTTCTTTCGTAAGATGCTCAAATGCGGGCATCACACTTGCCTGTTCCTGTATCCCATACTTTATAGATCGACGAATGCTTTCTTTATTGCTACCATGACGATAATATTTAGGATCTCGGAAATCAGTCGGCTCTGGATCAAAGTTTCTAGCATTTATCCCACGACCATCACCATTCTTTCCATGGCATAAAGCACATCCATAGGTCAAATAAACCTTTCTTCCTTGGTCTTCAATGTGAGTCTCCGCCATTCCACGTTGAAGACCAAAGAAAAAGACCATATATAGCAAGAGTAAAATTCTTAGACTATTCATTATTACTATTAACAGCGCATCCAAAATCAAACTTCCCTATTTGATTAAACACAAGCTTTCCCTGCTCATCAAACTTCTTTAAACTCATCATCTGCCCATCAAGATAAACAACCTCTTCCTTGATTGCGCCATTCTTAAAATATTCTCTAGATATACCTTCTTGTAAATTATTGATATAACGAACAGCTCCCTTAATACTTCCTGATTCATAATAAGACTTAACTTCACCATTAATTTTTCCATTTTTCATCTGTTGCACAAATGCTAAATTACCATTTGGGTAATACTCGCGAATATAACCGTTTAACTTACCGCCTTTATCCTGCTGTTCTATCTGAACCAAATCGTTTGCATTGCTCCCTTTTTGTACTTGATTAAGCGCTGGGCGATTTGTTTCTGCATGTACAGGGCATAATAAAAGAGTTGTCATTACAATAGCATTAAATTCATTCATTGTAGTTTCTCCCGTTATTTAAATGATTTATTATAAATCCACACATTCATTCCCATCATCTTGATTTAATATTTGCTTACCGTTTTCATCGAATGTTCTAAATATCTTTAAATTTCCATTATTAAAAACTACTTCTTCTTTTATATGACTACCTTTAGAAACAAATGGAATTCTTTCATTAAATTTTGTATTTATATAAGTCTGTTGAAGTGGAACAGCTCCCGCCATCAATATGCCACTCACCAAGACTATTTTCGCACCTACCATGATTCACCTCTTTCTATACATCCTTGAATTTTGACTCAGAATGACTAAAAATAGGACGAAATGAAATAAGCATAAAAACTACTTATTCATCAGATATCTAAACTATGAAGAAAAAATTAGACTTTTGGGACGTGATCAAGCTTAACTAGATAAGGACTTTTGTAGCAGAGAAGATTACTTTCTACATGCGAAGTTAAAATAACACCCTTTAAACTAATTGATTGAGCAAGAGTAAAATAATTAATGCCCCCATTTGCAGGAGATCTCTTCGCATTATGATCCGTACTACCTTTTAAAGAAACACCTTCCAATGGCCTATCTTGTGGTTTTGCTGTAGCAACATGACACAAACAGATAGCGCGTTGACCACCACAAACCTGTTTTTCCTGAGAAGGCTTAATAAAAAACCCTAAAGGAAGAATCCAAATAAAGAATAAGAGCAGAGTTAAGGTGCAGACAAATTGACGCATAATTAAAATTATCCTATTGCAGAAATAAAAACATCGCAATACATTTGTAACTTTTGATCCCCCACCCCATAAACTTGCGCAAATTGTGCCTTGGTTTTAGGTTTGCGTTTGCACATATCAAGTAAGGTCTTATCAGAAAAAATAATGTAGGGCGGTACACTTTTTTCATCGGCTAATCGTTTACGTAAAACGCGCAAACGTTCAAATAAAGCGGCTTCGGGGTCAGTATCACCAAGGCCTTCCACACGTCGGGTTGTCTTCTTAGAACTTTTAGCTTCTTCTAAATGATACCCTGAAACCAAACGCCTGCCGCTTAGAACCTCATAAGCGTTTTGATTAAGACTAATGACACCATAATCCTCACTCTTACTAATCAAATCTTGAGCTAAGAATTGTGACACCAAATGTTGCCATTGCAAGACAGTTAAATGCTTGCCTGCACCAAAGGTCGCACAGGTATCATGATTGTTTTGCAAAACTTTCTCAATCTGACTACCACGTAAAATGTTAATGACATAAACCGCGCCAAAGCGTTCTTCCGTCTCGCTTACACATTGCAAAAATTTGATGGCTTCAACCGTAATATTCTCAGGCGCTGCATGACCGTTGACACAATTATCGCATTGCCCGCAATTTTCTATTTTGTAGTCTTCCCCGAAATATGTGATCAATGGGATGCGTCGGCATGTGTGTGCTTGGGCATAGGCCATCATGGTGTTTAAATGATTGGTCGCGACGCGTTTCTGGGCGATGTCTGGTTTTTGATCAATAAAATAACGGATTTTCGCACCATCACCTGCAGAAAATAACAACAAACAATGCGACGGCAAACCATCGCGCCCTGCACGACCCGTCTCTTGATAATAAGACTCAATATTTTTGGGCAAATCATGATGAATGACAAAACGAACGTTTGGCTTGTTAATCCCCATCCCAAAGGCAATGGTTGCAACCATGATGGGCACATCGTCGCGGATAAACGCTTCTTGATTTTTATGACGCACGTCGTCGCTTAAACCTGCATGATACGGCAATGCTTTGAATCCAAAATGTTTTAAATCCTTGGTTAATTGGTCGACTTGCTTGCGCGAAAAACAATAAATGATGCCGCTTAAGCCACGAAATCTCTCTAAGAATTCCACCACTTGATCCGTGCCACGATTACGCGGGGTTACCTCATAGAATAAATTATCACGGTTAAAACTAGCAACCAGTTGTAAGGGTTTCTTAAGGTTTAAATTTACAATGATGTCTTGGCGCACTTGAGGTGTAGCTGTTGCGGTCACTGCTAAATAGACTGCATCCGGAAATAAATGGCGTATATCTTTTATCCGACGATATTCTGGCCTAAAATCATGCCCCCACTCCGAAATACAATGTGCTTCATCGATCGTGATACAATCAATCTTTAAGGACCCGAGCATATCTAAAATCTCTTCTTTAAATAATGTCTCAGGCGCGCAGAACAACAGCTTGGTTACACCAGATACAATACGATCTTTGTTATACGCATATTCTTCCCACGTCAATGAACTATTTAATAACTCCGCCTCAACACCCAACGCTTTTAATTGGCTCACCTGATCCTTCATGAGCGAAATCAGCGGCGAGATAACAACAGTCAACCCATCAAACATCAACGCAGGAATCTGATAACAAATCGACTTACCCCCACCCGTTGGCATGAGCAACAATGTATCCTGCTTATTTAAAACCGCATCAATACACGCCTCCTGCAACGGCCGAAACGATTGATAACCAAAAACCGATTTTAAAATATCTAGTTTGTGTTCGAGAATTTGTGACATTTTATTTCCTTAAATAAATTTTTGATGCAGAAATCTTACCATCATTTACCCTTACTGGATACATCTTTACTCAATTCTGTTTCAAGCTCTTCAATGGTTGGCAAACTTGTTTTAAGTTTCTTTGGCAATGAACGTGTTATCTCTGTTTCCCATTGAGCAACGCCAATCGGCTTTTTAAATCCACGCAATGCATATTCAGCAACCATCTTATTCTTATGTTTAACTAAAAGCAGACCTATAGTTGGCTTATCATCTGGATGACGGAATATATCATCAACTACGTTTAAATACATATTTAATTGACCAATATGCCCAGAATCAAATGCCACAGCTTTTAACTCAATAACAACGTAACAACGAAGTTTTAGATGATAAAATAACAAATCAATAAAGAACTCATCACCACCTAATTCAAGACGAACTTGACGACCAACAAAGGCAAAACCAGCCCCTAACTCTAAAAGAAACTTCTGTATATGATCCATTAAGCCTTGTTCTAATTCAGCTTCTCTTCTTGGATCACCTGTTCCTAAGAAATCAAAGAGATATGGATCTTTAAATATCTGTTGAGCCATATCAGATTCTGTTGGTGGCAAAGATTCTACAAAATTATGTGTTATATTCCCATGTCGTAAATGTAATTGATTTTCAATCTGAACACATAAAATATCTTTACTCCATCCACACTCAATTGTTTTTTGTGCATACCATAACCTTGTTTGAATTGTTTCTAACTTATCTAATAATGCAATATTACTCCTCCAAGGCAATTGTGCAACGGCCCGCTGCACAATTGATCTATTTTTCCACGCTTCAGCAAACGCACGCATATATTTCAAATTTCTTGGTGAGAAACCACTCATGTCAGGAAAAGACTTACTTAAGTCTAACGACAATCTATCAATGACTTTTGTGCCCCAACCTTCTTCTTTTTGTTTATTTAAGATTGCTTGACCTATATCCCAATACATCATTACTAATGCAGCATTGGTGGACAAAACGACTTTTAAACGCTCTTGTACAATACGTTTTTTTAAATCAGATAGAAAAACGCCGTAGCTTTTAGGTAGCATGGAAGCCCTCCTGATAGGTTTTAGACTATAACGATTAATTAACTTCAGAAGCGGCAGGAGTAAAACGGACGAAGGGCTTCTTTAAAACATTTTGCATATTTGTAAGGCAAAGTCAACTATTTCATATCCAACAGGAACTTAATATCTTCCCAATCAAGCTTTTTGCCGATGCTGTCTTCAGATAAAACTAGAGAATCCATGAGAAAGCGTTTGCGGTTTTGGAGTTCTAGCATTTTTTCTTCGATGGTGCCTTTGGTGATTAAACGATAGGCTAAGACAGAATTATTTTGGCCGATGCGGTGAACACGGTCGATGGCTTGGTTTTCAACAGCGGGATTCCACCATGGTTCGTAGATGATGACCGTATCTGCAGACGTTAAATTTAAACCTACACCACCTACTTTTAAACTTAATAAGAAAACTTTTAGGTTAGGATCTTGATTAAAACGCTCGACCTCGCCTTGACGGTCTTTGCTCGACCCATCAAGATATGCATAGGCAATATCTTCACGTTTCAAATAATCTTCCATAAAGTTAAGCATCGAAACAAATTGGCTAAAGATCAAAACCTTGTGCCCACCAGATAATAACTCTGCTAATGTCTCTTTAAGCAATTCCATCTTACCTGAAACATTGCGATGCCCAAGATCGACTTGTGCGATGATGGGGTGACAACAAATTTGGCGTAGCCGCAAGATCAACGTTAAGATCACCATACGGCTTTTTTCAAAACCTTGGGTGGCCACGCTCTTGGTTGCAATGTCACGTGCCGACTCAATCATCTTCGTATAAATCTTAGCCTGTGTTGGTTCCAACTCACAATATGAAATCTGTTCGATCTTATCCGGCAAATCTTTAATAACGTCTTTCTTAAGACGTCTTAAGACAAACGGCAAGATACGGCTTGAAAGTTTGGTTAACTGATCTTTATCTTGAAACTTAGTGATAGGTATTTCATAACGCTTCTTGAAGTTATTCGCATTACCTAAAAAGCCAGGCATTAAGAAATCAAAGATCGACCACAAATCCATGATGCTGTTCTCAATGGGCGTACCCGTCATGGCAAGACGATACGTGGCTTTTAATGACTTGGCTACTTGTGCATTTTGTGTATGACGATTCTTAATATTTTGAGCTTCGTCTAAAATGACATAATTAAAAGAAAATTTCTTATAAAGCTCAATATCACGACGCAATAATGGATATGATGTGATGACCACATGCGCATCTTTGATTTGATCAAATAAATCACGACGATGATTTCCATTTAGAATTAATACGCGGGCATTAGGTAAGAACTTCTTTATTTCTTCATGCCAATTCCAAACTAACGTTGTTGGGCACACGACTAAGGATGGCATGGCATTTCCTGCTTCTATTTCCAACTGAACCATGGTCAATGCCTGCAACGTTTTACCAAGACCCATTTCATCAGCCAGAATACCACCAAACTTAAAACGCTTTAAAAACGATAACCAATCCACACCCTTATGTTGATAATCACGCAGGACTTCCTTAACTGAATCAGGGACGGTTGCCGGCTCGATGGATTGAAAGTTTTTCAAATCTCGATATAACGTGGATAAATTTTGATCAACGTCTGAAGTTAAACCTTGGCGCTTTAACTCATCCATCACAAATGGGATTTGGGATAAATGGATCTTCTTAGTGTCTAACTCTTCGTTTAACTGCTCAATGCGTTCGTAAAATTCAAGCGGGATGGGTAAAATCTCACCCTTCTTTAATCGAATAAAGTTCTGCCCTTCTGCGATTAACCGCTTTATTTTCTCGTGCGTGATGGTTTCATCTAAACCTTTAACTTTGTAAACCGCATCAAACTCAAACCAGTCAATACCACTTCCTGTCAGTCGTACCACAGGCTCAAAGAAATTGTTGTTTAATAATTTTGCTTCAAAATCTTTAGAACAATGAACTTCCATGGATCGTCGCAACATTGGCAACTTTTGATAAACAAATCCTAGGATCTCATCAGAACCTGTTAATGAAAAGGTTTTAGAATTCTTACCCCATTCAAAACCACAATCTTTGAGAAGAAAAGACACCTTGGCATTTTCCTCATCGAGATCACGCACAACCCATTGCATGGCTTTATCATCTCCCACCATGGCATAGCGCTCTAAACTCATATCCCCTTCATAGGCATATGCCGTGCCGTTATCATAAATAAATGACAACTTAGCGCGGACTGCATTCTTCACATAGTTTAAATCTAAACGAGACTTTAATGTTGGCTTGATAAAGGTGGCTTTTTGAATTGCGTCGACATCTCCTATGATCTCACACGATGATCGTAATGAATCAAGGACACTGGTCATAAAATATGGGATTTGAGGTAAATCAAGGACGCGTTCATTATTAAGAAAATCGACTAAAAATGCATGACTTATCGACTCATGCATCATTTGAAAACTTGGAATGGCCTCATCATATAACCATACCGGCTGACCTTCTTGAATATGCACATGACTAAAATCACGCGTAGCATTATTAGGATCTTTGAATGTTGCCGTAACGCCCCATTGCCCTTGCTCCATCTGACGGATATGGATGCTCAGTATTAACTTGTCTAGTGCATTTACAGTTATGGCTTGATTGGTTTTAATATCGACAAATTCAAGATCTTCACACTTGGCCATAACGCCTAAACAGATGGCCCATTGCATGCGCTTCATTTTAAATTGCGGCACTGCAAAACCATTGTCTCGACTTCCATCCATGACGGAAAACTCATTGAGCAAATGCAAGACATGTTGCTGAGACGCGCTTAACGTTGAAAACTTAAATTGTTTTGAATCCCGCGCATTATTTTGATTGATTAAGACACGTAAATTTGTGACGGAAAGTTTTATGTCGCTGTGAATGATAAAGATTTTAAACGGTATGCTTCTTAAGCCATTACCATTGAAGCCATTTAAGGCAAAGGCAATTTGGATACGCGGCTTTTGTGGGGACCTATATTCATAAGCAGGTAGAAGATAACTTGGCCTCTTTGGCTTAGGCTTTGCTTCTGATTTTGTCGACGATTCGGTAACTGCCTTAACCACTGGTTTCTGCTGCGCATTTAAACGCAGCTGCTTCTCGTCTAAGAAAATCATTTTGCTTAAATCAACGGTATGGTTGATCGCCACATAATGATTCCAATGCAACAAAACAGCAACGGCATGCTTGCACATGCTTCCCAATTTGAAGGGACACGTGCATTCTGCTAAACGAAAATTATCTAAGCCCTTGATCAAAATCCGCACATGAAACGGATCGGTATCTGATCCTTGGACCAAACCTTCTAAATAATTACCCTTACGTGCAACGGTCTTAACCGCACCTTTTCGGTAATAACTCATCCCCCGCTGAAAAGCCACCTCACCCGCGACACGCTCTAAGCTCTTATCGTCCTTAACAATCGGCATTACAATCCTTTGCGATAAAAAAACCCTAACAGCATTAGCCATTAGTGAAATTTGTATTTCCTAAAGTAAAATACCAAAAAACAACGAATGGGTACTATATCATAAATAGCATGTTATTAATCATTTTTATTACCAAACAAGGCTATTTCATTTTATAAACCTTGTCCCAAAACGATTTAATCACTTTTCGTTTTTGTTCAACCCATGGCAAGTTATCTAAAAACCACGTCACGGTATGATCAAGACCAGATGTGAAATCAACCTTTGGCTTCCAACCCAACTTTTCAAGTTTCGAACAATCGACAGAATAGCGGAAATCATGACCTAGACGATCTGGAACAAACTGAATTAAACTCTTTGGTTTATTCATACGTTTTAAAATCATTTCAACGGTCTTAATATTTTCTTGTTCATAATACGTACCTATATTGTAGGTCTCTCCAATTTTACCTTTTTTATAAATCGTATCCACAGCTCTAGCGCAATCGCTAACATGAAGCCATTCTCTAACCTGCTTACCCTTCCCATAAACTGGAACCCGTTCATTATTCAAAGCCTTTAAAATGACCACGGGGATTAATTTCTCAGGATATTGCCAATACCCATAATTATTCGACGGGCGTATAATGATGGCTGGAAATTGATATGTGCGTATCGCAGCTCTAATCAAATGTTCAGCGGCGGCTTTCGTTGCAGAATATGGATTGTTAGCTTTAATTTGATCGGTTTCTTTAAACCATCCTTTATGGCTATCACCATAAACCTCATCGGTTGAAATATGCACCATTTTGGGGGTTTTATATTTTCGAACCAAATCAATCAAATTTTGTGTGCCATTTACGTTCGTTGATATAAACGGCCAGACATCACGGATGCTTCTATCAACGTGCGTTTCAGCGGCAAAATGGATAATGGTATCAGGACGATGGGCTTTAAAAACACGCTCCAATTGAACACGATTAGAAATATCAGCTTTATAGAATTTAAATTTATTTTTGACCTCTGCAAATCGCTTAACATCACCCGCATAGGTTAGCTTATCAACCGCAATGATTTTAACATTTGCGTCTTTAACTTTCTGCCTAACAAATTCACTACCAATAAAACCTGCTGCCCCCGTTACGAGGATTGTGTGTAATTTTCCACGCATTCTTTTATTATCTCCTTGATAGGTCTTACTTTAAAACCACTTTTTTGTAATTTTGTCGTCGACATGATTAGACTGGTACGTTTTAATGACAAATTCTTAAGCTTGATGATCTCGAATTTGAACTTAGGATCATATTTTTGATAAAGCTTCATCAAGTCTGGATAATACAAAGCCCCATCCGCCATAACATTATATAAACCCTTAGCGTCTTTGCGAATCAAATGCTTTAGAGCCTCAATAAAATCTGGAATATACGTCACTGAATTAGGCGCATCAATCACCTTACCATACTTGATTAACTTGGTCAGTAAGTTCTTGGGATTTGGCACATTGTCTAAAGGCACGCGAATGCGCACGATCAAAATATTAACCATGTTTTTTTTGCGTGACAAACGCAGTAACGCATCTTCTGTATAAATTTTTGTACGGCTATAAAATAAATCGTAATAATCTGGATTGCGACTTTCTAGAATAGGTTTCTGATGGCCATATTTGTAATGATAGATACATCCACTGCTAATATGGACTAACTTAATATTGTAACGCAAAGCCACTTCCGCCATGAGAATAGGCACAAAGGTATTTGCATTAAGGGTCTTATCCACTGCCTTTTCGCAATCATCAACGTTAGATTTACCCACATGGCCGATTGTATTGATCAAAATCTTAGGACGATATTTCTTAACCAATCCTTCAACGTCTTCATAAAAACGAACACGTTTGGCCGATAAGCGTGCATTAAGCGCCTTTGATAATTTACGACCGATATAACCATCACCTATAATTAAGATATCTTTATTCATTTATCGCAATCCTTTTTAGATATTCACCATAGCTTGTCGGAATTCCTTTGGCTAAGGCTAATAATTGGGACTTATTGATCCAACCTTGTTTATACGCAATTTCTTCAATACAACCGATCTTCAAATTCTGACGTTCTTCTATAGTTTTAATAAACACCGACGCATCAATTAATGATTGATATGTACCAGTATCGAGCCACGCGTACCCACGCCCCATCAATTGCACATTTAATTTCTTTTTAGCCAAATACACTTTATTGACATCCGTAATTTCTAACTCACCTCGTGCAGACGGCTTTAATGCTTTGGCAATCTTAACGACTTGATTATCATAAAAATATAACCCCGTCACTGCCCAACTAGATTTAGGATTTACTGGTTTTTCAACGATAGATTCTGCTTTCATATTCTTATTAAATGAGACCACACCATAGCGCTGTGGATCGGTGACATTATAACCAAAGACAGTGGCGCCTTGTTTAATGCTCACTGCTTGCTTTAGATATTTTGGTAAATTGCCGCCGTAAAAGATATTATCACCCAAAACCAAACACACTGGTTTATTATCAATGAATTCCTCAGCCACGAGAAAGGCCTGCGCAATACCTTTTGGTTGATGCTGAACGGCATAAGAAATCTTTACCCCGAGCCACTTTCCATCCCCAAAAAGATTTTCAAACTTAGGTAAATCATCAGGCGTGGATATGATCAGAATATCTTTAATGCCAGCAAGCATGAGTACTGACAACGGATAATAAACCATCGGCTTATCGTAAATTGGCAAAAGCTGTTTGCAGACCCCTTTGGTAATTGGATAAAGCCTTGTTGCCCTGCCTCCCGCTAAGATAATACCTTTCATTCCATCTCCTTATCTTTATTAAATACATTTCTGTCTAAAAAGATTGAGCCCATTTTGGCTAAAACTACTTTCTCTGACATTAAATTGACAAAAAGTTTTTGTATAAAAAGATTTTCGGCAATTGCGGTAACAGGCTCATCTATTTTTAAATGATCTAATGAAATCTTAACAACTTCTGTTACACTTCGCCAGCCCTTTATCTTCCCAAATCTTACATCTGTGCTGCGTGAAGATTCCGTTTCTGTAGGACATGGAATTACCGTTTGCACGATGACACTTGTACGTTTAAGTTCTTCATACAAAGACAAACTCAAACTATGCACAAATGCTTTGGTCGCTGCATATAAGGCTGCCCCTGGAATTGGATTAAGAGCAGCTTGAGATGAAATATTGACTATAGCACTCGTCGGAAAATCCTTAAGATCATTTAAAAATTCTCTACACAATAATGAGACAGCAACTATATTCAAATACATCATTTGAATATTCTGTCCAGCATCCATCGATTCAAATCGTCCATAATAATTTATACCAGCATTATTAACGAGCAATCGGATCTTGATTTTTTCAGCATTAACAACTTTTCTAATCTTCGTAATTGATTGAGGGTCATCTAAACTTAATGCAATGGGCAAACATCTGATCTTAAAATCATCTTCAAGCTGATGTGCCAAGGCATCTAAAAGATGTTGACGTCTGGCCACCATGATAACATTCATGCCATGTTGAGCCAGTTGAATACAGAATTCCTTACCTATACCAGCTGAAGCTCCGGTAACTAAAGCCCAATCCCCTTTTAATTGTGTTACATCAAGTTGTCTGCGCACAACACTCATTAAACATCCTTAGCAATCAAATGATCCGCCACTCGCAAGGCATTGGCGGCAATGGTCAACCCTGGATTTGATCCACCACTTGAGGGGAAAAATGATGCATCAATAATATATAAATTTTCTACATCATGCGTGCGATTAAATTTATTTAGAACATTCGAAGCAGGATCATCTCCAAAACGACACGTTCCACAAGCATGCGCTAAAAACTTTAAGTTATCAGCCTGAGGCATTAGCATCATCGGATTTGGTGCAAATGCTTTCTGGGCCATGGTGCGAAAACGCTTAATGCGTTCCCATTCCGATGGACGAATGCGATAATTGACAGCCATTTGTGAGCCATTCCCGTCTTTACGCAACGATACGGTATTATCCGGATAAGGAAGATCTTCTAATATCAAAGATGCATAACCCGCCTGATCTAATAATCTAGATAAGAACCAACCCGTTAGAGGACGCATGGCATGAAAAAGCGATGCAAATTTAGAACCATGACTTCGCATATCATTTTCTATATCATTTAAGACCATCATTGTAGGTGGCATATGTCCAAAAGATCCTATGATGCCAAACTTTTCCCCTTTAACACAATAAAAATCACTTAAAGCGATCTCCTTAAGTGTCGAGTTTTTTGGGAATGGCGTACGCGAGAACAATGCCAAAATATCAATGTAATGACGCATCAGATTTTTCCCAACAAGACCGGAGCGATTGGCTAAACCATTGGGCCAAATATTGGAGCTCGACTGCAATAACAACAGCGGCGTTGATAGCGCACCCGTCGCTAAAATCACATACCGCCCCTTTAATGTAATTTCCTTGCCTTGATAACGCGCTTGCACAGAGCGAACACGATGCTCATCCGCATCTAAACGCAAGACCTCACAATTTGTTAATAACGTAGCTCCAAATTTCTTTTGTGAAGGGTTAAGGCAAATCTTTGCCGCGTCATTCTTACAATTTTTTTCACATAAGTAGCTTTGACAGAACTTACAATCAGGAACCCAATCCAACGCCAAGGGCGATAAATATGGATGATAACCGCGCTTCTTGAGGGCATTCATTAAACGTAATGTTTTAGGCATTGGTTCTGGCCCAGGCCTATAACTAAAAGTTTGATCTGCGCGCATTGGATCTGGCCATGTACTGGTCACGCCATACAACCATTCTGCTTGACGATAATATGGCTCTATCTCTGCAAAGGTAATAGGCCACCGTTCTGGAAGCGAACAGTCCTTGTCCGCATTGGGATGATATTTTTTTGGTTCAAAATCTTGGGGCCATAGTCGCTCCATGACCATCCCAAAAAGTGCCGTTGATCCACCGCTACCAGAACCCAAGAGAGGTTTTAAGGTTTTGCCATTGGCAGCATCCCAGATTTCCATATTTGCCCGACCAGCATTACAATAATCACCCGCAGTACCTTGAACATCTTCTTTTGAAATAAACTCTTCTAAAAAATTTCCTTTTAAAGCTTTGGGATTATTTTGATAGTCCTGCCCCTTTTCTAAAAACAAAACCTTCTTTCCTGCTTTTGCCAAAGCATAGCCAATTGTTGCGCCGCCCATGCCTGTACCGACAATGATATAATCCCACTCTGTTGATATTATATTTTCATCCATATTAGGATCTCCGTTTGAGAATGCCTTTATCCCAAGCATCAATAAACTTGGGGAAATTTTCTTCCACTTTATATTGCTTTATTTCCTGCGCTAAAGCTTGCGCACCTTGACTATACCCTGGATTAGATAAAATTTCTGCAACATTGGCTTTAATGTTATTCACATTGGCTGAAGTGCCAATAATTTTCTTACCAGCCATTTTTGTTTCAATCAAGGACATACATAAAAATTGGTCCATATTCGTCGGAAAGCCTAAAACAGGACGCCCACAGGACAAAGCCTGATAAACACTCCCTGAGCCACCGTTATATAAAATAAGTTGTGATTGTGCTGATGCTTCAAGCCCTGAGATATAAGGAGCTACAAAAAAATTACTGGGCCATTCTTTGCGATTCACCCGCTGCGCCGTGGCTAATAAAACAGTTACGTCCATTTGCGATAACGCTTCAATGATATTCTCCATGAGCGTAATATTTCCAGTTGATCCTAAACCAACATAAACAATGGGTTTGTCTTTAGGCCACTGTTGCCACCATGTCGGCTGCTCAATTTGAGGCATATCCAAGATCGGCCCCATGTACTGCTCGCCTTCTCCTAAAACCTTAGTTGGAGCCAAACTTGGGATATCGGTATATAGCGTCCAATCCGCGAATGTATATATTTCTTCCAGCCTTTTAAAGGGTTCAAGCCCATATGATTTGCGTACCGCATTAAAACCATGGCTATGAGTTGTTGTTGCTGCAATTGGATATGCCAGATCAAAAATAAGTTGTCCAAGTTCTCTGCCTGTAAATTTCAGAAAACCTAAATCTGGTACAATCTTCTTTAACGTCGAATTAGGACTCCAAAACGCATTCGAAATAGCCGCGTATGGTATTTTGGTTAACTGGGTTGATACCCCAAGAGAAATTCGAAAATCACCAACAATTAAGTCCGGCGAAAGTTTTTTAAATAAATCTAATTCTGCCGCAACATACTCTTCTAATGTCGCACGATTATAGAGCGGCTGTCCTGCACTCAAATGATCACGAAAGTCATCTCGCGTCATTGTTGGCAAAGGAAAATATTGAAAGCCACTATGATCTAGCAACCATTTATACCACAGGGCGCAGGCAAAAGAAATTTCAAACCGCTCTGGATCCAAAAGCTTAGCCAAAACCAAAGGCCTCACAATATGCGCCAGACTGCCACCTTCACCAATAAATAATATGCGTTTTTTTCGAGTCATGAATTATATAACTAGCTTTCATTAACCATACCAACCTTTTGGGCGGGAATTCCTGCCCAAATTTCGCCAGGGCCAATTTTGGTATCTTCCTGGACCCAGGACATTGGCATAACATATGCCCCTTCCCCTACCCTGACCCCTGGCATGAGTATAACGCGTTCACAAACAATAGCTCTTTCTCGTAACTCAATTTTCTTCAATCGGATTTCACCTTGACCTATGCAAACCGGCATAATCAAAACATCGGTTAAGATCATAGCATTGTCGTCAATCGAGAAGAAATAAGGATCTGCGACGATGCCTCCGATAGATAACACATCGTTTAACCTAACCCGAGCTCCAAGGAGCATAATGAAAAATTTCCGCAAGGGAGGCGGCAAAAGCCCATTTTGATAAAACAAAAACAAGTTGGTTATACACAAGAAGGCGTGCAAACGCCATATTGTAAAAATAGCAGGATATTCCTTTTGTCGATAAACTCCTTGCCAAAAAGGAAAAATGGTTCGAATAAACATCAGTACAACAATAGTTGCCAAACTAAAAAGAAGATAAAGAACTAATATTTTTCCAAAGAGGTCAAGAGTAAGAAATTTTTCCACAATCTTCATACCCTGCCATGCCAGAAATCCTAAAAAGATTTCGACGCCGATTGTTATCACCCGATCCCAAATATTTGTTGTACTATAGGATCCTTCGACTTCTCTGGACATCCGAGGAACTTCTCCCACTTTGCGGGCAGGAACTCCGCCCCATATTTCGTAAGAAGGAATCGTTTTGTCCATCGTAACCAATGACATCGGTAACACCTGGGCGTATTCACCCACCGTCACTCCAGGCATGATCATAGCACGGGCACCAATTAAAGCGCCGCGTTTAATGCTAATTTTTTTTAACACCAAGGAATCTACTGCTACCGCATGAGGTAAAAGAAAAGCGTCATGATGAAGAATAACTCCCTCTTCTAATTCAACAAGACTCGGATCAGTAATGACCCCACTCGCTGAGAGTAAGCCGTTTCTTGTTTTCCAGGGCATTCCTAAAAGCCACATAAACAACTTTTGTAGTGAAGACGGTACAAGACCATTTTGGTAATGGATAAAGAGATTCATAATGCATAAGAATTCTTTTAAATTCCATAAATAACAAACTTCAGGTTGCTTTTCAAAAGAAAAGGTTCCTGATCGAAAAGGATAAATTGCCTGCAAAATCCGAATAAAAATGATCGTCGATGCTACCAAGAATATATACCCTGCAAGCATGGCTACAAAAAGTCCTCCACCGTACTTACTAACCACACACCATGCTCCCCAGCCTGAAAGCGTTAATAAAAACAGTTCAACCAAAGGACTAATCACCATGTCCCGCCATGCCCCAAATCTTGGCTCTGCAGGAGTTTCTGGTCTTGGAATTTCACCCATCTTTTGGGCTGGAATGCCTCCCCAAATTTCGTAATCTCCAATGACAGTTCCCTCAGGTACTAACGACATTGCTTTTACCATTGCACTTTTTCCTACCGTGACCCCTGGCAAAAGCACGGACCGCGCTCCTATAACAGCCCCGGATTTAACTACAATGCGGCGTAACGTGAGCTCTTTTTGATCTAATATTGAAGGCAAAATCAGAACATCACGCCCTATCATGGCATTTTCTTGAACTTCAATAAGGTAAGGATCTATCATCAGCCCACCAATGGAAATCAAACCTTTTCCCATTTTAGCTCCCAAAAGACGGCTAAAAAATTTTCGAATTGGCGGCGGTAAGAGACTATTTTGATAGTGAATGTACAGATTAATCAGCGATAGAAACTGATGCAGTTTCCAAACATAAAATCGTCCCGGCTCCTCTTCACGAGAAAATTTTCCTTCACGCACGGGAGCGATTCTGCGAAGAATTATCAATACCACGACAGTCCCGAAAATTAACGTTGCATACGAAACAATAAAAGCCAAAAACAAATCAGGACGTTGTCGATAGGTATAAAGCCCAGCTTTGATAGAAATAAAAAAAAGTAGCCCTTCAATTGCGGGTGTAATAATCAAATCCCGCCAAGTCATAAATCGCTTGGGCCAAAAATGTTTTGTCATAATTTTCTATTATTTCTTAAAATCTTTGATCTTATGAAAACCATACCATTTATTACTATAACTAACTTTTTAAGAAAGTATAGATGTGTGTAAAAGAATTGGAGATGATTTATTAAGAGGGAAAAATGATGAATGTATTTGCGCGGGACTTAATCCGTGGCTGGCGGCGCCGACTCGTCTGTCCATGCTCTGTGCGGGGACTGGCGGCGCCTACTCGCCTGTTGGCTCACAGGCATCCTTGATTTTTCTCTAGTATTGCGTTAGTTCCCCTCCTTCAGGTTGGTGAACTAACGCTTAGAGAAAAATCTGGCGGAGAAGGAGAGATTCGAACTCTCGAGACGCTTTCACGTCCACACGCTTTCCAGGCGTGCGCCTTCAACCACTCGGCCACCTCTCCGTCCAAATTATTTTACTGCCATACCATCGTACAAATGACTTCTTAATTCTTTGAGCTTTGGATCTTCTAAATATTCATCATACGGCATGCCCATACGATCTATCATGCCGTTTGGTGTTAACTCGACGATGCGGTTTGCTGCTGTTTGTACCAATTGATGGTCATGCGATGAAAATAGGATTGTTCCTGGGAAAACTTCGAAACCTTTGTTGAGCGACGTGATTGATTCCAAGTCCAAATGGTTGGTAGGTTCATCCAAGATGATCGCGTTTGCACCAGTTAACATCATGCGGGATAACATGCAACGGACTTTCTCGCCACCGGATAATACACGCACATTCTTTAAACTTTCTTCACCGGTAAATAACATGCGTCCCAGGAAACCACGGACAAAGTTTTCATCGGTCTCAACAGAATATTGTCTAAGCCAATCAATGATATTTAAATCGACATCAAAGAACTTTTTATTATCTTTTGGAAAATAGGCTTGGGTTGTGCTTACACCCCATTTGAAACTACCGCTATCGGCCTTGTCTTCGCCCATCAAAATATTAAATAGCACCGTCTTAACCAAGTCATTGGGTCCGACAAAGGCAATCTTATCGCCTTTATTCACGTGCAACGAAAAATTCTTAAACATCAATTGCCCACCAACACTCTTGGTCAAATTATCAATATGCAAAACATCATTACCCGCTTCACGCTCTGGCTTAAAATTAATAAAGGGGTATTTACGCGACGATGGTTTTATTTCTTCTAACGTTAATTTTTCTAAAATCTTTTTACGTGATGTCGCTTGTTTTGCTTTAGACGCATTTGCTGAGAAACGGGCCACGAAATCTTGAAGTTCTTTGCGCTTATCTTCTGTTTTCTTATTTTGTTCTGAACGTTGACGCAACGCCAATTGGCTTGCTTCTAACCAAAAACTATAATTACCCGAGAATAACTGAATTTTACCAAAATCAATGTCACAGATGTGGGTGCAAACCTTGTCTAAAAAGTGACGATCATGCGAAACGACGATGGCGGTATTTTCGAAATTAATTAAGAATTCTTCGAGCCACATACAGGTGTCTACATCCAAATGATTGGTTGGCTCATCGAGAATTAAAATATCAGGATTACCAAATAAGGCTTGAGCTAAGAGTACCCGAACCTTGAGGCTACCCTCTAACTGTTTCATCAATTGCTGATGTAAATCTTCTTTAATGCCTAAATCACTAAGTAACTTGGCGGCTTCTGATTCAGCGTCCCACCCATTCATTTCACCAAATTCAGCTTCTAATTCTGAAGCGCGAATGCCATCTGCGTCGGAGAAATCTGGCTTTGCATACAACGCGTCTTTTTCTTGCATGACTTTATATAGTTTCTTATGTCCCATGACAACAGTCATCAAAACAGTCGACTCATCAAATGCAAATTGGTCTTGCTTTAGCATGGAAAGGCGCTTGCCACCAGCAATCGCAACAGAACCGGATGTGGTGTCAATATCACCTGATAAGATCTTTAAAAACGTGGACTTCCCCGAACCATTAGCGCCGATAATCCCATAGCAATTGCCTGGGTTAAAGGTGATGCTAACGCCGTCAAAAAGCACGCGTTTTCCAAATTGTAGGGATACATTACTCGCCGAAATCATAGGGGGAGATTATAACACAAAAGGGTTGACTGTCAAACCCTAGAAAACCTTGGCTAAGTCCTTAATTTTATTAAATATTTCAGCACTTAGGTCCGCGTCATTGCCGGATTCACGGGTGGCTTTAACGGTTAAACGGACACTTTGGGCTCCAAGTTTCTCAATTGTGATATGTACATCTGCACCACGCACACGTGCTTGAATATGACGGGCTAATAATTCTTGTTTGCTAATCAATCCGATTTGTTTAATTGCTTTTAAAGAAGCTAACCAAACGGCATTAGCGCTATTATTCAACACTGTTGCATCATCAGATTTAGCTACTTCTTCTTTATCCTCTTTAACTTCAGCCACAAGAGGCGCAGCTGCTTCTTTTACTTCTTCCTTCTTTGGTGCCTCAACTTTAGCAACCGCAGCAGGTGCGGGCGCTTCTTCCTTTTTTACTACAGCTGCAGGCACGTCGGCTTTTTTTGCTTCTGGTTTTGAACTTAAGGGAAATAATGCGCAACTAGAAACCCCCAAAATGGTAAAGGCACAAACGATGGCTGCAAAAAATGTTCTAATCTTATGTTCTGTCATGTCGCTACTCTCTTCTATCATCATGGTTTAATTAAACCCTTAATTAATGAACCGGCGTCTTTGACCGTACCAAAGACTTTGTCGACCGTATTAAATCCAAAATTGACCAAACTTTTAACCTTCGTCGGTGTCAATGATTCCATCATGACCAGCGCTGCAAATTTCTCTGCGCTTTTGATATCATGATATGTTTTATCATGGATATTGATATCATACTCATGATGACCTGGCGGAACAAAGCTATAATCCCAATAATGCACTTTACCTAAATCTAAGACCAGCGTATCAATGGTAAATGGTGGCACCTTAGCATTGGGGTCTTTGTTCTCCGCAATCTTTAACGCATTGACATTCAACTTACCATTCTTATCTTTGATCAAATTCATTTCTTTTAAATTAAGCACCAATGCGCGCAGATGAATATTGCCTTTAAGCACCTGTGCTAAATCATAGTCAACACGAACATGGGTGATATTTAATAATTCACCATCGGGAAAACCCGCTGGATTTTGAACAGTTAATGCTTTGATATCAGCGGTCTGACTAAAAAGACCGACTGACATGCTTCCAATATGAACAGGGGCTCCTAGAACTTGAGTGGCTCCAAATTCAACGGTTGATTTGATTAAGAAATTTTTTACGAAGCTTAATCCAACAATGGTGATAACAATAACTATGAGGACAATATAAAGTTTTTTCATCGACGGTATTATACAAACAAAAGAGGGTGCTGTAAAGCACCCTCTTGAATTAAAAAGGTGACAGACACCTTTTTATTAATACATCCCACCCATACCGCCACCTGGCATGCCGCCTGGCATTGCTGGTGCTTTTTCCTTTTCAGGAATATCGGTGATCAAACATTCTGTGGTTAATAATAAACCAGCAATGGATGCCGCATGTTGCAAAGCTGTGCGTGTAACTTTCGCTGGATCAATGATCCCTGCTTTGAACATATCCACATATTGGTCATTGTTAAAGTCATAACCGCTGCTTAAGTCTTTTTCGTTGATCAAATGCTCAACGATGACAGAACCTTCTAAGC
This sequence comes from uncultured Planctomycetales bacterium, assembly GCA_964572155.1. Lineage (GTDB taxonomy): Bacteria > Omnitrophota > Gorgyraeia > Zapsychrales > Fredricksoniimonadaceae > JACQQW01. Next base: position 1,000,231 of record CAZNDZ010000001.1, on the reverse strand, counting down.
CAGCGTTGAACGCTAATTGACGTACAGGAGATTCAAGTGCACGACGGACAATTTCAGAGCCGGTCTTTTCATCACCCTTAAGGTCAATCGCTTCTAAGTCCTTGATGCAGCGCAATAATGCAACGCCACCACCTGGGACAATACCTTCTTCAACAGCTGCACGGGTTGCATGCAAGGCATCTTCCACGCGTGCTTTCTTTTCTTTCATTTCGCTTTCAGTTGCAGCACCAACATTGATGATCGCAACACCGCCGGAAATCTTGGCTAAGCGTTCTTGTAACTTTTCTTTATCATAAGAAGAATCAGTGCCTTCAATTTGATTCTTGATTTGTGCAACGCGGGCTTTGATATCAGCAGCTTTACCAGCACCTTGAACGATCGTTGTATTATCTTTATCGATCTTAACCTTCTTCGCGCGACCTAAATCGGTTAATTCAACGGTTTCTAATTTCAAGCCTAAGTCTTCGGTAATCGCCTTACCACCTGTTAAGACAGCGATATCCTTGAGCATTTCTTTGCGGCGATCGCCATAACCTGGAGCTTTCACAGCAGCGCAATGCAAGGTGCCGCGCATCTTGTTAACAACTAAAGTGGCTAATGCTTCGCCTTCAACTTCTTCGCAAACGATGACCAATGGACGTCCGCCCTTGGCAACTTTTTCTAAGACTGGCAACACATCTTTGATCGAAGAAATCTTCTTTTCATAAAGTAAGATATAAGGATCTTCTAATTCGCAAACCATCTTTTCCATATCGGTTGAGAAATATGGAGACAAATACCCTTGATCGAATTGCATCCCTTCGACGATCTTGAGTTCTGTATTGAAGGTCTTGCTTTCTTCGACGGTGATAACGCCATCTTTACCAACCGCTTCAAAAGCTTCAGCGATTTTCTTACCGATGACATTGTCGTTATTTGCTGCGATAGAAGCAACTTGTTCGACTTCTTTAGAATTCTTCAAGTCAATGCGCTTGGCTAATTTTTCAATCTTAGCAACGATGCGCTCGACGGATAAATCAATACCACGCTTCAAAGCCATGGGATTAGCACCCGCGGTGACGTTCTTTAAACCTTCCTTATAGATGGATTCTGCCAATACGGTTGCGGTGGTTGTACCATCACCGGCGATGTCAGAAGTTTTTTCAGCAACTTCCTTAACCATTTGGGCACCCATATTTTCGAATGGATCTTCTAATTCAACTTCTTTGGCGACCGACACACCGTCTTTGGTAACTGTTGGTGAACCAAATTTCTTATCTAAAACAACGTTACGACCTTTTGGTCCTAAGGTGACCTTGACCGCGCGAGCTAATTGTTCAACGCCACGCAATACCTTACGACGTGCTTCATCATCAAATAATAATTGTTTTGCTCCCATAATCTTGCTCCTTTTTATCTATTTAGAATTATTTTACAATCGCTAAAATGTCTTCTTCTTTCATGATCAAAAGCTCTTCACCTTCGCTGGAGGTAATTTCGGTGCCGCTGTATTTACCATAAAGCACGCGATCGCCAACCTTAACTTCTAAGGGGATCAATTGGCCATTTTCTTTAACACGGCCTTTGCCAACAGCGATAACCTTGGCTTCTTGAGGCTTTTCTTTTGCAGTTTCAGGAAGTAAGATCCCACCCTTGGTGACTTCTTTTGCTTCGAGTACTTTGACCACAATGCGGTCGCCTAACGGTTGAATTGCCATATGCTTCTCCTTTGAATTTATATGGTTGTTACACGAAAAATCTGATTTAAAAATTTAGCAGAGCAATTTACAGAGTGCTAATATAACAAAGCTTATTTTTTTGTCAAGAAAATTTTTAGCACTCAAGGGCTAACAGTGCCATTCCCTTATGAACAAGGTGGTCGTCGATGATGCGGATTTTCGAGGCAACAAACTTCTTCATCAAGTGGGTGTGCCCGCCGGTCATAACCACCTTTGGATGCCCACCAATTTGCTTAGCAATAAGCTCAATAAAGCCTTGGCATAATGATCCGTACCCATAAAATAAACCACTTAAAATGCTTTCTTCCGTCGTGCGGCCAATCACCGTCTTAGGAGCCTTGATATCAATTTTCGGCAACATCGCGGTCTTTAAAAACAATGATTCCGCCGATAATCGAATCCCTGGGACAATCACCCCACCTAAATATTCCTTTTTTGGCGAGACAACATCAAAGGTAATGGCCGTCCCTAAATCAATGACAATCACAGGATTGCCATAAAGCTTCATGGCTGCATATGCGCCAACCAAACGATCTTGACCCACCTGCTTTGGATTCTTATATCGATTTACCATAGGAACGGATAAGTCAAAACCAACCACTTTTGGTTTCAATTTTAAGACTTTCCTAGATTCTTGCTCCACTATCTTGGTTTTATTTGGAACAACACTGGATATAACAACCCCTTTAATGGAATCATGCTTACGGTTAATCTTACTTAACACATCAACGAGAGCTGTTTTTAATCGATGGTTGGACAAACCTGTATCCAAACGGGTCATAAATTTCACCCGCATTTTATCCATGAGCGCAAGCGCAATTGTGGTATTTCCAATATCAATGGTGAGTATCATAGACCCGTTATCTTTGATTTGATGATGTCAAAATTTCGTTTTGATGAAATCAGGTAATAATCATTAAGCTCCCAATGCTTCTTACCCCCTGCAAAAATTCCCACCTCAATACGTTCGATTAATTTTCCATCTGATACACGACGAAAATCCATCCCCGCCGCCTTCATAATAGGCCAACTCCCCGCAAAATCCCAAAGGCTAGATTTTAGAAAACATCCGACCCCACGTCCAATCGCTGGCCAACACAAATTAACCACCGCGCAAGCATGAATCATGATATGAAAATCCTTATCAGCCCAATTAAATTTACGGAAGAATGTATCATTACAAAAGAATAATGACTGCGGCGACAATTGTTCATCGATCGGCACAATCAATTGACGCTTCTCTTGATCTGTAAATGGCTGGGTTACAAAATAGGCATATTGACCGTCGGACACAAACAATTCATTTAGGACTGGAAAATAGACAACCCCAAGCCACGGCTTTAGATCTTTTAATACCCCCAAAGAAATGCCAAAGGTTGGCATTTTATTGGCATACAAACGCGTTCCATCAATCGGATCAACAGACCACACATACGTGGCCTTATTCAATGTGTTTTGATCTAAATAACTTGCGACTTGCGGATCTTCTTCGTCGATCATGATATGCTCTTTGCCATCGATCACATCGGCAAACATCATCTTACACAACGCTGAAATTTCTTTATCTGCTTTTGTAATGATGGTTTGGTCTGGCTTTAACCCTGGAGCACTGTCATCACGATACCGCAAGGCAATTTCCCCTGCCTTCTTGGCAAAATCCAACATGCGCGGCAAATACTCAGGAATGTTCATTATTTGGATCCTTAATCATTAAAATGGGAATATTGGTATTATGCCGCAATTGATCCGCAACACTCCCTAAAATAACATCTTTTACAAAACCATGGCCATGGGTGGCCATGGCAATCAAATCACAATGTTCTTGTTCTGCAAGCGATTGAATCGCCTCCGCTGGCTCTTTGCCTTGTAACAGCACAGCTTTTGCCTGAATATGATTTGCATTCATTTGCTCACTTACAGCATTTAGATATTTTTGATCGTCGTTGATTTCTTGTGAATCAGCCAAGTTTAACTGATCTTGAAGACGCGCACCAAAACCATCGGCAACATGCGTCAAGATAACTTGAGCACCTGTCAATTTAACCAAAGGAACAATGTGCTCTAAAATAACTTTGTCAGTCGATGAATTATCTAATGGGATTAAAATTTTTTTATACATATTAAAGACCAAGCCACCCTTTAAAGGTTTGAAAAAGTAAATACAAATTCAATCCAACAATAATAACGGTAATCGTCCACGCCGTCAATTGCAACCAACGCGGGTTTACAAATTGTCCCATCTTTAATTTATCGCTTGTAAACATAACCAGCGGGATAACCGCAAAACTCAATTGTAATGATAATATAACCTGACTTAAGACAAGCAGACTTCCCACCCCTTTTTCACCATACATGGCCGCCACAATGACCGCTGGGACAATGGCAACTAATCGGGTTAATAATCGGCGCATCCATGGACGCAGGCGTATATTTAAAAATCCCTCCATAACAATTTGCCCTGCCAATGTCCCTGTCAGCGTCGAGTTCTGACCTGACGCCAATAAAGCCACCGCAAATAATGTACTCGCTAAACCCGCACCTAGAACCGGTGTTAATAATTTATACGCATCATTGATATCTGCCACCCCTGCATGTTCTGTCCCATGAAAGGCTGCAGCACTTAGAATTAGAATTGCTGCATTGATAAAGAAAGCACACAACAACGCGACCGTAGAGTCGATCGTTGCAAACTTAATAGCCATTTTCTTACCATCATCGTTGCGTTCAAATGCACGGGTTTGCACAATACTTGAGTGTAAGTACAAATTATGTGGCATGACCGTTGCGCCTAAAATACCAATGGCAATGTACAACATAGCCGGATTTGTAATAATCTGCGTTTGAGGGATTAATCCTGACATGATGCCCGCCATCGACGGATGAGAAACAATCATTTCATAGGCAAAACACCCACCAATGATAAAAATCAAAGCTCCTACAATACATTCAAGCACCCTAAAGCCTTTATTTTGTAAATACAAAATAATAAAAACATCTAACGCCGTTATCACAACACCAACAACTAACGGGATACCAAACAAAAGATTTAATGCAATCGCAGAACCTATCACTTCTGCCAAATCGCAGGCAGCAATCGCAATCTCACATAATATCCATAAAACAAACGCCACAGGACGACTATAATGATCTCGACAAGCTTGAGCCAAATCACGGCCAGTTACAATACCAAGTTTTAAGGACAAATGTTGCAACAAGATGGCCATGAAATTTGAAATCAAGATGACAGATAGCAACGCATAACCAAATTGTGCCCCACCCGCTAAATCCGTTGCCCAATTACCCGGGTCCATGTAACCAACCGCCACCATCAAACCCGGACCAAAAAATGCCAACATTTTACGCCAAGGGCTAGCTGTTAATGCAATAGGCACTGAAGCGTAAACCTCTCTTAGACTTGGATGGCCCACATCTTGACGCCAAGCTTTTCTCATTGTCCCTCCTGACACTTTTTACATACACCATAAAAATGCATTTCATGTCCTAATATTTTAAAACCCTGGTTCTCTAGAATGGGATGATATCGTTTGTCTTCGCCTAAATCTTTGAATTCTATGAGCTCATGGCAGTGAATACATCGTGCATGATGGTGCGGTTTTTCATCATACACATGCTCAAAAATTTGATGCTTTTCGCCAAACGCTGTTCCTCGAATAACACCTGTTTCCAACATTTCATGCAGTGTACGATACACGGTTGCTCGCGAAATCTTAGGTTTATGCAAACCACATACTTTCACAATGTCTTCTGCTGTAAAATGACCGTGCGCTACCATAGCTTCCTTAAACACACCAACCCGCCCGCGGCTAAACTTTAACCCGGCTTTAAGCAAATACTGTTCATAGCGCTGCTGCTCTCTGGTCACAGTGGTTGATGGCATATGAGACACTGTATCATTTAATAAATAAAAAAGCAACCCTTTTTACAGGGTTACTTTAGGAAATAAAACTAATCATTCCATTTAATCGAACATCCCATGGAAGGATTTTGTTTTGGATCAATGGCACGGCCAGCCGCCATATTATTCATCGCTTCTTTTAATTCTTCACGGGTCACCGCGTTTTCATCTTTCCAATTATCATCAATACGACCGTGGTAAACCAACTTTTTGCTCTTATCGAACAAGTAAATATCTGGCGTACATTGGGCTTTAAAATCATTAGCCACCTTTTGTGTTGCATCAACAAGGTAAGGAAATTCAATGCCCAATTCTTTGACCTTGATCACCATTTTATCTGGAGCATCGTCGGGAAAATTAGGATTAATATTTGGATTAATGGCAACAGTATTAACGCGCATGCCTTTACCATAATTTGCCAAACGCACCACCCTTGGCCATACGGCTAACGCGTATGGGCAATGATTGCAGGTAAAAACAACCAAAAGGCCACGTTCACCAAATATGGCATCTGAGGTGTACGATTTTCCTAACGCATCTTTTAATTCAAATGATGGGATCACAGTACCTAGCGGGATCTTGATCGACTCTAATAAAGCCATATACTCCCTTTCTTTTATATAACACTTGATTAAATCAACAACCCCAAGTATAAATAAACCATATGAAAAATCAACTGTTCATTGCGCAATACGAAATCGGACCACTCAATAACTTTCTTTATCTCTTAGGCGATCCATCGACTAAGGAAATGACAATGGTGGACCCAGCATGGGACGTGCCTTTTCTATTAAGTGAAGCCAAACGCCTCGAATATAACATCACAAGCGTTTTTTTAACCCACGCTCATCCTGATCATGTTAATGGCCTGCCTCAGGCATTAGCATTTAAAGACATGCCTGTGTATATTTCGAAACATGAAGCCCCCTTCTTAACCAAAAACTTAAAGAACTTAGTCCCGATTGACGACAAAGCAAACTTAACTGTTGGCAATATTGTTTTCGACGTCCTTCACACCCCTGGCCACACCCCAGGTTGCCAAGTATTCTTAGCTCAAGGCAAATTGATTAGCGGAGACACCTTATTTATCGACGGATGCGGCCGATGCGACCTACCTGGGGGCGACGCGAAAGTCATGTACAAAAGCCTATCGACCGTGATTGCCAAACTACCCCCCGAGACCATCGTTTATCCCGGCCATAACTACGGCCCCACCCCGACGGATACAATCGGCCACCAACTGCGCACCAATCACTATTTAAACAGCCGATCCATGCAAGAATTCTTAACCGACCGTATGGGCTTATAAAAATTTGCTATGAACAACTTAGAAATCATGACCATTGAAGGCGATGTTAAAAAAGACGAACTCGCTACATTATTTATTGGCTTATTTGGCCTTGGCATGACTTTAGCTGGGTTATTTTTAACAACACCCCCCATCCTTTTATGGATAGGGATGCTATTCTTAGGTGGATGGGTTTATAGTGTCATCTCTAACTTTAAACAAACCATCACCATTAATCCAAATTCGAAAAATATTAAAATAACCAAACAAACGCGCTTTACTAACAACGATACCATTATTCCCTTTGATCATATCCAATCCATTGAGATCATTGAATATGAAATGTACAGCGAGGACGAACCATCACCTACAGCATTTCATTTACAACTACGCACAAAAGATAATACTACATATTTGATGCATAAAGCGTCAAAGAATGCTGCAGACCTTAAACCGACGGCGGATAAAATTGCTCAACAGATTGGTTGCCCTAGTAAGACAGAACGCTCAACACCACCCAAAGACTTAAACATCCAACACATGATCATTGCTGGCATCAGCGCTGTTGTTATTTATATTCTTTGGTACCGCCTCTTTACTGGGCAAATATGCCCTGCCATGTGGGCAGGCAGCGCGCCACCCATCATCATCCTCGTCGTATTTATAATTGTTCTTAGATTGCTACGGATATTTATTAAATAGTAGATTATTTAAACGTCTTAAAACTTTTCATCATGTACTCAACGTAAGGCAAATACTTTGGGTAAGTTGGTGTTTTGGTCAAGTAGGTTAAGATGTAAGCTTTTTCAGCGTCGCGAATTGTCCAGACGGTTAATATCTTGATTGGCTCCGGCTTTTCTGCAGCAAAAACCATCATCCACGCTTTACGATCGCCCATTTGAACAGGGACAGATTTCTCAACAGTTAGATTATTAAACACACCCTTCATTTGCTTTGTAACCGTCTCTGTTAGATCTCTTAATGAAGCGATATTCGACGGCAACACTTGGACAGCAACATTGATCGTCGCCGTAAAGGTTTCATCGACGCGTTCTTGTGGCGCTACAAATAAAATTGCCCCACCTGGCTCTGGATGAATCTTGTAGGACCAACGTTTAGGAAAGCTGATGCTAAACTTATACATATCATCACGGTAACGATGATATTGCCCAATATTAGATAAATACCAGAATATCAAACCAATAAGAATAACCCCTAAACTGGTGGCAATCCAAAACAAGATTTTACGTTTTAATTCTGCGTCCATGTTAATTATAGAAATTCTTTCCTTCTCTTCTTAAAATTTGTAAATACCCACATGGTTTAAAACGCCCGTCTTTAAAATGCGCTTCAAAGGCTTCCATATTCTTAACCAATGTCTCTATGCCAATGCTATCGGCATACCGTAACAAACCACCTCGAAATGGTGGAAACCCTGTGCCCATGATCATACCAACATCGACGGTATCGGCACTGTCAACAATGCCTTCTTCAATGATCATCGCGGCTTCATTGATCATGATATACATCATGCGGTCAATCGCGTCTTGCTCACCTACCCCTGATCCACTGCGCACCAACCCATTTACTTCAGGGTTAATCACACGCTCTTTGCCATGAATATAAAAACCTTTACCAGATTTCTTGCCAAGCAACTTCTTCTCAAGAACTTTATCAAAGATAGACACTGCCTTAAATCTCTCACCTAAACCTGCCTCTAAAATATGCAATACTTTTACCCCCACGTCAAGACCAACCTCATCGGCCAAAGTAAAAGGCCCCATGGGCATGCCAAATTTCACAGCCAAACGATCGACTGTTTCAATGCTAGCTCCATCTTCTAAGATACGACCTGCTTCATTAATATAGGCTAATAAGATGCGATTAACCAAAAACCCAGGGCCATCTTTGACAATAATGGGCACTTTCCCTAAACGTTTTGCAAACTCAAGCGTTGATACCAAGGTTTCTTGAGAAGTACTTGGTGTGGTGATGATTTCAATCAACGGCATGCGATGCACGGGATTAAAAAAATGGAAACCAATAACCTTAGACGGATCCTTAGCAACACTGGCCATTTCTCTAACAGACAGCGACGATGTATTCGTTGCCAAAATCGTATTGCCATTAACATAATTACCCAATTCCCCAAAAACTTTTTTCTTGATGTCCATATTCTCCACAACCGCTTCAATGACGATGTCCGCATCTTTAAAACCACTGTAATCAAGCGTGCCACTAATCATGGACATCTTAATATTCATATCCGCAGGCTTTAGCTTGCGACGTTTAAGCGCCCCATTATAAACATCAAAAGCAGCCTTCAAACCCTTGGCAATGGCATCGTAGTTAATATCCTTGATGCGCACCCACACCCCACGATTTGATAACAACTGTGCTATCCCACCGCCCATAATCCCAGCACCAATGACCGCGCCTTTTTTTACAGGATGTGGCTTTATATTGTCAGCACCTTGCACTGTTAATTTCTTATATTTCTCAGATAGATAAAATACTTTAACCAGATTTTTTGAGATAGGCGTAACCGCTAATTCTGCAAAAGCACTCGACTCAATATCTAATGCGTAAGGACGTTTTAAGGCAATCGTACGTTTAACAACTTCTAAGGCTTTCAACGGTGCTGGATAAAAACCTTTTGTGGCTTTGAGCACACCTTCTTTTGATTTACCAAAAACAATGTCTTGGCCAAAAGCATTGTTGTCGAGGAATGCATCAAAACCGCGTTTAACGGGTCTTTTAACAATGCATTTACGAGGACTTGCACCTGCGGCTAAGGCAAATTCACGCACACGCACATTCAAACCTGTTTGAGGATAAAGCGCGTCAACCAATCCCATCTTGAGTGATGCATTCGCGTCGATGGGCGCACCTGCTAAAATTAACTTTAACGCACCTTGCAGACCAACCAAACGCGGTAAACGGTACGTGCCACCAAACCCAGGGACAAACCCTAAATTAACTTCTGGCAAACCAATGCGCACTTTATCACTAAACGTTGCCACACGATATGTACAGGCAAGCGCTAATTCACAACCACCACCCAACGCAGCACCATCAATGACCGCCACCGTCGGGATTGGCAAATCTTCTAACTTATTTAAAATGCGCTGACCCGCTTGAGACTTTGATTTCGCATCGGCCACTTCCGTCATGGTTTCAATTTCTTTAATATCCGCGCCTGCAATAAAAATATCTTTCTTCGCACTTTGAATGACCAACACCTTAATCGCTGACACAGACTTAAATTCATCAATGATCTTTTCAAATGCGGTTAAGACAGCTGAACTTAAGACATTCACTTTAGAGTCTGGCTGGTCAAATGTGATATAACCAATACCTGCTTCTTCTCGATAAAGAATAGACATAGACACTCCTGTTAGTTGCGTCGGATATTAACGGTATAACTTACCTTGACTTCACCATCTTTTGGTACGGCAACATCAAAACGTGCTGAATTTGCATCAAGCTTTTTATATGAATGACTGCTGGAGGTGATTTTCCAATCACCATAAAGGGGCTCCTTAAAGCCAACCGTAATATCTTCTTCTTTGTGATTACGAACCGTTAATTCCCACGTCATCTCAAAATAATTAGAACGCTGCACAAAATTCATTTGGACACGTTTTGCCACCACATCAAAAGCTTCACCCACTTTAATCTCAACATCTTCATCCTTGGGTGTATGCTTGATAGCGTCTTCACCAATAAACTGCAAACTCTTTTGACCATCTTCCTTATACAAACGCATGGTCCCAGCTGGCAACGGCATCCCCATATGATTTTCTTTTGAGTTCTTGAACTTCAAGTAGACATTAACCGGCTGCTTTAATTCTTGCCCACCATAATTTCCCCAGAAATAATTTTGATCCGCTTGCACCATAAATTCTTTTTCTACTTTAATCTTTGAAGCTTCTAGCAAACTTACTTGCTTACTTTGATTATTCTTAATGGTGGTCTTGCGTTGTAAATCATAAATATGATATTCAAAAAATGATTGTTCTTGAAACCCTCCTGCCGCATCACTTTCCATGGCCATCGCTCTGGCAGCTTTCAAATAGCCAACATTAGCTCGCATGTCTTGTACTCGGTTTACATTCCCAGCAACAAGTTTTAATTTGGCATTTTTATATTCTGCGCCGCTATTATTATCCAATGTCACCCAACCACTTAAATCAGCGCCATTATCTTCCTTATTTGTCACTAGGATATAATCTGCCTTCCAACCTATGCCATTGGTTAAATAGGAAACTTGCACATTTTGCTTAGCATCTGTTTTAGATTTGTATAACCATGTCAGCGTCGGCTTTGATACCAAATTCTCAGGAATCTTTGGCAGTATAGGTGAACCACCATAATTCAAATAAATTTCATCGCCAATTTTGTAAATCGGGCCGTTATTGTTACTCAGCAAAGTCGCCTCAACAATATCCGTCTTATCTTGGTAAGGATTTTTTGTCATCAATCTAATGCTTTTCCCGACGTACTTATCCATTAATTTATTAGAATCCATCAGATCATATTCATAATTCTGTTCTAAAACAGAAAATGCATCAACATTATCTAAAGGTTTTATTTGCACCGTCTGAGGCATAATAGAAGAGGCCACGTCCATAAAACGTAATTCATTAACTCCGCTGTTTACTTTAAAATGACGCGTGTCTTTGACCAAGCCCAAGTTACTATTATAGACAGTCACCTCCACAGCGTCTTGATCACTAATGGTGCTTGTTAAAGTACCTGCGTGGCACTGGGTCGATATAAAGACAACCGTCATCATCAACATGATTTTATAACGCATGCAATGTCCTATCTTTCAAGAATAATGGCAGCACCTTGCCCACCACCGATACACAAGGAAGCAATACCAATATTTAAATTGTTGCGTTTTAAATGTTTCAACAAGGTTACAATCAAGCGCGCGCCTGTTGTACCGACGGGATGACCTAAAGCAACCGCACCACCGTTAACGTTTAATCGCTTTGGATCAATGTCGCCTAAAATACCTTCATAACCAAAATCCTTGGCAAAACTTGGAGATGCCATGGCTTTCAAACACGCTTGGACTTGCACAGCAAAGGCTTCGTTGATTTCAACGGCTTGCATATCTGATAATTTCAAACCCGCCTTCTTGAGTGCCTTGGGCATAGCATGCGCCGGCCCAATGCCCATACGATTTGGTTCCACACCGGCAAAGGCAAAAGAACGGATATAACCCAATGGTTCATAGCCTAAAGCCCTGGCTTTTTCTTCACTCATAACCAAAACTGCACAAGCACCATCGGTCACTTGAGATGAATTTCCCGCCGTGACTGTCCCTGTATTGCGTTCAAAGAATGGTTTTAATTTCGTTAATGCTTCAATGGTCTGACCTTCGCGTGGGCCATTGTCATCGATCACCGCTTCTTTAAATTTCGGCCCAGGAATAACAGGCACAATTTCTTCACGCAAAATGGCCTTACTGGCTAAAGCTTTTAGATGGCTTTGCAATGCAAAATTATCTTGTTCCCCTCGAGTGATCCCAAATTCTTTGGCCAACACCTCTGCGGTTTGACCCATATTTAAACCACAGGCAGGATCGGTTAACCCGAGTTGCAGACCAATGCGTGGGTTTAATAATTTACTTGGGCGAAACTTTAATAATGTTTGAATTTTCATAAGCGGGGTTTTAGCGCGACCGAGCTCCATAAAAAGCTCTTGGTTTTCTTTACTATAAAAGAATGGGATATTGCTCATCGATTCTGTACCACCGGCTAAAATACATTCTGCTTCCCCAACTTGAATCTTAATGGCCGCATCAATAACACTTTCCATCCCCGACGCACAATTGCGATGAACTGTAAAGGCTGGCACTGTTTTTGGAACACCACTAAGCAAAGCAACCACACGCGCAATGTTTGCGGCATCGGCCGGTTGTCCGACGCAGCCCAAAATGACTTCATCAATTTGTTTTACATCCAATGATGTGCGTTCGATCAATTCACGGCAGGCAATGCGACCCAAATCAACAGCGCTTAAATAATTAAATGATGTGCCCATTTTACAAAATGGCGTGCGGATCCCATCAACAATGGCTATACGTTTCATATATTATCCTTTCGGTCGAACATCTAGAATGCGTTTTTCTTTATTAGCCGTCTCAAGTTCTAACTTCTTAATCATTTCGTTTAAAGGGATGAATTTGATTTCATTAGGAGCAACCTCAGTTGCACCAATGATTTTGTCTTTGATCATGGCCGCACAAGCTTCTTGAACAACGCCTGCCTTAGGTGTGATATAGACAACCACCTCGTCGACTTCATAGGGATCATTGTTATGCTTGCGAATTTCAATCTGCCATTCATCAACTTCTGCAATGTCATTTAAAACATTGCCAAAATGATTTAAGTTAACCAAGGTGCCCTTGACTTTCGACAGTTGCAAATCTTTGGAATCTGATAAACGTGAAATATCACTCGATAAACGCAATGTTAAACGCTTGCAGTAAGGACATACGTCATGGACAAGACCACCCTTAACATAGTCACCTGTGCGATAACGCAACACAACACTGGCACGGGAATCGATCGACGTATAAACGATCTCACCATCTTCCCCTAAACCCTTCACTTTGCCTGTATCAGGATCGATGATTTCAAAGATTTCTTTATCTGGATATAAATGATAGCCGCTTGATAAATGATTTTCCGCCGGACATTCAGCCCATGCGCTACGCGCTTCGGTAAACCCATAGGTCCCAAAAATGCGCACATCTTTTGCACCTTGTCTTGCCAACATCTCAGAAAGTTTTTGTTTATAATTAACAGTAACTTTGCCGGCACCTAAAACAATTTTCTTCAAAAACGAAAGATCTTGCCCCTTGTCTTGAGCATAACGGATCAAATGATAAATGTAACTAGGCACGCCTAAAATAACCGACGATTGTATACGGCTTAACGCCGTTAAGTTTCCATCTGTACCCATCACTTTGCCACCACCGGTACTTAACGCAAAAACATTACCTTCGACGGCGCCAAAGAATACTTGCCAAAACGCTAAATGCGGCGCAAAAGGAAAAATATTCATGATGCGTTCTTCAGGCTTAATATCAAATAACTTGATCATGCGATTACCCGACAAGTTCAAATTATCTAAATCATAACGGCTATATAAAAATGCCACTGGCCAGCTGGTGGTGCCTGTTGTAAAAGTCATAAAGATCGGTCGGTATTCTCTTCCTAAACGATCAGCGACTTGCTGTTTCCCATAAATCAACGACTCTGCCGCCATATCCAATAACGTGACTTTCGGCCAATATTTTTTTATCTTCGCTTGATCCGGCTGCAAGATAAAATCTTTGTACTTGGCAGGGCTTTCCTTTGTCATCAAGTCAGCTTTTGTCGAAAATGGAAGATCTTTTAAATCTTCAATGCTATGAATTTTCTTCGGATTAATCTTATGATCATCAAAAAATTTTTGGTAATGCGGACTAAACGGATATACGTTGGTGTTTAGAAAATGATGCAGCTTTTTATTCTGTAACTGTTTGATTTCTCTATAGTTTAGAGAAGTTATGTTGCCCCAAGGATCCATACTGTAAGTTTAATACACTCCTTTACTCTTATCTAGAAAAGAATGATAAAAAAAAGAGGCCCACAAAATGAGCCTCTTCTTTTTAATGATGTACGTCGATTATTTTTCTTTTTTCAACTTATCGATGAATTGCGTAACGGTTTTGCCAACCAAATCTTTGCAGCCCAAACCAAAAGCAATAGCAAATCCTAAACCAATGGATCCCAAAACAATGCTGATGGTAAGTTCTACAATGCGCGCGCCAATTTGCAATTGTTCCATAGCGATCGCAACAGCAAAGATGATGACCACTGTTTCAGCAATAGAACTTAAGAAATTCGATTGCGAAATACCAGCATTGCTTGTAGCGGTCTTAACGACATTCTTTAAGAGCGCTGAAACAAAGATACCGATAACTAAAATAAACACAGCTGAGATAATATTTGGAACGTACAAGACAATGCGTTCTAACAATTGTGCTGCGACCGTTAATCCAACCGCATTGACCGCCACAACAAAGGTAATCAACATGGATAACCAATAACAAATGTTACCAACCAACTCTGATAATGGGATATTGATCCCACCCTTGGATAAAATGCGATCGATTTCTAAACGATCGGCGATTTTATCTGTTTTAAGCACTTTCAATAAATTTGTAATACCACTCTTAATAACGAAGTTCGAAATGATCCAACCAATTAACAACAAGATCGTTACCAACAACAAACTACTTACAAATTGCGTCATCTGCGCCAAAAGTATTTTCGTTGGTGGAAGCAAAATCATTTCTAATGAACTCATGAAACCTCCTCGTTTATCGTTGGTATAAAGAATAACTACCTTTATTATAAACGTGAGGTTGTTTAAAAAAATTGATTTTTTGAGTTTTTTAGCGTTTGGCTAAAGTCTGGGATTTAGCTTCGATGGACGCCATCAACTCTTCGAAAGATTTCTCGAAAGCAATCAACCCATCTTCTAACAACTTCGAACAAACAACGTTAGGATCAATGCCGAGTTGGCGCAAAGCTTCAACATGATGTTGCGCTTGAGATACATTGGCAGGTAAAGCGATCTTGACTGTCCCATGATCGCAGTATGCTTCTAGAGTTTTATCTGGAACAGTATTAACAGTATTCTTAGCAATTAACTCATTGATATATTTCACATCACTATACGCCGCATCTTTGGTTCCCGTCGATGCCCATAGAACGCGTTGCTCATGCGCTCCGTTGGCTTGCAATGCTTTAAACTCAGCGCTTGAAAAAGCCGTGGTGTATTTATGGTAAATGATTTCACAATTAGCGACCGCAGCTTTGCCACGTAATGCACTTTGCTTATTATCATCCAACCATTTATCAATAGCTGTATCTAAACGGCTAACGAAGACACTGGCGACGGATCTTACTTTTGATAAATCACCTTTTTTGGCTGCTAAGGTTTGTAAACCTTTGATATATGCTCTTTCAACGTCGCTATATTGCTCAGCGGAGAAAATTAATGTTACATTCACATTGATGCCTTGCCCTATCAAATCAGCAACGACCTTACAGCCGTTTTTTGTCGCAGGCACCTTGATCATGACATTGGGACGAGCCAAGGCCTTCCATAAACGCACACCTTCAGCTAACTGGGCTTCATATTGATTGGCAAGTTTGGGGTTAATTTCTAAACTCACATAACCATCCAAACCCTTTGTTTCTTTATAGACACCCGCAAATAAATCTGCGGCATCTTGAACATCTTTGATCGTGAGCACATCATAGACTTCGAAAATACTCTTACCCTTTTGCGTTAGTTCAACAATGCGCCCATCATAATCATTGCTCGTCGATATGGCTTGTTTAAAAATGGTAGGATTTGATGTTTGACCGCGTAAACCTTTTTCAATCAAAGACTTTAATTGACCTCCCTCGATCATGGAACGGCTGATATTATCAATCCATAAACTTTGACCTAGGTTGGCAATTTCTGACATCTTTGATGTAGGCATAGTTGACACTCCTAAATTTATGACTTCTTACGGCTAATGATTTTCTTAACAGCGTCGACAATATTAATATCTTTTAAACCATGATGTGCAAGCAATTGATCCGGTGTGCCACTTTCACCAAAACTATCTTTAACCCCGATGATGGTCAGAGGTGTTGGATGTTTTTGTGATAGGACTTCCGCGACCGCAGAACCCAAACCGCCGATCATTTGATGTTCTTCTGCCGTAACAATGGCGCCTGTTTCTTTGGCAGCCGCTAAAATCGCCGCTTCATCGATGGGCTTGATCGTGTGCATATTAATAACGCGCACGTTGATGTTCTCTTTTTTTAATATCTCAGCAGCACTTAACGCTTGCGCAACCATAACACCACAGGCAATGATCGTGGCATCTTTTCCGTCACGTAACACATTGGCTTTGCCGATGACAAAAGGATCAGATTCTTTTGAAAATACTGGTAATGGCGCGCGTGAGGTACGCATATAAAAAGGACCAAATTCTGCCGTAATCGCGCGGGTGGCTTTCTTGGCTTCAATATAATCAGCTGGCACAACCACTTTCATGTTTGGCAACACACGCATGATGGCAAAATCTTCCAAGCATTGTGCGCTCGCCCCATCTTCACCAACGGTAACGCCGCCATGGGAACACACAACTTTCACATTGCAATTGTTGTAGCAAACATCTAAGCGGATCATGTCATAGGCACGATTGGTTAGAAACACGGCAAAGGATGTCGCAAAAGCAACATAACCTTGGGTGCTCAAACCTGCCGCGGTCCCAACAACATCTTGCTCGGTGATGCCTAAATTAAAAAATCGATCTGGAAATTCTTTTTTGAAATATTCTGCACGGGTGGCGTCTTCTAAGTCACCGGAGGTGACGACGATATTCGGGTTTACTTTACCTAAAGCCACTAACTCTTCACCAAAGCCGTCACGTGTTGGGGTTGGTTTATATTCGGTCGTTGTCATTATTTTAACTCCGCTAACGCTTGTGCTAATTGTTCTTTATTAGGCGCCTTACCATGCCACGCGCTCTTACCTTCCATGAACGATACACCCTTACCCTTGACG
Organism: uncultured Planctomycetales bacterium; assembly: GCA_964572155.1. GTDB lineage: Bacteria > Omnitrophota > Gorgyraeia > Zapsychrales > Fredricksoniimonadaceae > JACQQW01. Next base: position 982,671 of record CAZNDZ010000001.1, on the reverse strand, counting down.
GTATGTGCAATGATCACGGTTGGTTTATCTTTAATATTTTTAATTTCATCCATCGCCGTGGTTAAATCTTTAAGATTATGACCGTCGACTTCAATCACATGCCAACCAAAAGCCGCCCATTTTTGTCCCAATGGTTCAAGCCCTTTGATATCGCTAACCAAACCATTTTCTTGTACCTTATTATAATCAACAATGGCCGTCACATTGGTCAACTTAAAATGTGCTGCCGTCATGGCTGCTTCCCAAACGCTACCTTCTTGAATTTCTCCGTCGCCCATGATGCAATAGGTTTGAAATGTTTTCTTGCGCATGCGTGCACCCAAGGCAATCCCATTGGCAAATGATAAACCATGGCCAAGTGAACCTGTATTAAATTCAATGCCTGGAACCTTGGTCACAACGTGACCTTGTAAACGCGCACCAAATTTACGAAATGTTTTTAATTCATCTTTAGGGATATAACCAAAATTTGCGAGCGTAACATATACGACGGGAGACACATGGCCTTTAGAAATGATCAAACGATCGCGTTCTTCCCATTTAGGATTCTTAGGATCATGTTTCATGGCATGTCCGTATAAAGAAAGCATAATTTCAACCGCCGATAAAGAACCACCCGGATGCCCTGAACCCGCAACCTCTAACGTCTCTAAAATCTCGCGGCGCATAACCACGGCTTTTTGCTGTAATGTCGGAATGTCCATGTTGTATTGTCTTTTGTTAAGCGTTAATTGAGATTACCGTTTACCTTGACAGGAACCAACCTATCAGATATATTTAAATCAGGTTGGACGCCTTAGTGACTACCGATCGTAATGGACGGTCCTTAGCTAAGGGTTATCTTCCCTAGAGGAAGATCTCCAACTCTTTTTTATTACCTGTTGTACAACAATCTTAAAACTTCCTTTGCTCCAACAACCAAATCTGCTTCTTTATTTCCTCTAAAAACCTCTACCGCTGCTTTATGAGCCGGACTTGATTTTCCAACAAAACCAAACCGAATAGTTGGAATATTTCTTTTATTTTTATTTAACAAGTACCTAAGAATACCTATGACACTTTCTTCATGACCGGTGTACTCGTAATCAATTACTACTGCATCAACTCTCTCATCTTCAAGTAAGAAATAAATCAATGCGGCAAAGATTTTATAGACGTAATTGTGTTTTGGATAATCCAGTGTCCGCATGGCAGCTAGCAATTTTCGTTTCTCAACGCTGCCAATCTTTACACTCTTTATTTTACCATTCGCGTACGCTACTACGGTTAATTTATTAGTGTCTTCAACCTTACCCGACTGGTCTATCTCATAAGTCATTAAAGATCCCCCTTCGTTTTAGAATGGGGATCTTTAACAACGGCATTTAGAAAAACTCAATGCCCCACTGAATATAATGGTGGGCCATGCAGGACTCGAACCTGCCACCCTCTGATTAAGAGTCAGATGCTCTACCGGATGAGCTAATGGCCCTGAAAAAATTTTTGCTAAAAAGAACGCGATAATATATCAGAAGAATTTTGCCCTGTCTACACTAAATCAATGCCTTGTGAAAAATCGTCGGATGCGGCTGGGTTATCGATGACTATTTTTATGGCTGGGATAGCGCGAGGTTCGTAAAAGACTTCGAATGATGCGTCGGAACAAAATACGGGGTTTTTTAAAGCTTTTCTTAGTTTGCCTCGCAAATGTTCTTGGGCGTAATTGTCTAAACCCGTGAGCATGATTTGACCAACGGTGGTTTGGTCAGCGATGAATTCCTCCCCTTGCCAGCCTTTGCGCATTTCTTCTAAGGTCTGTACGATGATGCGCAGCGGTATCGCAGCGGCTTGCGGGGTTTGGTTTTTTACGTCGGTGATGAATTTCGCTAATAAGAATTCCATCACTTTAACAGCACCGGCAATCGACTTGTACTGACCAGAACTTTGACGGTTGATCTCTTTAAGAAATGGTGGATACCAATGCATCCAATGCCCTTGAATTTCTTCCCATACTGGCCTTAAGTCAGGATCAACCTCGACGGCACGGCGCATAATATTAAAAGACTCCAAACGGATATCATAGGAGATGTCGTCTGTAAATGTGGCTTGTAAATTAGATGCTGGATCTTCGGGGATACGATGTGCAACATACACCATGGTGCCGTTATAACGGATGATCATGCCGTTAGGCACGCCTGGGATTTGGACTGGAATCGCAATGCCTCGATCTATCGTGACATTAACGGCAGCTACCCCATTAGCAATCGCAGATGGCAAGCTGATGCTCACATCGTGGCTGTTTAGCAGCCTCGGGAATTTCTCAATATTTTCAAAACCAAATTCTTTTAATTGTTCATTGGATATCATATTTATCTTCGCTCGACATATAGCTTATCAAAAGCATGCTGAAATACACTCCAAATTTGCGCATTATCATGTTGAGCATTTAATGTGGCCAATGTGTGCGGGTCATGCATGACCTTGGCGATAGCTTGCAAGATTTGAACCGGGATAACATCATCGTCTTTAGGCGTTAAGACTAAGAAAATATATTGCGATTTGCTCCCATCAGGAGAATCCCATTCAATGCCATGCACAGTCTTAGCAAAAATGACGATTGGTTTCGATAAACCAACCAACCGCGCATGCGGGATCGCAACGCCATGTTCCAAGCCCGTCCCAACCAAAGCTTCTCGCTCTAATACGGCGGTTGTGATGTCATTTAAATCAATGCCTGTTTCATGAAACGCAATGTCGGACAGTTGCATGATGGCCTGCTCTTTGCTTTGGGCTTTTAACGCAGCGTCGATGCCGCTTCGGGTAAAGAATTCAAAAACACTGACATGCTTGCGTTGCCTGAGGGCCCAACTAAACCAAGGCCCCACCACAACCGCTGTCAACAAGGCACCAAGAACGATGGACACAAACACCGTCGGTGTGATCAAATGATTTTCAAGCGCCACCAAACCCATGACAATTTCCATCATCCCGCCTGGCGTATGTGCAATAGCAATCGCCGTGCGATTCTCTTTAGGCAATTGGGTCATGGTGACCCCAAGCCAAGCCCCTAAAAATCGTATACCAATCCCCACAACGGCCACAAACAAAATAAGAAACACATCAAAATACTTCAAGAAATCCATCTTTAAACCAATGCCTGCAAAGAACAAAGGAACAAACAAGGCATAAACGATGCGGCTAATGGTGTGACGTGTTTTCTCAGATAATGCCTTGGCTTCCCCTGCCATAACTCCAGCTAAGAAGAAACCAAACAAGGCATGCAAGCCCACTTTTTGAGCAATTGCTCCTGACCAAAGCCCTAATAAGAAAATGAATGTTAACGATGCCGCAGGTTCGGGTAAATGATAGGCCTTCATTTTATTGACGATCCAATTGCTTAATTGTCGGCCCCACGTCAGACAAAACACCACAAAAAAACCTGCTTCTAAGAACGTGGTTATCATGCTTGGCAGCGTAACCGTGTTTTGCATAAAGAAACCAAATACCACGGTAAAGAGCAACCAACCTAAAATATCGTTAACCGAAAGCGCGGTCAAAATTAAGAAACCAAGGTCTGTTTTTGACAATTTTAAGTCATGTAAAATACGCACGGTGATAGGCATTGCCGATACTGTTAGAATGGTGGCAAAGAAAACTGAGAATTCAATGCGTCGATCTGTTGAAACCAAATAGGCATCAGGCAAAAACCACGCCAACGTAAAACCAATGACCATAGGCACAACAATATCGGTGATGGCAATCGTTAATGCTTCGGACTTCTGGCGCCACGCACTTGAAAAGTCAATGGACAAACCAGCCTCGAGCAAAAAGAAAAATGCACCAAGCCATGCCACAGTTTGAAACATGGTTTGCTGAACTAAATCTTGTGGGAATAAATAATCTTGCACATGTGGAAACAAACGGCCAAGAATGGTTGGCCCCAGGAGAACACCAACAATGATTTCTGCGGTTAAAGCGGGTTGGCGATAATGATTCAGCACTTCCCCAAGGACGCGTGACAATCCAAGCAGTAAAAACAATTGAATTAAAAAAATAATAATATTTTGATCCGTCATATTTGCATTTTAGTACAGGAGTCGTCGAAAAAGAAGAAAGTTTGCATATTTATCTGAATAGTGTTATGGTATACCCCATGAACTCAAACGAAAACTCATTTTACAACTTGGGGATTGCCCCAAGCATCTTAAGTATCCTAGACCGCAACAAGTTTACGGTCCCAACAAAAATTCAATTACAAGCCATTCCCATTGGTATTGAAGGTAAAGACGTCATGGGTATTGCCCAAACCGGCACAGGTAAAACCTTGGCCTTTGGTATTCCCATGATCCAACGCCTTGCTCAAATCAAAGGCCGCGGCTTAGTTATTGTGCCTACTCGTGAACTCGCCATCCAAGTTGATGAGAGCTTACGCAAGATCACCCCTGCCATCGGTATTAAAACCGCTGTCTTGATCGGTGGCGACCCTATGGGCAAGCAATTAAGTGCTTTGCGCATGAACCCTCGCATCATCATCGCGACCCCTGGCCGTTTGATGGATCATATGCAACAAAAAACGGTTCATTTAAAAGATGTGCATATCGTTGTCTTAGACGAAGCTGATCGCATGCTCGACATGGGCTTTGCACCTCATATCAAAGATATTTTGCGTCAAGTACCCGCAGAACGCCAAACGATGTTATTCTCGGCGACCATGCCTAAAGAAATCTTGTCGATCGCTAATTCCTATATGAAGCTTCCGACTCAAATTGAAATCGCTCAAGCTGGAACCACAGCTGATAAAATTACTCAAGAACTATTCGTCGTTGCCCGTGAATCAAAACATGATTTGTTAGCAAGCGTACTCGCTCAATACCATGGCCCAATCTTAGTCTTCTCTAGAACCAAACATGGTGCTACCAAATTAACCAAGGCCATCCGTTCTTTAAACCACAAGGCTGCGGAAATTCACTCTGACCGTTCTTTAGGTCAACGCAAAGAAGCTTTAGAAGGTTTTAAATCTGGACGTTACCGCATCTTAGTTGCAACCGATATTGCCGCACGCGGTATTGACGTTAAGGGTATTGAAGTTGTTATCAATTATGATCTTCCTGATGATCCTGACAATTATGTTCACCGCATTGGCCGTACAGGTCGTGCCGGACATGCTGGTCACGCGATCTCTTTTGCATCCCCTGACCAACGGGCGGATGTGGCTAACATTGAACGCGTCATGCGTTACAAATTACCTGTCGCGGAATCACATCCGACGGTAAAGTTAGCCAACTTCCAAAAACCACAAGTGGTGTTTAGCTCCAACAAATTCTCTCGTGGACGTGGTCGACGTAGATAATTAAATCTAGATTACTCTGTCGTTGCCGCCATCAATGGGGATTTGTGCGCCTGTGGTTTTGTTAAATGCAGGACCTGCGAGTGTCACAATTAATTCAGCGACATGTTTTGAGGTGATTTCTGTCTTTAAAATATTGTTCGTCTTGTACTCTTCCACACTTAATCCATAACTCTTTGCGCGTTTTTGTAAGACTTCCTTGGTCCATATGGCGGTGTCAAAGACTTGATTGGGATGAAGCACGTTAACCCTGATCCCGTGTGCGCCCATTTCTAAGGCAGCAACTCTGGCTAATTGAGTTAAACCAGCCTTTGCAACAGAATAGGCAGACGCTCCGGGACCTGGCGCTGGAACATTCTTAGATCCAACGATAATAATGGTTGGATCGATGCCGTATTTTAAATATCTTGCTGCTTGGGTCATCAAGCGTTGATGGCTGGTTAAATTGATCGCAACACTCTTATCCCACACCTTTGGATCCATATCCACTATATTACTGCTCGATGGAAAAATACCGGCATTGCTCACGACTATATCTAAACCACCAAAATGACGCACTGTTTTTTCTACGGCTTGCTTGATATCTTTATCCTTGGTCACATCGCATACGATGGGCAGAATATTTTTGGAATTAAATGTCCTTAAAACTTCTTTATTAATATCCAGAGCAGCAACGTGGGCGCCCTGCGCGGCTAAATATTCAACCGCTGCTTTGCCGATACCGCTAAAACTTCCCGTCACTAAAGCGATTTTACCTTGTAACGATTTGGGCTTGTCCCCTTTAGCTAACTTGGCTTGCTCTAATTCCCAGTACTCCATCTCGAAAATATCTTTTTGAGATATGACCTTCCACCCACCCATGCCTTGAGCATTTTGAATGGCGATGATGGTATGATCAATGATGTCCGACGAGATTAGCGCATCATTATAAGAACGTCCAAAGCTTAATAAACCAACCTTAGGCCAAATCGCCCAGCGTGGCGCTAAATCTAGACACTTCAGATTTCCAGTGTTATATCGATCAAAATATTCTTGGTAACTCTTCGCATATCGATCGACGTCATTTTCTGGTTCACTTTGGATGACAACAGGTATGGGTTTAGTGCGGATCACATGATCCGGGGTTAATGTGCCGCGTGTGCCGATGGTTGCCACATTCGACAAATGTGCAAAACCAACGCTATAGGAATCGTCTTTAACATGACAGACAACGGCAGCCTTTTGTATTTTTGAAACAGCGTGACGAATGCGCGCTAATGCTTCGAGTGGAACATTTTCCGCGCGTTTGGTGGCAATCTTGATGCGTTGTTCTTTGATATATTTCTCCGCACGATCAACTAAAGCAATATGCTGTTCATAACTTTCTTTGGCGCTATCGGCAAAGGTAAAAAGGCCGTGATTAAGTAAGACCATGCCCTTATACTTTTTCCAGTCAAGGTTCTTAGTCATGTCATAAATCTTCTTCGCCAAAATAAAACCAGGCATGACATAGGGAACAATTAAAACATCATTTCCATAAACTTCTTCAATGCGTCGTCTGCCATCTGGTGTATTGGTGATAGCAACAATAGCATCGGTGTGAGAATGGTCGACATATTTATATGGAATGATCGCATGCAAGATGGCTTCTACCGACGGGTTTGGGGCATTTGGATTGAGCATGCTGGCGCGCTGCAAAGACACCATGTCGGTATCGGATAATTTCTCAAATGCAGCCATACGCTTTAACGCTTCTAATTTAACCGCTGCAAAACCTGCGGCCTCAATGGTCGCTAAATCCCAACCACTGCCCTTGATATATAACACTTCCTGCATGTCACCAAAGGCATCGCGCACCAAAGCCTTGACGGATGTATTACCACCCCCATGCAAGACCAAGGATGTTTCTTTACCTAACAAACGTGACGTGTAAACACGTAAACTTAATGGATCATCTTTGAAGCGGTTGGCGTCATTATTATTCCATAAACTTTTCATGTTATTTTCTCTTTAGCACGATGTATTGATCATTTTTCTTATAGATTTCATTACGGAAATTTTTAACATCTTTATAGCGTTGTGGTGGAATGGTTGAACGCTTGATACGATAAAGGGCATTCATGGTCACTGTATTGCCTTCTGTTAAATATTCTATACTGATATCAACAAAATCAAACGACAGCTTGTACCCCTTGGGGATAAAATCAACTTTTAAGCCATCACCTATATGATAAACAAAAGTGGTTTTAATCAAGGAATTGGTTGGGAAAAATATAGGATAAATACGTTGTTCTTGGGCAAAATCTGGCAAATCATTTTGCTGTTGTTCCTTAAGTAAAATCATGTCATTAACGATCGGATATACCGTCGGTGATTCATACTTTAAATAAAATTCCAGCGGACCATAACGATTCTCAATGCCATGCACCTCATGGGCAAGCATCTTGCCCCCTTGAGCAAAACTGCTTTGCATTCCCTCATAGAACTTATTCTTATCATCATCACTCATAGACTCCCATTGGGCTCGAAATCCTTGAGATGCTTCAATGGGCAATGTGACACGAACTTCAAAACTTGCCTTACCATCTGCGTTAATCGTCACATCATTCTTGCTGATTAAAACATGCGCTTCATCTGGCATGACAGGCAACTGCTCAAAACGATATTCCCCTGTATCTTCAATGACCATGACATTGGCATTGTCATAATCAGCTGGGTATTGCCCCACATCAAAACCTTTTAATTGCGGATCTAAGAAATACTTCTTTCCGTCAATTAGAACTTCTAAAATCACGTGCTCGAAAATATTTGGACTTGGTAAAACATTTTCTGGAGATGGGGAATACTCGGAGTTCATCAAACAAATGCTTGAACTAAGCCCCGCCACTTCTAACATGTATTTTGTTAATAACGATAGATCCTTGCAGTCGCCGTAGCGATTGCGATAAATATCAACGGTATTATGTGGCTCAACGGTATGGTCGCCAAAATTAAGCGCAACATAACGGAAATTATTTTGGACAAACTCTACAATGACGCGTGTCTTCTCCATAGGCGTTTTAGCATCTTTGATCAAATCCTTAACCTTTGCAACAATGGCTTCATCTTCGACAATATTTTTTGCTACTAATCGTCTATACCAATCCGCAACCTCTTTCCAATCACGCACCGATGACAAATATAATCCACCCAATGTTTGATGAATCGGCGGCATTAACTCCTCTTGAACAAGTTCTTTGGTTTCTTCAAACACGAAGGAATATTTGATACGCCCTTCGCTTTTTTCAATAATGGGTTTGTAATCTTGACGATATGACTTAAATTGAATGTCCTTGGTCTCAGGGAATATGTAGGTGAAACGAGCGAACTTGGTTGGTACGGTTGGGTAAACAACTTCGTCGAAAAATTGATCTGGGATTTCTTTACGGGTGGTGTGGCTTTTCACCGTCACATCAAGCATGCTGCCAATATTTACTTGTGGCAAAGTGACAATTTTTACCATCATATCAGAATACATCGGCGAATTATCATAGGCTTGGACATCTTGAATGTTGCTCGCCTCATACTTCTTCCCGTCTGGCGCTTCGACAAAAGCTTTTAACTCTTTGATGGTCTCGCGGGATTTATTATAGTAAATGGGCCATTGACCTAGTTCCTTGCCGGAATCTTTTTGTATACGGATGCGGATATGATAGGTTTCATCAAAAGACCAGTCTGGATTGATGGTGGTCTCGTATTCACTAAGCAGAGTGACATAGGGTTGATCAGAGTTCTGACCTTCCCAAGTGCTGGCTTCTGCTTTTTTTTCTTGGACTTGGGTTAAAGCCTGAGTCACGGCCAAGGTGCGGTCATCAGCCCAGGCATTGATCGTCAAAAAAAGTAAGGCGACAAGTTGTAGGAACATAGGAAGAATTCTACTCTTGGGAACTCATAAAATCAACAACCCGCTCATCTAAAAGGATGTGGCGTGGGTTTAACGGTTGTTTTAAAATTATCCCCTCGAGCGACGTGGCGCGGCTTAATGCAACATACATTTGCCCATGAGCGAACGTGCCAAAACCGACATCAATGATCACGCGGTCAAAGGTTTGGCCTTGTGACTTATGAATGGTCACCGCCCATGCAAGCTTTAAGGGATACTGGGTAAAATAGCCCATGACTTTCGATGATAGCGCTTGAATGTCATCGTCATAATAATATTGATAGATTTCCCACGTAAACTTTTTCACATCGACTTGTTGACCATTTTCTAAATCAACGATGATGATATCATCCCCCTCATCGCCGGATTTAATACCAACAACAACACCCAAGGAACCATTGACCCAACGCTTATCCACATCATTATTGAGCATCATGACCTGAGCGCCTTTTTTAATTTCTAAGATTTGCGCGGTTGGCAAAGATTTTTTATCAAACTCTCCTGACAAGATACCTTCGTAAACCTTGGTTGGCGTGGCTAAAGATTCTAATTGCTTAACATTGACCCGCTCGGCCAAGGCATTCGTGGTTGTTAAAGAAATATAGATTTCTTTAGGGTCAAATTGATGGTTGGGTTTAAAACGGGTATTAAATGCATGCACATGATGCGCGGCCACTTGATTATCCCGCACGGCGTTTAGCATATGGATAAACTGCTCGTCTTTTTGACGGTAAATCTTTTTTAAATACATGGTTCTAAATTTGAATTGTTGAAAAACTTTGGCTGAAAAGAAAAATGGTGTCCTGTAGGATGTGCGAAATATTTCTTCTTCCTCGCGCATCACAACCGGCGGCAATTGAAATAGGTCACCAAAGAAAATCATCTGCACGCCGCCAAAAGGTTTATTAAATTCTGGGCCATTTAGACGCAACACTTGATCTACACAATCCATAAGATCAGCCCGCACCATAGACACCTCATCGATAACAATGGCGTCTAATTTCTTAAACAGCTCGCGCTTTTTCTTGCGAATGGGAATATCCCCCACGTTTTGCGGTGTGATATCAGGCTTGAATTGAAAAAAGGAATGAATGGTCTGACCTTTGATGTTAATGGCCGAGACACCCGTTGGCGCTAAGACAGCAATATTTTTTTGAGTTTTATGGCGGAAATACTGCAATAACGTGGACTTGCCCGTCCCTGCCTTGCCCGTAATAAACAAACTCTGACTGGTGTTCTCGAGCGCTTCAAAGACTTGGGAGAACTCTTCATTAAAATCAATGTCATTAAAGTTCATGCTTACTTTCTAAAACTTACTTGCAGGGCGTGATGAACTTTTAAATTTTCTTCCCGATTGGTGAAAACTTCAATGATGGTTGAGGTATTGGATTTTAACGATTGTAAATAAACCTTCTTAAAATCTTGGGTATTGCGAGGCTGTGCATAATTGAGTTCAAACATGGCTGCGGCATTGCTAAACATAAATGGGTGTGGTGTCCCGTAAAGTTTTTCAAAGACATCTTTGTGCTCTGCAATCGGCAAGAATGAAAAGATGGCGCCGCCCCCGTTATTAATAACCACAATGGTCACAGGATACGCTGCATCTTTAAGCATGGCGAGCGAATTTAAATCATGCAACGCGGCTAGATCACCAACCATAAGTGTTACAGGAGCTTTTATGCCTTGGGCAAAACCGATGGCTGAACCAATGAGTCCGTCGATGCCGGAAGCACCGCGATTGCCGCACACCACAACGACTTTGGCTTTAGGATCTGCATACATGTCCATGTCTCGAATAGGCATGCTGTTGGACAAATACAAACCACTGTCTTTAGGTAGTAATTGTGAAACCATGCGCGCCGCCCGTGGTTCACAGATGCGCGTGTCATCACCAAAGAATTGATCGATGGCCTGATCTATATGGGTATTAGTCTTAATCAATTGATTTAGTAGCGTCGATGAAGGACGCTGTTTTACACTTAATTTCTTACAAAAATCTTGCACACTTGCTTCTAAACGCAACGTCACCTGATGATTTGGATCAGAACGCAGGCCGTGATTAATGACCATCACATAATGTTTAGGTGCTTGAGCAAAGATAAATTCATAATACCGCTTTGATGTCATACGTCCGCCTAAATGCAGGACACCGTCGATTTTTGTATCAGGTGCATTTATTAAGATCTGGTCAAAATATGAAATGACATACTTATCTTGAGTACCAAGCCGTAAACCACTCGAAATGTCCGCAAAAACAGGCCAACCCAAACGTCGAGCTAAACTTAAAACCGCAGGCTTGGCTTTTGGGTCTATCTTACCAACGACAATGATGCCGTTTTTAATGCTATTGATGACCTCAGCCACTTGGTCTAATTGAACTTTATCCAAGCTTCCTTTGGCCTTAAGGTATTGTGTGTATGGCTCATTGGATTCTTGCCAAGATTTTAATCCTTTTAAATATCCCGCCCAATCTACTTTGACTTCCGTCGGTGCCAAAGGTTCACGGAACATGCAATTGATATGAACAACAGCGCGTTTTGAAACAGCTTGATCGATGGTTGTTAACACATATTCTGGTCGAATCTGCATATCGGGACACGGCATATCAACCGCCCATGCCACATACTTTCCAAAAATACCCACCTGATCAATGGTTTGAACCGCTCCTGTTTGACGCAATTCAGGTGGTCGATCTGCTGTGATGACAATTAATGGTAATTTTTTCTTCGATGCTTCAACAACCGCTGGCATAAAATTAGCAACAGCTGTTCCTGACGTGGAAACTAAAACGGCAGGTTTTCCTGTTGCGGCTGCATAACCTAAAGCATGAAACGCTAAACCACGTTCGTCAAAATGTACAAAGACTTTTGCCTTCTTATTGCGGGCAATACTAACCGATAGCGGCGAAGATCGTGACCCAGGGGCAATGCAAAAATAATCCGCACCCTGACGGATTAATTCTTCCGCAATCAAACCACCCCAGCAATAATTAATATTCTCAAAAGTTTTCATTGTTTGATGATCCTAAAAAAATTGCTGATCTTATTTTCAATCTCATCCCACTCGTCACTAGGATCAGAACCTTTAACAATCCCTGCCCCTGCATATACGGAGAGTTTTTTCTTATGCAACAACCCTGAACGAATGCCAACCACAAATTCAGCCCAATCTAAGCCGACATATCCAACAGGAGCGCCATACCACCCTCGGCCAAATGGCTCTAGGCGACGAATCATTTGCAAGGCTTGCGCTGTTGGCCGTCCACCCAACGCTGGCGTTGGATGTAATGATTTTAGAATATCTTCGTCACAAACACCATCCTTTAATTGCGCTTGGATGGGTGTATGCAAATGAATGCCATTCGATAATTTTTTAATCAACGGCTTTGGCGTTATGACAACCTTAGTGCTTAATGGTTTTAAAGCCTGCTCGATCGCATCAACGACGATCTTGTGCTCGTAACCATCTTTAGCAGAATTAAGCAAAACATCTGGCTTTACCGCCGCAGGTTTTGTGCCTGCTAAAGCTTCGCTTTGCAACATACGGCCAAAGCGTTTATACAGACGTTCCGGCGATGCCCCAAGAAAAACACGCCCTTTAAATTCAAAAGCAAAGTGATAACTGTTAGGCGTCACCTTTTTTAAATTGTATAGAATGATCCATGGATTTACATTTTCTTTGAGATCAAAATCAGTTTTACGGGCTAGTACAACTTTTTCAACTGAACCTTTGCGAATATTTTTTAAAACAGCATTCACCCCACCCGACCATGCAACAGCCTCAGGAAAATCTCGACGATTATGAACATTTAATGTGATGGGTGACGCGACAGGTGGAAGCCTCAAATCTTCTAATTGCTTTAAGATTTTTTTCTGATCAATTACCCCACATAAATTACAGCAAAATATCATGCGACTTTTATCTTTGGCTAATTCAAAACGCGGCATCACAAAACCCCAAGCATCATAACCTTCCCATGCGGCATCGGCTTTCTTTGGGTCAAAGCCAAAACCTCCATACCACTGCAAATAAGGATATCTTGGATTCAACGCTCGTCTTAATTGCTCAAAAATCTTTTTATAAGAAACTGCGCCTTTACCCCTCAGTGCCAAGGCTTCACCGACACCGGCAATGCTCGCTGTTTCCTCTTGATTAGCCCCATACACTTTCACATCAAAACGTTGATTGGACAACCAAAGGATTTGATCGATAGGCTTGATGCGAAATTCAAAACGAGTCACAGCTTCAGAGGGTACATAGCTTTTAATGGCTTGTGCCATCAAGCTTTTGGCTTGCATAAAATCTAAGATAGGTTTACTTTTGGGCGACATAGATGGTGGCAACACCGCCTAAGAGTGGATACGCGCGGACGTTGATAAATCCAAATTGATTTAAAATTTTACAAAATCTATCTCCATAAGGAAATGATTGTATGGTCTGAGATAAATATTGATAGGCTTTGATATTGCCTGAAAAAAGAAAACCAACACATGGGACAATGGTGCTCAGGTATAACCAATGACCAGCTGCCAAGATGGGATTAGAGGGTTTTGAAAATTCTAAGATCATGACCTGTCCACCCTGTTTGGTGACGCGGTACATCTCAAGCAAACCTCGTCGCATATCAGGTACATTGCGTATGCCAAAAGCAATGGTGACCACATCAAAACGATTATCATCTAACTCTAAATTTTGAGCATCACCCTCTTGCAAACGGATGCGGGATGATAAACCTAAACGTTCAATTTTCTCACGACCGACGTCTAGCATCTTAACCGCAGGGTCAATGCCTAAGGCTTCTTCAATATTTTCATTACCTTCAACCAAGGTGATGATCACATCCGCGGTGCCACTGGCTAAATCTAAAACTTTCAAATTCTTTTGCTTGGGGCACAACGCTTTTAAACGGTTACGCCAAGAAATATCCATCCCCAACGATAACAAGCGATTTAGCAAGTCATAACGACGGGCTATCTTGTCGAACATTTGCGGTGCTTGGGTTTTAGGCAATATCAATTTTTCGCTCATGCATCCACTTTTCTAATAACATGCGGGTATCTTCAAGGGTAGACACTAGAAAGCTACGATTCGCCCCCACGGCTTCAAACGCAGCGCGATCATTGCCATCAGGAGAACCATCATCGCCAATATAAATAATATCCAACAGCGGCTGTTGATAATCGTGTTCAATATATTGCAAAGCCTTAGTATCGTAATCCTTAATCAGCTTTGGTTTAATCCCTTCACCTACACAAGCTAAATCCGCGCCGCCATTTGCCGCAACCAAGAGTTGATGATGATGCTCCTCAGGGATGCCTGCAATCAAGCGTTTAAAACTACGCCCCAAATCATTGCCGGAAACCAGCATAAAAATTCCACCTGCCTTTAAATATTTCATCACAGGTTCAAATACAGGGCTATCTTTGAGCAAAGGCAAATGCGTTGTCTTTGGGCCATCATAAATCGTCCCATCACCGTCTGCAGCAATGACAATGCGGTTCTTATAACTATCAATAAAACGCCCAGGCTTATATTGCATTTGATCCAAAACATCTTTCCAGCATGTGCGCAAGAAATGAATAGGTAAACTCTTATCAACACCTGTACGGTTGAATTCAAACGATGAAGAACCTGCAATGCGAATGGCTAACGGTTGACTACGATGCGCTAATTCTCGACGTAAAACTGTCAATGCCTTCTTACGAGCTGGACCCCAAATGCCCTTGGCCACCACCTGGGCAGCCCCTTTAGGATTAATGCCACGCAATTCAATGCGCACCGGATAGCGATGAGCATCCTCCACATGAGCACCTTTTTCAAGTAAGATCTCATCGGAAAACTCATTTGGGTCTTGGTGAAAGGCAATGATCGATGCCTTGCAATCCCCTGAAAAATCCGCAGCATTGGCTGTACCTAAAAACAGACGGATCTGATAGGCGGCCGCATGCACGATTTTTCCAACTTCAACGGATGTTAAATAGTTCATGACTCTTTCACGTTGGGTCCAGAAATATAGGACACCACGTCGATGAATTCTTTCATTTTCTTATGATCTTTTTTACCAGCTGATTCTTCGATCGAACTGCTCACATCAACCGCGTATGGCTTTAATTGAGTGACCGGTTCAATGACATTTTGATGATTCAAGCCACCGGATAAAATGATGGGAATATTCAAAGATTTTACATCGTGTAACAATTTCCAATTAAAGGTTTTACCCGTTCCGCCATAATTCTTATCATCTGCGGTATCAAACAGAAACGCATCCACCTTATACTCTTTTAATGCCGCAACATTGATCTCATCGCCGACGCGCACAACTTTAATGACCTTAACTTTGGAACGACGGATGCGATTGCAGAAATGAGGATCTTCATCCCCATGCAATTGTACGGCGCTTAAGCCGCAATGTTCGACAATGTCTTTCACAGCACCAAAGGGTTGATTGACAAAAACACCGACCGTCGCCACAAACGGTGGCAAAGTTTCAATGATTTTGCGGGCCTTAAAAGGAGACACAAATCTTGGGCTTTTTTTATAAAAAATAAATCCAATGGCAGAAGCGCCAGCTCTTGCGGCACGACCTGCGTCTAACTCATTGGTTATCCCACATACTTTAATGCGAACCATACATCACTTCCTTTATTTTGGCACCAATATTATTGGCGCTCATGAACGTTTCTCCAATGAGCACGGCATTAGCCCCTGCTTGCTGCACGCGTAAGATATCCTCATGGGTTTGTAGCCCGCTCTCGGCCACAATCAAAGTGGTGGCCGGAATATACGGGATCATGCGTAAACAATTTTTTATATCAACTTCCAACGTATGCAAATTACGATTATTAACACCAATTATTTGGGCATTAGCTTTCACCGCACGCTCGATTTCACGCTCATCATGCACTTCAATCAAACAATCAAGCCCTAAGCTCTTTGCTGCCGCCATCAAATCTTTTAATTGATTATCCTCGAGCATGGCCACGATCAACAAAACCGCGGAAGCGCCACAAAAAGCACCTTCAAAAATTTGATACTCATGGATAATAAAATCTTTCATAAGTGTTGGCACATTAAATTCGTCGCTAATCTTGCGCAAATAAGCGCTCTTGCCTAAGAAATAATTCTCTTCCGTCAATACCGAAATGGCCGCGACTTTGTGATCAGCATAAATCTTAGCAATTTTAAGCGCATCAAAATCTTCACGAATAAGTCCTTTGGACGGCGAAGCTTTCTTAACTTCAGCAATTAAATTGATCTGACCCTTTTTGGCAATGGCCTTCTTAAAAACCTCATAAGCCTTGATCCCCGAGGGCGCCATATTCTTTTTCAAATTGGCATAATACACAGACTTGGATTTAAGCAAATCTGATTTTTCTTTATAGATCTTCTTTAAAAAATCCTCAGCCACGACTGGTAAACTCCTTTAATTCTTCTAACTTATCAAAAGCGCGTCCTGAATCAATCGCATGCGTCGCCATTTGCATGGCTGAACCTAGGCTATCAACAGCCGCGGCTGTATAAAGCGCATAGGCGGCATTGACTAAGACAATATCTCGCTTGGGACCTTGTGATCCTTTTAAAACATCGACAGCAATTTGCGCATTCTCGTTAACATCTCCGCCGATATAATCTGACTTTTGTGCTAACGCAATACCTAATTCCTCAGGATGCACATCATAGGAAATGATTTCTTTGCCATTAAACTCACTGACAAATGTTTTCCCCGTCGTTGTAATCTCATCGAGGCCATCACTGCCATGCACAACCAAAGCCCGCTTTAATCCTAAATTCTTTAACACATGCGCAATCGGCGCGGTTAATTCGCGGCTATAAACCCCCATCACCTGATGCGATGCTAATGCGGGATTGGTCAGTGGACCTAAGATATTAAAAATCGTCTTAACCCCAAGCTCTTTACGCACCGTTGCGACATTTTTCATCGCCGGATGTAGCCGCTGGGCAAATAGGAAAGCCAAACCAACTTGGTCTAAACATTGATTTAGACGACGCTCTTCGATTTGTAAATTAACCCCCAATGCTTCTAAGACATCCGCGCTGCCACAACGGCTGGTGATGGAGCGATTGCCATGTTTGGCCACAACCACCCCACAGGCCGCAATGACAATGGCAGCAACCGTCGAGATATTAAACGTATTACCATGATCGCCCCCCGTCCCACACGTATCGAGGACCACGCCATGTTTTGTTTTGATTGGAATTACATATCGGCGCATGATCATGGCAGCCGCAGTAATTTCCTCAACCGTCGGGCCTTTGGCATTTAATGCCAATAAAAAATCTTTCACATCAGCAAAATCCGCATGTCCGGACATGATCAATTCCAGACACAACGTGATCTCGTCATGGTTTAAATTTGTCCCATGCTCAATCTTTGAAATGTAATCACGCATCATAACTTTAGAAAATTCGCTAAGATCTCTTTCCCGTGTGTTGTGAGAATAGATTCAGGGTGAAATTGCACGCCCCATAACGGCAAAGTTTTATGGGCCACACCCATGATCTCTTTATCATCGGTTGTCCATGCCGTGATTTCAAGGCAATCGGGAATGGTCTTTCTATCAATGACCAAAGAATGGTAACGCGTTGCGTCAAAAGGATGAGGTAATTTCTTAAAGATATTTTGGCCGGTATGCTCAATTTTAGAGGTTTTACCGTGCATTAATTTTTTTGCATGTATGATCTTACCACCAAAGGCATAGCCTATGCCCTGATGGCCAAGGCAAACACCTAAGATGGGTATTTTACCGGATAATTTTTTAATCACCTCGACGGAAACCCCCGCATCTTCTGGCCGTCCTGGCCCAGGTGACACAACGATCTTTTTAGGCTTAAGTGCGGTGATTTGAGATAAGCTTAAATCATCATTGCGGATGACTTTCATGTCAGCTTTTAATTCCCCAAAATACTGCACCAAGTTATAGGTGAATGAATCGTAATTATCGATCATCAAAATCATATGCTTGTCTTACTCTTTTTCTCGGGATACTTTTGCCCCAATGTTGTTGAGCTTCACGTCTAAATTTTCATAACCGCGATCTAAGTGATAAATGCGGTAAATTTCTGTTTTGCCCTTGGCAACTAAACCAGCCATAACCAGCGCCGCGGATGCACGCAAGTCTGAGGCCATAACGGGCGCACCATATAATTGTTTAACACCTTCTACAATCGCCACCCCTGTGTCCCGACGGATCTGAGCCCCCATACGATTAAGCTCAGCAATGTGCATGAAACGATCTGGGAACACACGGTCATTAATAATACTAACCCCTGGTGTGATCGCCATCAAAGCCATATATTGCGCTTGCAAGTCTGTTGGAAATCCTGGGTGTGGATGGGTCACAATATTTGCAGGTTTAAGCGTCTTCTTACATTTAACCCTAATGTCATGGCTACCGACACGTTTGACTTCAGCACCAATCGATTGCAATTTATCCACCAACGCCAACAAATGGTTATAATGCGCGTCCTTGACAAGTATATCACTTTTTGTCGCCGCTGCCATGAGCAAAAACGTTCCAGCCTCAATACGGTCGGAAGCCATTTTATAGCTTGTGCCATTGAGTTTCTTAACCCCATTGATCACAATGCGCGGTGTCCCGTGACCTTGGATCTTAGCTCCCATCGCACTTAAGAAATTTCCTAAATCTTCAATCTCGGGTTCACATGCCGCACATTCAATAATTGTCTCACCATGTGCCAAGGTTGCAGCCATCATCACGTTCGCTGTGGCCAACACCGACGATCCAAATGTTCCGCCTAAATACATTTGTGCGCCTTTTAAACGAGCGGCATGAGCAATGACATACCCTGCATCAAAATCTGCTTTTACACCTAAGGCCATGATGCCTTTCATGTGCAAATCAATTGGACGCACACCTATAACACAACCCCCCGGCATGGACACCTTGGCCTTGGATAATTTACCAAGCAATGGACCCAACACGCAAAAAGAACCGCGCATGGTTGAGACTAATTTATAGTCTGCCTCATGATTATTGACCGCACCTGAAATGGTCACCTTGTTGCCGCTGATATCAACCGTTTTCCCTAAAGAGCGTAATAGCTTGCACATGGTTAACGTGTCACGCAACTTTGGGACGTTACGGATTTCACAAACACCGTCGGTCAATAAGGTGGCTGCTAAAATGGGTAACGTGGCATTCTTAGAACCGCTCACATGAATTTCCCCGCTTAATCGACGCCCACCCTCAATTACAAATTTTTCCATGTCTTAAAATCTCCTATCTATGCAACACAATGATCCTATCCTTACCTACTAAATCCTTTAAAATTTCACATTGGGAAAATAACGGTTGGCTTTGGGCTAATGCCTTTAAAGCATCTGCTTGACCGTCGCCAAACTCCATCATAAGGTATCCCCCTGATGAGATCAAGCGTGGACTTGTGTTTATGATAAACCGATAAAAATCTAAACCATCAGGCCCACCATCTAATGCAAGCACAGGTTCTTGCTTCACATCTTGAGGCAAATGCACCATGTCAGGCGTTGGGATATAGGGCGGATTTGAAATAACCAGGTCAAACTTCTTCTCTGATGTCTTAAGATATTCCTGCATATCCGCGTGCACAAATTCAACACGACTTTCCACCCCATGCACCTGAGCATTTGAAATCGCCACCTCAATCGCATCCAAAGAAACATCCACTGTCGTGACTTGAACATACGGCAATAACTTCGCCATCGTAATCGCAATATTCCCACTACCCGTTCCTAAATCCAAAATATCCGTACCCTTAAACTGTTTTAAAGCCATATCGACCAACATCTCTGTTTCAGGCCGAGGTATCAAAACAGCCGGATTCACCATAAACTCCAACCCATAAAAATTCCAAGTGCCTAAAATATATTGCAACGGCTCGCCTTGTTTACGACGATCGGAAAATTCTTTGAATTGCTTTTCTTGTGAAGGGTCAAGATGTTTTCCACGCAAGAGGAGATCTGCGCGCGAACATTGGAGGATGTGACTTAAAATGATCTCTTCTTCTGACATTTAGGCAGATTCTTTGAGTTCTCTTTCCGCCGCCACAAGTGCGTCGGTTAATTCATCCATATCACCATTTAGAATGGCTTCTAATTGGTGGCTGGTAAAACCTATGCGATGGTCGGTGACACGTCGATCTGGGAAATTGTAGGTGCGAATCTTCTCGCTGCGGTCGCCGGAACCTACTTGAGACTTACGTAATGCGGCTTCCTTGGCATAAGATTCTTGCTGCATGTGATCCAAGATACGGGCACGCAAAATGCGCATGGCTTTCGCGCGGTTCTTTAATTGCGAACGTTCGTCTTGGCAGACAACGACGGTGTTCGTCGGTAAATGCGTGATACGCACCGCAGAGTCGGTGGTGTTAACACTCTGGCCCCCAGGACCCGATGAGCGATAAACGTCAATCTTCAAATCTTGTGGTCGAATTTCAATGTCAATTTCTTCTGGTTCAAACATCACTGCGACGGTAACTGCGGATGTATGGATACGCCCTGACGCTTCTGTCGTCGGAACACGCTGCACGCGATGCGCGCCGCTTTCCCACTTTAATCGTTTGGAACATTCTTTACCACTTAAAGAGAATATAACTTCTTTTAATCCCCCCGCTTCGGTACTCGCCATTTCCATCAGTTCCAATTTCCAACCTTTGCGATCAGCATATTTGGTATACATGCGGTACAAATCCATGGCAAATAAACTAGCCTCTAACCCGCCAGTTCCCGCACGAACTTCGATGATGATGTCACGGTCAGGTTGATTTTTGGTAGGATCAAAATGATCTGTTAAAAATTGTGTTTCTTGTGCAAGCAATGGCTCAACATCGGCTAATTCACTTTGGGCTAATTCTTTTAAATCAGCTTCGGCTTTATTTCTGATGATGTCTTGGAGTTCTTGGTGCTGACGTTCGAGCTTTTGGTAGGTGCGAAAATGCTCCATTAAATCAGAAAGTACGGAAAACTCTTTTGCAAGTTTTCCGTACTGTGATTGATCTGCAGCGACGGTTTCATCCGCCATTAATTTCTCAAGCTCTAAGAAACGTTCTTCACTTATCTTAAGCTTGGATAAATCATTTGCCCTTAGCATAACGCTTATTGAATCTTTCAATGCGTCCTGCCGTATCCACTAACTTCTTAGAACCCGTAAAGAACGGATGGCATTGTGAACAGATTTCCACACGAATCGCCTTCTTCGTCGCACGTGTGTTAATCACATTCCCGCAAGCGCAAGAAATGGTGGCAATTTCATAGTTTGGGTGAATATTTGCTTTCATACGGTTAACTCCTGTTTACTTGACTTTAGAAGCCGATATAGTAGCCTAAATCCCCTTGCTTTGCAAGCAAAGTTTACAACTAGGGCTATTTGTTCATATTCGCCAAAAAGTCGGCGTTGGTCTTGAATTTGCCTACTTTATTGATCAATAATTCCATCGCTTCTGCGGAATTAAGGTCGTTAAAGGCTTTGCGCAATAACCACATGCGTTGAAGATCGCTTTCAGATACCAACAATTCTTCGTGACGTGTGTTAGAACGCTTGATATCGATCGCAGGATAGATGCGGCGTTGGAATAAGTTTCTATCCAACTGCAATTCCATGTTACCGGTACCTTTGAATTCTTCGAAAATAACTTCATCCATACGGCTTCCGGTATCAACCAACGCGGTTGCGATGATGGTGAGTGACCCACCCTCTTCAATGTTACGCGCGGCACCGAAGAAACGTTTTGGTTTATGCAAGGCATTGGAGTCCACACCACCAGATAAGATCTTACCAGAGTGAGGCACAACCGTGTTATACGCACGCGCTAAACGGGTGATACTATCGAGCAAGATAACAACGTCTCTCTTGTGTTCGACCAAACGTTTGGCTTTTTCAATGACGATCTCAGCGATTTGCACGTGGCGTTCGGCAGGTTCATCAAACGTTGAGGCAATGACTTCACCTTTAACACTACGTTGCATATCTGTAACTTCTTCTGGACGCTCGTCGATCAACAAGACAATCAACACAACATCAGGATGATTGGTCACGATGGAATTTGCCATCTTTTGCATGATAACAGTTTTACCACTAAATGGTGGCGCCACAATTAACGCGCGTTGACCTTTGCCTAATGGGGTCAATAAATTGATAATCCGCGTCGTAACTTCTTCTTGGCCGATTTCCAAATTCAAACGTTCTTTTGGATAAAGTGGTGTTAAGTTATCAAAGAAAATCTTATCTTTACATTTTTCAGGATTTTCAAAGT
This sequence comes from uncultured Planctomycetales bacterium, assembly GCA_964572155.1. GTDB lineage: Bacteria > Omnitrophota > Gorgyraeia > Zapsychrales > Fredricksoniimonadaceae > JACQQW01. The sequence goes on along the minus strand of CAZNDZ010000001.1, from coordinate 960,172 downwards.
TGACAGCCTCGACCTTTAAAAGTGCGAAATATTTTTCACCTTCCTTAGGTGGTCTAATTTGTCCTGAAACAGTATCGCCGGTCTTTAAGTCAAAACGGCGGATTTGAGATGGGGAAATATAAATGTCATCGGGACAAGGCAAATAATTGTATTTGGCAGAGCGTAAGAAACCAAAACCTTCAGATAAAATTTCTAGCGTTCCCTCGCCAAACATCAAACCTTCTTTTTCAGCTTGAGCTTGTAAGATCTTAAAAATCAAATCTTGTTTCTTTAAGGTGGACGCACCTTGCACATCTAAATCACGGGCGAGCTTGGATAGCTCAGCCATTTTCATTTCTTTTAATTCTTCTATATTAACGGTCTTGCCACCTGGATTCTTTGGCTTATAATCACCGTTTTCTTTTTCTTCTTTATCGTTTTTTGTTGTTTCGGTCCTACCCATGTTGTTAACTCCTAGTTTACTTTACGTGTGTTTAATCTATGAAATATCGCGCTGACCTGAGTGCGCGTCTGATTGATGGTGCCACTATTATCGATGATGATATCCGCCATTTGGCACTTTTGACGTAGCGGAAGTTGCATTTTTAATCGCTGTTGGATTTGAGCTTTGGTTAATCCCATGCGTTGTTGCACGCGCGTTATTTGCTGATCGCGGCGGGCTTTTACGACTATTGTTGTGTCTGTCAACTTGTCCCAACCTGCTTCAAATAATAAAGGGACATCTAATATGATCCAAGGGTTTTGCTTCTTATATGACAAAATCTGTTGTTTAACTTTTCTTAGCGCCTCAGGATAAATAATCTTGGTAAGTTTTTGTAATTCACGCGGATTTTGAAAAACTATGTCGGCAAGTTTTAGACGGTTAATTTTAACTTTATTAAGTATAGCATCTGGAAAGGATTTTGCCACTTTTTTAATACAATTTTTATCTTTTGTTAAAAGCTCCCTCGTGATGGCGTCAGCATCAATGACCTTAACGCCTTTTAATGCAAACATGGCTGCCACCGTACTTTTGCCTGTACCTATGCTTCCTGTTAAGCCTATGACTGGCATTTCTGATAAATCCTGACGTAATCTTTAGCGCTTTTATCCCAAGAGAAACGTATGCGCATGGCCTGCGCTAATAAAAAGTCCATGTGCAGCTTATGTTTATACGTTTTTACAGCCTCAGCCACGGCGCGAACAAAGGACGGCTTAGAATATTCCGTAAAGACAAAGCCATTGCCTGTTTGGTGAATCACATCATATAAACGGATGGTATCTGCCAAACCACCGGTGCGATAAACAATCGGGATCGACCCATAACGCAAGGCAATCATTTGCCCCAAACCACAAGGTTCAAAAACCGAAGGCATTAAAAAGAAATCACTGCCCGCATAAACTTTATGCGCGACAGGCTCGTCAAATTTTAAATGCAAACCAACCCTATCTGGATAATAACTAGCACATTCTTCTAACATGCGATGATACCTTTTATCCCCGTGCCCCGTGATCACCACTTGAGCTCCGAGTGATAAAACTTCATTCATCGCATCAATGATCAAATCCAAACCTTTTTGATGACACAAGCGCGCCACAAAACCAAACAATGGCGTATTTTTAGAAACTGCAACGCCCATGAGCGCCTGCAAGGCTGCTTTATTCTGAGCTTTATCCTCGATGTTTGCTGCACTAAACGGCGTTTCTAAAAATGGATCGTCACTTGGATTCCACGCATCGTAATCTAAACCATTTAAGATGCCATGCACATCATTCACTCGATTGCGTAAAACCCCCTCTAAGCCGCAACCAAACGCATCGGTCTGAATTTCTTTGGCATATTGAGGGCTTACCGTCGTGATAGCATCTGAAAAAATCAAGCCGCCTTTTAGCACATTGATTTGATCATAAAACTCTAACCCTTGAGTATGGAACAAATGCCCCTCGACATTAAGCTTGCTATATTGACTCTTTGGGAAAACGCCTTGATACGCCAAATTGTGTATGGTCAACACCGACTTGGTTTTCTTAAAAAAATCATCATCACCATATTTTGTCTTAAGCAAAATAGGAATTAAACTCGTATGCCAATCATGACAATGTACAATATCTGGTCTGAATTTTATTTCTTTAAGTAACTTAAGCGCGGCATGACAAAAATATGCGAAGCGTTCTAAATTATCTTTATAGTCCCCGCTGGCATCGCCATACAAACCTTCGCGTCCAAAATATTGGGAGTGTTCAATGAAATACACCTTTACGTTTTCACCAATACGCACAATGGGCGACGGCATGGAAATTTTTGACGCTTTATACCGAGGGGTGATGATGATAACCTCATGCCCTAATTTTTCAAGGGCTGGCGGCAAAGAACCACAAACATCGGCTAAACCGCCGGTCTTTGCAAAAGGGACTACCTCTGAGGCACAAAAGACAATTTTCATAAGGTTTAATGAACTGCTGACATGTTAAGCCATTGTTGGCCAATTTTGACCGTAACTCTAATGGGTACAGATAATTCTAACGCTTCTTCCATGCTTCGTTTAACTAAATCTATCATTTCTTTTTCTTCATCCAGATGCACGTTAAAAACCAATTCATCATGGACGGTCATAATCATCAAAGACTTTAATTTCTTTTGATGCATGGCGCGATCAATATCCACCATGGCTTTTTTAATCAAATCTGCCGCCGTGCCTTGGATGGGCGCATTGATGGCTTGACGTTCTGCAAATTGACGTAAGCCTACATTACGATTATTAATATCTGGCAAATAGCGACGACGGTTAAACATGGTGGTCGAATAACCCACATCCCTTGCCTTTTGAACTTCACCATCTAGATATGCATGCACTTTAGGATAACGTAAGAAATAACGATCTATGAAATCTTGGGCTTGCTTAACCGAGACATCCAAATCTTTAGATAAACCAAACGCACTCATCCCATAAATGATGCCAAAATTAATGCGCTTGGCTGCATAACGCATTTTATCGTCGACCTCAGACTCTTTGACGTCAAACATGAGCGAAGCGGTATAGCGGTGAATGTCTTGGTCTTGCTGAAAGGCTTTAATCAAATTTTCATCATTCGATAAATGCGCCAAGATGCGCAATTCAATCTGAGAATAATCGGCGGACAATAACGTGCTGTGATCATCAAAAGCGATAAAAGCTTGGCGTATGCGTTTGCCTAAATCTGTACGGATGGGAATATTTTGTAAATTGGGATTATGCGAACTTAACCGCCCTGTTTCCGCACCTGCTTGATTAAACGTGGCATGGACCTTATTGGTTTTAGGATCCATGAGCAAAGGTAGCGCATCGATATAAGTACTTTTTAATTTTGCTATTTGGCGATATTCCAAGATTAAAGCAGGCAACGGATGCTTCTCGGCTAAACGGGTTAAGACTTCTTCATCCGTCGAGAAACCTGTTTTTGTCTTCTTAATAACCGGCAACTTTAATTTTTCAAATAAGATTTCACTTAATTGCTTGGGTGAATTCATATTAAATTCACAACCAGCACTTTTAAACAATTCTTGCTGTATCTGTTCAATCTTAATTTGACTCTCTTTAGAAAGCGTTAATAAAAAATCTCTATCTAACTTAACGCCATTATGTTCGACGGTGTTTAAAACAAAAACGAGCGGCAATTCAATATTGTAATATAGTCCATCTAGCCCTTGATCTTTGAGCGCTTGATGCATGGGCGCATATAAATCCTTTAAAATATCTGCGTGCACATTTGATTTCAAATAATTCCATGCCAAGGTGCTCACATCAAATTTTTGTCCGCCGCTTAATAAATACCCAGCAAGATAAACATCGAACACCTTGCCCTTAAACTGATGCCCGCCTAATTTCAATAATGCTTTTAAATCATAAACAACATCAACCCCACCATCTTGGGGCACATGCACATTGATTTTAAAATCAACATTGGCTGTGTTTACAGGAGGCGCATCAACAATACTCAATTCTTGGGCAAAGCGCTTGAATTCCAAATCTTGAAATAGCTCAAGTAAGCGCGCTCGATTTGGCTCTTGGGTTTTGATATCATCAAAAGTGATGGCGACATCCACGTCAGGATGAAGTGTTGCAAGTTCTTGGCTCATAAACGCATCTGCCTTAGAAGCTTCTAATTTCTCGCGCAATTTCTGAGCCTTGATTGATTCAAGGTTCTTATAAATATTCTCAAGCGTTCCAAACTCTTCGAGCAATTTTTTAGCACCAACCTCGCCAATGCCTTTAACCCCAGGGATATTGTCAGACGTATCTCCCGCAATGGCAATATAATCCACAATTTGATTGGGATTCACACCAAACTTTTCTTTAACATCTTTGGCTTCGATGATCTTTTCTTGACGGGCACTATAAATTTTTACATGATCAGTAACCAATTGCCCCATGTCTTTATCTTCGGTGACAATGATAACAGTACCCTGTTTGCCAAAACGTTTGGCTAAGGTCGCCATGATATCATCGGCCTCATGCCCTTCCATTTCGACAATGGGGATATTGTAAGCTTTAACAATGTCTCGGATTGTATCAATCTGTGGAATCAAATCATCTGGCATGGCTTGACGATGCGCTTTATAGTCGGCATATTTTTCTTGGCGTAAGGTTTTCTTAGCCATATCAAAACATACGGCCAAATGGGTGGGTTTAAAATCGGCTAATAACTTACGCAAAATATTACAAAAACCATAAACAGCGTTGGTGGGCTGGCCCTTGCTATTGGTTAAGGATTTAACGGCATAATACGCCCGATAAATCAAACCATAGGCATCAATTAGGAAAACTTGTTTCTCACTCATAGGAATTGTTCTTCTTGGCCAGCTGGCAAGAATTGTGCATCTTGTAATGCTTTAACAACGCGAGGCTTGTCTAACGTCGCATTCATCCACACGGCACCAACGAGCTTGTCATTATCGAGGTAAATCTTTTTGTAGACATTGGACGGACCATCAAACTTCATGTGCTCTTTACCACCTTCAGGTAAACGCAAAATCCCACCATAAAAGCCATCGCAAACCTTCGTGCCAAAATCCCGCACAATCAATTGTGGCATCTCTAGCTTATGTTTTGGTTCGATCATATTTAACGCTGCATCTTTGCCCTGCATGATCAACTGATCTTTAATTAATCCAAATCCTGAAAGTGCAGTGCCTGTGGCAAAAATACCATCTATAGTTGTTTGATGAAATTCGTTAACCTTAAAAACACCGTCGACCAAAAGGTCTGTTTCTTGCAATATTTTCAAATCTGGCGTGACATTATCAAAAATAACGCCCTCGGCCGCCATAACCTTACCAGACTCAAGCTTTACAGCCTTAACATTCGTATCTCCTAAAACTTCGTCAATGTCATCATAAACAACGCGTATCCCTTTGGCTTCGACGATTTGTTTAAGCAACATCGAGGTTTCTTCATCAAAGATGCTCGACAACAAACCTTCTTTTGGCGCCAACATCACCACTTCTTTGCCAGCGCGCGACAAGGCACAGCCAAATTCAAAACCTTCAAGGCAGGTCACCTTCACGATCGCATTATCAATCTCGTGCAAGGTCTTGGTTAAATGTTTTACTGACGGAAAATGATATGTGTTATAAACCCCTTCTTTTTGGCAACCCTTGATCGCTGGGTATGCTACGGCAGGTAAATCGGTAATCAATAATTTATCAAAAGCAACATGTGTTTTATTTTCCGTAGTTAATTGATGACGTTTGGTGCTAATGCGGGTCAACTTCTCATTGGCAATGACCGCAACTTTGTTTTGTTCAAAAAACTTATCTAACTTCAAGTGCACCTGTGCTTCTTTCACATCTTTGGCAACCCAAGCCGCAAATAGATCCCCATCAAATGGTAAAACACCTTGCGAACAAAAAAGTACAATCTCGCCGTCAAAACCACTGGCACGCAACGTTTCAATCGCACTAATACTTGTTTGAGAATCACCTAAGATAACAATTTTCGACATATTATTTTTTTTCCAAGACTTCGATCACATTAGCCATTAAACACACCGATGTCACAGGCCCAACACCCCCAGGCACCGGCGACAAGTACCCAGCAACATCCTTAACATCCGGCGATACATCGCCAACAATCTTGCCATCAACCTGATTGATACCAATATCAATGACCATCGCACCTTGCTTAACCCAATCCTTTTTCACAAAAAATGGTTTACCCAAACACGCACACACAATGTCTGCCGACTTGAGCATGGCAATCATTTGATCTTGTGGTGTTTTAGAGTGGCAAACGCTAACCGTCACATCTTCTGCTAATAATAAATGCATTAAAGGCTTACCGACAGTATTTGACCTGCCGATTATTACTGCCGTCTTGCCTGCTAGGGAAACATTGGTAGATTTTAATAATTGCATGGCTGCTGCAGGCGTTGGTGGTTCAACACTACCTTGCCAGCCTAAGAACAATAACCCTACATTATTTGGATAAACACCTTCGATGCCGCGTATATTGCGGATGCGATCATAAATCACTTTTAAATCGATCGTTTTAGGTGTGGGGGTAAAAATAAAAATGGCTGCGTCAGGATTTTTTAGAATGTCTTGTAGGATTTCAATGACCGCATCTTGTGACTTACCTGAAGCATCAACACGACGGTATTCAATGCCTAATTTCTGCGCTGTCTTTGCTTGTGAGGCTGCATAAGACTCTATCGAAGGATCTTGTAGTAAATGGATGGCGAATAAGACGGGCTTTTGATGAAGTTTGCTAATGCGTGCTTGTAAATCAACAATGAGCTTGGCTGCTAATTGTTTGCCATCTAAAATTTGTGCACTCATTGATTGACCTTCACCATAACCATTGAACCGATGTACCCCGCTTGTAATAATTCAACCGCCACTTCCACGTCGCTAATTAAATATGGATTTCCTTTTTCAACTAAGAAAGGTGTCAATTCCATTGCCTTATAACACAACTTACAAATTTCTTTGCCAACCGCCGCTGCGTTACGGCTAGCCTTCTTTTGCGTTGCCGCATCCGCCTTACGTGCCGCGACAATGCTCAAATACGCCTCTGAATCTAGCGATGTTAATTCCAATAAACGTTTGCGAATACTTTCGGAGGCCTTCAACGATTTTGCCAAGCGCGTTTCAACCGCCTTTGTATTCACCTTACGTCCAATCGAATAATTCGCCACCATCGACAACAACGAAGCACCCAACGCCGCCGACAAACCCGCCGCCGACCCACCACCTGGAACAGGCTCTTTGGTAGAAAGTTGATCTAAATACTTGGCTAAAGTGTACTGACTAAAGTTTAAAGACATTTCTTTTGGGATTCAAATCCGAGTTAGTGTGGGTCACAAATTATGTTTTAATCTTAACGCGAAGGAGAGTCAAATTCAAATCAAAAAGAAGAAAATATTCTTAATTTAACGATATTGCAGTTTGATTTAGAATTTGGCCAAAAATTGTTCCTTTAGCCAAACTAAATTCTTTTGGTGTGTACCCAATTACTTCTAAAGGCGCATTGACTGGAATAGTCCATTGTGACAACACCTCTTGACGCTTTAATGCAGGATACTTAGCCAAATCTGACGAGATTACCACCACATCAATATCACTATAAGACTTTGGATTCCCATTTGCGTAAGAGCCATATAAATACATCTTAGAAACGCGCACGCCATGCGTCTTTAACTCAGCCTTATATTCGGCCAATATTCTCTTTATCTCGCTAATTTTTCTAACCATTTTACAACCTCAACCGTTCTCTTTAAAACCCCATCAGCATAAATTTTATTATACTTCTTATAAAGCTTCATAATATCTTCAGGGTATTTTGTTCCTATATAATTAGGTATCATCCCATACAAGAAAATCTTAATATCTTCAGGAATATCTTTTAACCCACTTTGATCCAACAACGTCTTAAAATTATGTGTCGGTAATGGCAACAATCTTGTTCGTTCGCTAATAATAGCCTTCAACATCTTTTCTAAAGATTGATGACAAAAGTGAACACAATAATGATACCGCCCCTTCTTCTTAACCAACTCTTTAGCTAAGGATAAATCATTCTTTGCTAAAGCTATCCAAGTCTTAGTAGTTGATTTCATAAATCAATATTAGCATGCTTATAATATTTTTCATTATTTTTGAGACAAACCCAAAAACAATTTCAAATCCGTCATTGGTTGAATATTCACAATAACCGGCGTAAACCCAGACGCATCCTGCAATTGCTTAAGCTCTGCCGCATCCATCTGAAACTTAATGCTATCTCCAGAATTCTGAAGCTCTAACTTCATTTTATCAGCATTAAAATCAATACCACCAAGATCCTGATTCGTATCTACGTTCATAGCCTTATCTTTTGCCAAAACCGCTTTTAATAATTCCGGCGACCAATACTTTCCTAATGCTATATTTGCCGACTTTCTCAGCTCATTAGACCCGTCATCATAGACTCGCTTAAACTGCGCATCCACATCCGCTTTATTATCCCAATTAATTTTATCTGTCCAACTATCCCCCCGTTTATCAAGCACATGAAACACCCATCGCATTGTATTTCTATCTTCATCAGATGCAGCATTCTTTGCCACCTCAAGAAAATCAGACAACTTAGATCTTGGATCTTTCATTAAATATATCTGTGCAAGCGCGTCTGCAGCTTTCAAACTTATTCTAAGATTTTCCTCTTCTTTCATCGCATCCCATTCAAATATAGAATATCCAAAAGAAGTTTTAGGGTTTATTATTCTCACTGACTCAATGTTCACTGGTTGCGCAGAAGCCTTAGGTAACACTCTCGCCAAACCCAAACCAACCGCACCAGCAATTATTCCTCTTCTAGATATTTTAGCTCCGTTTAGATTAGAGCTCATGGATTGATTTGAAATGCCTGACTCTTTAACAAAGTCCTGATATAGACTTTCATATGTACTTTTAAAATCAAATCCTGTATTCGTTTTTAATTGAAAATCTTTTAACTTCATTTTCAAAGCCAATCTTACTCTTTTGTCCCATGGCAAATCTCTATCTGTCTTAAATATAAACTCTCCCAGATCTGTTTCTACTTCGAATATCCAACGAAGATTATTTGACTGTTGGTGTATTCTTTCTAAAATAATACGCTCTAAGCGAGGATCGTTGAGATGTAGTTGGTTTTGTATTTTGATTACTGCTTTGAAACCATATTCGTTAATCATTCTCCGTAGAAATCTAAAACGCAAATTGCTGACAAGATCATTCAAAGCATACCCACTCATCAAATATATCTTTGGTAATGATTGATCAAATGCTATCAATCTAGAAAATGCGCTTCTTACAAACGATGCAAATATGGCTTTATAAGAAATAACTTCTCGAAGGTATCCCTCCTTAATCATATATTGCACATCCAAGATTGCATCAAAATCTAGTGAGGGGTACTCCTTCTCGACTCTAAAAATCTTACCTCTGCCAACTTCTTCCATCCATTGGATAGTTCTAACAGGAAATGAAAATCTCAAATGTCCATTTGCTTCAATAAACGTATAATCAACTTCGAACACTTTGCTTAAATTAAGACCATTTAATACAATACTGGCCAACACACCATCAGAAAGTATTTGTGATGTATTATCTAAAACCTCAACTGATGCATCTTTTGTTAAATAATTAGAGTCTGGATGAGGCAAATCAAATTTATCAACGATTAATTCAATTTCATTTCTATCATTATAATAAGCTCCATAAATCCTTGGTAATGCAGCCTCAGCCTGAGGGTTTGTATGTACTATGCTCAGTGTTTTAAGAAAACTTTCCAACGCTGTTAAACTACCTAATTCTGGCATATACCCCAAAAATTCTACACTGTTTTTGAAAACGATCTTTCTATACCCCATATTAGAATTTTCATCTCGTTGACCTATGCGTTTTCCTATTTGAACATCCTTAGAATCAAAAAACGGCATTTTATAAACCCCTTCTTTTCCCTCAAGAATAAGTTGACCGTCCTTCACTGAAACCGATATATCTTTTTCATTCTTCATTGCTTGGTATTCAACGCTTCCAAACATTTTACCCTCAGACGATGCTTGTGCATTATCCGCCACGTTCATATTACGTTCTGAAATCATTGCACCAGAGCTGATAAAATTAACAACCTGCTGGGATGGCGCTTCATACTTTTCAAATAATGCACTTAACTTCGAATTGATATAATCTGAATTTTTTATTGGTCTTCCATAAGCTGTCTTCTTTCCGAACTCTATCTCTTTCATAATCTCTTTAACGCTATCAGAAAAAACTTTACCGTTGCTATTAGGTCGGAACTTAATACCTAAATCCTCTATTAAGCTAAGATACCGTCTAGCCCAATAATAAGCCTGTGATCGATTAGGAATCAAAGCAACTTGAAGTAAATTTTCAGGATTCATACCTTTCAAATAAATATGTTCTTCGCTCAAACCTATCTCTGGATCAATTTTGTCATCAACAGCAAATCGCATTGCAAAAGGTAAAGCATAATGACTTGTTACTGCATATGTTAATTCATCCAAATCATTTCGACTGTATGACCGTTTTTCGAGATCTACCTTTCCATTTAATATATTCAATGCTTCAGAAATACCATCTCCAATATAATCCCCTTCATGCTCTGAACCAGATAAACCTCTCTGAACAGCAATCTCACCCTTTCTCAGATCGCGGATTTTCACCCAAACACCCGGTCCAATATCAAATACTTCTCTCAAAATTTCCTTAGCCCGATTTGTAACAACTAATTTCTTTGATGCTTGTGCCCTATCAAATATTTGTTTACTTAATTGAGTTGAACCCTGCATACTTTTAACAAAGAATTCTGGGTACTCTTTACCTGATTTAAGTTCTTTTAGAGAACCAGCTTCAGACTGTTGCGAATAATATTGCTTTAAAGCATTTTTATCCCCTATATAAGGATGATATAAAAGGCCACCCGCTTTAAGCATGCGCATTTCTTGAGATGCTATTCCTTGTAATACTTTCGTAGCATCAACCTCACTTAAGAAAGTCGAAGAATCTATCCCATGAGAGAAAACAATATCAAAAGAATCATCAGGAATTTCTCTTGCTGTCAAATCTCTGACATCGCCTAGAAATAAACCATTAATTTTTCCTACTCCCATATTACTTTCAAACGCTTGCAAGCCTCTTAAATCAGATTCATTTAAGCTGACTACCGTAATGCTTGATTTTGGATATCGCCGAATTAAGAAATTAACTTCTTCTACTGTTCCCCCGATAACAAGAATCTTATTTTCTTGTTCTTCTAATTTTTTAAATTCAGGATGTTCTTCGTTGAGAATTTCAAAAGCTTGAAACATATCTATTTGATCCAAATGATTACCAAGCCATTTATTCGTCACACCTTCATTAACATTAACTGAAGCAATTGGGACAATGGGAACAATTTGCGCCCTGTCTATAGACACAGATACAATTTTTAAATTATCACCATTCATTCCTTTTTGAATATTGGAAGGATCTGTTGTTACCGTCATAGCTTGATTACTAAAATTTGTTGCGCTTATCCCACCAGAAAAATATTTCTTAGGAATGATTTGATGCGTTACAGGGTCTTGCTCTTCTTTGATGTAGTTGTAGGCCCCCTTCTTGAACGCTTCAAGGTAACGCTGATAGATTTTTTGCTTTTCTTGGGGGTCTTCGATATTTACGCCGGCTACTTTATTTTTATCGGCGTATACTTGTGACAGGATGCTGTCTTTGATCTTTTTCTTGTACCACGTCGCTAAGATTAAGGAATTGTATACTTGTCGCAGTTGCGCAAAGTTGCTGCCTTCGTTGACTTCTTTGGTGAGTTGTGGGATGACAATATCGCGCACAACTTGATTATTAGTTGATGTGCTCTTATTTTTTGTGTCGGCAAGGTAATCTTGCTCAGTCATGACTTTCAAGGATGATTCAACCACATAGGCGCTGCCAGCTTTGGCGTTTTCATAAACAACGGCTTTATTAGGGACGATCCATACTTTGTTAAAGGTGTTTACAGGGATATTTTTATTCGGTGATAACGCATAGACTTTTTTCCAGAAGGCTTGCCCCACTTCCCCTTCAGGATAAACCAGCGACGCGGTAATTTGTTTTAGCAAATAATCTTGGGCTAAAAGATCTCGACCCATTTCTGTTGTACCAAAATGCTCAGGGACAATGCGGTCTTTTTCATATGGGCTTAAGTTAACCCACATGTCTTTTTCTGGGGTGGTCAATGCGGCTAGAAAATACTTAACAAGTTTGTTTGATGTTACGTTTAAGTTTGAAGTTGCATCACCTTGCGACAAGACGAAATCGAATTTAAAAGGATTTTCGGGATGTACTTTGATGCCTTTTAAAATGGGCGTATCAACCGAAGGACTCAAATGAACCATTGTACCTGGCGCTGGTAAAACAAGCTCATTGGCCAAAACCCTATTTGGGCACAAGGTTCCACAGGCAAATGCGACGATTAAGATGTAGATAAGACTTTTATGCATTACTTAAGCATACTATATATACAATAAAAATGCCAATTTTGATGGATGTTCTAAGCGTGTTCGGAAAGGAAGCGTTCGGCGTCTAAAGCGGACATGCAGCCTGTGCCGGCTGAGGTGATGGCTTGGCGGTAGACTTTGTCAGCAACATCCCCTGCGGCAAAAACACCTTCGACGGATGTTTTGGTTGTTCCTGCTTGGACCTTGATATAACCTGTTTCATCAAGTGCAACTTGTCCCCCTAAAAATTCGGTGTTGGGAACATGACCAATGGCATAAAATAAACCACCGGCATCTATGACCGATTGTTGTTTGGTAACAGTATCTTCAACTTTAATACCCGACACCATTTTCTCACCCAAGACTTCGATGGGATGCGTATTAAATTTGATTTCAATTTTTGGATTATGCTTCGCGCGTTCTTGCATAACTTTGGATGCACGCAAGACATCTCGACGGACAAGCATGATGACTTTGGAAGCAAACTTCGTTAGATAGTTGGCTTCTTCAACAGCACTATCCCCACCACCGACGACAACTAAAACTTTATTACGAAAAAATGGTAAAGCCCCGTCGCAGACAGCACAGGCGGATATGCCCTTTTGCCATAAACGTTCTTCCCCAGGTAAATTCATGCGCTTGGCGGTCGCACCTGTTGCAATGATCAATGCCTGCGCACTATATTCTTGAGCGCCCGACAAGACGATAAATGGACGCTTGGATAAATCAACTTTGTCGACAGTCTCAGTTAGAATACGCGCACCACAATGCAATGATTGCGCACGCATTTTTTCCATGAGCTCAGGTCCAGAAATGGCCTCATACCCTGGGAAATTTTCAACTTCTGTCGTGGTTGTTAATTGACCACCAGCAGCGACGCCAGCGGCAAACATGCCTTCGAACATCAAAGGGCTTAAATTAGCACGGGCCGCGTAGATCGCGGCCGTGTGCCCTGCAGGTCCTGAACCAATGATGATTAATTTCTCAGATATTAAAGCCATCTAAAATCTTCGAGCGGTCTTTCTTAGGCGCATTTTTAACAACGTTATGCAAGATTTCATCATAACGGGGTTTATCTTTATTTTGATAGAACAAACCAAAGTAACGGCGTTCAGCAGCGGCATACTTGAATCCAGCCATCATATCCGACGGATCATGTTCAATCACTTCTGTCTTATCAGCCAAACGACGATCTGCATCAATGCCATTTGGATGCTTCAAAAATGAAAACCATGACGATGATTTATGATCAAAATTGTTTGGATCAAAGTGTGGACAACGTTGAGAAATATGTACAAATGAAAACCCTGGATGATCAAATGCGGCTTTCATTGTATTGGTTAAATGATCTGGGATCCAATCTGCCGTTGAAGCCACAAACGAAGCCCCCAAACCTAAAGCCACGGTGATAGGGTTCAAAGGATTCAAGAAACTTCCTTGAGGCTGTGTATTGGTTGGATGATCCTTACGTGTCGTCGGAGAAGTTTGATTTTTAGTCAACGCATAAACTTCATTGTCATACATCAAAAACACGCAATTAAAGTTTTTATTGATCCCGTGAATTAAATGGTTCCCGCCGATACTAAGCGCATCCCCATCGCCCGCATGAACGAACAAGTTCAAATCCGGACGAGCCAAGGCAATACCCAAAGCCACGGTGATGGGACGACCATGGATAGAGTGAACGCCATAGGTATTAAAATAATTTGGTGCACGACCTGAACAACCGATCCCTGAAACATTGATGGTCTTTGCAGGTTGCAATTGACGATCAACAATAAATCTTTTTAAACCCATGATAATACCGAAATCGCCACACCCTGCACACCAGCGTGGGTTTTCTGTACTTAAGTCTTTAATTGTAATTGGAGCTGTTGTAGGGGCGCTCATTTGAGTATCTCCTTAAGCTTCTCTAAAACTATTCTAGGACGTATCGGACGGCCTGTGGCTTCTGCCATCAATGGCCTGACATCAACCAATGTTTCGCTGCGTAATAACATGGCCAACGGGGATGGTTTTAATTCATCACCATACGCAACTTCCACAGAAAGCACCTTTTTATATTTCTTAAAAAGGTCTTTGATCATTAATGGCAAAGGATACACCACTTTAAAATGCATCCCAGAAACGGGTAAACCTTCTTTTTGACACATGGTGATGGTTTCTTCTAATGCCCCACGTGTACTACCCCAACCAACGACGAGGATTTCATTAGCATCCTTACCAAACAATTCTGGCAAATCCAAAGCCCGACGGACATGATGGACTTTTTCATTGCGGATATGATGACCGCGTTGATTGGTGTCGGAGAAATAGCTAACCTTACCTTGTGCGTCAGAATTAAGACCTGTGACACGGCGCATGCCACCTTCCGTACCTGGTACAGCTTGTGAAATACGTACCATTTCAACCGTTGCTGGAAGACGCTTCATGTGAAAACGTTCTAAGATGAAATCCGGAATATCTTCAGGATTATCCATTTGGACAACGGTCGGCTTGGTAATAACTTTATAACTATTTGCGGTTTGGAAATCACTTAAGATAAAAACCGGCAAACGTAATTTCTCAGCTAAGTAACGCGCTAAATGTGGTGCATAAAAACAATCAATAACGTTGGCAACGCTGATAACAACCTTGGTGTAGTCGCCATGTGAACCAAAAATTACCGACGGTAAATCTGACTGTTCGGTTTTTGTTGGCATACCTGTTGACGGGCCTGAACGTTGAACGTCCAAAACAATTAATGGAATTTCTGCAGATTGAGAATACCCAATGAATTCTTGTTTGAGCGACAACCCTGGACCAGATGTGGCTGTGATCGACGGAACGCCTCCAAAATAAGAACCCACCGCTGTACCGATCGCTGCAATTTCATCTTCAGCTTGGTGCACCATGCCCCCGTATGAAGGGAATATCTTAGCTAAAGTGTGCATGACCGATGATGCTGGTGTGATGGGATAACCTGAAAATAATTTAATACCGGCATCAATGATACCCATGGCTAAAGCTGAATTACCGTCGATCAAGATCTTTTCACCTTGACGAGGCTTGGTATCAACTTGAATGCGGAAATCAACCATGCTTTGGGCTAATTGATAACCGTTATGGTACAAGGTGATATTTTTTTCGAGGATCTCAGGCTTTAATTTCTTGCCGAAGGTCTTCACAATTTCTTGTTGGACGATGGCTTCATCCATCCCGTAAATATAAGCCAACATGCCTAAGTAATACAAATTCTGACCTTTACCGCCCATTTCTTTCAAGATGTTTTTTGAAACTTCATCGACGTGAAATGGGATAACTTTCAAACCTTCTTTGGTGCAACGCTTCAAAACTGTTTCGTATGAATCTGGGTTATCCGCTTGATCTCCCATATCCAACAAAATGCGGCATTTTGGATTATGTTCATGATCATCTAGACGACGATCAAGTACAATTTCATGAGAAGCTAAAATAACGTCGGTGTCATTACCAATATTGGTCACATCAAAATCTGCTAAACGGATAATAACGCCGGATAAAGCTGGACGAGAACGCGCTGGGGGTGAAATTTCCGCAGGGATCATCGGCTCTACATAAACATATTTACCCATGGCCACAAACGCTTGCAAGAGAATGTCCCCTGCTTTCTGCGCACCAAACCCTGCATCCATGAGCAATTCAAACCGTGCAACTGAACATTTTTCAACTGACATACGAAACCCTCTTATGTTGGAAAAGTTATACTTTGGAATGATAACATAATTTTTATTAATATAGCACTGGCAAGGGGTTTGGCAAGAATAATCAAAAAAATACTTATTGTGCGGGGCGTAATTCGTTCAAACCTTTTAACTCAACTTCAACCTTTGAGGGCACACTCAAAGGCTCATCAGACAAAATCTCAAATCCAGCATCTTTGATCATCGTGACCGCATGATCATTATCGGCACCTTTCGCATTCAAATAGCCTTGCATGAAGATAGAATTTGCAGGATACAATGCCATCACTTCCATGGACCGCAAACGAATCTCTCGCCCTGCGGCCACACGTATCTCTGCCGACGGGTTTAAGAATCGAAACAAACATAGAACACGCAGACAAAATTCAGGGGTTAAATCATCGGTGACTTGCAATTGATTGCCTTCGATCGGAACAAGCAAATTAACCGGAATTGATTCTGCTTTAAGCTTACGCAACTCTTTAGCCACTTCAATGATATCTTTATTACGCTCCCCCATACCGACGATCATACCAGCGCATAATTTTAATCCTGCTTGTCGCGCCGCGAGCAAGGTATTTAAACGATCTGTATACGTGTGGGTCGTGCAAATATTATTGTAATTGGATTCTGATGTATTTAAATTATGATTTAGTCGATCAAGCCCTGCGCTCTTTAGTTGCACAGCACCTTCTAACGAAACAAAACCCGTCGATACACAGGTTTCGCGATCTGGAAATTCTTGTTTGATTTGTGTTAAGACCCGCTTTAAACGATCGATGCGTGACTGGGATGCCTGACGGCCAGCAAAAACCATGCAATAGCACGATGCGCCCTTTGCATAAGCTTGGCGTGCCTCTGCTAAGATTTCAGCGTCTGGTTTAATGCCATATTCTTCAATGTCTGCTTTGGATGACTTGGCTTGAGCGCAATAATGACAATCTTCTTGGCAATGCCCATTCTGCGCATTGTTTAAGATATGGACCCGCACCTTCGTGCCATGATAGGTTTTACGCACTTGGAAAGCAGCATCCAAAAGCGGCAAAATCTCTAAGGTATTATCCCCTAAAATGCGCTCACAGGTAGCATTGTCGATTTCGTTGCCGGCAAGCGCTGCTTTGGCGAGTCCTATGTAGAAGCTTCTATCCATAAGGGTCCATTCTAATATAAATATTTGATTTTTCAAGCTGTTAATATATACTACATCCCATGAATACACAACCTATTCACTCGTTTCACATTCCCGTCATGGGAACCGGGTATTCAATTGACACACCCGTCAAGGTAGCACGTTATGGTATTCACTCTGTCATTTCATTGGTCGACGACGTCTTAATCGAGCAAATGCGCAAGCATTACTGTGATAAAGAAGGCGAACCCTACACCCCTATCACTAAATATGATGAAGACTTCCGTGCCAAACGCATCACGGCATATCTTGATCTAGTAAACCTGATCGTTAAACGCCAGTTCATTGTTGTTAAAAACTCCCTATTTGAACCTGGTTCGGAAATCACCAAATATTTCGAATTGTTAGATAATGAATCTGCTTTGAAAAAAGAATACATGGAAATGCTTTTAATGCCAGAAGGCGACGAAAAAACTGCCGCCCAAAATGCCCTGCGCCTAAAAATGCGCCCTGGGGATATCAATGTCAACATCATGACCAAACTTGATCGCGACTATTACGATAAAGAAGGCAATAAGCTTCCTCTTGGAAATTCTGATGCTCTGGCTGCCTTACGGGGATTTGCAAGAAGCAAATTAGAATCAGCGGTTGAATTCTCTGCAGGGATTAATCGCCGCTTGTACTCTTATGTTGAACAATTTAAAGAATTCTCCGCGGATGCTTCTGGCTATATTCAAAAACGCATCATCCTTAAAGTCAGCGATTTTCGGTCTTCCATTGTCCAAGGTAAATTCTTTGCACAAAAAGGTTTATGGATATCGGAATACCGTATTGAATCTGGTCTTAATTGTGGTGGGCATGCATTTGCCAGCGACGGATTCTTAATGGGCCCCATCATGGAAGAGTTTCGCGTTAAAAGGCATGAATTAATTGAACAATTGCATACCGTATTTAATAAAGCATTGGCTACTAAGAATGAAGCACCCTTTACAACACCGCTACCCGTCAAGATTGTCGCCCAAGGTGGTATTGGCACACGCAAAGAAGATACATTTTTACGCAAACACTATGCATTAGACGGCACAGGCTGGGCTACACCTTTCCTACTCTGCCCTGAAGCAACCAACGTCGATGAAGTCACCTTGCACAAATTGGCCATGGCCACCGAAGATGAATTATATTTAAGCGATGTTTCCCCACTTGGCGTTCCTTTTAATAATTTGCGCGGATCATTGAGTGACACTGAAAGAGATTCGAAAGTCCTTCGTGGTCGCCCTGGTAGTGCGTGTCCCAAAAGTTATTTGGTCTCAAACACCGAGTTTACCAAAGAACCCATTTGCACTGCCTCACGTCAATATCAAAAGCTGAAAATTGACGAACTCAATGCAAAACAATTGCCCGAGTCACAACATAAAGTACAATTTGAAAAAATCACGACGAAATCTTGTATTTGTCATGACTTAGGCGAAAGCGCCATTATCCCCAATAAAATTGAAACAAAAGTCCCTGGGTTTGCTGCTGTATGCCCTGGACCAAACCTTGCGTATTTCTCTAAGATTGTTACTTTAAAAGAAATGATCGATCACATTTATGGTCGAGTAAATATCTTAAACAATACCCCTCGCCCTCATATGTTCATCAAAGAATTACGGATGTACATTGATTACCTGAAGAAAGACATCGAAAAATCTGTGGATGTGTTAAACGATCAAAAGATTAAATATTTTACGGAGTTTAAAAATAATTTATTCGACGGGATTGAATACTACACGAAATTATTCCCACAAATGTCTTTAGAGACACAAGAATTCCGCAATAAAACGCTTCAAGAACTGGAAGATTGCCGCAAACGCTTAAGCGATGTGGTTGCCTTACATTCAAAAGCCTTTATGACAGCAGCTGCTTAAGACTTGGTGTAAATCTCTCCACCCTTTTCAAGAAACTCTTTTGACTTTTCTTCGAGTCCTTTTTGGGCGTATTCGCGCACATCTTGGGTGATTTTCATTGAGCAGAAATTCGGTCCACACATAGAACAAAAATGTGCAACCTTGGCCCCTTCGGCAGGCAGGGTTTCATCGTGGTAACTCATCGCAGTTTCTGGATCTAAACTTAAATTAAATTGGTCTCTCCAACGGAAATCAAAACGGGCACGCGACAAGGCATTATCCCAAAGCTTAGCGCCTGGGTGACCCTTGGCTAAATCAGCGGCATGGGCGGCAATCTTATAGGCCATGATCCCGTCTTTGACGTCTTTTTTATTTGGCAAACCTAAATGTTCTTTTGGTGTCACATAACACAACATCGCGGTACCATACCAACCAATCATGGCTGCACCAATGGCTGAGGTGATATGATCATAGCCTGGAGCTATGTCCGTTGTCAAAGGGCCTAAGGTATAAAATGGCGCTTCATGGCATATGGTTAATTGCTTATCCATATTTTCTTTAATCTGATGCATGGGCACGTGGCCTGGGCCTTCGATCATGACTTGCACGTCGTGTTTCCACGCAATCTTGGTCAACTCTCCTAATGTTTCAAGTTCCGCAAATTGCGCTGCATCATTCGCATCCGCAATCGAGCCTGGACGCAAGCCATCACCTAAGGAGAATGACACGTCGTACTTTTTCATGATTTCGCAAATTTCTTCAAAATGTGTATAGGTGAAATTTTCTTTATGATGACTCAAGCACCACTTGGCCATAATGGAACCACCACGAGAAACAATGCCTGTAACGCGCTTGGCGGTCAATGGGATGTAACGCAATAAAACACCTGCATGAATGGTGAAATAATCAACACCTTGTTCGGCTTGTTCAATCAACGTGTCACGATAAATTTCCCATGTTAAATCTTCGGCCTTGCCGTTTACTTTTTCTAAAGCTTGATAAATAGGTACGGTACCAATAGGAACCGGAGAATTACGGATGATCCATTCACGGGTTTCGTGAATATTTTTACCCGTCGATAAATCCATGACGGTATCCCCACCCCAACGGATCGACCATGCCATCTTTTCAACTTCTTCGGCAATGCTCGAACTGATCGCTGAATTACCAATGTTCGCATTGATCTTGACTAAGAAATTACGCCCAATGATCATGGGTTCGAGTTCTGGGTGATTGATGTTCGACGGGATAATTGCACGGCCGCGGGCTACTTCATCACGCACAAATTCTGGCGTCATGTTTTCACGGATGGCGATATATTCCATTTCTTGAGTGATGATGCCTTTGCGTGCATAGTGCATTTGGCTGACATTGCCGGTACGCCCCTTGGTCCAACTGGCACGCAACTTTGGCAAACCTTGACGAACGTCGATTGTCACACTTGGATCTGTAAATGGGCCTGAGGTGTCGTATAACTCAATGCCACCTTCTTGGGTTGTAACATGACGGAAAGGAACTTTTAAATCTTTAAAAATATTGCCGCTTTTATATATCTTCTTTGAACCTGGTAAAGGTGCAAATTTAATCACACTATTATCGACTGCTGTTTCAGGGGTAATCGTCAACGTTTGGGGAGTCATAATTTTCCTTAACTAAATGATGTGCCACATCCACACGAGGATTTAGCATTGGGATTGCGGTATTTAAAACCACTTTCTTTGAGGCTTTCGACATAGTCAATTTCTATGCCTTTGACAAATTCAACACTCTCTTGATTAATGATCACATGCAAACCTTGCTGGTCGAACGTGATGTCATTATCATATGCACTTTTTTGAAACTTCATTTCATACGATAAACCTGCACACCCGCCGGTGACAACCCCAAAACGCAAGGCATAACCATCCTTGCCTTCTTTGGCCATCAGGGCTTTAATTTTTTCTGCGGCGTTATATGTAATTGTAATAATAGGTGAAGTACTCATAAATTAATCTTAACACAAAACGATCTTGCAATCACTATTTATCTAGTGCGCCTGTGCTTGCAAGGCTTTGATTTTATCTCTTAATTTTGCTGCTTTCTCAAACTCTAAATTTCGTGCCGCCAATTCCATTTGTGTCTCTAAATCATGGATGCGATTGCTATGGGCAAATTGTTCATCATTGAGCCCCACAATTTCAGCTGTCAACGCTTCTGCTTCGGCAAACTGGTCAATGCCCACATGCAAGGCCCGTTTAATCGTTGTTGGCGTAATATTATTTTTGGTGTTATGGGCAATTTGAATCTTACGACGGCGCTCACATTCACTCATCATGCCCCGCATGGCATCAGAGACAGTGTCGGCATACATGACAACTTCACCGTGAATATTACGGGCCGCACGACCGGCGGTTTGAATCAGCGATGTTTGAGAGCGCAAGAACCCTTGTTTATCAGCGTCGAATATGGCCACCAAGGATACTTCTGGTAAATCCAAACCTTCACGCAATAAGTTAACTCCGACAAGACAATCAAATTTCTTTGTGCGTAAATCCTGTAAAATTTTAACGCGGTCGATTGTTTCAATGTCAGAGTGCAGATACTTTGTCTTAATGCCTGCCTCAGCTAAATATTCACTTAAATCTTCGGTCATGCGCTTGGTTAAAGTGGTGACGAGAACCCGCTCATTACGTCCTGCCCGAATCTTGGTGCGTTCAATCAAATCTTGCACTTGTCCCTCTGTTTTACATAAAATGATCGGTGGATCAACAATGCCCGTCGGACGGATGATCTGCTCAACCACCCTGCTGCCTGCTTCTTTGCGCTCATAAGGCGATGGCGTCGCTGAAACATAAATGGTCGCGCCCAACAATGGCTTTAGTTCATGGTATTTAAGTGGTCGATTATCCAAACACGAGGGCAATCGAAACCCATGATTCACCAACATGGTCTTGCGCGAACGATCCCCCTCATACATCCCATTTAATTGTGGTACCGTCACGTGGGACTCGTCGATGATCGTGATAAAATCTTTGGGGAAATAATCAATCAAGGTAAATGGCCGACTCCCAGCAGGTCTTCCCGATAACACCCGTGAATAATTCTCAATGCCTTTGCAGGTGCCAATTTCCTTCATCATCTCCATGTCATACTTAGTGCGCGACCTTAGGCGTTGCGCCTCAACCAACTTGCCTTCTGCCTCCAAAACTTTAAGTCGCTCTGTTAACTCTTCATCAATTTCTTTTATCGCTGTTTCAAGCCTAGGCGGTGAAATCAAGAAATGCTTGGCAGGATAAACCGCGCATTTTTCTAAGGTGGCAATGGTTTCCCCTGAAATCGGATTGATCTGACGGATACGCTCAATCTCATCATCAAAGAATTCGATGCGCAGCGCATCTTCACGATAAGCAGGCTGAACCTCCAAGACATCCCCACGCACACGGATTTTGCCGCGGGAAAATTCATAGTCATTGCGCTCATACTGGATGGACACTAATTGCTCTAAGACCGCATCACGGTCAATCTTTTGCCCTACTTGCAATTGCACCATATAATTTTGATAATCATCAGGCGAACCTAAGTTATAGATACATGATACAGAAGCAACAATGATCACATCCCGACGGGACATGAGTGACGTGGTGGCAGCCAGACGCAAACGATCTAGACGATCATTAATGGCAGAATCTTTTTCAATATATACATCGGTTTGCGGGATATACGCTTCTGGCTGGTAATAATCGTAGTAGCTAACAAAATACTCGACGGCATTGTTTGGGAAAAATTCTTTAAGCTCACTATACAGTTGAGCAGCTAATGTTTTATTGTGGGAAATGACGAGCGCTGGACGATTGACCTTGGCGATGGTATTGGCAATAGTAAAGGTCTTGCCGCTACCTGTGACCCCAAGCAAAATTTGGGCAGGTGCTTCTTGATCTAGGCCTTTGGATAAGAAATCAATGGCATTGACTTGATCAGCAACAGGTTTGAAATCACTTTGAAGGACAAACTTTTCCACATTAATTAACCAACATCGCACGTTCGATTTGATCTAAAATAGCGTTTCCTAATTTATCATTGCGTGTATTTTGAAAATCTTTGATCAACGCCGAGGTGACCTTGCCATAACGCACTTCCACTTCAGCGCCTTCTGCCACGGCATGCACAAACACATTTAAATGTGTATACGATGAATATAGAACCATTGAATGCTGCTTAATCTCGGTAAAGAGTAAAACATCTTTTGGTGTTTCACGATGTTCATCAGCTGAACGTTCATACACCGATGGATACGATTCAGATGTAACCTTATATCCATTCTTAGCCAGGACCTGCCGAACAGTTTCTAGAATTTTATCAAAATTTCCATAAATCTTTTTTGTGTATGGATGGTCGGATTTAATATAATTACCGACGTTAACCGTCGTGCAAGCACTCGTGAACATAAGCAAAATCAAACACAAGGCAAAACGCATAGACGCTCCCTTAATCATTAACACTGCTTGCCATGTTTGTAGGGACGACTTTTATTAAATTCAGTTTTCTTTGAAATTTCTGCTTCAATGTCAATGCCAAGCCCGCCGCATAAATCGAATAAACGAATATACGTATCTGCTAATTCTTCTTTGAAATTGGCTTGATCATTATGACGATAGCCTTCCATGGCTTCAGCAAGTTCGGTCACAACGAGCATCAACGCTTCACCCACATTGCGTTCTTTTTCCCAAAAACCTTTTTCTTTAGCAATGCCGTGACAATATGCTGACCATTCATTAAGTGAACGTTTTTCCATGTAAAACCTCTTTCGTTATGAATGTTTCTTTAAGAATTCCTGCATGTCCGCCGCTAAAGGTGCTTCGACGCGGATCATTTTCCCGGTCTTTGGATGTGGCCATTCTAAGACAGCTGCATGCAAGGCCGTGCGTCTAAAGCGTAATTCAAAATCTTTGCGAAACGCATACTTATCTTCACCGACGATCGGATGACCAATCTTGGCCATATGGATGCGGATCTGATTGGTACGGCCTGTGATTGGCATCACATCCACCACACTAAAGTCTTTATAATAATCTCTAACCCTATAGTGCGTCAAGGCTGATTGTGCTGGCATTTGACGATTGAATTTTCTTTGGAAAAAATCTTTGATGGGGATGCGAATGGTGCCTTCTTTTCTCTCCACTTTGCCATGCACAAAAGCCACATACTGCTTCTTAACTTTCTTTTCCTTAAACAATTGCATGAGCAAATCTTGATTAGCCTTACCCTTGGCAAACAAGATAACTCCCGACGTGTCGCGATCTAACCTGTGTGCTGGCAACAAACCTTCTGGGACTGGATAAATCTGATTGACCAAACGATATAAACTTTGCTCAACACCCTTATCAGTTGGGATTGTCAAAAGGCCCGCAGGTTTATAGAAGACAAAAGCAATTTCATCTTCATACAAGACTTGGACTGACGGTGAACTCATTTAGGTTTGATTTTTTTCTTTGACGATTGATTCAACAAAATCGTGAATGACTTGCGCATCTTTGGGAGAAATATCACTAAAGAAAATAGCGGTTTGAAAATAATCCCCTGTTGGGACAGATTCGGCACGAACAACCACCCCTTCGCAATGAACACGTTTGGTAACGATCTTATTGTTCTTGCGAATGGGCAGTAATAAATTAAGCTTGAGCTTGGTCATTGGCGCGATAAATTTATTAACGCGACAAAACGCACCCGAACAACTTAAATTCGATGTTTCCGTCACAATATCCAGATCTGCACTGGATATTTTGACCGGAACATTATGATCTAAACGAAAATGCCTGCGACGTTCTGCACCTTGGGGATTCGCTTTTGACACAGTCACTCCTGAAAAAATGATTATGCTGCTGGGGCTTCAGCTTGCGCTTTAGCTTTTGCTTCTTTAGCGGTAGCATCTGCTTTTTTGAAGCAGTTGGCGTTGCAATAATACCCACCATTACGGTAAAAACGACGGGCTCTTTTTAAAGGTTTTTTACATGCCGGGCAATTCTTGATTTCTTCGACCACGGCTGGTTTTTCATCGGCCATAAAACATTATCCTTTCAAACGACATTTTTTAAAATTTCCAAGAAACGGATACCCACATCAAAGCTCTCGCTATACGGAACTTCACGGACCCACATCACTTGACCTCGGACAGACACCACGCGCGTTGGATTATTTAAGTGAAGCTTAAGACTTATGACCTTGCGCAATGGCACAAATTCATTAATCCTAATGCGCACCCCACTTTGACTAAGATCAGCCGCTAAACTACCTGACTCGGGATACCCCTCATCATCGTGATAGCCGACCGGCTCAGTAAAATCAAAACGCGGATATTGCCTTTTTTCCATGGCCGGTAGTATACCATAAAGTTTCCTGTGCACAACAGAAATATTGTGACAAAGATGGGCTAAAAAAGGACGAGTCCCGAAGCCCTTGCGGACTCCGGGACCCTGTGGAAGCTACCCTGCCCCATACAGAGTAGCTGAGGGATCTTTACTTATCTCTTAAACAACTTATCGAGATAATGGGCGGCATGATCGCGACCACCTAAACCAAAGGCCAAACCTAAGCCAAGGCCAAGTGACGCAATCATTAAGATCAATGGTGTACCGGTGAATAAATACCCAAAGCCAATCTTATCGACAAAAGCCGAGATGGCCATGAGCACAACGGCCCACTTTGTAAACGTTGCAAGTAATTCGGGTTTAGGCATAGCGGTATTTGCCGCAACCAAGCGAACAAATACTGAGACGATATGCGCTAAGAACATACCCACCATTAAGATCAATACCCCGGTAATAACCGTAGGTACATAGCTCATGATTGGGTCTGTTACGGTCCCGATCACGGTGATGCCGGCATAGCTCAATGCGATTACCAACACCGTGATGGTAATCCCCAAAGAGACCACATGACCGATCAGGTCGCTGACATGGCGTTTAATACCGCCGGTTGTCAAGACATGATCAAGCCCAACTGTTGAGCTGACTTTGTCAATGTGGACGCTCTTTAAGAATGAGCTAACAACTTTTCCGACTTCGCGTGCAATAATTCCACCAATAACTAAGGCTGCTAAAACGCCTATAATCGTCGGCACATAAGTAATAATCATACTAAACACTGTCTTTAATGGATCCAGAATGAATGAAGTATTCATAAGGACCTATCCTTTCCGTCCTGGGTTTGAACCGGGACTAAAAGCCTTAGCAAGCCTTAGGCTCACTTAAGCTTCTACAACAAGGATAGCACCTGTCAAGCCCCCTACAAGGGCATATGAGCGTTTTCGAGGAAACGTTTT
This sequence comes from uncultured Planctomycetales bacterium, assembly GCA_964572155.1. GTDB lineage: Bacteria > Omnitrophota > Gorgyraeia > Zapsychrales > Fredricksoniimonadaceae > JACQQW01. The sequence goes on along the minus strand of CAZNDZ010000001.1, from coordinate 933,685 downwards.
CAGCTCTGCATCGACGCTGTCATGACTGGCTTTAAACAGCTGTAGCACCAATGGGTTAGAAAAATAAAAAGCCCTTTGCTTTATAGGCAAAGGGCTTTAGGTAAAACTTTAATGAAAAATTACTTCTTATGCGCTTCTAAATCAACATTGATAACAACCTCATCACCGACAGCTAACCCACCATTATCTAGATTCTTATTCCATTTAACCCCATAATCTTGGCGGTTGATGGTTAAGGAACCTGAAAGGCCGATGGCTATATCGCCAAAGGGACTTTTGACGGGGCCGGCGATTTCAACGGGAAAAGATACTTCTTTGGTGACACCATGCATGGTTAAATCACCCACGAGCGTATATTTGCCCTTATCACCTGTTAAAGATTTGCTGGTAAAGGTGATTGTTGGGAATTGTGCAACATCAAAGAAATCGGCAGCACGCAGATGTTCATCGCGTTTTTCATTGCTTGTGTTGATGCTCTTACTTTGGATGACGGCTTCGGCTTTAAAAGCTTTTAGATCAGCAGGATCAAAAGTAATGCTACCAGTATAATCACCAAAGAAACCTTTGGTTGTCGACACCATCAAATGCTTAACGGAGAAACCAATTTGTGAATGCGCATTATCAAGTATGTACTCATCTGCGGCATGCACATTGAATGAAAACAAAACACCCAGTACTAATAACATTAACTTTTTCATACCTTCCTCCATGTGTAAAAAGGTGACAGTCACCTTTTTTAAGATTTAATCCCAATACCCTTCTTCAAAAGATATAAATTAGCCCAGGCTAAAACGATTGTCAAGACAATGACAATAAATGCACAAATCCATAATGACACATCACAAAATCCAAAGAATCCGTAACGGAAACCATTGATCATATAGACGAGCGGATTAAAATATGAAAAAACTTGCCAACCATGTGGCAAATGGCTAATCGAATAGAACACGCCGCCCAAGTAAATAAACGGCGTTAAGATAAAGTTCTGGAATAATGCCACCTCATCAAAATTATGTGCGAAGATACCATTGATCAATGCTGCTAACGAGAACACAATGGATGTAAAGATCATAAAGAATAAAACGATCCAAATATTATGCACGACCGGATGCACAAAGAAGATAGAAATTAAAAATACAAGCGTACCAACGATAAACCCACGGATCAACCCGCCACAGACATAACCTAAAATGATCACCCATTCTGGCGTCGGAGACACTAAAACTTCTTCAATGTTGCGCTGAAATTTTGCACCAAAGAATGAACTGACCACATTGCCGTAGGCACTGCTGATGATCGCCATCATGACAAGCCCTGGGACGATGAAGGCCATATAACTAATGCCATTGATCGCAGCCACTTGAGAGCCGATGAATTTTCCAAAGATTAAAAAATATAATGTCTGTGTTACCAGAGGCGGCAACAAGGTCTGCGTCCAGATGCGCATGATACGCGTAATTTCCTTACGTATGATCGTTTTTAGCGATATGAGTTGAGCAGCGAATGTCATTCTTTGATGATCTCCAGAAAAGTTTTTTCTAACTTTTGATTCTTGGTTAAGTTCACAACAGTATCCAAACGTGCTATTTCACCCTTCTTGATGATGGCAGCATGACGGCACATTTGTTCGACTTCTTCTAGATAATGCGTGGTTAAAATAATGGTGGTGCCCTGCGCGTTAATTTCTCTTAAATATTCCCACATGCCAATGCGCAACTCAACGTCGACACCAGCAGTTGGCTCGTCCAAGATTAAAATCTTTGGATGATGGATGAGCGCGCGTGCAATCATCAGCCTTCGCTTCATACCGCCGGACAATGTCCGCGCCATGGTATTACGCTTTTCCCAAAGCCCAACTTTCTTCAAGATTTGCTCAGCATCTTTTTTAGCTATCGGATAATCCACCCCAAAATAACCCGCTTGATTAACCACAATATCTTCAACTTTTTCAAACATGTTAAAATTAAATTCCTGTGGCACAACACCCAAACAGCCTTTAGCTGCTGAAAAATCATGATCAATGTCATGGCCGTACACTTTAATCGTACCCGATGTTTTATTCACCAAACCAGTAATGATGCTAATTAGTGTCGTCTTGCCTGCCCCATTAGCGCCAAGCAAGGCAAAGAAGTCGCCTTTTGCGACGGTTAAGCTAACTTCTTTCAATGCCTTTGTGCCTGTTTTATATGTCTTAACCACGTCTTTTATTTCAATGGCATTCACGATTGCGCTCCTGATTTTAAAATCACAACTTCTTCTAAGACCGATAAATCAACTGCAGGGTCAACCAAACATTCAACGGTATGACTATTTTGAGATGCCTGCACATCGACGATGGTGCCAACAAATAAGCCTTCTGGGAATGATGAACTTAATTTTGATGTGACAACTTTATCCCCTACTTTCACATCCGCATTATCGGTTAAATATTGCAAACGACAAACACCTTGCAATGTGCCCGTTAACAATCCATGCTCACGTGTGCGACTCACCACGGCGGCAACACTGAAGTTTGGATCAGATAAAAGAATTGCTTTGCTGGTGGTCTTACCAACTTCAATGATCTTACCAACAACCCCCAATGGGCTTACAATGGGCATGCCCACCTTGATCGCATGAATACTACCCTTATCTAGAATCAATGAAGCATTCCAACTCGACGGATCCCGACCAACCACATTGGCCACAACCGTTGTAAAAGTTTGATGCCGACGATACTCATTGATCGCCTCCAAACGATTCGCTTCTAAATTCATTTCTTGCAACTTAATCACTTTGGCCTTCAACAAATCTGTTTGATTGCGCAAACGCATGTACGCATCCCACGTGTCATGCGCATACCAAAACTTTTTAAACTCAAAGACAAATTCTTGAACAGCATTGATAGGCCTTGAGGCTCTGTCTAGTACCGCGATCGCCGTTGGTGATTTTGGTTTAAACAAAACAATGCTTAAGGGGATGATAAAGATGACTAGATAAATGGCTGGTTTAAGAAATTTGCGATACACAAAAATTAGAAGTCAAGCTTAGCTTGCGCAGTAAAACGGCGACGCATGGTGGCAGACATATTTAACGTCTCACCTGTTCCCATGACCACCGCAGTTAGAGGATCATCCGCAACATGGACAGGAAGTCCTGTTTCCTCAGCGATGCGTTTGTCCAAACCGCGTAACAATGAACCACCACCAGCCATAACAATACCACGGTCAATTAAATCCGCAGCAAGTTCTGGGGGGGTATGTTCCAACGTTGATTTTGATGCATCGACGATGGCTTGCACAGGATCTTGCAAGGCTTCACGAATCTCAACAGATGTGATATTAATTGTCTTCGGCAATCCTGCAATCAAATCACGACCGCGAACGTCCATGTTTAATTCTTCTTCTAAAGGATAGGCAGAACCCAAACGGATTTTAATTTCTTCCGCGGTGCGTTCACCGATCATCAAGTTATAGGTCTTTCGTAAATATTCAATGATGGCCATGTCCATTTCATCACCGGCAATGCGGATTGACTTGGCATAGACTAAACCACCTAAAGAGATAACAGCAAATTCGGTTGTACCACCACCGATATCAATGATCATGTTACCTGCAGGTTCATGGACAGGTAAACCAACACCAATCGCCGCAGCTTTAGGTTCTTCAATTAAAATAACATTACGGGCACCGGCATGCTCGGCGGAATCAATTACCGCGCGTTTTTCAACTTCGGTAATACCCGACGGGATTGCAATAACAATGGTTGGACGAAATGAAAATTTACTGGGTTGTACTTTTTGAATGAAATATTTCAGCATGGCTTCAGTCACTTCGAAATCGGAAATAACCCCATCCTTCATAGGACGGATCGCCACGATGCTGCCTGGGGTGCGGCCTAACATTTTCTTTGCTTCTTCACCAACAGCAACAACACGATTGGTATCTTTTTCAATAGCAACGACAGAAGGTTCACACAAAACCACACCTTCACCTTTAACGTAAACTAAGGTTGTAGCTGTGCCTAAGTCAATGCCCATGTCTTTAGAGAACATGCCCATGAAGGCATCGGATGCTTTGCGAAAAAGTTTTTGAACTTGATTTACCATGTTGGACATGATACTTAAAACAAACAGCGGTGTCAAACGTTTTTATCGCTATAACTTAAGCCATTCCAAGAGTTTTCATGTCTTTGGCAAAATCAGGGTAAGACTTATGGGTGCACTCAATGTTTTGAATGGTCAAGCCCACCCTTAAACCCAAAACAGCGAAAGCCATGGCTAAACGGTGATCGTGATGCGGGTCTAAAATTTGGTCTGTCACATACTTTTCTTGCGGGATAATGGTTAAAGAATCCGGTTTTTCTACAACGCAAGCCCCCACCTTTTTTAATTCCTTGGCTAAATCACTGATGCGGTCTGATTCTTTAACGCGCGCGTGCGCGATATTAGTCAAGGTTGTTTTACCTTTTGCAAACATTCCCAAGACGCTCATGATCGGCACCAAATCTGGACAATCTTTTAAAGAAAACACGCCGCCCTTTAATTGAAACGGCCCTCGCATGGTGATGGCGCTTGAACTTCTGGTAAATTTAACACCCATCTTTTTTAAAAAATTCAAAATATGTCCATCGGACTGAATGTAACGATCATTAAAAGCACCTTTTAAAATAACTTTAGAAGGCAACAAAGCGGCCGCAGCCATGGGGAATGCCGCCAATCCATAATCGGATGGGACATGAAATTTCTTTAAGCCTTTAAATTGTTGATTGCCTTTGATGATGATTTCTCGAGGAGATTTCTGCGTTACCTTAATCCCTGCAGCGGCTAATATTTGTCTGGTCATCACAATATAATCACTGGAGACTAATTTTTTACCAGTGATGACAATCCGCGTATTTTCTTTTAAACGTGGCAAGGTGATCAATAATGCTGAAATAAACTGCGAACTCACCGACCCATCAATAGAAATGACGCCTGTTTTAATCTGCCCACCACGATACACAATTGGCACAGACTCTTTTGGACCATCGCCCACAATGTCCATCCCATTCGCACGCAATGCTTCACATAAATGATGATTCGGTCGACCGATGAGCGTGCCCTTACCATTCACCTTTGCGCTTGGTACATGCAATGATAATAAAGGCAATAAAAATCGAAGCGATGTTCCTGATTCGCCGACATTATAAACTTTTTTCTTGAGCGATAAATCTTTGGCGATTGTTTTAGCAACCATGGCATCATCACAGTTAGAAAACCCTAGGATGCTAGAATTGCCACCACATGCACTAATGAAATGAGCGCGGATGGAATATGATTTTGAAGCTGGCAGATAAATGCTGCCTTGCAATGATGGGATCGGATTAACTTTTAAATTCACGGCTTAAAAACCACACTATCGTTTTTGCGGACTTTACGACTAGAAAATGGCGGGATTAAATCCGCCGCTGATAATTCTTCTTGAACACGGGACACGCGCACATCGCCTAGATATTCTTCACCACGATATACTGACATCACATCCCCCGCCTTCACACCCTTCTTAACACCTAAATTACAAACAATAAAATCTGAATCTTTATCGACACTTAAAATCTTACCTCGGGTGCCATCGTTGGGATTAACCACTATTGTGTCTAATTCAATTTTCGCAGGCGCAACTTTTCCTGGAATGCCATTGTCGTTAACAAAACCTTCCTTCATCGCCGCCATCTTCTTTTCGGCTTCTTCATTGGCAGTTTGTAATTTGGCCAAGTTTAACTGTAAGGCATTAACTTTATCTTGTTCTGATTTAAATAACTCTGAGACTTCTTTATATTTTTTTTGCGCTATCTCAACATCTTTGAGAAATTTTTCTTTATCTTTCTTAGCCATTTCAATGGCTTCTTTAAGCGTAGCATTCTCTGCTTTTAATTCTTTGCGCACACCTTCATTAAGATCCATCTCATCCATCAAATTATTGATCTTCTCATCTGCTTCTTTGGCTTTATCTTCTGACAAAGCAACTTGCTTCTTTGCTTCTTTTAAATCACCCTGCAATTTCATTTCATTATAATGACTGGTTTCAAGCTCAGCTTGAATGTCTTTGCGAAATTGTTTTTCTTTATTATATAAAAAGAAGCCTATCGACGTCGCTGAGGCAAGCAGGACAATGATTAAGATGATAAAAATGGTGGATGTTTTTCCGCGGGCATTCATAACAATTGATTATAGAAATTCCTTAGGGATGGCGCAAGCAAATTCCATATATTGTTTTGTCGTAGGATGAATGAAGCCAATGCCTTGCGCATGCAATGCTAGGCGCGTGAAACTTTCTTTACGCCCATATTTATCATCCCCCAAGATAGGATGACCCAAATGTTTCATATGCACACGCAATTGATGTGTCCGGCCTGTTTGAGGATAAAGCGCAACAAGGGTTTGCTTATCTGAACGTTTTAATACCTGATACAACGTGACAGCTTCTTTACCTTCTGACTTATCTTCACTGATCTGACGTTGATCATGATATTTCACATGGCGTTTGATATTCACATCAATCAAACCTTGATCAAATTGAACCTTACCTTGCACGACTGCAACATAACGTTTAAAGATCGTATGCTTTTCAAATTGTCGACCGAGACGCGCATGCGCCACATTGGTTTTTGCCACCAACAATAATCCCGACGTATCTTTATCCAAACGATGCACAATGCCTGGGCGAATATCGCCATTGACGTCGGATAAATTATTAAAGTGATACACCAAGGCATTGACCAAGGTGCCACCCTTATCCCCTGCAGCTGGATGCACCGTCAAGCCAATGGGCTTGTTAATGACAGCAATATCCTCATCTTCATAAAAGATATTTAATTTGATATATTCGGGCTTGATATCTTGCTTCGCCCATGCGGAAGGATCCACATCGACAATAATGTCATCATTGGTACAAACTTTATAATTGGTCTTAACCTTTTTATTCTTAATGGTGACCACACCTTCATCGATCAACTTCTCGACAAAGCTGCGCGATGGGATATTTTCAATCACTTGGGTTAAATACACATCCAAGCGCAATCCCTGATAAGCTTCTTCAACATGGAACGTTTGTTTCATTTTCTAAACCTTATAAACATGACGATGCCTGCCACAAAAATTCCTGCTGCAACGCATTGCGCTAAACTCAATCCCCAAAATAAAATTTCATGATCATCACGGTAAAACTCTACAACAAAACGCTCAATACCAGCTAACCATAAATATAAAACAAAAATCATACCTGCCGGCCATGAAGGCTTTTTAACGAATTTCAAAATCAGAAATATAGCAAACAACATCCCTGTTTCATACAACTGCGTTGGATGCAACCGTGCATGATGCACGGGAAAGTATACCCCTAAATCCCATGGCTTGCCATAACAACAGCCTTCAGCAAAACACCCCATGCGTCCAATTGCTTGACCCAAGGCAATATAGGGCGCCGCCAAATCTAACATCAAACGAAACTTTAATTTCTTTAATTTAACAAACCAAAGTCCAGCAATCCACCCGCCGATAAAGCCGCCTTGCCACGCAAAACCTGCACGTTGAAACAGCGCACTTAAGAAATCATCCGTCGTGTTATCCCAAAATAACAATGTATAAAAAATCTTACCGCCGATAAAACCACCCATCACCACCCATAGCATCAAATCAAAAACCGTATCTTCAGAAATCTTTAATTTTGCAGCATCACGGCTTAATAAAAATGCACACACAACCACCGCAACAGCCAACATGACACCATATGTATGTATTGGGAAACTACCTATTTGGACGAAGATGGGATGCATTTTAAGAAGATGACCGCAGCACCGATGGTGATGGCACTGTCTGCAAGGTTAAATACAGGCCAGATACGAAAATCGATAAAGTCAATCACGTACCCCAACGTAATGCGATCAATGAGATTACCAATAGCCCCACCTAAGATCAATGAGAAAGCCACGATATACGTGCGCGTTAGATGGGCGCTGTTGCGATAATAGTAAATATTGTAAACCAATAATCCAGTTAAGATTAATGGAATAATGACAAAAACTGAACCACTGTCTTTAAATAAACCAAACGCAATCCCTGTGTTATGCACTAAAGTAAAATGCAAAACATTCTTAATTAGAATCAATGACTCATTAAGGTCGAGGATCTTACTAAAGAAAATCTTAGAGAGGCGATCAAAACCGATGATGGATAACGTGGTCAGGCCAAATATCACTAAATCAAGCCTTGAACGTTTTTGATCGTGCGTCATAGGGTCAACTTAACGTCTGGCCTCAGACTTTTCTTGGCACTTCAAACAAAGCTTTGCGTGTGGCAATGCTTTAAGACGTGTCACAGGGATAGATTTTTTACAAACAATGCAGATCCCATAGGTGCCTTCTTGTACGCGCATCAAAGCTTCATCAACTTGATACAACAATTCGCGTTCATTGGCGGCTAAACCTAACGTAAACTCACGATCATACATATCGGTGGCAACATCCGCCATGTGCAACGCGTGTCCTGAGACATCGCCTCCGCGGTCGTTGCTGCTACCTTTATTATCGTCAGATAAATTACGGATATCACCCGTAATTTTTTCTTTAATATTCAATAAAAGTTTTTTATACCCATCAAACTTTGGATTTGTTTTAACAGGTTTTGATACAGGATACATTGGTTTTACAGGAGCTGATTTCTTCACAGCTTTCTTTACAGTTTTCTTGACGGGCATTATTTACTCCCTGCGTTAATAATGTTGACTTGTGCTACACAACGGCCGCAAATGCTTGGGTGGTTTGTATCCTGACCCACATCCAAACGATAATTCCAACAACGGCCGCACTTATCCCCTTTGGCTTTTTGGACATCAATCGTCCAATCGGTCGTTCCTTCTTGCTTTATTTCAACAGAAGAAACAATAAAAACTGATTCTAATAAAGAACGCTTGGCATTCAAATACGCTATCTTGGTTTTATCACTGGTCTTAATGGTTACGCTTGCTTCTAAAGCACTGCCAATATCCCCTGCTTTGCGTTTCTCATCTAATGCTTTGAGCACAATGACACGCAAATCTAGCAAAAGGCGAAAATCTTGCTCTAGATCATGATTAATCCAGCTTTCTTCGACGGCCGGCCAATTAAGCAAATGAACACTTTTTAAATCAGCCAAGGCTTTAGGCTTTGGACTTAACTCAAAAATTTCATCTGCGGTAAAAGCCATAACTGGTGCTAATAAACGGGTTACAGCGTCTAAGATATAATAAAGAACGGTTTGCGCGCTCCTTCTTTCCAGTGACGAAGCGGGGCAAGTATACAGCCGGTCTTTTAAGATGTCAAGATAAATGCTTGAAAGCGTCTCATTACAAAACGCATGAATAGTCTTATAAACTTTTGGGAAATCATAAGCCTCATATGCCTCTTCGACCGTGTTGATCGTCTGCGCTAAATGATGCAACGCTAAACGATCAAACTCTAGGATTTGAGCATAAGGCACAATGTCTTTATCGGGATCGAAGCCGCTTAAATTCCCTAATAAATATCGCACGGTGTTACGGATCTTACGATACGCATCAATCAAGCGATCTACGATTTCTTTTGAAATGCGCACATCATCATTAAAGGAACTGGCCGCGACCCAAATGCGGATGATCTCTGCCCCGTTTTGATCAATCATTTCTTGAGGCTTAATCACATTGCCTAAAGACTTTGACATCTTGCGGCCTTGACCATCAACCACAAAACCATGGGTCAACACTTGACGATATGGTGGTCTGCCATCGATCGCCATCGACGGGATCAGTGATGATTGAAACCAACCGCGATGTTGATCAGAACCTTCTAAATATAAGTCAGCGGGCAATGGCTTATGAATCATTGAATGAAACACCGCCTGATGGCTCACGCCTGAATCAAACCAGACATCTAAGATATCATTAGATTTTGTAAAATCATGGCCGCCGCAATCTGGGCATTTAAAACCTTTAGGCAATAAATCCTCGACGGATTTTTCAAACCAAATGCCGCTGCCTTGTGTTTTTACTTGGTCAGCCAAATGGTCTATGACGTCTACGAATAATTTTTGTTCATCCTTGCAACCGGCACAAGACAACGCAGGGATCGGCACACCCCAATGGCGCTGACGGGACAAACACCAATCAGGACGGGTATTAACCATGGCAAAGATACGCTCTCTACCTGCCGCAGGGATAAATTCAACTTGGGTTTCGATCGCTTTTTTCAGACGATCACGCAAATGATCATGATCTACATTGAGAAACCATTGTTCCGTCGCACGAAAGATGATCGGATTCTTGCAACGCCAACAATGTGGATAGGAATGTTGTATCTTTTGTGTTTTAAATAAAAGCCCGCGATCATTGAGATCTTTGATGATGACATCATTGGCTTTGAAAACAAATTGTCCTGCAAAGGGTGCGCCTTCTTCTGTAAACACACCTTTATTATTAACCGGCATCACGACGGGTAAATTATTCTTAAGACCTACTTGATAGTCATCTTGACCATGGCCTGGGGCGATGTGAACAATCCCTGTCCCATCATCTTTGGTGACATAGTCCGCTGTCACCACAGGACATGACGGGCGCTTGCCAAAAACATGCGTGTAGGAAAGCGACGTTAACTGCTCACCCTTTACTTCTTTGGTGATCTTATAATCTGGAACCAAATTAGCTGCTAAATTTTTCTCTAAGATCAATGTCTCTTGACCATTGCTGGCATAGACATAAGTGAAATCTTTATTCACCGCAACCGCAACGTTGGCCAATAATGTCCATGGTGTTGTGGTCCAAATCAATAAAAATGTTTGTGGCAAATCTTTAACCGCAAAACGTGCGTATACCGTCGGAGACTCTTTGTTTTCATGTTCAACTTCCGCTTCGGCAAGCGCAGTCTCACAGCTGTAGCACCAGTTAACAGGTTTTAAACTGCGGTACACATAGCCTTTTTTGGTTAAAGCGCCTAAGGACTTTAAAATCCAATATTCATATTCTGGCGCCAAGGTTAAATAAGGATGATCCCACTCGGCATAGATCCCCAAGCGTTTGAATTCATCACGCTGCAGCCCAACATATTTCATCGCATAATCATGGGCTTTCTTGCGGAACTCGACGGTATCAAAGTCTCCCTTATTTGCTTTTAAATCTTTGAGCAATTGATGTTCGATGGGCAAACCATGACAGTCCCATCCTGGGACATATAGCGCATCAAAACCTTTCATGGTCTTGTATTTGACGATGATATCTTTCAGTGTTTTATTTAAGGCATGGCCAATGTGAATATGTCCGTTGGCATACGGTGGCCCGTCGTGCAGGATAAAGGCTTTACGGCCTTGTGCTTTTTGGCGAATGCGCTCATAAACACGATCAGCATTCCAGCGTTCTAAAATTTTCGGTTCTTTTTGCACCAAACCTGCCTTCATGGCAAATTCAGTTTGGGGCAAGTTAAGCGTTTTCTGATAATCCATTACAAATATTTCCCGATGATGATCTCTAAATCTTTTTTAACCTTAGCAGGGATCATATCTTTGTTGGTAATGATCGCATACTTCAAGGCATCTGCTGCGCTAAATGTTTTCATTTTGCCAACCACAGGGATGGCGGCGCGTAAAATATTTTTGGCATTGGCCACATTTTGATTTAAATTCGCAATGATCATTTCAACTGTCACACTATCATGCGAAGGATGCCAGCAATCGTAGTCGGTGACTGCCGCGAGTGTTGCATAAGAAATTTCTGCTTCGCGCGCTAATTTGGCTTCCGTTAGATTGGTCATGCCAATGATGTCCATATCCCAACTACGGTATAAATTTGATTCTGCCTTGGTCGAAAATTGTGGGCCTTCCATATTCACATACGTCCCACCACGATGCGCTTTGATGCCTAATTTCTTCGCGGATTCATCCAACACATCAGCAATTTCTTTTGATATTGGATCAGCAAAAGCCACATGCGCGACGATACCCTTGGTAAAAAACGTATCAATACGGGCTTTGCGCGTGCGGTCTAGGAATTGATCAGGGATCACAAAATCCATGGGCTTATATTTTTTGCGCAATGATCCACAGGCAGAAACAGATAAAATAGCCTCGACCCCTAATTTCTTCATACCCCAAATGTTGGCGCGGTAATTAATTTCCGAGGGAGAAATGCGATGGCCTTTGCCATGACGCGGCAAAAAGACGACCGGTGTATTTTTTAATGTGCCGGTGATATATGCGTCAGACGGATCGCCAAACGGTGTCTTAACGACAACTTCTTTAACATCTTCAATCCCGTCGATCTGATACAAACCACTGCCACCAATGACGCCGACGATTGCCATATGCACTCCTCTATTTTGATAATGCCTTCGCTCTTTTGCTAGCCGCGAATAAAGCATTCTTTACCGTTTGATTAAATTTATTCTTTGCAAAAACTTCTAATGCCGCCTGTGTTGTACCACCTTTTGATGTAACCTTTTCACGCAATGTACCTGCGTCGAATTCGCTTTTCTTTAATAGGTGTGCACTACCGATCAATGTTTGATAGACCAGCTCTTTTGCTTCGGCTTGTTTGAAACCTAATGCCTTTGCAGCTGCCAACCATTGTTCTACAAATAAGAATACGTACGCAGGGCCGCTACCAGAAACAGCTGTGACCGCATCTAACATCGATTCTTTAACTACAACTGTTGTTCCGACGCTATTTAAAATTTCTTGAGCCAATTTCAAATCTTGCGGCTTAGCATATTTTCCAGCAGATAAAGCCGTGATGCCTTCACCAATGAGTGCCGGCATATTTGGCATAGAACGAATAACCCGCGCCTTGCCACCCAAATGCTTTTCAAAATAGGTTGTGGTCAATCCTGCGGCAATTGAGATAAACAATTGGCCTTTATTTTCAATTTGCGCCAATACAGCGCCCATGTCTTGAGGCTTAACTGCGAAGATAATCACATCACAGGATGATGCTTGATCAAGATCAATCGCAACCGTTTTATATTTTTTAGCCAAAGCCTTGGTCTTGGCAGGATCTGATTCGCAGACGAACACTTGTCTTTTAAGACCTTTGATGATGGCCTCGCCCATGTTACCACCGCCGATGATCACTATTCTTTTCATTTAAAAATAGCGCTCCCGACGCGCACCATGGTTGAACCTTCTTCGATGGCAATCTTATAATCACCACTCATGCCCATGGACATGATGCCCATGTCAACGGATGGATGACCTTTAAAACGTGATGCAACATCTTCTTTAATTTTACGCAAATCCGCAAATGTTTTACGCACAATGCCTTGGTCTTCTGTATAAGGCGCCATGGTCATTAAACCTTTGATGCGCACATGTGATAATTGGCTGATGCCTTCAATCAACGTTAATGCTTCTTCCGGCGTCGCACCAAACTTTTGTTCTTCACGCGCTGTATTAAATTGCACCAAGATATTAGCCGTAACATTTAATTTCAATGCTTGTTTTTGAATCTCATTGGCTAATTTCAAACTATCCACAGACTGAATCATGGACACTACTTGAATGGCATCTTTCGCCTTATTACTTTGTAAATGCCCAATGATGTGCGTGGTGACTTGAGGATATTTAGCTTTAAGCGTTGGAAACTTCGCCTGAGCCTCTTGCACCCTGTTTTCCGCAATATGCAAAGCCCCAGCTTCAATAACAGCACCAATATCGTCTAAAGGCGCCGTCTTCGTCACAGCAACTAAAATAACATCCTCAGGCTTGCGCCCAGACGCTTTAGCAGCGTCGTTCATTTGTGCTTGAACTTTAAGAAAATTATCTTTAACCATAGGGGGATAAAATAACACAAAAGCCTTGGAGCGTCAATGAAGTTGCAGGAGTTTGCATAGCCCAGAAAAAGTTTGACCCTCCAACCTAAACCTTTCGGTCGATCCCGAGGGATTTTTCAGCCAGAGGGTACCTTTTAAATGCATTAAAAGTATATTCTATAAACTAGAGCGCGTCAATAATATATCTTTTGACCTATTTTAAATATCTCAAACTCACTCTTTACCTTATTCGAAATGCAACCATATGGTCGTAAGTCGATCTTCTCCCCCCATTCTCCCCATTTCTTCTTTAAAGCCCATGAACAATAATCAACAGCCTGTAATCCATAGCTAGAAATTGTTGGAAGATACTGAATGTGGTATTTTATTTTCCCACCAAGTCGCTCTTTATCCAAAATACCGTTTAGGGTTTCTTTAATCCCTTTCTCAAAGGCATGTCTTTTCTTATTAACCGGTGCGGCATGAATAAATATTATAATTTTCTCAACGTCTTGATGTCTTTTAAAAACATACTCCAAAAGAACATGATAAATCTTTCTGTATAATTGAGATTCTTCCCTCAACTCTATATTCGTTTTACATTTCTCAACAATAATACTATCCACTGTAAAATCATCACACTCTTTCAAAACTTTAAAGACCTCATCCCGAACAACCTGTTTGTCTTCTGTAGCATGAAAGTATTGGGACTCAGCCGTCATTAGACTATTTTCTCTAAGCTTCTCCTCTACTTCACAAAGCCTATATTGCAACATGTAAGGATTACTTGTTGCTAAAGCCGTAAAAATTAAATATTCTGAACCCTTTTTAGTAAAAACATAATTCCCAGACTCATCTAAATATAAAAATAGCAATTTACTGCCTTTCCTTATTTATTTCACTATTTTGCACCTATTGAATTTGTCTAATTTGGGCAACAACTTGTTGCCCAATTGACTTTAATCCCTCGCCTCATTTGGCATTTCTTTGTTTATTAAAAATATCCGCTCCCAAGCTCCAATAAAGTTCTAACAATTCTGTATTGACGCTAATAGCTGCTTTAATCTGAGCATTACGGACTCTTGCCTTGATATTTGCAAGCCAAACTTTGTAATCTTTATCAATATTTAAATGGGACTTCATACTCTGCCTCTAATTTGGTGGGTTTTAGAAGCGGCAGAGATAATACGTAGGTGGGCTTCTTTAGAGCTTATAAATAACACAAAAGACGGCGAGCGTCAATTACGCTTTAAGGCAAGTTGCTTACTTTTAGCCCAAGAAACTTTGGCAAATCCGTCATGGGTTGAATGTCAATAATAACCGGTGTAAATCCTGGGGCATCTTGAAGTTGTTTAAACATGGCAGGATCAACATGAAACTTAATCCCCTCACCGACATTTGTCTCTAAATTTATTTTGTCAGCATTAAAATCAATCCCACCACGAGCCGCAGCTGCTGAATCACGAATAGATTCGAAACGACTTCTGTGTACTCCACTTTCCGTCAATAAAAATTCTTCAATCAGCCGTAAATCTAAATATTCATTAACTTCTACAAAATCCTGAGAAAAGATATTTTGATAATACACTATTGCTCGATTTCGTTTATTCTCATCTACATACATGCTTTTCGGATCAACTAGCCAAGCCTTAATATTTTTTTGAGGGTCATTCACATTATATCCAATCATAAACTGCGCTGCTTGCCAGTCACCGAGGACCACATGATTTTTAAGCATCGCTCTTAATAATTCAATATATAATTCCGTATATCGCACCCTGTCTTCTTGATTTACCATTTTTATAGAACTACTATCAAGAGAAAAACCCTCTATACGATCAACAACGATAGCTGAATAAACTTTACCATCTTCTCCATTTATATATCCACTAGCCCTAACACTCGGAATTGGAATGCCAATTTGATTTCCTAAATTAAATGCGGCTACGATGCTTTGCAGATTAAGAAACATTTGTTCGGTATTAGGCCGTACTCGAATAACATAATTTCCATATATAAAGATGTGACTTCGACCCTCTCTGCTTAGCGACTCATAAGTTTTTCCCTGATTAAATAATGAAATACGATCATTTGATATTCCTACTTTAAATTGAGATAAATCAGGAACACTCTCTGTATGATGCATGGCAGCGTCTTGAGCTAATTGGGCGTTGTCCGCTGTCTTTCCTGTTTTAGTTGCAGGGTTTGAAGCAGCTTGTATCTGTCTTAATTGATGAAATTGATTTGAACGATTAAGGATATATTCCTCGAGTGTGCTAGATAAAGCGTCCCAGTCATGGTGCTCGAAATGATCATCCAAAATCTTGCCTGTTAAACTTTGTGCAATAAGAGATAGCGCATTACCAATGCTTGCCCCAGCCCTGATATAGGGATTAGCCTGATAAAACCACCATTCCATTTCAGCTATTAGACGATCACGTTTATCTAGATTAGAATTACTTAATATCTCCGTCCAGAGATCTTGCAGATGAAACAAAATTAAAGGAACTGAATTTGGATCAGCATGATAAATTTTAAATTCCAGAAAATCATTATCAACTTCAATGATTTGATCATACTTGGTTCTAGTCGCTCCAAATCTATAGGTTTTTCTATAAGTTAATATCCCATTCTTTGATAATTCAAATTCATTTTTCTTACGCATTAACTTTTGATAAAGTTCAGGATACCCCTTGGAACTAGCAAAAGAAATAGATTGAGGAGATCCAAACCTACCAAGCGATCTAACCCTCCATCCGTCGCTATCTCCTACACCTGAAATAAGATCTATTTCATCACTATTACCTTTTTCTGCTAATTTTCCTGCAATCATCACCCTTTTTAGCAATAAAAATCTCGCTATCTGCTCAAAGTCTAATTTCATAAGATCATTTCTCGATTTTAAATATTGAACAACCCTGTAAACCGCTTCTGCCATCCCGCTACGGTATTCATCTCCAGCATGAAACTCGTGATTGTTAGCAACTGCAATAATATTTCTGACCTGAACATATAAAGGATCGTCATAATCAATTGATTGCATTTCCAAAATACCTTTTTCATGAATAGATGCATTAATTGAATCTGTTAAAGCTAAAACTTTCGGGTCTTTAGGTTGATCTATCGCCTCATTAACTCGCGCTCCTTCAGGAGCAATACTCACTTGTACCAACATTGCTTGATTAGAATCGGTAAAGCTATTTGGCATTACATGAACCGTTGACATCATGTCCATATTCATATGCATCCCACCCGAAAAATACTTCCTTGGCATCATCTGTTGCGTTAAAGGATCTTGCTCTACTTTGATGAAGTTATACGCCCCCTTCTTGAACGCTTGTAAATATTGGTCATAAATTTTTTGCTTTTCCAAAGGATCGTCTATGTTGATCCCTGCTACTTTATTTTTATCTGCGTAGACTTGCGAAAGGATGCTGTCTCGGATCTTCTTTTTGTACCACGTCGCTAAGATTAAGGAATTGTATACTTGTCGGAGTTGGGCGAAGTTTTTGCCTTCGTTGATTTCTTTGGTGAGTTGCGGGATGATGATGTCTCGGACGATTTGATTGTTGTTTTGTTGATTGTTATTTTTGGTATTAGCAAGGTAATCTTGCTCGGTTAACACTTTAAGTGACGATTCAACCACATACGCAGTGCCTGATGCTGGGTTCTCATACACGACAGCTTTTGCTGGGACTATCCATACTTTATTAAAGGTGTTTACAGGCACATTCTTATTGGCGGTTGCTTCATAAATGCGTTTCCAAAATGTTTTGCCAATCTCCCCCTCGGGATAAACTAAGGATGCGGTGATTTGTTTAAGGATATAATCTTGGGCTAATAAGTCACGTCCCATTTCGGTTTGACCAAAACCGTCGGGCACAATGCGGTCTTTTTCGTAGGGGCTTAAATTAACCCACATGTCTTTTTCGGGCGTGGTTAGGGCGGCGAGGAAATACTTGATTAATTTTGTTGATTCTTGTTTAAGGAAATCCGCCTTCGCTGAATTACTTTCGTGTTCAGCTACGGCGGATGCGTTGTCGCCCTGCGACAACACAAATTCGAATTTAAATGGGTTATCAGGATGAACTTTAATGCCTTTTAATATTGGGGGTTGAAACGAAGGGCTTAAATGAACCATGGTGCCAGGCGAAGGTAATACGATCTCACTGGCTTTAAGTGTTGGAATATTAAAGACGCTTAGAATAAAACTAGCTAAAACTATGATAAAAACTAATTTACGCATGATGCCATAGTATATACATACTATAGGGCGAAAAACAAGTTGATCTCCGAAAAGTGGGTTACGGCGCGCCGATGGTCTTTTGGACTAAGGCGATGACATCTTGGAGCTTGATGGGTTTAAGGATATAGGCGATGGCGCCGTGGCGTTTGAAAAGGGGTTCCATTTCTGCATAGGCGGTTAAAACAACAACCGGAACTTTGGCATAATCTGGCATTTTTACTTTTTCCATCATAAAGGTGTAGCCGTTCATGACGGGCATTTGTATATCTAGTAAGATCAAATCCGGTTTTTTGGCCTTCATTTGATTAATTGCTTCCACCCCATTTCCTGCAGTTGCTATTTCATAACCAAGTTCGGTTAACTTGCGCTTGGCAATCTCTACAATGACAGGTTCATCATCAACAACTAGGATGGTTTTTGGCATGCATTTATTTTATATGATCCTCTTTATCAATAAAAGGGATTTCATGATTAAATATTTCACTCATCACCAGATCTAAATCTTCTAGGAATTTCTTTAACATCTCATCGAGCGCTTGCGTATCTTTCTTATGTAGATACATGTTAAGCTCTTGGGTTTTTAACATGTAGTAGGCGGCATTCACAGGAACATTGGGATATTGCTTGCGCAAATAATTGAGATATAGGGGCATTTGTACGGATGTGTCATCAACATTGCCCGTCTTATAATCGATAACCAAGATCGTCCCACTCTTTAATTGCTCAACACGGTCCATGCGCAGTGAAAGATTGATTTGTCCACAGGGCAAGTCAATTGAGTCCACAAACTTTCGCTCGATATGCAAAATATTTTCAACATCATGCGCCACGCGCAGGCTTTCGATCTCTAAAAATCTTGTTAGCCTGTTTTCTAAGACCACTTTGAGTAAGAATGCGTCGCTGCGCTGCCCTTTTCCAAAATGCGCGTCAAAACGTTCTTGGAACATGCGCATGACCAAATCTTTAAAACGATCATCCATCACGGGCGGCTTTCCTAAAAGTAATTTAAAAGCGTCTTCAAAAATGCCGTGGACAAAGGTGCCCACATGACGGCCTTCTGGATCCTCGAGCAAGTCTTCCTTAGGTTTTAAACCTAGGACATAATTCTGGTAGAACTCATACGGATTACGCTTATAGGTGTTGATACTCGTCGCAGAATAAACAAAGTTCTTTAAGAACGCTACCATCGCGGGTGTCTTTGTGGCTTGTCGTTGTTGCTGGGTTAAATTAACAGCATAGGTTGGGCGCGTGATGGGCACAACATTGACCTTGGCTTTAGATTGTTCTTCTTGCCAAACCAACTCCTCAACAAATCGACTACGTTCTTTATCAGCGCGTTCTTGATAAATCAAATGCACCTGTTTTGCTGACGAGATCAAACGCATGAATTGATAACGCTGTATTTCTTCTTCGAGTTCAAGACGATCAATGTTTAAACCAATCATGACCTCACGCGGGATGAGCGGTTCATAAATATTTAAATTGGGTAAGACCCCTTCGTTGACATCAACAACAATGACATTGTCAAAACTAAGCGACCGCGTTTCAATGAGGCCAAGCACTTGCAAACCTTTAAGCGGCGAACCTTTAAACGCCACCACTTCCCGCCCTAAACGTTCTTGCGCGATCTTTAATAAATCCAATGTTTGAAAAGTCTCGTCATGCAAATCAACCGTTGACCATTCGCGGGCAATGTCCATCAATGCGCGTGTGACATGTTCGTTTAAGGGATATTCGCCTAACGTTGTATTGGCATTCATAAAAACACTAAAGCGCTCTAAGATTTTTGCCAAATGCGCAAAGCTGTGTATGGTTTGCCAATCTTCAAATAACGCCGTGTGCAGTTTTTGGGCAACTGCTTTATAAGGCTGACATTGTTCATCTTTTAAAATATCTTCAATGTTGATAAACAACAATCCCGATATGGATGATGTTATAGCACCCGTCAAACATGCCTCGAGTGTCCGGATATAATCTGCCGTTGTATCTGTTGATGTGCCTATCGCCAAACTTTTAACCAAGGGATGACCTAATACTTTTAAATAATCACGTGAATAATACCCGTCGGCACGTAGGTTATGTTGGGCTTGGGATATAAAATCTAAAAGCATATAGATCGCACTGCGACGCAATGGGTAACCTAAGGACACATTAAAGGCGTCGACTTGATGTGACAACATGGATAAGAGTGGCAACATGGCATCCGCATTGGGTAAAACAATGACCGTTTTTTCTTTATCCGTGATGGTATTTAATATCTGACTCACCAAACCAGCTTGTGTGTGCTGATCAAAAGCAGCATAGGCATTGAGATGAAACGTGGGCTCTTTAACCTGCGGGCCCTCTTTGATTTCCTGTCCAAAATCTTTGGCAATGCGTTTGAGCGCTGGCCATCGTCGCTGATCACCTTGAATCAACAGGGAAGCTTGATTGTGCTCGAATAAATGTTTGATGACCGTGCTTTCGCTGCGATGCAAATAAAAAAAGTTACAAAAAATTGTCTCATCAAATTGATCGAGGTTGGCTTTGGCAACATGAAGCCCTGCTTGATAATACCTATAACCACGACTGGTAATTTGATGCTTGTCTAAATGCGCATGATAGACGCCGCGCAGGACAAATAAACTTTTGAGCAATCGATTGATATCTTGAGGCACATCAAAGCCAATGGTGGCTTGGGCTATTAACCTAAGCAAGGCATCTGCTGGGGTATTTTCTAAATCCAATTGTTCAATGAAATGGATAATCTCACGGGCCCACGGAAGAAAATGCACAAACCCCTCTCTACCTTTTAAGATATCGGGTGCATGTGCCTTGGCTAATGTATAGATCAAATAACAATGCTCTAGGTCATTTAACATCCGTCGCTGTGGCGCAATGGTGGCCATAAAATCATCAATGGTTGAAATCTTTGGCGGATAAAAAACAGTTTTTAAACGCCGTGATAGTTCTTTCTTTAAGAACAATGCCGGTCGATGCCCACCAAAAACGATATTTAAGCGCGATAAGTCGCGACCTGCGTTGATGTAATCCTGCTCAATCACATCGCACAAGGCGTCGATGAAGTTTTCTGTAAATGCGATCGTGATAATCCTAGAGGCCATATGTTAATACCACCCCTTCGACCTTGGCCTTCGGATAAAGTGCTTTTAATAATTGCACGTAGGTATTCATTTGATCTTGATACGCAGCTAGATTTTCATTGGGTTTAAAATCAATGGCACAAACCCGATTGTTATCAATGATCAAGCGATCAATGCGGCGTGTATCCCCGTATTGATTAACAATCTCTTGCTCACATAAAACCGTGACAGATGCAGGAATATCAAAATATTGTTGCCATGCAGGTAGCGCCAGCAATGCTAAAATCTTGTCTTCATACAGAGCCCGCCCTTCCATCAAGGCATACTGACGATCTGCCTTGGTGACAGCAGTGGCAACAACTTCACGAACATCTAGTCCATGGATGGTTTGAATTTGTGATAGACAAAAATGGATAATTTCACCTTGCCGTCGGAGTTCCTGATTTTCCAACGATGGCAACGCCAGCTCTTCCGACCACCCTTGGGCCCAATCTTTAAATGTGGCTAAAGCGAGAGGCGTTGATATTCGAACGACGGGTGCATGCACCGCATTATTTTTAGGTGTCCCCACATGATGCCATGCTTCTGGGATTAACGACAATGCCGGATTAATACTATTACCCACCCGCTCTGGGATAAAGACAATCATTTCATCAACCGCACGTGTTAAGGCAACGTACATATTATTCAATTCTTGTTTGAAACTTTGCTTATATTCCACGGCATACCTGTCTTTTAACAAGTCGCAAAAAAGTGTGTAATTTTCTTTAAGTCGAAATAACCGTAAACCCTCTGGGGTCTCGTCCCATAAAAATGACTGGCCGCCACTTTTATCGCCGGAGCCAACCTTGATGGTCATTTCTAAAAATGGGATGATCACACAACCAAACTCTAAACCCTTGGATTTATGAATGGTCAAAACTTGCACGGCTTCAATCGATGGCATGGGCACAAAGCGCGATTGATCCTCGAGAGCATCAAAGTAATTGATAAAACCTCGAAGGTCGCAGCCTTCTTCTTCATAAACTTTAATCAATTCCAACCAATGCATGATAAAACCTTGCTCTTGAGGAAAAATGGACAGCACATTGAATTTCTGGCAAATGTTTAAGACTGTTTCATATAAAGGATAGACGCCGACTTGATGTAGGAACACGGTAAAATATTTTTCCCATGCGTCGCTGTATTGCGCCTTAAAATGCTGATGATACACGTGTGTCAACATGGCCTTCTTGTCAGGCCGATGTTGGAATAAGAAATCTTCCATCTCACGCAAATTGATGCCAGTGGCTTTTAGATAAATATCTGAGGTAATAAAATCAACGAACGCTGTGTTATCTGAAGGGTCATCTAAAAAACGTAGCATGGCCATGAGTTGTTTGATTAGCCAATGGTTTTTGATGTCACTAGTTCGCTCAGATTGCGCTGGCACGCCTGCACTTAAAAGCCACCCTGTAACCTCTTCCACTTCACTGTTATTACGCGTTAATAAAGCAATGTCATTTAAGGCAAAACGTTGACGGGCGTGATGAATGGCATCCAAAACTTTAACGCGAATCTGTTCGTTGCGTTCTTCTTTCTTTTTGCCATAAACCGTTTCAACATGAATATACCCTGATAGGGCATTGTCTTTAGAGTTTTGTGTTGCCCCATCAAAGACTTCCTTGATAGCAGCCTTATCCTCGAGGCTAAAAGCAATGTCTTTATCTTTGAATCGATCTTGCACTTCTAAGTCACCGACCATGCGCATCAAGTTATCATGTGCAAATACGGCATTATTAAATTCAACAATTTGACGGGAACTGCGGTAATTGGTATCTAAACTCTGATGACCAACACTAAAGGCGCTTAGCTCCATTGGCAATTGATCAAACAGTCGGCTTAGCCCACCCCTAAAACCATAAATGGCTTGTTTCTTATCCCCCACATAAAACAAACTCCCGCCGCTGGCTAAGGCTTCTTCAACCAAAGGCTTAATATTTTGCCATTGGGCTTGGGCAGTGTCTTGGAACTCATCCATCAAATAATGATTAAAACGCGTTGCCAGCCGATAATAAACTTCTGCCACACTGACTAATTCATGGGCAAAAAGCTCGCCGGCTTTTTTATTTAATTGCTCGAGGAATAAAATATCTTCCTTAACTTGCGTTTCCTCTAAGATCACCATGAGGGCTTCAAAAAGATCGACATACGGGTTAAACACCGCATAGGCTTCGCATAAAACAATCTTATGGAGCGTGCTTGTGATATTTTCCCAAAGTTGAACACACTGACCTGATAAGGCCGATGGATCTTTGATGGGTATTTCAGTGCGACCAAAATAGCGACTCAAATGATCGACATCAAAGCCTTTAGGATGCTCCGTATGAAAATCTTGCAAGGCGCTCACAAAGCGCTTATCCACACCTTGTGGCAGCAACGGACACAAGTCACCAACCAAATCAATGAAGCGGCGCTTTAGGCTATGGATATCTTTATCGCTAACGTCAAACTTAAGCAATGGTCGCTGATAGGTGTTTTGCTGCTTAAACAAAATAAGCATGACATCCATGAGATCTTGCTTAGGAAACCAATTGCTGCGATTCTCGAGGAATAAGTATTGCATGATGAATCGCTCAAAGAGGATGCGCGTGTCTTTATCTTTAGCCCCTTGATCAATCAGGGCATCTAGGCTCAAGAGCAGATATTGGGCCGCGTTGCGCTTGATCTTAAAACGTGCGGACAAATTCATTTTAAAGGCGCAACCTGATAATAACGTATTCATAAAGCTATCAATGGTAGAAACATTGAAATAATGATAATAGCGGATGATGTCATCCATCACCACCCCTGCAGCTTTGAGGGCTTGGGCGCGGGTCATGCCAATGGGCTTTAGAATATCATCAACCTGAGCATCCGTTAATTGATCAAGCGCGATCCGTTTAACCAAGGCAATGATACGTTCTTTCATCTGTGTGGCAGCTTTATTGGTGAATGTGATCGCGAGGATATGTTTTAAACTTTGCGGGGTCTGAGTCGAACTTAGCAAAAGGATTTGAACATACCGACGGGCTAACGCGTAGGTCTTACCGCTTCCTGCAGAAGCTTTGACCACCCGTACTTGGGTTGAATCTAAAACATGGCTCATGGGAGGGATTTATAAATAGGGTCTTCTAGGATTTCACGAAGCAATGCAACTGATGCTTCTTGGAATGTTTGTCCAGGTTTCAGCCCCCAATCTAAATTGGAGCGTCCTACCTCGTCTAAAGATTTGATTAATTTCTTACGTTGAATGTCATTGATCGCAAGCAACTTGCCCTTTTCATTCTCATTTTGGGCACTGCGTAAAATTTTTGTAAGCAACGCGCTTGATTGGATAATATTCTTAAACGCTTCTTTGCGTTTTAATGCCAAATCTTCTTGAGCGTCTAAGAAAGCCGTCTCATTTTTGCGTGTGCCCAAACCATTGGCCTTAACCGCATTCCACTGATCCCAAATTTGTTTCTCTTTATCATTAATCGCAATGACCGTGATGCACCCCATGATAAACATGTCAGCTGATTTTCGTATCAACGCATTTTTTGATTCTAAATATGGCGCCAAATAATTCTTAGCAATGCGCAAATCGGCATTGTCTTTGATCAAATACGACAAGAACCCGCGCATCAGTGTCACATCTTTAGCGCCTTTAAAATCTTTGGTAGGGCTTGATTTGTGCCAACGCTCATGCACCGCTTTAATATAGGTCAGCGACGCAATAAAGCTGCGGGCATATTCGTACTTTTGAATGTCGGGATTATTTTTGGAAAATTGAGAAGACACGGCCGCATTGCATATGCCGCCAAGCGCGATGCTCAAACTTAAAAACACTACAACTAGTCGCTTCATGCTTACTTAATGAGTTTCTTAATTTCGCTTAAGAAAGTTTCTCTTTTTAGTGGCTTTTGTAAATACGTAATGCCCATCATTTGACCAATGCGGGAATCAATTTCTTGATCGCGGGATGTTAAGAGAAGAATCGGGATCTCTTTATAAGGAGAATCAAATTTAATTTTATGGCAAACATCATAACCATTAAGTTCTGGCATCATGATGTCTAAGACCATTAAGTCAGGTTTTACTTCTTTAACTTTAACCAATGCATCAATGCCATCATTGGCGGTTTCAACCTCAAAACCTTCGCCTTCTAAAATGCTTTTAACCAACTTAACAATTGCAGGATCATCATCAACAACTAAGATCTTCTTTTTGTCTTGCTTTGCCATAGATCATCCTCTTTCTAAATTTAACATCGAATTTGATATATTCTACCCTCGCCCAGAAACTTGAGCAAGCCTAAAGTTTCTTAAAATGCCACTGCTGTGCAAAACTGATATGTTCACCTGGTTTAATCTCAACCAAAGGTGCATGCAACTCAACTTCAGCATAATCTGCTGTATCAGCATTAAAAATCTCAACCGCGGAACGATGCGCATAGGTTGCTTGGGGATCCAAGGCAAAAGATTTGAGCCAAACAATTTCTTTAGGACCACCCAAAGGCATTTTAATTAACACCTTGCCTTCCGTCGGTATCCCTCCACATTTAAACAGCATGGGCTGATGACAAAAAATTTCCGTCCATCCATGTTCTTCTTTAAAGAACGATTTCATTTCTGGTAATGTTTTATCTTCGTGATGATAGGAACGAAATGCACCTTTGCGTGCAGGGATAAAAAACTCACATGGACGTGGCACTTGCGTGACATTCCAAATGCCTTTTAAAATCGGCTGATCTGTCTTATTGTGAAATTCTTCTTCAAGATAAACAATGGCTTCTTTATCGATCTTAACTTTTCGGACAATTTGTAAGCCCGTCTCACGACATACAGGAGACGTCATGACTGCGGTTTGCTCTTCCCACGTCAGGGCATATGTGCCAGCATCTAATTCAAGTGGCGGAACGCCTTCCGTCCACGATGCTTGAGGCGCAACCCACGTCTTATCCCCACCCCAAATTCGAAAACCCAATTCTTTTTTCTGGGCATTTAAATCGGTTGTGGTTGAAAAGTCGAAGACTTGGCCCGCCAAATCTTTGGGGGCATATAATAATTCTTTACCTTCGAAACGAACGGATAAAATACGACCGCCGATGGCAGGAATAATAACGAGGCTCAAGGGGCCGCTTTTTAGCCGCCACCCTTGCCAAGCATGAAGTTCAATGGGATCAATATGTACTGTAAACAATCAACGACCTACTTAAAGAATTATGAGAGTAACGATGTCATCATTTCTTCGATGCGCGCAAATTTCCGACGATAATCTTCACGTGAACGCTTAATGACTTCCAACGCTTCCTCACGCCCGTACACATGCGTTATTTCACACAAACGCTCTTGCGCACCAGGCAAATCCTTATATGTTAAAAAATAATGTTTTAAACGGTCAATGAACGCCCGTGGGCAATCTTCAATATTTTGCCACTGGCTATAAAGACCATCACCATGCATAACCGCTATAATCTTGTCATCCGCTTGACCACCATCGATCATACGAAAACCACCGATGGGAATTGCACGGACAATGATATTTCCATGACTTATAACTTTTTCTGTTAAGACACAAATATCTAAAGGATCCCCATCCCCTGTAACGGATGCACGGCCGGTACGGTCTTGGGATAATTGGGCAACACTTTCAGAACAATATGTTTGCGGGATAAAACCGTATAACGTCGGACAAATGCTAGAATATTTTTGTGGACGGTTAACTTTCAAAAATCCACTGATCTTATCGATCTCGTATTTGACGGTGTCGGATGGTACAGTTTCAATATAGGTATTAACCAAATTAGGCGCTTCTTCACCCACGGTCACGCCGTGCCATGGATGTGCATGCATTAATAAACCTAAGGAACGCCATAATTCTGGATCTTGAAAATTCATATTACCCTTTCTACGATTTAACAACAAAGACAGTATAACAAAGTTTCTTAATAAATCACCAATAAAATACCGATTGATGTTCGCCGGATAAAATGCGCTCAACCGTCGCCAAAACTTCTTGCGGCGTGATCGAGTCTAATTTACCCGACTGCATTTTTGACTTAGCATCGACCTTAACCATCTCGTGTGGCTTATTGGTCAAAATATACCCGAGCGGACCAAAGGGCGCCCATCGCTGTGGGTTAATCCCAGGTTGGTCACGTAAAAACAAACTAATGACATGTATGCCCACACCCGCCGCTACATGCACGGGACCGGAATCATTGGAAATCAAGATGCGGCATCGGCGTAGCACACTAGCCATTTGCCCGACGCTGATTTGACCGGACAAATCATATACCGGAGCTTTAACTAATTTCTTAATCATAGCCACCGTCGCAGCTGTCTCTTTTCCGCCAATGCAAACAATCGCATACGCATAATGCTGCTGCAGCGCATTGATCAACTCAGCAAAACGTTCTGCAGGCCAAATCTTGGTTGGATCCGATGCACCTGGGTGAATGGCAATCACGCCGCCGGCGGTTAAATGTTGTTCAATAAACCATTGCACAGCCCAACTTTCAGCTGACTTTTGACTTGGGATAAAAATTTCAGGCGTGATATGCTCGAGTCCCAAGGTTTGTAATAAATCCAAGCAATAACGCACCTCATGCTTTTGACCTTGCGCCCGCGTGTCCTTCACAGGCACCGTTAATAACCATGCCCATTTATCATTTTTATAACCAATCCTTATCGGAATACCCGCTAAATAACATGTCAGATTATAACGGCGTTTGGTATGAAAAATGATCGCGGCATCAAAATTGCGTTTGCGGATATCACGCGCTAATTGCAATGAACCAATCAACCCCTTATGACGCTCTTGACGATCATCAACCAGCACTTCATTAATATAAGGATTTCCTTCAACCAAATCTCGCGTGGCAGGGCTTACCAACACCGTAATGCGGGCATGCGGATAGGATTGACGCAAAGCCTTAAACACCGGTGTTGTTAAAACAACATCGCCGATGCGGTCGGTGCGCACGATTAAAATATTAGACAAGTTCTTTATAAGCTTTGACGACATCGTCGACACGAATACCTTTCATACATACATTATCCAAACAACTCAAGTGATAGCACGGCGTCTTATTGCAGCCGATGTCATGAAATAAAATGCGTGACGGGCTCGTTCCCCTTGGACCAGTGATTTCTTGGCGTGTTGGCCCAAACAATCCAATGACCTTGGCCCCCACACTTTGCGCCAAATGCAATGGTCCTGAATCTGCAGAAATAACAACGTTGGCATTAGCATACACCGACAAGGATTGCCCTAAACTTGTTTTACCGCAAAGATTGACCCCATCAACACCGCTGCGATCAATGACATATTGTGCATCTTCAAAATCATGCATTGATCCGGTAAAGACGACGCGGGCATTTTCGGATTTAAATACCGACGCTAAAGCAACCCACATCCCTCGCGGCCAACGCTTCAAATCCCAATTGCCTCCTGTATTAAAGACCACATATTTGCCCTGCACCAAAACGTCATCTGTCAAATGTTGCAAATGATAGGTGCGGTCAACAACCTTAATACCTGCCGCCTCAACGACTTTTAGATAATGATCCATGCGATGCACGCCTATTGGGTCATTGGGCACATGCTCTGTCATGAGCTTTGGCCATTTGCAAAAACCTATGCGACGCTTAATCCCCGCCATCCAAACAATCATTGCCCTTGATAGCGACGGGTGCAAAACAAAGGCTGTGTCAAAATTAAGAGAACGTAAATGCAAGATGAATGCTAACTTTTGCCAAGGCCAAAAATGCGCGCCTTTCTCATCCATAATCAACACATCGTCAATGTCCGATGAAAACTTAACCACTTCGGCAACGCGCGGCACACAAACACAGGTGATGCGCGCCTGTGGATAGGCTTTTCTCAATGCGGTAAAAACAGGTAATGAAAAAACCGCATCGCCCAACCAATTAACATTAAACACGCAAATATTATTCATAACAAGCCCGCGTTAGATTCACCATATGTTCTGCACTAAACAATGTTTGTATGCGCAATCGTGCGGCATTGGCCATGGTTTGTGCATGTGCAGGGTTTTTTAATATTTCAATGATCTTTAATGCCAAATCCTGATGTTGACTTGGAGGCACTAAGAATCCTGTTTTACCATCTTCAATCAAATCAACCAAACCACCCACCTTTGAGGCCACAACAGGTACGCCACTGGCCTGTGCTTCCATGACCGACAAACCCAAACCCTCTTGCAGCGACGGCATGACAAAAACATCAAAGAGAGGCAACAGTGCTGCCGTTTGATTCACCGCCGGCAAAAACTTTACATGCGCTGATAGATCGCGCTTTAACACACATTCTTTTAAATACGCTTCCTGATCCCCTTGCCCCACAATCCAGAGGCATGCATTTGGAAATTGTTGCAATACGGTTGGCATGGCAGCAATCAAAACATCAATGCCCTTAACGGTTGATAATCTGGCAATGATGCCTATGACAGGATTTCCGGTAATATTTTTTTCTTCTCGGGTGATATCACGTTGCTTTGGACTGAGCGGTGCAAATGCGGTGCTATCAATCCCATTGGGAATCAAGGCAATGCGTTTAGGATCAACATTAAATCCAAATTCCAAATGCTCTTTAACAGGCGCACTAATCGCGATAACCTTTTTACCCCAACAAGGAAACATGAGACGAAAGAATCGTGGCTTAAAAAAACCATGACACGTGGTGATAAATGAAATTCCCGTCGATCGAGCAGCCACTGAGGCCATCACGGCCGTAACCCTTGTCTGAGCATGCAACACATGAATGTGACTATCTTTAATGAGCTCTTTTAACGCAGGGATGGCCAACCAAAGTTTTGGGTGAGCTTCTGACTTTATTTTAATATCCATGTGCACATGAACAGCACCTAAACGCTTCAATTGATCTTCACAATCCCCGCCGGATGAAACAACCCAAACCTTATCCCCTTTGGCAATCAAGCCTTTGGTCAAGGTTAGGATATAGGTTGTGATCCCGCCGGTATTAAAGTGATTGGCTAAGAGAACGATGTTCATGCCATCAATTCCTTGATCTTAGATAAAACATGATCAGCGCTAATTTGCTTCATGCACGCATGCGTCCTGATCTTACATTCACCGCTATAACACGGGGAACATTTCATATGCTCATGAATGATAACCCCACGATCAACCGGCGGCATATGGCGCTTAGGATCAGTTGGACCAAACAAAGCCACCACCGGAACCTTCATCGCTGCTGCCACGTGCAACGGAGCAGAATCACCGCTGACATAAACTTTTGCACGGGACACCAAGGCTGCCAATTGCATGATATTGGTTTTCCCTGTAAAGTCCGACGGCTTTGACTTGGCTTTAGAAACAATCAAACGTGCCACGCCTTTATCTTTTTGCTGGCCCGTTAAGAACACGCGAATATTCTTAGCCGACAAATGATCACATAATTTAACAATGTGATCGACCGGCCAATTCTTGCTCGACCATCGGGCTGAGGCTGCAATATTAATCCCAACCATGTCTTTGACATTACCCAACCACTCCCCGTCTAACAAACCTTGCACATAGTCCTGTTCACGCTGTGAAGGCCACAACTCAAGGCGCACATTTTTTTGATAATGTATACCTAGAGCTTTTAGCAATTTAAACTGATGCTCAACCGGCGGCATCTGCGGCGTATCATTCTTGATGCGCAGTGACAATAAAAACGACAACTTGCCATTGTCATACCCTAAAGTTGTTTTGGCAAAACTTAAAAAACACAATGTGTGGCTCAGGCGATTATTTTGAAAATCAATGACCTCATCAAAACGATAGCCTCTTAAATCTTTGCCAAGCTCCCAAACGGACTTTAAATTTTTCTTCGTTAAATCAAAAATAATCACATTGTTAATATAGGGACAGCGTTGCAACACACTTGCCCCGTCGGGTGATGTTAAACAATGAATGCGGGCATTGGGGAATCGATCTCTAAGTGCTTTGAGGGCTGCAGTGATCAAAACCACATCTCCCAGCGCCGTTAACTTGATGACTAAAATATTTTTTGAGTCAAGCACCTCTTTATAGACATTTAAGGTGGCATCGGCCATGTGCTTGATCGTATAACGTTCATCAATGCGTTTTTGAGATTGCTCTACCATGCGCTCTGATAATTGCGGATCTTGCAAGATGCGCATGACAGCCTTGGCCATGGCATCTGGATCTTTGGGCATAACCAATAAACCGGTTTTACCATCGTCGATGATTTCAACCACCCCTCCGACCTTGGTGGCCACAACAGGAACGCCCGCGGCCTGCGCTTCTAAGATCACCCGACCAAACGCTTCTTGGGTGATGGTTGATAATACCAAACAATCACTATGCGCTAATAATTGTGGGATATCCCGACGATTGCCTAAAAATTCAACATGCGCTGACAATCCTAAACGCTTGCTCAACATGACCAATTCATCTTTATATGATTTTTTCTTAGGTGGCGCATCGCCAATGATTTGAATTTTCACATTGGGCATATGGCGCACCACTTGGGACATGGCTTTTAAGAAATATGGATGTCCTTTAAGTGGTGTGATGCGGCCAATCATGGTCACAACTTTTGGGGCATTCACAGCTTTATCCGCGCGCTCAATCATAAATTTCGATAAGTCAACACTGCGAGGGATGATGCGCACAATGTCTGCTGGCACGCCAAAATCATGCACCATATGTCGGCCAATCACCTCGGAGATTGCAATCACGCGCTTGCCAAAACCCATGGCACTGCTAAAGAAATGTGCGGTGTAATACCCATGACAGGTTGTCACCAAAGAGGCTTTTGTTTTCCTACAGGCAAAAAAAGCAATCCATGCCGGAACTCGCGACCGTGCATGAACAATTTGAATATCTTCTTTATTAATGATTTCTATCAATTGCTTAACCGAAGAAATCATACTAAATAAATTCTTTTTATGCACCGGCAAGGCATAATGCGTGGCGCCGATCTTGTCTAATTCATCAACCAAGGCTCCGCCGTGAGACACCACCACCGCCCGATGACCTTGCGCAATCATGTACTTGGCAAAATCAACCGTTCCGGTCTCAACACCGCCGACATTTAACTCTGGGAGGATTTGAAGTATATTCATTATTGAAGCATGCGTTCAAATGCCTTTTGCACGAGCGCATTATCCTGTAACGATTTTAACGTGATTTTATTACTCATCATCTTGGCCATGGCATTCGACATCTCTCTAATCGAGCAAGCTAGGATAAAACCTTGATCGCTTAAGCTCAAGACAAAACGATCAAATTTATCTAATGACCCCTTGTCATCATAGGAACCACCCGGCTTAAAAACGATTGTTCGCTTTCCCGACGCCAACGCCTCCGAAACCATGGAAATACTTTCACCTGAAACAATCAACAAATCACTTAAACTTAAAATGCCGCCAACCGCATAAGCAGAATTATTAACATTGGCAATAATGCACAAGGCTGTTCGGTCAAAATTCTTTAACTCCTTAGCAATCACCGCTTCAACCTCGGGAGGCGTTCTTCTGGATGTCGTAATAAGAATATCTGCATTATAATGACTTGCCGCTTCTTTAATCTTATTGACTAGCAATCGCATTTGTCCTTCGTCAAACTCAACACCCTTGGTATTACCACCAATCAAGACGCCTATCTTAAAACGCACATTATTCTTTAGATGCGAGTATTGATGCAGCAATTGCTCTTCTTGCTCTTTTAAATACGACGGGTTAATCAAATTCAACGCGGCTTTGGTATAAATAACTTTAGGACTCTCCCGTTGATCCTTCTTATCATGTTGAGGAGCCACAACCAAATCAAAATGCCGCCAATCAACCAAACCCGCTTTTAATATGCAAATCGATTTCACATCAAAGCAACGCTTTAAAAAGAAATTAATCCCACCTGTTGATGATCCGCAAGAAATGATCCAATCTCCTCGCTCTTTATGCAACGCGGTATACGACGCAGGTTTCAAAAAGAATGCTAATTCGCCTTCATTGGCGTCTAAACCCGTCAACGATAGTATGCCTGTATATAACGCAAATAACTTTGCTTTGAGGGAATTTTGAAACTCAACGGGAACGGACTTAACACTTACCGCCTTACCTTGATTCTTTAGTGCTGATGTTAAAGCCGCTGCAGCGGCTTGTGATTGACGCAAGTGACCGGTCTTGCCATCATCGAGGATTAAGACATAACTCTGCGTAGAATATTTATATAGCTTATTAAACCATAGGAATTCTTGCGGGTGCTCCCTTAACTTTGGCTCGAAAACTTTTACCGCCATGGTAAGCGCCTGCTTTAATCCAGCTGGCGTATCTTCCAAACCAGTTAAATCAAGCGGATTAAAAACGCGCAACGTATGGCGACCATCAGGATTACGAACAATCCACACGGGACAAACAGGTGTCTGATATTTTAAACCTAAACGCAAGGCTCCCGTCGACATTGACGCTGTCTTACCAAGAAATTCAACTGGCGTTCCATCCTTACCACCTTGATCTAAAGCCAATGAAACGATCTCATTATTTTGTAAGGCGCGAATGATATCCCGCGTCACCCCTGTCCCTGGCGCAATGATCTTTGCCCCTGCAATCGAACGATAAACATTAAGCAAATCATCGATCCTAGGTGTCTTTGATTGTTCGTTCGCAACCACATTATAGGTATACCCCAACGAACTACCGACGAGACTTGCCAACTCCCAATTGCCCGAATGAATGGCTAAGAAAATAACACCTTTTTTTTGGGCTAAGGCATCTTTGACAACGGCGTGATCCTCAAACTGCACATACTTGTCATAACCTTCCTTTTTAATTTTAGGCAGGCACATCAAATCGACAAAACTTTGCGTCACAAATTTGAAATTATCTTGTGTCAGGTGGATGATTTCTTGAGGCGTTTTGACCGTTGAGAATACTGCTTTTAAATTCCCATAAATGATGCGGCGTTTCTTAGACAAAATATAAAACCACATCCCTCCAATTACGCGAGCAATCGCTAAGGACAGGGTAAAGGGAAGCGAACGAAATATAGCCGCCGACACCTTAATGACGGATAACAGACATGATTCTTTCAAGGAAGAAATTTTTGCCATGAGTAATTTCCAGATCAACTTTCAAATAATACACTTTAAAACCATCCCAAATATTTTTAAAACCAGCTAACTTCACCGCATCTTTATGCGAGGTTACAATCATTTGCACCTGATGATCGAGGGCATATTTACGCACCATCATCATATCTGCTTCGCTATACACGTGATGATCCATAAAACCAAAAACATTGATCACATGAAACCCTGCAGTATTTAAACTATGTTTAAAAGCATTGGTATCGCCTAATCCACAAAACCCGACGACGGAGATGCCTTTAAAATGTTCTAGATCAACATGCGCTTTATCAAATATTTCCACACATGCTTTGGGCACGTGCGCTGAGGCCGCAACCATGACACTTGGTATCAATGCTTTTAATCGTTGCTGTATACCATCTAAATCGACATGTGGCGCATCGGTTTTGGTTAGGACAACCATATCTGCATCTTTAAGCGCTGACAATGGCTCACGCAATATCCCTCGAGGAATAACCTGTGCATTACCAAAAGGATTGCTTGCGTTGATGGCCAAGATATTTAGATCACGCTGAAGTTGCAAATGGCCAAAGGCATCGTCACAGACAAAAACATCGACGGCGTGATGTTTTAAACAATCTTCGATGGCTTGACGGCGATTCGCCCCCGTGATGATGGGCACACCCTGCAGCGACTCTTTTAACATCAAGGCCTCATCGCTAAACAAGGCATCTTTGGGCATAAACCCTCGGATCAACACGGCCGCACGTATATTGCGCGCTTGCAAAGCTTGCACAATGGCAATCACTAGCGGTGTCTTACCAACCCCGCCTAAAGTAATATTTCCAACACTGATAACAGGTTTCGGACTACGAAACGACGGCAATAGCCTAGCCTTATACGCATAGCGCCTAAGTTTCGCCACAGCCCCATACAATAAACTCATCAACCATAAGAAAAACTTAATGGCATGATCAAAAAAACTTTGCGCATCATCGGTCATCAATCTATAAACATATCGACTTACAGACATAGCGCGATTAACTGCAGGATTTTGTAGCCTGCCCCCTGATTGCCGTCAATCACCGCCCTTGCTCGTCGACCTAATTCATAGCGGCGCTTATCATCCCCCATTAAAGCCTCAACCTCTTTTTCAAGTTCGGCTGCGTCTTTGACCATGACTATGGCTTGGGCTTTCTTAAAATAACCGACCACATCACGAAAATTTTCCATGCGTTCGCCGACAATGATGGGCTTTGAAAAGAAAGCCGGCTCGATCACATTATGACCACCACCCACACACAAACTCTTACCCACAAACACCAATGATGCATGGGAATATAAACTACGCAAATGACCGATGGTATCTAAAATAATCACCGCATTGGGATCGTAACGGCTCATGCGTGATTGAGAAAATAAAGAATAATTAAAACCCGCCTTCTTAATTAAATCAGCCACTTCCATGGTGCGCTCGATATGGCGTGGCGCAATGACCAATTCCCAATCAGGATATCTGGCCTTGACCGCTTTAAAGACGTCTAAGATAATCTTTTCTTCTCCGGGATGTGTGCTACCTGCAATCCATAATGGTCCCTTAGGTGCAAAACCTGAGACATGGATTTGCGCATCTTCGACCTTAGGTAAATCATCAAACTTAATATTACCAACCGTCCACACGCGATCCGCCGGTGCGCCCAAAATTTTAATGCGATCAGCATCTTGCTGACTTTGCATGGCAAAGATGGTGACATAGCCCAAGACTTTCTTAAGCATGCCCTTAACTAATTGATATTGTCCAAAAGATTTATCGGAAATACGGCCATTGACTAAAGCGATGGGAATTTTTTGTTTGTTTAATGCTTTGAAAAGATTAGGCCATATTTCGGTCTCGATCGAAATATAAACCTTGGGCTTGATCATGTTGACAATCTTAGCCGTGACCAAGCTAAAATCAACCGGCGAGAATATAACTGTGACCGCATGCCCGAGTTTCTTTTGAGCAAACTCATAACCTGTAACGGTCGTCACTGAGCAGACAATCCCAATGCCAGGCCATTGATCACGGATTTGCTCGATAAAACGCGCTGCCGCCGCCACTTCACCGACACTCACCGCATGTATCCAAATGGTGCGCGTGCGCCCTAATTTCGCCGCTTCATCCGGCGTAAATTGCCCCAACCGCTGGCGAAACCCCTCATGCCAACGCCCAGTCAATTTCAAGAACGGCGCATAGGTAATACAATAGAGGAAAAAGACTAGTTCGTAGAGTATAAACACAGACGTATTGTACTATTAAACCAGTAAACAAGCCATAAAAAAGGAGGTGTTTTAGCGCAGAACAACAAAATTTTTATCTGATTTTAAATCTTTATCAAAAGTATACGTCTTTATATGTTTTGTCGCGCCAATCTCTCCAATCAACGCATCAAAAAAACTCAAACCTTTGGTACTCTTTGCCAAAGCAAGTCGAATTGAGTCTTCATATTCAAAATTAAATTGTTCAATGCCTAAGAGATCAATAAATGCTTTCCTAGCTTCGTCTGCACTTAAACCATACCGCTTTGTTAACACATAATACGCTTCAATCATTGCCCCACAGCAAACATGAATTTCTTTATAATCATGACTCAGAATCAAATCAGAAGCTTTCTTCACATAGCTTTCATCGTCTAATACAATTAATCTAATCAATATATTTGTATCAATGGCGATTTTCATGAATCTCTCATTTTCCCCCAAACTTCTTCTCTAGCTTTTTTAAGCTCTGCATCCGTCAATTTGATCTTAACCTTACCCTGATATTTCTTGATAAAATCATGAATGGTAAACTTCGTCCGCGTGGTGATTTCAATATGCCCATCCTTCTCCTCGAAAATCACGGGATCACCTGGATTCAATTTCAATCGTTGGACAAGTTTTAGCGGCAAAGTTATCTGTCTTTTTGTAGTAATTTTTGATTCACCAATGGTCATAACATCCTCCTTGTTCTATAACAAGGATACCACCCATTAGCTTAGTTTTCAAATAAAATATACCAATTAAGACGCACTGGCGAGATTTTGAGACGTAGAATTTTCGTGCAATTGGCTGAACATAGGCAAAGTAGTAACCGGCTTAATCTCTATGATAGTCGGCACAAACCCCTGAATCTTATTCAACAACTCCATATCCTGCTGAGGCAAAGGCAAAGGAACACCCTTCCCATCCCTCTTAATCTCAAAATTCAAATTAGCCCCATTCAAATCAATACCACCCTTGTTAAAATCTTTTCCTTTAGAGATCATTGCCTTATTAGAATCAACCAAACCTCTTACTGGCCACACAAGATTTCCATCAACATCTTTAATTTCTTTAATTCTTGAAGAAGCATATCTCATTTGAATACCAGGCATAGGCTCAAAAATAAAAACATCCCCTTCTCGCCCCATATATTTTTGTCCATTCTCAACATGACCATCTACAACAAATTTAATGGAATAATCCCAACCTTTTGATAATAACGGCAAATAATCTAATAAAGGTTTATCTGGCGTTGCTATAGGTGGCGCCACCGTCCTATTTGAAGTTAATAGAACCTTATCATTCAATCGTAGTTCATCATTATTGGATGCACTTCTGTTTACAATCTTAGGCTGTGGTCCTAACGAAGATATATCAATAACTTGCCCAAATTTTATCTCATAGATTATTTTAGGTTCTACTGCATCAATTAGAGTTTTTAGTGCATCTAAATTATTTGATTCTAGAGGCAATTGTTTTATAACACTCTTAATATCCACACCTTGCTTTAATCGAAGGACACCGGTCGTTGGGTCATCTTTTTCCCAAACACCTTCGGAATTGTTGGGATCAAGAAGAGTTTTAGCAACTAATATCTTTACGGAGTTGTTTATAGTAGAGGTTTTAATAGCTCCACCCTTATCAACAATCTGCAAAATCGTTGCTGCTCCAATTTCCCCAGACCTTCTAACAATCTCACCATTCTTTGAAACTATTTCTTGAACATTGATTATATACCCATCAGCTTCTTTAAGTGACTTAGGTTGATATCCTAAAATCTTACGAGTAATTATCTCTTCTTTACCATCTGCACCTTTTACTAATAAATCTACTTCCCGACCAACCAAACCATCGATCATTAATGGATTAGGTAATTCTTTCCTATTAATCCTATCTTCAAATTTTTGCCAAAACTCTAGACCTCCGACCATCTCGAAAGCCTTAAAAGTTTTATTTAACTCAGGTGAAACTGGCATCTTTGGATCGTATCTAATAACCTTTGCTACTTCAACTTGCGAAGGAAACGAAGAGCCATATGCTTTAGCCACTTCATTTATAGCTCCCTTCTTATCGCCAATCTTATCGCCAGTATCTAATTCAGGAGTGTCATCCAATCCACCATATATCAATCGATCCTTAAATTTCTTAAAAAAATCACCCAACATCGCTTTATCTAAACCTAGCGCGGAAATAATTTTCTGTTCATTTCCGGCGTAAACCCGCATCATCTCTACAGCCAACATACCTTTTTGAGTAGGGCTCAGTGGTTTCACCGTTTCTATAATTCGTTTCAACGTCTCATCAGTCAAAGGTAAAGTCTTCCCAACCTCTATGCCCTTATAGGAAATCTTCAAATCATTATAAAGTCGATCTGACGGTGTCAGATTTGCATTCATCGCCGAATCAAGACCTAAAATTCTCAAAACTCGATCTAAAATTTTCTTTGGTTCTCCGTCTAACTTTGCACTCAATTCTTTAGCAACTGGACTTAACGCTTTAATATCGCTTGGTGGCAAATTGGTTTTAGCTAATGCTTGAATTTGTCCGTATAAACCTATTGCTTTTTGAGCATTTACGCTTAATGGGACTTTGCTTTTATTTGCTTTCTCTTCTAATGCCAAAAGTTTTTGAACAAGAATAGGCTCATTAATACTGGGCTTAGCCCCCTCTTCAACCACCCTAGCCTCAACATCAATCACATCACCTGCAACACCATAAAAATCTTTTCCTAAATCAGAAAGCTCTTCGAATACAACTTTTCGAAAAGCATAATCTCCGCCATTAATTTTAGCATTCCCATCACCAGCCATCGCCGCATCAGGAGCATCTAATCTGATCATTGCTAAATCTGTTTGAGGATCAACCACTGAAGCCATGGCTTGTGATGAAACTGTTGTAGTTTTAACTTTGATATCCTTCTTCTCAAACCCACCTGAAAAATATTTTCTTGGGATGATTTGTTTGGTGTATTTGTCGACGTCTTCTTTGATGTAGTTGTAGACGCCTTTTTTGAAGGCGACTAGGTATTGTTGGTAGATTTTTTCGTTGTTGGTTGGGTCTTGATTGACACCGATAACTTTAGCTTTGTCGGCGTAGATTTTGCCGAGCATGGATTCTTTTAACGCTTTTTTATACCACGTGGCTAGCACCATGCCTGAGAAGATTTGGCGTAATTGGGCGAAGTTTTTGCCTTCGTTGACTTCTTTTTCTAGGGCAGGCAAGATGATTTCTCGGATCATTTTTGATGAGATCGCATGCACCTTGTTTGGCTCTTCGGTTACAGCAGAATGTTTTTCTAAAGATAAATAATCTTCTTCCAACATGACTTTCAAATGGCTTTTAACGACGTAGGCGGTATTGCCGCTTTCGTAGACTAGCGCTTCATCTGGGACAATCCAAACTTTATTGAAGGTGTTAACAGGAACCTGTACGTTACCAAATTCTTGGGCGGCGCGTTCGTAAACCTTGTTCCAGAATTCTTTACCTAAACCGCTTTCAGGGTACATCAATGACGAGGTGATTTGTTTGAGCAAATAATCTTGGGCTAATAAATCGCGGCCCATTTCTGTTTTGCCGAAATTATCTTTGATGATGCGATCATGTTCGTAGGGTGAAAGGTTAACCCATTGGTCGCTGTCAGGGATAGTTAAGGATGCTAAGAAATATTTGACGAGCTTGGTGTATTCTTCATTTTTTTGAGGAAGGTCTAAATTGCCATCACCCTTGTGGATCAAGAAATCAAATTGAAGCGCATTGTCTTCATGGATCACAACCCCATTTAAAAACGCAGGGCTAT
Organism: uncultured Planctomycetales bacterium; assembly: GCA_964572155.1. Classification (GTDB taxonomy): domain Bacteria; phylum Omnitrophota; class Gorgyraeia; order Zapsychrales; family Fredricksoniimonadaceae; genus JACQQW01. The sequence continues at coordinate 893,430 of CAZNDZ010000001.1, read as the reverse complement.
AGATTGGACTTAAACTAACCATGGTCCCCGGCTTTGGCATAATGGGCACAACGACTTCCCCAGCCTGAAGCTTAGAAATAGAAAGCGTGCTCACAAAAAATGTAAGCAAAACAGTAAAATTGGCAATTTTGGCAAATGGGCTTTTCATAACGTTTTCTGGGTAAAGTATGCCATATTATATATAGACTGTCAAGGCGACCCCCTTTTGGAGGCCTAGGCCCTTGGATGGGCTTTATCGTAGACGCTTTTTAGCTTATCTGTGGTCAAATGAGTGTAGATTTGAGTGGTGGAAAGGTTGACATGGCCTAAAAGTTCTTGGACAGAACGTAAATCAGCCCCCCTGTTTAAAAGATGCGTGGCAAAGGAGTGGCGAAACATGTGTGGGGTGACATGTTGACGCATGGCTTCTTTCAGGATGAACTTATTGATGATGTTGCGAACACTGCGATCGGTTAATCGAGTGCCGCTCTTATTAAGGAACATGGCTTTTGATTGATGCGGCCTTGTATCGATGTATTTTTTTAACGTTTCTAAAGCAGTATCGCCAATAGGCACAATGCGTTCTTTCTTGCCCTTACCCATGACACGGGCGATGTTGCTAATAAAATCTACGTCGTCCACATCCAACCCCACCAATTCTGAAACACGCATGCCCGTCGAGTAAAGCACTTCAAAAATGGCCTTATCCCTAGGGTCTGCTTTTAAATCACTCTTTGGGGCTTCTATTAATTGCACCGCTTCGGCTTCACTTAAAAAATGTGGCAAGGGCTTATCTAGCTTTGGGGTCACAAGCAAGGCCGCTGGATTCTTGGATATGACTTTTTCGCGTTGCAGGTATTTAAAGAATGATCGCAGGCTTGATAATTTACGGGCCACACTGCGCGGCTTTAATTTTAATTCGCGCATGTGCGCTAAAAATCGACGCAGGGTTGTATATTCGATTGAGCTGACCGCAACATCGCCGGCGAATTTGGCGAATTCTTCAAGATCAAGGCGGTAATTTAAAATGGTGTGTAGAGAGTAATTCTTCTCAATTTCTAAAAACGACAGGTATTTGACTATGTATGCGTTCATGCGCCCACGGGTTGCACCACGTCGTTTTTAGGAAGTTTATTGACGATGTATTTACATTCTGGGAATTTATTGCAACCATAAAATGTTGCGCCACGCCCTGAGCGGCGTTCAACCAATTCCCCATCACACCCTTCACTAGGACATTTATGGCCAACAGCATAACTCTCGGCATGTTTACATTCTGGAAATTTAGTACAACTAATAAAGCGCCCACGACGTCCCCACTTAACAGCCAACGGCGCGCCACATTTAGGACATGGTTTTCCGGTTGTGTCATGAGTCTTTTGAATATTGGCATTGGCAAATTCTAATTCCACTTTAAACGGCCCCCAAAAGTCAGTTAGAACTTTGACATAATCGTAGGTGCCATCTTCAATCGAATCAAGCTCTTCTTCCATTTTGGCGGTAAAGCCAATGTCCATGACGATCTTAAAATATTCGATCAATAAATTACAGATCTTAATCCCAAGTTCGGTAGCGGTAAAATACCCGCGGTCACGCAGCACATAGTTGCGGGCAACTAAGGTTGAGATGATCGACGCATAGGTGGATGGTCGGCCAATACCATGTTCTTCTAAGGCCTTAACCAAACTAGCTTCCGAGTATCGGGCAGGCGGCTTGGTGAAATGTTGTGACGGCTTTACTTCTACCAATTGCAATGGATCACCCTTGGCATACATCGAGGCATCTAACTTCAAGACTTCTTCCTCGTCGTTATCTTTATACACAGCCAGATATCCGTCGAAGGCTAAAATAGAACCATTGGCACCAAATTGAAAACGACCAGCTGTGATTTCAATCTTGGTTTGTTCGAATACCGCCGGTGTCATTTGACAACTGATAAAACGTTTATAGATTAAATTATATAAACGGAATTGATCTTCCGTTAAGAAATCTTTTAATTGATCCGGTCGACGCATAATATCCGTCGGACGGATGGCTTCGTGCGCTTCTTGCGCACTTTTTTTGGATTTAAATTTGTTAGGAGTCTCTGGCAAGAACTTAGGGCCATATTCTTTCTTAATATGTTCGCGAACTTTATCAATGGCCTCTGCTGCTAAATTAAATGAGTCGGTACGCATGTAGGTGATCAAACCCGCAGGTTCTTCGTCGCCAATTTCAATACCTTCGTATAATTCTTGGGCGATCATCATGGTGCGCGACGCATTAAAACCTAGCTTACCGAACGCTTCTTGTTGTAAGGTGGACGTGATAAATGGCGCTGGCGCATTGCGACGGACTTCTTTTTTATTAATCGCGGTGATTTCAAACTTTTGTTGTTTGATTTCGCCGACAATATTTTTTGACTGTGATTCGTTAACAAGTTCAGGTTTCTTACCGTCGATCTTTTCTAAAGCAGCCGTCAAAACATCTTTAATCCCCTTCTTTTGCAAATCAACAGCAATCTGCCAGTATTCTTGCGGGACAAAGGTGCGTATGGCTTCTTCACGCTCGACAATCAGACGTAAAGCAACCGACTGAACACGGCCTGCAGATAAGCGGGATCCTACCTTCTTCCATAATAAAGGGCTGATTTGATAACCCACGATACGGTCTAAGACGCGACGGGCATTTTGGGCATCGACTTTCTTACGATCAAATTCTCTTGGGTGTTCAAAAGCTTTCTTAACAGCGTCTTTAGTGATTTCGTGGAATACGACACGAAAGACTTTTTTATCTTTGGCCACATGCTCGATCAAATTCCAACCAATGGCTTCACCTTCACGGTCAGGGTCAGTTGCTATAAAGATTTGTTCACATTCCTTAGCTTCTTTTTTAAGCTTGGTCATGGTCTTGAATTTATCGCGAACCACAATAAACTTCGGCAAGAATTCATGATCGATGTCGACACCCAAAGTTGATTTGGGTAAATCAATCAAATGACCCATGGATGCAGTGACTTTATATTTTGTGCCTAAGATCTTGCTGATCGTTTTAATTTTTGCAGGAGACTCGACGATTACTAGAGATTTTGCCATATCATACCTTTATAAAATATTTGCCTGGGAGTTCCGTAACTAATTCTTTTAACTGCAAATGTAACACAACTTGAGCGATTTGACCAATTGGCAAATTTGTTTTTTCTGCCAGCATGTCTGCATGCATCGGCTCTGTGGTTAAGATTTTATATACTTTAGCCTCGAGCTCATCTAATTTTTGCTTTGGTGCATCCGTTGGCGTAATCTCAGGAAAATGAAGTGTAAGTTGATCTTTAAACACTTCCAACACATCGGCTGGGGTTAATGCCACCTGCGCACCTTCTTTTAATAATTGATTACTCCCCTTTGCAGTTTGGTAATCAATATTGGCAGGCAAAACAAAAACCTCACGCCCTTGCTCTAACGCATACCCTGCACTGATCAAAGCCCCACTTTTTTCACCCGCCTCGATGACCACAGTCGCCAAACTTAAACCCGTGATGATGCGATTGCGTCTGGGAAAATTGGCTGGGATGGGCGGTGTATCCAGTGGCATTTCGGAAACAACAGCACCCTGCCTTGCAATATCCTCTTGTAACTGTTTATTTTCTTTAGGATACAGATGATTCAAGCCGCATCCTAAGACAGCAACGGTAGAACCCCCCGCTTTTAAGCAACCTTGATGGGCAAATGTGTCAATGCCGCGCGCCATGCCAGAGACCACCACCAGACCCGCTTGGGCGAAACTTTCAGCAAAACGTCCGGCCTGAGCTTTTCCATAATATGAATACGCCCGCGAGCCAACCATCGCAACCGAGGCGCTATGCAATAATGCTTTTTGACCCTTTATATAAAGAACAACCGGTGCCCCTGGGACTTCCCGTAACATCTTTGGATAATCATCATCAAGGATGGTGACAATCGAAATTTCATTTTGACGCCCTAGATTATATTCAACTGATAAAAACTTGTCCTTAGAAAAATGAATAATGTTTTCAACAACATTGCGTGGCACGATGTTGCTTTCAATCAAACCGTCATATGACTGTTGTAATACACCGACGGAATCCCCAAAATGTTTCATCAGCGCTAAAATGCGCACCGCGCCTAAGCCTGGGATGGCATTAAGCACTTGCAAAGCTTCTTGTTGGGTCATGTTTATATCGCTTTAAGAATTCGTGCAACCGGGCCGGCAATGGAAGGACGTGAAGCGTTTATGGTAATGTCAGCTTGGCTGTACAGGGGGTAACGTTGTTTATAGAGCATCTTAATCACGGCCATGGGGTTGTCCGCTTGGTGCACCAGAGGTCGATTTGGATCATTTTTAATCCGCTTATAAATCACCGCTGGCGATGCTTTTAAAAAAATTATCGTACCATTAAGACGCAACAAATTCAAATTTTCAGGATTCAAGACAACGCCGCCGCCACAATCGATGACCACACCTTTTTTTGAGGCAACGCGACGAACGATCGCGTGTTCCACCTTACGAAAGTAATCCCAACCTTTTTTAGCGACGATCTCTCTGATCTTCATTTTGGTTTTCTGTACAATGAGATCATCTGTCGAGTAAGATTTAACCTTCAACTGCTCTGCAAGGGCTTTGGCTATCATTGATTTTCCAGAACCCATCATGCCAACCAACACAATGTTCTTTTTAAGAGCGCTCATTTTGCTTCTTTTTCCTCAGTTTCCTCTTTTGGTATCGTCATCTCACCCTTCCCTGAGCCGCCCTTATAACAGAAAATTTCAACCGACAATTTATCCCCACCTTGGGCCGCCAAACTAACATCTTCCTCTAAACCGGCAGGTATCTTTTGTCGCGATAAATTAAGTGCATCCGCCTCTTGATCGTTTTTATAAATCACAATGCGTCTTAAATAATGTTTCCCCATATTTTCAGATGGATGCGCTGCTGAAATATGCAGGACTTGTTTTTCTACATCATAGGTTAACTTAATGCCTGACGGTGGTGTAGCCCCTGCTTGATTAAAACACCCCACAACAATAGCTAATAGTATCAATGTTGTTCTAATAACCATAAATACCTCCTCGCAGTATCCAACTAATAATGGCGTCGCCATAAAATAAACTGACCAAAGCCCCTGCAACTAAAAATGGACCGTAGGCAATGGTGCTGTCTTTGGTGCGAACTTTCTCAATAATACCGACGATGGCACCGAAGAATGGCGCGATAAAGAATGTTAATACCGCTAATTTCCATCCCAAAAATGCACCAATCAAGGCCATGAGCTTGACATCTCCACCACCCATGCTCTCTTTCTTGAAAATAATATCCCCCATCAAACCCATCACATAAATCACGCCGCCGCCTATGATAAAACCTGACAAGGCTGAGCTCAAACTTAAAGCATAGGGCAATATTACCGCTGGTATTTGCGCTGCAAAAAAATTAATCCCTGCAATGACAAGCAAAGAACACAACACTAAGATCTTAACTTCCCTGTCATCATTCGATCCTTCTTCTTCAATCAAATGTTTGCAGAATATTGGATAAATTAAGATGAGAAATAAACATATCAAAACAATCAAACCTGCAATAAAACCGGACAAGGCAACATTATTAAATTCCTTCATATGCAATGTAGGGATCAAAGCGCTAAAGGCTATGCCCGCAAACATGCCGCCGATGCTGATTTCATCGGGGATGATGCGATGCTTTAAATCAACCATGGTCGCAACAATAAAACAACCGGCCATAAATAAATATGGCAACAAAACCAACTGCAGGCCAAAACTTTTGTAAAACCAAACAAAGACACAGGCTGTTAACAATTCAACAAACCAATATCGAAAAGATATCTTGGCTTTGCAATGACGGCATTTACCGCCTAAGGCCATCCAGCTGATTAATGGGATATTGTCAAACCATGCAATTGGGTGCTGACAAGAAACACAATGTGACGACGGGAAAGCAATGGATTTTTCTTGGGGCATGCGCACAATGCACACATTAAGGAAACTACCGATAATAGCACCAAACACAAAAATGATGGCTTCAACCATGGAGTTGTTTATCTAACCCTTCTTCGAGCGCGCGGCGCATGATTTTTTTATATTTTGGATCGATGTCCATGCCCGCCCAATGCGTGAATGCCAAGACACCTTGATAATACAACATCCCCAAGCCATTGGCAGCCGTGGCACCTTGAGCTTTCGCTGCTTTGAGCAATGACGTTTGTGCGGGATTATAAATGACATCGTAAACCAACATATCAGGATGAATGCTTTGAGGATCGATCAACAGCGACGTCTCTCCCTTTAAGCCAACCGATGTGGTATTGATAAGCAAATCCGCAATTTCAATATTCAAATCTTCCGTATTGCCAACCACCTCAATTAAACTAGCATCCATGCGAGTGCCCAATTCTTCGACCAATCTCACCGCTTTATCCGGCGTGCGGTTAAAAATCTTAATACTCTCTGGTCGAGGATGAATCATGCATAACACCGTTAAAATGGCGCGCGTTGTGCCACCGGCACCTAAAATGGCAATGCGTTTGCCTTCTGGATCAAACTTTAATTCCTGTAAATGACTTAAAAAGCCAGGCCCGTCAGTATTAAGGCCAATGATCTTGCGCTCATTGGTAATGGCCAACGTATTAACAGCCCCGACTAATTTGGCAAATGGATCAACCGTATCGACATAGGGCATCACCGCTTCTTTATAAGGGACGGTGACATTGAGCCCAAAGATCGGATTATTCTCTTCCTTTAAATCTTCCATAAACAATTTAAGCTCTTCAGCGTCTTCTAACGGAAAAAGTTTATAAACCGCATTAACATCCAGCGCTTTAAATGCCGCATTGTGCATGAGCGGCGACAAGCTATGCGTCAAAGGATTACCGATAATGCCGTATATGCTCGGAGGTTCGTAGACCATTATTTCTTCATCCGCTCTTTATTCATCAAGGCTTTATTGATCGCATAAATATAGGCCTTGGCTGAGGCTTCAATGATGTCTGTGCTCGCCCCGCGCCCTAACACCGTCTTTTCATCGACGCTGATTTTAACCCTAACTTCTCCTTGGGCATCATCCCCTTGGCTCACAGACTGGATGCTGTAATCCAACAAAGAAGCCTTGATCTTGGTGGCTGTTGCAATGGCTTTATAACATGCATCAACCGGACCATCACCTGTTGATTCTTTGACAACGGTTTTTCCTTTAATATCCAAGGTCACCGTAACACTTGGCTTCACATGACTGCCGCTGGTGTAAACCAAATTTTTTAAACGGATGGTTTCTTTATTTTGGGTGACATTATCTTCAACGATCGCAATCAAATCCTCGTCGTAAATTTCTTTCTTCTTATCAGCCAAGTCTTTGAATTGTACAAAAGCCGCATCGATGCCGCTTTCGTTTAATTTAAAACCCAAACGCTTTAAGCGGTCGGAAAACGCGTGACGGCCAGAATGTTTACCCAACACTAAACCTTCATGTTTGGGAACACCCACATCTTCTGGGTTCATGATTTCATAGGTGCGGCGTTCTTTTAACATGCCGTCTTGATGAATGCCTGACTCGTGACGGAAAGCGTTTGATCCAACGATGGCTTTATTGGGTGGTACTAAGAAGCCTGTTGCTTTGCTGACCATGCGTGACATGCGGTAGAATTCTTCCGTCTTAATTTGTGTGTTTAATTTAAAATAATCCGCGCGGGTTTTAATGGCCATGACAATTTCTTCCATGGACGCATTGCCTGCACGCTCCCCAATGCCATTAATAGTACATTCAATTTGACGAGCGCCATTTAAGACCCCTGCCAAAGAATTTGCCACCCCTAAACCTAAATCATCATGGCAATGGGTTGAGATGATCGCTTTATTGATGTTTGGCACATTATCGCAAATGCCTTTGATCACCGCACCATATTCCGCAGGCGTTGAATATCCAACGGTATCTGGGATATTGACGGTGGTTGCACCCTCTTTGATAACAGCTTCCAAGACGCGGTATAAAAATTCCTTCTCGGTTCTTGAGGCATCTTCCGGCGAGAATTCAATATTATCCATGCGTTTTCTAGCATAACGCACGGCCGCGATGGCCATGTCTAAAATCTGGTCTTGGCTTTTCTTGAATTTGTGTTCCAAATGGATCTTGGATGTTGCCAAGAAAATATGGATGCGTTTATGTTTGGCAGGTTTTACCGCATCGATGACCGCATCGATATCCTTGGTTATAGATCTTGCCAAGCCGCAAACATAGGATTTCTTGATATGCTTTGCAACTTCCAAAACAGAATCAAAATCCCCTTTTGAGGAAATCGGGAATCCTGCTTCAATGATATCAACACCCAAACGCTCCAAACCAAAGGCAATTTCCAACTTCTCCTTCTGGGTCATGGTGGCGCCTGGCGCTTGTTCACCATCGCGCAAGGTGGTATCAAAAATATATACTTTGTCGTTTTTCATATAAAGCTCCTAAAAATACTAAGGGCGGCTATCGAAGCCGCCCTTAAATTATATACGAATGCGTTTCTTTTGGCTTAAATAGTTTTTACTTTCTCATCCAACTCATCATCGCACGTAGTCGAGCGCCCACTTTTTCAATAAGGTGGGAATCGCCTGCTTTGCGCATCTTAAGAAAGCCCTTACGGCCATTTTCATTCGCAGCCATCCATTCACGAGCAAACTTGCCGGTTTGGATTTCTTTTAAGATCTTTTGCATTTCTGCACGGGTGCGTGCATTAACAACACGTGGACCACGAGTCATATCGCCATATTCGGCCGTATCAGAAACGCGTCGACGCATGCCTTGAATACCTTCTTCATACATTAAATCGACGATTAATTTCAATTCATGCATACATTCAAAGTATGCAATTTCTGGTTGGTAACCGGCTTTAACCAAGGTTTCAAAACCAGCCTTGACCAATTCACTTGCCCCACCACACAAAACAGCTTGTTCACCGAACAAATCGGTTTCTGTTTCTTCTTTAAATGTGGTTTGGATAATCCCTGCACGAGAACCACCAACACCCTTGGCATAAGCTAAAGCAATCTTTAAGGCTTTGCCGGTTGCATTTTGATGAACAGCAACTAAGCAAGGAACGCCTTTGCCTTCTTCATATTGACGACGCACCAAGGCACCTGGGCCCTTAGGCGCAATCATAAAAACGTCCACATCTTTAGGTGGGACGATGAATTTAAAATGAATATTAAACCCATGAGAAAAGGCTAATGCTTTGCCCTTGGTCAAATATGGAGCGATTGACTTCTTGTAAATTTCAGCTTGCAAATGATCTTGGGTCAAAATGATCATCACATCCGCTTGCTTGGTCGCTTCTTCGACGGACATGGGCTTGAAACCATCTTTTTTAGCGATCTCATAATTAGGACCACCTGGACGCTGAGCAATAATAACCTTCAAACCACTATCACGCAAATTAAGCGCTTGACCGCGACCTTGGATACCGTAGCCAACAACCGCGATCACTTTATTTTTAATATCGTTGATATTACAATCTTTATCGTAGTAGACTTTTGCCATTTTAATTTTCCTTTATATTAATCGTCGCCTTCACCGTCTAAATGAGCTTGTGTTTCACGCAAACCAATGGTCACATCAACAGGCTTTACAATCGATGTCACAAAATCCTTGGTGTCATTGACGTTGAGTTGCTTGAATAAAAATTCAAAGTTTTGTTCTAATTCTGCAGAAATGCCATCTTTGACAGATTCTGGCAAGTTCATGATTTCTTTTTTAAATTGACCTAAAGCACGCTTACGAGCTTTATACACATATTGCTCGTCAGTGTCAGTGGCTTTGCGTTCGCTCAAGCAATTAGCCTTGGTCCATTCGACCATCTTAGCGTACAAATCTTTCGGGAACAATTTGCTGTCTAAGGTCTTATTTTGGAAATTGGTCGCTAAATGGATTTCGATGGTATCAACATCTGGGAATTTACCAAATGCATTATCTGGTAATGTGGAAGCCCCATGTTGTACTGCCCCACCCATGCCATATTTCTTAGCTGCAGCATTGGATAACGCTTTTAAAGTATCAAAATCAACACTGACATTGGCCATGGTGCCGTCGGGTAAAACAACGCCGCCGTGGGATGTGCCTGTTTGAACGGAAATTTTACTTAAACCAACCAAGCCCTTTGGCAAGGCTTGATTATACCCATCGACGAAGGCAACCAATTCTTCAACGGTGCTGTTCTTGTGGCCAACTTCGCCTATTTCACCACCGATAGAAACTTGAATGCCCTTTGGTTGGATCTTACGAATGAATGCCGAAATATCCGCGCCAACTTCAAAGTTATCGCGTTGTTGTTCGGTTAAGGTTGGTTTACTTAAATCAACGGTTGTTGAAGAATCAACGTCTATATTATAGAAGCCTGCCGCGATACAATCTGCGATCATGTCTTTTAACGCAGAAACTTCCTTCTTCTTATCTTTCTTAAATTCGCTCACCTTGATTTGGCAATGATCGCCTTGGATGAACACAGGACCAGCATAACCTTCTTTGATCGCCGCGCCTAAGATAACACCAACATATTCGATTGGTGGTTGGCCCGTATAACCCATTTCAGACTTGGCAATTTCGAAAATGAAAGCCCCAGCCTTTTGACGTTTAGCAACACGAAAAATCGCCTTAGCCAAGTAATAGGTCAATGATCTTAAATTCATGGCAGGTACGGTAAAGTTTTTACCTTGGCCTTTGCCGCGGGCCATATATACGTCGTGGATGGATGCTAAATAAATACCCTTAGCCTTAGCTTCAGCAGCAATCGCCTTCGCTAATGTTTCCTTCTCTTTAATATTATCGGTTAAAACTAATTGCTTTACTGTTTGATCAATATCCGTCACCATTTGAGACATGTGAAGCCTCCTAACATTGATTAAAATGAAGATGTAATAATATCAAAAAAATCAAAAATGTCTAGCAAGATTTCCTGCTTGATTTACTATTCCTTATTCTCAAGCTTTAAACGTGCTAATCTTATTGCTTCATGAAATTTCTTTTCCAAAGTCTTCTTTGGCAATAAATCTGTGATGTACTCTGACACGCGAATGCCACTTTTACCAAGCTCCAAAAGTTCTATTGTTTCATCTGATTTTCCTGCACACAAAATAAGCCCAATCGGACGTTCTTCACCAATCTTACGTTCATATTTATCAAGCCAACGCAAATATAATTCCATTTGCCCCTTATGTTCTGGTTTGAATCTCTCCAACTTCAGCTCAATGACAACAAGGCGTTTCAATGTGCGATGATAAAATAATAAATCTAAATAAAAATCATCCCCATCAATAACCAAACGCTTCTGACGTTCAACAAATGAAAATCCAACCCCAAGTTCTAAGATAAATGCTTCCAAATCACGTAATATAGCTTCTTCAAGATCCTTTTCTTGATAAACCCCTTTTAAGCTTAAGAAATCTAAAAAATATGGATCACGAAAAACCAAGTCAGGCGTTAATTTATCTTCCTTACGTAATTGTTTTAGTTCCATTTGTATAAGTGAATCTGATTTCTTAGAAAGCGCCGTACGTTCATACAACATTCCTTCTATTTTCTTTCGTAACGTACTCACACTCCATCGCTCCATACGGCACATTTCACTATAAAACTCCCGTTGTAATTTGTCTTTTAATGGAATCAAAGCAATAAAATGCGTCCAAGTCAATTGTCGTATTAGCGATACGACAATCTTTTCATCACAGAATACTTCAGCAAACTGAATCATACGACGAAGATTCTTATTAGAAAAGCTACTGCCATAATCCATAACTAATTGTTGCGACAACGTCACGATAGTTTCCCGTCCATATTCCGCACGCTTATCTTGGAGTATTTCTCGCCGTACACGCTCTCCAACCTTCCAATAAAGCATTGTTAATTCAGCGTTCACGTTTGTAGCAACCCTGGCCCTAGCTGACTCAATAAGCAAACGGATATCAGAAAGAACTCCTAATTTCTTAGTCATACTCCTCCTCAAATAATCATTACCAATAGGGATTGTTGAATCGAAGCGGCAGGTATACTACGGCAGATTGGCTTCTTATTTAATGCTACATACTACTTAAAACAACATTACCTGAAATATCATCTTATTTCAAGAAATCTTCGTAACCTCAAAATTTTCTAGAAAACGAAGATTCCTTGCTGTAAAAAATAATTATATACTTTCCCCTCCTGCAAGAAATAATCGCAGGATCAACACCACCTGGTACTTTATTTAATTGGGCGCTGTCACCAGTTTTTTTTGCAATGAATTAATTTTGTATATCTAGAATGGATAAACCAACCGCAGGTTTAATTTCAAGGATCACAGGCGTCAAACCATTAATAACAATACCTTCCCAATTCTGCTGAGCCAAAGGCAAAACAACCCCATTCCCATCCCGCTTAATTTGCATGTTCAATTTAGAAGCATTAAGGTCAATACCACCCACGGGATTAGCGGCTTGGTCTGCATCAACGTTATTAGCTGCTTGAGTTGTAGCACCCTGTATACCAATCATCGCATAATCAAGCCTTGATTTTGCTCTCTCCATAATAATCTTTTGTAACATTAGCTTAGTCTTTTCGCCTAATGCTTTTAAATTTGCTTCAGTATTAAAATGCACACTAAACTTCTTAAACTTAAGACCTAAATACTTCTGTTGTCGACCTTCTCCAAATTTAGAACTTAACTCATCAACTTCTTGGTATATTTCAATTTGATCTTTACTCCCTTTAAATTCTACTTCGTCTACAATACGTTCTAAGATTTCTATCATTTCATCAACAGTGTTTTTATTTGTTGTCCCGTCGTATTTGTACAAACGTCGCATATTTATTCCCATATTCTTACCCATATCATCCAAATCAGAAAAATAAGGATCCATTCTTATTTCCCTAGCTAAACGTGCATCCTGTTGTTCTTTGTCTTGGATTACATTCGAAGGAATTTGTACATGTCCAACCGATTTTTCAACAGCACCACTAAAAATGTCTATGTGCTCAGTAGATTCAGGAACCACTTTTAAAGGGAAATCTACACCTCTAACAGAAGTACTGACATTACCTGAAAAAACATCCACAACATTTGCAGATCGATTATCTACAGGCAGAGACATATCATCAAATAATATGTCTACATTATCAACATTAACGCCCTCTAGTATTTGTCTATAGGAAGGATTAGCAGAGGCTTGAGCTCGGTCATTAATCCGCTGCACCTTTCCAAAATCCTTATACCCTTCAGCCCCACCGGAGAAATACTTTCTTGGAATAATTTGTTGGGTATACTTATCTACATCTTCTTTAATAAAGTTATACACACCTTTTTTGGTCGCTTGAAGATATCGTGCATAAATTTCCTGATTTGCTTTAGGGTCTTGATCGATACCTTTTAATTTTGATTTATCCGCGTACACTTTTGCTAAGAATGATTCTTTAAGTACCCGCTTATACCATGCGGCAAGCAACATCCCGCTATAAACTTGTCGTAAATTCGCAAAATTTTTACCTTCATTAACTTCTTTTTCTAAGACGGGAATGATGACATCGCGCATGACGTTGGACGTCGACGCATTTAAGGTCACAACTTTATTGCCATTCGCGCTCACCGCATTTTGTTCGGTGGCGACATAGTCTTGTTCAAGCATCACTTTTAAATGATTCTTAAGAACGTAGGCACTATTGCCTTTTTCAAAAATGACGGCACTGTCTGGGACAATCCATACTTTATTAAAAGTGTTAACGGGAATGTTGGTGTTACCAAATTGTTTATAGGCTTGCGCATATACCTTATCCCAAAAACCTTTACCTAAATCTTTCTCAGGGTAAATGAGCGATGAAGTTATTTGTTTTAGAATGTAGTCTTGGGCCAGCAAATCTCTACCCATTTTTGTATTGGCAAAATCAGGACCAACAATGCGGTCTTTTTCATATGGGGATAAGTTAACCCATTGATTATCATCAGGGACAGCCAACGATGCTAAGAAATATTTGATAAGCTTTTTGTATTCTGCTTGTTTTTCTTCGTCAGATAATGGCGTGTCACCACGTTGAATGATGAAATCAAATTTAAGCGGACTATTAGGGTAAACGGTAATTCCTGCTAAATGTGGCGGAACGAAACTAGGGCTTAAATCAACCATCACACCAGGGGCAGGTAATACGACTTCTTGGGCATGTGTCAAAGGCACAGGCAAAACCATCGCCTGAAAAAATACCACAAGCATTATGTTGGCAAACCATCGATGTGGCGTCATAAATATAGTGTACCCTATAGAGTATAGGTTTACCAATTTATTAACCGCTTATGAACAATGCTTTATGGTCGCAAAATGCAACCTTAAAACTTAACTTTAGGTAAGAATTTTGAGCAATTGGTAGAGCTCGTCCATGTCCGTATGTGCGCGACGGGTGGCGTCTTTTAGGTCGATGACGTTGATTTCATCTTCCAAGACACCAACGGCTTTGCCATAGACACCATTGATTAATAAGTCAACGGCAGCGGCGCCTAAACGTGTGGATAAGATGCGGTCAGGACCGCTAGGGGTTCCACCGCGTTGGACGTGACCTAAAACAACATATCGAGATTCCAAGCCAGTCGCACGCGTGATGCTTTCTGCAACCACAGAGGCCATGGCGGCCCCTTCAGCAACTAACACGATATAACTTATTTTACCTCTTTTGCTAGCTGTCAAAATTTCTTGATTCATGCCTTCATAATCAAATTTACGTTCAGGGATAATTACATCTTCCGCGCCTGCGGCTAAGGCCACTTGCATGGCAATATAACCGGATTTATTTCCCATAACCTCGACGACAAAAACACGCTCCATGCTTTGGGCGGTGTCGCGGATTTTATCGATGGATTCAAGCGCAGTATTGATGGCGGTCGCACAACCAATGGTTTGATCAGTACCATGTAAATCATTGTCAATGGTGCCTGGCAAACCAATGGTTGGGATCCCGCTTAATTCGTAGAAACGTTTTGCCCCTTGATAAGAACCATCCCCTCCGATAACCACTAAGCCATCAATATTATGCTTACGGGCATTGGCGATGGCTTTTTGCTTACCTTCATCCGTCGAGAATTCTTTCGAACGGGCAGTCTTCAAGATGGTACCACCACGATTAATGATATTAGAAACTGAGCGATGATTAAGTGGAATTATGTCCTCTTCTAAAAGTCCTTGGTAACCCCGCATGATCCCTGCTACTTCAATGCCGTAATGCAATGAATAGCGTACAATCGCACGGATCGCTGCATTCATGCCTGGGCCGTCACCACCTGAGGTTAAAACACCAATTTTCTTTATTTTTTCGGACATAGTATCACTCTTTAATATCGATAATGATCTGGTTTGAATGGACCTTCAACCTTTAACCCTAAGTATTTTGCTTGGGCAGCACTTAAGGTATCAATACGGGCACCAACTTTAGCTAAATGTAGGCGCGCAACTTTTTCGTCTAAGTGTTTTGGTAATGTATACACTTTATTTTCATATTTATGGCTATTTTGCCATAATTCAATTTGAGCTAAGACTTGATTGGTAAATGAGGTGCTCATAACAAATGATGGATGTCCCATCGCGCAACCCAAATTCACCAAACGGCCTTCGGCTAAAATGATGATCTTCTTGCCATTTGGATAAACATATTCATCGACTTGTGGTTTGATTTGAATTTTCTTGATGTCCTTACGATTATTCAAATATGCCACTTCAATTTCAGAATCAAAGTGACCAATGTTACAGACAATGGCGCCGCTCTTCATGGCATCCATATGTTTACCCGTAATGATATCAATACATCCCGTCGCTGTAACAAAGATATCGCCAATCTTTGCAGCTTCTTCCATAGGCATAACTTGATAACCTTCCATGGATGCTTGAAGCGCACAGATAGGATCGATTTCTGTGATGATGATACGTCCGCCTAAACCTTTGAAAGATTGGGCGCAACCTTTACCAACATCACCGTAACCAGCAACGACGCAAACTTTTCCAGCGATCATGCGATCGGTAGCGCGTTTGATACCGTCGATCAAAGATTCACGGCAACCGTACAAATTATCGAACTTTGATTTTGTCACAGAATCATTAACGTTGATGGCAGGCATTTTCAATGTGCCTTTTTGCACCATTTCATATAAACGGTGTACGCCCGTCGTTGTTTCTTCGGACAAACCTTTAACATCTTTAAGAAGCTTAGAAAATTTACCATGCAACATGATGGTTAAATCCCCGCCGTCATCTAAAAGCATATTAGGGCCTTTACCGTCAGGCCAGATGATGGTTTGTTCAACACACCAATCATATTCTTCTAACGTTTCACCCTTCCATGCAAACACAGGAATACCCGCAGCAGCAATCGCGGCGGCAGCATGATCTTGGGTTGAGAAAATATTACACGATGACCAGCGAACTTGCGCACCTAATTCAACCAAGGTTTCAATTAAGACGGCTGTTTCGATGGTCATGTGAATACATCCAGCGATACGCGCACCCTTAAGTGGTTGCTTGGAACCATATTCTTTACGCAAAGCCATTAAACCAGGCATTTCCGTTTCAGCGATGGTGATCTCTTTACGACCCCATGCGGCCAACGCAATGTCTTTGACTTTGAAATCGTTAAATTCTTTTGCTTGTTTAGCCATAGCTTTTTTAGGCTCCTTCATTGTGGCTGTTGCCATATTATGCATCCTTCTTTAATGCCGCGGCCTTATCTGTCTTTTCCCATGTGAAACCTGGGCGACCAAAATGACCATAGGCAGCTGTTTTGCGGTAAACAGGTTTACGTAAATCTAATGTTTCGATGATGCCCTTTGGTGACAAATCAAAATGCTTACGCACCAAAGCGACCAAATGTTGTTCAGAGATTTTACCGGTACCATAAGTGTCAACCATGATGGAAACTGGTTGTGGGAAGCCAATGGCATAACCTAATTGCAATAAACACTTCTTAGCTAACCCAGCAGCGACGATATTCTTCGCTACATAACGGCCCATGTACGCAGCAGAACGGTCAACCTTGGTAGGATCTTTACCAGAGAAAGCACCACCACCATGAGGCACCGCACCGCCATACGTATCAACGATGATCTTGCGTCCTGTAACACCTGTATCTGATTGTGGTCCACCGACGACGAACTTACCAGTTTCATTAACATAGAACTTGGTATTTTTATCCATCAATTTACCAACAATTGGATGAGCGATATGCTTGATAATATCTTGACGGGCTTTTTCGGTGATCTTCTTGCCTGTTTTATCCAAGATTTCTTCGGTATGTTGACATGCTAAAACAACTGCATCGACGCGAAGTGGTGTATCGTCTTCATATTCGATGGTGACTTGTGATTTACAATCTGGGCCTAAATATGGCAAGATTTTCTTTTCACGCACTTCGGTCACACGAGCCACCAATTGATGCGCTAACATGATCGGCAATGGCATAAGTTCTTTGGTTTCATCAACGGCATAACCAAACATGATACCTTGATCCCCAGCCCCACCCTTATCAACACCTTGGGAAATATCGGGAGATTGCTTGTTGATCGCATTTAAAATAGAACAGGTATTGGCATCAAAACCATATTTAGGATGGTTGTAACCAATATCAAGCAAGACTTCGCGTACTAGCTTGTGAACATCAACATAGGTGGTTGTTGTAATTTCCCCGCCGACAATAACCAAACCTGCGGTACAAAATGTTTCGCAAGCAACGCGACCTTTAGGATCATCCTTTAAAACCGTATCCAAAACACCATCTGAGATATTATCGCAAACTTTGTCAGGATGTCCGGCACCAACAGATTCCGAAGTAAATAAATAACGTCCTTTCACAAAAAACCACCTTTCTATGAAAACAATTTGGGTTTATTTTTTTATTGTATGCTTTCAGCCTTCGGCTGATCCGCCTTTGGCGGAAAAGAACTCTTGAGCCTCTTGGAGAGATTCAATACTTCCGATATCATACCATTTTCCACCGAATTGAAAACCATAAACATTTTTCTTTTCTGAAGCCCAAGCAATATAACTTCCAGCCGCATCCAATGCCTTGGACACAGCTTTATATTCTTCAATAAAACCTAAGGTTGATTTAGGGAAATAATATAGGCACATGACAATCAGGCTTGATTTTGGATTTGCTGGTTTCTCCTCAAAGGATGTCACCTTATCTTGAGCATCGATGGCCGCCACACCAAACTTAGATGCGCCTTTGATATCCTTAATATCATACAAACCAATCGTGATCGCAGGGTCTTTCTGACGGGCCATGGTCATAAAATTATTTAAATCTTCGATGAAGATATTATCCCCACCAATGATCAGCCAATCATCTTTTTCTTTCTCTTGGCTCCATACAAAATTAATATCCCCCACCGAACCTAATCGTTCTTCTGGAACATTGGTGCCGTCATTAACAATGCGCACTTTAAAATCTGGATGCGTTTTAGCCCAGTTGCAAAAGACATTAAAGAACTTATTGTTGGTGACCACCACAATTTCGTCTAACGCTTTAACGGATTTTAATTTATCGACGGTATAATCGATCAAGGGTTTACCTGCAACATCTAACAATGGCTTTGGTGTATCTTTGGCAATGGCGGCTAAACGTGTGCCATATCCTGCGGCTAAAATGAGTGCTTTCATAAATTTGGGTAAAGTCGATGCAATTGCGCACCGACATATTCCTCCACCTCGGCTCCTGTGCTTAAACTCAAAGCTTCCATGGTCACATGCGCGATGTCAGAAAATTTCAAACCACGTATCATTTTCTTTATCCCTGGGATACTCGAGGGTGACATGCTCAGCGAATCCACACCTAATCCAACAAGTAAGAATGCCAAACTTAAATCACTGGCCATTTCACCACATACACTGACACTAATGCCTTCGTTGTGACCAGCATCGACGGTCTTTTGAATCATCCGTAAGATCGCAGGATGTGCAGGCTCATACAATAGTGCAGTTTTTTCATTGACCCGATCAACAGCTAGAGAATATTGTATCAAGTCATTGGTGCCAATTGAAAAAAAATCTGCTTCTTTTGCAATCATATCCGCGGTCATGACCGCTGATGGCACTTCAATCATCACACCAATTTTCATGTCAGGATCAAAATCAATGTGCTCGCGTGTTAAGCTTTCCTTAACTTGGGCTAAGACGGCATTGGCTTGGCGTAATTCACCCACCCCTGAGATCATGGGATACATCATTTGCAAACGTCCAAATACCGACGCACGCAAAATAGCTCGCAGTTGTGTTTTGAAAATATCCTGACGTTCTAAACAAAAGCGGATCGCACGAACACCTAAGAACGGCGCCATGTCTTTTGGAATATGTACGCTTGAAATAAATTTATCCCCCCCTAAATCTAGGGTGCGGATCGTGACAGGCAAAGGCGATAAACTTTGCGCCACATTTTTATAGGCTTCAAATTGCTCTTCTTCGGACGGTAAATCTAAACGGTTCATGAACAAAAATTCGGTGCGGTATAACCCCACCCCTTGCCCGCCGTACTTACGCATCGAAGGCAATTCCGAGGTTAATTCCAAATTAGCCAACATCGTCACTTTTTTTCCATCTAATGTTTGAGCTGGCAAATCTCTGAAATCATCGAGTTTTTCTAAACCAGCAACAATCTTGATTTGTTCTTTCGCATATAGCTCTTTGGTTGAAGGATTTGGATTAACAATGACCAAGCCTTTTTTCCCGTCAATGATGACGGTATCCCCGTTGCTAATACGTAAAGTCGCATCTTTTAATCCCACCACCGCTGGAACACCTAAAGACTTTGCAATAATCGCTGTGTGCGATGTGCGGCCACCAATGTCAGTTACAAAGGCGATGATTTTTTTATTGTACATGCTCACCGCATCCGACGGAGACAAGTCATGCGCTACGACAGCTAATTCACCTTGGAAGTTTTCAAAATCATGCCAACGGCTTTCTTCCATCAAATGCTTAAGGACACGCTTGGCGATATCATTGATATCCGTCGCACGATCGCGCAAGTATTCATCCTGCACCTTAGACAAAGCCTGTGTGTAAGCTTTGATAACTTTAGCAAAAACATAATCAGCGCTTTCTTTATCATCACGAACAGAGGCGGCAACTTGATCATAAAGCATGGGATCGTCTAAAACCATCAGATGTGCTTCAAAGATTTTTGCATGGGCCGCGCCCATATCTTTTTCAATGCGGTTTTTAATATCAATGATTTCTCGGCGGGTTTGATCTAAAGCTTCTTGAAATCGAGCAATCTCAGATTCTACTTCATCTTCTGAAATGATACGCTTGGGAACAATGAACTCTTGGCTGTCCAAAATAAAGGCAGGGCCATAAGCAATGCCGCTGGCTGCTGGGATTCCTTTAAGGACAAGTTCACTCATGGTAAAAGTTCTTCTTCCTGTTTACTAAAAAAGACTTCAAATGCCTTCATGGCTGCATCGGCATCATTACCTTCAACCGTTAACGTAAGCGGTGTATTATAGATAGCCCCTAGGGTCAACAACCCCATAATAGACTTCCCATTAACTTTTTCACCATTCTTGGTAACGGTGACTTGAACATCAAACTTAGTGACCATTTGAACAAACATGGCCGCAGGTCTTGCGTGTAAACCTTTTTTATTTGCGACAAGCACTTTCTTTTCTATAATCGGCATAATTACCTTTTAACCACATGTTGCGTCTCAATCAACTTGATCAACGCTTGAGTTAGCTTTTTAGAATCATGGCGCACATAATCAGCCACACTTAATAAATCGGTTGCCACAACAGCATACCCCATGGCTTTAATGCGCTCCACATCTGGCGCAACAGGATAAGAACCTTGATCTCTATATCTTGCCAATGCATTCTCTGGGACAACCGCATTGTTAACAATGCAGGCATCAAAAACTTTGGGATCTGTTTGCTCGACGATAGCGCGCACATGTTCTCCTGCTGAGAAATCCCCCGTCTCACCTTGCTGGGTCATGGCATTGCAAACATAAATCTTATACGCATTTGATTTTACAATAGCATCGGTCATTCCCGAAATGATTAAATTAGATAAAATGCTCGTGTATAAACTGCCTGGGCCAATGACCACAATATCTGCATCGGCAATGGCCGATAACGCTTCTGGGGTTGGCTTTGCATCATCTGGTTTTAAATATAATCTTTTGATGGGCATGTTCTTATCCGGAATACGTGCTTCTCCCTCTAGGATAGAACCATCCATATATTCCGCAACCAATTGAACATTATGTATTGTCGAGGGAATAACTTTACCGCGGATAGCTAAAACTTTACTAGATTCTTCGACCGCTTTTTGAAAATCTCCACCGGTTAACTTGACCATCGCGGTTAAAAACAAATTTCCAAAATTATGTCCTTTTAACCCCTCACCTTCAGAGAAACGATATTGAAACAACTGGCCCATCAACGCAGGCGCGTCTGCCAAAGCTACCAAACAATTGCGAATATCACCTGGGGCTACGATATTAAATTCTTCACGCAAACGCCCTGAAGACCCGCCGCTGTCTGCAACCGTCACGATGGCTGTTAGATTTGATGTGTACTCTTTTAAACCTAGTAATAAATGTGATAAGCCATGCCCACCGCCGATGGCCACAATCCTTGGGCCTCGCTCTAAGTATCGACGTTGGAATAAAATATTAACAATGTCACGCTCACGTTGGGGTAGGAATAACGTGATTAAGGAAATGGTCATCTTACCCATGCCGAGTACAATGAACACAATGCCACAGACAATGATCACAATGCCTAAATGACTTACAAACGCATATTGACTTACAGCAAAAATGGAACCAAAACCAACGACGAGAACACCAAATAGGGAGGCAAACATCCAGCGTTTAACCCGCATCCCGGGATAAAGCCATTTTGAAAGGTTATTTTTTGGCATGATGGCAAAGGAAAAACTTAACCAATCCGCGAATCTTCGCGGGACACTAATTCAAGAATATCTTTGCTTGTTTTTGAATTCTTTAAACTATCGCGGAAAAACTTATCTTTAAGTAATCGTGAAACACGGGCAAGAGCTTTTAAATGTGGACCAGCAGAATCAACAGGTGCAACGAGCAAGAAAAAAATATTGGCAGGTTCACCGTCTAAGGAATCAAATGCAACGCCATGCTTGCTAATGGCCAAAGCTGCAACCAACTTATCGGTTGCATCAGATTTCCCATGAGGAATAGCTATCCCCTGTCCGATGGCTGTTGAACCTAACGCTTCACGCGCCATCAAAACGTCAATCACTTTATTTTTGTGTTTTTTATCAATCGCCCCGCCTTCAACAAGTAAACCAACCATTTCAGCAATGACTTCTGGTTTTGTCGTGGCGTTCAAATCTCCAACAACGGCTGTCTTACACAAAAACTCTGTGATTTTCATGAATCCTCCAAGGGGAAAATTTAATGGAGCGGCGGATCGGGGTCGAACCGATGGCATCCACCTTGGCAAGGTGGCATTCTACCAACTGAATTACCGCCGCATAGAAAAATATTATACTAAAAATTATTCAAAGAACTCAAATTATTTTTTCATCTGCCACCAGCCTGGCATAGTCAAACGCGAAAGCCTTTTGACGAAGCCTGGTGGGCGGGAGAGGACTTGAACCTCCACGAGTCGCCCCACATGCTCCTAAGGCATGCGCGTCTACCATTCCGCCACCCGCCCAAAAGCCATGCAAACTAGCAAAAGAAAAAAGTGACCCACCCGCGACTCGAACGCGGTACCCCAACTTTAAAAGAGTTGTGCTCTACCGGGTGAGCTAGTGGGTCAACAAATTTTGATTAAACAAAGAGCAGCTTATACTTCGCGTAATTCTTTACTTTTCTTTTCGAGGACAACATCAATTTCTTTGATGAAACGATCTGTCATCTTTTGCACTTCTTCTTCTGTCTTAAATTTTTCATCTTCGCTCACATGACCCTCGCCTTGCATCTTCTTGGCTTTGTCATTCGCATCACGACGGATGGAACGCATGGTCACGCGGCCACGTTCGGCCATGTCTTTGCACACTTTGATAAATTCTTCACGGCGTTCTGCAGACAGTGGTGGAAACACCAAACGGATAACTTTGCCATCATTGTTTGGGTTAATCCCCAACTTTGAATTCTGGATGGCAGCCTCAATATCTTTGATCGCATTTGCATCCCACGGTTGAATGATGATTTGACGTGGGTCTGGCGATGATACTTGCGCAATTTGCTTAATAGGCGTTGATGTCCCGTAGTAATCGATGTGCATATCGTCGATCAATGCAGGCTGTGCACGGCCAGTTCTAACTTCTGAAAACTCACGCAACATGGTTTCCATGGCCTTTTTCATTTTTGATTCAACGTCTTTTAAAATTTCTTTAGCTGTCATATGCACCTCCGTACGATTAACGAACGATGGTCCCTATTTTTTCGCCATATACTGCGCGTTTAATATTACCTTTTTGCAACAAATCAAACACAATGATGGGGATCGAATTATCCATGCACATGCTAATCGCTGTCGCATCCATCACTTTTAAATTCTTCTTTAATACATCAATGAACTTCAAACTTTCAAATCGCTTAGCGCTCTTATCTTTCTTAGGATCTGCAGAATAAACACCGTCAACCTTGGTCGCCTTCATGATCACATCGCACTTGATTTCCGTCGCACGTAATGCGGCCGCTGTATCTGTTGTAAAATACGGGTTACCTGTACCTGCTACGAAAATGATAACGCGACGTTTTTCTAAGTGACGGATGGCGCGACGCAAAATGTATGGTTCTGCAACCGCATGCATTTGAATCGCGGTCATGACGCGGGTTTGAATGCCTGTTTGTTCCAAAGCATTTTGCAAAGCCAACCCATTCATAACGGTTGCCAACATACCCATATAATCTGCCACAGAACGATCTAAACCAAATCGGGCGCTTTCAACTTGCCCGCGAAAGATATTACCACCACCCACGACAATCGCAACTTCTACACCCGCATCATGGATTTCTTTGACCTGCGTTGCTAAAGATGCGCACATCTCAGCGTCAATGCCATGCTGCAAACGGCCAAGCAATGCTTCACCGCTTAACTTCAATAAGATGCGTTTATAGACGGGTTTTTTATTCAAAAAAACTCCTTAACGTTTATTCGCCAACTTTATAACGTGTGAAACGTCCGATCATGGTGTTTTCACCAATCTTGGACACTAATTCATTTAATAAATCCTTGATGGTTTTGCTTGCATCACGGACATATGGTTGTGCGAGTAAACCTTCAACATTTTCAGGATTCATCGCGGCAATGTGCATGGCAACGTCTTTGCAAAACTTGATGAAATCTTCGCTGCGAGCAACGAAATCGGTTTCGCAATTAACTTCGACGACAACACCAATCTTATTACCGTTATGAATATAGCTTTCCACGCGGCCTTCTTTGGCAACGCGATCACTCTTCTTCGCAGCCATTTCTAAACCACGTTGGCGCAAGAGATCTTTTGCTTTGGCAAAATCACCTTGAGCTTGGTCTAATGCTTTTTTACAATCAATGATCCCGCAAGATGTTTCTTCGCGTAATTTTTTAATATCTTCTGCTGAGGTTGCCATCATATGAATCTCCTATTTAAATCTTTATGTTAAACAGTCACTTCTTGAGCTTGGGTTACCACTTGGGCTTTTTTACCAGCGACAAACTCACGACGACCATCTAAAATACTATCAACGAGTAATGAGGTGATGAACTTGATTGATTTAACCGCATCATCATTACCTGGGATGGGGTAACCAATTTTATCTGGATCAGAATTGGTATCGATCAAACCAACCACAGGGATACCTAAACGGTTGGCTTCTGCAACTGCAATTTCTTCTTTTTTGGTGTCAACGACGATCATGGCTTGAGGAACAACAGGCATCTCACGGATACCACCCAAGTCACGTAATAAACGTTCTTTTTCTTTCATTAATAGAGAAGCTTCTTTTTTGGTCAAACGGTTGATTGTACCGTTGCTTTCCATCTTCTCAATATCAACTAACTTCTTAACAGATTTCTTAACAGTTTCTAAGTTGGTCAATAAACCACCCATCCAACGATACTTAACATAGTACATTTCGCATCGTTTGGCTTCTTCTTCGATAACATCTTGGGCTTGTTTTTTGGTTCCAACGAAAAGGATTTTACCGCCCTTAGCTGCAATGTCGCGGATAAAATCTCTGGCAGTATTCAAACGTTCTTCAGTTTTTTGTAAATCGATGATGTAAATCCCGCCGCGTTCACCGAAAATAAAACGTTTCATTTTAGGATTCCAACGACGACTTTGATGCCCGAAGTGCACCCCTGCTTCCAACAACTTCTTGATTAATTCATTATCCATTTCTAACTACTCCTTATTCTTGTTCACGCCGGCGGTTTATCTTGCATTCAGGTAAAGGCGCGACTTTTTAGTTTAACCACAGACGGACTTTACCTCATGCCATAAAGTCTGTGGCCGTTAAGTGAAGCAATAGTATACCAATCAAATCTATATTTGCAATAGAAAAGTTAGCTCATACCCCATTTATAAGTTCAGAAAAGAATTAAGATCTACTAGTGGCTGCACAGCCTTAATGGTAGGTATAAAACCTGCAACATTATTGTACTGTTTAAGCAAATCAGCAGACACATTGAAATGTATTTGAGCGCCTGCTGAAGGATTTACTAAGTTCAGATTCTCTGTATTAAAGTCAATCCCCCCATCAATAGCCGCCATGGCTTTATTGGGAACTGGCAAATCTAACAACCTGTCCAAGTTCTCGGATAAATTTATGCTTGGATCATATGTGTATGTAACCCCTAATTGAAGAGCCAGAGTGTATATAAAATAATCATTGAAATTAGTGTAATCACCCGAGTAGTTTAGAATTTTCTCACGATGGTTTTTAAATAACTCAGCAAAGAATTTTGCCGTATCAATACCTTTTGCTTTTGCCTTGAAACGAAATAAAGCTAATGAAGTACGTGGGATAACATGAACTTCTTCTTGCAAAAGTTTAAAATCTGAAAAGTTCACAGCCCTACAATAATCACACAAGAAATTATCATCAAATAACCTTGCCACTTTCTTGTCGTCCTGACTAGCCGCATATGCAACAATGTCAGAAAAATACTCATGAATTGAACCAACTTGAACTTTTTTCTTTTGATCAAGCTTAAAACGATCGATTTTCCTATCTAACAATTTTGCATCTAAAACATTATGGGCAAGCTCGTGATGCAAAACAAACAGCAGCTCATCAATGCTATTTAAACGCAACAACAAGTTAAAACCAAACTCAAAACCAGAATTCGCATTATTCAACGTTACCGACAAAGAGATCCTAGCAATCATTTTCACCGCAATTTCTTTAAATATTTCAAAATCCAATAAGTTGAATTGATCCTGAATATCATAAAGCGCACTTAAATACAGCTTCAGCATATACTCATTACCTTCCTTTGGACTCATATTTCTAATGCCCTCTTTAAAGGCACTGATATTTTGAGCTCTTACCTCAGCCAAAGTTGTCCTTGATAAATTCTTGAACGCTTGAATACGTGGATCATTATATGATTCCAAATAAACAGTATTAATTAGCGAAGGTTCTTCAACTCGAAAACCTTTTAAGAGCTCACTAATAGCCGGTTTGTTCCCAAGCAGAACAAACATACGCATTAAACTTTCACTCTTTTTGTACGGAGAAATATCTTTCATATCCTTGATATAATCTCTTAAATTTTTAGGAAAATCATCTGACATTTGCTGTAAATCCTCAGCCACCCTAGGTCTTGTGATTGCCAGCTTTAATGCCACATCAAGAATGCTTAGATTTCCAATACGAATAAACTGCGATATTTCTGGATCTAATCCTTGAAAGAAATCCTTTGTTTTGAATGTCGACATATCCACATTTGCCAATATATCTTTGATTTGAATATTGCCCCTTACAAATTTATTCTCTTCATCTCCAAAAGATATAAAACCTGAAACATACATCCCATATAAATACTCCGCCCTATTATGATTATGTTGAACATATTCTTTAAGAATGCCCCAAGCTTCAGGAATGTTTTCTTGCAAAGCATATACGATCAACTGAAGCTTCTCTTTATCATCCTTTAAATAACCCATAGCCTCTAGAATATTCATACGCGACAAACTCTTTAAAAATACCTTTTTTAATTCCAATTTATCGACATTTCTAAAGGGTTGCATTAAATTACTTACAACATACCCACCCCATTTTTTAGCTAGAATCCTAAAAAGCTCGTTTGGGTTCTCATCGTAAGAAAAATATAATTCTAATCCATCTATTAATCTTGAACCCAATGCATCAATAACATCTTGAGAGAAAGGATGGTACGCGATATGCTCTTTTGTTAAAAGTCCAAGCCAATATAAAATGACAAGCACCTTGGGATCAGTTTTCACATCTTCATATAACCCATCAACAATCGCTTTATGTTTGGGATCTTTGCCAAATTCTTGCCAAGTTCCTTTATCAAATAAATCTTTAAAAAGGTCAACGTTGTCCTCAATATAGCTTTTAAATCTTTGTTTAATCAAGTCAGAAGCACTCTTATTGCGTGATATGTTATAGATTATCTCAATGGCAGCATTGTCATCATCTTGGGCCATCTCTTCTAATTTACTAACGGAATCTAATTCTCCTTTTAAAGCAGTTAAATATAACCGATCATAAATGTATTTTACGAGTCCTGCCGAGTAATGCTGTTCTGCCAACTCATGAGATTTTCTATGACCCGCTGCCGCTAAAATCAATATAGAATCTCTATGAAAGCCATTTCCTTCAGGAGGCTCTCGATCCTTAAATTCAGGCGATTCTAAAATTTCTTTTGTGATGTTATAATCAGCTAATATGCCCCTAAGATTCAATGTTTGCCTATCTGCTTCAAATAAAAACCGAATGATGCTCCTTAACAATTCTTTACTTGGAAAATGTTGGTAATATTTCATTAGCGAAATATCCCCGGACCCCATACGTTTCGCACTATCAACCAACCTTTTAGAATCTAACTCTACCAAACCACTCTCAATAACTTGAGACGAAACAGAAGCTGTGCCTAGATATGCCAATTCTTGTAAAATTTCTTTTATCAGTGCATTTGATTTATCTCGTCCAAATTCTTCCAATAAAACTATTCTTAGAGTTGTCCATTGCGTTTCAGAAGTAAAACGATCTGGTCGCTTTAAAAAAGCTAAAATATTTTGCATAGCTTTTGTTTTAACATCACCTGTAAGACTGGTCCGCAGCAAATAAAATGACGCATCTAAATTACCACTTTCCACAAACTTAATTAACGCATCTTTTGATTCAGGGTGAGCTAATTGGATAGCAGATCGAAGGGTTTCAAAATCTTTCAATGAGCTTAAAGATGATTTTAGAAAAAGCTCTAGTGCTGACTTCGAATTCTGAGCATCGCCTGAGAATGCAATCTTGCCCAAAGCTTTTAAGGCAAAACTAATATTATTATCCCTATATAACACCTCTAATCGTTTAATGGCAGCCAGCTCTCCATTTAATCCACGTTCTTGCAAACGCATCACTAACTCATAATCACGTTCATCTTTGCTGCTTGCAAAAACTGGCCGATCCTCTACCTCTACTTGAGCAAGAGCAGGCTTCGTAAAAGCACCCGTCAGGGCAACTGAAATGGTTAACAACTTTAAACCTTGTTTAATAATGCCTACAGCTTCAGCAGCAGTCATGGCCTTATTAATTTCCAAACGCTGTGAAATATTTAGAGTTAACCCGCCTGAAAAATATTTCTTTGGTATCAATTGATGCGTGACAGGATCGCTTTCTTCTTTAATATAATTGAAAACCCCCTTCTTGAAAGCCTGCAAATATTGCTCATAAATTTCTTGTTTGGCAAAAGGATTAGAAATAGTTACGCCTTGGGTCTTATTCTGATCGACATAAACACCAGATAAAACACTGTTTTGTATTTTTCTCTTATACCATGCCGCCAATACAAACGCATGATACATTTGACGAAGGCCTGCAAAATGGGCGCCTTCATTGACTTCCTTAGTCAATTGAGGAATCACCATCTGCCTTACGATCTCAGTTGCTGAATCAGTTGATGCCGCAACATGTTTCTTAGTGGATAAATAATCTACCTCCAACATCACTTTTAAGGTTGCTTCCTTAATATAGGCCGTTCCTGTCTTTACATTTTCTTGAATTACTGCTTTATCTGGCATGATCCAAACTTTATTGAATGTATTTATTGGTATGGAAATGTCGACTGATTTTCTTGAAGCTTCTTGATAAACACGACGCCAGAATTCTTTACCTATTTCATTCTCAGGATAAACCAACGACGCCGTTATTTGTTTGAGAATATAATCTTGGGCTAAAAGATCACGTCCCATTTCGGTTTGACCAAAACTATTTGGCACAATACGATCTTTTTCATATGGGCTTAAATTAACCCACATATCTTTTTCTGGTGTGGCAAGAGAAGCTAAAAAATATTTTACAAGTTTTGAAGATTCTTCTTGGGCAAGATTATCATCGTTTCCTTGGGCAACTATAAACTCCAATCTTAAAGGATCGTTCACATGTACTTTGATACCCTTTAATACAGCTGGGCTAAAAGAAGGCGTCAAAGCCAACATGGCTCCCGGCTTTGGCAACACAATTTCAACTGCCTTTACAGGAGTAAATGGGAGTAATGAAACACTTAAAGCTATAGCAATAATCTTAATAAACATGGACAAAAGATAACATATTATCTATATATCAGCAAATTTATAAAATGATTCTTATGGGCAAAAAGACTTACGATGAATGTGGCAAATGCCATGCTCTTGGATGGCTTTGCGATGAGCTGCGGTGGGATATCCTTTGTGTTTGCCAAAACCATATTGCGGGTAGATCTGGTCGTATTTGACCATCATGCGGTCGCGGTAAACTTTAGCGACAATCGAGGCGCAGGCGATGGATAAGCATTTGGCATCTCCCCCTACAAGGGTTTGATGACGGAATGGTAATTGGGATTTGAACATGTTGCCATCGACTAACAACAAAACGCGACTGTTAAATTCTGGGTGATTTTTTTCTTCTTCGGGCAAATAACGGTATAGCTGTTTTACAGCGATTTCCATGGCGTGGAATGAGGCATTTAGAATGTTTAATTCATCTATGGCGGTTTCTGAAACAATGCCTATGCCAACAAAGGCATTCTTAAAAATGGCATCAAAGGCTTTTGTGCGCTGTGCTTCGCTAAGTTTTTTTGAGTCATCGATGCGCACATCAAAATCTTCTGAAATCAAACTAACGGCGGCTGCAACAACGGGACCTGCCAATGGGCCTCGCCCTGCTTCATCGATACCAAAAACGAAACGCAAGCCGTGTTGCTTGGCTTGCGTTTCATAATCTGTGAAAACTTTAGAATTACTTGGCTTGGTCGACTTGGACACGAGCACTTTTCCCTAAACGATCACGTAAATAATATAATTTCGCGCGTTTGATCAAACCCTTGCTGATAATTTCAATTTTATCAATAACAGGAGAATTGATGGGGAAAGTTCTTTCAACGCCTTCACCGAACGAAATCTTACGCACGGTAAATGATGCTGAAATACCTTGGCCGCCTTTTTTGATGACCGTACCTTCAAATGGGTGAATACGCATTTTATCAGCTTCTTTTACTTTAATGCGCATCTTGATGGTATCTCCGACGCTAACTTTTGGAAGATCGGCGCGAATCTGACCTTTTTCAAATGAAACTGTTTTTTCTAAATTTGACGCTACCATATACAACCTCCGTTTATTTCACTAATAAATCTGGACGAACTTTTTTAGTTTTAAGAATTGATTGCTCTTTACGCCACTTCACAATGGCTTCATGATTGCCCGATAATAACACATCAGGAACTTTTAAACCATGAAAATCTGCTGGCCTCGTATATTGAGGGCCTTCGAGCAAATTATCTTCAAATGATTCATTCAGCAATGATGCCTGTTTTCCCACCACATTTGGGACCAATCGTGCCACCGCATCGACGATAACCATGGCAGGAATTTCACCGCCAGTTAAAACATAATCACCAATCGAAACTTCAGCGTCTACGAGCTTGATTCTAACCCGCTCATCGATGCCTTCATAGTGGCCGCATATAATAATTAAATTTTTGTGTTGCGTCAAGCGTTTTGCTTGGGGCTGAGTTAAAGGCACCCCTGCGGGACTTGTGTAGATCACGTGGGCTTTGCGGCGTCCTTTGATCTTTTTGATCGCATCAAACAAAGGCTGTGGACTTAAAACCATGCCTGGTCCCCCACCAAAAGGCCTGTCATCAACACTTTTGCGCTTCTTATCCTTGGAATAATCGCGTAAATCATGAATCAAAATCTTAATCTTTCGATCATCTTGCGCGCGACGGATAATCGAGGCATCGAAAACACCTTTAAACATCTCAGGAAATAAGGTGATGATATCAAAGCGTATCATTGGCCAGCTCCGACCCATAACGTGTTAAGAAATCTTTTTGGAATTGCGCATAATTATCTTCGTCAATCGCCTTGCGGATTTGTTCCATCAATTTCACATACATATGCACATTATGAAAGCTCAATAAACGCACCCCAGTGATCTCACGTAAATTTAATAAATGTCGTAAATAGGCACGGGTATAATTCTTGCAAACATGACAATCGCAATTTGGATCAAGCGGCGTGAAATCTTTGGTGAACTTGGCATTGCTAATGGTGATACGCCCCGTTGATGTAAAAGCCACTCCATGTCGGCCGTAGCGCGTTGGAACACACGTATCAAACATATCAATGCCCATGCCAACCGCCTTGACAATTTGATCTGGCAAACCAATGCCCATGAAATAACGCGGTTTGTCTTTGGGCAAAAATCCTATGGTCCAACCCAAAGCTAAAAACATTTCCTTAACACCTTCACCGACGCTAACACCGCCCACTGCATAGGCATCCATATCAAGCGCGACTAATTCTTCCGCGCTTTGTCGACGTAAATCTTCATACGTTGAACCTTGCACAATCGCAAACAAACGCTGGCCATTGGCATGCATCCCTGTTTCATGAAAATGTTTACGGCAAGCCTTGGCCCATTTCGTTGTACGAATAAGCCCACGCAAAGCCTTTTTCTTCTCACAAGGATATGGCGAACACTCGTCGAGTGGCATGACCATGTCAGAACCTAAAACACGCTGAATATCCATGACCTTTTCCGGCGTAAAAAAATGCAAACTACCATCTAAATGCGAACGAAACTTAACACCTTCGTCCGTGATCTTTCGAAACTTGGTCAAACTAAAAGCCTGATATCCCCCACTATCGGTCAAGATAGGCTTCTTCCAATTCATAAACTTATGTAAACCGCCTGCCATTTCCATAATCTCAAGGCCTGGCCGTAAATATAAATGATAGGTATTCGACAAGACAATCGGCGAACCAATCTCATTTAAATCATCACTCGACATGGTCTTAACCGTCGCTGTTGTGGCAACCGGCATAAAAAACGGCGACGGCACTTGCCCATGCGGGGTCGAAATAATCCCACGGCGGGCATCGGTATTTTTGTCTTTTTTAAGTAATTGGAAGAATGGTGTCGACATAAGGAAAAAAGTATAACACAAATGTGATTATTTAAAAGAGTTCACTAGCGTAAGAATTTATATTCCTAGAAATTGTAATAAGTCCTGCGTCGGCTTCATGCTAGTAATGGTAGGCGTAAAACCAGCCGCATTTTGTAATTGCTTTAACATTGCAGAATCAATATTAAATTTAATGGCAGAGCCAGCATTTTGAAGATTAAGATTCGTGGAATTTAAATCAATCCCCCCTGTGTTACTTAATCCTAATTGAGCGCTATCAGCGTTCTTTTTAGCCAGCGATAACATCTTTTCAATATTAGAGGGAATATTAAGGGTTGGATCATATTCATAATTAACTTTCAGACCTAAGGCCAATGTATAAAAGAAATAATGGTAAAAATCTTCATACGTGCCGGTATAAGCTAGAATTGGGTTTTGATTCTCAGTAAATTGAGCAGCTAAGAATTTAGCAGGTTCGATGCCAGCATTCTTTGCCATTAACAAGAAAGCCCCTCTGCTGTAACGAGGAATGTAGTGCACTTCTCTTGTATTTTCATTAGACATCGGATCCTTCCAATCCTCTTTTGTCTTTAAGCCCGCACAAAATTCACATAAGAAATTACGTTGCATCATCTTGTCTATGGCTTTGGTATCTTTGACCAAAGCAAACCCCACCATATCTGCAAAATACTCGTGAATGGATCCATACTGCAAAATCTTGTTTGGATCACCTTTGATGCCGTCAATCTTATCTTTAGTCATCGCAAACAATAAATTGTGTGCTACCTCATGCCCAGTAACAAATAGCATTTCATCAATACTTTCAAGATTTAAGATTAAACGATACCCAAACTCAAAACCCGAATTAGCATTATTCAAATCAACGGTTAGGGTCATTCTTCCGATCATTTGTGTAGAAATTTTCTTAAAGGTTTCAAAATCAAAAAGATGAAAACGTTCCTGCATATTTACTAAAACCGCTAGGTATAACTTTAATAAAATATGATTACTTTGATGAGTGTCAGACTTACGTAAATTCGATTTAAAATCACCCATGCCGTCTTTACGTAATTTATCCAAATATGCCTGTGCGTCTGAACTAAGCGATTTAAACATTGGATCTCCAAACCCAGTCAAATTCAAAACATTAACTGGCGCAAAGATATCATTATTTTGTTTGGATACGCCGTCTTGAATAAGCTTAGTTGCTTGAGCATTTCCCACTAAAAAGAACATCCGAAGCAGGGCACTATTTTTAGCATACGGAGTGATGTCCATATTCTTAAGCCAATTAAGCAAAGACTCAGGAACATGGGGACCTATATCGACAAGCTTGTTAGCAATATCATTAGAATTAATGGCATCCTTTAATACATATTCAAGCACGCTTCGATTACCCATGAAGATCAGATCACTTTCTTCTCTATCTAAATTGCCAAAAGGACGGATGAATCTAAAATTCTTTACGTCCACGCCTGATAATATTTTTTCTAATTGAGGATTTAGTATAAAATATTGATCGACACTTGTTCCGACCAGACCTGTCGAAAAAACGTGGTATAGTGTTTCTATTCTATCAGGCTTTTCTTCCACAAAGCTTTTAAGCAATGGCAATGCTTGCGGATTTTCTGCTTTTAAGGCCTGCAATAAAAAAGCCAACTTTCCTTCTTCCGTCTTAAAAAGATTAGCCATTGCACCCAAATTATTATTATCTTTTAAACGCTTCAAGAGCTCCTGTTGAAGTTCAGACCGCTCACGTTGCAGAATATTTGACATTGCCGTCTGTGGCCACTTCTGTGTTAATACAGAAAAAACAGGGTGAATGTCATCACTATGCTTAAAATAAATCTTCAGCATATCTGGCCAATTCCTTAGCATTGAATCAAATATTTCTTTAGAAAAAGGATGCCGAGCTACATGCTCTTTCTTCAAAAGACCAGCCCATTCTAAAGCAAGCAACCTATTTGGGTTGGTTTCTAAATCTTCAAATAGTGTTTGAATGTTGGCCTTATGTTTGGGATCTTTAGCATAATCTTGCCAATTCTCCTTAGTAAAAATAGGAACAAATAATTTAAAATGGTCATCAATAAAATTGTTAATGCGCCCTTTTACTTCTGCTGACACATCATTGCGTTGTGATAAATACGCTAATATGGCTAACGCATCTTTGTCTGCCTCTTCTTCATCGCTAGCTAATTCTTCTAGTCGATCTAATGCCTCTCCATCACCTTTTCTTGCCGTTAGCTCTAAACGGTAGTAATAGAGTCGACTAAGTTCGTCAGGTTGATTTTCTTTGGCAAATTCAAATGATTTTTCATGACCCAACGCTCCAAGTAAAACAATAACTCGAGGATTTTCAGGAACTCTATCTTTATATTCTGGCAATTCTAAGATTTCCTTGGTTTTATTAAAATCGCTCAAAATAATTAAAAGATTCTGAAAAGTTTGTTTAGTTGAGAATAAGTAATTGATGATTGCCTTTACCGTATTCTCGGAAGGGTCAGTTTGATAATAATCAAGAAGGACAGAGTCACCACCATTCCAATCCATTACATGTAAAGCCAATTTATTTACATCTATTCTGATCAACTTGCTTTTGATTATTACAAGAGTGCTATAAAGATCACCTTCATGTGCTAAGTTCTCAAGTATTAAACGCAATGTTTCATTGTTTGGTTCATTTGAATAAAATCTTAATAATGCATCAACTAGACCTCTCCATTCAACAGTCTTTGCATTCTTTGATGTTAATACAGATAATAAATTCTTAAATGCCTGTTCTCGAACAGGATCCTTAATTTCTGTATTAAAAATTAAATATTGCGATGCTTCAATATTTCCCGCTTTAACCAATCGAGATAATGCATCTTTAGCCTCTTTATGTTGTAAACGCATCGCATCGCGAACAATTTTTACCTCATGCTCCACCCCATCTAATGGTGTCACCAAAAAAGCTTCCAACGCTGTTTTACTCACCTGTGTATTTTCGACATAAATTAATCGTCTAATTGCCTCAATGGCCTCCTCATTCCCTCGTTTACTAAGGACAGTAAGCCTTGAAATAGCCTGAACATCTCCTGACGTTGCTTGACTGAAGAAACGTTGTACTTGCCAATCTTTAAACTTTATTTCTTCACTGGCTTGTGTAGGAAACTTTAACGTTTGAGCTAATGTGGTTGATACTGGACTAACTGTTAATACCACACCGACCGTTATTAATCGCGCAATTTGCATCAACCGATTTCGTAGCGTCGCTGTCATGCTATTATCAATTTTAATAACTCCCGTCATGGCTAAATTAAAACCACCGGAGAAATATTTACGTGGCGTTACTTTATGGGTGATGGGATCTTTTTCCTCTTTGATATAGTTATAGGCGCCCTTCTTAAAAGCTTGTAGATATTGTTCATAAATCTTTTGCTTTTCATTTGGATTTGCAATATTAATCCCAGACACTTTATTCTTATCCGCATAAACTTGATTGAGAATACTATCTTTGATCTTATTTTTGTACCACGTTGCGAGTATCAAACTTTGATAAACCTGACGGAGTGACGCGAAGTTTGCTCCTTCATTTACTTCTTTTGTTAATTGCGGGATGACAATGTCACGGACAACTTTAGACGTAGAAGATGACGCATTCTTTTCACCCGCTAGGTAATCTTGCTCCGTTAAAACTTTTAGACTTGATTCAGTAACAAAAGCCGTCCCTGATTGAGCATTTTCAAAGATAGTTGCTTTGTCTGGAACAATCCATACTTTATTAAACGTATTAACTGGAATATTTTTATTCGGAGATTCTTGGTATATTCTCTTCCAGAATTCTCGACCAACATCCCCTTCTGGATAAACCAACGATGCCGTGAGTTGTTTAAGTAGATAATCTTGGGCTAAAAGATCACGTCCCATTTCCGTTTGACCAAAGCTATTTGGAACAATGCGATCTTTTTCATACGGACTTAAATTTACCCATAAATCATTTTCTGGTGTGGTTAAAGCCGCTAAAAAATATCTGATCAGCTTAGTTGCATCATCTGATGTAGCGCCTCTATTACTGCCTGGATCTAAAATGAAATCAAATTTTAAAGGATTGTCTAAGTGAACTTTAATCCCTTTTAATACAGAAGGATTAACGGATGGGCTTAAATTGACCATCGTCCCAAGTGCCGGCAAGACCACAGGCTGTGCACGTACCTGAGAGATTGGACACATGCATACACATAAAAATAGGGCTAAAAGCTTCTTAAACATGTGGAAAGAATAGCATATAGATTATATAGGGGCAAACTTATGTGTGATATCTACGCTATTCTCAAAGGATCAACATAGCATCACCATAACTATAAAATCGGTACTCTTTGGCGATGGCTTCTTGGTAGGCGCGGCGCATTAGATCATAGCCTCCAAAAGCACTGACTAACATGAGCAGGGTGCTTTTGGGTAAGTGGAAATTGGTGATCAGAGATTGGATGGATTTGAAATTGTAGCCTGGGTAAATGAAGATATTGGTCTTGTCTTCTAGTGGACGGCCTTGTGCGATTGACTCTAAGACGCGGCAGGCGGTTGTGCCGACAGCTACAATGGGGCGATGATGTTTGATGCGCTCGTAGGTATTCGCATCGACGTGATACATTTCTTCGTGCATGGGATGTTGGCGTATATCGTCGGTCTCGACGGGTTTGAATGTCCCGTAATTGATATGCAGCGTCACTTTGGCAAAATCATGTCCGTTATTCTTTAATTGATCCATTAATTGCTCTGTAAAATGCAACCCCGCGGTTGGCGCTGCGACGGAACCTAAATGCTTGGCGTAAACGGTTTGATAATTGATGCGATCGCTTTGTTCATCATCGCGCTTGATGTAAGGCGGCAATGGGATATGGCCTTGGGTGGCTATAACGTTTAGGACATCTTTTTGATTAAAACGCACAAGTCGTTTTTCACGATCAATAAGGACAGCTTCGAGACCTTTGCCAAAATCAATAATCTGACCTTCTTTGATACGCTTAAGTGGCCTTAGCAATGCTTCAAACGTTTGATCTTCGTCAGTAGGATTTAGCAGAAATACTTCAACTTCTCCCTCGGTATCTTTTTTACGGCCAATCAAACGCGCCGCAATGACCTTGCTGTCATTTAAAACCATCAGACTTTTTTTAGGCAGCCATTGATTGAGATTCGCAAATGTATCATGGGTTATGCTCTGATCTTTGCGGTTGATCACCATCAAGCGCGCATCATCGCGTTTGGCTAATGGGTATTGAGCTATTAGTTTTTCTGGGAGCTGATAATCGTACGCGGATAAATCAAAATAATTAACGGACATCGTGGTAATCGACGATCTGGGCGCCTGGGTAATAATAGTTTAAAATCTGGGTATAACTAAATTGTTGTAAGGCCATGCCGCGCGCACCCCATTGGCACATGCCAACCCCATGCCCCCAACCGTGGCCGATGAAGTCAACAAAATAACCTTTCATTTCAATTTCATAATTATTGCCCTTTAAGGTATTGGGTCCGAGCAAATCTCTTAATTCTTCTGCCTTAATGGTGATCACTTCATCAGCCCTACCCACAATCTTTAATTGCCTGACACGATTGCTGCGATCACGTTCAGCGACAGAAATATCTTTGATCAACCCTATCTTATAACCGCGGCTGTTAAGCAAATCTTGGATGTCTTTTAAGCGCATATTTCTTTTCCAATTCATATGCGGTGCTTCTTTACAAAACACACACGGCACACCCTTTAAGGGGGGTAAGTTAATATTCCACAAAACAGCCGCATCCTCGGTCATCCCCCCACAACACGCATGAAAATATGCCGGTAGAATTTTTCCATTCAGGACCAAAACTTCAGACGCTGTGCGTTCTACTGCTAAACCAGTGCGGTAACGTTCTGAACCTCGCCCGCCATAAACTTGGGAGTAAATGTCATTGGTCACATCATAGTCCTTGGTCTTGCTAATTGAATACAAGGCATAGGTCCGTGTGGCAACAGCTTGGGCTTTGATCGTTTCCATGGGCCAATGATGCGAAACCTCGTGATATAAAACGCCTTTAATATAGTCTTCAATGTTGATGGTGTTAACAACCGTAATGCGATTATCCGTCGTGCGAATCAAAATGACTTGCCCGCGAAATGGATGTTCATTAACTTTGATCTCAGCTTCCCTTACAGGTGAAATCACCAAACGGTCGTAAGGAAAAACATCGCCGTTGATAAAGAAGCCTTTATCAAGCAAACGCACCGTTGTTTTAACCAATCGACTTGATGTACTAAACTCGCGACTATTCTTACCCTCTGCTAAACGGTAAGGACCATTGATTTCTAAGTCAACCTCGCGAGCATCGCGAACAATGGCCACGCGCACCAAAACATCGGTCGTTGGCTTTGATTTGTCTCCGGCCGCTGCGATGAAAACAATCCCCACGACAGCGCTTAAGAATATGATGGTTGAAAATATTTTTTTCATGAGATCTTACGGGCCAAATCGGTGATTTCTCGACCACGACCTGTTCTCCTTAAGAAACCTGCTTTCAACAAATATGGCTCGACCACATCCACAATGGTATCAGCTTCTTCGTTTAGGGTTGCTGCCAATGCTTCAATCCCCACAGGTCCACCGGAATATTGGGTCTTAATAATATTAATTAAGCGACGATCCAAATCATCTAAACCATTGGGATCAATGCCCAACGCCGTCATGGTCTGTTCAACGATCGCAACATCAATGACATTCTTTCCGGACTTAACTTGCGCGTAATCACGAACGCGACGCAATAAACGATTCGCGATGCGTGGTGTCCCTCGAGCTCTTAACGCTAAGGCCATGGCAGCTTCTGCATCGATCGTGATACCTAACTTGGTTGCTGACGCACGGACAATGTGCGCCAAATCTTCTTGTTTATAGAAATCTAAATGATAAAAAATCCCAAAACGATCGCGCATGGGAGAGGCTAACAAACCACTGCGGGTGGTTGCGCCAATCAAGGTAAAAGGTTTTAGGTTAAAATTAACTGTCTTAGCATATGGACCCTTATCAACAACGAAATCTATTTTGTAATTCTCCATCGCGGGATATAAAAATTCTTCAATGCTCTTGTTTAAACGATGGATTTCATCGATGAACAAAATATCGCCACTTTCAAGGCCTGTTAATATCCCAATAAAATCACCGGCACGATCAATGGCTGGACCTGAGGTCACCGTGATGCGGGCATTCATTTCTTGGGCTATAATGTGAGCTAAGGATGTTTTTCCCAAACCCGGAGGTCCGGAAAAAAGCATATGCTCTAGAGGTTCGCCGCGTTTTTGAGCAGCTTCAACCGCCACACGCAATCCTGCCACAAGATCAGATTGGCCAACAAAATCAGCAAACTTAGACGGGCGTAGCGACAAACTCACCACGCTGTCTTCTTGTGTTTCTTGCGTTAGGACAAGCCTTTTGATTTCTTCCATAACTTAAATAGATATTTCTGGCTGTTCGTGTGACGTATTACGTCTAATGATAATGTCTTCGAAATGACGACGCTGCAGTACAACAACTTCTTTTTGTTTGATCAGTTCCAAAATGGCCACAAAGATAACCACCATCTCCGCCTTACCAGAAGCCTTGCTAAAAAGCTCAACCAAACTTAGCTCAGGGTTATCGACTAAGACATGCAACAAAGTATGAATCTTGCCTTCAACGGTATATTCTTCCGACTTAATGTCATATGTTTTCTTTTCACCAACATTCTTGAGCGCATTGGTTAAGGCATTGATCAAATCAAAAAGCGAGGCCTCAAAGACCACTTCTTGCGATTCTTCTTTGAGTTGATTTAACTTTTCTTCATCAACGGTGCGAGTAAAAAGATCTTGCCTTAAGGATTCTTTTGATTTTAACTCATCGGCAATCAATTTGAATTGTTCATATTCTTGCAAACGTTGGACCAATTCAGCCCGTGGATCAACGGATTCTTCAGCAGCCAAAGGATCTGGTGGCAAAAGCATGCGGGATTTGATTTGCA
This sequence comes from uncultured Planctomycetales bacterium, assembly GCA_964572155.1. Lineage (GTDB taxonomy): Bacteria > Omnitrophota > Gorgyraeia > Zapsychrales > Fredricksoniimonadaceae > JACQQW01. Next base: position 852,856 of record CAZNDZ010000001.1, on the reverse strand, counting down.
ACAACGTCGCGGCCATCACCAAGAAATCTCCGACGATGTCTAAATCCAACATCTTCATCATCTCAATATATTCCATATATTGATCTGTAATCTCGGATATAGGAATATCACAAATATCAATGTCATCTTTTTTGATCAAGTACAATAAAAGATCTAAGGGGCCTTCAAATTTTTCTAACTGTAATTTATAGCTCATGAAAAAACAGCCTCGCGGACTTCGGCCATTGTTGTTTGGGCAATGGCACGGGCTTTTTTGGCCCCGTCATTAAGAATGTCTTCGATGTAATCTTTTTTGGATTCTAAGGCGCTGCGCTTTTCTAAGATGGGCGCTAAAATTTTATCGTTGATGATCGCTGCCAAATCTTTCTTACAATCCGTACACCCTTTTTGAGCTTGGGTACACCATTGACGGCAAGCATCTTGAGTTGACTTATCAGCTAAATCTTTGTAATAACTAAAGACATTACATTCATCGGGATGGCCTGCGTCTGTCTTACGAATGCGCTTTGGGTCCGTCACCATTTTTGACACGATGGCATTGATCTCGTCGGGTTTATGCGACAAATTAATCGTATTATTATAGCTCTTGCTCATCTTACGGTTATCTGTACCCATCAAGCGTGGTGTCTCTGTCATGATGGCCTTGCAATCAGCAAATACTTCCTTCTTATACATGAAATTAAAACGACGGCCAATCTCACGGCATAATTCCAAATGCGGCAATTGGTCTTCACCAATCGGCACAGCATCAGCCTTATATAACAAGATATCAGCGGCTTGTAAGACGGGATAACCTAAAAATGCGTATGTTTGCAAATCACGGGTTGTGATTTCGCGCAATTGTTCTTTATAGGTGGGGTTGCGTTCCAACCATCCAAGCGGGGTTAAACATGAGAGCATCATTTGTAATTCCAAATGCTCTTTGACATCGCTTTGGACATAGATGATGCTGCTCTTTGGGTCAATGCCGCAGGCAATCCAATCGATGGCCATATCAACGATGTTGGCACGGATGGCTTTGGGGTTTTCATACTCACCCATCAGCGCATGCCAGTCGGCGATGCTATAGACACAATCGTATTCTTTTTGCAGCAAAACCCAATTATGCAATGCGCCCAATAAATGGCCTAAATGCAACTTGCCGGTTGGACGCATGGCTGAGAAAACACGTTTGGACATAATGTTATAATTTACGTGCAATGGATTCTATGTCAAAGGCTTCAATAATGTCTCCGACTTGAATCTCATTAAAATTAGCAACCGTGATACCACATTCGAAACCTTCACCGACTTCTTTAACGTCATCTTTGAAACGTTTCAAGCTGCTTAAATGACCCGTAAACACAACCGCGCCATTGCGTAACACATCAACTTGTGATTTATGGCGGATCTTACCTTTTTGTACATGACACCCTGCCACAATACCACTCTTGCTTAATTTAAACACATTGCGAATTTCGACTTTACCGACGAAATGACGCTTGAGTTTTGGTGCGAGTAAACCTTCCAAGGCCTTATGGACATCATCGACCGCGTCATAAATGATGCGGTACTGACGCACATCGACCGGTGTTTTTTCAAGTTCTTGACGGGCTTTGGTGTCAATGCCAACGTTAAAGGCAATGATGACGGCTTGCGATGCTAACGCTAGAATAACGTCGGATGAATTAACATCACCAACACCTAAATGCATGAAACGCAATTTAACTTCATTGGTTGGGATCTTGGACAATGATTCTTTGAGCGCTTCCAAAGAACCTTGCACATCACCTTTAATTAACACGCGCATTTCTTTAATATGACCTTCTTGAATTTGCGCATATAACTCTTCTAATGATACCTTTGCGGTACCAGACAATTTTTCATTCTTGATCTTTTCTTGACGGGTTGCGGCAATTTCGCGCGCTGTCTTTTCATCTGCCACAACATAGAACATATCACCCGCTGCAGGAACTTCGGATAACCCTAAGATTTCAACCGGCATGGATGGGCCAGCTTGTTTGATGGGACGATGATGATCATCCAACATGGCCTTCACACGACCTGCATAAGGACCAACCACAATGGCATCGCCTTCACGCAATGTCCCGCTTTGAACAATCATGGACGCGATCGCACCACGGCCTTTGCTAATATGCGCTTCAATAACAATACCCGATGCTTTTTTAGCAGGGTTAGCTTTTAATTCCAAAACTTCTGCTTCAAGCAAGATACGATCTAATAAATCATTGATACCATCCCCTGTCAACGCTGAAACACCGACGACCCCAACCTTACCACCCCAATCTTCAGCGGCTAGGTCATGATCTGCCAATTGTTTCTTCACTTTATCAGGATTGGCATTCTTTTTATCCATCTTATTCATCGCAACAATGATTGGAACATTGGCTGCACGTGCATGGTCAATGGCTTCTTCGGTTTGAGGCATAATGCCTTCATCCGCAGCCACAACTAAGACCACCATGTCGGTGATATGTGCACCACGGGAACGCATGGCGGTAAATGCTTCGTGACCTGGGGTATCTAAAAATGTGATACGCCCGCCACTTGGAACACTGACGGAATATGCACCGATGTGCTGGGTAATACCTCCATGCTCACCATGTGCAACGCGTTCTGAACGAATGCTGTCAAGTAACGATGTCTTACCATGATCAACGTGACCCATAAAGGTAACAACTGGCGCACGTGGTTTGAGCGTTGAAGGATCATCTTTTTCTTGCGCATGCAAATCAACAACGGTCTCTTCTTGTGTCTTACTCTTAATGATATTAATGCCAAACGCAGTCGCTAATTTTCCAACCAATTCTTCGCCTAGGTTTTGATTGATGTTGGCAAAAACACCCATGTCGAGCAAACGCTTCAAAACAACATTTAACTTTTGATTAGTGCGCGCGGCAAAATCTTTAACGGAAATTGGAATGGATAATTCCACATCAACCAACGGGCCTTGACTTGCTTGGGCTTGATTCACTGTATCAATCGACGAGGATGGCTTATGATCTCTAGAACCTGTGCTGCTCGTCTCATTCTCAAACTTACGGCGTTTCTTAGCCAATGGCTTTACCGTAACAAATGGTTCATGCACCTTCTTCTTTAATGGATCAACGGCAACAACTTCAGCAGGAACTACAATTTTAGAAACATCAACTTTGGGAGCTTCAGGTTTTGCTGCTTCAACCACCACCGGCTTAGTTGGTGCAACAACCTTGGGAGCTTCAACTTTCGGCGCTTCAACTTTAGGTGCTTCAACCTTAACAGGTGCTGGCGCTGGTTTTGGAGGATCAACCTTTGGCAATGGCCCTGACTTAGCCACAATGATCTTTTCAACAATCGGTGATTTCTTTTTAGAATCAGACTTTGTCTTAGAAGCCGCTGTCTTTTTGGCAGCAGGTTTTGTCGTAGCTGTTTTCTTGGCCGTGGTCGTCTTCTTAGCTACAGCCTTTTTCACTGTTTTCTTTGGCGCTTCTACTTCCACAACCTTTGAACCAATGCCTTCATCGGCAAAAGCATCGCGCACGATTTCTTCGACGACAATGGTGATTTCTAAACCATCCTTGGTGCGTAGTTTTAGATCTTTGATCTTATCTAAAACACGCTTCTCGGTGATCTTTAATTCTTTGGCTAAATCGGCAATGCGCATGACTTATGTTACCTTCCTAATATTGTTTATGCATCCTCTTCTTCTTGGGCTTCATCTTCATCCGCAGGCTTTGTTTCTGCCTTTGTAGATGTTAAACCCGTCGTATCTTGAGCGTCTGCATTCTTTTGTTTTTCTTCCCATTGCTTGGCTGAATAAATATCTAAATCCCACCCAACCAATTTACCCGCTAAACGGACATTTTGACCGTATTTTCCGATGGCGAGTGACAACTGATCTTCATCCACGATGATATTGACGCGTTTTTCATCTGAAATCAGCTGCATTTGAGAAATCTCAGCAGGCGACAACGCAGCCTGAATATACTCCTTAATATCCTCTGAATAGCGCACAATGTCAATCTTTTCACCGTGTAATTCCAATACAATGTTCTTAACGCGAGAACCGCGCATCCCAACACAGGCGCCCACGCAGTCAATCTTCTCATCTTTGGAATACACAGCAATCTTGGTGCGTTCACCTGGATCACGAGCAATAGCTTTGATCTCAATGATGCCTTCATAAATTTCTGGTACTTCTAATTCAAACAAACGCTTCACAAAGTTTGGATTAGAACGGGATAAAATGATTTGTGGGCCACGGATATCCTTGCGGACTTCAAGTAAATACGCGCGGATACGTTCACCTTGGCGGAATTCTTCTTTATTTGATTGCTCACCGCGTGGGATCAACGCTTCGGTCTTACCTAAATCAACGACGATGTTACCGCGTTCAAAACGGTAAACAGCCCCTGAAATGATTTGGCCTTGGCGGACATTAAATTCATTGAACACCACATCTTTTTCAGCTTCACGGATCTTTTGAATGACCACTTGTTTCGCAGTTTGGGCGGCAATGCGACCAAATTCGCTAGAATGGATCTCTTGTTCTCCAGCAAACGCAGATAATTTACCTGTCTTGCGATCCAAGGTCACGGTCACGTCTTGTTCTTTATCAACGGTCCACAACTTCTTGGCAGCTGAGGCAACAGCTTGCTCGACGGCGCTGATCAATGTTTCTTTATCAATGCCTTTATCGCGTTCTAATTGTTCTAAAATTGTCAGCAATTCTGAATCCATAAGTATTCCCCTTCTTAGATGACCAACACTGCTTTTTCAATCACAGTCAATGGCACAACGATTTCTTTTTTTTGTTTTGTTAATAAGACCACGTCAAGACTATTAACCCTAATGATTTTACCTACCCATTCTTTCTTAAGCTCAATGCGCTCGAATAACATGACACGCACCTGACGATTTAAATTTCTTAAAAAATCTTTTTCTGTCGATAACGGCCTGTCTAACCCTGGTGACGAAAACTCTAACGAATAATTCTCACCTAAAAACCCATCAGCGTCGATGGCCTCAACAATGGCACGGTTAAGGGTAGCACATTCTTGTATGGTTATGCCACCTGTCGGCCTATCCGCCATAAATTCCAACCGCACATCATTGACTGCTCCAACAACCCTTAATTCAACCAACTCAATGTGCGCACGATCCAAAATCGGCAAACTTATTTGCTCAACCTTAATCGCGATTTCTTCTAAGCTTAGCGCGGGCATAGTTTGAGCATTTCTTCTTTTACGTGATGCTTTGAGACAGCCACCACTTGACCTGTACGGCGATTCTTGATCTCCACTTGGTCTTGAGCTAACATGCGTTTGCCGATGATAACGCGCCACGGAATACCAATTAAATCCGCATCGTTAAACTTACGCCCTGCACTCTCATCACGATCGTCTAACAAAACTTCGAAACCAACGTCGGTCAATTCTTTTAAATATTGTTGTGCTAATCCCATGGCAACAGGATCAGTCGCTTGCACTGGTACAATCTGAACATCAAATGGCGCCACACCTTCTGGCCACATGATGCCTTGTGCATCATTATTGGCTTCAATGATGGCAGCGAGCAATCGGCTAACACCAATTCCATAACAACCCATGATCATGGGATGTTGTTTTCCATGTTCATCTAAAAATAATGCTCCTAAGGCATCGGAATACTTGGTGCCTAATTGGAAAATATGCCCAAGCTCAATACAAACTTTCTTTTCAAATGCTGGGTCGTTTGGAGCCTTACCTTCTTCATCCTTAATAATCTCACCGGTATTTTTATTAACCCAGACGGCATCTTCACCAATGGGTGCTGGTATTAAGAACTCATGGGAGACACTACCACCCATCGCCCCGCTGTCGGCCGCAACAACTAAAACGTCTAAGCCACAACGTTTGAAAATCTTCTTATACGCCTCTAATTGCAAATCGTAGTTTTTCTTGAGGCCCTCCCACGACGTATCAAAGCTATAGGCATCTTTCATGATAAATTCACAGGCGCGCACAATGCCATAACGGGTACGGATCTCGTCACGAAACTTACTTTGAATTTGATACAAAGTAACAGGCATTTGACGGTAGCTTTGAATATAATCTTTGGCAATCGTTGTGATGATTTCTTCGTGCGTTGGCCCCAAGCACATGCGGCGGCCTTTTTTATCGTCGAAGCTGATCATGACTTCTTTAAGCGTCTCATCCCGTCCTGTTTTTTTCCAAATATCAATCGGGTGTAACGCTGGCATCAATAATTCATGGCAACCAATCGCATTCATCTCTTCACGGATAATGGTTTGGACCTTAGATAAGACACGATAACCCAACGGCAAATAGGAGTACACCCCCGAGGTTAACATATGCACCAAACCCGCGCGCAAACTTAAGGCATGGCTGACAGCTTCAGTGCCCGTCGGATTTTCTTTGAGTGTGGGAATAAAATATTTAGACCAATACATGTTAATTTCCTTCAAAAAATCCCGGTAATGGGACATTACGTTTAACGAACTTATGAAAACAAGATGGCTTGTTCTTAATCATCACGAAGTCACCAATAACTTTTCCTGCTTCATCGATGCGCTCTTGTTTAAAGGTGAAAATATCTTCCAAAGAGATCTCATTAGTTTCTTTATCATATTTTAAGTCGGTGATATTTGTCACCCGACGCACACCATCCATATACAATTCCGCATACACAATCAAATCAATCGAATTGGCCAATTGATTACGGATTTGCTCGCCGGATAAACGGATACCCGACATCAACATCATGGTCACCATGCGGTTAAAACATTCTTGGGGTGAATCACCATGCACAATCCCTAAAGAACCCGAGTGACCTGATGAAATGGATTGAACCAAGTCTAGAATTTCTTCCCCACGAACTTCACCGATAATCAAACGATCTGGGCGCATGCGTAATGAATTAACAAATAAATCACGGATCGTCACCACACCCTTACCTTCTATATTTGCAGGCTTAGACTGCAAGGCCACCACATGCTCTTGCATCAAACGCAATTCTGCCGTGTCTTCAATCGTGATGATGCGTTCATGTTCAGGGATATGGCGCGACAAAACGTTTAATAATGTGGTCTTACCACTACCGGTTGAACCGCAAAAAATGATATTCAGACGCGCTTTAATGGCTGCAATTAAAAACGCCGCCATTTGTTTATTTAAGGTCTTGCGTTCAATCAAATCATCAATCGACGTCAAGTCCCTCGAGAATTTACGAATGGTCATGACTGGACCAATCGGTGAACATGGCGGTAAAATAACATTCACACGTGATCCATCCGTCATAGAAAAATCAACATAGGGAGAACTTTCATCAACCCGACGACTAGATTGTGAGGCCGCTAAAATCTTTTGAATCGTATGCATCAAGGATTGATTATCCTCAAACATGACATTGGTCTTTTCAATCATCCCCTTGCGCTGGATATAGACGGTGCGATGGCCGTTAATCATGATTTCAGTGATCGTTGGATCTTCAATCAAAGGACGCAACGGGCCTAAACTAACCACGCCACTGACCAGCTCACGGATCATCTTTAAACGATCATCCATGTTGATCATCAACTGCTTTTCTTTACACATATTGGTGATCGCTGTATCCACAAAACTACGCAAGCCATCTTCGTGCATGGTGTCTTTGATCTGCAAGAAATTCGTCTTGTTAATCAAGAAAGCTTGTACCAACTCTTTCATTTCAGCAGCACTTAGTTGTTGTGGAGGCATACGTTATCCTTGTTAACCCATTGGTTTAAATAATTGAAAGATTTTTTCAAAAACACCAATACGTTCAAAATCAACATAAAAAACAAAAGCCGCCAGCGTCATGATCAAACCAAAACCAATGCGCGTGATCGTGACATCTGTCTTTAACGACAAGGCCTTGCCTCGTATCTTTTCAATGGCCAACAATAATAAATGTCCACCGTCCAAAGGTATCAATGGCAATAGATTAAAAATAGCCAAGCTTAACGATATAACACCGACGATATGCAACAAAAATGAAAAACTGATTGTTAGTGCAAACTTGATAACAAAGAACATGCCAACAATGCCCATGGCTTCTTTGGGGCTACGCAAGCCAATGCACATCTCGTAAAGCGCTTTGTACGTCTTACCAGATATATCGATGATTTCTTCAAAAGCTCTTCTTAAAGCACCTATCGGACCATAGCGCACAATCACCACATCGCTATTATCTTTGATTTGAACAGGGCCAACACCAATCCGGCGCGTATTATGCTCTCGACCAAAAATATCCTTTTGTTTTACTTCATTGGGCTTAATCTTTAAGACCATGCTTTGTTGATTACGCTCAATCAAAACGCTTAATTCAGGCGTTGTTGAACTTGTCACATAATCTTGCAAATCAGGCCAATGATTAATGACCGTGTCATCGATCTTTAGAATCTTGTCCCCTGTTTTCAATCCTGCTTTTTCTGATGGGGAATTAGCCACGACTTGACCAACATATGGCGCAACTTTCTTGCCTGACGCTTCCATGTCGACATAACCCAACATGAACACCGCCCAGAAGCACACAAAGGCGAGAACCACATTAACAACAGGCCCCATCAAGACAATGAGAGAACGATTACCAACACTTTGAGAAAAGTATTCATCTTTGGTACCCTTACATTTTTCACGTTCATCGCCAGACATCTTAACGTAACCACCCAAAGGAATGGCGCATAAACAGAATTCCGTACCATCATGGACGCGACTAAACAATTTTGGCCCAAAGCCTAATGAAAATTGCTCAACATTAACACCGCATTTTTTAGCAGTGATAAAATGGCCCCATTCGTGAACCAAGACCAAGATGCTTAAAATAATTAAGAAAACAATTAATGACATGTCACACCTTTGCGATTAAATTGCACGCTTCAATCCTAGCCCAACTATCCGCAGCTAGAATATCATTGAGTGTTGGTTTATGTACTATTTTATGACGGGTAATAACTTTTTCAACCACTTTATAAATTGCATTAAAGCCAATCTTCCCCTTTAAGAACGCTTCGACCGCTTCTTCATCTGCCGCATTAAGAACGCTTGGAAGCGTACCTGCAGCCTTAGCCACATCCATACACAACTGCAATGCAGGAAACTTTTTTAAGTCTGGCTTTTCAAAATCCAAGCTCTTTAATTGCGCAAAATCAAGCGCCGCTATACCCGTTGACCATCGTTGTGGGTATGTCAATGCGTACTGTATTGGCAAACGCATATCGGTCGCACCCAATTGAGCCAACACTGAGCCATCCACAAACTCAACCATGGAATGGATGATCGCCTGAGGATGCACCACCACTTCAATCTGGTCGTGGCGCAAATCAAACAAGCGTTGTGCTTCAATAAATTCAAAACCTTTGTTAAAGAGCGTTGCTGAATCAACCGTGATCTTCGGCCCCATGTTCCAACGGGGATGCTTCAAAATATCTTCAACGGTAACACTTTTAAACTTCTTTTGCTTTACTGTCCTTAGCGGTCCACCCGACGCTGTTAAATGCACCTTATGCACGGGCGCTTTTTGACCATCAATGCATTGAAAAATCGCGCTTTGCTCACTATCAACCGGAATGATCGTCGCTTTATGTTTGCGCGCGGTTGCCATGATCAAATCACCCGCAATGACTAAAGCTTCCTTATTGGCAGGTGCAATTGTTTTACCTGCTTTAGCAGCTGCTAAAAACGGCGCCAATGCCCCTGCACCGCGTAATGCTAAGACAACAATATCCACTTCTTTTAACGACGCAAAATCCGTCAATGCCGCTGCATTGTCAGCACCTAAGGCAACATGCTGTGGGTTATATTTCGCCTGCTGTTTTGCCAAGAGGTCTTTGTTCTGATATGCACTTAACGCCACCACATTAAACCGGTCACGAAAACGGTCAATGACTTTAAGTGCATTTATCCCGATGGATCCCGTCGATCCTAAGATCGCAATATTTTTTTTCTTCATGCCTTACGGTTATGCTCTTAATGATGAACTAATGTATAAATAAAATGCCGGTGCCGCAAATAACAAACTATCAATCATATCTAAAATGCCACCTAAACCTGGCATTAACTTTCCAGAATCTTTAACACCGCAATCACGCTTGATCAATGATTCTGATAAATCCCCTAATTGTCCAAGGCTTCCAAAGAATGCACCCATGAACATCACCAGCCACAGCGGATACTCAATCGTCGCTGGTAAGAAGGAACGAAACATCACGGCAAAAGCTGTGCTAAAAATGATCGCCCCAATACAACCTTCCACCGATTTATTAGGACTTACTTTGGGTATGAGCGGTGTGCGACCAAACTTACTGCCGATCACATAAGCGCCCACATCAGCACTCTTTGTCACCAATAAAATAAAGGCCAACAATTTAACGCCCTCAACACCTGGCAACAACAAACGAATCTTCACTAAAAAACTAAGAAACCACGCCACATACAAAACACCAAAAAGCGTCGTCGACAAACCCAAGATGGCATTCTTATTATCTTGACGGGAAAACTGCATCAACAAGATCATCAAGAACCCAACGACAATAAATAACAATTCCCAATTCTTGGTCAACTCAAAGCGCGTAAAGATCGACAAAGGAATCAAAAGCCCGATAAAGGTACCGACATAACTATATATTGGCACATCTTTCTTTTTGACCATGTAGAAGAATTCATACAATCCTCCCACGGTCAAAAAACAAATGACCGCAATGAACATCCACTCATTGATAACCGCACCAATGGTGAGCGCAATCATAAACAATGCAGATAATAAACGATTTTTAGGCATATACACCTCCGTATCGACGGTGTCGTCTAGCAAATTCTTTAATCGCTATTTCAAATTCAGCCGCGTTAAAATCCGGCCAAAACTTTTGTGTAAAATAAAACTCAGCGTAAGACAACTGCCACAACAAGAAATTACTAATGCGTTGTTCTCCCGACGTGCGAATCAACAAATCAACTTCTGGTTGTCCTGCCGTATACAAATATTGTGTGATGGAGGCTTCATCGATTTGATCAACCGTTAATTTCTTATCCAAAACATCTTGGGTCAAGACTTTAACGGCATCAACAATTTCTGCACGGCTGCCATAATTAAAAGCAATATTAACAATTAATTCTGTATTGTGCTTAGTCTTATCCATCGCCGCATCAATGGCATTTAAAACTTCATTGGGAACACCTTGGCGGCGCCCAATAAAACGCAGCCGCACACCTTGCTCTGCAATATCTTTAACACGTGACGACAAAACCATGATAAACAAACGCATGAGCATGCTAACTTCTTCGGCAGGTCTTGCCCAATTCTCCGTGGAGAATGCATACAACGTCATGACCTTTATACCAAGCGCATGCGCTTGAATGATGATCTCTTCAACACGTTTAACACCTTCCGCATGACCTTGCGTGCGCGGCAAATGACGGGATTTTGCCCAGCGCCCATTGCCGTCCATGATGATCGCTACATGTTGTGGAAGCTTATCTTCTGACATAAACAAAAAGGGGGATATAATTCCCCCTCATACGCCTTAACCCTTAAAAGGCAAAACCCTTATTGTACAACAGGCTCCGCAGCAGCAACCTGTGCTGATGCTTGTGATGTCGCTGCATCAATCTTAGCCGCTAATTCTTGAGCTTTCTTATCGGCTTCTTCTTTTTGCGCCGCTAATTCTCTAACCTTGCTTTCTAAATCAGCCTTAGCTTCCTGCAACTTTTCATATTGATTCTTTAGATCAGAATTAACACCCTTTTCCTGATCCAACACATCTTTAACCTTTGTCATGCGATCTTCTGCGGACCGTAATTGCACTTCCAAAGAAGCTAATTTTGCGGCGCTTTTTTGAGAACTTTCTTCCGCGACCATGCGGCTATATTTCTCTTCTGCTAAACTTTTACCTAACTTATTCTGTTTCTCAAACGAAAAAAATGCAACCAACAAAGCTCCAACAGTAATAACGGACGTGATCACAATCAGCAGCGTATTCTTCATAAAACCCCCTAAAAGGTGAATTATTCTTCTTGTGCTTTTTGTTTTTCAGTCTTAGGCAAAATAACAATTTCTACACGACGATTCTTTTGACGACCTTCACGTGAACCATTATCGGCCACAGGCTTGTATTCACCAAAACCTGTCGCTGCTAAACGTGGTTCACTCACACCATTTTCACTTAAGAAATGCAAGACGCTTAATGCGCGTGCGGTTGACAATTCCCAGTTGGATTTCCAACCAGATTTCTTAATGGGTTCATTATCGGTGTGACCTTCGACGCCAATGTTTAAATCAGCGACGGTGGTGTTTAAAACAGAAGAAACTTTTTCTAATTTAGGTGCGGAATCTTTACGTAAGATCGCGCGGCCAGAATCGAATAAAACTTCAGCGACGAAGGTGATAACTAGCCCCTTGTCTTGCATTTCAACCTTGACTTGCTTGTCGTTGATTTCATTCTTCAAACGATTCTCTAATTCCAACTTGGCACGTTCAAGTTCGGAGAGCTCATTTTTTAATTTGGATATTTTTTCAATATCTGTACGACGGCCTTTTTGGAAAATGACGGTACAGCCAGTTAAACCGACCGCTAAAGTTAAGATCACGAGGAAACTACAAAGTTTACGAAAAAACATTACAACCTCCCTATCCATGGGGTTAATTTAAACGAAATTTAGACATTCAAATTAACATAAGCACACAGGTAAGTCAAGGGAATTGGACAGTCTATGAGGAAGTATTAAGAAGCCGATTGAGCCATTTTCAACCGCTCTTGAATCTCACTTAAGATGGGCACATTAACCGCCGGTTTAATCTCCAAAATGCGCGGCGTAAAACCTTGAATACTTTGCAACTTCTCCAAATCCTGCAACGCAAAAGGCAAAACCACACCCTTCTCATCCCGCTTAATCAACATATCAAAATGCTCCGCATTCAAATCAATCCCACCTTGCCTATCAACAACAACTTGATTGATATTATTTAGCATGGCTCTATCCGTCTTTGTATCACCTAATGTAATATCAGAAAATAACAACTTATTACCCATCCTAATAATTAATTGATTCCTATCTTCTTTAGAATACAGAACAAATTCAATTGGGATTTTCTTTCCATCTTTAACAATATAGTGCCCTTCAAGATCTGTGGTTAAGAACTCAACAGGATACTGCCTTGTTAAGCGCACTTTAAAGTAAAAAAACTGCAAATTTGGCAATATCAAAACCCATTCAAATCCACCGCTTTTTAACTGCTTGATCACTTTGTATTTCTCACCAAGAATATTTACCTCAACCTCATTCTTAATTCCATCTAATCGAATTGATCCATCTTGATTGTTTTGAAATATTTTAATATCAGTTTTTAAATCTTGCACAGGCGTCGTCAAATTTTTATTAACCGTCGCTTCTTGATCCCACATCTGATTCAGTTGCTGCTGCACTTTATTTAAAACAATATTTGTATTAACTAGATAATCATTAATCTCATTAGGCTCTAAAAATGATTCAAGTATTTCCCCCAGAGAAACCTTAATACCTTTATCCGTAAAACGAATCTTTAAAGGCAGCATCCTGCCATCCATAAATTGTTCTTTTAATAATGAAATAGGATCCTGTTCTTTAGCATCTAAGCCTATTGCCGCTACTTCAAGTCTTCTGCCTTCAACTATGTCAGTTGCGCTAACATTGACTTGAAAAACCTTTCCTAGTAAAGCGTAACCCTTATATTTGGTTGATAAATACTTAAAAACCTTATCAGCTATTACTTGTGAATCTAACGCATTCCAACTTCTTTGCCGAATGCTCATTACAGGAAGCGGACCTGGAGACAATTCAAACCTTGCTGGCTTAACTTCAGATCTAACAATATCAATATCTGGAATCAAAAAATCAACGCCTATATCTGTAGGATCCACCATAGCTCTATCAATGTTTTGAACCACATTCATTTCTTGGATGCCTTGAATCCCACCCGCAAAATATTTTCTAGGAATCAATTGCTGCGTCTTAGGATTGACTTCTTCTTTAATGAAGTTGTAGACACCCTTTTTGAAAGCTTCTAAATATTGATCATAGATGATGGTGTTATTTTTGGGGTCAGTGTTGATGCCTTGGACTTTTGCTTGGTCCATGTAGACTTTGCCAAGCAATGATTCTTTTAAGGACTTCTTATACCACGTCGCTAAAATCATGGCGCTGACCACTTGACGCAACGGTGCAAAATTTTTGCCTGTGTTTACTTCTTTCTCTAATTCAGGCAAGATGACATCGCGGATGATTTCTTGGACAGCTGTTTTATTTTGAATGACCTGATGTTTTTGTGTAGCCAAATAGTCTTCTTCTAACATGACCTTCAAATGGCTTTTTAAAATCACCGCGCTCGTGCCGCTTTCATAAACGGTGACATCACTAGGGACGATCCAAACTTTATTGAACGTATTAACAGGGATATTGATGGAACCAAATTCTTTGCCCACGCGTTCATAAATCTTATCCCAAAATGTTTTACCCAAACCATTTTCAGGGTACATCAAAGATGAAGTAATTTGTTTAAGCAAATAATCTTGCGCGAGCAAATCACGCCCCATTTCTGTCCGACCAAAACCATCTTCGATGATGCGTTCTTTTTCGTAAGGCGAAAGGTTGACCCATTGATCTTTGTCCGCAATGGTCAGCGACGCGAGGAAATATTTGATGAGCTTATTGTATTCAAGTGTCTTATCCGCATCCGTCAAATTATCTTCACCACGATTCATGATAAAATCAAATTGCAGTGCATTGTCCTTATTAACCGTAATCCCCTGCATCAACGCCGGCGTAAACGCAGAACTCAACCCCACCATTTCACCTGGCTTTGGCATCAACGGCACAACTAACCCCTCAGCCATAACAGCTCTAGGGCCAATACAAAGGCTCAAAATAAATGTAAATGTCAGGAAAATATGTAGCATACAGCTAAAGTATGCACTATAAATGGGGTAAAAATCAAGTCTTAGCGAACAATTATTTCGTCGCGCTTGGAGCCGACTGAAATGTACTTGATTTTAACCTTGAGAAGCGCTTCTAGGCGTTCCAAGTATTTGCGTGCTTGTGGCGGTAAGTCCTTGTATTTACGGACTTTACGGGTGTCTGCTTGCCAGCCTGGCATGGTTTCATAGACGGGCTTGGCTTTTGTGAGGGCATCGTAGTCGTGTGGGAATTCGGTGAATTTCTTACCCTTATAGGTGTAGGATGTGGCAATTTTGACTTCTTTGAGGTCATCCATGACGTCGAGCTTCATGATGGCAAGTTCACTGACACCGTTGATGATGGCGGCATAACGTACCTGCACAGCATCAAACCAACCGCAGCGTCTGGGCCTGCCGGTTGTTGAACCAAACTCATGGCCTTTGGTGCGGATGGATTCATTTAACTTACTGTCAAATTCAGTGACGAATGGGCCTTCGCCGACGCGGGTTGTATAGGCTTTAACAGCGGCAATGACTTTGCCAATTTTCATTGGCGGCACGCCCGTCCCTGCACAAACACCACCCATGGTCGCATTCGACGAGGTGACAAATGGATAGGTTCCAAAATCAATGTCTAAGAATGTGCCTTGGGCGCCTTCAAAGAGAACCTTTTGCTTACGATCAATGGCATCATTTAAGAATAATGCGGTGTCACAAATGTAGGGCTTAAGACGACGGCCATACGCTAGATATTCTTTATAAATTTCACCAGCGTCGTAATTTTTAAAATTATACACTTTTGCAAAGATGTCATTCTTCTCACTTAAGTTATCGGCGAGCTTATCTTTGAGCACTTTGGGATTAAGCAAATCGATCATGCGAATGCCCATGCGTCCGACTTTATCGGAATAACATGGCCCAATGCCTCGACCGGTTGTCCCGATCTTATTGACCAATTTGCTTTCGCGCAATTGATCCATGACGCGGTGATATGGCATGACCACATGCGCGTTGGTGGCGATCTTTAATTGCTTGGGTTGCATGGGAAGGCCACGTTTCTTTAAATCATCGATCTCGCCTAGCAATGCCTTAGGATCAATGACCACGCCGTTGCCTATCACGCAGGTCTTGGATGGATGTAGGATGGCGGATGGGATCAAATGAAAAATATATTCTTTATCGCCCACAATGACAGTATGCCCTGCATTGTTGCCACCTTGATAACGGACCGTGATATCAACATCTTGAGATAAGATGTCGATCAACTTCCCCTTACCTTCATCGCCCCATTGAGCGCCAATGACCGCTAAATTCATTACAAAATCCTCCTAAAAAATTTATCTCAAATAAAAAATGCTTAATCCCGACGCTAAACAAAACGCTGCTGCTAAGATAATCTTAAAATTCTTTTCAATCCGTGAACTTAAAAATACGATCACCACAACCCAAACCATCCAAAACTTTAAGATGGTATATAAACATAACGCCAAAATACTGATCACACCTGCCACTTTGGCAAAAATATTATTACTTAATGCCACCATGTATGGATCCATGGGATAACGCACATCGGCAATCACCAAGGTTAATGCACATACGGCAATGACTAAACTCAACAAACTTCTTTGCCACAGTTTAAGTGGTGTTGGTGCTAACGACACTGCTTGTTTTTTTGCAATCCAATTTAAAAACAACTTAACCCCAATAACAAAAAGCAAACCAGCCAACACATCGTGCAACAACGAGAAAATACGATACGGGTTATAGGTGATTGCATCTAAATGTGCAAAAAAACCAAAGAGCATTAACTCAAAAATAAACCAACCTACAAACCAATTCACTTTGTAACCACGTCGCCAACCATAAATATACAGCACCATGATCAACCCAGCAGCCATGATCATCGTCGAACTGTAACCGTCTTTGAGACCTGCAATCAAGACGTTAAAGAGCAAAATGCTCATGGTGTTTTACACCTTAATGGTTTTGACAAATAAAATATTCTTTGTCTGACGCAATTGCTCGATGACCTTCTCGGGCACTTCGCTATCAACATTCACCAAACTAACAGCGACACCTTGTTGATTTTCACGGCCTAAGGTGATGCCCGCGATATTCACATTGGCACCGGCTAAGATTGTACCAATCGCACCAACAATCCCTGGCTTATCATTATTATTGATAAACAAAATATGACCTGCTGGCACTGCCTCGACGTAGACATTATTAATTTTAACAATGCGTGGCTGCTTGTTGCTGGTTAATGTTCCAAGCAAGGCAACACTTTCTTTATCGGTCGTGATATCAAAGGCAATGGAGTTCACATATTCGCCTTCCACATTCGATGAAACTTCTGCGATGTTGATGCCACGATCTTTCATCATGTTAAGCGCATTGATGGTGTTAACCCCTTCACCTAAGACAGGAGTTAAAATACCTTTAGCCACCGCCATGGTCACCGCTTTTAAATTTTGCTTGGTGACAGTACCGCTGTAAGTAATTTTCACAGCGCTAATGCGGCCTTGAACCAATTGGCCAGCAAACTTGCCCATGCGTTCACCCAAATTCAAATATGGCTCAACACCCTTATACGCCTCTTCTGACAACGACGGGAAGTTAGCAGCATTGCGAATCCCGCGACCCAACAAGGCATCTTTGACCGCATGTGCGATTTCGATGGCCACGTTGACTTGGGCTTCAGATGTGGATGCGCCTAAATGTGGTGTTGTTACACAATTATCTAATTTGAAAATTTCTTGAGAAAAATCTGGTGGTTCAACGTCATATACGTCGAGCGCAGCACCAGCAATGCGTTTTTCTTTTAACGCAGCAACCAAGGCTTTTTCATCGATGATGCCACCACGTGCGCAGTTGATCAAACGCACATTTTTTTTCATCATGGCAATTTGCTTGTCGCTGATCATATTGGTCGTCTCTTCCGTCTTTGGAATATGGACGGTGATATAATCTGCTTCTTTATACAATTTTTCTAAATCAACCAAGGTGATGCCATTTTTGGCAGCAATCTCGGCAGATAAAAATGGATCATAGCCGATTGTCTTCATGCCAAAACCTTGTGCCATCTTAGCGACCGTCGAGCCAATGCGGCCTAAACCAACAATGCCCAATGTTTTTCCATATAATTCCACACCAGTAAATTTAGCGCGTTCCCATTTGCCCGACTTAACCGACGCAACTGCTTGAGCAATGTTACGTGATAATGCTAAGATCAAACTCATGGTGTGTTCTGCCGTTGAGGTGGTATTCCCCGCCGGTGTATTCATCGCCACAATGCCTTTTTTGGTGGCAGCTGGTAAATCAACGTTGTCTAAACCAACGCCTGCACGGCCAATGACCTTTAACTTTGCCGCAGCTTCAATGATCTCAGCTGTGACTTGAGTACCTGAACGCACAATCAAGGCATCATAATCTTTGATGATGCTTTTGAGTTCAGCGGCTGGGATGCCAAATTTGCAATCAACGGTGATATTTTTTTCTTCAGCAAAAATATCTAAACCTTCTTTTTCTAGCTTGTCGCTAATCAATACTTTAAACATATCATCCTCTATCTATGCTTTTTGATTAAAAACCTTTTGAGCTGCGGTTAAGCTCGCGCCCAATTCAAATTTATGACCCATTTCGAGTAAGACTTTTTCTAAACAGGCAAGACCTGTCAGAATGTCATATTCATCAAGCGCACCCATATGAGCAATGCGGATGATTTTTCCCTTTAATTGATCTTGACCACCTGCAACGGTGATGCCATGTGTATCACGCATGATCTTAGCTAACTTTTCTCCGTCGATGCCAGCAGGCAATACCACTGCGGATAACACATTAGTCGCACATGATGGGTCGGTGTACAATTCCAAACCAATCGCCTTACATCCCGCGCGAACACCTTTAGCCAAACGCGCAAAATGTTTGAACATGTTTTCTAACCCGCGTTCCTTGATCATGGCGATACTATCAACCATGGCAATGATGATGCCAATTGCAGGGGTAAATGGTGTATCTGTTTTCTCTAATGCTTTCTTGGCTTCGCGCAAATCAAAATAATAGCGTGGTGTTGTGCACGCGTTAATATACGCAATGGCTTTAGGTGAGGCGGTGATAAAACCAACCCCTGGAGGCAACATCAAGCCTTTATGTGAACCTGAGATCACCATATCAACATGCCAATCATCGGCTTTAAGTTCTTGCACAGCTAAACCAGAAACAGCGTCGACAACTAAGACAGCCTTACTATCTTTGACAACTTCCCCAATGGCCTTCACATCAGGGGTTACACCCGTCGATGTTTCTGCCAAGGTGATAAAGACAGCCTTGGTGTCAGGATTGGCAGCTAATAAAGCTTTGATCTCCGCCGCTGTTGGCGCTTTACCCCATTGCACTTTATGAACAATGGTGTTGGCTTTATACGTTTGACATAATTCTACCCAACGTTCACCAAATTTTCCTCCGTCGACAGCAATTGCCTTATCCCCTGGGGATAAGATATTAACAACAGCAGCCTCCATCCCACCTGATCCCGATGACGCGAGCAAGTAGACATCATTCTTGGTTTGAATGATTTCTTGCAAGCCTTGCACCACGAGTTTCAAATATTCTTGAAACTTTGGTGTGCGGTGATGGATGATGGGACGACCCAACGCAGCGCAAAGTTTTGCTGGCACTTGTGTTGGTCCTGGTGTTAACAACAGATTGCGTTTCATGAGGTTTTTTCCTTCCTTAAGAAAACATTATTATTTCAAATCATTCATACTGGTAATAACGCCGTCGACCAAACCATAATCTTTGGCTTCTTGACCAGACATAAAATAATCACGATCGGTATCTTTGGTCAACTTTTCAATGCTTTGACCAGAATGCTTGGCTAAGATGCCGTTTAATTCACGTTTCATACGTAAGATTTCTTCTGCTTGAATAGAAATATCGCTAGCTGTACCTTGTGCGCCGCCCCATGGTTGGTGAATCATGATACGTGCATTGGGTAACGCATAACGTTTGCCTTTGGCACCTGCTGCTAATAACACCGCCCCCATACTTGCCGCTTGACCTAAACAAAAGGTCGCAACCGGCGCCTTGATAAATTGGATGGTGTCATAAATAGCCATACCTGCCGTCACCGAACCGCCTGGGGAATTAACATAAATGCTAATATCCTTGGTGCTATCTTCTGACTGCAAGAACAACAGTTGGGCAATGATCAAATTGGCAACATTGTCATCGATAGCTGTACCTAAAAAGATGATGCGCTCTTTAAGCAAACGGGAGTAAATGTCATACGCTCTCTCACCGTGTGATGATTTTTCAATAACCATTGGAACTAACAGCGATGATTGTGCCATATGATCTCTCCCTTTTGTATAAACGATTATTTCTTATCTTTTTTAGATTCTTTCGCTTCTTTGACTTCTTTCACATCTTTAGCTGGTTCCCACTTTGCTTCTTTTAATAACAGCTCCATCACCTTCATCGGTAAACTTTCTTCCTTTGAGGTGATTTCAATTTTTTCGATCTTCGCGATTTCTTCTAAGACTAAAAAGATTTTTACATCGCGTTCAACGACTTCATTTAAATTCTTGGCAATTTCTTCTTGCTTGGTCTTTAGCTCTTCATCCCCCATGCCTTGGGATTTCAAGCGGCGCAGTGTTTCATTTAAACGGTATTCAAATTGGCGCTTAACAAGCGATTGAGGAACAATTAATTTAGCATGTTTTAACAAGTGGTCAACAATTTGATTTTCTAGTTCTATGCGGTTCTGGCGATCCTTGTCAAATTCCAATTGGCGTGTCAGCGCTTTTTTGAATTCTTCAAGTGACGGAAAGCCCATGCCATGCGCAAAGGCATCGTCAATGGTGACTTCCTTATCATCCCCACGGCCCTTCTTGAAAAACTCTAATGTCTTATTAATATCTTCTTCCGTCACCTTGGTGCTAATGGGTGTTACAGAAATGCCTTTATAATCACCGGTCTTGATTTCAGGACGAATATCAAGCGCTGCCTTGAATGTTAACACACCATCTTTTAAAGCCACGTCGGTGATTTCTGGCAAATCGATTGGATTTAATTTTTCTTGAACCAAGCCTTGTTGATAGGCTTCTGGGATTAATTTCTTAATCGTTTCTTCTTGGGCCATCTTGCCATGGGAGCTCACCAATAAATTGCGCGGCACCTTCCCTGGGCGAAAACCCTTGACCTTGGCGTATTTGCCGATTTCTTTATAAACTTCATCCATCGCAACAGTCACACGTTCACGAGGGATTTCAATGGATAATTCACGACGTAATGCATCTACTTTTTTAACTTCGACTTTCATGATACTGGACTCCATTTCTGTTGTTGGTTTACCCGCCATAGCTCCCAAACGAAAGTTTTGGAGCGAAGGAGGGTTACATGCTAAATTTTTCGCCTAGGTAAATCTTGCGGGCTTTTTGATCATTGATGAGATCTTGGGCAGTACCTGAAATCAATATCCTGCCGTCAGCAACCAGATACGCACGGTCGGTGATCGACAAGGTTTCACGCACATTGTGATCGGTTAACAAAATCCCTAAACCACGCTTCTTTAAATCTTTGATGATTTCTTGCGCTTCAGCAACCACAATCGGATCAATGCCGGAAAAAGGTTCGTCCAACAATAAAAACGATGGGTTGGTCACCAGCGCACGGGTGATTTCCAAACGACGGCGTTCTCCGCCGGACAACGTAAATGCTTTTGATTTTGCCAAATGTGAAATATTGAGTTCCTCTAAAAGCGATTCAAGGCGACGCTTGCGTTCTTGCGGACTAATGGGCAAGGTCTCTAAAACCGCTAAAATATTTTCCTCAACAGTTAACTTGCGAAAGATCGAACTTTCTTGCGCCAAATAGCCCATCCCTAGACGACTGCGCTCATGGATGGGTTTTTTGGAAATGTCCTCTTGGTCAAAAATCACTTGTCCTTCATCGGGCGCAACGATGCCAACAACCATGTAAAACGCCGTGGTCTTCCCTGCGCCATTGGGGCCTAACAACCCCACAATTTCAGAACGGCCAACAGATATGGTTAACCCGTCGACAACCTTACGGCCGCCATAAATTTTCACCAGATTCTTTGCTTCCAATAAACGCATGATTATTGACCTATCTTATCGAACAAATTATTACTGCCTTCAGTGCCTGTATCAAAAATCAATTTAGGCCTCCCTGTCATGATCAACTTCTCATCATCGCCGGTATAAATCATCTCGTCGGCATATGTTGAATTGTTGCCTTGGGTGGCGATCACATGGCCAGAACAAACAACCTTCTTTAACTTCTTGTTTTTGTCATCAAACCAAATGGTCATCTTATCTGCTTGCAGCTGACGCCCTGTTTGTAATTCACGCGCAACGACATTCTTATTAAACACCGCATTCATTTTTTGCTGATCAACTTCCATTGGCCCATCACAGGTGATTTGCACCAAAGAACCAGATAAAGCCGTAGATTGCCCTGCTTTGATTGTTGCTGTCACATCTTCATTTAATTGCGCCTTCTTTAAGTTTGGATGACCAGTTAACCCGGTTCCCGTCAATGTACCCTTCTCATCTTGAATGGTCACTTTGTCATCGGTCTTAACCAAATCATTGTTTCGGCTCCAATCCAAACTATCGGTTGTCATGGTGGTGCCACGGTCAGATGTTAAGACCACATCATCTTGCAAATGCACATCGCCGTTAACCTTATTGATGACCCCACTCTTTGATTTTAAATTTGCATTCTGTTTATCATACATATTGGCATTGACATTGGTGACCTTAATGCTTTCATCCGTGATGTCTGCTTTATCGCCATTAATTTCCCAAGACTTTTTCCCACCCGTCGTATAACCATTCAAATTAAAGCCTTCTAATTGCTGCGTTGGACCACTATCATCAGCAACAACCAACGACACATTTAAAAGCAACAACATTATCAACATGCATGTTTTAATGTTCATATAGCTCTTTTGTCCATTGGCCCTTGGCCTTTAAGATTAACTCCACAACTTCCCGCACTGCCCCGTTACCGCCACGCTTCTTTGTGACATAATGTGCTGCTTTTTTAACTTCAAACACGGCATTATCAACCGCCACAGCAAAACCAACACGGCGTAAAACTTTTAAATCAACAACATCATCACCGATAAAACATACTTCACTATCGCTGACATTTAAATTCTTAAGCATTTCTTCATAGGCACTCATCTTTGGATACACGCCTACAAAAACTTGATCGATCTTTAAATCACCAGCACGGAACTTAACCACTTCACTTTGACGTGCTGAAATGATCGCTGTCTTAATCCCACATTGATGCAACAAGACAATCCCTAAGCCATCTTGAACATCAAAATTTTTTGACTCAACACCATTGCTATCAACAATGATCTTACCATCGGTTAATACACCATCGACATCCATGACCAAGACTTTTATATTCTTTAGAGCCGCGGTGTTCATACCAAACCTGCTTTAAGCAAATCTTGAACATCCACCAATCCGACCACCTTATTGGTTTTATCAACAACAGGCAACTCATCAATACGACGGGTTTTTA
Organism: uncultured Planctomycetales bacterium; assembly: GCA_964572155.1. Classification (GTDB taxonomy): domain Bacteria; phylum Omnitrophota; class Gorgyraeia; order Zapsychrales; family Fredricksoniimonadaceae; genus JACQQW01. The sequence continues at coordinate 829,368 of CAZNDZ010000001.1, read as the reverse complement.
AAATATCAAACGCTGCCGCAGCTAATTTATCTTTGGTGATGGATGTTGGCTTTTTGGTCATGATCCCTTCAACAGGTTGCGATAAAACCAAAGCGCCTTCATTCAAATGTCGACGCAAATCACCGTCTGTAAAAAACCCGACCAAGTGACCCTTGGCATCAACCACGCACGCACAACCGCTGCGAGCTTTGGTGATGGCCAATAAGACGTCTTTGACTTTCATCGTCGGCTTAACCAAGGCTAAACCTGCACCTGTGCGCATGATATCTTCAACCTTCAATAATAAACGTCGCCCCAAACTACCGCCTGGGTGATAAAAGGCAAAATCTTCTTTTTTAAATCCTCGACGATCAATCAAGCATGCAGCCAAGGCATCGCCTAGGGCCAAGGTTGCTGTCGTCGATGCCATGGGCGCTAACCCTAATGGACAACCTTCTTTAGCAACAGATGTATTTAGCACCACGTCGCTATGTTTCGCCAAAGATGATTTTAAATTGCCTGTCATGGCAATAGTCTTAACACCAATCTTTTTAACCGCAGGCAACAAACGCACTGTTTCTTCGGTTTCGCCGCTTTGTGAAATGACGATGATAATATCTTTAGATGTCACTTGCCCTAAATCACCATGAACAGCCTCAGCACTATGCAAATAGACGCTCGGCGTTCCGGTCGATGATAAGGTGGCAGCAATCTTGCGGCCGATGATGCCCGTCTTGCCCATGCCACAAACAACCACACGCCCTGAACACTTGGCGATCAAATCTACCGCCGTTGCAAAATTACCATCGAGCTTTTTTAAAAGCGCTTTGATGGCATTGGCTTCAATCGTGATGACTTCTTTTGCGCGTTTTAACATGTTATTTTAAGACCACCTTATTAATGGCGATTAAATCTTTGAGTAAGCTTTCCATTTTATTTAAGGGCAACATATTAGGCCCGTCGGACAAAGCCTTTGCTGGATTTGGATGCGTTTCAATAAATAAACCATCCACCCCAACAGCAACCGCGGCTCTGGATAATGCAGGGATATATTGACTCTCCCCTGCAGTGGCATGACCTAACCCACCTGGCTTTTGCACGCTATGGGTTGCATCAAACACAACAGGATAACCTAATTCTCGCATGGCGCACATGCCTTTAAAATCAGTGATCAAGGTATTGTAACCAAAGCTCGACCCACGCTCTGTTAATAATAATTTCTTATTACCCGCTTCTTCCATTTTCTTGATAATACCCTTCACATCGCTCGGTGCCAAGAATTGACCCTTCTTAACATTAACAATCTTACCGGTCTTGGCAGCAGCAACAATCAAATCTGTTTGACGGCATAAGAACGCGGGGATCTGAATGATATCTAAGAAATCTCCGGCAATCGTTGCTTCCTCGACGGAATGAACATCACTCACCACCGGCACATCTAACTTTTCTTTGATCTTCGCCAATACTTTTAAACCTTCGACGATGCCTGGACCGCGAAATGAATGAATGGACGTGCGATTCGCCTTGTCGTAGCTGGCTTTAAACACAAAGGCAACCCCTAACTTTTTGGTGATGGCCTTTAATGTTTGTGCAATTTTAAAGGCACTGTCTGGGGATTCAATAACACAGGGGCCTGCGATCAAAACAAACGGATGCTTGCCACCAAAATGAACATTGTTATTTAATTTGACTGTTTTTGTAACCATAGAAGCGCCTTTTCTAAATCTGCGGGTGTATCAATCGCAATCGACTCTTGATGTGTTTCAACGGTCTTAATGCGATAGCCCTTTTCTAAAACCCGTAATTGTTCAAGTTGCTCACAATTTTCTAAACTCGACTTAGGCCAATCTTTATACTGCAATAAAAATTCTTTACGATACGCGTAAATACCTAAATGTTTGTAGCGTTTGATCGTCGCTGATTGCGCATCTCGTTTATAGGGAATAGGTGCGCGTGAAAAGTACAATGCAAAGCCTTGTTCATCAATGACGCATTTAACCACATTAGGGTTAAGAAATTCTTCATCGGAGGCAATGGGCTTGATCACCGTGCTCATGCTAATTTTCGCATCTGCTTGCAATGCCCCTGCTAAAGCATCAATCACACCTGTATCAATAAAAGGTTCATCACCTTGAATATTGATGACAATCTCACAAACCTCATTTGAAATGGCCTGTGCAATGCGATCAGAACCCGAGGGATGATTTGGATCTGTCATCACCGCCCGTGCGCCAAAACTCTTGGCTGTCTTTAAAACATCGTCGTGATCACACGCTATTAAGACATCATCTAATTTTGTCGCCGCTTTTGCCTTGCGCCAAACCCGTTCGATCATGGTTTGATCGCCTATCTTGGCTAAAACTTTCCCTGGAAAACGCGTTGAGGCCATGCGTGCAGGGATGACGCCAATGGTTCTCATGATGCTTTAACCGCCTGCTTTAACTCATCAGGTTCAATGGCAACTGCCCCCATTTTACCAACAACCACACCGGCGGCATAATTAGCAATATCGGCTGCATTGCGACGATCAGCCTTGGCTGCTAGTGCTAGAGAAAAAACAGAAATCACCGTGTCCCCTGCACCACTAACATCAAAAACTTCCTGGGCGCGGGTTGCAATGGGAAAAGGTTTGCGATCATGTTCAAATAAATACATGCCATGCTCACCTAAGGTGATGAGCAATGATTCAATGCCTAAGTAAGCCAATAACCCTTGGCCGTTTTTCTCAATCTCTTCTTTTTTATCCAACCGTGTGGATACAACGCCAAATGTTTTGCGTGCCGCTTCTGTGATCGCCTTCAAGGCTGTTTCTGCTTCTTTTTTATTGGGTGTGATGCAGGTCACAACACCATAAGCACGCAAATCTTCAAATTTAGGATCAACCACGACGGGAATTTTATGTTGCAAGGCCAACTCATGAACCATTGCCATGAGCCCCATATCAATCATGCCTTTGCCATAATCAGAAATAATCACCGCATCATACTTGGTAAAATTCTTCTTTAAAAATGGCACAATCTTGGTTTTAAAAAGCTCATCATTGGTGACACCAACCGTCTCACGATCCAAACGTACAATTTGTTGATGTTGGGCGATGATGCGGGTCTTAAATATGGTCTGGATGGTTTCATCCATGAAAATGCCGTTGGTATGAATCTTACGATGGCTTAATTCCCGTTTTAAAATAGCGCCTTCAATATCATCCCCAACCTTACCAATCAAGGTCACATCCGCGCCTAAACTACTTAGGTTATTGGCCACATTAGCCGCGCCCCCTGGGGTGAAAAAAGACTCTTGTTGAACCACAATGGGCACCGGCGCTTCCGGAGAAATGCGGGAAACTGACCCCTTGATATACTGGTCCAACACCAGATCCCCAATAACGAGAAGCCTTTTGGACTTAAATTTATTTATAATATTATAGTATTTATTCATAGGAAGGGGTTATTCTAGCACAAAGCAGGGGCTTTAGGATAGGAAAAAATACTTAACCGCTCACACCCAAAAAGGCCTTCACATCCACCAAAGGCTGGATTTTCAGGATAACCGGCATAAACCCTCCAGCCTCTTGAAGTTGCTTCAAAAGCACTGGGTCAACGCCCAACTTCATGGCCTCACCAGCATTATGCGTCTCAACATTCATCTTAGAAGCATTTAGGTCGATACCACCTGGCGTCAGACGCTCTGCCATTTGCCCTATTTGTGCAGGATCGATGGATTTAAGATAGGAACGCACATCTTGATCTTCCAATGCAGCTTTTAAACCCTGTGCAAACTTTATCTGGTTTTTTGGATCCTTGAAGTAGTAGTCAATAAGCTCTTTGGCTTGAACTTCAACAATGCCCGAAACTTCATCATTTAATACGCGCGTCTTGCCTTGTAAAAAATCGTCCCATGACATCACCACATGCCCCACATTTTTTCTCCAAGAATTCTCTTTAGCCCGCGTCAAAGCAACATGAAAAAAATTAAATATAACGTATTCATCAACAGGCTCGATGATCGAACCATTACTAGAACCTTTGATTTGATTTAAATCTTTGCTTTTAATATCTAACGCCAATTCTTCCCGTGCTTCTTTAATGGCCGTGCTTTCTTCATCAAAACCAATATCCACAGCACCACCAATGGAAATATCAAGCGTTCCATCCTTACGGATCTGAAGCAATAATTTCCCTGATTGACTCTGGAGAAAAACACAACTTGCCTTGTACCAATCCCCGTCTCTACCCGTCGCCCAATAATCTTTGACCTTACCTGTAAAAGTACCATCCCGTCTAAAAATGGGAAGAAATGATGTCCATCGATGTGGATCTTTTTGAGGCTCTCGAATAAACGCTTTTTGATTTGTTAACTGTTCAATGGTCTTGAATAATTCCCCTTGATCTAGCCCTAAGGTTTTGCCATAGGCTATGATTTCTTTTAAATCAAATTCTTCCTGATGTAACATGTATTTAATCAAACGCGCATGTATTTCTTCGGTCAAATTAAAATCAACCACGAAAGCTACATTTTCATGACCCCTTAACTGCGAAGCCGCAACCTCCGTCGATGGTTCTTTCTTAAGAGCAGCCATCAGCGCATCCACCTTATTTGAACCTGTGGCCGCAATCATAACTTCCTTGGCGATCTTGATCGTGGCAATGCCAATGGTAAGCGCCTCTATTGGCATTTGATTGGCATCGGGGAAATAGCGGCTATTGTCGATGATGGTTTGTAGGGCTAGTTGCACATGGCGTGTTTGTAGGTTTGATATTTCTTTTGAATCTGTATAAATCTTTATCGGTTGATCTTTCAGCCTTGCCGCTAAACCTGTCACATCTTTACCAAAAATTTTAGAAGCTAAATAACTTTTTAAAGATTCAATTTCTCGTGCTTTTCTACGCTGATCATGAATTTGTTGGATAATAGCAGCGCGTTGACTTTCTGGAACATCGAGGACAAACTCATTAAAATCGCGCGCTTGTTCAAAGGTGACCCCAGTTGTTCCAACACGGATGATCGGCTCATTAAACGCGATATGGCCATCTTGGCCGATGCCACCTAATGCTAAATCAATCCCACCGTCACGAATGGCTTTTTCATAGGCATTTACTTCATCCTCTATGTTAACGGTTTTACCATTTAACACATGCCCATTTGCTTTCTTCCAGCCAAATCGCTCTAAGGCGCTAAATAAATTCTGCTCCATGTAATGCCGATAACTTTGCTCATCTGCAACGCCAATATATTCATCCATATTAAACGTGATTAACCGTGAACAATCGATCTGTTCTTGCTCAATAATCGCAATCAATTGCTGATACACCGCCTCATAGGTCCCACCCGTCGGAGTAATAAAACGCGTCTCTCGACCCAACTCATTATTTGCTTTAATCACATCTGCCATACGACGTGCGACGTGTTGGGCAACATCAGTTGCAAGAGCGTATTGAACTAAACGCACGCCATTAACCAAAGAACTCTGCGCATGATCTTTGATCACACGGTACACCTCTATTTGATGTGCTTCGCTACTTATCTTATTTGGCAATTTCTGTAAATGATATCCACGATTTCTAATCAAATCTAAAAAGTAATAGGTGTCTCTTCGCTCAGAATCCGTGGGATCATTCTTATACCAACCAACCATCAAATAGCCCTTATCCTTGATCGCCTCCATAACAGATCCTAGCAAAGCAAACCCATTTCTTTCTGTAGCCATGATAAAAGGATCTGATAAGACAGCATCTAGAAAAGCAACCGACACTGAATCTTTTGGAAGCACGCCGTTATAACCAACGGATTTTCGGTGAATGGTTATATTGTTGAAATATTTAGGCCTATTTGCAGCAGCTTTTGCTGTTTCCCACTTATCTGCACCAAATGTTTCTGGTTGAAAAACGTCCACATGATGCCCCATCGACGCAAAAACTTCTGGAACTCGAATTTGTTTTTCATGAAGATGCGTTTCTTTCCCATTAGTTGAACCTATGGCTGCAATATTTGAACCATCTCTTAAGTTTAACGACGACATCTCACGGATGAAATTAATCTCATCAGTCGAGGCTTCATTTAATCTAATTGGGATCGCTTGATCAACAGGCTGATTAAATAACCTCTTTGCCCAGTATCGAAAGAAACCTATACGCTGCCCTGTGACACGATAAATTTGTATCTCATGCATGGAACTTGTGATCTGATGTTCTGTATCAAGCGTAAAGGTATACCCTCTTTCGACAAACCAATCTAGTATGCGTTTGGTATCTTGGAATTCACGATCTCTGATCTTCCGATCTTTATACCAACCAACAATCAACACCCCATTTTCTTGAAGTACATTTAATACATTTTGTAACAACCGTTGTTTTATCCAATCCGCTACTTCAGGATCAGAAAGAACACTCATCAATACAGCAACTGACTTAGTTTTTGGATTTATGCGACTGTTGCTTCTAAAGGGCTCCTCATATAACGAAACATTATCTTTTACCTTCTGCCAATCCCTCGTCTTTAAATCTCTTTGCCACTGCTTGTAATATGCTTTCCTTGGCTGAAAAACATCGACGTGTTGACCTAATAAACCAAAAATAAGCTCAAAACGTATGCGATTAAAGAAAACATCAGACGTGCCGCCAATCGATAAAATATCATTTTGATTCTTAGACAAAATATTTCTTAAAACCTTAATAGCCTTCGCCTCTTCTATCGTTAATGAAACCCCTTTAACCATCTGCGCTTGATCTGTATCTTTTGAATATCTTAATGCAGCTGAGACGGTATCAATGCCGCGATATCGCTCCTCTAATTTTTTCATGGCTGGTAAAAACGACTCCTTGGTGATGGCAAATTTGGCAAATGGATGAATGCCTTTGATTTTATGAAAATATATTGGGAATATGTTTCTTATTGCGTCTCGAAAGGAGTACATGGTTTGTATATGCTTCATAAACGATTCTACAGCCTCGCGAGGATAACCGTAAAACAATGCGCTTATCGACGATTCATGTTGTGGCGCTGAATCACTAATAAGCAATAACGTGATGAAACGCTCAATGTCAGCTTGCCCCATAAAACCTTGAACGCGATATCCATAACGTTTTAAAAATTCTGCATTCTCCGTGATAATCTTATTAATGCCTTGCACAGAATAAAAATTGACCACATTTGGAATCACTGCCTTATTCTGATCAAACTGCGTCTTCCAAATTATGCCCATGCCTAATTCTTTTAATATTAAAACGCCTTCATCCGACTGAAAGAAATCCATCCCGACATGACTTAGACTTACTTGAGCCAAAGCCTTGCCATTACCTATCACCATGGTTACAAAATCGGCACTATATGGAATCGCTTCAGAATAATTTCTTGGGTCTATGACCATGGCAATATGTTCTGGGTCTATACTCACAAGCTCTCTTAGACGTTGCTTATCAACTAAATTCCCCAATTCGATGCGTTGCAATATCGCCTCAATCGCCTGTTTCTTTAATGGATTATCGCCAATCAACTTTATTTCTAGCTGCGACATCCCTTTTGTATTTGAACCAAATATTTTCTTTAACCACTTCAATGCAACGCTAACCTGTGCAAAATCTCCCTTCACTTCTCCCGAAATATGATCAACCATGGCGAAATCATTGTTGCCAAATTTTAGGACTACCCCTCCTGAGAAATATTTCCTTGGAACCATTGTCCCGTCAGGCATCGGTGTTTCTTTGATGTAGTTATATGCGCCTTTTTTAAAAGCTTCACAGTAACGTTCATAGATTTTCTGTTTTTCTTTAAGGTCGCTTATCGCTATGCCGTTAATCTTGTTTTGGTCGGCATATGTTTTTGAAAAGATACTATCTTTGATTTTTCTTTTGTACCACGTGGCCAAGATGAGCGCATTGTAGACTTGACGAAGCTTGGCAAAATTTGCCCCTTCGTTGACTTCCTTGGTTAATTGCGGGAGCACCACATCTTTAACGATTTGATTATTATTCGTTTTAATACTATTCTTAGTGCTGGCAAGATAATCTTGTTCGGTTAAAACTTTTAACGAAGATTCAATAACATAAGCCGTACCTGCTTTGGTATTTTCGTAAATAACGGCCTTATTAGGCACAATCCAAACTTTGTTAAATGCATTGATTGGGACATCTTTTGTCGAGGATGACGCATAAACTTTTTTCCAAAATGCTTTGCCAATATCCCCTTCGGGATAAACCAATGATGCCGTGATTTGTTTGAGCAAATAATCTTGGGCTAATAAATCTCTGCCCATTTCGGTTTGACCAAAAGAATCTGGCACAATGCGGTCTTTTTCATACGGACTTAAGTTAACCCAAAGGTCTTGTTCTGGGATTGTTAATGCGGCCAAAAAGTATTTAATTAAAGTTGTTGTTTGAGACGCGATCAATCGCGTCTCTATGGAACCTTTATCTAGGATGAAATCAAACTTTAAAGGATCATTGGGATTAATCTTAATGCCTTTGAGGACGGGCGGATGAAATGAAGGGCTAAGCGACACCATGGTGCCGGGTGCTGGTAAGCTTAATTGGGCATGGACTTGCTGTGGGACAAATAGCGATGCCCAAAAAGTTAAAATAACCACAATTGCAATAAGCTTCTTATAGGGGGATTTCACACGGAAAGTATAGAATATAAATACTATATAAGCCAAAATTTCTTTTAACGCGGCTAACCCGTACTTTTCATACCCGAAGCGATGCCGTTGACCGTCAACAGTAGGATTTCATCGATGGCGGCACGCTTGGTATCGGATGTGGCGGATAACTTGCTTTGTTCTTTTAAGAAATGAACCTGAATGTAGTTTAGTGGATCAACATAAGGATTACGCAATTTGATCGATTCTTGCAAAACCTTGTGATAATCCAACAACTCTTGTTGTTCAGTGATCTCTAAGACAACATTTAAGGCGCGTTCATACTCGTCGGAAATCATCGTATGGATTTTTGCACGCAAGGTTTCATCTTCCACAATATCGGCGTACAACTGCGCGATATATAAATCTGTTTTAGCCAGTGACGCTTGCACATTATGCATCATGGAATTAAACAAGGGCCATTGGCGATACATTTCTTGCAATTGTGCTAAACCATCTTCTGGGTTATCATCAATATATTGACGTAACGCAGCCCCCACCCCATACCATGCAGAAATGATATAACGCGATTGCACCCACGAGAATACCCACGGGATCGCCCGCAATTGTTCAAACGAACGTAGATTACCGCGCGCTGAAGGACGAGACCCAATCTTGGTGATCTTCAAGACATTGATGGGCGTTGCTTCATGATAAAAATCTAAGAAGCCTGGTGTACCAAAGACAAGATTACGGTAAAAGGTAAAAGAACTCGATGACAAATGCTTTAGTCGTTCTTCCCATACCTTAATCTTAGCATTATGTTTGATTTCTTTATTGGTCACTAAATTCGCCGTCACAACCGCCGAAATCAGTTGTTCCAAATTGCGCTTTGCTACCATGGAGTTGGCATATTTTTGAGAAACAACTTCGCCTTGCTCTGTTAACTTAATGCGGCCTTCACTTGCTGAATATGGTTGACCTAAAATGGCTTTATGTGACTCACCACCACCACGATCAATGGTGCCGCCTTTGCCATGAAAGAATTTCAAACTAATGCCATATTTCTCGGCGACCTTATGGAGATTTTTTTGAGCCATGTACAAATTCCAATTCGCGGCTAAATAACCACCGTCTTTGCTACTATCGGAATAACCCAACATGATCTCTTGCACATCCCCACGGGCTTTCAAATAAGAACGATAAATAGGGATCTTAAATAATCCCTCCATCACCTCATGTGCCGTCTCTAAACCATGAATGGTTTCAAATAAAGGGACCAGCCCCATATTGGCTACTTTGACACGTTTATGAGCAATTTCAATGATGCCTTCGCGTTTGGCCAAATAAAATAAAGCCAACATATCCCACGCAGATTCCGTCATGCTGATGATATACGCATCAACGATATTAGGATCAAATTTTTCTTTGAGGAATCGAAACATAGCCATTTGTTCGAGGATATCTTTCGCCTCATTACTTGTCACATGCGGCCATTTGCGAACTACTTTTTCATTTAAAGCATCTAATAATTCTGCTTGTGTGGTTTCACCTTTAAATAGTTCCGTGATGGTCTTACGTAATTTCCCAGAATGATCTCTGAAATCTAAACGTGCCAAATGAAAACCAAAGGTCTTGGCCTGAATGATCAAGCGCTTTAAATCACCATTAGCGGCCAACATCCCCTTATGTTTTAATAAGCTCTCTTTTACAATCTCTAAATCTTCAATGAACTCATCCGCATTCTTATACGCTGCCTTGGCATCAATCAAAACCAAGGTTAATCGACGGTGAATAAAAGAAAACTTCTTACGATAGAGTTCTTGTGTCTCATACCGATTTAAATCATGCGCTAAATCAGGCATCAGCGCGCGATCACGTTCTAATGAATCATAAAACTTCTTAGTAAAATCAATGTACTGGTCTGACTGGCTAGATTTCTTAATGAAACCTTCGATTTGCTTTAGATAAAAATTAATGATCACTTGCCTCTGTTTGCGTGCAACGGTCTTGGTGATTTCTGCTGTCACATTAGGATTACCGTCGCGATCAGAACCAACCCATGAACCAAAATGCAAAAACGGCTTAAGCTCCTCATCAATCTCAACACCTAAGCGATGAAATTCACGATGAATTTTTTCATGCATATTAGCAATCAACATGATGATGGTGCGATCAAAATAATATAGCGTTTGATCCACCTCATCTAAAACCTCCACCTTGCGGCTACGCACTTCTGAGGTTTGCCATAAAATCTCCAACGTCTCTTTAATGTTTTTGGTTAGATAATCTCTCTCGGAATAAGTCAAATCAGGACGATCTAATTGGATAAGCTGTCCGGAAATAAAGAACAAATGATCCAACACGGTTTTTCGTTTTGCCTCTGTTGGATGCGCTGTTAATACAGGCTGGATATCACTTTCTGAAATAAAGTTTGTAATTTCCTTCGGTGTAAACCCATCTTCCATCAATTCTTTGAAAAGTTTGCGCAAGGACATGTCTTGCAACACATCTTCACTCTTATCATAGTCTCTTAACCGACGGATACGCTGCACTTCCTCGGCGATGTTAACCAATTGAAAATAAATCGTAAAGGAGCGCGCCACGTGATAACTTTCGGTCAGCGTCAACGATGCAATCAGCTTCTTTTGAGACTCCACCAACAATGGATTATGTGTATGACGAATTTCTTTAGCCAATGTGCGGATTTGCTCGATCTTCAAGAGCAATTCTTCACCTTCTTGCTCTTTAATGATGTCCGACAACAACCCCATTAAAAAACGAACATCTTGGCGAATATGTGTATGGGAAGATATCCCGTGAGAATCTGAAAACATAATTATTTTAAAGCACGCACAGCCTTATAACCCTTGGCGGCAATTTCCTTCACGCTTTTTTCTACTTTTGTTTTTAATTGTTTCTTATAAACAATCAACTTTTGGGCAACCTTCTGATCGTTAATGGCAATGATTTCTGCTGCTAAGATGCCGGCATTCTTTGCCCCGTTGATCGCCACAGTCGCAACAGGAATACCCTCAGGCATTTGAGCGATCGATAATAATGCGTCTAAACCATTTAATGAATTATTAAGCAAGACAGGAACGCCAATCACAGGCATCGTCGATAATGACGCCACCATCCCTGGCAAATGCGCTGCACCACCTGCACCAGCAATGATCACTTTAATGCCACGCGCTTGCGCCTTGGTTGCATAATCATACATGCGTGCTGGCGTGCGATGTGCTGAGACAACCGTCACTTCAACAGCAACGCCAAAACTTTCTAAGATTTCAGCAGCTCCACCCATGATTTTTAAATCACTTTGGCTACCCATGATGATCGCGACTTGTGGTTTACTCATATTAGGCCTTTACTTTGATGATTTCTTTGACCAACCGCGCTTTTGTTAATGCCCTATCAATTTTACCATCTAAAATGGTTGCGTGCCCCATTTTCCTAAAAGGTTTTGTAATGGCTTTGCCATACAAATGAACATAGACGTCGCCTAATTGCTTTGCATCTTCAATGCCTTCATAACGCGCCTTGCCTTGGCAACCATCTTCCCCAAGTATATTCACCATCACAGCAGGTGATTTTATATCCGTCGACCCTAAGGGCATGCCCAACACCGCCCGCCAATGTTGTTCGAACTGCGAGGTGACATTGGCCTCAATAGTGTGATGGGCGCTATTATGCACGCGTGGTGCAATTTCATTAACCAAGACCTTACCGCTCTTAGTCACAAACATTTCTACCGCCAAGATCCCCACCATTTCTAACTGATGCGCCAAATCAACCGCAATGCGTCGTGCCTCTATATGAACTTCCGGCGTGATATTAGCAGGGCTGGCCAAGAACTCCACTAAATTTTTAACCGGATGAAAAACCATTTCAACCGTCGGATACACTTCAACATCACCTTTGAGATTGCGCGCAACCACAACCGCGATCTCTTTTTCAAAATCTATGAATTCTTCCACAACGCAAGGCTCATCAAATGCTCTATCTAGATCTGCTTTTGTATTGATCTTTAATACACCCTTGCCATCATACCCAGCCTTACGCGTCTTCTGCACAAAGGGCAATGCAACTTTTAAGGACTTTAATTCTTCTTTTGAACGTATTAAATGAAATGGGCTAGTGGGTATTTCATGCGTGCGATAAAATTCTTTCTGCGTTCCCTTATCTTGAACAACACTTAAGATTTTGGGATCCGGATAAATGGTTAATCCCGCAGACTGTAATTCTTTTAACGCATCGATATTGATGTGCTCATATTCAAATGTCAACAAATCCAACGATTTGCCAAACATAAACACTTGATCAAAATTCTGACAATCACCCTGAACAAAATTGTCACATAAATGGCGGCACGGGCAATTGGGATCATCATCTAAAACAAAGGTTTGGACATCGAATCCTTTGGCAGCCTCTAAGAGCATTAAACCCAGCTGTCCACCCTTGATCAATCCCACACGTAATTTTTGTTTCGCCATACTTAACCTAAGATAACATCCATGCGCTGCACTTTAAGCGAACGCACGTCCAATGCGATTGCCGACGGTAACACATCACCTTTATAGACAACTTCTTTTTTATCATGATACAACACATGAACTTCTTGCACGCGCACACCTTGCTTGCCAAAGGTGTTTTGACGTTTGGGATTATGATAAACAATCATGGTCTTGTTTAAGAATTTAAACGCAAACGTATCATTTGAAAAATCTTCCGTCGCCTGCGTTGTAAACAACCATGCAGGTAAAATGGGCTTTACATGCAATTCAATCTGACCTGCCGCATTTAACACAAATGGTTTATTGCCAATACACAACGTTAACCAAATATGAATAAACTCCGCCGTGGAACCTGACAAACGGGCTACAAAACCTTGACCATGAAGATTCTTATCCTCATGCGCACTTGAGGCAATGAACGAAGAATTTTCTAAAACACTGCGCCCATAACGTTTGGGGTCAAGGAATGGAACAAAACATTGCTTGGCATCCTTAAAGAAATCTTCATACAAACCAACGCGCAACAATTCTAATAAATACTTATACTCCATATGCAGCCACACCGACTCATTCTCCAACCAACCCGACGGGAATATACGTGTTCTGCCGATCTCTTCGGTTTCCTTGGACAATGACGCATTGACACGATACATGCCTAAAGGTTTATCGTATAACGCACTTTTCTTAATGGCTTGATACAAAGCTGACGCATCCGCTTGATCCATAACACGCAATGCGTGCACAAAACCTTCTAAGAAATATGGTAAGTCATGACGTTTAAACGCCAAAGCCCTGACATGATGATCACCATGATGGCTCTTATCTAATTCTTCATATTGTGTGACTTCATGATAATAATAGGTCGCAAACAAACCCTTGTCATCTTGGGCATTCTTAAGGGCTTGGGATGTCTTCTTAATAACACCATCTAAGAAATGCTTCACCTCAAGGATCGTTAATGGACGCTCTGCCCCATCTATCCCTAAATGAACGCTGCGGCGATAATGTTCTTTGAGATTGTTTGATTTCTTCCAATATTCTAGGCTATTGTGTTCATTGGTTAAAACGTGGGTCAACCCCTCGATGAAATCCGCTAATTCAACCATCATGGTCACTTTTTCATGATCGTTTAACCGCAAGGCGTCGATATTTTTCCTAACAAACTTTGCCAAACGATTTACTTCAAACGTTTCACTAATGGATGAACCTAATAACCCTGGCAAGCCGTTTAAGGCATCATACCAATTTGGTTTATTGGCTTCCATTTCAACGCCAATACCACTGGGATCTAAGGTGGCTGCTTTATTAGCCAACATGGCCAATAACTTAACCATTAAATTTGTATGATAAATATCCCCTGAGCCACCCTTGGTACGCAGGCGATGACCCTTGGCCGTGGCTTGAACTGTTTTATCATGCTCGGCTAAAGAATGATATTGACGCACACCATAAGGTGTTAACACATGACGTTTCTCACGCGGTAAAACGTACGCATCATTAAAATAGAAATAGAAAACCTTCTTATCTAAAAGGATTTCTTTTAATTTCTCTGGATAAACACTCAAATAACTTTCAATTAAATCTAGATTATACGTCCAATGATCACTCCAGTACCCTTCCCCAAAATCCGCCTGTTCTTGCTTTTGACTAACACTTAAAACGCGGCTTAAGAAATCTGCGCTCTTGCCAGTGATCGGCACTTCACGATCAATGAGCTTTAAGAGGTCACCTGGCATAAAGCCTTTCTTTAAGATGCTCTTTAACTTAGCCAAATTGCCTTGAGGGGAAAATTCTTTAATGATAGCGTCGATCTGTGCATCTTCCAACACGGTGAAACTTAAACCTTTGATCACCAAAGGATTGTACCCGTCTGCTTGAATCAAATTATAGAAGTTAATAACCAAACTATCCTTCACGTCTTGGTTAAACCAGATGTCATTACGGCGATTCTGATTCACATCACGGAAGTTACCATTACCTTGCGATAAAAATGTAGGTGCCAGCGTAAAGAAATTATAATCACGTTCTAGATCACCGTGTTTACGGCTATACACATTAAACGACACAGGGCCTTGGGCTGTTTGCAACGATATTGGCAAACCACCTCGCAACACATTATCTAGGAAGTTTTGACCACAATATTGATCAAAATTATTAGCCGCACTGTGCGTCAAGGAATACCCTTTGATATCGTCGATGATGGCTTGATTTTCTTTGGACTTATTTTCGATAAAATCTGATTTGGTCGCTTGCTTGACCACACGATTTAATTCATCCATGTCATGCGCATACCCTGCTAATGCGGTGATCTGATGTGTTTTACCCGACTTTAAATTAAACGCTTGGGTAACAAAAGCGCTGGGCGTACGGTTGGTCGTTTGTTGTTTTAATGGAACGCTAAATTTATCGGACTTCAAAAATATTTCTGGAACCAAGAAATCACTAGATTGCCCAAAAACCAACGCAGCTTCAACAATTGGATCCAACAATTTTTTGGTGCTCGCATCAAAGGCAAAATAGAAATTCCCCTCGTGAATGTGGGTAACTTGAGGTGTATCAGCCACTTCTACCTTCAATTGATAAAACGGAGCCTTTTTAGCAATATTATGCACGGCCACCCATGCTTCAACGGTGCGTGAGATATGTTTACCCAACCAATCTTTGAGGCCGTATGGATTGAGCGCCGGCAGACCATCAATGCATTGTATTTGCAGATCTTTCTTTGAAATATTCTCAAATGTTACACGACGAACCAAAGCCGCATATGGTTCTTGTGGCAATGTAAAATAATTGACCGTTGTTTTAATCCCCAAGGTGCTATTGATTTCTTCAACGGTTAAATCATGGCTTTGCATGATCATGCGTTGCTTAATCTTATAAGGACTTGCTACAGGATTAGCAAATGGCTCGTAAAACTTTTGAGCCGATGCATGACCAACTTTTAGGAAAGTACGGAAACCTTGAATTGATGTTAAACGATACGCGCGATTGGCGGGTTGAAATTCAAGAATGCTCTTATCTTTAGATTCAATGCCAAATGAGCTGATCCCCTGCCCTCGGTTAATATAAAAAGCCCACATGGGGATCCCGTATAAACCCGCAACACCTGGGAAGAAATTGGCAAAAACTTTTTCTTGGTTATAATCCGTGATTTCAAATGCGCCTGCTTGATCAAGACGATACGGCATATTTTTCCTTTCCACAATGCTCACCGCAACGTGATTTGCGGAATAAATTATAATAACCCGACAACTTAGCCCAAAATGTTAACGCTGTTTCTTTATTTTTTACACGAATGCGATTTAATTCAAACAGGTCTCGGTTAAACATATCCCTGCCGCGATTTGTTGTCCCTGCTGCTTCATATCCGGCTGTTTGCACAATGCCTTTAACCTCATCTGTATATCCGCCTGAGGGATAAACAAAATATTTTATCGAATGACCAAGGTTTTTTTCAATCACCTGTTTACTGCCAGCAATTTCATCCACAGCATTCGAAATATTTAACTCTGGAAGATACGCATGACGACGAGTATGTGAACCAAATTCAATACGGGAACTTTCCATTTCTTTAACTTGATCCCATTTCAGAAAATTATCTTTACCTATACTATCGGATACTAAGAAAATACTGGCTGGAAATTGGTACTGCTTTAAGATGGGGTATGCATAGGTATAATTATCTTCATACCCATCATCAAAATGAATGACCACCGTATTGCGCGCAAAAGCAACGCCTTTCTTCATCCCTTGGACATAATCATCAAAACTTATCACATTATAACGGTGCTTGTTCAAAAATTTCATTTGCCAAGCAAATGACTTCGGAGACACATTATTAAGAGAATACAAACCATGCTGATTTGAAACATTATGATACGTTATAATAGGTACCACATAACGATCTCGTACCCAAAACACAAAGGTGAGAACCGCAATGGCCAAAACAACAAAAACGGAGAAAAGAATTCTTCTTTTACGCGGCAAGTTTAATGCTCCTATACCTTAGACAGACGTTCCTTAACCAAAGCCCCAACCGTTTGATTATCCGCTTGACCAGCCACCTTCGCCAGCACATCTTTCATCACACGGCCCATATCCTTGATTGATGTCGCACCCGTTGCCTTAATCACCTCTTCAACGATCACTTTTAAAGCATCCGCTGACATTTCCGCAGGCAAATATGCTTTTAACATATCCATCTCTGCAGCTTCTTTCGCTGCAAGCTCAGGGCGACCACCACTAGTAAATTGCGCAATAGAATCCTGACGCTGCTTGACTTGTTTCTTTATAACCGCAATCACTTCTTCATCAGGAACAACGTCGATGCGTTTATCAATCTTCACATTCTTAACAGCAGCACGCAAAAAGCTTAACATCGCAGAAAGTTCTTTGTTACGTTCTTTCATAGCAACTACATAATCTTGGTTGATTTTTTCTTCTAACGACATATTTCCTCCCTATAAAAAAAGGCGTATGAGAAATTCATCATACGCCTTGAAGTTTAGCCTCACAACTACTTATGGAACAATCTTAACATCAATGGCGAACCCTTTAGAGGCATTGCCCTTTGACTGTGCTCCATCCTTAACTAGGAACCCATTATTTCCAGTTAATGCTTCAATACGATCACGTTCTTTTTGAGCAGCGACTTTAGCAAAATATGCCTCTTGCTTCAAATAACGCATACGACTTTTAACCAATTTCAATTTATTTTGGAATAAGACTAATAAAGACTTTCCTTCTTCCATATTATTAAAGTCAGCTTCAAATGCACGCATTTCAGTCTTCACAGAATTTAATTGGTCTGTCACTTCCACATTCTTTTTCTTCAATGAATTGATTTTATTTTCTAATTCACCGATATTGCTTACATTCTCAGCGTTACGTAACGCTTCTAATTCTTGAATATCTGCCTTTAACTTAGTATTCTCTTGCTGAGCAGACGTCAATAAATCTTGTGTTTGAGTCAACATGCTCTTCGCTGTGGCTAATTCACCACTCACACGATCCAAGTCTTTGGTGACTTGTGCTAACTTTTCTGTTGTCTCTTCTAATTCAACTTTCGTTTCTTTATATTGTTTAACATAGGCACGGTAATTGGCAGCTTGATGCGCTTGAGCAACATTAGCCAAATCTGAGCTCTTATTGAGTGTGTTATAATTCTGACTTTGAATATTTAGAACATAAACCGTTAAAGCCACCATGATCACGGTTAAAATCCCGCCAATGATCTTCTTTAATGTGTTCTTCTGATGTTGCCCATCATTGACCTGATTATCTTTTTGCTCTTGCTGATTCAATACTGATTCTGCCACGTGCTCCTCCTGTTTTACTATGACGATGTAAGCTTTTAAACGTAATGACTTAAAATATTTGCATTGGTTGTTTGTGAGATCTCCTCTGCCTTTTTATCTATCCACTGCTCTAGGCGTGAATCAAATGGCATATTTTTCTCAAACTCAACCCCACATTGAAACCCCTCAGCATTCTCTATACGGCGGGTCCACACCACTCGACCACGTTTAGGGCCAAACACCAAAGGATCTGCACCAACAGCATCCACATACACCTTACCGCGCACATGTGGATTATAATTCTTATCTGTTTGAAGCAATAAACCCGATGAGCTGATGTTCACAATCTTACCTTCACCTAAAAGTTCTGTGCCAAGGACAGTCCAACGCACATCGGTGATTTCTCTAATACGTATATGACGACGATTATCTAACATAGTGCGGGTAGTATATCGCTACGCGAAAAAAAAGACAAGAAAAATTCAACGTGGATTGTTTTTCTTTAAAATAAACAAAATAACCCAATATGACACAAAACCACATAACGCACCAACAATCGCATAACCCAAAAAAAGCGGCAAAAGGATTTGAAATGATGCCGTCTTAAACAAAGCGCTCCAAGAAAAATGAAAGATCACATCTTTAGCCTGTTGATAAATCTTCTCCCAATCAAGACCTAAAATCATGCATCCAAGTTTACCTGCGAGCACAAAGGTCACAATGCTAAGCCAAGCATTTGTAAGCAAACTCCCCATTAATGCCGCTGCTTTATTAAATTTGAAGATGGCAGCAACTGTGACGGCAGCAACAACACCTGTGAAAGGTAAAATACCAAGGAAGACTCCCCACGCAAAACCCAACGCAATGTGATGCGGTGAATCATGCATGGTGATGATTTGATGATAAATGCCTTGGAAGAATGCTTTGATTTTATTCATTTTAGAAGTGAACAAAGATGCGGCCAAAATTCTTATCGTCTTTTTCTAAACGCCGATATAAAGACTTAATATGCTTCTGCTCTAAAAAGCGAATGACTTTCTTCTTTAACTGACCGCTACCTTTGCCTGGGATGATCTCTACAATATCAATCTTTTTAGTGACAGCTTGATCAACAACATCTTGCAGAGCATCATCAATCTCTGAGCCTTTATTAAAGATGTCATGTAGATCTAACTTTAATTTACCGCCCATGCTTACACCCGAATTGGCATAACGACGAATGGCACACCATGACTATACAATCGACGCTGTAAGGCAAAAACGGTGTAGTTATGCAACCACTTATTAAAGAAAGTTTCTTTCTCAAAAACAACCTGCCCACCAAA
The DNA here is from genome assembly GCA_964572155.1 of uncultured Planctomycetales bacterium. Lineage (GTDB taxonomy): Bacteria > Omnitrophota > Gorgyraeia > Zapsychrales > Fredricksoniimonadaceae > JACQQW01. The sequence continues at coordinate 809,681 of CAZNDZ010000001.1, read as the reverse complement.
GAAAACAACCCCAGGATATTTTTGTGACACATCAATGCTTAATTTTTCAACTTCGGAAATAACATCAATGCCTGTGGCTGTATAGCTTTGTGCAAAATACCCTTCCGAACGCATGTAATCTACATAACGTTGATTTTCCGCATCAATCTTTGTCTGCAAGGCTTCTACTTCTTCATGCCCTTTAAAGTTTCCAGCATCAATAACACCGATTTGAATAAAAATATAATTTTTAAATTGATCGCCGAACAAACGGACCACATTAAATAGCGTGTGCAGTCCTAACCCATTAAAACCATTAACGACCAACACCGCTGTCTTAGCTTTCGGATCAAACTCACTTGGGCCATCAACTTTAAGCCGCGTGGCATTAGTTGCCATAATCCCTTGAACCAAAGGATTTAAACGCTTTAGCTGCTTAGCCGTATTAATATAATGGCGTTTGATGGCAACAGCGATCATAGCCACAGAGCCCGTCATAAGTAAGGTGATCCAGCCGCCCTCATGAAATTTGATCACCGTCACAGAAAGCAAGATAAATGTTGTGCACGAAAGACCTAAACCATTAATAAAAATCTTCTTAACCCATTCTTTGTTACGACTACGCGAGATCCACCAATGACGCACCATCCCCAACTGGGATAAACAGAATGTGATAAACACATTAATACTATATAAAACAACGAGAAATTTTACTGACGCATGGGTCATTATCATAACAACAAGTGCGGCAATGCCCATCAACAAAATGCCTTTTTGATAGACCAATCGATCACTTAAAGCCCCAAACTTCGTCGGAAACCATCGATCAGCCGCCATGCTTGCTAAAACCCTTGGCCCCCCTAAGAAACCTGTTTGAGCAGCAATATACAACAACAATGCTTCTGAAATTAAACTAACCAACACAAAGATATAGCCATTCGTACCCCAACCCTGAGAAATGGTTGAAAACATTACAGCATTGAGTGTTTTTCCTGGCTGAGGACTGACTTGGTAAATCAAATATGCCAACATGAGGCCCATGACCGTGAAGGCCAAAGATAACGACATATATAACATCGCTCGCTTACCAGTCTTAACCTTAGGCTCCCTTAGAATTGACATGCCATTACTAACAGCTTCAATACCTGTATATGTACCTGCACCTAAACTATATGCCCGTAAAATCAAAAAGAACAATCCCCAAAAACCAACCTCTGAAAATGAAGACTGTACATCATTATGAATATTCACTCCCATTTGAGGAAAATCCATTAAATGCGTACTAATAGCGTAAATAATAATAAAGAAATGTGTAAAAATAAACGTAAGGAAAATAGGAACTAACGGTAGTACAGATTCTTTAACACCACGCAAATTCAACACCATCAAACAAATAAGTGCAAATGCAGAAAAATGTATCTTCCAAGGCTGCCAATCAAGCGGAAGAAAACTAAATAAAGCATCCGTTCCACTAGCTATCGATATGGTGATCGTTAACAAATAATCAATCAACAAAGCACTACCACAAACCATCCCCCAATTAGGCGATAACAATTTACTTGCGACAAGATATCCACCACCACCTGAAGGAAAAACTTCAATGATTTGAGAATAGCTAGCGCTGATGACAAAAACTGTGATCACCGTAGCTAAAGCGACAAACACAGCTAAATGTTGATGTTGACCAAGCGCTAAGAAAGCTTCTTCTGGGCCGTAACAAGATGACGATAAACCATCCGCCCCAAGACCAACCCACGCAAAGAAAGCAATCAAGGACATCTGATGAAAGATGCCCCCCTCATGCAAATTAAGCGCCTTGCCAATAACCGTATTTTTTAACTTACCTATAAAACTCATATAACCTATGATACCTGTTAAAAGGTATTCCTTTCATTAATAAAGAAGAAATTCTACTACAAATGTCCTAAAAGTAAAAAGAATAAAAGCACAGCCACACAAATGCGATAAACCCCAAAAACGATAAAATCATTATGTTTGATAAACCTCAATAAGAACTTCACACTGCCCCATGCCACCACAAAAGCCACCAGAAACCCTACCGCCAATAAACCCCATTGCATTGAAGTAATGCTCGCAGAACTTTTTAAGATATCTAAAGCAACAGCGGCACTAATCGTCGGTACGGCAAGTAGAAATGAAAATTCTACAATTGTCTGTCGGCTTATCCCAACCATTAAACCAGCAAGGATGGTGGCAGCAGAACGTGAAACCCCTGGGATAACAGCCACAGACTGACACAAACCAATCACAATGGCTTGTGGGTATGAAATGGCCTCTAATCGATTGGTCTTACCTTCTTTGCCTTTATGAAGCATTTCAAAAACAATAAGGATAACCCCGCCAATAAATAATGAAAGAACAACAACAAAAACATTCCCCATCAAAAAATGCTTCACGAATTTATAAACAACAAACCCGATGACGGCCGTAGGTATAAAAGCTGCTAATACTTTTTGCCCCACTTCCCAATCTAATAAAAATGTGCGCCAATACAATGAAAACACTGCCACAATGGCGCCTAATTGGATAGCAATTTCAAATGTCTTTAAGAATTCTGTTTCAGGTAAATGCAATAAATGTGAGGCAATGATCATATGCCCCGTCGAAGAAACAGGCAAATACTCGGTTACCCCTTCTACAATCCCTAGAATAATCGCATGAAAGAAATCCATTTAATTTAGCTCCACAGCCATCCACGAGGCACTATCAAGCGGCACATTATCCAAATAGGTGCGCGCACTGGTTAGAATACGGTCAGGATTACCAATTAATTTTAAAGGAACATTAATGATAATCTCATTGGCACTCCGCTTGATCTCAACAGAGCCTTGGTCGATGCGTTTGTCCTGATCAAAAACATTATAACTAAGAACACCCAAATTCACCCTAATCTTTGGCATTTGAGCAAAGGGCGTTTTATCCCCATTTCTTTGGTAACCAAAAATATAAATCGAGGCTTCCACATTTGCGGCCAATGGCTTTGATAAGGCTATGGATACAGACAAATGGTCCCCTTCCCAACGCACAAATTTCCATTCAATACCAACAAATGCTAACTTTTCTTTAGGACTTAATTCTTCAGGCAACGCAGCGCTGGGGGTAAATTTATATTTAGTTGAAAATACCGAAGAGTTTTCATTGATATGCAAACGTATTACTGGAAAATCTCCAAAGAGTTCATTTTGACGCAAGAACGACGATAAATAACTGCGCGAGGAGGTGTATTGTGTTTTATGCGCTTGTAAAGCAGCTTTCTTAAAAGTAAATTCCTGTTTTGATAACGTAAATTGTTGCCACGAAATAATTTTACTAAACGCTTCGGGTGGCTTTAAGGTGCGCTCTGGATGAAAACCAAATGGTTTAGGCCAACCCACGTAATGGATTAAATATGGATACAGCGCGACATTGTTCTCCATCCCTTCGTCCCATAAAGCGACCCGCGTAAACAAATACAAGGACAAATGATCCCCATTATGATCCGCAGGATGTGACAGAAAAATCTTGGTTGGTTTAAATGCATGTAAGACGGAACGCAAATCACGCAGGATTTCTTCTCCCTTATATGGTGCTCCTGGTCTTAAAGCCCCTTGATACGGAACCTTCTTAACGCGGGTGAACATGCTACGCAAAGGTTTGCGATCATTCCAATGCGCAGACCAAATATTCATGGTACCAAAGTCCGGATACCCTAAGAAGATTAAATCGTCTCGTTTTACCCCTAAAATACTTGCGGCTGAAATCGCTTCATCTCGACGGACAAGCCCCATATTCTCAACCGCCTTGGGGATAAAAACAGGGTGCTTGCGGTAGAGCAAAAATGACCATTGATTGCTATCCCCATATGTAAAGAAAACGACCTTGACGGGGATATTCATGCTTACAGCCCTTTGCAAAATGCCTGCCGTACCCAAAACCTCATCATCAGGATGTGGCGCTAAAACCAAAATGCGATCATCTGGGGACAAGGTCAATTCAGGAATACTAGTATCTGCGGCCAAAGCATTCACGACGGTGACCAACAATAACACAATGATTAGACTAAATTTCTTTAACATATAAGAGCGATTGATAATCAACGTACTTACCCCCCTGATACATGCGCATGGGGTAACGTTGAATGATTTTAAATTTTGCTTTCTCAAAAAACTTAACTGCAGAAATATTACCATCATGCACCGACGCAGATAAGGATGTAACATGCTGACCTTTGGCATACGTTGATAATGCTTCCATTAATTTAGGACCAATATGCTGTCCCCTAAAATCTTTGGCAATGCCAATATGAAAATGACCAGCGTGACTATGAAATGATTCTTTGCGCCATGCAAATAAACGCGGCCAATTCTGCAACATACCAGCGATTAATGCCCAAAATTGCTGCTGAAAGAAAACGCCACGCTTAAATGCTTTAAACAATGCTTTAGGAATGATAATCCATGTCATGGCCAAACCATAGCGACGATTATCAAAACAACCCATGATGTAACCAACTACACGACCATCTTGTTGAGCTACAAACAAAGACTGCGGTTCATAGTCGGTATAATAGCCACACAAGAGATCCGTAATGCTTTCCCTATCTGGATAAAAATTCTCAACCCGCTCTCCCCTATCCGCTGCGTCTGCACAAATATCTCGAACAGCTTGGGTGTCAGATTTCGTAAAGGGACGTATAATAAGGTTAGACATAAGCGATTATTATACGGTAGAATAAAATAATGTTAAGAATTATTTACTGCCTTATTTGTATATTTTTTGTACCGCAGGTGTGCCATGCCGGACCCTCTGTTTTAGAGCAAATGCAACGTTTAGAAAAATCTTTGGTTAGCGTTCAAACCGTTTATACCAAGGTCATGTCGACAAAAAAAGGCAAGAAACAAGTAGCCTACACCCGCCAAGGTACAGGGATCATCATTGACGCAAAGGGTTTAATCGTCACCAACACCCATATTATTAAGAATGCGCCACGCATTATCATCACCTTGTCTAACAAAAAAAGCTATAACGCACAAGTGCTATATGTATCTATCGACCACGACTTTAGTATCCTTAAAATCAATCCTGGTTTCGGACTAAGCCCTGTTAAGTTTGCAGACTCAGCGTTAGCGCAAATTGGAGAACCTATCATTGCCATTGGATCATCTGAATATAACAATAACAGCATCTTATCAGGAAATATCACAAGCCTGATTCAAAGTCGTTCACAAGGTACAATAGAATTCATAGAAACAAACTTGAATTTATATCAAGGAGATAGTGGCGGCCCTATCTTTAACCGCCAAGGAAAGTTACTTGGAATGGTGATGGGTAAACATCAAAGCAAAGAACGTTCTAGCCTCTGCATTGCTTCTGACAAAATCCACGAACAATATTTAACTTTACTCTCAAATATCCGTAGACAATAAATGAAATTTTAGGATAATGCCTTCTATGTTAAAAAATCTTCAAAAATCTTGGGGGTGGGCTTTATGCATTTGGGTTATTGTTGGCCTATTAAGCATTTACATCCGCTGTTTTCCCCACTGGGGCCACATTTGGGCCCCCACCCATGAAGCCGCAACCATGTCGGTTGTCTATAACCTCAAACAAAATTTTTTGTCCCAAATTCACGCGCAATATCCTCAAATGTCCATCGAGGAAGCTAGCCACATTGCGACAACGAAATTAAACGAAACATTGCGCAAAGAAAAAAGCAACCTGTCTCGCGCCATTGAGAAAACAAATCAAGCCATGTTTGCTCAAAGTGGATTGCCAAATAATGTGTATTTGCTTGAGGCTGACCCCTTTTATTTTTATAACTTAACAGAAAACATCTTAAACACTGGGAAAATGGCAAAAGTGATCAAAGGCCATCAATATTTCAACACCTACATGGGCGCCCCATTTGGTTTCTGGCAACCCTTAAGCCTTCACCCATATGTTGGATTTATCGTCTACAAAATTGCACAAATATTCAATAGCTCAATCAAACTCATGGAAGCTGCCGCCATCACACCACTGGTGTTAACATTTTTTGTCATCGGGGCTTTTATTGCTTGCGCACGATTATTTGGCTTATCCTACCCCGTCGTTGCAATCAGCACATTTTACTTTGCTATGCTCCCTGTTTTTCTTAAACGTAGTGCATTAGGTTGGTATGACACAGATCCTTACAACTTGCTTTTCACCTTAGGCTTTCTGTATATCATCTTTAAGGCCATCCCCACTTCCACGACACGCAATATGATGATCTGGGCAGGGTTATTGAGTCTTAACTTAATCTTATTCTCACTCATATGGCAAGGTTGGATTTTCTTGTTCTTCTTAACCCTCATAGCCGCATGCGCGATCGGCGGATATGGCTTTATTATTCAAAAGAATAAATCCATCATCTCGCTTCAATTTACGTTTATACTGACCTTTTTAACAACAATCATTGTCATCGGAATATTGATTTATGGTGTGAGCGGATTTTTTACCTTCTTTACCGAGGGTAGCAGTGAATTGGGCAAATTCACCAACAAAGGTTTAAACCTATGGCCTAATTTATTTATGGAAGTTGGTGAATTAAAGAAATCTAGTCTTACCGATATCTTAGGCGACACCGGCGGTCCAATATTTTTAACATTAAGTTTTATAGGAAGCATGATTGCTTGTTTTAAATTATTTAAAGATCGCCTGAATCCTGCTCACTTAAAGAATATCATCGTCTTAATATTCTTATTGATCACGACGGTATTAACACTTAAAGCCACGCGTTTTGTTATCTTTATGATCATCCCTCTAAGTTTATTCTTTGGTTTAGCACTTCAGATGATACTTGAGAACATCAGACGTATTCCTCAATCAACATGGATCAGCCTCGCATGTGGTTTGGGCTTGGTTGGATTTTGTTGGGTTGAAGCCAATGCTAATATCCGCACCGTCTTAACCCCCATCTTCAATGACGTGTGGAATGACAACTTATCCGCACTTAGAACAAAAACACCCAGTGACGCCATCATCAACACGTGGTGGCCGCCCGGTCATTTTATCAAAGCCATTGCTAACAGACGGGTCATGTTTGATGGCGCCTCATTAAGTGAAGGTCAGACCGGCTATTGGATGGCCAAAGTTTACCTTAGCAACGACGAGCAAGAAGCCAAAGGCATCTTGCGCATGCTCAATTTAAGCGGCAATAAAGCAACGGAATTTTTATTATCGAAGAAATTCAAGACTTCTGATGCAGTCGATATCTTAACCACCATTGCCCCGCAATCATTAAATGACGCGCGCGGTACTTTGACTTCATTAATGAGTGTCAACGATGCCAATCAATTATTACGCCTCACCCATAGCACCATGCCACATAGCTATTTGTTAATTTATAATGAGATTGTAGAAGAAAATATCGGGATTGTTTTTGTGGGCCGACGCAACTTTCGGAAGATCGAAGAAATTAATTCAAGCCCCGCCCTATTAAGCCTTGCGCCAAAACCTAACTCCAAAGATTTCATCAATTATCTCTGGGAATTAGCCGGCGGCCCGTCTAAGTTTAGCGAACAATTTACTGTCGTGAATAAAACCGACGATGGCCTGCTCTTTGCCCCTGGCTTGCTCGTCAGCCCAGATTATAAACGCGCCATCATGAACTCAAATCAATACGGCCACGGCAGCCCGCAGAGCATTGTTTACCTTAAAGACGGCGTGATAACTGAACAAAAGATTCCCAACGCATCACTGAATTACTCCATCGTCATCTACACCCAAGACAATCAAACCCTATGCCGCTTGATGGATACTTCATTAGCGAATTCACTGATGATGAAATTATATTTCTTTAACGGACAAGGGATGGAAAACTTCAAACTCATCAAATCAAGCAGTGATTTAACCGGCAGGACACAAATCAAAACATTTCAAGTCTTATAAAATCCCTAAAAACTGCTGCAGATCTGTGACAGGTGCAATCTTAATAATCACATGCGACAAACCTTCCATATCTTTCAAACGCTCAATTTGCCCCTCATCCAACCTAAACCGAATCCCCTCCCCAACCTGCTGCGTCTCCAAATTCATTCTACTCGCATTCAAATCAATCCCACCTGTTGGCGACAGGGATAACTGTTTCTCTAAAATTCTTTCATACAAAGGTCTCAAATCTTTACCCTTATCTTGTGCCAAATACACATCAACTCTCCCCTTAAGACCTCTATCTTCAAAGATCTCATACGTGGGCAGAAATTCAGGTTGCAAACCAACCATCAAAAACCTATCTTTTAAAGGATACTTTTCCCAAGCTGATGTATCTGCAAATCTTGTCGATTTGAATAATAATTCAGCACTTCCAAAATCCACACCAAAACGATATGGTGAACGTAAACCTTTGCTTTCCCACTCTTGAGAAGAAATCGTTAACGCTTCTTTGACTAATACATTAATCTCTTCCAGATGATCTTTTAATAATGGATCGCTAAATATCTTCTTTACAGCCAATTGCATCACCTGTTCTCGATTATCAGTGCCCCAATATTTCTTCAACACCTCATCTATGACATCATTTGGTTGATTTGTAAATGCATGAAGACTAGGATCTATTCCTAGAACAAGCACCCATAACAAATGATCTTTTAATCTAATCCCTAAATGATTCGCTGCTCCGTCCTTACCCGGTAGAATAGATTCCCATCTGTTTTTGTCTTTGCTTAACTCAACTAATGATAGTAAATACCTCTGAAGCGCTCCCTGTATATCATCATGACCAATTAATAATTCATTATCAATAAAGACTGAACCCCAATTAACATCATGCACCTCATCATGCAATCCATTAAACCTTAAATGCAAACTATGATTAACGACTAACTGTGCTAAACCCATCGCCTTCGCTTGCGCATCGAAACTCTCTAGAAATTGCAGGAATACTTGGTGAAACAATGTGAGCTGTGATGGACGGGCGCCTTTGTTTGCTTCAAACGCTGCGATAACCTCAGTAAGCGCCCCATAAGCCTCATCAAATCCATTCTCTAGCCATAATCTTTTTAATTCCTCTGCATACACATGAATTGCCTCTTTATTTTCTGGACGAAAAACAGCAGAATATGGATTACTCATTATTAAAGATGGAACATCCTGCCATATATCGTGCTGACCATTTTGGTATAGTGCTCTATTAGCTTGCATTTGTCCCATCAACCCCCGCGCCTTACGTACAATCAATTGCTTGCCAGCCTCACTCAAAGGCATCGTCTGTATTATTGAAATATCATCCATCGACAAACTTTGTGACATTTGAGCGTGATCTTGATTTAATCTTAAGAGTTCACTTTTTATTAATCGTGTTAAAAAAATAAACTTGTTGATAAAGTGAGGATCTCGAAATTCTACGCGTGGCGTATAATTCTTATCAAATCCTCTAAACCTAATAGGATAATCAAAATATTCTGTCATGCGCGCAATCTTTTCAGATGAAGATAACTTTAGTGCGCTTAAAGCTTGCGACCATTGACTATAAAACATCCGACTATCTGTTTTAATCTGATCCTGTTGTAAACCATCACTTTTAGCCATCATATGCACCACAGCTTCCATAAAAAGAACAAGGGTCCCTCTCATCGTAGTATCAATAAATCTAACCCCTCTCGTCTTTACCAATTGACTGGTTATCCCTATGCTATTGGCATATGCAGATAACTGATGCATGGCATTGATGAGATTATCTTGATCCTTCAAAACAAACGCATCATCCGACGACATCTTTCCAACGCTTTTATGTTCAAATAAGTTGTCCCAAAACTTAAAAAATAATTGCTTAAATCTAGCATATTGCTCTTCAGGTATAGGAGCATCCAGTGCTAAACCCATCCTCCTTTTGATCTCATCAACAACGGCAGACATCTCCACGTCTAATCCATCCAATCCTAATGAACTAACAGAGGTTTTTGAAACCATCATGGCTAAAGGATCTCCACCAGACATCTTATCCGCAAGGTATAGTCCAAATGCATCACGGAATAAATAGACATTTAACTTTCCATCTTTTGGTAAATCTTGATAAAACGCATAACTTCCCTTAGCAATATTCATTCCTTCTTTTTTCAATAGATCAAAATCTCGATGTTGAATATTAAATCTTGCAGCTAACGAGGAAACTTCTGCGTCAGAAAGCACATGAGGATTATCAAAATCTTGATTCATCCATTCAACAAATTCAGAAAACTTAACTTTCTTCCCTGACAAGTTTCTTGATGGTGATGAAATGCCTGAAAGATTAACATCCACTTGCATTAAATGATCCCTACGTCGATATACCATGGCCGCATCCGTTGTAACCTTTAGGCTGTCATCACCACTCAACGCCAAATTAAATCCACCAGAAAAATACTTTCTTGGCCCTGTAATGCCAAGCGTTTCAGTATCTTCTTTGATGTAGTTATACGCACCTTTCTTAAATGCTTCCAAATAACGCGCATAAATCAATTTAGTATCTAACGTGTCCTCATATGTTGCTCCATGAATCTTATGCTTATCCGAATAAACCTTATTTAAAATACTGTCTTGAATCTTCTTTTTGTACCACGTCGCTAAAATTAAGGCATTGTATACTTGTCGCAACTGAGCAAAGTTGGCGCCGGTGTTGATTTCTTTGGTTAATTGCGGGATCACAACGTCTTTGATGATTTGATTGTTATTTGATTCATTGTTATTTTTGGTACTGGCGAGGTAATCTTGTTCTGTTAAAACCTTAAGGGATGATTCCACAACATACGCAGCCCCTGCCTTAGCATTTTCATAGACAACAGCCTTATCAGGGACGATCCATACTTTGTTAAATGTCTTAACGGGAATGTTTTTATTTGCTGAAGATTGATAAACGCGTCGCCAAAATTCTCGACCAACTGTGTCCTCGGGATAAATCAAACTCGCGGTGATTTGTTTGAGGATATAATCTTGCGCCAATAGATCGCGCCCCATTTGAGTTTGGCCGAATTGATCTGGGATGATGCGGTCTTTTTCATATGGGCTTAGATTGACCCACATGTCTTTATCGGGGGTGGTTAAGCTGGCTAGGAAATATTTAATCAGCTTATTAGATTCTTCCTTTAGATCGGTGGATGTATTGTTTCCGGAGTCTAAGACGAATTCGAGACGGAAAGGATCGTCGCTGTGAACTTTAATGCCTTTTAAGATGGGTATTTCTACAGCAGGGCTTAAATGCACCATTGTCCCTGGTGCAGGCAATACAATCTCCCCTGCAAATAATCTAGGAAATGGCAGTAAACAACAACATAGGAGTAATTTTAAGAACTTCCCTTGCATGCCAAAAGAATACCATATTATCTATATAATGGCTAATTCAAATCGGAGAGCTTGCCGCGTAAGCGGACCTTGACACCACTTTTACTTGATTTGGTTGTCATATCGGAAAAATCTTCTTTCGAACCACCATCTTCATTACTATCTAAGACAACACGCCTGTTCTCACGGATGGCTTGCTCAAGCCGCTTGGCATAATCATCAAAACCACCGGAACGCAATTGCATCATCATATCCATTGCTTCCACGCGCTGATTGTTAGAAAAATACGCCATGCCAAGGCCATACATCGTGTCTGGCTTATTTAATTGACCTGCGGATTTAAAATACTTGATGGCAAGCTCAGGCTTAGATTTTCCAATCAAATATACCCATGCCAATGCTTGTTTAATCTCTGGTTGGGCAGGATTTATCTTAAGTGATTTTAAAAAAACCTTCTCTGCTTTATCAAATTGATTAATAGCATAATACAATCGCCCCAATTGCTCTAAGGCCTGCAAATTGGTTGGATCATGATTCACAGCTTCATTATAATAATGAACAACTTCGTCGGTCTCTGCCCCCTTAGCTTTCAAAGAAAGACCGATGCCAACATAGGCTGGCGCAAAATTTGGAGCCATCTTTAAAATCTCTTGATAAGACGTAATGGCATCATCGAACTTTTGTTGATTGTAACTATCAACAGCTTGTTCGTATAATTCGCGCACAGTTGCAGACATCGCATTGGGGATAACAACGAATAGACTTAATAAAACTATGAGGAAAAATCTAATCACGTTTTGAGATAACGACCTTGTGGATGGTCATGACGGCTTTGATTTCGTCGGAGTCGGCTTTCTTTGAAGAGAAACTAAATTTCACTACCTTCATTAATTCTTCGGAAGTATCAATTAAATGGATAAACGTCACCACGTCAGACAACACCCCTGAACATTCTAAATCAGCAACATACTTCACATAATCTTTTTCTTTACTACCAGACGATGGCGTTACTTTTGCAACCGTGACATTTCCTTTTTTAGCCAAAACTTCAATGCTCTTTAAAAAAGCTGAGATAATTTCTTCTTCTGACAAAGCTTTTTCGCTTAAGTATGGTGCATAAACCTTGCTTTCTGAATTAATTTTATCTTTATAACTTAAAAATCGTAAATCTTGCTTAATGCTATTGGTCTCTTTTTCAATGTCACTATCGATGGCAGACATGCGGGACAATGTCGGCGAGATAAGCAAGCGATCAAATAAGGCAATGGCAACAATCACAAATGCAATCGCAAATAACTTTTTTCCTGTGCTCGATAAGCCAGCTATAAATTGTGTGATCACATTCATGCTAATTCGCTTCCTTTAATTTTAATGCCACCTCAAACACAGCTAAATCTTTGGCGCCGTCTTTTTTTGTTGAGGTTGATTTTGTTTTGGCATCGACAAACATTGGTGAATCGTCGAGCGTCTTAACATAAGTAAAGATTTGTGACATTGATGGTGAAATACCTGACAAGGTCAACGAGCCATCTTCTTCTAAACTAATCGCTGACAAATAGATGTCATTAGGCGTGACACGATAAATTTCTTTTAAAACATCAAGACCTACCAGACGATCGCGCATGTATTCCCGGACGATCCTCACCTTAGCCATCTTATTTTGCAACGCTACAACTTCTTCATGTTGCTCTGCATAACGCTGTTTTAAATTCTTCGTCAAGAAAACATCTTTGAAATAAATCTTACTCATCAAGATGCCACCTAAAAGCAACATGATGACAACACCTGCGACACCTGCTTTGCTTGCCTCAACACTTTGTTGTTCAACCGTGCGCTTCATGACAATTTCATCTGGGATGAAATTAACTTCTGATTTAGCGCTTGTGACAGCAGAAGCAACAACCTCTAAGAATGAGTCATCGGCATAATCTTTTTGTAATTTACCCTTCACTGCATTTGTCTTTAAAAGCGATACATATGGACTTAGACGAACTTCAACTTTTAAAATATCATTTAACGTGGTTAAGAAATCTTTGATAACACTATGATCGCCTGTCACAATAAAAGATTCAACCGCTTGGGTGTCTTCTGCTTGAAATGCAACCAATGTTTTGCTAATTTCATCAGCCACCGCTTTTGCACCTTCAGGCTCTAGCAAATTCTTGATGCCTAAATTGATGGAACGTGCAAAAATCACGCTGCCTCGACCGACTACGCAGAAATTAACGTTATTTAGACCGAAATCGATAACACCAACACTGGCATTATTCTTAAGATTTAATCCCTTAGAATATAAACGACCAATGCCTTCAGGAGCAAACAAGATCTTATCAGCAACTAAACCACATTTTTCTAAAATAGCTAAACGTTCTTTTATCACATTGCGATGAGCAATGACGAGTAGGATTTTGGTATTACCATTTGCCATGCTACCAAGATTCACGTGCCCAATGATAACTTCCTCACGGGAATATGGTGTATGACGGCTAGCTTGTAAATTAATAATGGATTTTATTTCTTTTGGATCACTGGATGGAACTTCAATGCTCTTCGATGTGGCATGTGCTGTTGAAATAACACAGACAACCGATGCCTTGCGATCAAAACCACCAAGAAGCGGTTTAAGCGCCTTAACAACTTCATCCTGCGTAGAGCTCGCTGCTGTGGCACGGGCGATTTTTTCTACGTTACCGGAAGATGTAACCTGTGCCACTTTGATGGTTGCATCTGCGATCAAGACACTTAAAAATTTTTTGTCATTTCCGAACATGAGCCCTCTGGTATTTATTTAATTGTTTTTATTATAACTAAATTTTATAACCGTACCATGGAAAAATAATTATTTTTCTCTCCAATATAAAACCTTATTATCCCTAGACGCGTAAATGGCTTGGGCTTGGCGAGACCAACCCGAGCGTGACAAACGCGACTGCATGGCACAATAAAAATAATATGAATTTGTCGTCAAGACACCCTGTAAATTAAGCGCATCTATGGCGCGCATTTCTTGCGGTTCCAACTTCACACGACTTCCAACATCACTGGCCACATCAAATGTCTTTGTAAAAAATAAATCATCCCCGGTTGCCTCCAACCCATCTTTTCCACGTCGGGCCGTTAAAACCTTTTCAACGACAGCATGATCAAGCCCCAAAGCATACAACACAACACCCGACGCTGTATTGATATTCACCTTACCTTCACCATACACCGTCACATACGGCAATAAACGTTCATACTTAGTGCGCGTCATCCACTTAACCAATAGCAACTCTTCCATCAATTCATAATTTGCATCTTTCTTAAAATATGCATGTTTCAAATTCCCATAATAATCATCGCTAAAAAAACCGTCAGCTTGTGATTGTCCTTGTTGACGCCAATCCAAAATGGCTTGAGCTAACTGTAAACGCTCTTCTGGCTTTACATCTAATACTTGCTCGATTAGACGCTGTAAAACATAGATATTAGTTGTATTGAGATTAACCTTTCTCTCCTCGTCAACAACACCAAACTGTTCCATGGAACGACCTTGATCATACAACGTAAAACTAACAGATGCATTGTCCGCTCCGAATGGAATGCGGCCAAAAAAGTTTATATTATTATGAAGTTGTTGTTTAAGATCTGCCGTATAAATAAATTGATGGTCATTCATTTGTTTGCGAATATACACCTTAACTTGCTTAAGCACCGCTTCTTGCAAATAATACATGCGACTTTGCTCTTCGAGTTTCTCTGCCGCTAACGTTTTTTGGCGCACACCTAAAGCGACGCTCACGGCCAAAAAAGTCAACAACCCCAAAACCCATAAGGCAAAGATCAAAACAAAACCATTTTGTCGTAATGTTCTAAATCGCACGGCTTTTACTGTCCTCCCACAGGGATTTCAAAATAACGCTGCATTTGTGGACCACGTTCACCAAATCGCATGGTCAACATCACACCCTTTGGGATGTGAGTTTCAATATGCGCTTTGCGTTCATAACTTTTCTGCCCGTCAATATAATAATCAAAACGGACATCACTTATCCCCGATGCTATTTCTTGTTCTTGACCCCATTGCTTTTTAATGGCCTGACCATAATCTGCTTGTCGTCGGAACATCTTGCCTAAAGCAGGATCAAAACGATATTCAACAGCACCAAGCTGATCCACAATCCCCTCCGTTACGCGACTGCTGCGAACATCCGCAGGCGTCAGTACAATGGTTGCGAATGAAACTTGCGATTCCATGCCTTTAAATTTAATTAATGAAAAAGGCAACACCCCTCTAAAATCTTGGGCAATCTTCTCAAGGCCAATAAATAATTCGCCCTTTTTATCAACCGCCATACCACGACTCCATAACTTAATGCCATTATTTAAAACACCAAAAATGGCAATCGAAACCGTAGCAATAAGGACAGAGACCAACAAAATTTCCATTAAGGTAAATCCAGAACGACGTAATCTCATCCTATCTCCAACAAGCTCATGCGATTTAAATGTTTTTTATGACCATATTCTTCCCACGACAGACTAACATTCATCTGATACAAATCCTCAGAACCAATGATCGGCGACAACTCCGTCTGATAGAAGAATTGAATCGTGCGATGATTAAACGCTTCCACGGGGATAATTCCTGAACGCGAAAAAGAAAGATCATGACTACCGCTAACATAGCGTTTGATCTCTGTGATCTTATTATCGAGCAATTGATTCGCATCCAAGCGCAATGATAGGCGGGTTAAATAATCAGCGCACAAGAAAAAAGATTTGTAGATAAAAACAATCCCCGAGGAAAGAACAACCAACGTCACCATTACTTCAACAAAGGTAAACCCTTTTGAATTATTGCCAATTGGTGATGTCATCCTTGTCAGATGCCTCATCCTTTCCCTTTGAAGAAAGGTCATAGTCAGAACGATGTTCCCCTGGAGAAGCATAAACATATGCATGACCCCAAGGATCAAGAGGAGCTTTCTCGATGTAAGGACCATTCCAATTTGCAGGAATTGGATTGCCACTTGGACGGGTTTTCAAGGCCGCTAAACCTTGTGACGTTGAAGGAAAGCTGCCATTATCTAATTCATATAATTTCAAGGCTGTTGAAATATTTGCTTCGATATCAGTCCGAGCAACTTTGACCTTGGCTGTTTCTCCTCGACCTGCAAATCGTGGGATGATCATAGCAGCCAATGCCCCAATGATCACAACCACTAGCAAGATCTCAACTAAGGTAAATGCTTGGTTAAATTTACGTAGATTCATATAGCCCCCTGTTTATTCTATTAAATGTGTACAAAAGACAACATGTACTGATTCCACTTTGCTTCTAATGTTTGCCACGAATCTATGGTCGGATAATACGCTTTTGCCAAAGCTGCTTCAAAATTTTGACCATCTCTTAATAACCGGCATAATTCGGCAAAATTATCCTTACCATAAGTTTTAATCAAAAAGTCAACAATGTAAAGACTTTCTGCATAAAATATTGCAGCCTTCATGGGATCCTCACTGATCATGGAAGGAAACGCATCCAACATCGCAAAAGGAATCCCACGATTGCTTTCAATCAATTTTGCTAAAAGTTTGCGATGCTCCTCGTTATTATTGCTTTCGTCTAATTGTGCAACCCCCTCATCAAACCAACGTGGCATGGGTTTATTGCGCATAAAATCATGCATCACCAAATGACTAATTTCGTGTGGCAAGACGGCACCTAGAAAGTCATCTTGACCTTGAAAGCTAACAATCAAACGCATTTTGAAATTAGATGCATGGCTCAGGGAAACACCCTTAGACCATGACGGTTGCCCAGTTGCTTTCACAAAACTTTGCGCATCTGGGTAATAAACAATCTTTACACGATCATCCCACGTCCAGAAATTATCAACCTTCTTAGCACCAATACGATCTAGGATACGCTCATAATCCTCTTCAGCATGTCGCAGGATTTCTCCTGCATCCTGTTCCTGTGATTGTTGCGTATAATAAACAACAAAATGGTCGCCTTTCTTCTGTTTCCATTGTTCCAAATCAAAATTGATCTCAAAAGCTTGTGCTGGAACATTAAGAAACAATAAAAAACACAGCATCCATGTAAACATGTTAGGCATTTTATCTGGCCATGATATCCATAGAAAAAATAGGCAAGAGCATTGCAAAGATAATAAAACCAACAACGGCACCAACGGCTAGAATCATAAAAGGTTCGAGCAACGTTGTAATTGTTTTAATAGCGTCGGAAACATCCATTTCACAAGAATCAGCAATATCCGCAAAGGCTTCTTTTAAGTGCCCACCCTCTTCCGCAACCGCCAAAGTCTCTATAAAAATAGGAGGCACATGATGACAACGCGCTAATGATCGTCCAAAATTCTCACCACCACTTAACGCTTCTGCGGTCATTAACATATCCATCCTTAACTGCGGATTAGACATTGTTTGAGCGGCTGTCTCAATTGCCCGCAATAATGGCAAACCACTCTGCAATAACAAGAAGGTGGTGCGACTAAATCGGGTGAAATCAATCTTAATAACCAAATCTTTTATGACGGGTAACCGCAACAACCACCCGCCAATGACAATCTTACCCATATTTGTTTTGCGCCAACGATTAAACCCGACAAAAAGGATCGCTCCTGCTGCAAATGTTGGAATCCAGAATAAACGCACATACTGACTAATCGTCATCACGATGATCGTCGGTGTTGGTAATTGCTCATGTGCATCAGCAAAGATCACAGCTATCTTTGGCAAGACAAAGGTCAGAATAAAGATTACGGTTAATGAACCCACGCCTAACATGACAAGCGGATAAACAATCGCACTCGATACCTTGCTTGATAATTCATCTTGGCGTTTATAAAACTGCGCCAAGTCAATCAACACATCTCGCAAATGCCCCATCTCCTCCCCAACACGAATCATAGACACATAGACATTTGAAAATATCACCGGATACTGCGCCAAACAATTTGAAAATGAACGACCAGTCCTGACCCCTTGAGCTATCTCGTCGATAACTTTTGAAAAATAAGGATTACGATTTTGTTGCGCAATAACTTCTAAAGCTTTTAACAACGACACGGAAGATTTGACTAAGCCTGCTAATTGTTTTGTAAACAAATAGATTTCTTTGCTCTTAATTTTCTTTGTTTGAATTTGGCTGACTAAAACACCGCGATTGGTTTCTTCTTCGATGGAAACAGGAACAAGGCCTTGATTGTAGATAAATTCCAACGCTTCTTCCTGATGCTGGGCTTGAACATGCCCCGTAACAGTTTGTGCGCTAGTATTCTTGGCTTTATAGACGAACGAGGGCATAATCGGAAACCGGGTCTTTTCTTCCCGTGACATTCAAGACTTCTGATACCGTCGTCAAACCTTCGACAACACTTTGCCAACCATTTTGACGCAATGTCACCATCCCGTTTTGCAAACCTAACGCTTTTAATTGTTCTAATTTTGGTTTTGTATTAAGCATGGCTTTAACCGCAGGGCTCATTTCAAAAATCTCGTAAATTGCCGTTCGCCCAAAATAACCGGTACGATTGCAATGATCACACCCAACACCCTTATATGCCACGAAGTCATCCGTCGGTAATTGCAACGATTCTTTAATCTCTTGGCGAATTTCCTTAGGCACCTGATCATCTTTCTGTTTGCATTGAGGACAAATCAATCTCACCAAACGTTGAGCCACAAATGCTTCAACAGAAGAGGCAATCAAATAGGGCTCCAGCCCCATGTCAATCAACCGTGTAATGCCTGAGGCAGCATCATTGGTGTGCAAGGTTGAAAAAACCAAATGACCAGTCAATGCTGTCCGAATGGCTATTTCTGCTGTCTCTAAATCTCGAACTTCCCCGACCATGATGATATCAGGGTCATGACGCAAGATGCTACGCAAACCTTCCGCAAATGAAAAATTGATCTTAGGGTTGACCTGAATCTGGGTGATACCTTCCATCTCATATTCAATGGGATCTTCAATCGTGATGATCTTATGAGCATCTCGATTTAATTCATGCAAACATGCGTATAAGGTTGTGGTCTTACCACTTCCCGTCGGTCCTGTAACAAAGATGATGCCATGGGGTTGGCTAATTAATTTACGAAACTTTTCTGCATTGTAGGCGTTAAGCCCTAAACTTTCTAAATTATTGCGCATGCTTTTTGTTGGCAAGATGCGAATCACCATACTCTCCCCCCGAGGTGTGGGAATAGTTGAGATACGCAAATCCAAATCTTGCTCATTGGTGCGCACAACCGTACTGCCATCTTGCGGCAAGCGACGCTCAGTGATGCTTAAGTTCGACATGATCTTGATGCGCGATAAGATGGGCAACAAAAAATGTTTCGCCTCAGGAGGTAAATTTGCATCAACCAAAACACCATCAATGCGATAACGTAAACGCACTTTATCACGGTACGGTTCCAAATGAATATCGGTAGCTCTTTTTTGATACGCTTCCAGAATGATCTGATTAACCAACTTGGCTACCGACGGATCTTCACTCTTTTTCTCAATATCCTCAACCCAAGCTTGCGTGTGATCAGTCGCTATTTTTTGAGGCTCTTTATTTAAAATGCCTTCAATGGTTTGGGAGGCAAAACCATAATATTTTTTTAACGCTTCTTGAATTTGCAACTTAGGTGCTAAAACAAACTTAGGTGACAAACCAAGATTAATACGAATGTCATCTTCCATACGCAAATCACCTGGAAGATAGACGGCAATGGTTAATTCATTGCCATTTAAAGCGACAGGCATGAATTCATAGAAACTAGCTATTTTGACAGGAACTCGGTCGATGACACTATCGGGGATTTCAATTTTGCGCAGATCAACGATGTCAACGCGAAATTCTTTGGCCAATGCCCCAGCTAAGACCGTCTCAGGGATAACATTATTCTCAATGAGATATGCATACAAATCCCGTCGCTGGGATTGTGCGGCAAAAAAATGGCTGGCTACATCGGTAACGCTTGAGATACCTTGTTTGATAAGGACATCTTGGAGGATCTTATTGGAAACGGATTTAAACATATCATATCTTTGGAGCTTTACCGATCATATAAAAGTCTTGGGCTTCCATATGGTCGTAATCGCCGCGTAAAATACGTTCACAACCAATGATATTATCTTCCAATTTCACATACTCACCCTTCTTACCAGTAAAGACTTCGCTAACGGTAAAAGGCTGTGTCATAAAATTGTATAATTTCTCTGCTCGCTTATAAATTTTCTGATCTTCCTTACTCAATTCTTCCAGACCAATAACAGCGACGATACGCTTTAACGAATTGTGCTTATTAAAATGCTGGATAACCTGTTGCGACATTTCATAATGGCGTCGACCGACAACGTTGGTATCAAGGTTGGTACAAGAGCTTTGCAAAGGATCAATCGCAGGATACATACCGCGTTGAACAAGATCACGGGAAAGAACAATAACACCGTCTAGCGTCGCGAAAATAGATACGACCGCGGGATCGGTCATGTCGTCGGCAGGAACATAAACAGCCTGCATCGCCGTGATCGAACCACCACCTTCAACCGAACGGATACGTTCTTGAACAGCATTAACTTCAGATGCCAAGGTTGGCTGATAACCAGTTTCTGCAGGAACACGACCTAACAACGTCGATACTTCCTGACCACCTTGGATGAAGCGGTATAAATTATCCATGAAAAGCAACACGTCTTTGTTTTTCGCAAGCAAATATTCCGCCATGGTTAAACCAGCATTAACAACTTCAGCGCGGGCACCTGGTGGTTGATCCATTTGTCCGAAGGCCAACATAACCTTAGGCAAAAGATGCGCTTCATGTAATTCGTAAAACAACTCATTACCTTCACGGATGCGCTCACCAATACCTGTAAACACACACGCACCACCGTGAGCCTTAACGATGTTGTTGATCAGTTCCAAAATAACGACAGTCTTACCACAACCTGCGCCCCCAAGAACCCCTGTCTTACTACCCTTGATCATCGGATACAACAAATCAATATATTTAATACCTGTTTCCAACAGCTCAGGAATTTCACGACCTTTTTTCTTTAAGTCAAAATTAAATTGCTGAACAGGTTTACGGATAGGCACCGTCTCGGGACAATCATAAGGGCCTGCATTATCCAAAGGTCGACCTGCCGCATCCATAACACGTCCGAAGCAACCATCACCAATTGGAATAGCCGTAGGTTCTTTCATATTCGTACATGGAGAACCCAATTGCAAGTTCAAGGTTTCCATAAATGAAATGCAACGCACTAAACCTGGCCCCAAATGTTCTGATGTTTGCAAAACAATACGTTTACCGTCGAGCGAGAAACATTCAATACAGTCATATACCGCAGGTGCTTCTTCATCTACGGGAAAACGTACGTCAACAACAGGTCCCTGCACAGCAGCAATACGCCCTGTATTCTTGACCACATTTGTTGGTCTAACCAATTTAGGTTCTTTTGGTGGTTGTGCTGCTACGTTTTCATGTTCCGACATAATCTATCTCCTATTTGATCGCCATCATTCTGGCTGAGAAAACTTCACGTAAACTCTTATCAATGTCACCACGACGGGCTTTGCGATATTTTAACTTAACAACTTCCCGCTCTTTCTTCATCTTTCCTAAACTATTATCCAATTGCTGGGTTTGCGCCGATGCTGCCGCTAAATTTGTATCATAAAATATTTCAAATATTTTCGATGACAACCACATATCTGCTAGATAACCCATCATATCGACAGGATCAGATTCTTCAATCAGTTCTTTAAAAAAATCAACACTCGCTTGTTGCTGCGGCAAAAGATCTTCACAGGGCAATAATTTAACGGCACGCGGCTTGATCACGGTATAGTCTTTAGGCCATGGGTAAACGACAATCACACGTCCAATGCGCTCTTCCATAACTTCTTTAACTAGAAAGTCTTTGATCTCCAAAGACATTTCATAAAAACCTTTGTCTTCAACATCTTCCCATGATTTTAAGAGCTTGTAGCCCATGCTCTCTAATTTACCAACACCTTTTTTGCCAATAACAACAAATTCTGCATTACCATTTAATTTTTCTAATTCTTCAACAGCACGATTAACCACACGCGTATTTAAATCGCCAACGAAACCACGTTCAGATGAGATAACTAAAATGGCTGTTTTAGGGGTGCTGTTATTAACTAAAGGGTGTCTTACTTCTGAGAAACTGACGAGACTAAAGAAATCGGTAAAGGATTCTGTAAAACGATTAAACTTTGATCGCTGGGCAATCAGCGAGTGATACTTCATATCCGCAACGTCTTTTAAAACTTGAACGAGGTCGACGAGCTCACGGACTTCCATAACTTCATATTTAACTTTACTGGCTTTGCCCATGTCGCCTCAAGGTATTATGCTGCGTATTGTTTCTCAACCTGTTGCCGTAATGCCCCCGCAGCTTCTTTGAATGAATTTTGCAAACTACCATCTAATAACAAACTTTCAAATTGCAAAACAACACCTTGAATAACTGTCTTATCAATCTTTGGATTAAATTTGATCTCACGACCTAACTTTTCTTTGAATATGTTAGACACCGTCGTGATCGCCGCTTGATCCAATGGATTAGCTGTAATGATATCTGCTGTCTTAACATCAGGACCAAGCCTAGAGAAATCAACCGTCTTTAAACGTTCAATAAATTCATTAAACAATTGACGGTCAATGGTATCCTTAACACTATTTGAGAAGACGTCTGCTAAGATCTTAACGGAATAATCCAAAGTTTTAATTTCATAATTCTTTTCTAATTCTTTCTTAATCTGATCACGGGCATTCTGTGCTTTAACAATGATTTCTTCAGCTTCGGTACGCGCTTTGCTAATAATTTCTTCTTTTTGTTTTGCTGATTGCTCTTCTAACTCTTGACGCATTTTCTTTTCCATGATGTCTAATTCTTTTTTGCGTTGTTGCAACTGGGCATCAGCTTCCTTAATCTTTTGATTAAGTTCAGCTTCACGTTTACGCGCCGCTTCCGCATCACGGTCTAAACGTTGCTTAGCACCATCAACGGTTCTAATCAAGACCATGTATAACGCAAAAATAATGGCGCCTGATATAAATGTCGTCAGGACTAAAAATTGAATGATTAAATTCCAACTCATAAGAGTCTCCTATCTTTGATTAATAGAAAATATGAAAAAATAACGACAGTAACAATGCTGTCACAATAAATATCACTAAGATCTTCCACAACGACTTCGATTGAATCTCATCGGAACGCGTTGGAAAATTGCCAATCTCATTGATCATTTTGGCTCCAAATGCTGCGATAAAATAACATGGAACAATGATTAAGACGCTAAACACCAATACAAAGATAAACGCTTCATGCCAAAATTTAAAACCCATATGTTATCCCTACTTAGGTGAAAAGAGCTGGAATACAATTAATATGGCAACAACAGCAATGGCCTCGACAAAAACCAACATGATCGCCATGCCCATGAAAACTTTTGGTGCTGCTGATGGGTTACGGCTCAACGCTTTTATAACAGCATAACCAAGCACCGCAATGACCACAGATGGCCCCATGACGGCGATGAACATGACTGTCATGATAATAATCGTTTCGGCTATCATGCCTGTTCCTTCCTAAATAGAAATGGCTTGTTCTTGTTTATTTTGAGAAGCCGCAAATGTTTCCGCTGTCTCTTCAATCAAAATCGTACATTCATTTGCAAAAAATCTTAAGATCCCTGAACGAATAGGTAAACGTCGCTTCCAATCAATGATGATATCGCCCTTTTTTACCAATCCTACCAATGGATAATGATAAGCTAACAATTCATATTCACTTCTGTCACCAATGATAAACAAACTATTAACATTGTTCTCAAAAATAATATTCTTAGGGCTAAGAATAGTGCACCAAAAATTATTTTTATAAACTTTGGCCATGGCCTACACCGCCGCTGCCTTGCTGTCCTTATTTAAATAATCATCCATATTATCCGTAGGTTCTTTCTTACGACGACCTACAATATCTTTCACATGCTCTTTAACAAGTTCTGTCATACCCGTTTCCAACTCTGGGTCTAACTTACGACGTTCCCGGATCAACTTCAATAAATTCTCGTTCACAGCTTGAGCATATTCTAAAATTTCGTCTTGGAAGATACGCACTTCTTCAACCAAAAGATCATTTAATAATTTTTTATTAAATGCAAAGAAAATAATGACCTGAATTTCTTGCGACACAGGTTTATCTTTATCTTGTTTCAAAATTTCAGTTAAGATAGCACCACGCTTTAATTTTTCTAATGTTTCGTCGGAGTGCCCTGTAGTTTTTAGTTTTGAAATACGCAACAACTCACGGTATTGCAAGTATTGCAAACGTAGTGGCCCTGACAAAGTCTTAATGGCATGCCACTGAACTTTAGAACCAACGCGAGAAACCGACAACCCAAGATCCAAAGCGGGCTTTTGACCTTCACCGAAAAGTGTGCTGCTTAGCAAAATCTGTCCATCGGTCATCGAAACAAGATTAGAAGGAACGAATGCTGTTAAGTCACCTTCCAGAATCTCGACGATCGGGAAGAATGTGATCGAACCACCGCCATGTTTTTCATCCATGTAACATGCACGTTCGATCATCTTTGAATGCAAATAGAAAATGTCTCCTGGGTAAGAGTCGCGTCCTGGAGGACGACCTAATAGCAAAGAGATTTCACGGTAGCACCATGCATGTTTGGTAAAGTCATCAAAACCGATGAAAACATTTTTACCTTGATGCAAAAAGTGTTCTGCTAAAGAACAAGCAACATATGGGGCTAAATATTGTTGCCCTGGAGGCACAGACGCGCCTGCGGTAACAATCATGCTGTATTTAAAGCAATCATGATCTTTAAATAATTGAACAATTTTTGCTAATGCAGAACGTGGTTTACCAATAGCGCAATAAATACAAAGCACGTCGGTATTTTTTTGATTTAATATGGTATCGGTAACAAAGGTTGTTTTTCCCGTTGCCTTATCCCCTAAGATCAATTCACGCTGCCCTAAACCAATAGGAATCATCGCGTCTAATACCTTAATGCCTGTTTCTAATGTTTTCTTTAATGGTTGTCGAACAAGGATAGGGGGGGCTTCTGGAAAAATGGGTGCAGTCTTATCGCTCTCAATGGGACCCAAACCATCCATGGGGTCACCCAACACATTGATAATGCGTCCAATAAACTTATCACCAACTGGCATTTCAAAAGGTTCAATCGACGCAATGGCCTTGTCACCCGTCTTTATCTTATCAACTTCTTTGATTAATAAAACCTGGGCTTCGGTTTCATTGAAACCAACGATCATGCCCATGGTTCCATAACCAAAATTAATTTTCTGACCATTGATACAATTCTTAAACCCTACGACGATAACAATACAACCGCGCAAGGATTTAACAACACCAACTTCTGTATACTGTAAGGGTTTTAATTCCATATTGCTCCTTAACAACGCATTAAGCTTTTGGCTGTTCTTGAGGCTTCTCTTCTGTTTTAGCCACTTTGGGTTTAGCGCTGCTACGTATCATTAAGAAAACGAAATACAAGACGGCGATGACAGCTACGAATATTAAAACATACCCAATAAAATTCCATGTTGTCGACGGCGTTGGCTTCTTTTCAAAGACTTGCTTGGAAACATCCCCAATACCTTTAAAGGTGCTAATGGTTTGCAATACATTCTTAACTTTACTCTTTTCCAGATCTTCACGATACACATTCAGCAACTTTTCTAAGTTCTCAATGTCTGATCGTGATGCTTCAAAACTTTCTTGATTAACGCGATATGCACTAATGTGTTCTTTAATCTCCTTTGGTACCGCTTGAGATTTTTCTATATCATCTAAATGGGCATTAGCACTATCGAACAACATCTTCGCTGTGTCAACAAATTTAGAATTCTTTAAGAAATCGTAAGCATAGGACCCACGCTTGCGCATGCCTTCTATGTCCCCTGCTTCAACATTCCAAATATCTAAAATACTAACCACATAGGTCTTTTTCTGACCTGGGATAATATCATCTTCTTTGAACAAAAATGGTTGTTGTTTAGCTTGATCGTAGCGTACTTCAAGCCCAGCTGCGTCCAAGACATGTTGCGGCTTAACCTCGGACGGCAAAAAGATTTTCTGTTTCACCTTTGTATTCGCGCTCGACGCTGGATTCTCAACTTCTATTTTTAAACGGATGGCTTTCTGCGCCTTAACTTCTTCTGGTTGTGAACGCCAGTAATCTACCGCTAATGCCTCATCTTGAATGCGCTGCATCTCTTTGCGATACGAACGCGCAGCGTCAATGCGTTTTTCTATGCTGTCTGCCTTTACATTTTGCTGTTCAATAACCAAATCCAAACGCTTTAAAAGCCTATCCTTTAATTCTTGCGTATGGGTTGAATCAAATTGCTTACCAATTTCTTCAAAACCTTTATTGATTTGATTCTTAATTTTATCTGTTTCTTCTTGTGATAATTTCCATACATCACGAATACGGATGCGGTAGGTCTTTGATGCTTTGGGATCTAAGGTAGCTGTGCCTGAAACAACATAATTGCCATCGTTGGCATTATAATCTAAAGTTAAACCATTGGTGTCTAATATATCACCCGCAGTTACATCTCCCGGTAAATTAAACTTTACCGGCGTTTCTTTTTTAATCTCAGAACCGTTAACCGCCATAACGTTGATATACACGTCGGCATAGACACACGGTATCATGATCATAGCAAAGATGACGCCTAAGATGATGTGTTTTTTAATCTTCATAATATGTATTAGTCACTTTCAAACCAGGACTTGACAACCACGTCGGATGACTGCATTGCTTCCTTCAAGGCATTGATTTTCGCGGTAATTTCTTCCAACTTCATATGTACTTTTTCCATGTCCTTAGCTTGTTGAGCTGAAAGATCCGCGACCGTCATTGAATCTTCTAACCCTGCCTTCGCAGATTCACGCGATAAGAGCTGATTGACACCATCGATGATTTGTTTCAAGGATGATTGCGAATCATTGGTGTTACGGCTTATATCATCCGCAGACTTCTTGATTTCAGCGACGGCATCTTGCAGTGCTTGCATCTTTGTTGAGATGTTGCCCGACGATCCAGCGGTTCCGATAGCCGCAATGATTTCTTGAGTATAACCTAAGGCAGCATCCGCACTGCTCTTGCCCTTGGTGGCGGCTGTTGAAATATTCGCTAAGTTTGTAAAGATGCTTTGACCAGTTGTGTTGGTACCAATGTAGGCTTCAACATTCTTGATATCACCAAAGATCGTGTTTGATGCTGATGTGTCTGTTGAAGAACCCAATGTATCTGAAATTGTATTCACGGTTGTTAGTACAGTATCAACAGCAGATCCGGTTGTAGTTCCTAAATTTGTAACCTGATCTGACACATAGCCAAGCTTTCCAAACAAGGTGGTAGATGATGCGCTAGCTGAGTCGGTTGCTGCACCAATTCTATTTAACGCGCTAGCACCGCTGATCAAGAAGTTGATACCTGCCCAGTTGACGCCAGACTGACCGCTCGAAACATTTTCCCAATTAATACCTGCACCAGTTTGTAAGGCAAAGTCGTACCAGTTGATGCCAACAGAATGTTGTTTAGACACATCAGTCCAGTTGATACCGACAGTTGATAATCTGCCAATATCATTCCAGTTAATTGTTGTTCTAGAGATCACATCAATGCCTGTCCAATTAATGTTCGATGTTGTTAAGGAACCGATGCTATTCCAGTTAATACCAGAGTTTGTAAGGCTGTTTAAGTCTTGCCAATTGATACCTGTTTCAGTGACTTTTCTAATTTCATCCCAATTGACGCCACGGGTACTGAGGTTCGCAAAATCAGCCCAGTTAACACCAGCGTCGCTCATGACACCAATACCTTCCCAGTTGACGCCTGCGCTAGAAATTGTTTCCAACGCTAACCAGTTAATTGTTGTACGAGATAAACCACCAATGCTTTCCCAATTTACACCGCTGTTGGTTAAGTTAGACATACCAGCCCAATTAACGCCCGCCTTGGTCAACACATTCATGTCATTCCAATTCACACCAGCCATGGTTAAACGATTCATATCCATCCAGTTGACGCCCTTGGTTGTCATATCACCAAAGTTGGACCAATTGATGCCTGTGCGGGTTAAGATATTGAAATCTTCCCAATTGACGCCAATTCTACCAAGCTCAGCAAAGTCATTCCAATTAACACCTGCTTGACTCATTTGACCTAAGCTGGACCAGTTGATGCCATTTCTTGTTAAGGATGAGAAATCACTCCAGTTGATATCTGTTCTAGTCAATAGGTCAAAGTTGGACCAGTTGATACCTGCCTTGCTCCAAACACCTAAGTCATTCCAGTTAATACCAGCCTTAGACAATGTGTTGATATCATTCCAATTAACACCAACCGTGCTCATCACACCAAAGTTATTCCAATTAATACCGACTGTGGATAATCTTCCAAAATCTTCCCAATTGATTGCTGTCGTACTTAAGCGTTGGAAGTCAGTCCAATTGATACCAGAGGAGCTTAATACACCTAAGCTACTCCAATTGATGCCCGTCTTAGACAGAATATTGAAATCATTCCAATTAATACCTGTGGTGCTAAGCGCTCTGAAATCACTCCAGTTAATGCTGGTGCGGCTTAATACGCCCATGTCATTCCAGTTAATACCAGCCTTAGCTAAGACGCCAAAGTCATTCCAATTGACACCCGTACGGCTTAAGGTATTAAGATCGCTCCAATTCACACCCGTGGTACTCATCACACCTAAATCTGACCAGTTGATTGATGAGCCAGCTAATTGACTTAAGTTGGTCCAGTTAACACCGGCGCTCGTTAAGACCCCGAAGTTTTCCCAATTAACGCCTGAACTTGCGAGTGACGTAATGCCAGCCCAATTAATCGATGATCGTGATAAGACGCCTAAATCACCCCAATTGATGCCAGTCTTACTCATAACTCCAAAGTCGTTCCAATTAATATTTGTTTTGCTAATCACATCAAAGGTGCTCCAATTGATGCCTGTTTTAGTTAATACACCAAAGTCATTCCAGTTAATGCCAACCTTGCCTAATACACCTAAATCATTCCAGTTAATACCTGTCTTACTTAAGACACCAAAGTCATTCCAATTTACCCCAACTTTAGACAACACACCAAAGTCATTCCAGTTGATACCTGTCTTGCTTAAGACATTGAAATCACTCCAATTAATACCTGTACGCGCTAAAACTCCAATGTCTGACCAATTGATACCTGTCTTGCTTAAGACACCAAAGTCATTCCAATTGACACCCGTCTTACTGACCACACCTAAATCGTTCCAATTGATACCTGTATTACTTAACGTTGCAAAGTCATTCCAATTGATTGCGACACGGCTCATAACGCTCATGTTATTCCAATTAATGCCCGTGCTGCTTAAACGATTGAAGTCTTGCCAGTTGATGCCAATTTCGCTCATAATGCCTAAATCATTCCAGTTAATGCCAGCCTTAGATAAAGTTCCAAAATCAGACCAATTAACTTGCGCGTTACTTAAGATGCCTAAATTTGCCCAGTTTACACCAGCATTACTCAATGTATTCATACCAGCCCAATTAATTGAAGCCTTTGATAATACACCAAGATCATTCCAATTAATACCCGTCTTAGCTAATACACCAAAGTCATTCCAATTAATACCTGTCTTGCTTAATACGCCAATATCGTTCCAATTGACTCCGATGCGTGTCATTTGGTTCATATCATTCCAATTGATACCCGTCTTGCTTAAGACACCTAAATCATTCCAGTTGATACCTGTCTTGCTTAAGACATTGAAATCATTCCAATTGATGCCAACAGTGCTCAAGCGACCAAGATCATTCCAATTAATGCCCGTCTTAGCCAATACTGCAAAATCACTCCAATTAATACCTGTGCGGCTAAGTGCATTTAAGTCATTCCAGTTGATGCCAAGTCTGGTGATCAAATTGATGTCGTTCCAATTAACACCCGTTTTAGATAATACGCCCAAATCATTCCAATTAATACCTGTCTTACCCATCACCGCGAAATCACTCCAGTTAAGACCTGTCTTTGACAAGACCCCTAAATCATTCCAGTTGATGCCGTTCTTGCTTAAGACACCAAAGTCATTCCAATTAATGCCCGTCTTGGAAACCACACCTAGGTCATTCCAGTTGATGCCCGTGCGAGCCAACACGCTAATATCATTCCAGTTGATACCTGTATTAGAAAGACGATTCATGTCGTACCAATTGATGCCGTTACGGCTTAAGACATTGAAATCGTTCCAGTTGATACCTGTGCGAGCCAAGACGCTCATGTCGTTCCAATTAATACCAACCTTACTTAAGACACCGAAATCATTCCAATTCACGCCCTTTGTCGTCAACGCTTGAATATCATTCCAATTGACGCCAATGGTGGTCATGACACCTAAATCCGTCCAATTGATCGCCGAGGCTGACAATAAACTCATATTGGTCCAATTGACGCCAGCATTGGTTAATACCCCAAAGTTTTGCCAGTTAACACCAGCACTAGATAACACATCAATACCAGACCAGTTGATACCAGACTTAGACAAAACATTTAAGTCATTCCAATTAATACCCGTCTGAGACAACTTGCTAAAATCATTCCAATTAATACCAACGGTGCTCATTACACCTAAGTTATTCCAGTTGACACCAGCTTTACTTAAGGCACCAAAATCACTCCAGTTAACAGCGGCAGCACTTAAGATGCTTAAGTTAGTCCAATTAACACCTGAATTTGATAAGTCATTTAAGCCTCTCCAGTTAATGGATGCATTGCTTAATACACTCATATCTCTCCAGTTGACAGCAACGCGACTTAAGACATTGAAATCATTCCAATTAATACCTGTGCGACTTAAGACATTCATGTCGCTCCAATTGATACCATTCTTGCTTAAGACACCGATATCATTCCAGTTGATCGCTGTCTTGCTTAAGACATTTAAGTCATTCCAGTTGATACCTGTCTTTGCCAAGACACCGATATCATTCCAGTTGATGCCAACCGTTGACAAGCGTGCCATATCATTCCAGTTGATGCCTGTATTAGAGAGACGATTCATGTCATACCAATTAATGCCAGTTCTAGTTAGGACATTTAAGTCATTCCAATTTAAACCTGTTTTTGTCATCACACCAAAATCATTCCAGTTGATGCCTGACTTGGCCAACACACCGAAATCATTCCAATTAATACCTGTCTTGCTTAAGACACCAAAGTCATTCCAGTTGATGCCTGTCTTTGCTAAGACACCGATGTCGTTCCAATTAACACCCGTTTTGCTCAAGACACCTAAGTCATTCCAGTTGACGCCTGTCTTAGCTAACACCCCAAAGTCACTCCAATTGATACCTGTACGGGTTAAGACATTTAAGTCATTCCAATTTAAACCAGTCTTACTTAAGACGCCGATATCGCTCCAATTAACATTGGTGCGGCTAATCACATTGAGGTCATTCCAGTTGATGCCTGTTTTTGCTAAGACACCAATATCATTCCAGTTAATGCCGTTCTTGCTTAATACGCTCATGTCGTTCCAATTAATACCAACCTTGGAGAGCACCGTAAAATCTGACCAATTGATACCCATCTTACCGATGACTCCAAAATCATTCCAATTAATACCAGTCTTACTTAAGACACCAAAGTCATGCCAATTAATGCCCGTTGTGCTCAAGACGCCAATGTCTTGCCAATTGACACCGATGGAACTCATCTTGTTCAAATCTGCCCAATTGACACCCAAGCTGCTCATGCGATTTAAATCTGACCAGTTTACACCGGTGCGGCTCATGACATTCATGTCGTTCCAATTGATGCCATTCTTTGAAAGAACACCAAAGTCATTCCAGTTTACGCCAGCCTTACTTAATGCACCTAGGTCGCTCCAGTTTACCGACGCTGCACTTAAGATACTTAAGTTAGTCCAGTTTACACCAGAGTTGGTTAAGTCATTTAAACCTTGCCAGTTAATAGAAGACTTGGTTAGTACGCCTAAATCTCTCCAATTAACGCCTGTCTTGCTTAAGACATTGAAATCTTGCCAGTTAATACTGGATTGGCTTAAGACATTTAAGTCATTCCAATTGACGCCGACCTTTGACAAGACACCAAAGTCATTCCAATTGACACCTGTGCGGCTAATGACATTTAAGTCATTCCAGTTAACACCTGTCTTACTTAAGACGCCGATGTCGCTCCAATTAATGCTTGCCTTAGCTAAGACACCTAAATCATTCCAGTTGATGCCTGTCTTGCTTAAGACACCAAAGTCATTCCAATTGACACCTGTCTTGGCCAACACACCAATGTCATTCCAGTTGATACCTGCACGAGATAAGACATTCATGTCATACCAGTTAATGCCATTCTTGCTTAAGACCCCGAAATCACTCCAGTTAATATTAGTACGGCTTAAGACATTTAAGTCATTCCAATTAATACCTGTCTTGGCTAAGACGCCAATATCGTTCCAATTGACACCTGTTTTGGCTAAGACACCTAAATCACTCCAATTAATACCTGTCTTGGTTAAGACATTGAAATCGCTCCAATTGATACCTGTCTTGGCAAGCACGCCTAAATCGTTCCAGTTAACACCAACCTTGGTCAACACACCAAAGTCATTCCAGTTAATACCTGTCTTAGAGATGACTCCAAAATCATTCCAGTTGATACCTGTCTTGCTTAAGACACCGATGTCATTCCAATTAACACCGATTGAGCTCATGCGATTAAGATCAGCCCAATTGACGCCCAAGCTGCTCATGCTATTTAAATCAGCCCAGTTGACGCTAGCACGGCTCATCACCGACATGTCATTCCAATTAATACCAACCTTACTTAAGACACCAAAGTTATTCCAGTTAATGCCTGTCTTACTTAAGATGTTAAAGTCATACCAATTGATACCCGTCTTGGTCAATGTACCAAAATCATTCCAATTGATGCCAGCCTTGCTTAGGACATTGAAATCATACCAATTGATGCCTGTCTTGGTTAATACATTTAGGTCAGACCAGTTAACGCCAGATTTGCTCAAGACATTCATGTCATACCAGTTGATACCAGTCTTGGTTAAGACATTCATATCGTTCCAATTGATGCCAGACTTGCTTAAGACATTGAAATCATACCAATTGACACCATTCTTACTTAACACACCTAAGTCATTCCAGTTAATGCCCGTCTTAGAGAGAACTCCGAAGTCATTCCAGTTAACGCCAGTGCGGCTAACAACATTCAAGTCACCCCAATTGACGCCGGCACGGCTTAAGACGTTGAAGTCATACCAGTTGATACCAGTCTTTGATAAGACATTCATGTCATACCAATTGATGCCTGTCTTGCTTAAGATACCTAAATCGCTCCAGTTGATGCCTGTTTTGCTTAAGACACCAAAGTCATTCCAGTTAACGCCTGCTTTACTTAATGCACCTAAGTCACTCCAGTTGACAGACGCTGCACTCAAGATACTTAAATTAGTCCAGTTAACACCAGAATTTGATAAGTCATTCAAACCTTGCCAGTTGATCGCGGCATTACTAAAGACGCTCAAATCTCTCCAGTTAATACCATTGCGTGTTAACGTATTAACGTCATTCCAATTGATGCCAGTGCGGCTTAAGACATTTAAGTCATTCCAATTAACGCCAACCTTTGACAACACACCAAAGTCATTCCAATTGATGCCTGTCTTGGTTAAGACATTTAAGTCGTTCCAATTAATACCAGTCTTGGCTAAGACACCGATATCATTCCAGTTGATGCCAACCGTTGACAAGCGGCTCATGTCATTCCAGTTGATGCCTGTCTTGCTTAAGACGTTAAAGTCATACCAGTTGATATTTGCACGGCTTACCACATTAATGTCATTCCAGTTGATGCCTGTCTTTGCTAAGACACCGATATCGCTCCAATTGATGCCCGTCTTGGAGACCACACCTAAATCATTCCAGTTGATGCCGGTCTTGCTTAAGACGTTGAAGTCATACCAATTAATACCTGTCTTGGCTAAGACACCAATGTCATTCCAGTTAATACCGGTCTTGCTTAAGACACCGAAGTCATTCCAGTTGATGCCATTCTTACTTAATACCGAGATATCTTGCCAGTTGACACCAATGCCGCTCATGCGATTTAAGTCTGCCCAATTAACGCCCAAGCTGCTCATGCGGTTTAAATCGCCCCAGTTTACGCCGGTGCGGCTCATGACATTCATGTCGCTCCAATTGATGCCAGCTTTTGCCAATACACCTAAATCGTTCCAATTGATACCTGTCTTGGTTAAAACATTCATGTCATACCAATTGATGCCAGACTTGCCCAACACATTTAAGTCATACCAGTTGACGCCAGCCTTAGAAAGGACATTGAAATCATTCCAGTTGATACCAGCTTTGCTTAAGACATTGTAATCATACCAATTAATGTTTGCGCGGCTGACCACATTGAAATCTTGCCAGTTAACGCCAGCCTTTGATAAGACGCCAAAGTCATTCCAGTTGATGCCGGTGCGACTGATCACATTCATATCGCCCCAATTAACACCAGCACGGCTTAAGACATTGAAGTCATACCAATTGACACCTGTCTTTGACAAGACACCTAAATCATTCCAGTTAATACCCGTCTTAGAGAGAACTCCGAAGTCATTCCAGTTAACGCCAGTGCGGCTAACAACATTCAAGTCACCCCAATTGACGCCGGCACGGCTTAAGACGTTGAAGTCATACCAGTTGATACCAGTCTTTGATAAGACATTCATGTCATACCAATTGATGCCTGTCTTGCTTAAGATACCTAAATCGCTCCAGTTGATGCCTGTTTTGCTTAAGACACCAAAGTCATTCCAGTTAACGCCTGCTTTACTTAATGCACCTAAGTCACTCCAGTTGACAGACGCTGCACTCAAGATACTTAAATTAGTCCAGTTAACACCAGAATTTGATAAGTCATTCAAACCTTGCCAGTTGATCGCGGCATTACTAAAGACGCTCAAATCTCTCCAGTTAACACCTGTCTTGCTTAAGACATTGAAATCATTCCAATTGATACCTGTGCGGCTCAAGACATTCATGTCGCTCCAATTGATGCCTGTATTAGAGAGACGATTGAAGTCATACCAGTTGATGCCTGTTTTGCTTAAGACATTTAAGTCGTTCCAGTTGATGCCATTCTTCGACAACACACCAATGTCATTCCAGTTGATACCAACTGTTGACAAGCGGCTCATGTCATTCCAATTGATGCCTGTCTTGCTTAAGACGTTAAAGTCATACCAGTTGATATTTGCACGGCTTACCACATTAATGTCATTCCAGTTGATGCCTGTCTTTGCTAAGACACCGATATCGCTCCAATTGATGCCCGTCTTGGAGACCACACCTAAATCATTCCAGTTGATGCCGGTCTTGCTTAAGACGTTGAAGTCATACCAATTAATACCTGTCTTGGCTAAGACACCAATGTCATTCCAGTTAATACCGGTCTTGCTTAAGACACCGAAGTCATTCCAGTTGATGCCATTCTTACTTAATACCGAGATATCTTGCCAGTTGACACCAATGCCGCTCATGCGATTTAAGTCTGCCCAATTAACGCCCAAGCTGCTCATGCGGTTTAAATCGCCCCAGTTTACGCCGGTGCGGCTCATGACATTCATGTCGCTCCAATTGATGCCAGCTTTTGCCAATACACCTAAATCGTTCCAATTGATACCTGTCTTGGTTAAAACATTCATGTCATACCAATTGATGCCAGACTTGCCCAACACATTTAAGTCATACCAGTTGACGCCAGCCTTAGAAAGGACATTGAAATCATTCCAGTTGATACCAGCTTTGCTTAAGACATTGTAATCATACCAATTAATGTTTGCGCGGCTGACCACATTGAAATCTTGCCAGTTAACGCCAGCCTTTGATAAGACGCCAAAGTCATTCCAGTTGATGCCGGTGCGACTGATCACATTCATATCGCCCCAATTAACACCAGCACGGCTTAAGACATTGAAGTCATACCAATTGACACCTGTCTTTGACAAGACACCTAAATCATTCCAGTTAATACCCGTCTTAGAGAGAACTCCGAAGTCATTCCAGTTAACGCCAGTGCGGCTAACAACATTCAAGTCACCCCAATTGACGCCGGCACGGCTTAAGACGTTGAAGTCATACCAGTTGATACCAGTCTTTGATAAGACATTCATGTCATACCAATTGATGCCTGTCTTGCTTAAGATACCTAAATCGCTCCAGTTGACGCCTGTTTTGCTTAAGACACCAAAGTCATTCCAGTTAACGCCGGCTTTACTTAATGCGCCTAAATCACTCCAGTTAACCGACGCTGAGCTCAAGATACTTAAGTTGGTCCAGTTAACACCAGAGTTCGACAAGTCATTCAAACCTTGCCAGTTGATCGCGGCATTGCTAAAGACACTCAAATCTTTCCAGTTGATGCCGTTGCGGGTTAATGTATTTACGTCATTCCAGTTAATGCCGGTGCGACTTAAGACATTCATGTCGTACCAGTTGACGCCAACCTTTGACATCACACCAAAGTCATTCCAGTTGATGCCTGTTTTACTTAAGACATTTAAGTCGTTCCAGTTGATACCATTCTTTGATAACACACCAATATCGTTCCAATTTACACCGACGGTAGATAAGCGGCTGATATCATTCCAATTAATACCTGTTTTGCTTAAGACTGTAAAATCACTCCAGTTGATATTGGTGCGGCTGACCACATTAATATCATTCCAGTTGATGCCCGTCTTTGCTAAGACACCGATATCACTCCAGTTGATGCCGGTCTTGGAAATCACACCTAAATCATTCCAGTTGATGCCGGTCTTGCTTAAGACGTTAAAGTCATACCAATTGATGCTTGTGTTCGATAACACGCCAATGTCATTCCAATTAATACCTGTCTTGCTTAAGACACCGAAGTCATTCCAGTTGATGCCATTCTTACTTAATACCGAGATATCTTGCCAGTTGACACCAATGCCGCTCATGCGATTTAAGTCTGCCCAATTAACGCCCAAGCTGCTCATGCGGTTTAAATCGCCCCAGTTTACGCCGGTGCGGCTCATGACATTCATGTCGCTCCAATTGATGCCAGCTTTTGCCAATACACCTAAATCGTTCCAATTGATACCTGTCTTGGTTAAAACATTCATGTCATACCAATTGATGCCAGATTTGCCTAAGACATTTAAGTCATACCAGTTGACGCCAGCTTTGCTTAAAATGTTGAAGTCATACCAGTTAATGCCAGCCTTGGCTAATACGCCAATGTCATTCCAGTTGATATTATTTTTGCTTAAGACATTAATGTCATACCAGTTAACACCTGTCTTAGATAACACACCTAAATCGCCCCAGTTAATGCCTGTCTTTGAGAGCACACCAAAATCATTCCAGTTGACACCTGTGCGGCTGACAACATTCAAATCACTCCAATTCACGCCAACTTTACTTAAGACACCGATGTCATTCCAATTTAATCCTGTACGGCTTAAGACATTTAAGTCACTCCAATTTATACCAGTCTTAGTTAAAACGCCCCAATCGCTCCAATTAACACCTGTTCTACTTAAGACACCTAAATCATTCCAGTTAACGCCAGCTTTACTTAATGTTCCAAAATCGCTCCAGTTAACGGACGCAGCACTTAAGATGCTTAAGTTTGTCCAGTTGACACCTGAATTTGATAAGTCGTTCAATCCTTGCCAATTGATTGAGGACTTGGTTAAGATCCCTAAGTCTCTCCAATTAACGCCGACCTTGCTTAAGACGTTGAAATCATACCAATTGATATTGCTCTTGCTTAAGACGTTAAAGTCATTCCAGTTGATGCCAACCTTTGACAAGACACCAAAATCATTCCAGTTAATGCCATTCTTAGATAAGACATTTAAGTCATACCAATTAACACCTGACTTGGTTAAGACATTCATGTCATACCAATTGACCCCTGAATTAGAGAGAACATTGAAGTCGCTCCAATTGATGCCAACTTTAGTTAAGACGCCCATGTCATTCCAATTAATGCCATTCTTCGATAACACACCAAAGTCATTCCAATTGATGCCTGTCTTGCTTAAGACATTCATGTCATACCAATTGATGCCGGTCTTGCTCAAGATGTTCATGTCATACCAATTGATACCTGTCTTGGTTAAGACATTTAAATCGCTCCAATTGATATTTGTCTTAGACAAGACATTCATGTCATACCAATTGATGCCTGTCTTGCCTAACACACCTAAATCGCTCCAATTGATACCAACTTTACTAATGACATTGAAATCATTCCAGTTAACGCCGTTCTTACTTAACACGCCGATATCATTCCAGTTAATGCCTGTGTTAGAAAGACGATTCATGTCATACCAATTGATGCCTGTCTTGCTTAAGATATTCAAATCGTTCCAATTGATGCCTGTCTTAGAAACAACACCAATATCATTCCAATTGATGCCCGTTCTACCTAATACAGATAGGTCGCTCCAGTTAATGCCGTTCTTACTTAAGACCGTGATGTCGCTCCAATTAACGCCAGAATTACTTAAGACACCGATACCTTCCCAGTTAACATTTGCGGAAGAAATATCTTGTAACGCAGCCCAGTTAACATTGGTATGAGATAAATCAGCGATACCGATCCAGTTGACGCTGGCATTAGACAGGACATTCATCCCTGTCCAATTGACAGATGATGTAGACAAGACACCTAAATCTACCCAGTTAACACCTGCGCGTGACATCACTGTGAAGTTAGACCAATTGATGCCATTTAAGCTTAAGGATGCAATGCTGTTCCAGTTGATGCTATTACGAGTCAGTACATTCATGTCATACCAATTAACGCCAACCCTTGATAAGACATTTAAGTCATACCAGTTAACGCCTGTCTTTGACATGACCCCGAAATCACTCCAGTTGATAGCCGTCTTACTCAAGATGCTTAAGTCATTCCAGTTAACACCAGACTTTGTCAAAATATTCATGTCATACCAATTGATACCAACCTTGCTATAGACGCTCATGTCATACCAGTTGATACCAGCCTTGCTATAAACCCCGAAGTCATTCCAATTAATACCAGCCTTGGTCAACACATTTAAGTCAGACCAGTTGACAGATGTTTTGCTAACAACGCTGATATCATTCCAATTAATACCAACCTTAGATAAGACGCCGATATCATTCCAATTGATACCATTCTTAGAAAGCACACCGATGTCATTCCAATTTAATCCAGCTTTTGTTACAACATTTAAGTCATACCAATTAATGCCTGTTTTAGATAGGACACCGAAATCGCTCCAATTAATGCTGGCACGGGTAAAGACATTCAAATCTTGCCAGTTAATTCCTGTCTTGCTTAAGACACCAAAGTCATTCCAATTAACACCCGCATTACTTAGCGCACCAAGATCTGACCAATTCACGCTTGAACTGGTTAATGTGCCTAAGTTTGTCCAGTTAACACCAGCATTACTCAATGAACTCAAACCAACCCAATTGACGCTGGTTTTCGTCAAAATATTTAAATCGCGCCAATTGATGCCCGCACGGCTTAAGACATTAAAATCATACCAATTGATACCTGTCTTAGATAAAACGTTCATGTCGCTCCAATTAACGCCAATCTTTGACAAGACACCAAAGTCATTCCAGTTAATGCCCGTGCGGCTAACGACATTTAAGTCATTCCAGTTAACACCTGTCTTGCTTAAGACGCCAATATCGCTCCAATTTAAACCTGTCTTGCTCAAGACACTCATGTCACTCCAGTTCATGCCAATGCGAGTGATAACATTCATGTCGCTCCAATTAACGCCCGCCTTCGATAGAACTCCAAAATCATTCCAGTTGATGCCATTGCGGGTGATGACATTCATGTCATACCAGTTAACGCCAACCTTACTTAAGACACCAAAATCATTCCAGTTAACACCTGATTTTGTTAAGACATTTAAGTCATACCAATTAATGCCTGTTTTACTGATCACGCCAAAATCATTCCAGTTAACGCCAGTCTTGCTTAACACATTGAAATCTTGCCAATTGACACCGATCTTGCTCATGACACCAAAATCATTCCAATTAACGCCAGTCTTGCTTAACACATTCAAATCTTGCCAGTTGACACCAATTCTGGTTAAGACATTCATGTCATTCCAGTTGATGCTGGTGCGGCTTAAGACATTAAGATCACTCCAGTTAACACCAACCTTGCTCATGACACCAAAATCATTCCAGTTAACGCCGGTCTTGGTTAATACATTTAAGTCGTTCCAATTAATGCCTGTCTTGCTGATGACTTGAATATCATTCCAGTTAACACCAACGTTGCCCATCACGCTTAAACTGTTCCAATTAATACCAACCGTGCTTAGGACCCCGAAATTGTTCCAATTAATGCCTGATTTAGAAAGGACGGTAATATCTGACCAGTTAACGCCAAGGCCGCTCATGCGGTTTAGATCTGCCCAATTAACACCTAAGGAGCTCATGCTATTTAAGTCAGACCAATTCACACTGCTACGGCTCATGACAGCCAAATCATTCCAGTTAACACCAACGCGACTTAATACATTGAAGTTGTACCAATTAATACCTGTTTTACCGAGGACGGCAAAATCATTCCAGTTGATGCTGGCTTTACTTAAGGTAGCTGCATCAGACCAGTTGACACCAGCCTTGGTTAAGACATTCATGTCTAACCAGTTGATGCCATTCTTGCTTAAGACATTCATGTCTTGCCAATTAACACCAATCTTGCTTAAGACACCAAAGTCATTCCAGTTAACGCCAATTCTGCTGGCGACGGATAAATCTTGCCAGTTAACAGCGGTCTTTGTTAATACACCAAAATCATTCCAGTTAACGCCGGTGCGGCTGATGACATTAAGATCAGACCAGTTAACACCGATCTTGCTCATCACACCAAAGTCGTTCCAATTGACACCTGACTTAGTTAAGACATTTAAGTCATTCCAATTAACACTTGTACGGCTTAAGACACTTACATCAGACCAATTAATACCAGAGGTACCTAATAAACCAATGTCAACCCAATTGATGCTCGCTTTACTCAAGGTTCCAAGATCAGACCAGTTAACATTAGCGCTGGTTAAGATACCTAAGTTTGTCCAGTTGACACCGGCGTTACTTAATGAACTTAATCCAGCCCAGTTGACGCTGTTTCTCGTCATGACCGTCATGTCATACCAGTTGACACCTGCTTTACTTAAAACGTTGAAGTCATACCAATTGATCCCGGACTTTGTTAAAACATTCATGTCATTCCAGTTCACCCCAACCTTAGATAGAACTCCGAAATCATTCCAGTTGATGCCGGTGCGTCCGATGACATTAAGATCATTCCAATTAATATTAGCTTTGGTTAAAGAGCCAAAATCTGTCCAATTAACGCCAATCTTACTCAATACACCAAAGTCATTCCAGTTAACACCAACCTTGGAAATCACATTGAAATCATTCCAATTTACCCCAACCTTTGATAACACACCGAAATCATTCCAGTTGATGGCTGTCTTACTTAAGACATTCAAATCTTGCCAATTAACACCTGTCTTGCTTAATACACCGACATCAATCCAGTTAACATTTGCTTTGCTTAAGACATTCATGTCGTTCCAATTGATTCCGACTTTGCTAATCACACCAAAATCATTCCAATTGATATTATTGCGAGACAAGACATTCAAATCGTTCCAATTCAAACCTGTCTTGCTTAACACGCTAAAATCGCTCCAATTAACAGCAACCTTAGACATGACGCCCAAATCGCTCCAATTAACACCAATCTTTGACAAAACCCCAAAGTCGTTCCAATTAATGCCGGTGCGGCTAAAGACATTCAAATCTTGCCAGTTAATATTTACGCGAGAGAATACGCCGATGTCGTTCCAATTGATGCCAGATTTTGTAAGCACATTTAAGTCGTTCCAATTAACACCATTTTTGGAAAGCACTCCGATATCGTTCCAATTGATACCTACATTACTTAAGACATTCATGTTTTGCCAATTGACACCGGTCTTAGACAGAACGCCAACATCATTCCAGTTTACACCAGTACGGCTTAAGACATTCAAGTCGTTCCAGTTAACACCAATCTTGCTTAACACACCAAAGTCATTCCAATTAATTCCAGACTTACTTAAAGTATTTAAATCTTGCCAGTTAATACCTGTTTTTCCAAGAACGCTTACATCCATCCAGTTGATGCCGACTTTTGTTAGAACATTTAAGTCGTTCCAATTAGCGCCAACTTTACTCATCACACCAAAGTCATTCCAATTAATGCCTGCCTTGGTCAATACATTGAAATCTTGCCAATTGACACCCAATCCACTCATGCGATTTAAATCTGCCCAGTTAACACCCAATGAGCTCATAAGATTTAAATCACCCCAGTTTACACCGGTGCGGCTCATCACATTTAAGTCATACCAATTGATACCAGCGCGGGTTTGAACAGAATAATCTGCCCAGTTCATGCCAATTCTAGAGAGGACATTCAAATCATTCCAATTAATACCAGTGCGGGTTAAGACATTAATATCATTCCAATTGATCGCAGTTGTGGTTAAACGAGCCATGTCATTCCAGTTAACACCTGCGCTACTTAAAATACCTAAGTCGGTCCAGTTGACATTAGCAGAACTTAATAAATTCAAGTTAGACCAGTTGACACCTGCTGTTGATAAGGAATTAAGCCCTGACCAGTTAACAGCAGACTTTGTTAACACACCGAAATCATGCCAATTGATACCAGACTTGCTTAAGACATTTAAGTCATTCCAATTAACCCCAACCTTAGACATGACACCAAAATCATTCCAGTTAACACCTGTCTTGCTAACAACATTCAAATCTTGCCAATTAACACCAATTTTACTTAAGACATTCATGTCATACCAATTGATGTTGGCTTTGCTTAAAACATTCATGTCATTCCAATTAACACCAACTTTGCTCATCACACCAAAATCATTCCAGTTGATATTATTACGGGAAAGAACATTCATGTCGTTCCAATTAATGCTGGTCTTACTTAAGACGGCAAAGTCACCCCAGTTAACGGCAACCTTAGACATTACGTTCAAATCTTGCCAATTCACGCCAATCTTTGAAAGAACAGTAAAGTCACTCCAATTGACACCGATCTTGCTGACCACATTAAGATCGCTCCAGTTGACGCCAACCTTGCTCATGACACCAAAGTCATTCCAATTAACGCCCGCCTTAGTCAAGATGGT
Source organism: uncultured Planctomycetales bacterium (assembly GCA_964572155.1). Taxonomy (GTDB): domain Bacteria; phylum Omnitrophota; class Gorgyraeia; order Zapsychrales; family Fredricksoniimonadaceae; genus JACQQW01. Next base: position 766,037 of record CAZNDZ010000001.1, on the reverse strand, counting down.
GAAATCTTGCCAGTTAACACCCAAACCACTCATGCGATTTAAATCTGCCCAATTAACACCAACGGAGCTCATGTGATTTAAGTCGCCCCAATTTACAGCGCTGCGGCTCATCACATTCAAATCTTGCCAGTTGACACCTGATTTACTTAAGACACCAAAATCATTCCAGTTAACACCGGCTTTGCCTAAGACTGCAAAGTCTTGCCAGTTGATAGATGTTTTTGCGAGGACTGCAAAATCTTGCCAGTTAATGCCTACCTTACTTAACGTGTTTAAGTCTTGCCAATTAACACCTACCTTAGAAATAACTCCGAAATCGTTCCAATTAACTCCGGTTCTTGTTAAGACATTGAAATCTTGCCAATTAACACCTGTTTTTGCAAGCACTCCAAAATCATTCCAATTAACGCCAGATTTTGAAAGGACATTCAAGTCATTCCAATTTATGCTGGATTTTGTTAAGACATTGAAATCTGACCAATTAATACCAATTTTTGATAATACATTTAAATCATTCCAATTTACTCCTGCTTTGCTTAAGACACCAAAATCGTTCCAATTTACGCCGTTGCGGGTAAGAACATTTAAATCTTGCCAATTAACACCGGTCTTACTTAAGACACCAAAGTCAGTCCAGTTTAGGCCAGCTTTTGACAACACACCAAAATCTTGCCAATTGATGCCAACTTTAGAATAGACAGCAAAGTCATTCCAGTTGATGCCAGTTTTACTTAAGACACCGATGTCATTCCAATTTAAACCTGCCTTGCTTAAAACATTTAAATCTTGCCAGTTAACACCAATCTTTGACAAAGCACCAAAATCATTCCAATTGATACCAGTTTTACTTAAGACATTTAAATCACTCCAATTGACGCCAACCTTTGATAAGACGCCAAAGTCATTCCAGTTAACACCAGCCTTACTTAAGGTATTAAAATCTTGCCAATTTACACCGACAGTGCTTAGGATGCCGATGTTTTGCCAATTAACGCCAGCCTTGCTTAAGGCGCCCATGTCACTCCAATTAACACCAGTCTTAGTTAAGACATTCAAATCTTGCCAGTTAACACCTATTTTGGAAAGGACATTAATATCACTCCAATTCACTGCAGCACGTGAAAGGACATTTAAATCATTCCAGTTGATCCCTGCTTTACCAAGAACTCCAAAATCATTCCAGTTGACGCCAACTTTAGATAAGACATTTAAGTCGTTCCAATTGATGCCAGCCTTGGCTAAAACACCAAAGTCGTTCCAATTGATACCTGTCTTACTGACCACACCAAAATCATTCCAGTTAACACCAGCACGACCTAAGACAACAAAATCGTTCCAATTTACGCCAACTCTTGTGATGACATTAATATCATTCCAATTTACCCCTGCTTTGCTCAAAACATTTAGGTCGTTCCAATTAACACCCGACTTGCTTAATACATTAAAGTCATTCCAATTGACACCGGCTTTTGCTAAAACACCTAAGTCATTCCAATTAATAGAAGACTTGCTCAATACATTAAAGTCATTCCAGTTAATGCCTGTTTTTCCTAAAACACCTAAGTCTGACCAGTTGATACCAGACTTGCTTAAGACGTTAAAATCAGACCAGTTAACTGCAACACGGCTCATTACTCCAAAATCATTCCAGTTAACGCCAGCCTTAGTTAATACAGTAAAATCTTGCCAGTTCACACCTAGGCCGCTCATGCGATTTAAGTCAGCCCAATTAACACCCAATGAGCTCATGCTGTTTAAATCGGCCCAATTGACATTGGATCTGCTCATGACAGTGAAATCATTCCAATTGACACCAACCTTAGACATTACGCCTAAGCTATTCCAATTAATTCCTGCTTTTCCAAGTACAGTAAAATCTTGCCAATTTATGCTTGTTTTAGAAAGAACACCTAAATCATTCCAATTGACGCCAGCTTTACTCAGAGTATTAAAATCTTGCCAATTAATACCTGTCGTCGTCAAAATGCCTAAATCTGTCCAATTAACACCCGTTGAACTTAAAACATTTAAGTTTGTCCAGTTAACGCCTGCGGTTGTTAATGTATTTAAGCCTTGCCAATTAATACTTGAACGGCTCATGACACTAAAATCTGACCAATTAACAGCATTACGGGTCAAGACATTCATATCTTGCCAGTTAACACCAATCTTAGATAAGACAGCAAAGTCATTCCAATTAACATTGGCTTTGGTAACAACATTTAAGTCATTCCAATTAATACCTGCCTTCGCTAATACACCAAAATCATTCCAATTGATGCTTGCACGTGTAAAGACATTCAAATCATACCAGTTTGCTGCAACGCGGCTCATGACACCAAAATCATTCCAGTTAACGCCAGCCTTGGTTAAGACAGTGAAATCTGCCCAATTCACACCTAAGCCGCTCATGCGATTTAAATCTGCCCAGTTAACACCCAATGAGCTCATGCGATTTAAATCACCCCAGTTTACGCCGGTACGTGACATGACATTTAAGTCATTCCAGTTGATACCTGTTTTGGCTAAGACACCAATATCGTTCCAATTAATACCTGCATTACTTAATACATTGAAATTTTGCCAATTAACACCCACTTTACTTAATACGCCAAAATCTTGCCAGTTCACACCAGATTTTGTTAATACATTCAAATCACTCCAGTTGACACCAATTTTTGTTAAGACACCAAAATCAGCCCAATTAACACCTGTTGTACTTAATACGTTTAGATTTGCCCAATTTACTCCAGCTGTTGTTAAAAGATTGAGACCTGTCCAATTAACGCTAGAGTTTGTTAATACACCGAAATCATTCCAATTAACACCAGCTTTTGAGAGAACATTTAAATCTTGCCAGTTAACATTGGTTCTTGTTATCACGTTGAAATCTTGCCAATTAATACCTGTCTTACTTAAAACATTAAGATCATTCCAGTTAACGCCAGCTTTGCTCAAAGATGTGAAATCTTGCCAGTTGATAGATGTGCGGGTTAAAACATTAAAATCATTCCAATTCACTGCAGCTCTAGAAAGAGCATTCATATCATTCCAGTTAATGCCGCTGCGGGTAAGAACATTTAAGTCGTTCCAATTCACACCATTTTTACTTAAGACACCAAAATCATTCCAATTAACACCAGATTTTGAAAGAACATTTAAGTCGTTCCAATTAACGCCAGCTTTCGCAAGAACTCCAAAATCGTTCCAATTAATTGCTGTCTTGCTTAATACATTTAAATCTTGCCAATTAATACCTGAGCTAGTTAAGACATTAAAGTTTTGCCAGTTAACGCCGGTCTTTGTTAATACATTCACATCTTGCCAATTAATACCTGTTCTGGTCAATTGGTTCATATCTTGCCAGTTGATACCCGCTTTAGTTAAGGTATTAATATCTTGCCAATTGACACCACCTTTAGTTAAAACATTTAGATCTTGCCAATTAGCACCAGCCTTAGATAAAACATTAATATCTTGCCAGTTAATAGCTGCAGAACTTAAAACTGTAAAGTCTTGCCAGTTGACTCTTGATTTTGATAAAACATTGAAATCTTGCCAATTTAATCCTGCTTTTGATAAAACATTCAAATCTTGCCAGTTAACACCGTTTCTGGATAATACATTAAAATCTGACCAGTTAACGCCTACTTTGCTGATTACATTGATATCTTGCCAATTAATACCTGCGCGCCCTAAGACGACAAATTCATTCCAATTAATACCATTTTTAGATAAGACATTGAGATCTTGCCAATTAACACCAGATTTTGATAACACACCAAAGTCATTCCAATTAACTCCTGACTTTGAAATCACATTCATATCTTGCCAGTTAACAGCGACAGTGCTTAATACTGCAAAATCTCTCCAGTTTGTGCCAACTTTACTTAAAACATTCAAATCGTTCCAATTGATGCCTATCTTGCTTAAGACTCCAAAATCATTCCAATTAACGCCTGCCTTGGCTAACACGCCTAAGTCATTCCAGTTAACACCAGTTTTGCTTAATACACCAAAATCATTCCAGTTAATTCCAGAACGCGTTAATACGTTAAAATCTGCCCAATTAACGCCTAACGCACTCATGCGATTTAAATCTGCCCAATTAACGCCGAGGCTGCTCATGCGATTTAAATCGCCCCAATTCACACCTGTCTTTGACATGACATTAAAATCTTGCCAGTTAATCGCAACGGTGCTTAATATGCCTAAATCTCTCCAATTGATACCGGATTTGCCAAGGACCGCAAAATCATTCCAGTTAACACCAACCTTAGTTAAGACATTAAGATCATTCCAATTGACGCCATTGGCAGCTAAGACACCGATATCATTCCAATTGATGCCTGCCTTACTTAAGACGGTAATGTCATTCCAGTTAACATTGGTCGTAGACAATGCAGAAAAGAAATTCCAGTTAACATTTGATGCAGAAAGTTTGGCAACGTCGTTCCAATTAACAGCATTAGTAGATTGCAAAGCTAAAGAAACCCAATTGATACTAACCTTTGTATAAACCCCAAAATCTGTCCAGTTAATACCTGACTTTGTAAATACATTTAAGTCATACCAATTAATACCCGTTCTACCAATCACACCAAAATCTGTCCAGTTGATGCCTGCCTTGGTTAAAACCGTGAAATCTTGCCAATTGACACCAAGTCCACTCATGCGATTTAAATCTGCCCAATTTACACCGAGGCTGCTCATGCGATTTAAATCACCCCAGTTGACATTGGTGCGGCTCATCACTGTCAAATCATTCCAGTTGATCCCTGCCTTTGAGAGAACTCCAAAATCATTCCAATTAACGCCAACTTTACTTAATACAGCAAAATTAGACCAATTGGTTCCAGTATTGCTTAAAATATTCATGTCATACCAATTGACACCTGTGCTGCTTAAGATATTTAAATCTCTCCAATTCACACCAGCTTTGGATAAAACTCCAAAATCATTCCAATTAACGCCAACTTTGCTGATGACGTTGAAATCTTGCCAATTAACTCCAATCTTTGATAAAACACCAATGTCAGACCAATTGACCGCTACACCAGATAAACGATTAAAATCAGTCCAATTTATACCTACTTTAGACATGACATTTAAATCTTGCCAATTGACGCCATTTTTAGAAAGAACACCAATATCGTTCCAATTGATACCTGCTTTGCCAAGAGAACCAAAATCTGTCCAATTAATTGAAGCTTTGCTTAATATATTAAAATCATTCCAGTTAATTCCTTTAGTACCCATGGATTGAATATCATACCAATTGACACCTGCTTTACTAAATGTTCCAAGATCTGTCCAATTCACGCCAACCTTTGACAGGATACCAAAATCTTCCCAATTCAAACTCTTAACAGTCATGACAGCAAAATCATTCCAATTAATACCTGTACTTGTCATGGTTCCAATGTTTGACCAATTGATGCCACTGGTTGTTAAGACATATAACCCTTGCCAGTTAACATTGGCACTTGCATAAATATTAATATTGTTCCAATTGATGCCAGTCTTACTAAATACACCAAAGTCTGTCCAATTGATTCCCGCCTTTGTGAAACTGTTCATGTCATACCAATTAATACCAGACTTTGTTAAGACATTTAAATCTGCCCAATTAACACCGACGGCACTTAAGCGATTTAAGTCCGCCCAATTAACACCCAAACCACTCATGCGGTTTAAATCGCCCCAGTTTACACCAGTGCGGCTCATTACGTTAAGATCTGCCCAATTAACTCCTACAGTTGAGAGTAAACCAATATTTGTCCAATTGACGCCGTTGGTGGACATAAGGTTTAACCCATCCCAATTAACGTAAGTGTTGCTAAAAACATTTAAGCCTTGCCAGTTAACACCAGCTCTGGTGAAGATACGCAGATCGTTCCAATTAACGCCAGCTTTTGAGAGAACACCAAAGTCGTTCCAATTGACGCCATTTCTCGACAAAACATTGATGTCATTCCAGTTAATGCTGGATGTTGTTAAATTACCAAAGTTCGCCCAATTGATTCCAGAACGACTAAGAACGGCGTAATCATCCCAGTTGATAATTGTTCTTGAGAAGACTGTTAAATCATTCCAATTAACACCTACTGTGGTTAATAAACCGAAATTATTCCAATTAACGCCTGCACGACTCAATGAATTGATGTCGGTCCAATTGATATTTTTTGCAGACATAACGTTTAAATCCGACCAATTAACACCAGCGGTGGTTAAATCAGCTAAGCTATACCAATTGATTTGTTGTGACCAAGTAACACGGGCACCAGACATGACTGCCATGTCATACCAGTTGATACCAACCTTACCCATTTCAGCCATCGAAGACCAATTAACACGTGCACGACCTAATACTTCAAAATCACGCCAATTGACGCCAATGCGCGTTAATGTATTTAAGTCGTTCCAGTTGACACCGGCTCTACCTAATACATTAAGTTCGCGCCAGTTCACCGCAACATTTGTTAAGACGCTTAAATCATCCCAGTTGATACCCTTTAATGTTGTGCTAGCTATGTCTTTCCAATTTACACCTGATTTCGTTTGAACAACAATGTCTTGCCAATTAACTGATGTATCAATGGTGTCTGTTATTGATTTGATGCTGCTGACGTTTGATTTTAAGACCCCAATATCTTGCCAATTGATGCTATTGGTATGAGCATTAATGGTCGTGACATCTGTCCAGTTAATCGTGTCTGTTTTAGATTTAATATCTGTAACGTTTGTCCAATTAATTAAATCAGTCTTCGCTCTAATGCCTTGTAAAGCAGGTTTAATTAAATCTAATGGAGCATAGGTTCTATAAGAAGAAGCATCGAGCGTAATCTGAAAATCAAGAAAATAGGAATTGGCTGTACTAGATGGTGTCCATGCATCTCCTGAAGCGGTGTAACAATAATCATTTGCATCATCTTTTGTCATTGTTAATGTTGCTTCTGTTGAACCATCGTATGCATAAATAGTATGGGTATCACAGGTATCATCACCTGTATTATCAACATCTTGCCTTTGATTATCTTGTTCAACCCAAGTATAAATGCGATATTTTCCTGCAGCATTATCCCAAACTGCGGCAACCTTTGGACCAGTACCTGCATAAATCTCGAATGATTCTGAATATGCTGTTGTAAGACCTGTTGCTGAAGCTTTTAACGTGTATAGTGGGCCAGCTTTGCTGATGTTTAAATTTGAAAATGTTGCAACACCATTAACAACTGTAATCGTGGTTACACCTTCGATATACCCATTGCCTGGATTGTTGCCGATTTCAAGTTTGATTTGGGTGGTATTATCGTCAGTTACTGTATTTCCGTTCGCATCTTGAACAACAACTACAGGTTGACGATCAAAGGTGTGACTGTGTTTTGACGCTGATGGTTGTACAGCGAAATATAGCTTTGTTGCTACGCCATGAGATAAAGCAGAACCACCATTAGAAGTTCCGACGGTGGAAGAACCTTGGCGACCACCCTTGAAGATGTCTTGACCGATCGTGGCTTCGCCGCTGCCAGTTTGTGAACCGCCAGAGTATTGGGCAAATGCAGAGGAAGAAACCATCGACATGACGATCAATATGACCGTTGTGACGCACAGTTTCTTTAACTGTAATTTAATTTTTAACATTAACCCTTTTTTATTCTGTTCGATCACGAAATCAAAATCTCAATTTTTATAAAATTACGGCGCACTGCGACCTAAACGGCCGCCCTGATTAACACCAAACCCTGCATCGGAACGTTGATAAAATCCTAAAGAATCAGGATCTTTCGCTGCATATGTTCTTGACGACAATTGATAGGTGCGAATATTTGATGAATTAAAATCTCCCCCACGGTAACCAATGCCAACGGTACCTGTAATACCACGGCTTGCATTCACATTATCCAAGCCTGGCCAATCCGTGTTAGCAGCATTTCCTTCATAGCCTGATAAGCTCGTTAATGCACCCGTACCATGTGATGCTAAGAACTGACGACCTTGAGTACGACCAATGGTTACAACTGGTTCTGCCAAATTGCCCGATAATTCCATGTTGCCATAAAATCCTGCACCAGAACTAATACGATTAGATGCGCCAGCGGCGAAGATGCCGACACGCACTGGACCTGCTTGTGTAGATGCAATCCCACCACTACGCCCATCACCCGTACTAAATCCCAATGAATTGCGATTTAAATTTGCAGCACTATTTAATGTTTCCGTTCCTACTTCATCTTGATTTGGTGTGATATCTGTTGTGCCTATCGCTGTATAACTTGATGAACCCCAAGCAAATTCATCAGCGTTAGCACCAATGTCTTTGCCACGCGCTGCTTTTTCAAATTCTAATTCTGTGATAGGACGAAGACCTGCCCATGCAGCATAGGCTGCAACATCTGGCCATGATACAAAACTTACTGGACGTGATGGACGCAATGTTGTCGCTGGTAATGTTGGATTAGTTGAATCCCATGCAATGGTATTACGTTTTACAACGCCATCAGAATTTTTTCCACCTAAATTAGCAGACGTAATATCACGATTTAATTTTGCTGCTGTTGATAATGTATTAAAGAAGCTCACCCATTGTCCTTCAGTTAATTCATATTTCATTAAATAAAATGGTGCATAGCCTTTTGGATATGAAGCTGGTACCAAAAATGCATCGCCACTATTATTTTCACCTGTTGCTCCCGTGCTTTGATAGAAATATCCATTAGATGCACTATTTGTTGTGCTAATCGCATTTTCTCCTTGAATGTACCAAGGATTATTGTCACTGCTTCCTGACTTGAAACGAAAATCTGACGAGCTGTTGCCATCACCAGCATAAAATGCACCTTGTGGAACATAAACCATTTCAATACCAAATGCTTTGTGAATGGTGTTTGCAGCGGTTGCGATATTGGCAGGCACGCCATCTTGAGCATAATTCCAAACAAACTTTACATTTTTTACTGTAATAGAACCTGCTCCAAAATCTGTACGTTGTAAAAAGAATCCTTTGCCATCATTAGGTACAACTAATGCAAAATTGTTGCCGGCAGAAAAACCTGCAGGATTCGTACCATAACCAAACATACTGGCATGGCTCCATGTTTGTCCAGCATCGGTTGAATATTTCATAAACATCCAAACGGCATCAAAATTATTATTATTGCGCCAGCTATTATCTTGGGTAACATCACACGTAAAGCTAATTGTTCCCGACGCTGTATCTACAGTTGAGACGTTTAAATTAGAAATATTTAAGTTATTTGCATACACCAAAGGTGCAGCGCATAAGAGGATGCTAAAAATCATAATTTTCTTTAACATATTAGTTACCATCATATGTCCTTGCCCCGCGGCCACCGGCATCATTACTTGCTGTATGAACCGTTAACGCTGCTTGAGAACGATCTGAAACACGCAATGCTTGTACATTATCTGCCCATGATCCACCACGTAAACCAGAACCATTTGCACCTGTGACACCTCGCGCTGCAACAGCATCTAACCCTGGCCAAGCATTTACATCGGCATTGCCTTCATAACCTGATGTTGATGTTAAATACCCATCGCCATGTACGCCAGTGAAACTTAAACCCGCAGCATTTCCGACGGTGACAACATATTCTTTTACGTTACCTGAAATTTCCATCGCACCGTAGTAGCTTGCACCTGAGCTTTCACGTGTTGAATTCTCCGTCGCAAATATACCAGTGCGTAACGCGCCTGTTTGATAATCTACGCCATCATTGGCATCGCCGCCTGATAATGTTGATAATCCAACATTGGCATTACCACCATTGGTGATGGTCTCTGTACCATCTTCATTGCCGCTGATTGTTGTTGCTGCACTAATATTGGCTGAACCCCATGCATATTCACCATTTAATGGAAGCACTGGACCACGTGCGACTTTTTCAAATTCTAATTCTGTTATTGGACGCAACGCAGCCCAATCCAAGAAGGCCGCTACATCTGACCAAGATAAAAATGTTACAGCACGTTCTGCACGTGTTGTTGAACATGTTAACGGTGAACCAGAACATGCGATCGTATTACGATTGACAACACTGTCTGTATTTTTATGATTATTGTCAGTGATATCATGATTAATGCGCATTGCATCTGTCGCTAACGAATTAACAAATTCAACCCATTGACCTTCGGTGATTTCATATTTCATCGCGTAAAACGCTTTGTAACCTTTTGGATATGTGGCAGGAACATTGAATGTTGTTCCCGTTGCATATTCACCAGCATTATTATTTGAAACATAACGGTATCCATTGGCACCTGCATTGCTAACGCTAATTTGATTTTCACTATTAATAGACCAAGGACGCGCATCACCAGTTCCACGATCTAATGAAGCAGTGCTTGTATCATTATCACCTGCAAAGAATGATCCTTGTGGAACTAAGACCATTTCTAAACCTAAAACACTTGCGTTAACTTTATCGCTATCAGTAAAACCGCAAGAATCATATTTAACCGTGACAGAAACATTGGTGGTAGCAATATTGCCAATGTTGCTATAGGCATTTCGACGTAAGAATAAACCTTTTCTATCTTCGGGGACGTATAATTCCAGGCTGTTGTTATTGCTAATAGAAGAACCTTCTGGATTGATGCCACTAGCTGAAACTTGGCAAAGCTTCTTATATACTGGAGAAGTTGTCGAGCTGTTGAGGCGCAGAGTCAACCAAATAGCATCGTGGTTAATTTTATTGCGCCATGAATTTTCCCATGCCACATTGAAATTAATCACCAATGTTTTGGTGCCTGGGTCACGTGAACCTAAGGCCACATTGGAGACAGTCAAATTATTGGCCATTGCCGTCGGAATAAATCCGCAAACCAACAAACCAGTTAATATTAATTTTTGCATAGAATAAGACATTTTTTGCATCAAAATTCTCATTAACGGGTCAAATTATAATTGCCATTATCTTTATCTAACGGTGAATCAATCTTTGCTCTTAAGTGAATCTTTGCTTGTAAAACTTTTTCGTTGATAGCATCTTTATCATCAGCGTTTGGTTTGAGATATAAGTACCATTGATAATGCTTCAACGCTGTTTCTTGATCTCCTAAATATTCACCACTGATAAAAGCTAAATTGTAATGTGTATCTGCATCATTAGGAACTAAATCAACTGCTTGGTAATATTCGACGACAGCACGTTGATATTCACCGCGTTCAAAGTAAATATTACCCATGTTGTAATGTGCTTTGGCTAATTCTTCTTTGAATTGTTGATCTTCTGGATCTAAATCACCACCCTTAGACAACATTTCATTAGTTTTGTTTTCTAATTCTTTAGACATTTGTGTTTCTTGTTCTTTAGCAACACTCTTTTTACCTTCATCATTTTGTTGGGAAGCCATTTTGTCTTCCAATTCTTTCATGCGCTTTTGAAAATCTGCATCTTTTTCTGCGAGCAAGCCCTTGATCTCATCGATTTGATCGGTGTACTTACGATTTAAATTCTCAACACGACGGATTTCTTTAATAAATTGTTCACGTTCTTGAGCTGCTTGAACCGCAGGATCAGCCGCTTCCGCTTCCGATGGAGGCATGGTATCTGGCAAGTCTTCCGCATTCACGGAAGCGTTTGCCGATAAGGCAAAAACCGCAAACATGAGCACGGTCATGCGAAGCATACTTGTTAAATTAATCATTATTTTTTTGCCCATACTTTTCTCCATACGTTGAGGCCGTTATTTTTTCGCGGCCGGTTCTTTCATTTGAACACTTGGATCGTATTTCTTTGATGGTTTAATAGTGCCATTAACCTTATTGAAATCATCCGTTCCCTTGACAATATGAGGCGTAATTAAGATAACAATTTCAGTTGAGGTGATTGAATCTGACGTGCTGCCAAATAAATTCCCTAAATAAGGAACATTCATGAGGCCTGGTACACCTTTTTTGGTATGGGTTTTATCTTCTTTGCGTAAACCAGCCATGACAATGGTCATGCCATCTTGCACCATAACGGATGTTTCAACTTCTGTTTTATTTACTTGTGGGATACCGCCAGATTGCGAACTAACACGTGCAACTACCGACGAGATTTCTGGTTTTAGACGCATGGTCACCATGCCATCGTCATTGATGGTAGGAATAACTTTTAATTTCAAACCTACATCAATGAAACGAACGTCTTCACTTTTAATAGCATTGTCACCTGTACCATTGGTTGTTGATACTATATAGGGAACAGTATCACCAATATGGATATTGGCTTCATCATTATTAGTAACTAAAATTTGAGGCGTTGATAAGATTTTTGTATCACTGACTTGTTGCAACGCCTTAATTTGAGTTGCAAAATCTCCAGCATTAATTGTGCCAACACCAATTTGACCAAATGATGAATCAGTATTTGAATTTTCTAAAATACTCTTGATGTTGAATTTTTCTTTTCCATTCTTGCTAAAGATCGCAGTCCAATCAATCCCAGTATCAAAATTTGGTTTCAAGATGACTTGCAAAACACGCGCTTCAATCAAGACTTCCTTGGTAGGCTCATCTAGCTGATCGATTAATTTTTTAACTTCATCTGTACGTCCAGGAAAAACGCGCACTAAGACTTGATTGGTTCTCTCGTCGGATGTAACTGAACCAACTGCTTTAGCATCAATACGGGAACGTAATTTTTCAGCAACAACATCTGCCTTAGCATATTTTAAATCGTAAACTAATGTATCAAGTGGTTGTTCGATTTGGCTAATAGCTTTCTTCATTAATGCTATAGAAGAAGGCGTATCTACTAAAACAACAGAACCGGTATCTTCATCAATGATGATTTTACCGATATTACTTTTCATGTTATCTAACGCAGCTAAAACATAGCTTGGTTTGGAATATTGTAAGTGAATGATCGCAACTTCGGTTTTATCGCCAAACCCTTTACCATACATCGCTTCATATTCTGCACCAGACATAATTTGGATGATGTCATTTTCAATGTGATATGCCAAACGATTGGAAATAACAACGATATCAAGCGCATCTTTGATGCCTACGCCATGTAATAAAACCGTGGTGCGGCCATCAACGGTTGGGGAAACAATCACATTGAATTCCCCTTTTTGCGCCAAGAACTTGATAACATCGACGACATTCATGTCGCGCACATCAAGCGTGATTTTGCGCAATAAACGCTCGGCTAACGGTTCTTTGGGTTCCGTTAAAATGATTGGCTTTGGAAGCTCGGCGCCGGCATTATCATCGGCAGCGATGGCGACTGATTCTTGTTCATTCTGAGCGCGTACGGTGCCCAAGGCAACCGCGGACAAAACCATCCCTGCCAGAATGAAAAAGAAGACTTTGGGTTTTAGGATGTGGGTAATCATAGCTTAATTGTCGTCTCCTCATTTTCGTCACCGAAAACCACTCTATCCGTATAGATGGTCTTGACGGTCACGCCTTCTAATTGTTCACCTTGTTTCAAGAAAAACGTTGTTTTATTTGCTGTATCTTCGATCATGATCGACGCTGTTTCTGGAAGATCAAGCCATGCTACACCAACCAATTTGAATTTTGACAAACGCTTGGCTAAGTTATACTTAACCGCCGCTTTAGCCGTCGGCGCTTCGTAAGGACGAAAGATATTTCTGGTATTAATTTTATCGGTATAAAACTTAACATCGTTATTGGTGGGCATTGCGATATCCATAACAGAACGAGACAATTTAACATCACCCTCTAAATCAACATTGGTACCAATCAATTGCATGCCACTACGCATTTCATAAACTAAACCAATGATGCATGCAACAATACCAATAAATAAAATTTGATTTAAGTGTCCGATTGTAAAATTGAAATCAAACTTTGGCCCAGATTTTTTTGCTGCCGCAACAGGTGACGCAGTTGAAGCGGCAACAGGAGCACCTGACTTCTGCATCATCTTTAGCAACTTTTCTTCTGCGGATTCTTTGGCCATAGTTAACCTCATTAAACACAATTCGTTACAATTTAATTAAAATAACATTCTCATAATATCATTTATGAAAGGTGTTTCAACCTTTATTTAAAATTTTTTTTTATTTTTGTACAGAAAAAATATAAAATCCCCGTCGACAAACCAAAAGTGCGCGCGAAGGCGCGAAAAAAAATAATAAAACCGTAATAAAAACTTTCGAATTTATTTTTCATCATGATCAATGAAAATATTATTTCGAAAATCAAAAACGGAAAGATTAAAAAATATATAAAAGAATTTATTGTCATGAAGCCAACAATGACTAACATTAAACACAACACAACTAATGCGCTAATGGGCACCTCCACCATGTCTTTCCAAAACGTATAACTATCTCCCTTAACCATTTGCGGATGATCGGCATACATGGCGGTGCGCCAAAAGCCATGACGAAACTGCTCTTTAAGGTATTTAACAACCTGCGTTGTATGATAGTGATCTACCAAGGCTTTGCGTTCAAAGTAGATTTTCTTATCCAAGCGGTTCACGCGATAGCTTAAATCGTTATCTTCCCCACTGGCATTCCGGTACTTTGTATCAAAACCACCCAAATGATCGAAAACCGACTTTCTGATACAAAAGTTATAACTGCCAAAGACTTTAGGAAAATCTGGCACTAAATGGCTATGTCGGTAGATGATTTCTGCGTGAATACCACGGGCTAAAAGGCTATTGTTATTGGCAATACCATAGCTGCCACAGACAGCAGCAACAGATTCATCACGAAAACCATTGATGAGCAACGATATCCAATCCGGATGTGGGATACAATCTGAGTCCGTAAAGCATAGAAACTCGCCTTTAGCGTGACTTGCCCCTGTATTACGCGCACATGCGGGCCCGGCGTTTTTCTGGTTGATCAATGTAACGTGAGGATGTTTTGCGATAATGCGGGCTGTTTGATCTGTTGAACCATCATTGACAACAATAACTTCAAAAGGCTGTTTAAAATCTTGGGCACCTAGCGCACGTAAAGTTTGATCAATGGTGGCTGAGGCATTGTATGCAGGGATGATAACACTTGCGATCACGGTGATTTTTTCTTTTTAATATCCGCTATTTCAGATTCTAAGATGGCGATCTTTTGGGCCATGCAATTATTACGTTCATTCTGCTGACACAAAAAAACAGTCAGCAATAAACTTAAAATAACAAACACACACATCAGCGTGAAGAAAATAAAATTACTGGGCAATTCAAAACCTAAATATGCTGCGACGGCAAAAAGAAATTTATGAAAGATGGCCAACACCACTGCTGCTGCAGAAACAAATAACCATGCTAATGCATATTTAAAAGTTAACTTATGTCGACGGACTAGATCCAATACATATAAAAATAAAATAGATGAGATAGCAATCGCTAAGAGTTTTATGCTCATATTTGCCCCGCATTATCACGTCGACGAATCATGTGTAATAAAATTGCCACCGTGACTTTTAACATATAGTAAACACTTTTCAAACTTCCAATGGAACTACTGCCTCCTTGGCGCGCACGCATCACAACTGGGATCTCTTGAATCACCGCATGCGCACGTTGTGCAACGACCACTGCTTCAGGTTCTGGAAAATCATGTGGATAATATGTTGCGAAGGCATCGATCATTTTCTTGTTTTGTGCTCTGAATCCCGACGTGGGATCAGTGATGCGCGTACCCGTTAATACATTGATCAAATACACAAAGAATGAAATCCCGACGCGGCGCGTAAAAGTCGATTTAAATCCATCTGAAGGCACTAAAAATCGACTACCTATGACTAGGTCTGCCTTATGTTCTTCAATCGGTAAGATCAAAGCTGCTAAATATGCAGGGTCATGTTGACCATCTCCGTCGATCTGAACAGCAATATCATAGCCATGGGCGCGGGCATATTTAAAACCAGTTTGAACCGCACCACCGATACCTAAGTTAAATGGAAGGCTTAATACAATCGCCCCATGATCTTTAGCTTCTTGCGCTGTTGTATCTATCGAGCCATCATCGACGACTAAAACATCACATGCAATAGAAGATTTGCGGATCTGGTCAATCGCATTGCCCACATTGCCTGCTTCATTATATGCAGGCACAATGATCAAAATTTTTGTCATGTCGTTAACGCTTTCAAACGATTTGCCAAACTAAAATCTAACACCAACGTATCTGCATGAATGATCAAGCCACTTTTGATACCCTGATCTAAAGAAAAAACAACCGTCGCTGCAGATGTTTTGCGTTTTACAATACCAATAATGCGTGCTTGCAATTGTGGATCAAGTTCATGCGCGCTGATGATCCGAATTTCTCCCTGTGTTTGCGACGTGATATTGCTATGCAGATTTTCTAATGCAGCTTCGATTAATTCTTTCTTAAGCTTATTGTTTAAAACTACAACAACGATGCCCGCAACAATGACCTGCACCACAATGAAGATGATGACAAATCCCATAGATTACTTATTCCCTTTTAATACTAAAATGGTTGCCGCTAAATTGATCAAACCTTCTTTGGGTGCATCTGTGATCACTTGATCTGGGGTGACACCGTTAAAACTAAAGCGTGTTCCGTCGGGTAAATACCCTGGTGCCGTGACAAGACCAATCATCGAACCATCATCCATAGGGAACATGCTCTTTAATAACATTTGACCGGCAGTATTTTCTCCGATCACAATCGCACGTTTGCGAAATTGCATCACACCTGAAAATAATTCTGATGCACTGCCACTATCCTTATTGACTAAAATAGCAATGGGTGCATTAAATTTAACCGCATCATCATAAACGGGAACATCTAACGCATCCGGCGGAATGCCACGTTTTTGAAAATGTGTAAATTCTTCGCCACCTTTTAAGAAGAACCCTGCCATTTCACGCGCAGCTAATGGTGGCCCTCCAGGATTACCTCGTAGATCTATCACTAAACCCCGTGGTTGATATTGTGAAATGAGTTTTAAGAAGCGATATAAATCTTCACCAGACGTACGATTGAATTTAGGAATTTCTAAACAAAAAACACCTGGTACTTCAACGGGTCTTAGAAAAATAGTTTGTTTAAAATATTCTTTGCTAACAACCTCTATGTCCTTGGCTTGTTTATCTGCTGCAGTTAAATACGTAATCTTAACTTTGGAATTGATCAAAGGAGATAATTCTTTTTCTATTTCTTCTTGAGGCAAATCTTTTAAATTCTTTTGGTCTAATTGAACTAAAATATCATCTTCACGCATACCCTTTTCATATGCATCAGACCGTGGTTCTATTTGGGTCACCAAGAAACCTGCATCCACCTTCTTACCTTCAATCCCTAAGTCCACACGCTGGCCCAAGGCCTCTTTCTGAAACTTTTCTGCGGGCTTTGGAGGATAAAATTGGGAAAAACGATCTTCATTGGTTTTTAAATCTTCAACTAAGAACCACGCAGAACGCCATTTGACATAATCATTGCTCTTACCTTCCCCTTTGAGCTGCGCATATATCTTGGTGCGGAACTTTTCTAAAAAATCGTTATACGCCTTAGGGTTTGGTTCCTGATAATAATTATCTTCAAAGATTTGATAGACTTTTTCGAAATATTTAACGTATTCTTGATAATCTTTGGGGGTATTTTTTGCAAATACTTGGGGCGTCATAGAAAAAAACAATAAAAGTAAGATTAATCTGACCAACATAAAAATCATGTTACCAGAAAAAATCAAAATAATAAAATCAAATATTATATTTTTCTAAAGATGAAATCTCTTGCGATGTAAGTGGTTGCGCAACTTGGGGGGCACCAAAAGCTTCAGCTAATGCTTGTTGGAAGGCGGGTACAATTATATATATATTGGTGACAAAGTCCTTATGATCACGTGCGTTACGATATTCTGGCATATCTTTGGGCATTTTTAGGTATTTAAAAATCATATTAAGATCAAATTGATACAGAATTGTGCCGTGGTGTAAGACATAATCTTTGGTGCGGCGTTGGGCATTGCCAGAAAACTTCTTTTGATTGGATACTAGCGCTAGATCAGAAATTGGGCAAAACACGGCTTCTATGCCTTGTTGTTTAAGCGCACCCAAAACTTTTTCACTAATCCACTGGTAAGATTGACGTAAGTCGTTTAAAACAGGGTATTTTTGTTTAGAAAGGATAAGGCAATAATTCAAACACCCTGGGCCTTGCACGACGGTGCCGCCGCCTGAGGCGCGGTGTATAACAGGAATGCTATCTTTAGTGGTTGCGCTTAAATCAACATCATCTTCAACTTTACCAATGCGGCCAAGCACAACGCCATAGGTTGGCGATTCCCAAAAGCGCAAATATTCTCCAGCACCATGTTTAACAGCTAACTGGAACAAAACATCATCAAAATGCACATTTTGCGCTAAAGTCGAGAACGAATGGATTTTAAGCTGCATCCGTGGATAAAAAGTAGCTGGTTTTAACATCCCGCGCAGCCTTGGTTTCATCAGGACGGCTGATCGGCATGGTTTTTGGAAAATCTTTGAAGATTTCGGGGTTTGTTTTGGATAATTCATCGGCTTTGAGCATTTTATCAATGAAATCATCCATGACTTGCTTGGATTCTGTTTCTGTTGGCTCAATCATGATGGCTTCTGGCACGCTAATCGGGAAATATACCGTTGGTGGATGAATTTGCTGATCAATTAAGAATTTGGCAATATCAATGGCATGCACGCCACGTGCGGCTTGATTGGCTGCGGAAAACACACTTTCATGCATGCACACGCTATCAAAGCATAATTTGTAGGTATTCTTTAATCGGGCAGCAATATAGTTGGCATTTAAAACTGCATGTTCGGTTGTATCGATCAAACCTTGACGGCCCAACATCAACATATAGGCATAAGCACGCAATAAAATGGCAAAGTTGCCATAAAAGCTCGCAATGTAGCCGATAGAATCTGGGTAATCATAATTTAGTGCAAATGTTCCATCCGCTCTTTTAATGACGCGTGAGATAGGTAAAAATTTGGCTAATTTTTCATTCACACCTACTGGACCAGAACCTGGGCCGCCACCGCCGTGCGGGGTTGTGAATGTTTTATGGGTATTGATGTGCATGACATCAAAGCCTACGTCGCCTGGGCGACATTTGCCTAAGACGGCATTTAAATTGGCACCGTCATAATACATGATGCCATCAACGGAATGAATGAGCTTAGAAATTTCCGTGATATTTGATTCAAATAAACCATAGGTGCTAGGCACCGTCATCATCAAACCCGCAACATCAGGTGTGATGGCTTTCTTTAATGCTTCAATGTCCATGCCACCGTCTTTATTCGACGGGATAGCAATGGTTTCATAACCTGCAATCGCAGCACTTGCGGGATTGGTGCCATGCGCGGAATCAGGGATGATCACATATTTCTTGTTCGTGTTACCTTTGGCTTTATGATATGCGGCCATGAGCATGATACCGGTTAATTCTCCATGCGCGCCAGCCAATGGTTGCAATGTGAAATTAGAAAACCCTGTCATCTCACACATCCATTGTTCAATTTCATATAAAACTTCTAATGCGCCTTGTGTTAACGTTTCACCACCGGCGAGTTGCGGTAATAATGGATGCAAATCACTAAACCCAGCCAACCGCGCCAGAGCCTCGGTGAACTTAGGGTTATATTTCATGGTGCAAGAACCCAAGGGATAAAAATGGGTATCGATTGAAAAATTCTTTTGTGACAAATGGGTATAGTGACGCACAGCATCGAGTTCAGAAACTTCAGCTAAGGGCGCATCTTCGCTGCGGGCATATTTGGCAGGAATGCTTGCCTTGACCCCAACGTCAGAGTCAGGATAACGAAAACCCCGGCGATTTTTTATGCTTTTTTCAAAAATAAGTTCCATTATTTCAATACCTCAGCTAATGCATTGGCAAATTGATCAATCTCAGTCTTGGTGCGTTTCTCGGTGACAGCGACTAATAAATATTTCTCCATGCCTGGGTAATATCGGCCCAATGGAAATCCTGCGGCAAAACCTTTTTTAATCATATCACCGGCAACCACCGACGCATCCTTAGGCAACAGCACGGTAAATTCATTAAATGTTGGGGCGCTGCGTTTGACTTCAACCCCTTTGATCTTACTTAAAACACTTTTCGCATATTCAGCCTTATCTAAATTCAATTGCGCAAGTTCTTTAAAGCCACCCTTGCCGATCATGGACATAAACACAGCGGCTTGAAGGGCGCATAAGGAAACATTGGTACAAATATTTGATGTGGCTTTTTCTCGACGGATATGCTGTTCGCGGGCTTGTAAGGTATTTACAAAACAGCGTCGGCCTTGCTTATCAACCGTCTCACCCACCAAACGCCCAGGCATCTTGCGCACATATTTCTTACGTGCGGTCATGAACCCTAAATAAGGCCCGCCGAAATTGAGTGGCAACCCTAAGGATTGACCTTCACCGACGACAATATCCGCACCCATGCTGCCTGGGGTTTTAACTAAACCTAAAGAAATGGGATAAACACTCACGATCGCAAGCGCACCTTTTTCATGGGCTTTGTTAATGATGTCGGTAAAATCGTCAATGGCACCAAAGAAATTTGGCGTTTGTAAAATCACCGCAGCAACACCATCGTCTAAGAGCTTAAAAATTTCTTCACGGCTACTTTGGCCATGCACGACGGGTGTTTCCAAGAATTGATAATGCAAATGATGCGTATAGGTCTTTAAAATCTTGCGATAAATGGGGCTTACCCCGCCATCCATGACAATTTTCTCACGGCCGGTGATGCGAATGGCCATCATCATGGCTTCGTATAACGCGGTCCCACCGTCGTACAACGACGCATTTGATACTTCCATACCCGTCAACGCGCACATGGAACTTTGATATTCAAACAAAGCCTGCAAGGTTCCTTGGGCACATTCGGGCTGATAGGGCGTATAGGCGGTGTAGAATTCTCCTCGAGACGTGATCGACGACACCGCCGTTGGGATGTAATGATCGTAGTATCCACCGCCGATAAATGGCACTAACGCCACATTGTTCTTAAGCGACATGGCCGTGACTTTACGCATGACCTCGTACTCGCTTAAACCTGCGGGCAGATTAAATGACTTCGGGCGATGTTCTGGTTTAATGTCCAAGAATAAACCATCGATGTTTTTAACACCGATCGTCGACAGCATAGCTGCCACATCGTCTTTTGTATTGATAATATATGGGTTCATCTATTACTCTAAAGATTCTAAATAACTGCGGTATTCGTCGGCAGACATCAAATTGGAGGTCTCATCCACATCACGAATATCTATCTTGGCAATCCATCCTTTGCCGTAACAATCTTTATTAATCAATGCTGGGTTATCTTCTAAATCACGGTTGATTTCAATCACACGGCCACCTAACGGCGCGTAGATATCGCTCGCTGCTTTCACAGACTCGACGGAAACGAACTGTTCGAATTGATCGACTTCTGATTCTTCATCAGGAAGCTCGACGTAGGTGACATCGCCTAAGGCATGTTGCGCATGGTCGGTGATGCCCATGGTGCCAACATTGTCCTCGACATTAATCCATTCATGTTCTTTGGTGTACCAAAAATGTTCGATGATCTCAGAATTGCTACTCATAATGATTTCCTTACACTGCAGTGATGCGTTAATTTTTGAGAGATCCCTTTTTGTAGAAAGGCCGTTTGACGATCAAACCATCTGACCTAGACCTATCATCGCCAAAAATAATTTTGTTTTCAACTTTTTTTTCATCTTTTTCTATAAATGCAATCCCAATACCAACCCCGACGCCAACAGAATAAGTGCCACTGACAACTGTGCCAATTGCTTTGCCGTTGCTGTTATAAACTTTATGATCAGCCCGAGGAGATTTACGTGAATCACTTTGAATGTAGGCGATGGTGCGTTTGACGCCTTGCGTTTGATATGCCACACATGCGTCTTTACCAATAAAATCTTTATTAAAATCTAAAAATTTCTCAACACCGCATTCTAGGACAGAAATATCTTCCGACAATTCATGGCCGTATAAGCTATAACACATTTCGATGCGCAGCACATCACGTACGCCGAGGCCCGTTGGCTTAACACGTTTATCTTTAAGGATAGCTTGCCACAATTTAACAGCTTGCCCCCATGGATAATAAATCTCATACCCCAACTCGCCGGTATAACCCGTGCGGCTAATCACGCATTTTTCGCCCAACAAATTAAACTCAGCAAACGTATAATATTCTAAAGAAATTTTTTGGCCTAATAAATCAGATAAGACATCGCGGGACAGAGGGCCCTGTAGATCTAATTTTGCTGTTTGAAAAGAAATGTCGGTAAACTGTGCCGCAGATGTAAGATTAGCTTTGAAATGACGCGCATCTTTTTCAATGTTCGATGCGTTAACAACAATCATCCACTCTTCCGGGGCTTTGCGATAAACAATCAAATCATCGATGACGCCGCCATTGTTATTTAGCATCGTGCCATAACGGCACGTACCGATCGCCATATCCGTAATTGCTTGCGTGACAATGCGATTAAGCCCAGATTTGACCGCATCACCCTTGATCAAGAACTCGCCCATGTGTGAGCAATCAAAGATGGAACAGGTCTTACGATTATCATCCCACTCGGCGATAATCCCCGCATATTGCAGCGGCATATTCCATCCCCCAAAGCCAACCATCTTGGCCCCAAGAGCAACATGTTCATTTAAAAGTGGTGTATTATGCAGCAATATTTCTGTGGACATAAGAAATGATGTTAATCAAATCAGAAACTTAAATCAAGCGAATTTTTCTACTCTGTTTGTCAAAATTCTTTAAGACGGAACATTTTAGCTTTTTGATTAAATGAAACCTCTTGAAAAAGATCAAAAAATCCGTCTCGACCTAAGAAGCCAATGCCTTTAGTGTTCAATTTACTAGAAAACCCTGCTCTGCACTCAAAAGCCCAAGGTTCATCATTGAGTAGAACTTCTACCTTTAACTTATGAAAATATAAAATTTCTTTACCACCAATCCCATTGGTAATAACATTCTCACCTTCATAAATATCCAACCCAATTGCTTTTCCCATTTTGGCAGGAAACACACAAAAATCAGCACCTGAATCAACAATACAATCAATTAAAAACAATCGCTCAACATTTTTGTAAAACAAAGTAGTTTTTAAAACTGGGGCGTAAATCGTTTTGGCTGGAACATCGCCTTGGGCAGGAATTTGAATCTTCTGGTATGAAATGGTAATATTACTCAAAAGACAATCCCCGACCATGAGCCATCGGGAACTTTAACTATATGTGGGCATGATTCACCTTTTCGGTGCGCTTCATTTAATGCAGCCTCAAAACTTTTACGCACACTGACAATATGGGTATCGTCAAATGATAAGGCAACCCAACGACCTGGAAACGGCTTAATCAACTGATTAACAGACTTTATTCGAAGTTGTTTAAGATTGGATTTCATACACCTTCAATATATTCACATGTTCGACTACAGTCAAGGATTTTTCAATCCCAACAAAGGCCAGATATTGACGGATGAATCAATGCGCAAGATCACCGGCGTCAAACTATTAATCCCCTCCCGACGCACCCGCTCAATCAAGGCCTGATCCACAACAAACTCAACCCCTTGCCCCTCTTTGCGAACATTCGTATTAGCCGCAGCATCCTTAAGATCAATACCACCGTTCATGGCAGCGTCAGCCTTCGTCTTATTAGCATTAAAACTTATGACGTTGGAGTCATCTTTATCAGCCTCAGGGCCTGATGTTTTTAACGTTAACTTAAACATCACGTTAAAATATTTAGAACCCATGAACTCCACCTCTTGAGGCACTCTTAAAAGTTCTATGACATAATTATTCTTCACATCTTCATTTGTTGCGTAAGCCAAAAGTTTATCTAACACCGCCTTGCTTTCTTCTCTGGTCGGCGTTGCTATTGATAAAACATAGCCATTTTTTACATCTGAGAGCGTTGTACTCTGCACTTCATAACCAACTGCTTTACTAATTTTCGCAATCCCGCCTCTTAACAATAATTCTTGACGACTATCAACATAATGAGACATCGCGGCATCAATGTGTATACCGTTTAAATCAATTGGAGGGTTAAATTTATGGTTGATATTTGCAGTTAACTCTGCGTTTAATGCGTTTAAATATTTTGTCAGGGGAGCTATTTTTCTTCCCATGTATTCTGCATTGCCATTGGTTGTCCCAAGAAAATATCGCAATCTATTAGGAACAAAATAATAGGAAGCATTATTAAGCCGCTGCAATCTAACATTAAATTTATCTGCAATAGCTTCCATATATTCAAGAACATTATCAGGCATAAAACTAACAGGAATAACTACCACGGTTTCTCCAGCGATTTTATAACTCTCAACTTGTAATTCCTTCTTTAATAGTTTGTCCAAATATTCATGAAATGATTGAAAATCTCTTTTGGAAACCATCACACTCTTCATCGCCGCATCAGCGTTACTTGTTACAGGATCGATAACGATTTGATACATTCTTTTCGAACCATCTCTTGCCAATACCCGTCTTTCATATGATTTAACTTCCGCCGTGTAATATTGCCTGAAATTATATGTAAATTGTGCAATAAAAGCTGCAACAGCTTCCGCATAGAACTTCAAAGGATCTTCATACGGTCGATGATCCATAACAATTGTCACTAAAAATCCCCCTTCTGGCTTACTTATAACATCAACCTTTCCCAATGATTTCAATCCATCCGTAAGCTTTACAAAACCTTCACCCATGCGCACTTTTAATTGAACACCCAACGCATCTTGAATTGATTGAATGCCTGGCTTCATTGCCGCTAACCTTGGCTCAACAATATTTAAGATCTCACCACCTTCTAGACCTACAACAAACCAACGATAATTCTTCAATTGTGTTAAGACTTGATCTGCTGTTAGAAACTCACCAGTTTCAATATTTAGGAATCTTTCCTTAGCATCTTCGACAATCGATCCCGCTTGTTCTGTAACTTGCTCAACCCCATCAACACCAAACAGCGCATCTTCAACATTCTGCAAATCTCTTGACTTCAATCGGTTGGCGATGTATTTGATCCTGATTTCTTTAAGTTCTTGATCAACCCATTTTCTTAATGCGTCATTACTGGACGATAAATACAACACATTTGTCTTATGTGAATCACTTGCTTCCGATAACAACGCAACCTTATTCACATCTAAAGCTTGTCCGTTATATGCATTGATTAATTGCTCAACATCATCTTTCGAATATTGCGTATCTAAAAAATACCTTTGTCCTTTTAACACCGCGTTTACCGCAGTCTTTATTTGAACAAGGATATCAAAACGCTTAAACACCGATGATCCTGATAAAACATTGGTATCCAATGCTTGCATGGCTGCGTCGAGTTCTATATTCTTTAAATTTATTCTTTTGTTAGATCCACTCTCAATAGAATCATTTAACTTATTAAATACCTTCCGAAGATACAATCTAACTAATAATAACTTTTTGTCCAAATAAATCATTCTTTGCGTTTCAGATCCAAAGGAACGATACCATTGTTGTGGCACTAAATATTCCTTCCCGCCCAAAGTCACCACCTTTAGATCAAATTTTTTGAATAGTTCTAAAAAGTATGGCTTATTCTTGTCAGACAATCCATTATTCTCCATCTCACTCATTGAAATAGCATAACGATAAAACACCGGCGCTCCAGGATTCCAGAAAGGTCCTACATCAAATTTCATCAAAGAAGTGAGCGCCTTATATTGCCTTTGAACTCTTTGTACTGTCACATCACTGGAGTGCCCACTAGTTCTTAAGAAAGCAGCAATTTCATTTCTAAGCCCAACAAAATCTTCAGATGGCACTTCGCCTACACTCAATGGTGAAATTATCTCCATCATTGCATGATATAACAGATTCCATTTCTCTCTATGCGCACCATCATTTAAGAATACTTCCTTATCGAGACGCTCTAACTCTTCAATAATATAGGGATTAGATTTAAATGAATTAGCGATCGCTTTAACATGCAACATTACTTGATCAAAATCTGCACCCTCGATGATCAAAGCTAACATCATCAATGCCTCATGAGCAGATTTTCTTAAAGTCGCCTCTCGCTCTGCGGCAATTCTTTTTTGATCCGCTAATTTGGCAGCATATGCTTCACGTGCACGTTTATTTTCTGCTTTAGTTTGCTGATACATGTTATAAACTAATACGGTAATCACAGCAATAAACGCTAACGATTTTGCGGCGGGCGCGATAAAATGATATCCTTCTTCGCTAACCTTAAACTTTATAGATTGCATTTTAGCTAT
The DNA here is from genome assembly GCA_964572155.1 of uncultured Planctomycetales bacterium. Lineage (GTDB taxonomy): Bacteria > Omnitrophota > Gorgyraeia > Zapsychrales > Fredricksoniimonadaceae > JACQQW01. The sequence continues at coordinate 739,759 of CAZNDZ010000001.1, read as the reverse complement.
TAAATCTTGTAATTCGGAAACTTGAGCGGCGTCGAATGAACCTGCTGGAAAATGCACTTCTATACCCTCTGATGTTTGACGCACAAAAATATTAACACCAGGCTCTGCTACAAGATCCCCAAGCTTCTCAACAACATTCTTTATGTGATCTGCTTGCATGGCTGCATCCGATGGTTCCACAAAAGGTGATGTGATGTGGATGCGATGAATATCCATTCTTAGTTGACCTGGTTTTACCTCTGGACTTATGAATCGTAATGATTCAATAGAGTATGTATCACGATGATCCTTGAGAAAATTTTTTATGAACACATTAATTGCAGCCTCGATTTTTTCTCTGTTGACTGGATGAAACGCAGGATTTGGCGTTGTTGCTGCAGCGCCGTCATGATTGACAACATTCTTCTCCCAATCAACACTTAAAATGATATAAAAACCGCCTTCATTGTCGGGAGAAACCATCACATTCCCACCCAAAGAATTGAATCCATTTAACAGAGTTATATTCTTATTGTTTACTGTTACTCTGAGGAGCTCATTTGTTAATGCTTTAATTTCTGCTACATTCAACATGGCAGCATCGAATTTTACATGAAAATTTGCTAGCTTGTTATTTTCATTAAATGCAGCCGCCGCCATGGCTTCATTTGCTTTAGTAATTTTCAAACTTCCCAACACCCCACCCGAAAAATATTTCTTAGGCGCACCTTCTGGGGTTTCTTTAATATAGTTAAAGACGCCCTTCTTATAGGCTTGCAAGTAACGTTCGTAAATTTGCTGTTTAATCGTTTTATCGTCAATGTCGATGCCTTTGACAGTGCTCTTATTTGAGTAGGTTTCGTTAAGCAGGGATTGCTTTAAATTATTCTTGTACCATGAGGCTAGGATGATGGAGTTAAATATCTGACGGAGATTTGCAAAGTTTTTGCCGGTGTTGATTTCATGCTCAAGTTCAGGAAGGATGATTTCACGAATGACTTTTTTTGCTATTTCATTTTGTGATGATCCTGCTTCGCCCAATTGCTTTTGCGTTGGGCTTCGCAGGATGCTTTTAGAATCCTCAGACTTTTGTAAAGCCAAATAATCGGTTTCTAAAAGCACTTTCAAATGGCTCGCTGTTACAAACGCGGTTTGATTGCGTTCGAACACTTCGGCTCGGTCGGCCATGATCCAGACTTTATTGAATGTATTTACAGGAATATTGACGTTGCCGTATTTGGCTTGTGTCTTTTGATAGACATTGTCCCAAAACTTTTTGCCTAATTCTTTCTCAGGATAGATCAAACTCGCGGTTAATTGCTTTAAGATATAGTCTTGAGCTAAAAGATCACGGCCCATGTCCGTCTGACCTAAGGCTTCAGGGACGGTGCGATCTTTTTCATAAGGACTTAAGTTAACCCATAAATCTTTCTCAGGAACAGCTAAGGTTGCCATGAAATACTTGATAAGCTTGTCACCTTCATTTTTTAAAGAATCGCCTGTGAGATTGTCTTGGCCAACATCAACTAAGAAATCAAACATGAACGGATTGTCTTTATGAACGGTTATACCTTTAAGGATGGCAGGCTGATATGCGGCACTTAAACTGACCATTGTCCCTGGTTCTGGAAGACCAAGTAAGGATTGTGCTTGAGCTTTATGGACTGGGGTTAGGGTTGTGAAGAGAAATATAATCGAAATGATAGAACAAAGGGATTTCTTGAACATCACGTAACCTCTTTATATTTAGGGTATTTTGGCGCTAACGAAATTATGGAAAGTGTAGCATGGGGAAACGCTTTATGCAAATTTATGCTATTCGATGCGGCCTAAAACATCGGCGTAAATGCGGTAAAAGTCTTGGTCAGAGGGCTTGCCATCGCGGTAAATAACCACAGAAAATGCGCCTGCTTGAAGGTTTAAGGGCGGGTCAAACGTAAAAACAGCAGGTTCGCTTTGAAGATCAGAACCTATCCTATTAGCTGGTAATGGTTTAGAGATAAATGCTGGTGCATAGGGTATCCACATGGGCTGCTTGTCATCCACCTTAAAGACAAAGGCCCTTAAATTATCTGTAGGGTTGCCTACCTTATATATACGGGCGGCTAGTCCTTTAAGAGCAGTATCTTTGGCCACTCCCCCTTGGTAGCTAGTAAACATATTTTGCCGTGTAAGCGATCCAATATTACGGATATTATGTTGCTGCATCATCAAATCGTCTTGAGATGGAATAAATTTCATTTTATCTTTTGCAATCTTCGCAGCATCCAAAATCCATGCTTTATTTAAATCACTGTCTTTGAATTGCTGACGCACCAAGTTGCGATACGCAAAAATCTCTTCCTCTTGACTCCAAATCAAACTGGAACCTAACGTTTTAAACCCTTTGACGGCATAATCTTTGAGCTTGCCTTGACGCACGATGTTGTTAAGCATTAAATCACTATCAAAATCATTGTAGTCGCCATTCGATGCCCGATAAATGGAATCTGAACTAATGGGTGGCAATAAAATGTAACCATCGCTGACTTGCACAACACTTTCGATGGGTACAATGCTCAATTGACTTAATGTCGATGGATTTAAATGATCTAAGATGTTTGGCCTCAAGACATGTTGGCGGAAGGTATAAATCGTTTTGATACTATTTTTACTTAAATAATCAGAAATTTGTGTGGTGACCATGCGGCTTGGGTAGATTTCATTGGCAAAGATATACGCATTCCATACAAAGATAACAGCGGCGATATAAACCCACCAGCGCTTCATCGTAACGCGCTTTAGCGACCAGCCAATGAACATGAGCATGCCGATTAAGACTGGAAAATAATTAGCCCCGTATTGCGCAACGCCTTTGAGCTCTGCCATGACAATGCCAGAAACGCTTAAGACGAGCATCAAAAACGTCGTTTGCTTATAACGTTTAAAACTTTGATTTAAACACCAGGCAAAAATGGCGAGGATAAAGGGAATGACTAGAATTAAATATTTGATCACCCATTGAAATCCTGCGCGCGTGTCTTTTAAATCATAGGTAGGCAGCCATTGCACCAGAACACGTTGATTATAGAAGAAATGATTCATGGCCCCGCTGATCTTCACATAGGCCGCATAACTTTTCAGATTCCCCATCACATCCGGCCAATTAACAAAGACCACTATGCCAATAAAACCAACGCCGAATATAATGACGTTACGCAAAGCCTGCTTTTGATACAAACAAAAGATGGCGATAACGAGCGGCACATACAGCATGGATACCGTCGACGAGAAAATCGATGTGGCCATGGCCATGCCTGCGATCAGATAAACCCACGCACGGTTAGCAAAAACAAGGATCAAGGCACTAAGTAAGAAAAACATTAACCCTTGAGTTTGATGCTTGGTAAATAATACGTAAAGGTATGGCCAAAAAGATGAGGCAAATAAAAACCACACCACAACCGCAGATGTTTTGCCCCAAAGTTTTCGTGCTATTAAGAAAATAAAAATGGTGGAAAAGAAAATGGATAAAACGCCAAGCAAAAGTAAAGGACGAAGTGTTTCGGTATCCTGCATGAGGCGTTGCAAGACAGCGATCGCCAACACATGCATTTCTTTGCCATGCAGCCATTTGATGCGCTCTTCATCCAAGGCTTGATGCATGGACGACAGATAAGGATGATGGAATAAATCTTTGGCCGCAGGCATGTAATATACTTCCGCATCCGACGGCCAGAAATTCATGTGCCAACATGCTGCGGTGAGCGCTGCTGCGATCGCCAATGATATTATAAATATGACTAGAAAGGTTTTTTCTTTAAGGAAAGTAAGAAGCATGATAGATTATAGCCTTGAATTGCGCCTCTAGCTCAACTGGATAGAGCATTTGTCTTCGGAACAAAGGGTTGGGGGTTCGAGTCCCTCGAGGCGCGTTTTCTACTCCTTGCCTGATTCAAACTCAACGAAGAAACTTCCGTCGCTGACACGATTAACTTCCTTTTCTACTTCTGGGGCATGATTCGAATCAATGAGGATCACCGATCCGCGTGCTTTAGACAAGGACCCATTTTCCATATGCTTTAATGTGCGGATAAAATATGATTCCGCGATCTTTGGGATATAAACTTGCCAACGGCCCATGGTTTGATTCATGCTCTTTAGCTGAACAATCAATGATCGCATGGGTTTGCTTGGACCAATGCCTGATTCTACGATATTATTTGTGAAATTTGCTACGCTGCCCTGATATGGGGTAAACCAGACCAGCGCATCATATTTTTTTTGATAATATTCCGCGATTGATTCTTCAACATTTTCCCCAACCACCACAATATTGCGTTTATCAGAATATCCTAAGGAACCTTTTTGGGCAATGGGTGTTGCACACGCGGTCAAGGCAGTTAGCATGCATGCACAAACAAAAAATTTGATATTCATTTCGCTTATCTCCATTCTTAAGCTAATATACAATCAACGATTAGGAGATGCTATGGGATTAAATGACTTTACCAATACCTTACGTCAATGGGACAATCGCAGTTCCCAATGGTTCATACGTCATTTCTATATGCTCTTCTTTGAGATCATCTTAGTCGGCATCTTCGTCGCTGTTTTCGTCAACACCTTGAAAATTATTGACGTCAATGCGGACATGCATCACATGAGTGGTGAAGGCACCATCATCGAACGCCTCATGTTCACCCAAACAATCAACACCCTGCTCATCGTTATCCTGCTATTATTTAATTCTTTCTGGATGCTCTATATCTTTAGCAGCTTACTGCGTTTACGTTCTTTGCTTAAAAACATCGACTTTAATTTAGGCAAACGACGCAACGACCGCAAGAACAACGATTCTTAAAAATATTCCTGACACAATTCTTTAACACGCTCGAAGACTTTATTCTTCATATCAACAGGCATGCGCAAATCCAACGCTTCCTTCTTATTCTTATAATAACTCATTTGAGCTAGACCAATGGCGCCAGCAAAAAGTGCGGCATGATTTAAGCCCTTGGTATTCCCCAAACTCACAGGCATCTTTAATCTATTTTCAACACGTTCCATTAAGCCTGGCATTAAAGCACCGCCACCGATCATCACCACCCCGCTGTTAATTTCATAAAATAGCGGCGAACCTTTGATCACGGCTTCCAAATGTGTTAGCAAATTTTCAACTTCCCAATTAACTGCTTCACAAACTTTTTCTTTGCGAATGGGTAAGAAGCCACGTTCGCGTTTGATCAAAATCTCACCCTCTTCTTTGGCCGCATTGGCAGAGGCAACAGCATGAACCTTTTTGATATCTTCCGCTAAATCAGCAGCCAACCCTAAACGTTCCGCTAAGCTTTGGGTTAAATAATTCCCGCCCCAAGGGATGGATTGAATATCTCCTAGAATGCCATTTTTAAAGAATAAGGCCGTCGTGGTATTTGATCCAATGTCGACTAAAACACAACCTTGATTACGCAATGTTTCCTCGACGGAAACCAAGGATGCAGCGTATGAACTTAATGACACATCACTGACTTCGAACCCTGCCTGATGCACGGCTTTGATCAAATTGCGCATACGATTGGCATTAACCAGGAGCAATAATAAATTTGATTCAATCTTGCGGCCATATAGACCTAAAGGATTGGTTGCCACATTGACATCATCAACCTTATAACTTTGAGGGAAATCGTGAACAATTTCTTCTTCTAAGGCAGTGCCAAGTAATCGGGCTTGATTATCCACTTTCTTAATATCAGCACGGCTGATGACCTTACTGCCTGTATCGATCAAGGGCACAACTGCGGATGAATGGCGCACGGTTAAATATTCTGCACTCATCCCTAAATGTATGGTTGAAATATTAACATTATTCTTCGACGCTACCGTTTTAACGGCACGGGTGATGCATTCGGCTAATTCAGTTAAGTCGCTCACCGACGCATCCTTGAAACCCGACGATGGTATCTCAGCCACACCCAATAGATCTAAATTTTTCTCATCTTGCACCTTAACCAAGGCCGCCTTGACGCACGAGACACCAATATCCACACCGCAAAAATATTTGAGTTTAGTTACTTTCTTAAACATCATGGAGCATTCTCCCCTAAAACAGGTTCATTAAATCTTAAATCAACATACTTCGCGGTATTAAAATCAATTTTGCGTTGTGCCAACATCATTTCTAACATGTTTAATTTTTCAGAATACTTTTCTTTATCTAAGAGCACCTTAAAACCACCCACACAGACAATTGTATAGCGTGACACATTGCTTAAATCAAGGCTAACGATCTTCAAACGAGAAATTTGCTGACGAGCCTTAAACGCATTGATGATTTTTAAGGCATCGTTGATGGCATCATTGGCAATCGTTGTACCCAACACAACTTTCATACTTGATCCTACTGGACCAAAGACGCTTGGCAAATCACCTTGTTTATCTACATAATACATCGCCACACCTTCACGATCAACCAAGAGATATTTTCCCTTTAAAACATAGGCAAAAGCGGGATCGCGTTTCTTGGCAAGTATTTTGATGTGGTCGGGTAATTCTTTAACGATGTGTAACTGTGAAATCTGAGGGTATTGACTCTTAATACGTCGGTGCATCTTAACTAGATCAACGGTAAAAATATTTCTACCCTTTAAATCGATCAACTGCTTCTTATCGATAAACTCAATCGAACGCTCGACATAGACATCATGTACGGCAAATAAATCATTGCGTAGCACTAAGTCTTGGGCTTTTGTATAGCCGACAAAAGCAACTAAACCGATGAATAAGAATACAATCACGCGAATGATTGCAATGGCAGGGATATTAATGTTTGGCTTTTTTACCATGGGCTATTGTCAGCAATTTTGTACATACATCAAGGAAACTATACCCCGCCACCGCCGCAGCTTTTGGAAACAAGCTCGTTGGTGTAAACCCTGGGATCGTATTGATTTCTAGAATATATGGATTATCTTTTTCATCTAAACGGACATCCACGCGTGAAAAACCTTCACAGCCAATGGCTTCATGCGCTGCTAATGCAATCTTCTTAATGCGCGTTGCGACTGTCTCACTTAAAACAGCTGGCACATCGTATTGCGTTAATCCTTTTTGATATTTCGAATTAAAATCAAACATGCCTGTTTTGGTGCGTATTTCAACCAAAGGCAAAGCTTCGTTTTCGAAAATACCCGCCGTGATTTCACGACCCTTGATATATTTTTCAATGATCAAGTATGGTCCGAAATTTAAGGCATCTTTGATGGTGCTGTCCCATTGTGATGGATGACGCACCATAAAAATACCGATGCTTGATCCCTCACATGCTGCTTTAACCACGAAGGGTAACTTTTTTAAGACAGCAAAAGCTTCTTTAAAATCTTTACGTTGACCGTCGGTGATACAAAAATGTTCTGGAACTGGCAAATTATGTGATTTAAAAATTTTCTGGGCAACTGTTTTATTAAACGCTTTTTGACTGGCATCAACACCAGAACCTGTATAGGGAATATCCATTTCTTCTAAAATGGTTTGAATCTCGCCATCTTCCCCTAGACGCCCATGCAACGCAATAAAGGCAATGTCAATTTGAGCAGCGGCAATCTGTTCTTTGATCTTATGCTTATCTGAAACAACGATGTCAATGGGTGTTACAGGGTAACCTGCTTGTGTTAAGGCATCAATAACCCCTTGACCTGACTTTAATGAAATCTGGCGTTCCGAAGAATATCCACCCATCAGCACACCTATATTACCAAAATCGGAAACGCTGCTCATACGCCCACTTTCTTTGTCTGTAATCTTGCAACCAACATATCTGATAATTGATAAATATCGCCTGCACCTAAAAATAATGCCAAGTCACCAGACTTTGTATTTTGTGCCAAAAACTCGACGATATGATCTTTTTTTAAGTAAATCACGCGTTGCCCTAATTGCTCTTGAACTTTCTTAAACAATACTTCTGTCGATACACCCTCTGTGACTTTCTCACTGGCGGCATAAATATCGGTTATGACAACTTCATCCGCCAACTTTAGGGCGTCGACAAATTCATTCAAAAGAAATTTTGTACGAGAATAGCGATGTGGTTGAAAAGCCACGACCAAGCGTTTTGGTTCAAAACTTCTGGCTGCTTTGATCGTCGCCACCATCTCCGCGGGATGATGCCCATAATCATCGACAACCATGATCCCGTCGACTTCCCCTTTAAGTTGAAAACGACGCTTCACACCATGAAACGCTAATAGTGCACGTTGCATGGTGTCAACTGGGATATTTAATTCCAAACCAACAGCAATCGCAGCCAAGGCATTTAACACATTATGTGCCCCTGGAACACCTAATTTAAACGTACCAAGTGCTTTTCTATTAAAATAAACATCAAACGACGTCTGAAAACCTTGGGTGGTTACATTGGTAGCATACACATCTAGATTGGGATTTAATCCATAACGTATATTGCGCACAGCAGCTTTATCTAAGATGGAAGACAACCTGCCATCTTCCCCGCAGGCGATCACAACGCCACCTTTAACAGTGCATCCAATAAATTGTGTATAGGCTGCTAAAATACCTTCCCAATTCTTATAGTGGTCAACATGTTCAAAATCAATGTTGGTAATGACAGAAATATGTGGTTTAAAAAATAAGAATGTGCCATCACTCTCATCTGCTTCAGCAACAAAGTGTTCCCCGCCACCTAAGTTCGCATGATGCGCACAGATACCCCCGACAGCCGTCGTGGGATTTAAATTGGCAGCAATTAGGATGGAGCTAATCATGGATGTTGTGGTGGTCTTACCATGCGCACCTGCAACGGTGATGCCTTTTTTCTCATTAACCAATTCTGCTAAAACTTTTGCACGACGCAATACAGGAATATTTTTACTCTCTGCTTCAATCATCTCAGGATTATTCATGCGCACCGCGGAAGAATAGACAACCACGTCCGGCTTCTTAACGTTGCTGGCATCATGACCAATCGAAATCACAGCGCCTTCTTTACGCAAACGTGCAATCAAATCATTATCTTTAAGATCTGAACCGCTAACCTTTTGACCTTGAGATAATAAAAGGGATGCGATGGTGCCCATGCCGATCCCGCCGATACCAATCAAATGATAATGTTTAGTCATTTTCCGTTAAATACCTTACCCATTGTTTGTTTAGGTCTTCTAAATTCTTTATACGTGGATATGCCTCTGTTAAGGCATTATGAAAACTACGATGTTCTTTTAATAAACGGCATAATTTTCGAAAGTGAAAATCACCCAACTGTGTGATCATGAAATTTACAACACTGGCAGACTCGACATAAAACAAACGAACTGTCTCCTGATCTGTGTCGGAATATAATCTCATATTCGTCAATTCAGTTAAAGGAATAAATTTGCCATTTTTAATAGCCTCGGCGGCCGCCTTATGCCCACCTAATTGACGGGCTTTTTCTTGATACATGGCTACCCCTTCATCAAACCACAAAGGCACTGGGACATGTATCCCAAGATACTCATGTAAAACAATATGTCCCAATTCATGAGGCAAAATGCTGTCAAAAAAACCACTAGCAGAAGGATAAGTACGAATAGAACGAGACTGTATTAACGCGGCGCCATGTGACCAGCCTGCCTGCTGACCATTCTTCACATAATCTTCCTCATTTTCATAAATATAAATCGACACTGGATTCTTTTTTGACCAGACTTGGGACTTTCGAATACCAAAATTCTCTAAAACAGTTTCTAGAGTCTCTTGCGCCTCCATCATGACAGTATTTGTAAAATCTTCGTTCACATGACGCGCATAAATCTTAAAATTATCTGTCTTGTATTCCTTCCATTCTTTATCAGCAAAACATGGACTGACCCACAGCATCAAAAAAAAGAGAATACAGATTAAATATTTCATAATGCCTCCAATGCATCTGCAAGCTTTACAACAGAATCACTCACAAAAAATGGCGCATTTTGTCGACGAAAGTTTTCTTTGGATACAGGGACATTGAGATATGCACGCATAGCATCAAGCAAAGCTTCATGGGTTAAATCTTTTTGTTTAATTAAAACAGCGCTACCCGCCTGCACTAAAACATGTGCATTGTGTTCTTGATGACCATGTGCAAAAGGATACGGCACCAAAATACTTGGCGCGCCATAGAAACCCAATTCACTCACGGTTGCGGCGCCAGATCGACTGACAATCACATCGGCTATTGCATAAATGTCTTCGATGGGGCTAATAAAACTTGATACTACCGCGGGCAAATGTTCTGCCTTGTATTTTTCTTGATACACAGCGCATTCATTTTTACCCGTCACATGGACAGCTTCTATATTTCCTTCTTTGAGCAAGGTCTTCATAGCCTCAAAGAATGCCTCATTTAAAAACTTACTGCCCTGACTCCCACCTAAAAGCACCACAACTTTTGAATCTGGCTTTAGTCCTAAGCGCGATCTGATATCTTTCGTCGACGTCGTCAACGCTTGGTTATTGCAAGGACAACCTGTCCAAATGGACTTCGCTCCAAACACAGGCATGGATTGTTTAAACGCAACAGCAACACGCTTCACGCATTTAGCTAAAATCTTATTGGCTTTTCCAGGGATAACATTTTGTTCGTGTATCATCGTCGGATACCGCTTAAGGCACGCAGCCATGATGATGGGAAATGACCCATAACCACCAAAGCCAATGACTTTATCGGGTTTAATTTGATCAATGCCTTTAGATGCTTGAACTAAAGCAGACAATGTCTTTGATGTAAAACGCATGAGGCCCATGGGGGATTTATCGGTTAAACCTTGTGTATCAATAACATTGGCTTCAAAACCAAGAGAACGGATCTTATCTAAACTCATGGCCAATGCACCCGCAAAAACAACATCATGCCCACGGCGTTTTAATTCCAGCCCTGTTTGCAACGCGGGAAAGATATGCCCTCCGCTGCCCCCAGTTGAAATTAACACCTTCATATCTTATAGTCTCCGGACTTAGAAACATTGAGCAAGATGCCAATAGCCATGAGATGGAAGATTAACGCAGAACCACCATAGCTAATAAAAGGCAACGGCAAACCTTTGGTTGGAAATGCGCCTATAGAAACACCAATATTAACCATGGCTTGTAACCCCAACATGGTGACAATACCAATTGCTAAGAAATACCCAAAGGCATCATGCGTCTGGCGGATAATGCGTGTGCCGTACCAGATGAACATTACAAATAATCCAATCACCGCAAATGCCCCAATCATCCCCATTTCTTCACCAATGATCGATAAAATAAAATCCGTATGCGCTGCGGGCAAATAAAACAACTTCTGTTGGCTATGTCCAAGTCCTACACCAAAAACACCGCCGGAACCCAAGGCAATCTGAGATTGGGTTAATTGAAAACCAATGCCTCGACTATCTTGCCAAGGGTCTAAAAACGCAATGATACGCGCCATGCGATACGGTTCTTTGATGATTAAATATGTCACTAAAACTATGCCCCCTAAACCAATGATGGCCATATGACGTTTGCGTGCACCAGCGATGAACAACATTACTAGAACGACAAATGCTGTTTCAACAGTTGTACCAAGATCTGGCTGCTTAACGGTCAATGCACAAACAATGCCCATCACAATAAGGACTGGCATAAACCCCCGCCAAAAATTTTTTATCATTTCTTGCTTACGTGCAAGAAAATCTGCCGTAAAAACAATCATGGCAAGTTTTGCTAACTCTGAAGGTTGAAAATGGAATGCCCCCAATTTAAACCAGCGTCTCGCACCATAGCTTTCTTTACCAATATGTGGGATCAATACCAACGCTAATAAAACAATGCTGACCATCAAAATCGTACGTGCATGTGGTTTGATGCGGTGATAATCAACGGACATGACAACGTACGCTGTTATCAATCCCATGACTAAGAATATCAAATGACGTTTAAGGTAATACATGCTGTCTTTGTATATTTCCATCGCATTGACACAGCTAGCGGAATATATCATCACGATACCAACACAAATGAGCATCATAGTCACAATCGTTAAAGCAACGCGGGAGTCTCTCATTTTATTTTACTCACAATATCTTTGAACACGCGGCCACGGTGTTCATAGTCGTTAAACATATCAAAACTCGCACACATCGGCGACAATACAACCATTTGCCCAGACGATGCTTCCCTACGCGCCAACAAGACAGCATTTTCCAAAGTATCGCTAACACTGACAGGAACAACATCCGCAAACGTTTGTCGTAGTTGTTCCTTGGTTTGCCCAATGACAATCATTCTCTTAACCTTAGACTTAACCAAACCCTTGAGCGGTGAAAAATCCAAATGCTTATCACTCCCGCCGCAAATCATAATGAGCGGCTTGGTCAAATGATTGAGTGCCCATGTACCTGCTTCTGGTGTTGTTGATTTTGAATCATTAATATAGTCAACCCCGTCGATGGTCCTGACAAACTCTTGACGATGCTCAACTCCTTTAAATTCTGCAAAAACTTTCTGGCATACTTGGGACGCAACACCCATGACTTTAGCGACGGTCATGACTGCCAATTGATTTGGGTTAAGTTGAAGGCTTTGCTGTTCTGCTGTATTAAAATAAACCACCTTCGACTTCAGTGATTTTGCCAACTCCAAAAACTCAGGCTGAGCTGCATTTAAGACAGCGGTGTCACTGCCATCTTGATTTGCTAAGATTTTCTTCTTCGCATCGAAATATTCCTGCAAATCCTTATGCCGATCTAAATGATTTTGAGAAAAATTAAGCCAGAGCGCAACCTTAGGTTTAAAGGTTAGAGTTGATTCTAACTGAAAAGAGCTGATTTCTAGAACAACAATATCCGACGCTGTTAATGTTAATACATGCTTTGAGAAAGGACTTCCAATATTGCCGCATAATATAGCATTATGTCCTGTTTTCTTTAAGACCTCCGTTATCAAAGTGACCGTGGTTGTCTTACCATTGCTACCCGTCACTGCGATAATTGGACACGGGCATAAACGATAGGCAAACTCAATCTCACCCATCACCTCGATGCCGGCAGCCTTAGCCCAAATGACCGGCGGGATATCCATGCGCACGCCTGGGGACAAAACCACAAAATCACTTCTTAAAATAAAATCTTTGGTGTGTCCGCCACATTCTATGGCTACATCCTTAGACAGCCCCTGCAATTCTTTTTCAACAACATCACGTTGTTTAAATTCAGAAACCTGCGCCTTACCCCCCTTGGCAGCAATGGTGTTGGCAACAGCAATGCCGCTGCGTGCTGCACCAATGACTGTTCCAAACTTTCCTTTAAGTTCAAATGACATGATTATCTAATCTTCAATATGGTCAGTGTCAACATCGCTAAGATAATAGCGATGATCCAAAAACGTACGATGATTTTATTTTCATTCCATCCAGATAATTGCAAATGATGGTGAAAAGGCGACATCTTAAAAATCCGTTTTCCTGTTAACTTAAACGATAAAACTTGTAAAATCACTGACCCTGCTTCAATGACAAACACGCCGCCTAAAACGATTAACCAAATTTCCTTCTTAATAAAGACCGCAATGATCCCAATACAACCACCTAAGGCAAGCGAACCAACATCGCCCATAAAAACCGTTGCTGGATGACAATTAAACCACAAGAAACCTAAACTAGCTCCGACAATCGCAGCACAAAAAACCGTCAGTTCACCTGTTCCTGGAACATACGGCACCCACAAATAATCGCTCATGGCAAAGTTACCCGACACATAACTTAAGATGCCCAAGGTAAAAGCCACCATCAAGGTTGTGCCAATGGCTAGACCATCAAGCCCATCGGTTAGATTAACAGCATTCGATGAACCAACCACAACCACAACGACCCAAAACACAAAGAAAGCCCCAAGATCAATGACCAAATATTTTAAGAACGGGATATCTAAATCACTGGTGACACTAGGATTTAAATACGCATACAATGCTGCCACCGACGCAATGAGCAACTGCCACACAAGCTTTGTGCGCGACTTAATGCCACGATGTTTACCAATGCCTTTAAGCTTTATATAGTCATCCGCCCCGCCAACTAAACTCAGCGACACGCAAACAAACAATGTTACTAAAATAAAATGATTGGATAAGTTTGCCCACAACAATACTGAGGTGACAATGCTGCCGATAATAAAAATCCCGCCCATGGTTGGCGTGCCTTCTTTTTTCTCCTGAAACTTATCGAGCGACGGAGCATCTTTGCGTTTGTTAATCTCTTTGATTTTGTGTTCTTTAAATAAACGAATAAAAATGGGCCCAAAGATCAAACACAAGACAAATGATGTAAACGCCGCCATGCCGGCGCGAAACGTGATGTAGCGAAAAATATTTAAGAACGAAAAATCTGCGGCGAAATTTGATAAGAAATAAAACATGCGTAACCCTTAATTAATGTAAAACAGCTTGTGGTGATTCTAACAAAAACTCCACCACGTTTTCCATTTTCATCCGACGCGACCCTTTAACCAAGAGCGCATCCCCATTTTCAAAAAGTTTAGCCAAATGCATTTTAGCGCCTTCCACATCCTTGCACGCCACAACCGTCATGCGCTTATTCTTCCGACGGGCTTCAACACCTATGTGCCGCGCCAACGCACCCACCGTAATCAACACATCCACGTGCAAGCGCGCCATCAAAGCCCCAATCGACGCATGTAATGTTGCGGACTGCTTGCCTAATTCCAACATATCTGCCGCAACCACAATTTTCTTACCCGAAACGGACATGGCTTCTAATGTTTGTAAGGCGCTGCGCATCGAGACAGGATTCGCATTATAGGCATCATTCAGTAACCAACCACGACCAAGTTTTAATATTTGCCCACGGCCTTGAGGAAACTCAAACGCGCCTAATGCCGCAACAATATCCACAGGCTTTACACCGAAGGTGATGCCACAGGCATAAGCTGCTAAACTATTATAAACATTATTAATCCCGCAAGAATGAAGTTCAATGCTTTTTCCTGAAACTGCAAAGGTCATGGACGTCGCACCATGCACAATGATGGTATTGGCTTGTAGTGTGGCTGACTTATAAATCCCATACGTGATAACTTTGTATTTTCTTTTAGATGGTGCTGCTTTCTTTGATAATAGTACATCATCGGCATTAATAATGACCGGTGAGCCCTTGGGTAAAAATTGGGTCAAAGTCCACTTTTCTTTTAGAACACCTGACGGACTGCCTAATTTTTCTAAATGTGATTCCCCGATATTGGTAAACACAGCCGCTGTTGGACGCAATACATCCGATAACCATGGGATATCACCAGGTTGATTGGTGCCGCATTCCATAACCACAATAGAATGCGAGGGTTTTAACTTAAAAAGTGTTAATGGCACGCCGATATGATTATTCTGGGTACCTTCATTCTTTAATACCTTGTGTTTGCGGGAAAGAACAGCGGCGATCATTTCCTTAGTGGTTGTTTTACCTGCACTACCTGTGATGGCAATGACAGGGATTTTAAAACGCAGGCGATAAAATCTAGCTAAATCTCCCAAAGCTTTGGTTGTATCTTTGACTAGAATAACACTCACATTGCCTTGTGGAACAGCAACGTCTTTATGCACCACAATCACCTTGATGCCACGCAACACAACATCCTTAATAAAATCATGCCCGTCAAAGATTTCACCTTTAACGGCAATAAACAATTGATTGGCCTTAACCTGGCGTGAATCAATGCTAACGCCCATGACCTTACCCTCAGCTTTTCCTGAGAGCAATTTCCCATTTGTCGCGGCGATGATTTCTTTTATACTAAACACCGATCAACTCCTTGACGATTGCGTGTTCATTAAACTTAATGGTGCGGTCTTTTAAGATCTGATAATCTTCATGACCTTTACCTGCCAATAAAACAATTGCTCCAGCCTTGGCTTGTTTAAGCGCCCGACCAATGGCTTCTTTGCGATCGACGCACACTTCATAATTCTTTTTCGTAAAACCTTTGACGATCTGATCAATGATAACGCTGGGATCTTCACTACGTGGATTATCTGAGGTGATGATGGCATGATCTGATAGTACACAAACAGCTGCACCCATCTTGGGTCGCTTGGTGTTATCACGATCGCCACCACAACCAAAGACGGTGATGATTTTATTTTGACTTACAGTACGCAAGGACTTAAGCACATTGACCAACCCATCTTCGGTATGTGCATAATCAATAAACACATAAAAATCTTTCCCTGTTCTCACCGCTTCTAGTCGGCCTGGGACATTGGTTAACGCTTCGACACCTTTTTTTATCACATCGAAACCAAACCCCAGTACATGCGCACAGGTGATCGCAGACAAAATATTGTAAACATTATGTTTACCAATAAGTGCCGTCTTTATTGACACTTTATCTTTGATGTCAAAGGTGGTTCCGCTTAAATCATATTTAATGTTAACTGCTTTAATATCTGCGTCACTATCAATCCCATACGTGATAACTTTACCTTGTGCCATCTGACACAAACGTTTGCCATATCGGTCATCCACATTGATAACGGCAGGCACTTGTCGCTTAAATAATAAAGCCTTGGCCTGAAAATATGCTTCCATGGTTTGATGGTAATCTAGATGATCTTGGGTTAAGTTCGAAAAAACAGCGGCGGAGAAATCAATGCCATCCACCCGACCCTGATGTAGCGCATGTGATGAAACCTCCATCACACAATATTGAGCATGACGCGTTTTAAGTAAACCCAAGAAACGCTGCATATCGATAAAGCCAGGGGTTGTATTCTTCGCCGGAACAATTTCTTGGCCGATGCGATAATTGACGGTGCCGATGACCCCACAGGTTTGATTGGCGGCATGAATGATCGATTCTAACAAATACGTAAATGTTGTTTTACCATTGGTACCAGTTATGCCAACGGTCTTAACATATTGCGAGGGATTACCATAAAATCGTAGTGCCAATGTGCGCAGCATGGCTTTAGGATCTTGTGTGCGTATGATCACAACGTGTGCTGGCACTTGACTTAACATCTCGTTGTGTGCAATAACAATGGCCACAGCGCCCTTGGCAATAACATCTGACACAAAATTTGCGCCCTTAAATTTAAAACCACCTAAAGCAACAAATAATGCGCCACGCTGATCTTCGCGTGAGTCACAGCTAATAGATTTAACATCAACAGCATCGATCTTTCCATCGCACTGAATGCCTGATAATTTTTCTAGCAGCGCGGTTAGCGTCATGTTAATCCTTATACCTCGGCTCATTTTCAGGTGCATTATCATCCATGTCGGAAATTTCTTTGGTCTCTTGCGCATTTAAATACCGCAAACTATTTTCTATAACTTCTTTGAATACAGGTGCAGAAACTAAACCCCCATAATAAACAGGATGTGGCTCATCAAAAACAACCACGCAGGCAAGCCTTGGATTTTCGACAGGAGCAAAGCCAACAAAGGTTGCATAAAAATTCGAATGCGAGTATGCCCCACCAACAACTTTCTGAGCCGTACCTGTCTTACCAGCAACGGAAACACCTTCAATCTGCGCTTTCTTAGCCGTCCCATTATCAACTACACCTCGCAAAATAGAATGTAATCGTTTAGCAATGTCGTCTGTCATGATTTTATCCAAAATCAGCGGCTTATGTTCTTGAATAATTTGTCCTTGGCTGTCTTTAATGTACTTAACCACAAAAGGCCTCATATACACCCCATTATTTGCGATGGCGGCCATGACAGAGACCATCTGTAGTGGAGTAACTGTCACTTCCTGGCCAATGGGTATAGCACCTATAGATGTCTTAGACCAATTCTTAACGGACTTTAAATAACCACGGGCTTCTCCTGGTAAATCAATGCCTGTCTTCATGCCAAATCGAAAACGATGGGCATAATTATATAGACGTTGTGGTCCTAAGCGCTGCGCAACTTTAACCGTCCCAATATTACTCGACTGCTCCATGACTTGTCTAAATGTTAAGTTCCCTGCAGGTTCATGATCATGTAAGATGTGATTCCCCACCCTATATGCACCATGCTCACAATTAATAATATCATTTTCTTTAACAACCTTTTCCTGCAAACCACCTGCTGCCGTCACAATCTTAAAAACAGACCCAGGCTCATAGGTAAAAACAATCGCCCGATTGGTCCTTGCTTCTGGTGAACTTGCGCCAGGTTTCTCCAAATCATACGTCGGACGATTTGCAAATGCTAAAATCTCACCTGTCTTTGTGTCCATAACAATGATGCTGCCACCCTTGGCATTGTATTTACGATACATTTTATCCAACGCTTGCTCTGCCAAATACTGGATGGTCTCATCAATCGTTAACACCAAATCAAAACCATCGACGGGTGGTCGAATATCCCGCTCGGTTAATTCCCGCTGACGGGCATCACGCAAGGTGATCGAGCTACCGGCCGTTCCCTTTAAATATTTATCATAATCACGTTCCAAACCATCCAAACCTGTATTATCAATCCCTGCAAATCCAACCAAATGCGACGCTAAGTATTTATTAGGATAAAAACGTTTACTCTCTTTAATAAAACCAATGCCTGGAAAATGTTTGGCCTTAATGGCTTCATAGGTTGACTGGGGCAACATGCGCGTTACCCAAACAAAGTATTTATCCTTGCTGACTTTTTGAGCCAAAACCCTACGATCCATCTTTAAGATGGCGGCGAGCTCTGTAATGATTTCATCCATGCTGTGTGATTTACGCAACATGCGTGGATTTGCGTACACGGAATAAACAGGTAAATTAATCGCCAACGGCCTTAAATTACGGTCATAAATGGTTCCCCGCTTTGGATCGATCGACTTTAAATGTTCATGCTGGCGTTGGGCTAAATGAGAAAGGTACGACGAGCGAAAGATCTGAATATAAAAAAGGAAAAAAATAGAATAACAAAAACCCGCGAGTATAAATATAAAGACTGCAGCAAAGCGAAAGGGATATTTGCGAAGGTACAAAGGTGCCTCAATTTCCTTTAATTAATTATCAAAAGCGCGAGCTTCTGGTATTGACAGAAATGACAACCAATTCCACAAAGGGCTTTGTGTTGTATCTTTAATCTTTGGTGTTGGACGAGCTGGCATTCTAAGCGCAGGTGTGTTGATCGTCATCACCTTATCGCGCCCTATAAACTGCAAAGCATCATTCTTATTTAACATGCGCTCGCCTAAATGTTTCGCTGATTTTAACACTAGAATCTGATGTGTCAAAATGCCATTGCTATCTTGAAGTTCATGGATACGGCGTTGTTTTGCCTTAGATTTATAGGCATACTCAACAATTTGCATTTGCATATGCGTATAAATAAGCGCCGTGATGGTGGTAAAAACCATGATTTTAAATGCATTTGCTAAATTCATTAAATTTTTTCAATCCCTCGTAATTTAGCTGAACGGCTACGCGGATTAACCGCACATTCAGCGTCTGTGGGCACCAATGGCCTTTTCGTTAAAATTGTACCTAAACCTTCTTGCGCAAACCGCTTAAACGTTTGCTTTACTAATCTGTCTTCTAGCGAATGAAACGCGATGATAACCAATCGCCCACCCGGTTTTAATGCTTCAAAACACGTCGACAAAGCTTTTTGCAAACTACCTAATTCATCATTAACTTCAATGCGCAATGCTTGAAATGTGCGTGTTGCTGGATGAATACGACCGCGTGTATACCCGTGAGGCAATGCACGCAGCACAATATCCGCCAACTGCTTAGTGGTCGTAATCTTTAACTTCGCGCGATTGTATAAAATTGCTTTCGCAATGCGCCCAGCAAAACGATCTTCACCAAATTCCTCAATGATCTTCGCTAACTTGTCTTCTGAAAGTGTATTGACTAGATCTGCTGCACTGGCGCCCTGGCTTTGATCCATACGCATATCTAGTGGACCGTCACTACTAAAGGCAAACCCGCGTGCGGCATTGTCTAACTGAAAGCTTGATATTCCTAAATCAAGTAAGACACCATCGACATGCGTTACATTAAGTTGTTGTAAATGAACATTTAAATCAGCAAAATTTCCTTGACAGAAATCTTTTTGCAACCGTAAGTCTTCAAGTTTTTTCTTAGCCAATTCAATCGCGAAACTATCGCGATCAATGCCAATCAAATGTCCCTTGGGACCTAATTGCTGCGCAATCAAATAAGAATGACCCGCCAACCCCAACGTCCCATCCACCACAGTGCCACCGGCTTTGGCCTTAAGTAATTCCAAGACCTCTTCTGGCATGACAGAAATATGCATGGGCTTTAGCTTAAATCCAGCATGCCTTCTGCTGTGGTTTCAAAATCTGCACTCTGTTTATTAAAGAATTCTTGCCACGTCTTGGTGTCCCAAATTTCAATGCGATTCGATACACCGATCACAACCGCATCTTTTTTAATGCCGGCAAAATCTTTTAAATAATTCGGGATAATAAAACGCCCTTGACGATCTGGAAGAACCTCAACAGCACCCGAGAAGAACAATCGATTAAAGTGACGCGCTTGTTGTTTTGTAAACGACAGGCCTTTAAATTTATTTTCCTGCAAATGCCATTCAGCCTCGGCAAACATAAAAATACATTTATCAAGCCCGCGGGTGACATAAAACTTCTCAATGCCATTCTCCTTCGCCACATCCCGAATACGAGCAGGCAAAATCAAACGACCCTTTGTATCAATCCCATGGGCGTACTCACCGTAAAACATGAAATCTCCTGATTAAACAACTCCACCACAATCCACCACTTTGCTCCACTTACAAACGAGTATAAAGAAACCCCCATGGGTTGTCAACACCCAAAATGGCAATTTATTTAAATTAGTGAATATTTGATTATTTTAAAATGATGTGGGCTTTTTGGACATCAGCTGCGATTTGCAACTTTAATGCATCAAGACTACTGAAGGATTTTTCTTCACGGATTTTTTTGATAAATACCACATCTATTTTCTTGCCGTATAAATCCTTGTTGAAATCAAAGATGTGGACTTCTAATAATGGCTTTTTTTCTTTTTCTTTAAATGAAGGGCGAATGCCAAGATTGGCGACGGCTGGGTATTGTTTTTTGTCGTAGAAAACACGGACGGCATAGACACCATTGGGGGGCATCACGCCGTTGTCGTATTGCACATTGGCGGTTGGAAATCCTAAGCCTTTGCCGCGTCCTTTGCCTTTGACAACCGTGCCAAACACATCAAAGTCGCGGCCCAATAATTTTCTACATCCTGACAAATCACCCTCGGTAACATAACGGCGAATGCGAGTGCTGCTAATAGGTTGCGCTCCTTGTTTTAATGCTTTAACGCCGTGCATTTCATAGCAATACTTCTTGGCTAATTGAGTAAATAACGCCACATCACCACTGCGATTGCGGCCGAAACGAAAATCATCGCCGACAAATAAAGCTTTCACATCCAACTGATCAACCAATGTTTTCTTAATGAATGATTCTGGTAAAACATGAGCAAACTTCTTATTAAACGGGACAATGATGCAGACATCAATGCCCATGAGCGCTAATAAACGCATGCGTTCTTCTAATGAAACCAAATATTGTAATTTGACGTCGGGACGCAGGACATGCGCAGGATGAGGGAAAAATGTGATGACAACCGATTTGGCTTTAAGCGCCTTAGCTTTAGCCAACATTTTATCTAATAAATAGGCGTGACCGCGATGCACTCCGTCGAAAATGCCAATCGCAGCGCAGGTATTTTTTAAGTTAACCGTTCCAGTTAATGAGATGACTTTCATTAATATCCTCAACGTTTACAGCTTGTGCAATATCAAAAGGTCCAACCTTGGTGCGTTCGATTTGACATATGCAAGCACCGCATCCTAATAAGTCGCCCACATCGTCGGCTAATTGGCGAACATAGGTACCTTTAGAACAAGCCATTAAGAATTCAACTTCCGGCGGTGCATAACGCAAAATAGACAACTCATCAATGCGTACATGACGTGCTGTTCTCTCAACCTGTTGTCCTGCCCATGCCAACTTATATAAACGTTCTCCCTTATGACGCACGGCAGAAACCATGGGCGGTAACTGTTCAATTTCACCTGTAAATTTCTTAAACGCAGCTTCAACGTCTTCCCGTGTTATGGACGCGTATGATTTTTCTTCAATGGTCGTTCCCATGATGTCTGCACTGCTGGTTTTAAGACCAAGCTTTAATGTGGCGCGATACGTTTTATCAAAAGCAACAAAACGATCAAACATTTTTGTCGACTTACCAACCAAGACAATTAAAAGGCCTGTTGCTAACGGATCTAATGTTCCTGCATGACCAACACGCTTCATATTCAAAGCCCGTCGGACCATGGCCACAATATCATGCGATGTTCTGCCGGCAGGTTTATTGATGATCAAAACACCTTGTTTTTCTGTCACGACTTTCATAAAACCTTCTTTATGGCTTTAAGGACATATTCTTGAACTTGCGGCAATGTACCGGTGGTCTTCCCCCCTGCTGCTTTGGGATGGCCGCCGCCATTAAATTGCTGTGCAAGCTTTGCTACATTGACATGACCTTGGCTGCGGAAATTGATGCGCACTTCTTTGGAATTAATCTGTGTCAAGATAACAACCACTTCTATCCCCTCGACAGAACGTAGAAATCCAAATAGCTTTTCTTTTAGATCAAACTTTTTTGAAAACGCGGCAGAATCTTTGAGCGTCAAATTAACGCAAAACACTTTATCGTGTTGCACCAATTGTGCTTCATGAATCACTTTGGTAAATAACTTCATATCAATGACAGGCACACCAACATATAAACGTTCATGCATGTCTTGCGCATTGATACCAAAGCGCATCAAGTCCGCTGCAATGGCATGTGTTTTGGCATTGACATTGTCATAACGAAATGAACCTGTATCGGTCATAATCCCTGCATATAACAAAATCGCCATGGGTTTTGTTAATCCCATGCGTGCAACATCCAACAGATCATAGACCATTTCACACGTCGATGAAGCCCCCTTAGCAACCCAATTGATAGAACCAAAGCGCGTATTGGTCACATGATGATCGATGTTGATGATAGGCTTACCATCAATTAATAGTTTCTTTACCCCGCCAATGCGTTCAAAATCTCCACAATCAAGCATGATGGCCACATCATAATCAAAGGGCTTTACCGTGGATGCTTTCTTGACCAATTTCGATTGCGGCAAGAATTCTAACCACTGTGGTAAGGCATCTTCATTTAACACATGCACGGTTTTACCCAAGGCTTTTAACATCACAGCAACACCCAGTGAAGAGGCAGCAGCATCAGCATCAGGATTATGATGAGACGTCACAAGGAAACGCTTATGACGCCGGATTAACTCTAAAATCTTTTTTCGTTCGTCCATCACGCATTTCCTTTCAGATTTTTAATCTCTTCAATCTTTTGATCAATCAGTGCCGCATGCTGTACACCTTTATCAAAAACAAATTGTATTTCAGGCGTATACCGCAAATGTATTTTCCCACCAACGAGTTTTCTAATATAACCACTCATGCGGTTAAGCACATTGGTCACCTCTTCAATTTCTTTTGGTTTATCCGTTAGGGTGCTAAAACGCACGCGGGCATGCTGCAAGTCTTTGCTCACATCAACGCTTAAGATCGTCACAAACTTAACGCGTGGGTCGCTTACCTCGCCAAACAAGATCAAATGACTAATCTCACGCTTCATCATTTCATTTACTTTTTCTATTCTAGACATTGCTTTTTCCTTGGGTTGCTCCTCGATCTTTGATGCTTTTTAACATTTGCGAGGATTTCTTTTCTTGTAAGATCTTGTCGTATTCTTTTTTATAACGCTGAGGACGAATGGTTGATAGTGCTTGATTTGCAATAGCCTCATCTAACAAATCATCGGTATGCTTTTCAAATTTAAAACCAAAACGCTCTTTAAAACGGATGGCACGCAAAATACGCGTTGGATCATCGATGAAACTTTGATCATGCAACACGCGCACATATTTTTGCTTCAAATCTTTTAACCCTTCATAAGGATCATAAATCGCGCCCCACGTGGCCGCATTGATGGACACCGCAATGGCATTGATGGTAAAATCACGTCGATATAAGTCTTCATAAATTGTTGCTACTGTCACCTTTGGAAACGCCCCTGGGCGAACATAGATTTCAGCCCGTGCCGTTGCAAAATCAACAACACGCCCTTCTTCAAGGGTCACCGTTGCTGTTTTAAATGCAGGAAAAGTTTGTACCTTGCCTTGCATCGCCCTAGCAAACTCTTTGGCAACAGCGATCCCACTGCCTTCAATAACAATGTCGATATCTTTGGCAGGCAATTTTAAGAATGCATCCCGTACAGGGCCGCCAACTAAGAAGGCATGGGTAAATTGTTCGTCGACAATTTTACCGACCGCCTTAAGTAGCGTTAACGTATCCTGATCTAGTTGTTTTAATAAATCCATTATGACCTTGGATGAAACTCTTTATGCACGCTCTTTAAACGTTCTTTATCCACATGCGTATAAATCTGTGTCGTCGATATATCTGCGTGGCCTAACATCTCTTGCACACTACGCAAATCTGCCCCATGTTCAAGCAAGTGGGTTGCAAACGTATGACGCAACGTATGAGGCTTAATATTTTTCTTAATGCCACAAAGCTTTGCGTACATCTTGATCATATTCCAAACGCTCACCCGACTCATTTTCTTACCTAAACGGCTAACAAAGAGCGCATCTGCCTCTTTGCCATTTAATAATTTCGGGCGCGCTTTTTCTAAATATGTCATCAGCGTCCCAACAGCTTTTTGTCCAACAGGGATGATGCGTTCTTTACTCCCCTTACCAACCGCGCGTACAAAACCCGCATCTGGGTTAACGCTAAGGATCTTTAAATCTACAATCTCAGAAACACGCAAGCCCGACGCATACAACAATTCCAGCATGGCCAAATCACGCTTGGCTTGCAATCCTTTGGTCTGTGCAATAAAAGCCAACATCATATCGACTTCTTTTTGCGTCAACACCTCTGGAACACGCTTCCAAAGTTTTGGCGTCTCAACTAATGACGTTGGATCTTCTTTTGCTAGATTTTCCCTAACCAGAAAACGGTGAAACATTTTTATTGCTGCTAAATTCCGACAAATGGTGGTTGTCGTTAAATTTTCTTTCTTTAGAACAAACATATACGCCGTGATGTTCTCACGGGTTATCCCATCAGGGATATTAACTTTTGCATTTGCTAAATATTGCCCATATTTAAGCAAGTCTCTTCGATACGCCAACAATGTATTCTTGGCTAAACCGCGCTCTACACTAATGTACGTGATAAACTCATCAATGAGGTGGTTCAACTTTGACTAAATCCCTTTTTATAACATCTAAACGAAGTTCTCGTCGTAATTTTCTATCAAAGGCTCTCAAATCACTTAAAATCTTACCTTTATTTCTTGTCATGCGTGGTGTTTCTAACGCATTCACATAATTGGTTAACATGCCGCGCAATTCTTCCAATGCTGGTTGCTTATCTTTATCTAATAACTCGCGCATAGCATCAATATGCACATTGACTTGTTTGATCGCATATCGAACCTTATTGTCTGTATCTTGACGATCATTTACCCCACTGACCAAATCTGAATACCAAACCCTAATAAGCCCATAATGCTCTTTATACAATTCAACGGCATTATACTCAGGCGCTGGATAATCTTGAGGCTCTAATACAGGATTAAAGTCTACATTTTCTTCCTGACCTTTTTTCTTCTTACGTGTAAATTTCTTTTGAAGTGACTCACAAGAACTGCACGTTATACATACCGTCAACAAGGCACACAAAGTAACTAAAACCTGACGGTTACGCATCCAATTTGCCATAGACCAACTCCTTAAACTCTTGGTTATTAATAATCTTCACGCCCAATTTCAACGCTTGGGCATATTTGCTTCCAGGATTTTCTCCGACGACAACATAATCAACATTTTTACTAACGGCACTAATGACCTTTCCTGATGCGTTAACCACCATGGCCGTTGCTTCTTCTCGGGAAAGACCATCTAACTCTCCGGTAAAAACAAACTTACGACCTAAGAATTTTCCTTGTAAGTTAACAGCTGCTTCAACCGCTTGACCAACACCTGCCTGAACAAATTTCTTAATCAACTGTTTAGCCCTTGGGCTTTTAAAGAAATCTAAGACGCTTTGCGCTGTCACTGGACCAACATCATCAATCTGCTCCAATTGTTCGAACGGCGCATGTACCAATTTCTCTAAAGAACCAAAACGTTGCGCTAACGTTAAAGCCGCTTTCTCGCCGACATTTTCAATGCCTAAGGCAAAAATAAATTTTGATAATGGCTTAGCTTTGCTAGCCTTAATCGCTTCAATGAGATTCGTTGCTTTCTTTGCCGCAAAAAACTCTAATCCTAAAAGATCCGCTTGTCTTAAATCATAAACATCTGCCACATCTTTGACCAGCCCTTTTGCAAGCAATTGCTCGACCACCGCTTCCCCTAAACCTTCAATGTCCATGGCATTTCTGGAAGCAAAATGCACCATGGCACGCTTCATCTTTTGGGTGCAAGCAAGATTAACACATCGATAAGCAACCTCATCTGTGTTTTCTTTAACAACTTTAGCCCCACATGAAGGGCAAACTTTAGGCGGCTGAAATTCACCCTTAGGTGATAATTTTTCGACGACACTAATAATCTTTGGGATCACATCACCGGCGCGTTCTAATAAAACCCTGTCCCCAGCGTTAACCCCCAAACGACGGATTTCATCAAAATTATGTAAGGTAGCGCGAGATATCATCACCCCAGCACAAGCCACGGGTTCTAATTCTGCGACGGGTGTTAACACACCTGTGCGGCCAACTTGCACGACAATTTCTTTAACGATGGTCGTTGCCTGATATGCCGGAAATTTAAACGCCACCGCCCAGCGTGGGCTTTTTTGTGTTGTTCCAAGTTTTGCTTGCTGGGATAGATCGTTAACTTTTACAACCACCCCGTCAAATTCATAAGATGTTGCCTCACGCTTTGCCAAAGATGCATCACAAAAATCAATCACCTCATTTAAACTCTTACACAAACGATTTGCTGGATTAACTGGCAAACCATACTGACCTGCGGCTTTTAAAAATTCCCATTGGCTTTTAACGGCCACACCACCTTCAAGCCTTCCAAACGAATGGACAAAAAAACGCAATTTACGTCGAGCTGTCTCACGGCTATCTAACAATTTTAACGCACCGCTGGCTGCATTGCGGGGGTTTGCAAAAACTTCATCTTGATTTGCGCTGCGCGCAGCATTGACTTTAGCAAAGTCTGCTTTATCCATATAGACTTCACCGCGCACTTCTAATATTTTTGGAAATTTACCTTTTAATTGCAAAGGCACATCTTTGATCGTCTTAACATTATGCGTCACATCTTCACCAGTAACCCCATCACCACGCGTTGCTGCTTGCACTAAAATGCCATTTTCATAGATCAACGCACAACTAACACCATCGACTTTTAATTCCGCTGTCAATTCAAATGCTTCAGATAAACCCTTCTTAACTCGCCCCTCCCACAACAATAAATCTCCCTTCGAATACGTATTATCCAACGACAACATTTTTACCTGATGCGTGATCACAGGTAAATTTCCTTGCACCTTGGTGCCAACACGTTGGGTTGGGGAATCGGGTAATCTAAATTGCGGGTATTGTTCTTCTAACTTAATTAACTCTGCTAATAGCGCATCATATTGGGTGTCCCCAATGGTTGGTTTTTGATCTACATAATAGCGTCGATTATGCGCTTCGATTTGAGAAGAAAGCTCTTGGATACGCTGCTTGACGTCTGTGATATGGGATGGAACCATATTAATTTTTTGCTTCCGGCCGGTCTCGCTTGAACCGTTGGCGCTCGACTCGGCTTCAAATCCCTTTTTTAATAAAGTCGGGAAGGCGGGATTTGAACCCACGACCTCTTCGTCCCGAACGAAGCGCGCTAGCCACCTGCGCTACTTCCCGAAATTTCCTCTGACTATCAAAACCTACATACAGGAAATTTCGGGAGATGTGCAGACTTCCATAAACTTAATAGAACAACTACTAGAAAAGTATGCCTTCCCGAAACCCCGCATAAAAGCTGGCTATTCTAACACCCATACCCCATTGCGTCAATTTATTGCAAACTGCTAAAAACCGACGTTTCCGAGGCGGGAACGATGGATAAAATGCGTGGTACAAACCCTTGAATCTGGCCTAAATCAATGGAACTAACATTCATCTGAGACATCTTTATCGTTTGATCCCGCTTAATCTCAAGCTCTAATCCATCTGGGTTCATATCAATACCCCCCTTAGGAACAAAAACTGTCTTATCCCCATATGTGTCAGTCCTTGCTACATCGCGTTTGCCCTTTGATTCTCTTAATGTAGAAAAGAAAATTTCATCCATCTTATCTGGCCCCACAATATTAAACAGCTGCTTATGATTCGCTTTGATCAAACCGACTTGTCTGGCAGGCAGTGCTGCAAATGTGACTGTTTGACCTTTTGATAATGTCTTAAATGCTAAACGTATATCATCTAATAACGCAGACAATTGCCCCTTTTTTAGTGACGAGGGAATATACATAAAACCTTCTTCCTTTTGAAAATGAATATCCACACGCCAGGTAGAAAAAAATTGCACATCTTGACCAACATGATCAATCAAAACCTTATTCAATAATCTAACCATTTGTATCTGACGCTCATCCCCTACAATATCCTTCGTTCTATCCAAATCAAAAGCCACCCACCATCCCTTCTTTAAAACCTCCGGATTCCCCTCAAACAACTTTCCAATGTCGGCATATCGTTGAAATCTATTTTCAATAGATGCTTGAGCAGAATCATTAATTGTCTTCTTAATCAAGGCTTTATATTCTTCCTGAATATAGGCTGGCATTGGAACATTATTTAAAATTTCATATGCACGCTCTCTAACCAAAACAGCATTTTGTCGAGGATTACTCAATAATAAATTATCTAATAGTCTATATTCTCGAAGCAATAACATTTCTCTGGTCTCAAGCAAATATTCCATTGCCCCTTGCCTAGTTTCTTTGAAGAGCTTTCCTTTAATTATTTTTGAGAGTTTCTCTAGACTAACTTCAATATCCACACTCTTTTCATGCAAGATAGCCATCTTCTCTAAAAAACTAGCCCGAGCAACAACAGGATCTGGGTAAGGACTTCGAAAATTGCGCTCAATAAATCGAAATGTCATCCCAACATTACCAACCAATTCCCTATATTCAGAATTTCCCGTAGAATTGATCGCCCCAGTTGCTGCCAAGACAGCAAGCCACACTCTTGATAGAAATTCTCTTCGCGAAGACATAGCGGCATCTTGTTGTAAAAACCATTCCAAATTGAGTAATGTTGTAAGCATTTTTGCTTCTAACTCATCTTTTGAAATATTTAACGCATCTTTCAAATAATATGTTGTTTTCTGCTTAACTCTTGAAGGCGCAGGATAATCTTCGTTATAAGTACCGAGTGTTAAACCAATGTCATTGGCTAAAAACTGATAAATCTCAAGCTCAGCATCAAAATCCTCATTAGGCAAATATGGTTCAATAATATCCCAATAACGCTTATATTTAACAGCGCCTAAAACTATGCGCATTTGCGACTCTGTGATAGGATTTAATTGAATGCTTTGCGCCCCAGGTAATGTATTGGTTAAATTATTCTTATACATCATCTTTGAAAACAACCCCCACCCGGCTAATCCATTCATTTTTCTGTACTCATCTTGGAAAATCCAGCCTTTGTTTTTCTCAACCTCATAATTTACTCCCAACACAAATCCCATATCTCCAGTATTCGACATGTATAAATCAAGCCCTTCCGAAATCTTTTCTCTTATTTGTATAATCTTTCTTAGCTTTGCTCTGATAGCATGTTGATTTGAACGCTGCAATATCTTCTTTGGAACTGATTGCTCTAAAACAATATCCGGCAATCTTGCTTCTGAGACTGCCCCCGTAGCTTCAGCACCTTTACTTACCTTTATACGTGGCACCATTCCTACTTTTCTAGCAATTCGTTTATACGGACTAGCATCTCGAAACCGATAAATGCTTTGAACTGAGCCATTTGTTTGTGATCCTAGTCGAACGTGGGCTATATCTACATTTTCTTCTTCATCATTAACTCCCTCTGCCATCGCACTATCTATCTTTTTTAAGACAATAATTTTATTAGGATCGTATGATTTTGTCCCACCTGCAAAATATTTCCTTGGACCAGACACGCCCATCTCGTCTGTGTCTTTGATCAAATTAAATGCGCCTTTTTTAAAAGCCTGCAAATACTGCGCGTAGATCGCTTGATTGTTTTCTGGATTAGCATCAACGCCTTGCACTTTGGCTTGATTAGCATAAACCTTGTTTAATAATGATTCTTTTAACGCGCGTTTATACCAGGTCGCCAACAACATGCCGCTATATACTTGACGCAAGGCTGCGAAATTTTTGCCGGTATTGATTTCTTTTTCAATTTCAGGAAGGATGATTTGTTTAATGATTTCAGAATTCGTATTAGAAGATTTTATTTTATTCTTACCCTTAGCTAAATAATCTTCCTCCAACATCACCTTCAAATGATTTTCTAAAACATAAACGGTGTTGCCTTTTTCATACAGCACAGCTTTGTCTGGGACAATCCATACTTTATTAAAGGCATTAAGAGGCACATTTAGCCCGCCATGCTTTTTAGCAGATGCATAAATA
Organism: uncultured Planctomycetales bacterium; assembly: GCA_964572155.1. Lineage (GTDB taxonomy): Bacteria > Omnitrophota > Gorgyraeia > Zapsychrales > Fredricksoniimonadaceae > JACQQW01. The sequence goes on along the minus strand of CAZNDZ010000001.1, from coordinate 709,046 downwards.
CTCGACCAAAATCGCTTACCAGCTTCCCCTTCAGGATAAAGCAAGCTCGCGGACAACTGCTTGAGCATATAATCTTGAGCTAACAGGTCCTGCCCCATTTGCGTCTGGCCGAATGTGTCTGGGATGATGCGCTCTTTTTCATAAGGACTTAAATTCACCCATTGATCTTTTTCTGAGATGGTTAATGCGGTTAGAAAATACTTGATGAGCTTTGAGTATTCTTGATTTTTTTGTGAATCACTTAAATTTCCTTGCCCACGATGGACGAGAAAATCAAATTGCAGCGGATATTCAGGATGAATGACAAGACCTTTTAAGTAGGCTGGTGTAAACGCAGGCGTTACGTCAACCATAGTCCCAGGCGCCGGCATCTGAGGTAAAACCACCTGTGCTCGTGCAGCTGGAAGCGAAATTGTTGAGGATAAGAAACTAACTAAAATAAGGCTAAAAAGGGCTTTCTGCATAACCGTATAGTATATACATACTATAAGGCCAAATGCAAACCTTGAGGATTTGAGCCTAGATTCTTAATAATTCATGCGTGGCATTGATTAATTGCTGCAGGTTGGAGTATTGCACAAAGCAGTCGATGCCTTCTTTTTTACTGATCTTATCAACGATGATGGTCCTCTCTGCAACATAACTCGCATAGAGGATAAATTTTATGTGTTGTGTCTTTGTCATACGCTTTAACTGGAGGATAACAAGATCTCCCGATAAATCATCCAAGGCCAACTTAACCAAGGCAATGTCCGGTAAAGTCTCATAGATGCGTTCAATAGCATCAGTCCCATTCGAGGCTGAATTAACCAAATAACCGCTGTTTAAGAACTCCATGCCTAACTTCTTTAAGATTTCCTGATCTGTTTCAACCACACAAACCTTAGGAGCACGCTCAACACCTCTGACCGTGATCTTCTTAATCTGCGGTGATTTCTTAGTGATGATGGTATCAACTTCATCTAACAATTCATCAATCTCAAATGGCTTGGTCATAAAACCATTGATATTAAAATCTTTGAACAACTGGGTCATATTCGCGCGTGCTGATAAAATAAAGACGGGATATTTGGGCTGACCTTTGTCGTCACAAATCTTTTGATAAAATTCCAAGCCCCCCATCTTTGGCATGTTCAAATCTAAGATGATCAAATCAGGGGTTAATTTTTTAAGTTTTTCTAAACCTTCTACACCATTATTGGCTGTTTCAATCTTATAGCCTTTAGAAGCTAAAGCAATTTTGACCAATTGTTGCAAATCAATTTCATCGTCAATAACTAGAATTGTTTTGGTGCTATTGTCGGCCATAAGTTATTTATCTTCCGGTAATGGTAACATAAAACTAAAGGTTGTCCCCTCATCAAGAACCGAATCAACCCAAATAGACCCACGATGCCGCGCAACGATTTCTTTTGAGATCGCCAACCCTAAACCTGTACCACCTTCTTCATTAGACTCTGCGGATTCTATTTGATGAAACTTTTGAAATAGTTTTGGCAAATCCTCTTCAGCAATGCCCTTGCCTGTATCAATGACGCTGATTAAAACGCAGTGCTCTTTTGTATTCAAGGTTGTTTTAATTGTAATGCCACCAACCTTAGTGAACTTAATCGCATTGCCAACCAAATTATTAACGACTTGAATAATACGATCACTATCAAAATTAATATGCGGTATATGGGAATCTAATTGTGCTTTTAAATACAGGTTGCGTTTTTGTGCAACTTCCTTTTGTGCATCAACCACTTCTTTGACCGCACGATTGATGTCGTTGAGCATAAAATTCATTTGCAGCTTACCAGATTCCATCTTAGTCAAATCTAAAATGTCGTCAATCAAACGCTTTAAGCGGTCAACATTACGCTTCGCACGTCTTAAAACTTCAGCTTGTTCTTTATTAATGTCTCCTAAAGCTTTCATGACAACCAAATCAATGGCGGTCTTAATGGATGCGAGTGGTGTACGCAATTCATGCGATACCGTTGATGTGAATTCACGCTGCACATCATACATAGCCTTCAAGCGTTGATTGGTTTCTTCTGCTTTCACAATCAAGTCATAATGTTCAATCGCTCGACGGATATTAAACAATAATTCCGAATTCTTCCAAGGCTTGCTAATAATCCTATAGACTTCGCCTAAGTTAATCGCTTCTTCGACAGCGGCAAAATCTGTATATGACGCTGATAAAATTCGAACCGTATCTGGATAAAATCCTTTTACTTCCTGTAAGAACTTGACCCCGTGAATATCCCTCATCTGCTGCCCACAAACAACGACCTTGATCTTATGTTTGCGTAAAATATCTTTGGCGTGGTCAAGTGTTGTGGCGGTTAGAATGCCATATGGTTCATCGACAAATAATCGAGAGATCTCATAGAGCGCATTTTCATCATCATCAAAAAACATTACGTGAATCTCTTTTGACATAACCTTATGGCTCCATGGCGTTAGACAGCATATTTCTTAACCACACTTAATAATTGTTCAATCTCATAAGGTTTACCTAAAGTAGGGTACTTCTTACCGCCCACTTCAATGCCTTCATTCTGCATGTTCTTCTCTTGGCCTGAGACTAAGCCAGTTAGAAAAACAACAGGGATATTTTTTAATTGGGGATCTTTTTGGAATGATATAACAAGTTCTGGGCCACTTAATCCTGGGAGCATGATGTCCATCAAGATAAGATTAAGCTTACTCTTTTTAGCAAACGCAATGCCTGCGTCACTATCACAAAACGCATTAACTTCGTGCCCAAACTTCACCAATACCTTTTGGGTCAACGCGCACATGTCCGGATCATCATCAATGACAATAACCTTCAATGGGGCACTCATAAAACAAGCTTACCATACAAAACCACAAGCCATCCACTTTGATGTCAATTATTTCGATCATTTGACTTTCACACATAAGATGATAATATTACGAAGAATTTGATTCCAACGGCATCCCCCATGTCGTTTTAGAATAGAAATCCCCCAAAAACAATCTATTAAAATTGACCCAAAAATTTGACATCTATTGTATATACATATATACTTAAAGAAAGGATACCTAGTGATCATTAAATCCTTCATATGGGATCATTTTAATGTCCCCCATATTGCCGAGCACCATGTAAGTCCAGAAGAAGCTGAGGAGGCTTGCTTTAACAACCCCTTGATATTAAAAAGTCGACAAGATCGTTTCTATGTTCTTGGTCGGACTGACCAAGGTCGCTATTTAACAGTTATTATGGAACTTAAACCAAAAAGCAAAGTTTATGTAATCACTGCAAGGAGCATGACTGATTCAGAACGACATCGATTTCAACGGAGATAATATGAAAGAAACAATTGCTAAAACTATACCAAAGTTTAAATCAAAGAATGAAGAAGCAGCTTTTTGGAAGACGCATTCAATTACTGAATTCGAAGAGGAATTAGAAGAAGTTAAAAATGTTCATTTTCCAAAACCACGCAAAAGACTTATCTCTCTGCGTATTGATGATCAAATGATTAATTCTCTAAAGAAAGCAGCTGCAAAACGTGGGCTAGGTTATTTAACACTAATCCGCATGTGGGTTGCGGAGAAATTAGCTGTAGAAAAACGATAATTCCTTACTGCTTAAGTATATACTTTGCCAAGATATCTGTTTCAATATTAAGCCAGTCGCCCAACTTTTTGGAGGCTAGATTGGTGGCTTTAAGGGTGTAGGGAATGAGATAAATGCTGAAGGTTTTCTTGCTAACTTTGCCGACGGTAAGGCTGATGCCATCGACCGTGACGGAGCCTTTGGGGACTAGGTGTTTGATGGCGGATTTGGATACGGTAATGGTGATGGCGACCCAGTTGGGTAGTTTTTCGATTGATTCAATGACCCCCACCTCATCGACGTGGCCGGTGACAAAATGACCGCCGAATCGACTGTTGGCTTTAAGTGCTAGCTCCATGTTAACCTTGGTGCCAATGTTGATTTGCTTAAGTGATGTTTTTTCGACGGTTTCTTTCATTAAATCAAAACTTACGACACTTGCCTTCTTTGTCGTCGCGGTTAAACAAACACCATTGATGGCAACGCTATCGCCTAATTTAATATCTTTGGCCAACTTGCCACAATCAAGATCCAAGACAATCAGATTCTTGTTATGCTTAATCGCCTTAACCACACCTAACTTTTCAATGATCCCAGTAAACACAAGCCAATTACCTTTCTTTATGCTGGCGCAGTCCGACGTAGCTCTCAAACGAAAGTTTTAGAGCGAAGTCGGATACCCTTCGATGAGCACATCTGGACCAATTTGCCCCATCTGTGTGTTTTTTAAAACTTGAAGCTTATCAATCGCCTTTAAACCATTGCCCATGATCTTGGGCGCAATGTAATACATCATCTTATGAACCAAGTTTTCTCTTAACGCACTTTCAATAACGGTTGAACCGCCCTCTATCAGAAGATTAGCGACGGATTGCTTGCCTAAATATTCTAATACCCACTTCAAATCAACTTTGCCATTTTTAAGTGGCGCTCGAACGATGGTCGCTTTTAATGACTTAGTTTTTGCGGCACCGGTAAAAATTATAATATCTTCAGGTCGTGTGCCAACATAAATTTTGCCCTTATTTGGCATTTGCAACGTTGTATCTAAGACGATCTTCTTGATATTTTTGCGCGGTGTGCTGTTTAAAGCAGGATTATCTTTAAGCACCGTATTAATGCCAACTAAAATAGCATCAAATCCAAAACGAAAGCCATGGGCATGATCGCGGGCTTCTTGGGAGGTGATCCATTTGGATTGCCCCACAGCATTGGCAATTTTTCCGTCTATCGTCTGCGCAACCTTGGCGGTCACAAATGGTTTTTTGGTGACAATATAATGATTAAAACTTTCATTGAGCTTATTTAATTCCTCTTGCAGAAAACCAACGCTCACACCAATGCCCGCTTTTTGTAAAAGCTTAACCGACTTACCGTTCATCATTCGATTTGGATCAAGCACACCAACATAGACATGTTTGATACCAGCCTCAATGATTGCTTGGGTGCACGGTGGGGTTTTACCAAAATGAGAACAAGGTTCTAAGGTAACGTAGAGGTCAGCGCCTTTAGCTTTTTTGCCAGCCTTCGCTATGGCCATGGCTTCTGCATGAGGTCCGCCAAAATGCGGATGCCAACCACCAGCGATGATCTTGCCTGATTTTACAATGACAGCACCGACGAGAGGATTGGGCGACACATGCCCCCAGCCTTTCAAAGCAAGGTCATAGGCCATCTGCATGAAATCTTCGTGCGTTCTCATCGTTTCAAACGTTCCTTCATGGCTTCCACCAACGCATAATCAATGGATGCCTTACCAATGTACGTATAAGGCTTGGCTTTACCATGAGCGTCGGAGCCGCCCGTCATTAATAGCTTGTGTTTTTTTGCTAACTTATAATAAAAATTATGCACGGTATCGGAGAGATTTGGATAATAAATTTCTAAACCATCTAAACCCGCCTTCACCATCGGGGATATCAATTCATCTTTAAGGGTGAGCATTGGATGCGCCATCACGGCTAATCCACCACTTTGGTGAATCAAATCAATGGTTTCAAATGGGCTTTGTTTGAACTTCGGTGCATACCCTGGGCAGCCTTCGCTTAAATATTTATCAAAGACTTCCTTATAATTCTTAACAATACCCTTTTGCACCATCAAGTACGCCAAATGTGCTCGACCCACTGCCCTGCCTTTGGTCATGGCACTGATTTCTTCATATTCAATATTGGTAATCCCAACACCACGCAAATTCATGATCATCTGCTTCATGCGCGCAACACGGCCGTCTAAGAATATTTCACATTTCTCAACCAACGGACCTTTTTCCACATCAATGAAATACCCTAAGATGTGAATGTCTTTACCTTCATATTCTGCGGATAATTCAACACCTGGGATGATTTCTAAATCTTTGCCTTGGGCCGCGGCGATGGTTGGGGCCACGCCGTCGATGATATCATGATCGGTAATGGCAATTGCGCTCATTTTAGCCGCAACAGCCTGTTCTACCACTTCCTCTGGCGATGATGTGCTGTCGGAGTAGTACGTATGAATGTGGAGGTCAGCCAGCCGCATGTTAATTGCTCGGCTCTACAATTTCTTTTTTATGGATCTTATCTAAGATGCCATTAACAAACTTGCTGGATTCAAGATCACCATATTTCTTGGCGAGCTCAACCGCTTCATTAATGGCTACTTTGGGAGGAATTTCTTTGGTGTATTTGAGTTCATACAAACCGATGCGCATGGAATTGCGGTCAATCACGGCCATGCGTTTTAATTGCCAATTGGTGGCATATTCGGAAATCTTATCATCAATAACTTTCAACTGTGCAACAACACCCGTCGCTAATTCACCGGCATACTTGATGATCGCATCATCTTTGATATCCTTGGTATCATCCGCTTTCCAGTAATCTTCGATGATCAGATCCAAAGGTCGACGGGTGATATCCAATTGATACAAAATCTTTAAAGCGTGTTCACGCGCGAGTGTGCGTCGTCTCATATTATTTCAACTTTTTTAAAAGAGCAATCATGGCTAGCGCCGTTATAGCCGCATCGCGGCCTTTGTTATCCTTACCGTTTTCTTGGGCCCGCGCTTGTGCTTGCCCAATCGTATCTGTTGTCAAAACCCCCATGATCACAGGCTTACCTGTTTTCAGTGAAACTTCCATGATCCCTTGGGCAACATTATTTGCAACAACTTCAAAGTGATATGTATCACCGCGGATGACAGCACCCAAACAAATGACCGCATCAACCGTTTTCTTTGATGCGAGTTTAAGGGCCACCACCGGCATTTCTAAAGAACCTGGGACCCAAACCGTGGTGATGGCTTTGTCCGTCAATCCTGCTTTTTTTAATTCTTTTAAAGCCGCCGCAAGCAATGCCTTGCTGATAAATTCATTGAACTCACCGGCGACAATGGCAATGCGTGCATTCATTAGAGGATGTGCCCTAACTTTTCCTTCTTGGTCTTTAAATAACCTTCTGTTTTCGGATGATGCGCGACTTTAATAGGCACACGTTCCACAACAGATAAGCCATAACCTTCTAAACCAACAATCTTACGAGGATTGTTCGTGAGCAATCGGATTTGTTTCACACCCAAATCAACTAAGATCTGAGCACCGATACCATAATCACGTAAATCCGCAGGGAAACCTAAAGCTTGGTTTGCTTCGACGGTGTCCATGCCTTCATCTTGCAAATTGTAGGCTTTTAATTTATTGAGTAAGCCAATGCCACGGCCTTCATGTTGGCGAATATATAAGATCACACCAGATCCTGCCGCTTCAATCGTCTTCATGGCAGATCTTAATTGGCTGTTGCAATCACACCGCAAAGAACCAAAGATATCACCTGTCAGACATTCGGATTGTGCACGCACTAAGACTGGAACGGTTGAATCAATTTGACCTTTGACCAAGGCCAAATGGATCACATCATCGATGACAGACTTATACGCATACAACTTGAATTCGCCATCTTGTGTTGGTAATGGTGTTTCTTCAACACGTTCGACCAACTTCTCAGATTTACGGCGGTATTCGATCAAGCTATCGATCGTACAAATTTTTAGTTTATGTTTCTTAGCAAATTGGATCAAATCATTGGTACGTGCCATGGTGCCATCATCATTCATGATCTCACAAATAACACCGGCGGGATACATGCCAGCTAAACGCATCAAATCAACAGAAGCTTCTGTGTGACCTGCACGAACCAAGACGCCACCACGACGAGCGCGCAATGGAAATAAATGGCCTGGGGTGACTAAATCAGAGGCTTTGGATTTCTCATCAATTAAAACTTCAACCGTTTTGGCGCGGTCTGCTGTTGAGATACCTGTTGTAACACCAAAGGCAGCATCAACAGAAACAGTCCAAGCGGTATTACATTTTTGATGTTTAGAATTTGGATCATCCTTCATGGGATGTAAATCTAATTGAGAAAGGCGCGCATCTTCCATCGGCACGCAAATAAGACCACGTGCATAGGTTGCCATGAAATTAATGATTTCGGGCGTAATGTGTTCTGCGGCAACTAAAACGTCACCTTCATTTTCACGGCCTTCATCATCCATAACAATGACCATGCGTCCGCTTTTAAGTTCTTCTAAGACTTCTGGGATCGAATTAAACATGCACTTCCTCCATTTAGGTACATATCGACAAAAGTATCCGCAAAGTATATGCAAAATCTTCGTGCTTGTCAATCAATAGTTCTAAGCGTATAATCACTGAAGATTACATAACCCTATTGTTTTTAATAACATGCGACTTGAACAAAAAATAGCAAAAATATTACAGCAACGTAAAGAAACTCTGGCGGTGGCCGAATCCTGCACAGGCGGATTATTGGCCCATAGCTTAACCAATATTGCAGGCGCGTCTGCCTTTTTTATGCTTGGCATTATCGCCTATGACAATGCCGCTAAGACAAAAATCCTTAAAGTCCCAGCCAAATACATCAACACCTATGGCGCTGTCAGTGCTGAAGTTGTCAGCCACATGGCCAAAGGTGTGCGCAACATTTTAAAAACTGATTATGGCATCGGCATCACGGGCATTGCCGGCCCTACCGGCGGTAATAAACATAAACCTGTTGGTTTAACTTATATCGCCCTCTCTTACGGCAAAGAAACCATCGTGAGACAATTTCATTTTAAAGGAAACCGATTGCAAAATAAAACCCTCGCTAAAAACGCCGCGTTAAGAATTCTACTGGAAGTATTAGCGTAAATTCAAACTTTGAGTATAATACCTGCTATGAATTTAACACATCGCATCAACCGTTGGTTTAAACCACGTTTTGCCATCATTTATCCGTTTGCTTTATTGATCGCAATTTATGGCCGCACCACAGAAGCTTCCATTAGTGCTGGGATTGGCTATGTGATCGCAGGCCTTCTCATCCGTCTATGGTCTAACGGATATGCAATTAAGAATGACAAGTTAACCACGTCGGGCCCATATGCCTTTGTGCGCAACCCGCTTTACCTTGGCACCTTCTTAATCTTCATTGGATTTTGTGTCGTGTTAAACATGGGCTGGGCAGGACTTGTTTTCATCATTGCCTTGGCGCTTGTTTATTTTAGAACAATCAACGATGAACAAGGTATGTTACTAGCAAAATTTGGCGAATCTTATAAGAATTACATGGCTAAAATTCCCGCCATGATCCCTTCCTTTAATCCATACCCCCAAGGAGAAAAGTGGCCATTTAGCTTAAAGCGCTTGATCGATAGCAAAGAACATAAGCCCTTCTTTTGGGTGATCATCATGTTGATTGCTTTTCATTTAAAGACACGTATTTTGATGGAACATAAGATGATGACACCAAAAAGCTGGTTCATCTTAGGGGTTGCCGCTGTTCTAATTCTACTCGATGTGATCTACGAATTTAATAAGAAGAAAATTCACGCTTAAAGCAGTTTTACTTCGTGGTGGTCTCGGCCTTATAATCTGCCTTGTCCTTAAACTCTGACAAATCACTATTCATGATCTGATGATGAACAGTACGATCTGGGTCTTCTGTTGGTTTAGACACCATGGGAATACTATTGGCAACGGCGGCGTCTTTGATCATTTTTTCTTGCACCATGCTAATAAAGTCAATCTTCTTATTAACTTCATCACGCATTTGAGCAATCAAACCTGCCGCGCGGGTAACATGGACTTGCAAATCACTTAAGGCTGCCACATAATCCTTTTGCCATTTCTGAGTATCTTCCTTCATTAAAGCAATATCATCCTTAACTGGCCCAACTAATTCTTTAACATCCGTGATTTCTTTGCTTAAACGGCCAAATTTATCGTCGAATTCTTGATTTAAATCATTGATCTTCACTTCAAGCGCATCATAATTCTTCTTCATGGCATCCACAGTCTCTTTTTCTTGAGCCACGCTAGCATCCAAATCATCGCTTTGTTTCTTATATTCTTTGATCTTATCGTTTAAGCTGCTAATTTGAGCACTTAAAGAACTTACCTGATCTTTTTGTTCATTAACATTGTTCTTAGTAACTTCTAATTGGGAAGCTTGGTCTAAAATGGTGCGGTAAAGGCTGGCGCCAATAAAAACAATCACGACAACCACAATCACTTGCAGGAAAATGGCCGCGCGCTTGGTTACATTATCTTTTTTTGGAGCTGGAAAATTAGGAATATCTGTCATAGGGGCAAGTTTACACTATAAAAACCGCTTTTGCCAAAAAATCTTTACTGCAGCTCTGGCAAGCTAGACGCTGGCTTAATCGCTATAATCCGAGGCACAAGCCCTTCAATACGGGACAACTGCACTAAGTCCTGCTCTACCAATGGCATAACCACCCCATTCCCATCCCGCTTAATCTGCAAATCCAAGTTACCAGAGTTCAAATCAATACCCCCCACATCACTTTGAGCAACAGTAGCCATTGCTTGATCATATGGTAGAGCTGATTTCGATAGCGGTAAATACTTTGGTTTTGGTTTGTACAAAACATAGATCGAGCTTAATTCTGATGGCTTCACGCTTTCAACAATAACATTTGAAAAATCAAATTGTTTGCCAAATACATCAAGACCTAATACAAACATGTTTCCTTTTAAAATACTTCTATAAGGAATAGGAACAACGCCTTTACGTGTATTATTCTGAATAATAAAATCACTCGTCCTGCCATCATATGTCCCAACAAAAACAAGATCATAACCTAATGCATTAGTACTTTTTCTTTTCATGATCTCAATGGTAAACGGTTTATGTCGAAACACCGAATTGATGTTAAATAGAACGCCATCTCTTTGCTCTGCAACATCTTGTAAATTAACAATGACTCTTTCATTTGCTAATAACTCAACCCGTTGATACCCTAAGCTGTCTGGGAGATGCAACTTTGCTAATTTAAGCACTCCTTCATCAAAATCTATTGTCGCTTCTGGTTTGGATAATTTAGTAATTTTATCGTGGATAGCTTCAAATATCGCCGGAACAAAAATGCTTCGCTTTTCAGCTGTGAAATATGCACCAATGGCCTGCAACACTTTTAGATTCTTTTCGGCTCGGATTCTAAGAATATAAAAATTTAGATCTGCAGCATATTCTATACTATTCTCGAATCTATATCTTGGATCATGAAGATGTGAAATCATTTTTAATAAGTTAACCGCATGCACTTTCTCTTCTTCTCTTAACGACCCCATCCTATCTAAAAACCGTCTAAAATCTTGCACATACTGTTCCGGCGTCATCGCGGCATCATTCAAACCTGCACGGATAAAAACTTCTCGCACCCACGCCTTGGCTTTGACCATGGATTCATGGAGATCCTTATCTTTGCGAACACTGGCTGCAGCAAAACCTTCTAGTCCAAGCCATAAACTATTGCCGATAAAGTCTTCGGTTAAGTCTTTAACATCGAGCTCCACAGCACCGTAACGACGTGATAATGCATCTAAGAATGCAATAATGCCCTCGGGACTCATATTCTTTGAACTTAAAAATGGTTCTTGAAAAACACCGCTGTCGATAAACGACTGAAATTCTTGGCTTAATGTTTGATTGTCCATGGCGTGATATGTGCGTTGCCAGCCATTGTCTTTCTCGATATCCTCAGCCATTAACCACGTCAGATACTTTAGTTTTGGATCTTTTATGTCAAAGGACGGAATACTTTCGTTGAAAATGATCAGCTTTTTCGCAATTGGATCTACATCCATCGCGGCATCAAATTGTGTGGTAACGGCTTCTGTCCCGGCAACATCTGCGGATATCATGGCGCGATTGACTTGTTTTGTATCGAGGGATAAATTGCCTAGACCTGTGATACCGCCGGCAAAATATTTGCGGGGAATGGATTGTTGATCTTCTTTGATGTAATTAAAAACGCCCTTCTTAAAAGCCTGCAGATATTCTTGGTAAATCTCTTCATTTGCATCACACTTAGTTCCTGCCTGCCGGCAAGCAGGCTGATCGATGCCCTTAACCTTAGCCTTATCGGCATACACTTGACCCAAGAGCGAATCCTTTAATGCACGCTTATACCACGTTGCTAATATCATCCCTGAAAATACTTGGCGTAGGCTTGCAAAATTCTTTCCCTCATTAACTTCCCGTTCAAGTTCCGGCAATAAAATGTTGCGCATCATTTCTTTGGTTGCCGATGGCATGGTGTCCGTAGTATTTTTTGCTTTAGCAAGGTAGTCTTCTTCTAACATCACCTTCAAATGACTCTTTACGATAACAGCAGTATTCCCATTCTCATGGATGACAGCTTGATCCGGCATGATCCAAACTTTGTTAAAAGCATTGATGGGGACATTCGCATTGCCGGCCTTCTCATAGACCTTGTCCCAAAATGTTTTTCCCAATCCTGATTCAGGGTACATCAACGAGGACATGATTTGTTTAAGCAGGTAATCTTGGGCTAAAAGATCCCGCCCCATGATGGTCTTGCCGAAATTTTCTTCAATAATACGATTATGCTCATATGGCGAAAGGTTCACCCATTGGTCTTTATCCGCAACAGCTAGGGACGCTAAAAAGTATTTGATGAGTGTGTTATATTCTTGGCTTTTTTCTTCTGTGCTTAATTGGCCGTCACCTTGACCAATCAAGAAATCAAATTGCAGCGGCTGATTTGGATGAACAACAATCCCCTTTAACTGTGCGGGTGTAAAAGCTTGGCTTAATTGAACCATGGCCCCTGCTTTAGGCATGAGCGGCACCGTCATTTCTCCTGCCTGTGCACGAGGCACAGACACTGACGCACTTGCAAATGTCGTTAGAAGGATGAGAGCTAATATTTTAGATTTGGTATAGGTCATTTTACCCCAAAAGTATAGCCTATAACTTCAATAAATCAAGTCACAGCCAATAGGGTCAATGCTTGTAGGTTTTACGAATGGCATACAGCGGACGGGCTTTAATTTCATTATACAAACGACCAACATATTCACCAATTAACCCTAAGAACAGCGACTGAACGCCGCCAAAGAAAACAATTGGGACCAAGGTGGACGCCCACCCCACGACAATATTTTGCTTTAATTTTAAATAAACAACCCAGCAGCCTAAAGCCAAGGCGATAAGGCTCATAAAGACCCCAAAGATCGACATAAAACGCAGTGGCTTATAAGAATACGAGATAATCCCATCCATGGCTAATGCTATCAAGTCCCCAGCAAAGAATTTTGTCATGCCCATCTTTCGCGTCTGACGCTCATAATATACACAGGCATAATGATTATCCAAATACAAGATCATAGCGCGGATAAAACGATCACGCTCATGCATGTCTTTGAATTGATCTAATAAGGAACGATCCATCAAACGGAAATCCGCATGATTGTAAACAACCTCAACGCCCATCCATTGAGAGAAACGATAATAGAATTGAGAGAATACCCGTTTAAAAAAACTATCTGTCGAACGATCATTGCGCACGCCTAAGACCAAGTCGTATCCTTGTGTGTAATGCCCTATCATTTCTTCGATTTTTTCCGGTGGGTCTTGTAAGTCGGCATCAATGGTTACAACGGCATCGCCGGTTGCTGCATTCAAGCCCGCTGTGATCGATGCCTGATAACCAAAATTCCGACGTAAATCAACCACATGCACATGCGGATCATTTTTAAATAAACGCAGCATCACGGCGACCGTATTGTCTTTGGAACCATTGTTAACCAAAACAATTTCGTAATTTGCGATCAATTTCTTTTGAATCAAATCCGCTAAAATCCCTGTTAAGCGTTCATGCGTTGAAGGCAAGACAGCTTCTTCATTGTGGCAAGGGATCACGACGGATAAGAGTTGTAATTGACGGCTCATGCATTGTCCTTAAAATAAGTTTTAATCGTGGTTATCATATAATCCAACATGGCTGTGGTGATGCCTGGGTAAACACCAACCCATAGTACATCTTTGGCCACACGGTCGCTGGCTGTAAGTGCACCTACTGTGCGATGCGTGATATTAGCATAGGCAGGCTGATCTAATAAATTTCCCCCGAATAACATGCGCGTGCCGATTTTCTTCGATTCTAAATATTGCACCAAACGATCCCGTGAAATTTTTGGATCATTGATTGTCATCACAAAACCAAACCAGCTTGGGTTGCTCTCTGCTGTCGCCGTGACAAATGAAACCCTGCCATCTAACGCAGCTAAACCCTGACGCAATGCATTCCAATTTTCTCGACGTCGTGCAACAAATTGGGGCAACTTTTTTATTTGACCAACACCCAAAGCTGCCTGCATGTCAGTGGCTTTTAGATTATAGCCGATGTGAGAATAAATATACTTGTGATCATAACCATGCGGTAATTTTCCAAGCTGCCAATCAAAACGTTTGCCACACGTATTATCCTTGCCCGTCTGACACCAACAATCCCTGCCCCAATCACGAAATGACAATAACACTTTATTTAAGAGTGCATTGCTCGTCACCACCGCCCCACCTTCGCCTGTCGTGATATGGTGTGCCGGATAAAAGCTTAATGTGGCCATATCACCAAAACTACCACTCGGTGCTCCCTGATATGTTGCACCCAAGGCATCACAACTATCTTCAATTAGCCAGAGATTATGTTTCCAAGCGATGGCTTTAACCGCAGCAATATTAAATGGATTACCCAAGGTGTGTGCCAAGATAATGGCTTTTGTTTTAGGGCTAATGGCTTTTTCTAAGCCATCAACATCCACATTCATCGTGGCTAAATCAATGTCGACAAAAACAGGGATACAATTATTTTGAATGATGGGATTAACTGTTGTTGGAAAACCTGCAGCTAAAGTGATGATTTCATCGCCTGGCTTTAATGCGCGTTCTTTTAACAAACCAGACGTTAACGCGCTAATGGCCAATAAATTGGCTGATGATCCGCTGTTAACCAACATCGCAAATCTTGTGCCGGTTGCGAGCGTTAATTGTTTCTCAAACTCGTCAGTGAATCGACCGCTGGTTAACCAACCATCCAAACACGCATCAACCATCAAGGCAATGTCTGCGCCATCCAACACTTTTCCTGATACAGGAATATAACTTGTGCCTGCAACAAAAGGTTTTGGCTCAACAGATGTTCCTACAAATGTGGCAACTTGTTCTAAGATGCTATTTCTGCTTGGTGCTAAACTCATACAAACCTTTTAATCCTTCTCTTAGATTCACACTGGTGGAAAAACCCAGAACCTGTTTTGCCTTGTGGCTACTGCCTGATAATCTCACCCACTCCAACGACCGATACGGCAATTTGCCCCAAAGCAATGGGAAGACTTGACCTACTTCTTCTTCCATGATGCCAACAGCTTTGCGAATCGTGATGGGCTCACCGGTGCAAATGTTAAATACTTCTCCGACAGCTTTAGCGTCGATTGATCCATAAAGGATGGCTCTGACCGCATCATCCACATGAACAAAATCACGTTCTTGTTCCCCTAAGGTCATGGGCAATGGTTCTTTTTTAATCAATGCATTGATGACCGCTGATAGCAAACGCTCCGGACCTTCTTGTGCGCCATACAAATAAAATGGTCGAAACCCGACGATGGGCAATTGATGTGTGGCCGCATAACTTTTAGCCAACATCCACCCCGCACTTTTACTAACCCCATACAAGGTGCGTGGATTAACTTGAACGTTTTCTTCCCACAAATTCCCGTCGCCATACTCAAAACTTGAGCCAATATACACAAAACGTTTGATCTTATTAGCAACGGCTAGATCAAGCATTAGCTTTGTGCCGTCGATATTAACTTTTAACAAAAGTTCCCAAGCATTGTCGTTGGGTTTAATCCCAGCGGCAGCCGTATGCACGCACACATCAATCCCTTGAGGCAAACGATCTTTCAAAGCCTCGAGATCTGCCTTACAAAAATCCATTGGGATAAATGTCAATCGATCAACACCGAACGTTAAACGTTTGAGATGATCGACGCTGCGAACTTGGGCAATAACCTCTGCCCCATGACTTAACAGGGCTTGGGTTAAATGCGCACCCAAAAAACCATCAGCACCGGTAACAAAGAAAACTTTACCGGCTAATTGTGAATACATATTATTGTCGGAAGAATTCACGGTACCAATCAATGGTTTCGGTTAACCCCACATCCATGTTGGACAATTGATTTAAATTCACAAATTTGCGCAGCTTGGCACTTGATAAATGTTGATCATGAATTTCATGTGCCGCGTTATTTTGTATGATTGGTTTTAAATGTTTGATGCCCATCAAGCGGATGATGTCATTGACCACATCGATGACTTTCCGTGGGGTGTCATCACTGTAGTTAAATGCTTCGCCAATGGCTTTGCCTTGGTAAGCCAATTGCGCTAACTGCGTATAAACTTCAGCAACGTTTTTGACATAAACATAATCACGGATGAATGTACCGTCGGAGCGGATGATGGGCGCTTGATTCGACAATAACGACTTAATGGTCCCTGGGATCAAGCGGCTAAAATTAAAATCACCACCGCCATAAATATTGCCACAACGAGCTGTGATCACCGGCAATCCATAAGTTGCCGTATAAGACTTAACAATAACTTCTGTGCAAACTTTAGATGCATCGTATGGTGCAATGCCATTTAAGGGCATGTCTTCTGTATAGGGCAACTGCAACGAATCCCCATAAGCTTTATCACTAGACGCCACGACGATGGCTTTGATCGATTTTCCCTGACGTCGGCATGCTTCCAAAAGATTATAGGTACCACGCACATTAGATTCAAAGGTGATCCATGGGGTGGTGATGGCATTTCCGACGATGGTTTGCGCGCCTAAATGAAATACAGTGTCTGCCCCCGATATAATCAAAGCTTTTTCAACCGTCGGTAAATCTTCTAATTGGCCATAAACACAATGCACATCACGCTGTGCCGCATGTTTTAAAAATGGCGACTGACCATTCACATCTTGCAGCAACACCGTGACCTGTGCGCCGCCTGAAATTAATTTTTCCGTTAACCACGAGCCAACCAAACCTGTGGCTCCGGTGATTAAGACACTACGATTTTTCCAAGAATTTATTTCCATGTTTTCCAAGGGGCTTGGGTGTGATCCCACTGTTGATTTAATAATTTAACATCACGCAACGTATCCATGCACTGCCAAAAACCTTCGTGCTTATACGCTGTTAATTGACCTTTTGCCGAAATGTCCTCCAAAGGCCGTTGTTCAAACATTTCTGCTTCATCATCAATAAAATCAAAGACTTTAGGCTCAAGAACGAAGAATCCTCCGTTAATCCAACCTTCAGCTACTTGCGATTTTTCTGAAAATTCAATCGATGCCGCATCTTTAAACGTTAAATTACCAAAACGCGCTGGTGGTCGAACAGCTGTTAATGTTGCAAGCTTTTTTTGCTTGCGATGATGCGCAATTAAACGCGTTAGATCAACATTTGAAACACCGTCGCCATATGTCATAAGGAATGAATTTTTTAAGTACGGCTTTAAATGTTTGAGACGACCCGCTGTTCCAGTGGTCAAACCTGTATCAACTAAATCAACCTTCCAATCTTCCGGAGGTGTTTTATTTAAGACCACTTTGCCGTGTTTCACATCAACGGATAAGTCACTATGATGCAGGTGGTAATTGATGAAGAAATCTTTAATACAATGTCCCTTATAGCCTAAAGCAATGACAAATTCATTGAAACCAAAAGCACTGTAATGCTTCATGATATGCCATAAAATAGGTTTACCGCCAATCTCAACCATTGGCTTTGGCTTTAGCTCTGTTTCTTCCGACAATCGTGAGCCCATACCGCCGGCTAAGATCACAACTTTCATATTTTTCATATGCTTTTTTATATCACAAAGGGATTGAAAATACAACTAATCACGCCAATTACGGATGCCTTCTTGGAAGGCTTCCCAACTAGCATCGGAGGAATCTAAACGCCAATCACGTTCTTTCTTTACATTAAACCAATAAATCGCCCCCACCATTGGATAGTGTGTCGGTATTTTTTCAAAAGCATCTTTAATCCATGCAGCTTTATCAAAGACCGTTAATTTCTTATCATCCCCAGCCGCAAACTCTGCGATCATAATGGGTTTGTTGCCAAAAATCTCTGGATGTTCAACAATGTTCTTATAAGGCAATTGAAATAGCTCATCAAAACTCTCGCCATTCCAGTTATACCCATCAATGCCTATCCAATCGACATATTCTGGACCTGGGTAATATTTCGCTAAGATTTTAAGCAGTGCCGGCCTTGAATTTGGCGACCATACAAACTCAACATTCATGGCATTCTCGTCTACAAAAATATCATGCACACGTATAAAAGCTTTTTTATAGGCTTTGGCCCTATCTTGCCATGAATACCAGCCGCGCGTATCTGGATGATCATCTTGGATCATCTCATGGCCGAAACGTAGGCGAATAGGACGACCAAACTTACGCAATTGACTAGCCATCCGACGTAAATAACGATCTAAATAACCGTCATTGATCGCACGCAACGGATCCTTACGCTGCCCCCGCCAATCCATGGTTTCGCCCCATGGTTCTAAGGTGAGCATCAAGGTAATATCTTGATCTTTATATTCTGCCATGCATTTTAAGGGAATATTGGGTAACTCCTTATTGTCCCCATTAAATCCCAAATACCAATTCATGGTTTCAACATTGATGCCCGTGCGAGATTCAAATTTTGAGATTTCTTTAAAGCGAGGAAGTTTTCCGTCGATTGTTAGGGCAGAGAAACCAAATTCGATGCGATGATCAATTTGGCAATAACCATTTCTTGTTACCGTCAAAAAAATATATAAAAAAATCGGGGCTATTTGTTTTAGTCGCATGGGTAAGATATACCATATAATCCGACCAAAATCAAAAAGCCCCAAAAAATACCCTGAAACACAATTAATTACGAGAATTCATCTTGCTCATTAAACGCATGATCTCAAAATATAACCAGATCAAGGTGACCATCAATGAGAAAGCGCCATACCATTCCATGCGTTTTTCGACTCCGCTTGAAGCAGCTTGTTCAATGAAGTCAAAATCCAAAATTAAACACATCGACGCTAAACCAACAACAAATAAACTAAATGCAATACCAAGTGGCCCACCACCATTAATAAAAGCTGGAGGCGCAATACCAAACAAACTGGCAACGAACACCACCAAATAAAACAACATTAAACCACCAACTGCAATCATCATGCCTTTTCGAAGTGCTGGTGTAGCTGCAAAAAAACCTGCTTTATAACCCATCAACATCACCAAAGCAACGGCAAAAGTCAAACCTACAGACTTAACAACAATGCCTGGATACTTTGCTTCAAACATGGCAGAAAATACCGCTAAGAATACCCCTTGTACAGCAGCATACATCGGAGCTGTAGTTGGCGCCCAGTTTGGTTTAAATGTTGTTACAATCGCCAATAAAAAACCAATGATGCCGCTACCTAAACTTAAGGGCATCACATTACCAGGTGTCAGCATAGACCACGCGCTGATCGCGGTAAAAATTAAAATTGCTAACATAATCAAGGTTTTATTAACTGTCCCTTGAATTGTCATGGTTGGTGCGCCACCGACAACTTGTGCGTTTTCGAAAATTTTGTTCTTTAACGTAGGATTACTGCTTTCCATCTTGACTTCCCTCCTGTTTTAAACAATGCCGGCCCAATGCACGGCAATGACTAAAATGATATTCGTATATAAACCTGCCATCACATCATCGAGCATAATACCCACACCGCCCTGGATGGCTTCGAATCGATTGATAGGGTATATTTTAAACATATCTAAAGCCCGAAACAAGAAAAATCCGCATAGGGCTGTTTTCCATGTAAACGGGATACCGATCATGGCAATCATGATCCCCACCACCTCATCAACGACGACAATCCCAGGGTCTTTTTGATGCGACGTTTTCTCTACATGGCTGGCCGCAACCACACCTAACCCAAGCAAGGCCAATAAAACCAAGAAATATAGACAGGTCTGCCCTTGTAAGAAATAGATTAAGACTAAACCTGCCGCTGTTGCCGCTGTCCCAGACGCAATAGGACAATAGCCAACGCCTAAAAAGGTCGCAACTAGGTAGTGGAAGATGTTTTTTTGGGAGCCCATTTATGCCTAAAGAATATCACGCCAGAGTACACTGTTAATAAGACACTGATTAACATCATGATCTGAATAAATGCGCGCCACATCGGCTCGGCTTGATAAAACCAGCTTCTGGCAAAAACACTTTGTTCACAGATGAGAAATAAAAGTGCCGCACCAATGCTAACCATTTGAAATACAGTTTTAATCTTTCCAGCTTTTTCCGCCGCAAGGACTTGACCATGCGCCATGGCTTTAAGACGGGCAACGGTCACAGCAACCTCGCGAATAACAATTAGAATAACCATCCACCAATCCATCATCCCCAACGCCGCTAAAGCAAAGAATACAAAAATCATCAAGACTTTATCAGCAATAGGATCCATGATCTTGCCAAAATCAGAAATGAGCCCGTGTTTCTTTGCTAAATACCCGTCGTAGAAATCTGTAATTGCAGCGATCAAGAATAGAAATGTTGCTGTCATGATGGCAGCAAGATTGTTGGCCAACAGCAAATATAAAATCACAACCGCAAAGAAGAAACGTGACATGGTCAACAGGTTTGGCAAGTTCATACCACCACCCCCGCTAAATCATACTCATAGGCATCGGTAATGTCCACATACACAAAGGCACCAATCGCAAGCGGTTTTGCGGAACGCACATAGACAACACCGTCGACATCTGGGGCATCATATTCACTGCGGCCTATATAAGTGTCGGTCGAATCTTTCTCTTTTTCTTCAATCAATACTTTTAAACGACGGCCAACAAATTGCTGTTGCACATCTTTTGAAATTTGCATTTGATCCAACATGATGGTATCAAGCCGTGCTTTTTTAATCTTATCTGGCACATGCCCTTCCATCAAGGCAGCGGCCGTATCTTCTTCCTTAGAATACACAAATGCCCCTACACGTTCAAAGCGTATGGATTTATTAAATGCTCGTAATTCATTAAAATCTTGATCTGTCTCGCCTGGAAGACCGACAATATAAGTTGTGCGTAAAAATCCCTGAGGCATGGCTTTGCGTAATTTGCGTAATAAATCATATGTTTGATCGCGGGTGATGTTGCGATTTTGTTCTTTTAAAATATGATCGCTAATATGTTGCAGCGGCATATCAATATATTTACATACCTTTGGTTCACTGGCCATCACATCAATCAATTCGTCGGTGACATGGGCTGGAAAAGCGTATAACAACCGTATCCATTCAATATTTTTACACACAGGTACCAAGGCTTTGATGAGCTTAGCCAATGACTTTTCACGGTATAAATCCATGCCATAGGCCGTGATATCTTGACCAATGATGTTGATTTCCTTAACCCCTTTAGCATCTAACGCTTTGACTTCAGAAACAACATTCTCGATGGTGCGCGATCTAAATTTTCCTTTGATTTTCGGAATAGCACAAAATGAACAGGCATTAAAACAGCTTTCACAAATTTTGACATAGGCAAAATGCGATGCTGTCAATTGCATTTGATCTGGCATGTTGTCACGATTTAGTGTCGGTGTTCCAACGAAAGCATCAACATCTTTAAATTCTTCGATCAAATCCTTGCCATAACGCTGCGCCAAACATCCAGCCACAATGACTTTCTTGATCTTGCCTTGTTTCTTTAATTCCAATAAATCAAGGATGGTATCAATCGATTCTTGTCGCGCTTCTTCAATGAATGAACAGGTGTTAACAATCACGGTTTGGGCGTCGTTGGCATCAACAATGCGATGACCATTCTTCTTTAAACGACCCAATAGCATCTGGGCGTCGACCAGATTACGGGCGCAGCCTAAATTAACAACGCCGACCTTTTGGCCGGCGCCTAACCGTTCTTTGCGTAAATCTACTGTTGTTTTCATATTACTTCTTTACAGTTAAACCCTGACGGGTAATCACAGCCTTGCGCACACCACGCTCGGCGCTACCTAATGCTCCTAAATGCTTGCCGTTGACTTCCATATCTAATTCATTGATGTTATGACCGGATAATTCAATCTGATTATAGGCCACCCAATTCTCCATGGTGCCCTTTTTAATCGTCATGGCATATGCTACTTTACCATCCACCTTAACTTGGATCCAACTATCCTTAATGGCTCGGACAGACAAGCCTACTTTTAAATTGCTGCTTTCCGCACGGATCAACTTAAATGGTAATTTCTCTTTAGACTCTTTTGTATCTTTAACATCTTTTACTTCTTTAACATCTTTCGCTTCAACAACCGCTTGAACCTTAGCTTTCTTTTCAAACTTTGGAAACTTGATATTTGGCCCAATGACTTTTACAAAAAATATCAAACCAGCAACAATGGCAATGCCAATAAGGACACGCGACACAATATTGCGGTTCTTGCGATTATTTAACCCCGTCATCACATGCTGAGATTTCTCAATGACTTGAATAGGTTTATGGACTTTAACGGGCTTCTTGGTTGATGCCGCAACAACTTTAACCGGTGGCTTTTTATCCACATGATATTCTTTTAAAACATCGTCGACATTTAACCCTAAGAATTCTGCATAAATCTTAATGAAACCTTTGTAATAAAATGGGGTTAAAATGCGGGTAGAATAACCTTGCTCAATCGCTTTTAAGGCATCGAGGGGTATTTTGGTTGCCTCGTGAACAATTTCTAAGGTCAACCCTTTGGCTTCACGGGCATCTTTTAAAATAGAATTATGTTGGGTTGTTGGCTGGGTCATTATTTTGTACGCTTCCTGCATTCTCTAACAACCACTTCTCACGGTCAACTAAAATATCTCGGGCCTTGCTTCCAGCATAAGGACCCACAATCCCCTGCTGTTCCATCATATCGATCAAACGGGCTGCGCGGGAATATCCGAGGCGTAATCGTCGCTGTAAAATGGTGACCGATGCTTGATTGGTTTCAATGACGACCTTAACGGCCTCATCGTACATTTCATCTTTATCTTCAGAACCACCACCACTGCTTTGTGGTTGAGCTTTGATCACTTGATCATTATATTCAGGAGTGCCTTGTGTCTTAATATAGGCAATGACTTTATTGATCTCTTCGTCGGACAAATAACAGCATTGACCACGGGTTGGTTTTGAATCCCCTGGTTTCATAAATAACAAATCCCCTTTACCCAATAAGTTCTCGGCACCATTCGCATCCAAGACAGTCCGTGAATCAACTTTGGAAGCCACTTTAAACGAAAGACGGGCTGGGAAATTCGCTTTGATAACCCCTGTAATAACATCAACGGATGGACGCTGCGTTGCTAAGATCAAATGTATACCAACAGCACGCGCTAACTGAGATAAACGGGCGATGGATGCTTCCACACTCTTGGCAGACACCTGCATCAAGTCAGCCAACTCATCGACGACAACCATGATGTACGGCATGGTTAAACCCTTGGCATGATAACCCTTGATATTACGCACTTGTTCTTTAGCCAAGGTCTTGTAACGATTTTCCATTTCTCCAACCAACCAATTTAAGACCGGTGTAACCTTTTTAGCATCGGTGATAACCGGCGTGATCAAATGCGGCAAATCATTATAAGGAACAAGCTCAACCATCTTAGGGTCAACCATGATGAATTTAACTTCACTGGGTGACGCATTAAATAAGACCGACATGATCAGTGCATTTAAACAAACCGTTTTACCAGAACCTGTTGTCCCCGCGACGAGCAAATGCGGCATTTCTGCTAGGTCAGCAAACAAAGGTTTGCCGGAAGTATCTTTGCCGATACATAACGTTAACTTAGATGCTGATGCACGCGCTCTTTCTTGCATGAGCACATCTTTTAGATAAACAGCAGCCGTTAAACCATTGGGCACTTCAATACCCACACGATTTTTCCCAGGGATCGGCGCTAAAATACGAACAGCTGGCGCGCTTAATGCTAACGCTATATCGTCGGACAATGACGATATGCTTTGGATCTTAACGCCTGGAGCTGGTTGTAATTCGTATCGCGTGATCACGGGCCCGCGTTCAATGTCAACGACCTTAACGTTGACGCCAAAATCTTCCAACGTTTCTTCTAAAATCTTTGCCCCATTCTTAAGTGTTTCTTGAATTTTACTATCTGGCACCACTGGCACATCATTGAGCAAATCTAGCGACGGTAAATGATATTCCCCAACTACCTTAGGTGTCACATCAGCCAAAGGCTTTTGAACTTCTTTAGGGGCTACAATATGAATGTTAGGACCAGCACCTGTAGTTGCAGGCGGTGTTGGCTTATTGGCAGGGATGGCAGCCGCTGGTAATGGGGCTGTTTTCTTAGCCAACCCTGCGAAATCTTCCTCATCAAGCTCAACGGTTTTCTTAATGGCAGGTTCTTTAACTTTAGCAACCGCAGGCTTTGGCGCCACAGTTGGAAAATTTTTAATTTTTCCAAAGACAGAGGCAAAAGCATTTTTTAACACACCAAACAACCACACAACAAACGGCGACACTAAGAATTCCCCCGTCACAACCAAGGCTAAGGCGCCTAAAATCGTTAAGGTGATTACAGCTCCAACGGGGCTTAAATATTTTTGTAAAAATGTGCTAAACATGATGCCGAGCAAACCTGCGGCTTGAAATTGTGCTTGGGCATTGGATGAAAAGATCATGGATAACAGCGAACTTGCCACCATGAGTAAAACAACAAGGCTTAAGAATTTAGGAAAGGAACATTTGATGTCACGCGAGGTAAATTTATTCCAGCTAATAAAAAAACCAAAAACCACTAAGGCAAAAGAACTATATCCTAGTACAAAATTTATCATGCCAGCCAAATAGGCGCCGACGATACCAATCAAATTATGCGCGGGAACATTTGGGGCTGATGTGTACCAAGAAAGATCAAGGGGATTGTACGATATCAGGCTTGCTAGCAGTAACAGGCTAGCACCCAATATGCCAATCCCCTTGATTTCATTGATGTGTTCAAGCTTCATAGTTTAAAACTATTTATTCGGCTTGTTTTTTGCTTAAGTTAAAGCGACCTTGCTCATCTTTTTCAGTAAGCTTTACTTTAAACTTGTCGCCCACCTTCACAACTTCGTTAACATCCTTAACAAACTTGTTTGCAAGTTCAGAAACGTGAACCAAACCTTCACGGCCTGGTAAGAACTCGACGAACACACCGAAATTCATGATACGTTTAACCGTCGCATCGAAAATAGCGCCGACTTCAGGTTCATGGGTCATGCCCTTGATCATGGCATAAGCCTTATCTAAAGATTCGCCATTTGGAGATGCAATGATCACCTTACCATCTTCTTCGATGTCGATCGAGGTAACACCTGTTTCTTCGATCATCTTACGGATCGTTTTACCGCCTGGTCCAATCACTTCCCCGATTTTCTCTTGTGGGATTTGAATGGTGACAATGCGAGGTGCGTATTGTGACATTTCTTTACGTGGCGCTGGCATGGTTTTTTCCATCTTATCTAAGATGATCATGCGCGCTTCTCTGGCTTGTGCGATGGTGCGTTCAACCAAGCTCATCGACAAGGATTTGATCTTAAGATCTAATTGGATGGCGGTCACACCGGTACGGCTACCAGCCACCTTGAAATCCATATCACCGAAATGATCTTCTAAACCCATGATGTCGGTGATCAAAACTGTTTCTTTCGCATCAGAGATTAAACCGACGGAAATACCAGCAACAGTAGCCTTGATCGGAACACCAGCATCCATAAGCGCTAAACAACCAGCACACACGGAGGCCATAGAAGAAGAACCATTGGATTCTAAGATTTCAGAAACCACGCGGATGGTGTAAGGAAAATCTTCGCGTGATGGGATGACATATTTAATCGCTTTAGAAGCTAAAGCACCGTGGCCAATTTCACGACGACCAGGAGAACCCATGCGCTTTGTTTCACCAACAGAGAATGATGGGAAATTATAATGCAACATGTAGGTCTTGTATGTTCTGCTTTCTAAAGATTCGATCAATTGCTCATCATCCTTGGTACCTAAGGTCACAACACCCAAAGCTTGGGTTTGACCGCGGGTAAATAAGGATGAACCATGGGTACGTGGTAAAACACCCACTTCAGAATCGATTTGACGAATTTCTTTTAAACCACGGCCATCAGCACGCAATTGTTTTTGGAACACATTGTTGCGGATGATTTCATATTGCAAAGCTTCATACACATGATTAACATCACCGGCGGAGAATTCTTCACCTTCGGTAACGACACAATCTGCATAGATGGTCATGTCCTTGGTTAAATCATGGAAGATCGCGTTGACCGCATCTTCACGTTCAGCTTTATCAGCGATCGTAGTATATGCTTTTTGCAAACGATCAAAACCTAAAGTGCGTACTTTTTTAGCAAACTTTTCATTAGGTTGTTTGGCTTCAAAAGCAGCTTTTGGTTTACCAACTTGCTTCTGTAATTCTTTTTGAATAGCGATATACGCTTTTTGGGTGTCTAACGCTAACTTCATGGCTTCCAAAACTTTAGCTTCTGGAACTTGATCGCCTTCGCCTTCAATCATGATGATGCCTTCACCCCAACCAGCGATAACCAAATCCATCGCGCTGTTCGCACGTTGTGCAAACGTTGGGTTAGCCACCAATTGACCATCAATCAAACCAATACGGGTTGCGCCGATTGGACCATCGAAAGGAATTTCAGAAATCAATAGCGCAGCGGACGAACCGATCATCGCTAAGATATCAGGATCATTTTCACCGTCGTGGCTCAAAACAGTTGCCACAACTTGAACTTCATTTAAGAAACCTTCTGGGAATAATGGACGGGTTGGACGATCAATCAAACGGGACACTAACACTTCACGTTCAGACGGACGACCTTCACGTTTAAAGAAACCGCCTGGGATTTTACCAGCGGCGTAGGTGCGTTCTTGATATTCAACAGCTAAAGGGAAAAACCCTTGGCCTTCTTTGGCTTTTTTGGCCATACAAGCGGTGACCAGAACAACGGTACCACCAACGGTAACGGTAACAGCGCCGCCCGCTAATTTTGCTAATTTACCTGATTCAATCGTGATGGTTTGGGCGCCAAACGGAGCCTCGACACGGACTGTCTGCATAATAGATCCTTAAATTTTTAAGAAAGCTTTTTACTTACGTAAATCAAGCTTGTTAATGGTTTCTTCGTATTTTTTAGGATCTATCGATTGGAGATAATCCAACAGACGACGGCGTTTACCGATTAACACGAGCAATCCACGACGGGAATGAAAATCCTTTTGATGGGATTTGAAATGCAAATTAAGTGCATTGATTTGTTCGGTCAACACAGCGATTTGCACAGGTGCGGAACCTGTATCTTTCGCATGGGTTTTGAAACGGTTGATTACTTCTGTTTTCTTTTCTTTAACAATAGCCAACGTACTTCCTCCTTGTTACAGCAGCTTATACTGCCTTATGTTTAGTCTTTTTAAGTTGTGAAATTATACGCCTGTAAGCTAAATGCGTCAAGGAAAAGAATTTCATGAGGCATAAAATGAGAATTAACCCTGTATTCTTAAACGTGTCACCACCATAGTGCCATTAATGGTAGCATTGCCATCGATAGAGCGTTCTAAATTGAGGTTTTCTACATCTAATGCCAAGGGCTTGGCTTGGATTAAGGATAAAAACTTAATGATGTGTTTTGATGTACCGCTAACCGTCATGGCAATAGGATAGCGGACTAATGTGTCGCGGACTATAGGGCGCGGTTCGATATTAAGGATACGGATATCCGCAGTTGTGGCGGCAGATTCAAGGGCATTGATTAATTGGGAAGACTCTTCGGCATCAGATCTGGTTTGTCCCCATTCTTTAACCAAGCTATCCATCGACTTTTGGACACCGCTCCCTCTTTCTAATAATACCTTCCCTTTAGATAGGCGTTGTTCACTGGTTGCAATGCTATCATCAATCCCCGCCAACATGTCTTTCGCTGGACGGATGAGGATGAAAAAGACCAAATAAACAACAACCATGATGATGGTTGCGCCAGCAATGATCTTTTCCCTATTTGATAATTGTCTCATGGTCATTTTAATTGGCACGATAGTTTAAAATAACTAACTTCCCCATCTTGCGTTGAACGTTTATTCACAAAATCTAACTGTACACTCACAAATAATGTGGAGCGCATCAAACTCTCCTGTAAGGCATTGATATCTGCGGGATTCTTTGCAATCCCTTGCATGCTTAAAAGTTTTTGATCATTGATGTTCACGTTAAAAAAAGATACACTCGGCGGTGTAGACTGTTCAACAACTTTAAAAATCTCTGCAAATACAACCCGTCCATTTAACGCTTGTGACATCGCATTAATTTTTGCTTTTTCCTGCTCAATGCCATCCAATTGTTTCTTCGTGACTTGCCATTGATCATTTAACTCTTCTAAATATTTATTCTTCTTATTTACTTGGATTGCTCCGATAACGCCAACGATGACAAACAACCCAACCATGATCAAGGCCATGCGTTTTGCCGCTTTCGCTGCCAGTGTTTTAACGTGCGCATCCGCCAAATGTCGCGGGATTAAATTAATTTGATGGGCCGCGTCAACAGCAGAAAATCCGATGAGCGCCGTCGCTGATTCATTGGAACCTTTGATCTGACGTGCATGATCAATGTCTTCAACCGGCAATTCGTATTCTTTCTGTAAGCGCGTTAATAAATCAATGGGTATTGGCTTAGAACCTGTGGTGATGATCTTTGTCAACGCTGGGCCAACCCGTTCTTTCATGTAACCTTCAATGGTTAAATCAATTTCTTTCAACAAAAATTTAAAATCATCTGCCGCTAAATCTGACGACGGTAATCGAAAAGCCCTTGAAGTAAACAAATGGGCGTGTTGGCAAAGGCAAATTTCCACCTCTCCTTCATTGATATCCAACACCAACGCGACACCAAGCTTATCTGCGGTCCTGCGGCTATACCAAAGCCATACTCCCATCGAGCTGATGCTCACAATCGAGGGAGATACACCCGCCTTGGTATAAATCTGCCACTGGCGCTCAATGACATCTTTGGGCGCAATGATGACCATGACTTTGCGCTGATTTGAGCCCGCATCCCCAAGCAATTGAATATCAAAAACAATCTCTTCAAGGGCATAAGGAACAATGCTGCCAATTTGCAAAGCCACCATTTTTTTAAGTTCAACAACATCTGCCGACGGTAATGTCATAAACCGCACCAACACATTTTGCCGGCTAATCACCGCAGTCACTTGATGCAAAGCAATCTTGTGCGCCTTAATCAACAGGGATAATTGCTTCGTAATTTCCGCATCACTTTTTCCTTTAATGCTCACTTGTCGAAATACCGGCGTCCCAACATCCTTGGCCTGCAAGTATGTCAGATTATCGTCGGTAATAGATATGACGTTGCGGTGTTTACCCATTAAAATAACACCCTATTAAAACGTTGAATGCCCCACGCGCCATTTTGATCTTTGTTAATCAATGCCTCTACCTCGACACGCGTTTTGGTTAACGCGTCAAAACCAACCACATGTACTTTATAGTCTAACGCAACTGGTACATGCCCCCCTGCGGCCAACATGGCTAATTCTACCCCGTCGGGATTTGCCGGTTTTTCTTTGGTGCGATACTTTTGCGCAAGGGCAACGAAAGTTGAAACATTTTCCACCTTATGCGTTGCTGTGACATCTGCCACCAAGGCCTGATAAAACTTAGGTGAAGCTGTCCAAAAATTCGCCACCAGCCCATCGGCAGGAAATTTTGGATACACCGTTAGATCAACATTGATCTTTTCAAAAATATCTTTGGTCATGCCTTTGACAAGCGTAAGTTCGGCAACATCATCAAAGGGAGCTTTTTTAATTTGTGTTAACCATTCAATCACATTAGCGGCAATATCATCCCCTTGCTGCATTGAAAATCCATGCGCCACAATCAAGCGTGATAACAGCGACGCGTTAGTCAAATTTAAAGCATTTAGATTTAGATACCGCGTTTGATCCATGATGTCCACATCAAACTGTGTGTTTTTACTTAACACCACATGATCAAAATACTTTCCTGCCTGTTCTTTATTGTCGACACGCACCCCGCTTTGCCACCAGGTGTCGACTAGCGATGGATGATCCTGCATCAAATGCAACGCATAATTCACCCCTGCCAAAGCACTAGCCATGGCCCGTGTGCGGGCTATTTCTTTTTGAGTATACTGCATCGTCGTCGATACAAGACTCCCCGCACTGAGGGTAACTATGGTGAGCACAATCATCACGGCAATCACCGCAATTAAAATTATACCAGAATTATTTTTTCTTATATTCATTCTTACCGATTTTCTAAATAAAAAATACGGCTAAACTCAACCGGTGCTTGTTTTTCTTGATTAGGCTTAAAGCGTATCTTTACCGCAATCGCAATGGGAAGATGCTCCTCTTCCCAACTGTTTTGCCAACGTATCTTGACCTTGCCATTGACTGACTCTGGCTCTGCCTGCGCATACGTTAATGTAAAGCCATCATCCTGTATATATTTCGCAACAACATCCCCAGCAACATCCTTTGTTTGCTTTGCAAGCACGTCAACTAAGGGGTTGATCTTGCGTCTGACTTCATCGCCTCGGCTTTTGTCATCATAAACGGCGTAAGACACCATCTGTAACCCATCCTTCGCTTTCCTAACAAAATGCATCGACGTTGCATTACCATGAAAACTTTTCCATTGCGGATCCACCGCTCTGTAATCAAACGTGATGATCGCCGCGATATCGGCATCCAGCGCGTCAAAGACTTTGTACATTTGCAAATACACTTTCGCTGTCAATTGCGCCCGCTGATAAGTGTTCATGCCATTGGCAAAGATCTGAAATAAACTAAAACCCACCAACGCCGTAATAACGACCCCTAAGAGCATTTCAAGGAGCGTAAACCCATGTTGATCGACGTTAATTGTAGAAAAGGCTTTGTTTTGTTTGTTGCGTATCATCATTGGGCAAGATGGTCCTTATGCTAAGACTGCGTGTATTGGCGTTATTGGCCCAATGCAAGGATAAATCCAATTGCTTTAAACCAATCCAAGGCTCTTGTGTTAAGGTTTTGAATGTTTGGTCGTATTTCACGCGAGGTAATGCCGCATCAACCGCTTGATTTTCGAGCGAGATATTGGTCTTATCAAAGAAGACCTTCTCTTGAAGTTTTTCATTAATGATCAACCACGCACGGCCATACTCTTGGGCGCTGTTGACAACATTGGCATTGTTCATTAAAGCTTGCATCAATGTTGTAAGGCCAATGGCCATCACCACAACAGCAATGACAGCTTCAAGGATCAAGGATCCTCGGTTAACATGCATCATGGCTTTACGCTCAACCAATTGACAATGTCATCTTTGCTTTCAATACCGTCGGCACCGAAAGATGACAAATCATAACTTTCTTTATTATGCACGCCTGGATTAACGTACGCGTAGGGCCGACCCCAAGGATCTTGCGGCATTTTCTTTTTCTTAATGTAGGGGCCATTCCAATGTTCTGGGGCTGGGGTTGTGACGGGCGCTGTTAATAACGCGGCCAACCCTTGTTCTGTTGTTGGAAAAACACCATTATCCATCTTATAAAGGTCAAGCACCGCAGGCAAATTGGTTTCCACGTCGGTTTGCGCCGCGACCAACTTAGCTTGATCTGTCCGTCCCGTCAGATTTGGCACCACCATGGCCGCCAGCACACTGATCATGATGACCACCAATAAAATCTCGATCATCGTAAAGGCACGTTCTTTCATAAATTCTCCTTACCTATTTGATTATCATATTCATTTTGATTAACGGTAAAATGATCGCAAACATCATCGCCCCAACAACAGTGACCACACAGATCAACACCACGGGACCCAAAACATTTAAGGTGTTTTCCGTCATGTGTTGACTTTGCTCTTCATGGATCGCGGCTATTTTAAATAAATTGCTTTCAAGTTTTCCACCCTGCTCACCGACCGCAATCAAGTTTGCAGTTAAATCACCAAAAACAGCGGCGGAACGAACTGCCACGGACAAGCTTGTGCCCATGCGCACTTGATTTGCAATATGTTTTGCTTGCTCAATGAACACCGCATTATCTAAAACCATGATGCTTGATTCTAATGCCGTTGTGATGGGCACACCGCTTTCTAAAAGGATGGCCACCGTGCGGGTATAGCGTGCAATTGATATGGCTTTTAAGAAATCACTGATCACCGGAATGCGCAACACGATCGCGCTTAACTGTTGTTGTCCCTGAGGGGTTGTGCGGTATTTTAAAAAATAGCCCGTCGCGGCCGCGAATAATAATGCCACGATCCAACCATCATGGGTCACGAAATGACTTAATGCCACAACCATCTGCGTTGGCAAAGGCAAGTCTGCACCAAAATCATCGAACATCACGGTTAACTTGGGCAACACAAAGGTAAGCAACACAATGATCGACGCAATACCAACGCTTAAAATGATCATGGGATACATCAACGCCAAACGGATACGATTTTGAATCACCACCTCTTTGTCCAAGTTCTGCCCCAACATAACCAATGCCCGCGTCAAATTACCCGCCGCTTCCGACGATCGAATCATACTCACATATAATTTATTAAAAATATCCGGATAAGACTCTAAGGATTTAGATAAACTAGAACCATCCCTGACCGCCGTCGCAATCTGCCCTAACGCGTTTTTCAAAACAGGCGCGATGCGCTGTTTGCCCAATAATTCCAATGCCCTCACCAACGGCACACCTGCTTCTAAGAGGTCTGCTAATGACTTAGAGAAATACGCCAATGCTGTGATTGATACGTTAGAACGCACCATCAATGGCTTTACACGATTCTTACTCGTCGTAAGCTCAACAAGGATGGGTGTTTGACCCAGCTCCAAAATCTTTGTCACCGCAGATTGTTGATTGTCCGCCGTGATAACACCTTCAATCACCGACGATCCGGAGTTTTTTGCCTTGTATGCAAATGTTGGCATGAAACTACGCCCCTATTCTTGAGTTGCTTGCAGCACTTCTGCTGTTGTGGTGATGCCTGCTAAGATTTTACTTAAACCATGAGCGCGCATCGTCTGCATCCCTTGCATCGTTGCTTTTTGTAAAATCTCTTGAGCAGTTGCCTGCTTCATGATCAATGCACGGATCTCATCATTCATCTTTAAAGTCTCACAAATGATTTCTCGCCCCACATACCCTGTCATGCGGCAATGTTTACAGCCATTGGCTTTATAGACAACAGCGGATGGCTCAATGGCTTTTATGCCAAACTCTGCGGCGATATCCTGTGTTAATGGTACTTTCTGTTTGCAATGTGGGCACAAGGTTCTCACCAAGCGTTGGGCAACAAAGCACTCGACGGAAGATGCGATCAGATACGGCTCGATGCCCATGTCCAACAAGCGGGTCACGGCGGAGGCTGCATCATTGGTGTGCAAGGTTGAAAATACCAAATGGCCCGTCAGGGCGGTTTGAATGGTGATCTGCGCGGTTTCTGCGTCGCGAACTTCACCGACCATGATCACATCCGGATCATTACGCAAGACTGAGCGCAAGATTGATGCAAAGGTTAAACCGATCTGCGTGAAAGCCTGAACTTGAACAATGCCTTTAAGTTGATATTCAATGGGGTCTTCGATCGTGATGATTTTTGTTTCTTCGCTGTTGATCGCTGACAAGCAGGCATAGAGCGTGGTTGTTTTCCCGCTTCCCGTCGGACCTGTCACAAAAATAATGCCATGCGGTGTTTCCAATAATTGCTTGATGGTTTCACGATGAGCCGGGCCAAAACCCAATTCTTCTAAACTCAAGAGCTTAACTGAATTTAAAATACGGATCACAACACTTTCACCATAGGACGTCGGTAAAAACGACACCCGCAAATCCAATTCAATGTCCGCCACCTTCACTTTAAAACGGCCGTCTTGCGGCAAACGTTTCTGAGCAATATTTAAATTGGCTAAGACTTTGACACGCGTGATTAACACATCAGCAAAATACTTCAAGTTAGATGGGATACCAGCGTCATATAAAACCCCGTCGATGCGGTATCGGATGCGCAAGGATTCTTCAAAAGGCTCGATGTGCACGTCGGTGGCGTGATCTTTATAAGCTTGCAACAGAATTTGATTTAAGAAACGGCTAATGGACGCGTCGGAATCAGCCTCATCAATGACGGTGACTTCTTGTTCATTGGACATTTGGGCTGTGGTGCCCATCATTTGCTCAATGGTCTCAGCGCCTAAGCCATAATGTTCACGGATGGCCTCAATGATTTCTTTTTGTGATGCCAAGACTGTGACCACCGGACAACGGGCCATGAGATTTAAATCATCCAAGACCCTTAAATCCAGAGGATCATGCACGGCCACTTTAAGAACACCATTGCTCATGTTAATGGGAAAAACTTTATAATAATTCGCGGCTTTGGCTGGTAGTCGCGCTAAAGCATTGGCATCTGGGGTGATTTGTTTTAAGCTGATTGTTTCGATGTGCAATTGATCTGACAGGCAGGTTAGGATGACTTGCTCGTCGCTAATATAACCTTTACGCAGGAGGATCTGCCCTAAAAGCTCTTTTGTGCGTTTTTGTTCATCAAGCGCGGCATCGAGCTGTTCTTGGGCAACAGCCCCTTGATTTAAAAGAAATTGTCCCAACAGCGATCTCTTTTGCCAACGCACGTTTTGTCCTTACTCGATTGGATGGTCGGAATACACTTTATCGCCTTTGATCAGCTTAGGATTCTTATCATTGGCTTGAATATCCCCCGTAATGATGCGGGGCGTTAAAAAGACCATGATCTCAGTCTTTTCTATGGAATCACTTTTTTGGCGAAAAGCAGCACCTACCAGAGGTATTTTACCAAGCACAGGCACTTGACTATTATTCGCTGACCGCTCATCTTTGATAAGGCCGCCTAAAACAATTGTTACCCCATCCATGACGCGGATGGTTGTATCAACAGTCGACGTATCAACAATGGGGATTTCATTCTTAGAACCTGTAACCAAGGACGATGTAGCGGAAGACACCTCTGGCTTTATCTTCATGGTGATATAACCATCTTTATGAATTGTCGGAGTGACCGTCAACTTGACACCCACGTCAATGAATGTCACCGCTTCTGATATGCTCGTTGGCCCGGATGACGGGGTTGTGGTGGTTGTCGTCACATAAGGCTTGGTGGTCCCAACCAAAATCTTCGCTTCCTGATTATTGACAACCGCGATGCTGGGGTTTGATAATAGGCGTGTTTTCCCAGAAGAATTTAACGCCTCCATCACAAAACTATATTGGTCATTATCGATGGTGCCAATGCTTAACACCCCTTTGGGATTAACCGCATCACCTAATCCAAAATCATTGGTCATGCGCGTGTCATGCCATTTATTAATCACCGCGTCCCAATTGATGCCAAGCTTGGTCTTATCCGTCAACGAAACCTGCACAATCCTTGCCTCAATCAGAACCTGTTGATCTTTTTTATCAAGCGCGTCGATGACCCTCGTAATCTCAACAATCTTAGGCGCGATGTCTGTTACCACCAACTTGTTACCTTTGACATCAACCTCCGCGTGACCAATGTCCTTGGTTAACAGCGACGTGATCGCCTTGACCATGTCTTCCGCTTTCATATAGCTTAATTCGAAAACCTGCGTGCGCCGTGGCACATCTAACATCTGCAATAAATTTGCCACGTCTTTTAGTTTTGCTTCTGTATCTTTAACAAAAATTTTATTAGATTGCGCGTCAAAACGGATGGTGCCAACTTTTGGTGTTAAAATTTCGGCGATGCGCGCGGTGATGGCATCGGCTTGCACAAACATAAGCTCAAACGCTTTGGTTTGAGCCGGCACATCTATCGTACTTAAGAAATCTTCCATGCTCCTTAAATTGGCAGGCTGTTCCTCGATGACCAGTGAGTTTGATTGCTCATCCGCAATGACTTTTCCCGACGTGCTTTTGAAATTTGCTAATAATACCGCCGCGTCTGTTGCATTCATGCCTTTTAAGGCCACGACTTTGCGCACTGTGGTTTGTCCAAACTTGTAACCAAACATGCGTTCAAAATCTGCCGCTTGCACAATTTGCATGATCCCGCGACTTTCCATATACG
Source organism: uncultured Planctomycetales bacterium (assembly GCA_964572155.1). Lineage (GTDB taxonomy): Bacteria > Omnitrophota > Gorgyraeia > Zapsychrales > Fredricksoniimonadaceae > JACQQW01. The sequence goes on along the minus strand of CAZNDZ010000001.1, from coordinate 672,884 downwards.
CCAAGTCGTTGGCTTCTAGAATAATATGCAATGCGTCATGCACTTCCACATCTTTCAGATAAATCGTCACACGCCCTTGGACATTTTTTCCAGCGATGATATTAATGCCCGTCTTAGATGAGATGAGCTTAAAAACATCATTGATATCCATATCTTTGAGTTCTAAAACATCTAGCATTTGTTTGGAAGCAACGACGGGAACGTCTGCTTCTTGCGCAATGGCGGGCCCAAGCGCGAAAAAAACCGACAAGATGAGATAAAAGATTTTTATCATTGTTTTAATTGTAATGGCAAGGTGATCGCCTGCCCCTGATATTTTAACAATGCCTGATCCCGATGAATATCCATGACCTCAATGCCTTGTTCTTGACTACCCTTGGCAATGATGTAGGTCTGATGCGATGCGGTGTCTTCGATGGCAATTTGAGATGACTGTCCGATGATGATCCCCACCACCTTAAAATTTGCCGGCAACATATTAGACATCGCCGCATTATTGACGCCCAAATCCGCTGGCGCACCTGCGGCATCAAACAAATCCCGCTGCGGCTCAACCACCCCCACATCAGCACTAGAAACCAACGCCATTTCTACTACATTGTCCGTCGATGAAACATCAACACTTGCTGTCTGTGTTAAAACCACTGGCAATGCAACCGGCTTATTCAAATAAATCACCGCATAAACAACCAAAGCTACCGCCACTAGGATAAACACCTTCTCTAATACAAAAATGACACGCATCATCCATTGCATAAAAAGTCACTCTTTGGTTAATTTATATACATCAAAGCTTCTTAGATTATATAAATATATGAAGTTATAAGGAAGAGGTTTCAAAACTATTTAAAAACGACAATGAAAATATAAATAGTGTCAGTGTTTATGCGGTATTTCTAATTTTTCTATAGACTGCTGTAGCTCGACTACCCTTCATTTTCAGTAATCCTAATTTTACGGCTTGATTCAAATCTCTTGATGCCGTGTGCACTTCAATATCTCCCATGATTTCTATATATTCTTGTCGTGTAAATTCTAAAGGACAGTTTTTCATCATGTATGCTATTCGATCTTTTGGTTTAGCCCGACCAGATACAAGTTTTTCTAAATCTAAAACAGCCTCCAGAATTATTCCGAGCATAAACTCAACAAAGAATGTTGATTTACCATCTTTGTTGGATTGAGCAATTGCTTGATAATACTCGGATTGATGTTGTTTAATGGCCGTTTCAATGGGAACAAGGTTATATGCCAATCTACTTTGTCTTAACATTAAAGTCTGCCAAAATCTTCCCATACGACCATTACCATCTTCAAAAGGATGAATAAATTCAAATTCATAATGAAAAATGCTCGAAGTAATCAAAACATGTAGATCTTTTGATTCAGCAATAAAGTTAAAAAGCTGCGATATCAATCCTGCAACTCTCTGGTGTGGTGGTGCAGTATGAACCACCTTACCTTGTGCCGCTACTACAACACCCGTACCTCGTATTTTTCCAGGTCTGTCAACCAACCCTTCCATAAGAATTTTATGAGCTTGTAAAAGATCTTTTTCATTTAAAGGGTTAAACTCATTGATCTTGCTATAAAGTTTATGCGCATTCTTAATCTCAAGAATATCTTTCTTAGGCCCAAGAACACGTTTTCCATTAATAACATCTGTCACTTGATCTAGTGTTAATGTATTACCCTCGATAATACAACTAGAATGTATTGAGGACGCATCTACCTGACGCCTAAGATCAACGAGAGGAATTTTCAAACGAGAAGCCTCAAGACGCCCAATCATAGCGCTGATTCCAGCCGTTAAATTCAAAATCCTAGGAGTAATATCAAATGGAGGTTTCATCGTAAAAGTATAACATTTGTTAATAACAATTTCTATAAAAATGTTATTAGCATTTTACAATAAATAGCGCGCAGACACTATTTATTTGGCCATTTCCCTCTTTTCTACAAATTTAACTTATTCTTTATTTCTCTAAAAACATTATCAATGGTGCTATTTTCATTCGTCATTGGATTATCACCATATTGACCAGCACGCAATAGGATCTCGTCCGTATCCCAATCAAACAAAGATAGATCAAATAAAGCAAATCGATTCCACATATCCCACAAATATTCATAACGGAACGAACAAACAAGCTTTGGCTCTTTTTTGAACTCAGGAGAAATTCTTCCAGAACGAATTTGAACTAGCGCCTCTTGAACGTTTTCTAAAGAAGACTTATCAGAATAGTTTAAATTAAGCCCTATTTTAGCTTTTTTGTTCGCATTATTAATAAACTCTTTTAAATGCTCGCTTTTAAGAGCAAAATTTATATTTTGACCCTGTCTTAATGACATCACAATCATTCCTGTAACCTTCCCATCTTGCGATAACAATGGCCCTCCGCTGTTTCCTGGCTGCACTTCAGCAGAAATTTGAATAAATTTATCATTGTCTTTAATCCCAACTGCAGAACTTATGACCCCTTGGTTTAACCGTGGTGTATCCCCAAGAATATTGCTTAAAGGAAAACCTAAAGTATATATTTGTTGCCCCATAACATATGCGGGAGACTTAGAAAAAACCAAAGTAGGAAAATCTTTTTTATCAGATATAATCTTCAATAATGCTAGATCACGATTATTAACAAATTCAGCAATAGACTGATTATTCTTTGAGTTTAATGACTTCTCTAACGATTTCTGAAGACTTAAATGATTATTATCGACAGAATCCTCTTCTTTATCATCCTCTTCTTTATAAATAACTTCTGCTTCATATTGCACTTTATTTACCCAAACCGTAACTGTCTTCTCATGATTCAAAACATGCGCTGCTGTTAAGACATATCCGTCAGCATTGATAATATAGCCGGTTCCTTGCGTCCCCCCAACAGGTTCACCCTCTTTAGTTAAGACAACCTCAAGACCTAATTTCTTAAATTGATTTACAACTTTAGGTATAACTTTCCTTGGATCATCCTTAAAATTCAAAACATATACTTTCTTATACTTAGAAAAGCTAGCATTACTCTTTACCGCACTCATCGTTGATGCACACCCTGATGCCACTACAACAAAAGATACGAATAAAAACCATCTAAAAATTCTCATCAATACCCTCCCACCTTATTTCGTCTTTTAACTTCTTTATCAATCTCTATTTAGAAACAAAAAATATTGGGACACATTGAAATAAATAGAATAAATAGTGTCGTTTCTCTAGAATAAATAGTGTCGTTTCTCAGAAACTAATTAATTTCAGATATTTACAATTAATTCAACCTTCTTCGGACGACCTCGTTTCTTTTTATTTGGTAACAATTTATTAAATTGCTCCTGAAACAAACTTGATACATAAATAAATAGTGTCGTTTCTCACAAAGCGTTCAATCAAAAGAACTTATAATTAATTCACTGGGGGGTTAAAATTGCTAGTATTTTAAGAATACTCAATTATTCCTCGAATAAATAGTGTCGTTTCTCAGAAACTAATTAATTTCAGATATTTACAATTAATTCAACCTTCTTCGGACGACCTCGTTTCTTTTTATTTGGTAACAATTTATTAAATTGCTCCTGAAACAAACTTGATACATAATTACCACTTTTTCTCGTAGTTGTCTGTATCGCCTCAAGCTCTTTCTTTTTAATATCCTCTTGCATTCCCTCTCGATAGCGCTTGATCCTCGCTTTTACATCAACGCCCAATCTATTAAAAACCAAATTCACTTCACGGTCAATCATTTTTGACTCTTGTTCTCGCACATTCAATAAATAACTACTCCATCGATATTCTCCCACATCTTTAACCATTCGTGCACGTAGTGGATTTTGTTCGATATATCTCATAACCGTCAGCAAATGATCATCCTCGCTCACAATTGGACTCATAAACCGTCCTTGCCAAACATGCCCACTACGCTGATATTTATAATTATAAAAGCGTGTATGTGCGATAGTGATCGATTGCATAATCCGACTTATGCTTACATCTCCCTCAACCTTTATCAACATATGTACATGGTTGGTCATTAAGCAAAATGCAAACAGTTTAAAACCATACTTCTTTTTGTATCTTTGTACCGTATTTAAATAATGCGTATAATCTTCTTGCTCAACAAAAATTACTTCCCTATTATTCCCTCGATTAATCACATGATACGTCAACCCAGTTTGACAAACACGCGCATCCCTTCCCATGAACTTACTCTTTCTGTTTATGCGGGGGGATTAGTTTATTTTTAGGTTGCTTCAGGAGGGGGATCCTGAATTATTTATAAATACTTACAATGCTTGTTGTTGTGAGAAACGACACTATTTATTCCCAATACTTTTGTAAAAACCTGTTCTGCTATTTCATTCTGTATCCCAATTGCATTTTGCCGATAAAACCAAACAGCCCCTTTTATTTCTTTTAAATTAGATAGAGCCTTTTCAAATTCTATCCATGAAACAAGTTTACCATTTATAAATATATCTCCGGACTGTTGAACTTTGACTTTCAAGATATGATCGTTATGGAATTGCATCTTTATGTTAAAATCTGTTTATAAGGATTAATCAATTCTTTTTCACCATTTTCTTCATATTCCGCTTGCCACAATACATCCCTATAATCTTCTTGGGATTTTTTTAAGAATAAATAAAAATCTTTTAGATTACCTTTGCTTAATTTTAAAACCGCTAAATAAACCCTAATAGATCCTGAATCTTCCAAATTCAATTCTTCAAGAACTTTATTCTGATCTTCATTTCTAAAAATCTTTCTTACAGCAAATATAATCTGATCTTTATTATATTCCATAGCCACCGTAGGAGAAAGGGACAGTCCCCATTTTGGGGACACCCTATCATTATCAACTTTCCTTGCTTAATTTCTGCCTCATTTGATACTTGTAATAATCAGACCCGATTGCATTCCCGCGCTCGTATTGTTTCTTGTCAGATACATCTATTTCTGCAATCATCGTTGTATCTTTCAACACTTCTACAATATGCTTATCTCTACCACTCGCTGAACCATACTTCCAATCTTCTGCTTTCCTCACTAATCCAGCTTCAACTGGGTTATTCTCAACATATTTTCCACACGCATATAAATACCGGTCATCTTCAATCAACAAACTCTTATATCGCTCTCGCCATATTGGTCCGCTTAATCGATACTTAGTATGAAATTTAAAAACATACTGACTCTTTAACTTATTCATACTCTTAGAAAAACTATTTACTGACTTAATCTGCACAACTAAATGAAAATGCGTATGAAGGAGACAATAGTGAAAAACTTTAAATGAATGCAATCCTTTTAATTCATTTAAACTATTTAAGAAAAAACTAAAATCTTCTTCATCTCGAAATACTTTTAACTTCCTAATCGATCTTGAAATAATATGAGCATAACACCCATCATACAACAACCCACTTCGCGCCTTCCTTACCATAATCCCCTACTATTTCTTGCGGGGGGTTGATCTATATATATTTGAAATCCTCGGGGAAGGATGTTATTTAATCATTACTCCCTGTCCCCTTTTTGGGGACTGTCCCTTTCTCTTTATTTTGAATATAAGACTACAAAATCCCTGCCACTTTGGCGCATGGCAAAAGCATTAAGAAAACCATTGGACTGCAAGATATAAAGTTCTGGAACTCGCGTGCCTAGACGATTACAAACCTCCTCTAATGCCGTCCCAAGTTGTGAGAATTGTGTAGAATCAACCTTGACGCAGTTAGCCCTCAAATATGCAACGATCAATCCATTTCCAAGCCATGTCATAAATGCCAATAAAGAACCAATCCCTAACATTATCCAAAGAGGAATTAAATTATGACTAACATATATCCAATAAGGAACCCCCAGCCATACAACGCATGCCAATAAAAAAAGAACAACAAAATAAACCTTTTCTTTCGTCGTATTAAGATTATTTCTTGAAAGCATCATAAATATTCAACCTTTCGTCCTTGATGAGAAAAATTACTTGACCATTTCCACCTAGAAAATAGGGCGCTGCCCGCTATTTTTCTATTCTCGCAATTTCGCTAATCTAACAATGATCATTAATTCTATCTTAGATTTATCACTTCTTTGCGCGAGTTCTTCTTTACAATATTTTAAGACCAACGGATGCTGCATTGCATTAGACTGAAGCGCCCACATCGCCGCCGCCTTAACAGCCATATATTGCAAATCCTTATCGGTTAAGCCTAATAATTTTTTAATCTTCAAACCATTATCTGACCTTCTTCCATCCATCCTAAAACTGGACATATAAAGACAATCTAAATCACTCATACCAGCAAGGGCTTCTGGTGTTAAATCTATATCAATTTTCTGGTTCCCAAATAATTTCTTTAACTGAATCACTGCCTTTTTATTCTGTTGATTATCTGAAAGCCAAGCCAAAATCCTTCCCTTCAAAAAGTCTTCTTCATTAAGTACGTCAATGATCCGAACGATGGGTTCTTTTTTCCCCGTCACAAAGAATTCCGCCCACAAACAATCCTCATCGAGCGGGCTTTCTACCGCTCTAGTTAAAGGATTATATTTAAGCGGTAACCCTCTGCTTAGAGCCTCATCAATGTCTTTTTTCTCGTTGCTAAAGACCGCGTCGTTTGATTTAGACTTTAAGAATTCGATGACTTGATCATTACCACAGATTTGAAATATCAATAGCATGAACGATCTTCCCTGATGGGAAGTATCAACAAACACTTTCTCAAACTCTGGGATTAAAGACGGATCTAATTTAGCCATTATGCCAAATAGATATGCCATTGAGGTATAGCTATGTAAAGGACCATTTGTTATAAAATAGCGCACCGCATCAGGAACTCTCGCAGGGTTAGGCTTTTGATAATAAAACATCGTAAGTTCATTAAATTCCTGCTCTTCCATGCCAGCATAAGTCTTGTTTATTCCAAAAGCACACAGAATAACAAATACAAATAATAAAATTCTTGAATATGTGACGTATACGCCTCTCATTTATTCTGATCCCTTTCTATTCTGGTCTTTATGCCCCAATTGAGCCATTCATTATCTAGCGCTGAGCAGCGCCCTATTTAGTTTACTTCTTATTCGCATAAGAATTCTCAATTAAATCATCAGAACAAGGAACAAACCAGAAATTACCAGCAGCTAACATATCTATCGCACAATGAAATATCAAACAAGATTTACTATCTTGTTCTACCGATACCTTTGTTGATGTAGGCAGCCCAAATGTACCTGCACCTCCATGAACAGTATAATTTCCTTTGTCTAACACAAGTCGTGTAACGCTATTCTTAAATACTTGAATCTTTTGATCACCAAAAGTAAAATTATAGTCTCTTATCATTAATTGCATTGAAGCTGGTTGAGAAATCACAAACAATTCTCCCTTTTCATTTGTCTTAGAAAAATCAAAATCATATTTCTTCAACGGGAGCCTACGGATTTCATATAAAGAGATTGGATCGCCAAGAGTATTGACTGAACAACCCTCAATAAAGACCAACGACATTAAGATTATTAAAAAAGACCCTATCTTCTGATTTTTTCTCATACTCATCTCCAAACGAAATAGGGCGCTATTTTGCCTATTTTACATTATTTGCATTGGCCTTGACTCGCATACCTTTTCATAAAGAGGGGGGTTCTTATTCTCAAAGATGCAAAAAATAACTACAAATACCAACAATGACTAGAAAATAGGGAGTTGACCCCTATTTTTCATCCAACCATCGCCATCGGGGAAAGGCAATAATTCACTGTCTCCTGTTTTATTTTAATCTTCCCGGAAAAGCCTCAAGATATTTTGGTTTGTCTAATAAAGTCAGCAAGACTCTATCACTAGTAATTGTTATTTCATCTCCAATATCACGTGGAGAAATAGCAAGTCTTACCTTTCCACTTCTATTTAATGGCACTGGTATTTCATTCTCTAAAATCAATTCATTAATTTGCAACGTTCCATCAGAAATTAATACCGGATATTCGTTTATATTTCCCCTAAGGTCACAGTCTCCTTCAAATAATAGCTCTGCTTTCTGTACATAAACATCTCCAGCATCTATTCCTGGCCTTCCATCAGAAACATGTAGAATAACCAAACCAAAAATTACCCTTATTTCATCCTTATTAACTTTGATTTCTTCTATGTCCGAATCATGTAATTCAATAGAACTATTTGACATACGTTCTAACTCTCTTTCTGTAAATTGTTCTTAATCTGGATACGGCGTATCTGGCGGCAAATGATCTTTTCCTCCATCCACATGAACATGGTCTTTACCTCTCCATCCTGGCATACCGCTCTTTCCCTCATCAAATCTCCATCTTTCTGTAAATTTCCCATCAGGACCATATACTCCAAAACTTCCGGGTCTATTTGGATTTTCAACAGCATTTCCAGGCAAATTATTTGGTGTTTTAGAGGCTGACATCAACACTTCAGATCCTACACTCAACGCCGTTAAAACCGTTCTTACAACTCTTGCCCCTGCTCCTACAGGGCCTGGAATATACGTAGCTCCAGCTAATATTCCATTTATTAATGCAGGCGCATAATCATGCACAAACGAATTTGATGTATACCCAATAGCTGACATTGTAGCGCCATTCTCAAATCCTCGTATGAAGCTCCCACCCATTCCTGCTGAGATCCCACCACCAACAATCCCTCCTAATGACGCTTGTGTTATAACATCTTTAAAATAATTTCCAGAAAGTTTGAAAATTTGAATATTACTTGAAGCCCACTGTGATGTTCCCGCACTTATTCCACCAATCAATGCGTTCGTTCCAATATTTCCACCTGTCACAGCGCCGTTAATTACGCCTGAAACTGCACCACCTGCTGTATGTGCAAGAGTTTGTGTTAACCCAGATAAATGAAGACTTCCAATTCCACCGAACACAGCTCCGCTTATCGCACCTGTCAGCAGCCCCTGCCCTATGTTCCCTCCCGTAGCGGCTGCGACGGTTCCTCCTATCGTCGCACCTGCTACTGCACCCGTCACAACTCCTGCCCAATATGCTCCAACAACTGGAGCTAGTGTTCCTGCGCTTACGACAGTTAATATTGCACCAGCAATAGCAATACCAACCGCTTTAAAGAAATTCCCCCACTTCCACTTATGCCCCGTCGGATCAATCAGATTCACCGGATTATTATTACAATACGTGTATCTGTTCAGCGTCTGAGGATTGCTTGGCGCTTGAACAATCGTATCCGGCGTAATAAACCGTCCCAATTTGGGATCATAATACCTAGCCCCATAATAGTACAACCCGCTCTCTTCATCAAAGAGTTTGCTGTTAAAGAATGCCCAGGTGTTGTTGATCTTGGTGCCGTATTTTTCGAAGCGGCTAATTTTGCCGAAGGGTTCGTATTCGGTTAACGATCGGGCTTGGCCTGTGGCGTCGGTGATGACATTCGTTGAGCCTAAGTGATCGTTGTGATAGAAATCAACCTCAGTACCTGTAACAGCAGCAACCCTTGTGCTCCCCAGATAAATGTTATTGGTTCTTCTAGCACCTTCAATTTCATAAAGGTTGCCTACATAGATGGTGCTTGTGCTTGTCTGGGTGACGCCGACGCCAAAGGTTGGGGCGCCTAGTTGTGTGACTAGGATGCCGTAGGTTTCAGCGTTGTTATAGGATGTGTCGCTATAGCGATAGACAATCTTTCGTGTTCTACCGCCGTCGCCATCGTAATAGTATGCGGCAATGGTCTTGGCGACTTTGCCGACGGGTGCAAAACCTATGCTCGTTAATCTGTTTTCATAATTATAAACATAAGAATACAATCCACCCGTTGGGGTTTGTTTGCTTATCATGTTGCCGTTAGCATTGTAACGATAAATATACCCATCACTCGTCGACCCAACAGCATGAGGGCCGGCGCCATAGGTGCCATAGGTATAGGTTAAGCCGTCTTTCTGGGTGATGTTGCCGATTTGGTCATAGGCATAGGTCTTTGTGCCATAGCTTGCACCGGTTGATGTCAACATTCGGTTTAAGGCATCATAGGTAAAACTTTGCGTGCCCGTATTAACAGCATCCGTGATGGTGATGATATTACCGACGCTGTCATAGGTATAATTTAAATCTTGATGTTTAACAGCGGCTGCATTTTGGGTTAAGACGCGTGTTAATCTAAAATTAACAGGATCATAGGTGTATTGTGTTGTGACCCCATTGCCAAAGACGACGCTGGTCATTTGGCCTTGCGCGTTGTAGATGACATTGCTGACAATGGTCTTATTAATGCTGCCGTCGACATTTAAGATATTAACGCCCACAGCTTGGCCTGCAGTGTTATAGACATAGCCGACATTAGCCGCATCGGGATAGATTAATTTGGTTAATCGGTTTAAATCGTCATATTGACGGCTGACGGTGTAGTTAACACCCGCAATGTTCTTTGTCGACGATGTTTCACGACCTAAGGTGTCGTAGTTAAAGGTAGCGTTCTCAGAGCTGTACGCTACTTTAGATAGACGTCCCGTGGTGTTTGCCACAGACACGTTCTCATATGTATAACTTGCCAATAGTGAATCATAGATCGTTGTCACTCCACCTGACACCATAGACAAAGTTACCGTCTTTGACTTTAATCGATTGAGCGCATCATAATTAAATTTAAGCTGTTTGTTTAACGCATCTTTCTGACTTAACAAATTACCATTGGAATCGTATGCATAAACCCAACCGTGCATGTCAGGATCATTCATGCTGGTCTTACGACCTAAGGCATCATAACTGATCGTCGTAATATTACCTTTAGCATCCGTGACCTTGGTTAAATTACCTAAAGCATCGTATTGATAACGCGTGGTCGCGTATAATGTGTACGCACTTGCAGGATTTTTGGCATCACGGCCATCCGCACCAAAATATTCCTCGCGTGTGATCATGCGTCCAAAAGAATCACTGTAACTGACATTCTTATGACCGTTAGGATCATAGCTTGTGGTCTTTAAACCATCATATTCAACATTAGAATATGTTCCGTCGCTATTTAAGGCTTTGATTTGACGGCCTAAGGCATCATAAAAATTTGTCACCTTTGGATTAGTATCCGCAGGTGTAGGGTCCATGGTATTTAAATCATTGCTTGTAAATCTTGAAGGAAAAACCGATAAGACCAAACCTCTTGAATTATAGGTCTTTTGCTCACCAACAACATACTGTCCAGCTGTCGCGGTTGTTCCTTTACTCTGAATCACTCGGCCTAGGCCATCAACAAACGTTGAGCTATCGATGGTGGTCGCCGCACCTGCATTGACACGCGACTTACTAATAACTTTTAAAAAATTTGTCCCGTACGTATAAATCGTTTCTGATGTTGGCAGATCGAATGTATCCAGCGGCGATATGGTTTTAAGCAAACGGCCCAACGAATCATAGTGCTTAAACATCTTTTGACCATTGGCATCAACCACCGCCATGACCGCGCCAAATGGACCATACATTTGCGCGTTGTACTTAGGATCCGTCGCTAATTCGCTCGCATTAATCCCATAATAATAGGTCTTAACCGTTTGGCTCAAGGCATTGGTTGTTTGCACGGGGAACGTTTTATATGTTGTATCATACATAATAGACGTTGTACGATTGCTAGGATCTGTCGTCGATGTTAGATTACCAATCACATCATAAGCATATGTTGTCGTTAATCTTGGATTAGCATCCCCATTCCAATCTTCTTTTTTGGTCAATAACCCATTGGTAAATAGTGCATTATTGTCCGTACTGTTATCATAATAGAACCATGTCTTTTTGATTGTGGTGCCCAGTTTGTCGCTAATCGTCGTCAACTTAGGCAGGCTCATAAATGGCTGTGCAGCATTATTAACGTAATCAATGGTTGTCGTTAACACATTGTTATCGATGCTTGTGACAACCTTGGGATCAGCAATGATTGATAGAGATGGTGTTGTTATATCAATGGCCCCGTATTGCACTTTTTTCGTCACATTGCCATTGGTTAAATCATAATCCATCACCTGCGCACTGCGTTGTTTTAAACTTCCGTCGGCACCATAAAGATAATTATCAGATCGAACTAAATATGGAAACTGTACAGATGTGCCAACAACAGGAGATAATGCTACAAAATTTTCCGACTTACCAAGCAATTTTCCTGTGTTATCATAGCTCTCCGTTAAATACGCGGTGCCTTTGCGGAAATGATCCTGCAACATATACGCAATAGAATAGTTCCCGTCGGGATCAGTGGTTGTAACTTTCTTAAAGCCACGAAACTCACGATCCGTCACATCCCATAAACCACCTTCGTAGTTGTAACGCGTAACGTAAGAAGATGTCCTATCACCTGAGATGGTGTTTAAAGTAAGAGATTTGACAACGGGGAACGTAAACGGCAAATATTGATTGCTCATATGCGCCGAACTGTCATACGCAATTGTCATGGTTGTCCCGACGCCATTATCTACTTTTACTAACAAATCTGGCACCTTGGCAGTATTTGTAAAAAGGCGTGGCTGAGAACCTAGCGGTGCATTCAAATAATCGATCATGCCATCGGCATTCATATCAATAAATTGAGTGTCCATATGTGAAAACTGCAAACCCGTCATTAACCATGAATTATCAATGACCCACCCATTACCCGTATTGATCAATACATTAGACGTATCCGCAATGCCTGTTACGATCTCAATATCCGGCAACCCATCCCCATTTACGTCGAGGATCTGGGCGGTACCATCGTTTAACGTAACGCGGTCCCAATTTCCGTCAGTAACGAAAACAGCACTTGTTTGACTCCAACCTCGACCTGTATTGATATAGACCTTGCGATAGCCCGTCTTTGCAACAGCAATATCTGCCAACCCATCGCCATTGATATCAACAACTGTTGAGGAACCATTGGCAAGATCAACGTCAGCAGGGGTGATCCACTTTGTACTTGGCGTTGTCTCCCAGCCTGTTGTCGGATTTGCCGCACCCTTGCGATTCAAATACACATTATGATTATTGGCCGTGACATCAGAAACAACCACATCAAGATAACCATCACCATTCACATCTGCCAACTGCACAGACCCAGGCTGGGTATAATCTCGATTCAACCAAGAAGCAAAATATGCCCCATTTGGCATCACCCAATTACTGGTTGCATTAAAACCCGTGGTACCATCGTTGAGTGCAGCACCCTGCCAACCAACACCTTCAAAATACGAACGCACAATATCAGGCAAGCCATCCCCGTCGACATCGATAAATCTCTGACCATTATCTCGATTACCCCCACGGCAACTTAAATTAAAAATAGCCGTTGAAGCAACAGACCATTTGTTAGTACCACTAAAACTCTGATCTTTATTATTTAAGCCCGTCATAGACGTTGTAAGCCCTGAACAAAGATCATAATACGCCATGAGAAAATCAGGATAGCCATCACCATTGAGATCCCCAAAACGAACGCCTTCATCGACCCAATTTCCGCCGCTGGCATAGCTCAAATACGGCGCACTGCCTGGACTAAATAATACATCTTGCACAAAACCCTTGGTTGATGTGGTATCGCTATAAGAAAATTTGATATCAGGGATCAAACCCGCGTTTTCAACACTCCCATCTATCTTAATGGATGTAAGTAAGTCTTTAGCTGTTGATGCGCTTGCCGTATATGTAAAACGATAGCTATTATTGAGGGTCGAAGGATATGTATACGTCTTTATCGCACTTAAGATATACGCATTATTAACTTCAAATCCTGAGATATAAGAAGTACTCTTCTGACGAGCTGCAACATACTCGAAATTGACGATGCTTGGGGCAGTACTTCCTATGTAAGCAGCATTAGCTCCTTCAAGAGCGGTATAATAAATATGATCGGGATATACCTGAGCCCCGTCCTTGTGATAATACACATTCATGGCATTGCCAAAAATATCAATCACCTTGCATAAATACCAACGGAAAATACGTGAAGCATTGGCAGGGTCAACCATGCGAGACGTATCGTCACTTCCGTAATAATACTTGGTCCCCTTTTTGTCTGTTACGACCCAAGCGTTTGATATCTTTTCGATTTTAGAAAATGATCCTTCTACCTCAGGCCGATAATAACCTGCCGTTGGATCATAAATCAATTTCATACCAGATAGTTCATACGTATCTGATCCATCATACAAAGGAACACCTTTTTTGACGGACAATGAAATTGAACCCAAATCAAGTGACCAACCCACCCCTGCAAGCCCTAACTGCCTCATGCCAGAGTTATAGACAAGATTAATATTTGGCTCTATCCCCGCCCTTCCTGGGAGGGTATCAATATGAATAGGTAAATTAGCACTACCTGATGTTTGCTCTACATGCACACTTGTTGCCTGTGTGGTAATGCTGCTAGCTGAAGATCCCCCGCTAGAACTGACCGATGCTGCAGCCAAACTCAAGGTTGCAGCTGTTTTAGCAGAACTAGTCGTTTTTGTTGGATTGCTTGTAGTAGGACTTGATATAGGTTCAGGTGTCTTAACCAAAGACTTAGACACAACCGCTTTAGGATATGTACTTGGGTTAGATTTTGAAGTTGTTGCCGCTTGAGCTGAAAATGATGTTAATACAAATAGCGCTAAAACAATATATTTCATCATGTTTCTCTCCAATAAAAATATTTTTTTGATGTGCATTTAACCCAAGATTAAATAATCAATGATTAACAAACCATAGCACAATATATTTTTATTGTCAAATTATCAAGATAAGAAAACAATTTTACACAGGAAATTTGAAAAATTGTTGTTTTTTTTACAAATATTTGATTTTATTTGGGGAGGTCTGCTGTGGTCTTATTCTCATCTAACAACATCACCCGCAGCTTCCCGTTCTCTGAAACAACCAAGACGGGTTCTTTGCGGTCATCGGCGATGGATTCTAGACGTTGTTGTAATTCTTCGGAAGCGATTTTAAACTTAGGCGAGGGATTATCCCAATTTTGATCAAAATCTGCACGCACGCGGCCAACGCTGTCTTCGGAACTAATTGACGACAATTCTTTCATGGCTTTTATTGTCATAGGATCTGCTTTCTCTGGAACAACTTCTGGGGGTACAGCTTCTTGGGGAGTAACTTTATTGCGCTGGGTTGCTTTGTAAGAATCAACGGAATAATAGGACTTTCCGCCGACGATCACTTCAATTTCTTTGGCGTAGGCCAGATTTGAGATGATCAAAAACGTCGTGAACATTAAAGCCTTACGCATCAATGATCCTTTGATTCCCAAATGCGACGGGTAAACTCTTGGCTATAACTTTTATGTATCTGTTGCATGGCTTTTGGACCCAGAAAATGTTTGATCGCTGCTTCAATGGCTTCAAGCCGATGCTCTAAATACGCGTATTGCGCAGCGTCGATGGGCTGTGCTTTTTTAGCGTCGATATAATCTTTGTACTTATCTACCAATGCCTTATATGCCGGATCTGAAACTTTTGCTTTCTTATTCTTGCTAACATGCGCCAAGATAAATTCATCGGCCATCAGCTGCGTTGTCTTGCGCTCTAGACGGTCAAACGATTCTTTGGTGCTCTTATAGGCCCACGTCAAATAACGGGCAATTAAATCTTTATGTGATGAAGAGATTTTATTGATTTTAGGCATGGCTTAAAAAAGGATTTCTGAATTGGCTTTAGCGATAGCATCGGTAGTTACTTGATTCAAGGTATTTTGCATACCTTTCTGATATTTACCATTTGGTGCCAAGAAGATAATCATAACGGTAATCATAGCGACAACTAACAAAAGATATTCTATGGTGTTTTGAGCGCGTTTATTCATATGCAAAATATACCACATATCCTATTTATACACAATGTCGCCGGCAGCGACTGCCTTATCAATCTTAATCCCGATTAACTGCCCCTTCTTGGCCACCTTCACATCTTGACTCTCAATTTGCATGGACCAAATCTTTTGAACAAACTTATATTTTGGCGTTACCACGGTTAATTTATCACCAATGAGCACTGTCCCCTGATTTATTTTCAATACCGCAACCTTAATGCGATCAAAATAATGCGTGATCTCACCCATCGGCTTTAATGCTGGATCTAAATCACTTTTTTTTGGCTTAACAACTTTAGGGGCTGGCGCGGCTTTTTCCGGCGCCTTCTTTTCTTTTAATGGTTTGGCTGGTTTTACAACTTTAAGCGGCTTGGTGGGCTTCTTAGCTGATTTCTTCGTGGTTTTTTTAGTGGTTTTAGCTGCAACCTTGCGTGTGGATTGCCGTTTAGATTTTTTTAACCAAAAAACCTCTTTGAGGACATCAACGATTTTTTTAAACATAAGTTATAAATCGATTTTTTGGGAGATGCCTGCAACGATGGGTAGATCAACCATGTCACCACGGATAACAGCAATCATACCCCAGAAAGAAAAGACCATGAGCACAAACATCAACGGACCAAAACACCACGGCAAAACAATAGATAAAATAAGCACGCCGACTTGGGCCACAAAAAGCACCAAGCCTTGCTTGCCATGAGCTAAGACGAATGGATTCTTCTTCTTTAAGATAAGTGGGATGATGCAAAGGATTGAGAGATACGCTAATACCGCATACATTTTGCCGTCCATGATATCTTCTTTAAAAAACGGCTTGTTACTATGCGACATTATCCTTGAACCTCAACCAAGGAGTTAATATCCCCAAAAGAATTGCGTTCGGTCAATTTATTTTCTGGATCTTCTTGCCATTTACCATCGACGATGAATTGATATTTATACATCCCTGGCTTTAGCGGCAATTGCAACGTCCAAACGCCACCGATATTCTTCATGCGGCAAGATTCATCCAACGACCAATCATTAAATGAACCTGTCACAAACACAGATTGTGCGCTTGGTGCATTTAACTTAAATAACGCAGAACCAACAAACGCGGCGGTTTCTTTGGTGACAATTTCTTGCATGCGTTCAGATGGTTGATATTCTTTTGTTTCTTCCATCGCTTCTGCCACAGCCTTAGCAATGACTTCTTCGACGGGTTCATTTTCTGCTTCATGGATTGTTTCTTCAACAACTTGTTCTTGGGCCACCACAACGGCAGGTCTTGGCGCTTTAACTTTTTGCTCTCTCTCGTCTTTTAAGAGCACCTTATCGTCGGTCAAGATCTCGCGGCCTAAACTTAAATAATCTTTTGATCCACGGCAATATTTGTCATATTTCAATACCGCTTCACCCATAACAGCCGCTTCCTTGAGCTTCACGTTGACATGGACGATGGTATCATAAAGCAATTTACCAAATTTATCTTTCATCTTCGCCAACATGGTAAATGAATGGCGCAAACGAGAATCAAACATGGTGATGAGAACTCTGCTTGTAACCGGATGATTTAAACGGTCACGGATTAAGAAAATGATGTCATGCAAGTGATCAACGCCTTGCATGGAGAAACGGCTTGTTTCAACAGGAATAATCACTTCATTACTTGCACGGATCGCATTAACTGTCAAGAAACCAAGCGATGGCGGACAATCGATTAAAATGTAATCATAAATACCGCGGATTTCATTTAACACGTCGAGCAATTTGAGTTCACGTCCAATTTCTTCGGCTAATTCTTGTTCCAATGTACCAACCAAAACGTTAGAAGGCACAACATCAAATGTTTTATCCGCGCGGGTGATAATATCTTTGATACGTAATTTGCGTGGGGTCAATTTAGAAATGACATTATAAAGGCTGTTAGCATCGTCGATGTTTAAACCCAACGTGGCATGCGCTTGCGGATCTAGATCAATGAGCAAAACTTTTTGCCCATGATATGCCAACGCGGAGGCCAAGTTAATGGCGGTGGTTGTTTTACCGCATCCACCTTTTTGATTTGCAATCGAGATTATTTTCATATTCTTTTTCCTTATAGGTCCTTAGTTTGAAAAGCTAACATCGTCGACGAGCATTGCGCCTTGCTTAAAATCCATGTTCCATGCTTCCAAAACGAAAGCCACTTCCGTTACATTGCTCCAGTCACTTAAATTCAATTTATCAAATGGGATAGCCACCTTCTGCCATTGCGCCCCAACATCTTTGATGTAATACGTTGCGCGTTCATTACGCTGATTATTCACAACTAACTTAACCACACCGGGATACCCGCCGTTAAGGCCACGGATGCGCATATTTAACTTGCTATACTTACTAGCATCTTTTTCCGGCAACGTGATTGCAAATGTTTTTGTCGACGGAAACGGATCATTTAAATCATAACCAACTTTAATCAGGTTATTATTTAATTCATAATAAACCTGATTATGCAACCCAGCTCGACGAGATAAGAAAGCTGTGAAGCCATACACCGTCGAGAGCACAATCACTGTTGTGATCACAATATTGATCACCAACCATGACTGGTTAACCTGCTGTTTCTTCTGTTTCTGGGCGACGTTTTCTTTCTTGCCTAAATAGACCTTGGCAAGGTGGTCGTATATCTCATCACGGGTCATGCTACCCCAATCTCTTTAAGCTATTAATAAATATAAAGTTATGAACTAAAAATTTTGATCAACTTTTATATTAGCAAAGAAAATGAAAATGCAAAAAGAAAAGTGAAAAATTTTTGTGAGTGGAAATGTTATTCTCGACGGGACATGCATATAAAACAAAACCCCCGTCATAATCTGACGGGGGTTTTGCAAAACAATTAACGATTTCTAACTAATTAGAAATTAACGTTAACATGAGCTAACGCTTGGCTAGCTGTTGAATCGTTTGCACCGGTAAATGTATTACCAGCAACGAACCAACCTAAAGATAAACCTAAGGTTACATCTTCAGTGTAAGCATAGTTGACATTAACATCGTATTCATTACCTAATGCCTTGCTGCCAGTAGTTGCAGGTGTTAAACCTGTAGAACTATCTGGTTGTGAGATGGCTAATGCATTGCCACCACGGTATTTCTTATCAGCCATCAAATTACTCCATGCGAATGATGCAACAACATCTTCGATAGGAGTAACTTGTGCGCCTAAAGATAAGATATTCAAGTTGCTTAAGGAGAATAAGGAGTTGTAGATGGTGCCTCCGTTTTGACCTTCAGCAAATGGATCCCAAGCTGAGTAATTCTTTGCAGACTTAACATCATCTGTGCCAGAGTTAGCCCCAGCATTCTTATCACCTGAAGTATGTGTGTAAGAAGCGCTAACGCTTGGTTTGTACTTAGCAACGCTGTCATTTTCAATTGCATAATTAGCCATCAATTGATAAGCGAAAGCGGTGCGGTTTTCACCTTGGTCAACACCACCAGCATTGACTGTCTTGTTGCCTAATTGCCATGCAACTTCAGCTGATGTGGTTAAACCTTTGACAGGGTTTGTGCTAACGCGCAAACCAGGAACGAATAAGGTATCACCTTTTTCTGTAACAGTTGTTGTAACATCGTTACCATCAACTCTTGCGAATAAGTAACCTTCAACAACGCTATTCTTAGAATCACCTAATTGGTAATTTGCGTTCAAACCATAAACATCAGAAGTAGTTTTATCTGAGATGGCATTACCAGTGAATAAACGTTGGTTGTTCTTGTAGTAGATAACATCTAATGTTAATGGCTTGTAATCGAAAATAAGCTTAACACCATCGTTAACCGTGTTATCTTTGCTTAAGTCCTTAGCAATGTTGTTTAAACCTGTGTTAACAGCAACATTGTTAGGACCATTACCACCTAAGATGAAACCATTACCATAAACGAAGTCTTGACGACCAACGCTTACAGTTAAAGGTGAATATAAGAATTCACGTAAGGTAGCATAAGCTTGATCTAAAGAAACATCAGACGCTGTACCACCACCGGTACCAATGATTCTGTTTGCATTACCCCAAGCAGTTTCATTTAATAAACGAATCGTTGTAGAAACGTTATCGCTTAAATCCGCTTCGATCTTGATGCGGGTTTGGGTAGCGACTAAACTTTGGCTTTCTAAACCAACTGGGTTGCTAGCAATACCAGCACCAGTTAAAGTTTTTTGGCCTAAGTTGAAATTATCACGGTTGATAGCCCATGTATCGATATCACCGGACACTTTTACGTTTTGAACTGCAGCGAAAGCTGGTGCTGATACGAAGATCAACGCAGCTAAAGCTAACATGAATTTATTTCTCATTTGAATCCTCCAAAAAATTTCAGGAAGTTAATTTTATATATATATCTAGGATCTATAACAGACCTTAGTTTCTTACGACATAGACCCCGTCTGATGACCCATCAACCGATTTATGTAATCCCTCCTTTCGCGGCTATAATTTAGATCACCTGGGTGTAAAGTGTTTTAATTTTTACATAGCGAGAAAGCGTTGTCAACGATTTTTAGAAAAATTTTTCTAGATGGGTTAAACAGCAAACTTGGCAGGGTCATCGTAGCTGAAGGCGACGCTATCTGCGTGGTATTCATGTAATTTAGGCAAGATCAAATCACGTTCATTGGGATCTCTTTTCCCGTCGATATGTGCTTTAAACTCCGCGCTAAACGTCTTGATAATACTAGGGATAAGGATACTTTCCTGTGTTGGCAAGAAGCAACGTGTTTGGTTTGTGCAACGGCCGCTGATTTCGAAAATCGCTTCTAAATCATCCGCACTGCCTTGCCCCATTTCTATTTTCTTTAAATATTCTGTGATGTGCGCGGTGCCACGATTGCAGGGAACGCATTGGCCGCAAGAACTTTTGGCTAGGAAATTACTAAACTTTAAAGCTGTTTGAACCATACATGCGCTTTGATCATAAACAATAAAACCACCGGAACCTAAACCACCACCCACTTTTTTCATGGAACCAAAATCAAGGGGTGTATCAAAGCGTTCTGGGGTGACAACACCACTGGCCACACCTGAAAATACCGCTTTTATAGGAAATTTACCCGCTGGACCACCAGCAATATCATAAATTAACTGTTTTAAGGTTACTTTTCCAGCTGGAAGTTCATATACACCAGGCCTTTGCACATCGCCACACACAGTGCACATGACTGTTCCAGGGGTATCTTCAGAGCCAACAGACTTAAAATCATCGGCTCCCTTCCTTAATATATAGGCGGCTTGGCAAAATGTTTCAACATTGTTAACGCAGGTTGGATTGGGTGATCCCGGTTGAAAATTAATCCCTTGGATAAAGGGTGGGATATTGCGCGGCATGGGGTAACGGCCGTCAATAGACTCAATTAAACCCTTTTCTTCACCAAACAAATATTCGTCCGGACCTAAGTGTATCTTAATTAAGCCTTTAGGAATCATGCCTGCCGCTTCCATTTCTCTGCGGGCAGCAAAAAGGCGCTTAACTTGCGGGGTATACTTTTTCTTTATACCTATATAAGCTTCTTTGGCACCAATGGCATAAAGCGCAATCGCAATGCCTTCGAATAAATGGTATGGATTAATGAGGATATTATAACGGTCTTTGTAGGTGCCTGGCTCACCTTCGGAAAAATTACAGGCTACATATTTTGTTGGGCAAGGTTCATTGCGAACACCACCCCATTTGATCGCTGTTGGGAAACCCGCACCACCACGACCACGCAAATTAGCTTTTTTAATTTCAGCGATGACGTCGGTTGGCGACATGGATAGAGCGCGCTTGTAACCTTCGCCACCACCAATCGCTTTGTAATCACTTAACGTATTAAGAGGTTTTAAATCTTGTGGTAATAATCTGCGTAACTCTAAAGGGTGCATACAAATACATTAACGCATTACAAAGTTTTTTCTAGCACTTTTTAAACTAAATGGAATTTAATGAGGAATAAATATTATTTTCTTATTTTTCCCATCAAATGTGATCTTGAATTTATTAAAAACATCTTTTTGCCCAAGCAAGTTAATCGATGATCCTAGATCAGGAGAGAACCCAACTGTTACTTTAAGCCAAACACCAGCAATTTTCATTTTTATCTTATGGATATAGGTAAATATTGATGCCCCGTTACCCACCAAAACGGCATGCTTTCTTCCAGTCCGATAATCAATATCTAATTCTTGTGCGACGGAAACATTAAAAATAGATACACTTGCTCCAGAATCAATATATGCCTCTGTCTCAGAAATTCCACTGGGACTCTGAAAATGAATTTTAATAATAGGATAATAATTATTAAAGAATCTTTTATACGGGTAAGATACCGCTTGGCTCATAATAAAAAGCCATGTGTAAACATTTCTCTTGGCGGCACAGAAAACAACATAGGGATGGATTTTGGAAACTTCCTTCGGGCGCGCTCCATAGCCTTCAACCCTGAAAAAATTTCCCCTTTACAAATAACTATCGTCTTGCGACCATACTTCTTAACAATTTGGTCTGCATTTTTTGTTACAAAAGCATCATTATCTAGAATTCGTTTAAACATATTTTAATCCCAACTAAAATATAGCATCAATACTTTTCTAAGTCAATCATAGTCGAGTTACGATTGCTCATCCACATGATGATGTTTAATGTCGCGCCCCTCGACAATATAGATAACTTCCTCGGAGATATTCGTCGCTAAATCAGCGATGCGTTCTAAATTATGTGCAATGCGCATGACGTGTAAGGCGCGGGGAATGACTTCTTTTTGTGCACGCATAAGCTCAGTTAATTCTTTAAGGATTGCATCACCAGCAGTATCGACGATATTATCGCGCTCTAAAACGGCATTGGCTAATTGTACGTTTTCATTAACAAACGCGTTGATACTATCTTTGAGCATATGAACAGCATTATCCCCCATTAATTTCAAATCTTCGAGAGGTTGCAAGCTAGGTTTATTGATGAGAAATAAAGCACTCTCACAAACATTGACAGCATGATCCGCAATGCGCTCTAAATCTTTATTCATCTTGATAATCATGATGACCATGCGTAAATCGCGGGCCACAGGCTCATATTGTGCGATTAATTCCACACACATCTCGTCGATCTCACGATCGTAATCATTGGCCTTAGGTTCTTCCGTATTAACGACTTCCAAGAGCAAAACTTCGTTCTTTTCACTCAAACCCCGAATACTTTTGGCGATCATATCTTCAACCAATGCCGCGTCTTCAAGCAAATGGCGTTTTAAATCAACTAATTTTTCTCGTAACATGCGTCATCCTTTCAATTAACCAAAACGCCCTGTTAAATAAGCTTCCGTTCGCTTATCTTGTGGAACAGTAAACATGCGTTGGGTTGGTCCAAATTCAATTAAATCACCTAAATATAAAAATGCCGTATAATCGGAAACTCGCGCAGCTTGTTGCATATTATGCGTTACGATCAAAATTGTATAATTGCTTTTCAATTCAGAAATCAGCTCTTCAATGCGACTCGTCGCAATGGGATCTAAGGCCGAACATGGCTCGTCGAACAAAATGACTTTGGGCTTCACCGCAAGTGTGCGTGCAATACATAACCGTTGCTGCTGCCCACCAGAAAGACCATAAGCAGAATCATTCAAACGATCCTTGACCTCTTCCCAAAGCGCTGCCTTCTTTAAACTATCTTCTACAGCCGCATCTAACACGGATTTTTCTTTGATGCCTTGAATACGTAGTCCATAAGCCACATTTTCATAAATATTCTTTGGAAAAGGATTTGGTCTTTGAAAAACCATACCAATCTCTCGACGAAGATCTGTCACATCGATTGATTTATCATAAAGGTCATTATTCTTGTACAACATAACGCCTTCATAACGAAACGATGGCACCAAATCATTCATGCGATTTAAACAGCGGATCAACGTACTCTTACCACAACCCGACGGCCCCATCAATGATGTTACCGTCTTAGGCAAAACTTTCATGCTCACTTCTCGCAGCACTTGTTTTTTTCCGTAAAATGTAGAGAGGCCTTGGATATCAAAAACTGGATCTGCTTTATTCATATCACCACCGACGTTGATTTTTATGGCGTAAATAAATCGCCAATGCATTCATGCACAATGTGATCAATAAAAGTACTATAATTCCCGCCGCTGCACAAGCAATAAATCCTTTTTGCGGACGAGAAACCCAATTGAAAATTTGTATAGGCAAAACTGTAAACGAATCAAAGAGACCTACCCAAGACACGTGTACAAATGGAAAATTACCTGAGAAAGACACCGGATGCGTTGGTAAGAATGGGATATACGTCAAGGCCCCAAGCGTAATCAATGGCGCTGTTTCTCCAACCGCTCGAGACATGGCTAAAATAATACCCGTTAAAATATGGCCAAATGACATTGGCAAAACTTGATACTGTATGGTCTGCCACTTTGTTGCACCCAAACCATACGAAGCCTCCCTCAACGAATATGGCACCGTTCTTAATGCCTCACGTGTAGCTAAAATGATGACAGGCAAAATTAGCAGCGCCAATGTCATCCCACCTGCTAACACGCTTCGATCAAGATGCATCATCCTTACAAATATCCCTAAACCAAGCAATCCATAAATGATGGAGGGCACTCCCGCAAGGTTTGCAATATTGATCTCAATGAATTCTGTAAACTTATTCTTAGGAGCATACTCTTCTAAATAAATACCTGATGCGATACCTATAGGAATCGCAAGGATAGCTGTTGTAAACATGATCCAAACTGTACCAACCCATGAAGAAAGTATGCCAGCTTCCAAAGGTTTTCTCGACGGAAAACTCGTCATGAAACTCCAATTAAGCCTAAAGAAACCATCTGAAAAAATATCCCATAACAAAACACCCAACACCATTAAACCAAACAATGTTGTAATAAGCCCCACCAAGCCAAATATTTTATCTAGTTGTTTTATCATTTATTGGTACACTTCTTGGAATTTCTTCTTTAAGTAAAAACTTAAAATGTTTAATAAAAACGTCATGACAAATAGTGTCATGCCGCAAACAAAGATGGTCTTATACTCAAGCGTCCCGTGAGGCGTATCCCCTAAACTAATTTGAACAATGAATGCTGTGATAGTTTCGACAGGCACCAATGGATTGAGCGTAAGTTTTGCTTGCTGACCAGCAGCAATCGCCACAATCATCGTTTCTCCAATAGCGCGAGAGACAGACAAAATGATCGCCGCGGTGATTCCGGATAATGCAGCAGGAAAAACAACACCAAAAGCTACTTGTATCTTACGTGCACCCAAGGCATAACCTGCTTCTCTTAAATGCATTGGAACAGCATGCATGGCATCTTCACTTAACGATGAAACCAAAGGAATAATCATGATGCCCATGACAATCCCAGAGGACAATGCATTAAATCCAGAAATGCTTGGGATAAATTGTTTTAATAAAGGCGTGACAAACAATAGCGCGAAATACCCATAGACGACCGTTGGCACAGCCGCAAGTATTTCAAGGATAGGCTTGATCTTAGTCCGTACTTTTGCATCTGCGTATTCACTTAAATAAACAGCACTAATTAAACCGATTGGAACCGCAACAGCTAAAGCGATGATAGTTGTTAAAAATGTTCCCGACAGCAATGGTAAGATTCCATAATGTTTTTTGGTAAACATTGGCGTCCATTGTGTATCAAAGAAGAATTGCGCAAACGAAACTTCTTTAAAAAAACCGACCGTCTCAGACATTAAGACATAGATAATCCCCGCCGAAGTTAAAACAGACAAGAGGCTGCATAAAAACAGCAGCCTCTCAATCACCATTTCTTTAATTTGTCTAAATTGTCTGTGTGAAATCATCCATTAAAACCATGCTCTAACGTTCCATACGAAAAAGATCTTGGATACTCATGCCCATCTTAGCACGGTTCGTTGCAAAAATCGAGCCTTTAACGCGCCGATTTAATCTATCCTTCGCAGCATCATATGCTTCCGTTGGTAACGGCACATACCCAACTTCTTCAGATAAGCTTGGAGCATTCTCTAAGTAATACTCAACAAACTTTTGCACATGCGCTTTCTTTAATGCATCAACACTAACGTAAATAAACAATGGGCGAGACAATGGTTTATATGTTCCATTTTGCACCGTTTCTAAGGATGGTTCAACAGCTGTGCCGCTGCCATCATCGATCGCAACGACTTTTAGCTTATCCTTATTTTGCTCATAATACGCTAAACCAAAATAACCAATGCCGCCTTTCTCAGAACTTACCCCTTCAACTAAAGTATTATCATCTTCGCTGGCCGTGTAATCCCCTCGGCTAGATCCGCTTTTTCCATTGATCGCTTCTGTAAAATAGTCAAAGGTTCCGGAATCCGTACCGGCACCAAATAAAGTAATGTCTTGTTCTGGCCAACCAGCCCGCACTTGGCTCCACTTAGTAATAACGCCTTGGGCAGAAGGCTGCCACATAGTTTTTAATTCTGCAGTTGTCAAACGATCGACAAAAGAATTGTTTGGATTAATAACAACAGCTAACCCGTCAAAAGCAATGGGCAATTCAATGTACTCAACGCCACCTTCTTTACACGCCGCTATTTCTTTTTCTTTGATGGGACGAGAGGCATTGCTTATATCTGTTTCTCCTCGACAAAAACGCTTGAAACCACCACCGGTACCGGAAATACCAACCATGGCCTTAGCGCCGCCACTCACTTTACCAAATTCTTCCGCGACAGCTTCCGTGATTGGAAATACTGTCGAGGAGCCATCCACTTTGATCATATCTGCCGCAAATACGTTAACCGCAAAACCCATACAACCCAACACTGCTAATAATTTCAATTTCATACTTTTCCTTTCTTAAATAACAATCCTAGAATTTAAAATTCAAATCGGCCTGAAAAAGATGTTGTGGATTCTTTGCCGCTTTAATGCGCATGTCTTTGTAATAATCCAATCCAACCGTAACATTCTTTGCAATACCAAAGGTCAGCTCTACTTCTTGACCTTTAACATCGGTGACACCGCCCAAGCGATCAGAATCAGGGAAAGCATCTGGCCAAGCATCTTTGCCTAAATTGGTATATTGATACTTTAATTGCCATTGTTTGGGACCAGCAACTTTTTCATCGCCAAGCTTTAAACCTGCAGCCCAGCCTGTGCTATCATTGACATCAGTATCCATATTCTGAATATAATCCCCAAAGAATGCCAACTTCTCAATGGGCAATAACCCTACCGATGGATCCTTGATGCTAAACTCTGCTGTTGCGCCCATGGCATCGTAGTCATATTTTAAGACTGAACCAACCAAAGTATTAGATGACGCACTACCATCTAATGCGGCACCTTTAACACCATTAAAACCATAATAAGTACCTGCCAAGTTTAATCCAAAGACTCCTTGGCTCAATTTAACCCCGCCTTGTCCATATACCAAATATGGGTCGGTGCGGTCAGCCTTACTGTTATCATCAATAACCCAAAGACCATTATTCACATAAGCTGTCATAAGATCTGATAACTGATGTTCCAAATGTACTGAAGCACCAGCAGGATTAATGTCAGTATCCCACAACATATCGGATGGCGCCCACAAATAATTTGTTTTTATAAATTTACCACCTACCACCTTAGCCCACGATGCTGGTTGAAACTCTGCGTATGCATAGTCAAGACGAATATCTCCTCGACGGAATGAATCATTGAATGTCATGTTTGTTGATCTAGCATCGTCCGTTGAAGACCCACTTTCAGAACTTGCTAAACCCACACCAACATTCCATTGATCATTAATTTTATTTTCTAACCCCAAACGAAAACGCACGCGTCCACGTGTGCGAGCGTCCGCATCATTAACCCTACGTTCATACTGATAACGTAAGCGCACATCGCCTTTGAGTTTAGTATTTTGTACCCAGGTTGGTAATTGCGTTTTCAAACTTTCTTCTTGTAAAGCTTTTGCATCTGCCGCAATTTCCATTTTCATGGATCTAGCTTCTGCTTTTGTTAAGATGCCTTTCTCCATTAATTTCTCAATTAATGAATCTACTTGAGTAGAGGCAGCATAACTCATATTCGCCGCTCCAAAAACCATTAACATGAATACTACAAAAATCTTTTTCATAACGTTTCTCCTTGGGATTTTTAAACTTTACTCGTTGTAATTATATTTTACGATGATTAGGAATATATAAAGGATATGTTAAGATTGTGTTAAGATCACAACCATATGTATTACAATTAGTTAGGTAAATCTTTGACATTAAATGTCTAAATTTACCTTAAAAACAACTTCTAAAATATACTGTAAAACCTCTTGTGACATATTGACTCTCCTTTTCTTCTTTTACGAGAAGTATAGGATGTAAATGTTAAGGAAAGATTAAGGTTGTGTTAATTCTTAAATGCAGGAAGAAAAACGGAGAATGTGGAGCCTTGCTCAGGCTTACTTTGAACCTCAACACGGCCTTGATGTGCTTGGACGATATGCTTAACGATGGCCAACCCTAAACCTGTGCTGCCAAGCTCGGTGGAACGTGCTTTATCAACACGGTAAAAACGCTCAAACAAACGCGGCAAATGTTCTGGGGCAATGCCAATGCCAGAATCCTTGACATCTACCCTAATATAAGGATTCTGATCGATAACGCTGATTTCTATGGTACCTTGAGAAGGTGTGAATTTAATGGCGTTCTCTAATAAATTGATAAACACCTGTTCCATACGATTGCGATCCACCCTCACTTTAAGGATATTGCTCGGCGCTAGAACAATAACATTTTGTTTTGTAGATGGTTTTAGAATATTAACAACATTATCGATAATGGCTTTCATGTCACATGACTGAAGATCCATAACCACTTCTTTGGTCTCAATGGCGGATAACGTTAATAAATCTTTCACAAGGTCTTCTAGGCGTAATGTCTGTTTCTCTATCACTCCTAAGAATTTCTGAACACTTGCCTTATCATCCAAACCACCTGCTTCACGTAACGTCTCTACATACCCTTTGATCGACGTCAACGGTGTTTTTAATTCATGAGATACATTGGCAACAAACTCAGAGCGCATTTTTAATAACTTCTTTAACTCGGTGATATCATGAAAAACAGCGACAGCCCCCATCAACAGCCCGTCGTTGATTACAGGTGACACTTGAATATTAAAAACAATATCCGTTTGCTGAAACAACACAATTTCCCGAGACACCGCTTTAGAAGATTGCAATGTTTCTTTAATGGCTGAAATGATTTGCCCGTGAGGGATAACCTCCCAATATGACTTCGCCGTTAAAGCCTTAGAACGAAAATCAAACATGTCTGAAACATTTGGCGAGATATACTGAATCTTATCATCACGACCAATAACCAAAACCCCCTCGACCATGCTCGACAAGATGACATTAAGCTCACTTCGCTCCGTCGTAGACTGTCGCTGTTGAACGGCCACCATTTCTTGCAACTCTTTGATGACACGCTCTTGGCGTTGGCTCTTTAACTTCATTTGTCGAAAAGACAAAACCCCTATCACAGCGCCTGTGATAAGGGTCATGTAAAATAATGCATCCGTATTAGGCATGATTTAGAAAATGTTTGATGATATTGTTGCGCGTGACAATCCCAACTGGGATCAAATCCTTATTAACGATAGGGATACAACCATATTTAAATTGTGTCATGGCTTTCATCGCTTCTGCTAAGGTATTGTCTTCTTTAAGGGTAAATGGATTATGTTGCATAACTTTTGTTAAGATAAAACCATCTAACACATCTGAATCATAATACCAAGATCCATCCTCCAATTTTCTTGGAGAATGTATCTTATATAAACTTCGCTCTGTGATTAAGCCAACCAAACATCCCAAGTCGTTAACAACGGGCAAATGGCGAATATCATACAGGTCCATCTTTTCCCAAACAATATGAAACTCATCTTGCGTCTTAACCGTGATAACCGGTTGCGCCATTACTTGGGATAATTTTGTTGCGTGAATCACTTCTTTTATCATAGTCGTATCGCTTAGTTCTTTACACCAACAGCTGGAGCCGCAGGTGCTGGTTGAACGCCTAATATTTTAATTTTAAATTGCAATTGTTTACCAGCCAATGGGTGATTGAAATCAAGCAACACCGTGGTTGCTTTAACTTCTTTGATTGTCGCAGGAAAACTATTTCCATCGGGAGCGCTCGCTTGCAGCACTAAGCCTGGCTTTAATTCCATATCTTTAGGCATGGATGTCTTAGGAAATTCTTTAATAGCTTTTGCATCAGGTTGACCATAAGCATCAGCGGGCGCCACGGTGATCATCTTTTCTTCGCCGACATGCATCCCTGTAATCCCTTTTTCTAATCCTGGGATGATCGATCTATTGCCCATCACAAATTCGAGCGGTTGCTTGCCAATGGATGATTCAACTTGCTTATTATCGACAGTTAACGTGTAATCAACCTTGATTAATTTGCCAGCACCAACGGTATCATCTGCTGCAAATGCATTGGATGATAAAGCCAAACCTACCGCAGCAACTAATGAGAGCATTAACTTATTCATGACATTTTCCTTTTCGATATAGTAGTCAATAAATGATTCACTGCATTATAACAAAGGCGCATTGATTGTACAGATAATTGCATGGATTGTAAGCTTAACATTAAAACTTATTCTGATACTTCAAATACATGCGCGACTCGTTATCTTTTCTTGGATCAATGTTAGTGCTATTAAAACGATCCCTCTCATGAGAGGAAGAAATTGTTTTCTCGACGTTAACTGAAAGTCCATCAGACAAGGACATTTGACCTTGCAAAAATTGGATGGAATTAGACTCTCCTCTAAAATTCTCTGACGATTGCTCATAACCATAACCCACATTTAAGTTCTCACCTAATTTTCTCTTAATACCCATGGATTGGGCATCGCTCTGAAGATTTAGTGACGCATTGTTTAGTGGAGACCAATTGCCCATCCCAAGCAACATGAATGCGCCTTCTTGTGTTAAATAAGGATCTGATTGAGCGGTGATCTTATTGTATTTGATTGTTCCTAATACGCGCATGTCAATGTCATAGATATCTTTATGAATGGTGCAACGGATATCAACGTCGGGATCAATCATGTTCTCTTTAAAAGTAATCCTACTTAACTCAAGGTTAAACGTATTCTTATTAACATCCACTTCACCACCATCTAAAAGTACCAATCCACGCATTTGCCATTGATCATTCGCATAGGCCAAGGTTACATCTACTTTAGCAAAAATTTGCCGCACTACTTTATCACCATAGGTTACTTTATCAGCGACAAAACCACCTTTCACAGAAGGACTCAAGACGCTCCCACTGACATCGAACTTCGCCGAAGATGCTGTACCATGCACCATCTTATACAAATCCGTTTTCAAAAATGCTTGCAATAATACGGATATATCCAGGATCTTTGCTTCAACATCACCAGAAATATTCCCATCTTTGATATAGGCATGAAATAACATCGGGTCACTATTAGGCAAATCTAATCGCGCATTAAAAATCGTGACTTCAATCTTACTTAGATCCAAAACAGGTAAGCGAACATCCATGCGTTGCGCCGTTACAATTGTCTTTGTTCCAAGAATTGGGCAATTCTTAATCTGAACATTCTTAAATTGCATCCCTTCTTTAAGGTTTCCTGAAAATGATTCAAGGCTGACAGAGGCGGTTTGTGCTGATTGCAATAAGAGGTAATGCACCAACAATCGCCCACCAATAGGCGTTGCGATTAGAAAATACACAATAGCTACGACGAAAACTACCAACGAAAATAACGTTAGGAAGAATGTGAAGACATACCGCTGAATAATCTTAATGGCCATATTAGATGTGGTTTGCCGCGATCATCTCTAAGATCCCCCGACGGATCATCATGACGCCAATGGCAGCTAACAATAGATACAAAACTTTAGAAAGGGCTCTGGCCCCATTCTTTCCGACAATCGATATAAAGAAATCCGCAAAGAAAAATAAAACGCCTACAATGATCATATTTAAGAATACCGCAGCCAAGGTGATGGCAAAACCATATTGTGTCATTTGAATCAAACACATGGTCAAAACAGCCGGCCCAACAATCAGCGGCGTTCCAATGGGTACAGCGCCAACCTCATCTTGCTGATTAACCAAGCTTCTCCCTCGACCACTCAGATCCAAGATGGATAAACAAAAAAGGATAGCCCCACCAGCGACCATGAAATCACCCATGCTAATGCCTAAAAACTTAAATATAAACCGTCCTAAAAATATAAAACCCACAGCTAATAAGGACGCAGTTATCAATGATTGGATGATAATCTTCTTTTTTGCTTTGGCATCGTATCCCGCTGTCAAACCCATAAAAATAGGCAATATGCCAACAGGGTCGATGGCAAAGAACATGGGCACAAAAGCTAATAAGATATCATTGATCATATATCCCTCAACAACCGTTAACGCGCAACGCCAACACCATACTCATAAACCATTTGTCCACCTAAATGGCCAACCACTATAACAAGTATAGCACAGAATAAAACCATCCCGAAGAAGACAGGACGCACGAATCGCTTTGGTAAAAAAAATAGTACCCCAACCGACAAGATTGAAATGACTGCTAAGACAATAGCATAAAAACGATGTGATGTTAAGACGGGATGATTTAATTGCAGGTGATTCGCTTCTTGTAAACCACTGATCACAGCTAACACAGAAAAGAAAGCCGCTAGGTTAAAGACATACCTAGCGGCTTGATGCAATGATTCCTTCTTTAAAATCAGACTCAAAACATCAAACACCCCAGCCGTTAAAATCAAGGCGATTGGAAAATGCACCAATTTGGGATGTAAGTTTTCTAACATCAATACTAATTATTCTCTGTTGCTGATGCAGCCATTTCTTCTTCAACTTTCTTGACGTACATATCTGGATCATTATCAAAATCCTTCTTGCACATACCGCAACACAACGTGTATTTCTTTCCCTTATATTCAACTACTTCCCCTTTACCCATGTCACCAATTTTCTCACCCGAAACAGGGCAAATTTTATTAACAACTTCGACGACATCTGCTGCCTCTTCTTTGGCCATTGCCATGCCTTCTGCACGAACCATAGATGCTGTTAATACCAAACCTACTGCGACTGTTAAAGCGAACAACTTTTTCATACTGCCTCCTTGATTATCTTACTGCTGTTTAGTTTAATGGAAAGCTCCTTTGCTTTCCATAGATAAAAAATGCTTGGATATACTAAAAGTTCAAGAATAAATGAAGTCACAAGCCCACCAATCATCGGCGCGGCAATCCGGCTCATGACATCCGCACCGCTGCCATGAGACCACATGATGGGCATCAACCCCATCATGGCCGCCATAACCGTCATCATCTTTGGACGAACCCGCTGTACCGCCCCATGAACGACAGCTTCACGTAATTCCTCATCATTATTAAGTTTGTTCTTCTTAGCTGCATCTTTATATGACATGTCCAAGAATAACAACATAAGTACACCTGTCTCAGCATCAAGACCCATAAGTGCAATCATACCAACCCAAACAGCGATGGATAAGTTATACCCCAACACATATAACAACCAAACTGCACCAATCAACGAAAATGGCACAGCCAGCATAACGATGCCTGTTTTAACCCATGACTTGGTATTAAAATATAACAACAAAACAATGATCAAAATCGTCAGAGGCAAAACAACTTTTAAACGTTCTTGGACACGCAACATATTTTCATATTGCCCACTCCAAACTAAGGTATAACCTGTGGGCATTTGTAAAGCTGCGGCGACTTTCTGTTTTGCTAAATTTACATAACCACCAATGTCACTCGTTCTAACATCAACATAAACATACCCCGTCAACATACCATTCTCATCGCGAATCATGGCAGGGCCACTGTTCATCGTGATATTGGCAATTGCTCCTAAAGGCACTTGTTGACCTTCTTCATTAGCAACCATCACCCTTTCTAGTTTTGGCACATTGTTACGTAATTCCCGAGGATATCGCACATTAACACTATAGCGCTCTCTACCTTCGATCGTGGTTGTCACTTCTTCGCCACCGATGGCAGCATTAATGACCATTTGCACATCACTAACACTCAAACCATATCGAGCAATCTGATCGCGACGAATGTCAATATCCAAAAAATATCCGCCGGTAACACGCTCAGCAAAAATACTACGCGTCCCTGGCACATCTTTTAAAATATGTTCCAATCGTAAACCAATCTTTTCAATTTCAGCTAAATCCTTACCCATCACTTTTATACCAATGGGCGTACGAATTCCTGTTGATAACATATCAATGCGGTTCTTTATTGGCATGGTCCATGCATTAGATGTCCCTGGTATTTTTAACGCTTGGTCCATGGCTTCTACCAATTGCTCATGTGACCTTTTCTTACCATTAACGGCAGGCCACTGATGTTCGGGTTTTAATTGCACCACCGTTTCCATCATCGACAAGGGTGCTGGATCCGTTGCTGTTTCCATCCTTCCAGCTTTCCCAAAGACCTTCTCCACTTCAGGAAATGACTTTAAAATCAAATCTTGTTTTTGTAGTAAATTCTGCGCCTCTTGGATCGATATGCCAGGCATGGTCGTTGGCATATACAAGATTTGCCCTTCCCATAATGAAGGCATAAATTCGGAACCAAGCTTGAGAAACACAGGAATTGTTGTCGCAACAAGTAAAACACTAGCGATGATCACAGCACGAGCATGTTTTAAAACAAAGCGACATACTGGTTCATAAACCATAAATAAAACACGGCTGATGGGGTGCTTGTGCTCTGGATAATAGCGACCTTTATCTCCAGAAAACATCATCCGTAGTGCTGGGTTAAGCGTGATCACTAAAACCGCAGCTATGACCATGGCAAATGTCTTAGACCATGCCAAAGGCTTAAACAATCGACCTTCCTGATCAACGAGTGTAAAAATCGGCAAAAAGGATACGGCTATGACTAACAAAGAAAAGAATACCGACGGTGCTACTTCCTTAAGTGCATTTAAAATGACCGGTGCCGCAGGCCCCTTTTTCCCATCAGCTTGCCATTCTTCCAAGCGTTTATAGACATTCTCCATTTGCACAATGGCTCCATCGACAAGCACACCAATCGAGATGGCAATGCCTGCCAAGGACATGATGTTAGATGTCAAATTCATCGACTTTAAGAAAATAAACGACAATAAAACACTAATAGGGATGGTGATGATTGGGATAACCGCAGATGCCAAATGCCATAAAAACAATAAAATAACCAAACTCACAATGATCATTTCTTCGATCAGTTGTCGACGTAAATGTTCAATCGAACTATTAATCAATATTGATCGATCATAGGTGATTTCAACATCAACACCTTCAGGAAGACTACTTTTTAAATCCTTAAGCTTCGCCTTAACCGCATCAATAACACGCAAGGCATTCTCACCATGCCGCATGACGATGGTGCCGCCAACCACATCACCCTGACCATTAAGATCCAAGACACCACGACGCATGTCTGGACCAACATTGACACTCGCCACATTTTTTAAAAGTAAAGGAACTCCATTGGTTGATGTATTAATAACAATGCTCTCTAAATCTTTAACACCTTTTAGGTAACCATGCCCACGCACCATATATTCAGCACCAGAAAACTCTAAAAGACGACCACCACCTTCTTGATTAGCATCTCGCACCGCTGCAATAACTTTGTTAATAGGGATTTTATTAGCCTGCAGCTTCAGCGGATCAACGCTAATTTGATATTGCTTAACAAAGCCTCCCAGCGATGGAACTTCCGCAACACCTGGGACACTTTGTAAATGAAAACGCAAATTCCAATCTTGGATGCTACGCAATTCTTGTAACGAATGCTTTCCACTTTTGTCAATCAACGCATATTGCATGACCCAGCCAACACCCGTCGCGTCTGGACCCAATTGTGTTTTAACCCCTTGAGGCAGGCTCGTCGTGATCTTTGATAAATATTCCTGCACGCGACTGCGCGCCCAATATAAATCTGTACCGTCTTTGAATATGACATAGACATAAGAATATCCGAAATCTGAAAAGCCTCGGATATCTTTAACTTTCGGAAGGCCTAATAAAGAAGTAATGATGGGATACGTCACTTGATCTTCCATGACATCAGGACTGCGGTCCCATTTTGAATAAACAATCACTTGGGTATCCGACAAATCAGGGATAGCGTCTAAGGCTATATTCTTAGTTGACCATACGGCCATCACCAACGCAAAGCCCGTCAGTAAAAGCACTAAGAATTTATTGCGAGCTGAAAAATCAATGATTTTCTCAATCATGATCATTCCCTCCATCAATCGAAGCCCGCATCTTACTTTCAGAATCTAAAAAGAAATTGCCATTGACGACAACTTTCTCACCTGCCATCAACCCCGACTTAATCGCCCAACCATTGTCTCCTAAGGCAACAACCTCAACGTCTCTTTCTTGAAATACACCTGTCCTTGTTTCAACAAAAACAATTTTACGTAAGCCCGTGTCCATAACAGCATCTTGGGGCACCATCACAAAATCATTAAGCTTCACATCAACTAAGATATTAACAAACATGTTACCTGCCAACTCCCCACGATAATCAGAAATCTCAATCAATGCATTGACGGTTCGTGTTTGTGGATCGATGATTTGGCCAACTGTCTTTATTTTTGCTAACACAGTTTCATGGTATGCAGGAATCTCGACACGAACTTCTTGTCCAGCTTCAATGTAACCCAAATCTTGTTCATAGAATTGAGCAACCACCCAAAAATGCTGATCATCATTAAAGAATGATAAGCCCGACTGCTCCCAAGGTGTCACCCAAGAATATTTTTGTAGCTTTTCTATCTCAGAATGGCTGAAACCAAAACGCAGCAATTTATCTTCAGCCTCATGAAGCTTTAACTGCACATCACGATGTGCCTCAGAATTCCGACGCGCATGCTCAAAACGTTTCTGATCACGAAAAGCATTCACATAATCTTTATATGCCTTGATATATTCATCTTGAAACACATAAACATCATGCATGGTCGACACATAACCCGATGTGCGGATAATCTTTGTTAAAGGCATGTGCTTGGCAACAACCGTCTTAATCCCAATGAGCTCTTGTTGAGGGATATCAAGCACAATGCCAACAGATTTAGCTTTGCCTTCTGCCTTAACTAAATTCATCCCACAAATTGGACAAGCACCCGGTTTATCTGAGTGATACGACGTGTGCATTGGACAATAGTAATCATCCTTTGCAAAAGCTAAACTTGAAGTAGCTACCAAAACTAAACTTAATATGATTTGAAATAATGTACGCATACGTCCCCCTTTAATAAAGAAAACAACTTTATCTAGAAGGAAATATTAAATGCGTAAGGCGTGATGTTGAATATAGAGCGGGACTGTAAAAATTGGGCCAGGCGGCCCATTAATAAAAAGGGATTTTTCAACCAAGATAGGTACATGGGAAACCACATGCCCCAATGGAACTGCCATTGGCGTAACGCTTAGAACAACACTTTGAGGTGCGTCTTTGGTTGCTAAATCGGCTTTAAATGAACTATTGCAGTGTGGACAATCGTGCTTGGAAGACTTTTCATTTTTAGAAGCTTTAGTTGGACAACAACCATGCTTTTGTTTTTCTAACTGAATAAAAGAAAAACAACAGCAATATATCGACGCCACAAGGAAACTTGCGGCCAGACATACTGCTGTTAATGTTTTTCCTAATGTTTTCATCAATCAATTATACCATATCAACGGCCTGTTTGTGCAAGCTCTATTTGTGGGCCTGCTGCAACCAAGGCCTTGCCGTTTGGTGTATCGGTAAAGATTTTAAAATTGTTGATAAACATGCCCGCTAACTTAATGGCTTGTGCGTCATATGCTGCTTTATCCGCCCATAAGTTGCGTGGGTTTAATAACTTATCTTCAATCCCTTTAACTGCGCGTGGGATTTGCAAATTAAAGACTGGCAATACATCAAAAGGCCCTTTATCCAAGGTGCCATCTAAAATAGCGTCGATGGACAATCGGTTTTCTTTAAGTGGGATGCGGTACCCCACACCATACGGACCCGCAATCCAACCTGTGTTCAACAAATAGGCACTGGCATTATGCTCTTGCATTTTCTTGGCTAAGATATCCGCATATTTCGTAGGATGCACACTTAAAAATGCTTTCCCAAAACATGCTGAGAACGTGGCCGAAGGTTCTTTAACCCCAAGCTCTGTCCCTGCAACCTTAGCGGTATAGCCACTTAAATAATGGTACATGGCTTGTTCTTTGGTTAACTTAGCAACAGGAGGCAAAACACCATAGGCATCACATGCCAAGAAGATAATCTTGGTTGGATGACCGCCTTTAGAAACAGGCTTTACGATATTGGCAATATGATTGAGCGGATAGGAAACACGGGTATTCTCGGTTTTTGCTTTTGATGCAAAGTCAACCACACCTTTGTCATCCACCACACAATTCTCTAATAACGCATCTCGTCGGATTGCGGCGAAAATTTCTGGTTCACGTTCGGGCGTCAAACCAATACATTTGGCATAACAACCACCTTCAAAATTAAATACACCATCATTATCCCAACCATGCTCATCGTCACCAATGAGTGCACGTTTTGGATCCGTCGATAGAGTGGTTTTTCCAGTCCCAGACAAACCAAAAAATAACGCGGTATCGCCATTCTTGCCCTGATTAGCAGAGCAATGAAATGCACCAATACCTTTAAGTGGCAGGAAGTAATTCATGATCGAGAAAATACCTTTCTTGATTTCCCCGCCATACCACGTCCCACCAATAACTGTCATTCGCTCGGCGATATTAAAAGCCACAAAAACTTCACTACGCAAACCATGTTTGGCAAAATCTGCACAAGTGGCCTTGCATGCGTTTAAAACCGTCCAGTCTGGTTTAAAATTCTTTAATTCCTCGGCGGATGGAGCAATAAACATATTCTTAAAAAAATGTGCCATCCAAGCTACTTCCGTCACCAAACGCACGGATAACCGGGTTGATGCATTAGCGCCACAAAAACCGTCCATGACATAAAGTTTCTTGCCATTTAATTGATTAACGGTGATCTCTTTTAAATGCGCCCATGTTTCTTTGGTGATTGGTTTATTATCAGACCCTGAAGATTCACCACTTGCCCACCATACAGAATCTTGGGTGGTTGCATCCTTCACGATATATTTATCCTTAGGTGAACGACCCGTGAATTTTCCTGTATCTACAGACACAGCACCTAATGAAGTCACAACCCCTTTTTCAAACCCTTGTAAGGCAGGATTTGTTTCATGTTTATATAATTCGTCAAAAGACAAATTATGAAAACATTGTTCATACGCATTAATTCCTGAGGTTTTCAAATCAATGTTACTCATACGCACTTCCCTTCCACCCTCTTTAATTGAGGTGCTTCTTAACTGATTCCAGTAACTTCTCCATAGCAAAAGGCTTTGTCATATATTCCTTAACACCTTCGACTTTAAAAATTTCTGCCATCCCTTGCTTCGCAGTTAAGACTATGATCGGAATATTCAATGCCGCATTAATTTTTTTGCATTCATGCACAAATGTATATCCATTCATCTTTGGCATCTGCACATCGAGAACGATCAGATCAGGCTTATCATTCTTAACCTTCAAAATCCCCTCATCTCCGTCGGTCGCTACAGTTACTTTGTATCCATGAGCTGTAAGAAAACTATCGACCATTTTTACCAATGCTGGATCATCATCAATAACCAAAACTTTTTTTGACATACACACTCCCACTTATTCTGATTTCTTAGGTAATGGTGCCATCACCATTTCAACTACCAAGCGCTTCTGATCTTCAATGCTAAAGGCTAATTCATAACGATCTGTTTCTTTACGTGGGTACTCAACGCCCATAGGCGCTTTATTAACATAACTTTGAAAATGAGACATCTCTAAGTCCTCATACCCCAAGGCTTTTAACTCATGCTTGAAATAACCAGCAAATAAGTTAATCATGGCACCAGCCCCATCTAACACTTCGCTATCATCTTCGTAATCAATATAAGGGTACTGCAACAAGCGCAACATTTCAGGGATATATTTTCGATCTAAATAAATGATCAATAAACCCAACGGCGCCTTATGCGCTTCGATCTCTGCACGATTCTTATAATAATGCACCACAGATAGGATGGTTGTTTGATTAAACTTCTCCATCGCATCTATGCGCAAACGACCGCTAAAGGCAACAATGGCTTTCTTTGCAATGATCGGATCTTGAGAAAAACGTGTTTTTGATTTCTCAAAAAAAACTTTCTTGATCGCAACCGACAAAGCGATCGACATATCAATCAATTCACTGGCATGCTCTTCGGGAGTCTGAGGTTTCTCAAAAAAAGCCTCTTTGATCTTTTGAAGCGACCACCGTAAGGAGTTTTTATCTTCAGCCATAAATTACTTTAAAAAAGGTTTGATAGCGGCTATCAAATCATCTGCTTTGTATGGCTTAACCAAATAACCTGCCAAATTTGGATTTGCATCCCGTGCCATCTTCTTGTTCTCTTCAGAACCAGAGGCTGTCACCATGATAATTGGCACAGAAGCAATGAGAGGAACTTTAGCAACTGCAGTTAATACTTCGATGCCAGACATCTTTGGCATTTGCCAATCTAAGAGGACGACGCAAATTTCGGAATAATGCTCAGCTAAAACTTCCAACGCTTTTTCCCCATCTTCAACCTCGACGATCTCTTGGGTAATCTCGCTTTTTTGTAAGATGCGCGACATTAATTTGCGGTCCATCATGGAATCATCAACAATGAGTATCTTCATAAGTTCTTCATTCTATAGGAAATCCCAATGCGTCGCAATGGTTTTTTGGGTTATAGCCAACTACGACTGATAATGAATTTATTGTCACCATGTTTAACTGTCACGGTTGAAACCACTCTATGACTGATCGTTGAGCCATCTGCATCTAAATCATCGACTTCAATGTCATACGTACCGGCGTCGACATCAAAGACCGCTAGTCTAATTTGATTGGGTAGAGTTTGCCATGTGCGTACATCCGCTTCTTCGCTTGCAAGATTATAAATACTACCAGCAACACCCATCAAATCCCCAGCTAAATCCCCGCCTTTATCTCGCACGGGAATTTCTGCAGCCTTCTGTGCGCCATACTTTAATAATGGCCTAATAACCGCCTTGGCATTGATCGACGCTTTTTTGGCATCCAAAATCTTCTTAGCCAAAGCCCCTAAATCACAAACAACTTGCGATTCCTGCACATCGGCTATACCACCATGACGTATTTTAAAACGTGATGACTTCACCTCGCTATAACGGTCTTGATAACGCGGAAAACTAAACTTAGTCAAATGACCCCCGTCTAATGGAAGTGGAAAGGCATCAGCGACTTTGATTGGAATATAACCTGTATATTCAACAACATAAATGCGGGCTTTACTGTTATTGCGTAGAGATTTCGTTTCTTGTAATAAATCTTTTAAGATCTGAGGTGGATTTTCATATAATCCCAAAGCTTTTTGAAAATCAATGGCCGCATCTTCATTGGCATTAGGCTCTTTGGACACATGCCACAACAAACCACTTAAAAAATATGCAAAAGGGTTTTGATATCTTGTGCCAATCGTCTTTAACTTTGAATCCAAACGCCTTGCCTCGACCAAGGCCTCATCAATATTATCGATAGCAGCAAAATTAAACGCTTGAAAGACATTGACCATCACATATTCTTGCTCGTCGCCACGATAATCTTCTTTCGCATTATTCACAATCCACGTATTGGCCATTTGACTCAAGGATTTTGTATAAAGGACTTCATTTAATTTTTCGGCTTGTTCGAAAGCATCAATGCTTTCTTGAGTTTTCTTATTTAAATGCGCGATCATGCCTTTGTCTAACCAAAACAATAGATGGTTATGTGGGCCATAAATGGACGGATCATTGCCCATCAAGGTCAATGCTTTATCTAAACGATTGGCGGCGACCAGACTATTGATCTGGGGTTGGATGTTCTTGGATGCAGACGCGCAGGAAACTGCGCTTAACATAAAGAAAACTAGAAAAAAATATCGCACGTGTTTTACATCTTCACTTGTGGACGTTCGACGATCTTTTTGATTTCTTTCTGACTAATCCAGCGTTTTTGGTTGGTCTTCATATCAACCATCTCGAGGGTGATTTGATAATACATGGCGTACTTGCCCTTGACCGCATCCTTGATGGCTTCGATGGAACCTTGCATCATGAAATCAGCACCTGTCTCATGACCTTTTTCGGATAT
Organism: uncultured Planctomycetales bacterium; assembly: GCA_964572155.1. Classification (GTDB taxonomy): domain Bacteria; phylum Omnitrophota; class Gorgyraeia; order Zapsychrales; family Fredricksoniimonadaceae; genus JACQQW01. The sequence continues at coordinate 630,756 of CAZNDZ010000001.1, read as the reverse complement.
GGTCGATGGTTCAGTATTACCTTCTAGCTGATCTGCACGTTCTTCACGAATTTCTTCACGATTTTCTTTATCTGCCACGAATGTTACTTTACCGGAATTGGTTAATGCGCGTTCCATGACATTGGTAAAAATATCACTGCGGATATGTTCGTAAGTCCTGTTTTTAATCTTGCCTATGATCACCGTTGGTGTACGACCTTTTTCTTTGTTAAACTCATTGATCCAAACACCATTGAGGCAATCTGCAATCATGGCTTCTGCCGTTAAACGGGCATCGGTATCATTCCAAGAACCGCTAAAGTCCGTCACAGCATTTACATCCGTGCGGGTTACTTTTGTAGCACAACCTGCAAACGATACAACCATGATCAAACACAACAAGAAGAAATTCTTCATAGGGATCCTTATTTTTTTGGTTTTACGATAAATCCACCTTCATAATTTTTACGAATATCTTCCAACACTTTTTGTGCTTCTGCTTCATCTTTTAAACCACCAATACGCACACGATAAAACGTGCCTTTGTCTCCTAAGTCACTGACTTCTTGAAATGCTTTATACCCTACAGCTTTAAGATTTGCTAAAGCTCTTGCGGCACGATCAGCTTCGCGAAATGAATAAACTTGGATAGTAAAACCTGCTTCTTTGCCATCTTCTGGACTTGTGACGATCGACGGAGATGTTACTGGATCTTGTTTAACAACCTCAGGTTGAGCCATCATGGCAACAGGTTCATTGGGCTTTGATTTATTGACGGTTAACGAAAACAAAACAACGCCTGCTGCGATACACACTAAAACGATCCATAAATTTTTCATGAACAAATTCCTCCCTAAGCCATTGATATAATGGGAGTTATTCTATACGTTCTGCTAATAAATCTCAAGATTTGTTTTTAACAGGAAGACCCAACAGAGGTGCAATATTGATCACCGGCTCAATGTGCACAATAACCGGCGTTAACCCCTCGAGACCATCACGTTTGACCCTTTCTATAAACTCAGAATCCACCGCAAAACTCACACCCAATCCATCTTTACGTAATTTTGTTTTAAGAGCACTATCCTTAAAATCAATACCACCATTCATGGCCTGATCTTGATTGAAGCGAGAATCATTGGCCGCTTCATCTGCTTTAGGCGCATTTAAAGCATGCCAAAGCAACCAGCCTGACGCCGTAACCCCTAGACCGGCATATAAGAATAAAAACTTGTGACCATCTTCGGGAATAAAATAACTTGCCACCGCCATACCAACACCAGCGCTTAAAATCTTTAACAATCCCTTACCTTTTACTGTGCTTGCCATTGCCTTATTATAGAAAAATTTCCTCTGCCTTTCTAAGCTTAAGAGATTATTCCAACAATAATGCCAGCAATTAAAATCCACCAATGCCTTTGATATTTTTCCCATCTCATTTGTGGGATAACCCGTTGCAACATAAAGGGCCTGTATCTTGTTCTTTAAATGCTTATAATTTGGATGCACTATTAATTGAGGGAATAATATCTCTAATTTATCTTTATGTGATCGATACAGCCGTATGAGATATACCGCAATATCATCCATAATCTGATCATCAACAACATCATTACTAACCAACATGTCCATGAGTTCTACTATGGCCTCACTTGTTGTCATGGCGGCATCATTTAACCTTACTTTAAATGATACAATTTGATGAACAGGATCATCAATTGCCTTTTGTGACGCCATCGCTTTATTGATTGTTGTCAATGGCACGCGGCCGACAACACCGCCGGAGAAATATTTCTTAGGCTGTGCACCGTCTTTAACGTAATTAAACACGCCTTTTTTATAAGCTTGCACATAGCGCTCGTAAATTTCTTGGTTGATGGTTTGATCTTGTAGGTCGATGCCTTTGACTTTGTTTTGATTGGAATAGACGTCATTTAATAGCGATTGCTTTAAATTGTTTTTGTACCACGTCGCTAAAATGATGGCATTAAAAATCTGTCTTAGGGTGGCAAAGTTTTTTCCAGTGTTGATCTCGTGCTCGATTTCAGGAAGGATGATTTCCTGCAACACTTTGTTGGACAACAGGGAAGCTTCGCTTGCTTTGATGATGTTTTGGGTTGTTTTATTTGATGTTTGAGACGCGATGAATCGCGTCTCTACGGTGTTTTTGTTTGCGGCTAGGTAATCTTCTTCTAACATGACTTTTAAATGGGTGTCCGTTACAAAGGCGGTTTGATTGTGTTCGTACACTTCGGCTTTGTCCGCCATGATCCAAACTTTGTTAAAGGTATTCACTGGGATATTGACTTTGCCATACTTGGCTTGTGTCTTTTGATAGACGTTGTCCCAGAATTTTTTACCCAATTCTTTTTCGGGATAAATCAAACTTGCGGTTAATTGCTTTAAAATATAGTCTTGAGCTAAAAGGTCAGACCCCAAGGCTGTTTGGCCTAAGGCTTGTGGCACCGTGCGGTTTTTTTCATAAGGACTTAAGTTAACCCAAAGATCTTTTTCAGGAACAGCCAATGTTGCTAGAAAATATTGAATGAACTTATCGCCTTCTTGCTTTAACGCCTCACCTTGTAACTTGTCTTGGCCTACATCGACTAAAAAGTCGAACATGAAAGGATTATCTTTATGAACGGTCAAGCCTTTGAGGATCGCGGGCTGGTAGGCAGCGCTTAATTGAACCATCTTGCCCGGCACAGGCAAAACCATTTCATTTGCATGTACTTGTGGCAAGGGCAATAAACATAGGCTAATGATTAAACAGATGTGCTTTTGGAACATGCGGCAAATGTACCATATAATCTATATAAGCGCAAATTTAAGCCTGTTTGGGATGTTGGCCATTAATCACATCTTGGACCATGGCTTTTATTTCTTCACTGAAGTCTTTGTCTAAGATCCACTGCAGATAGTTAGGATCTTTCTGGGCTATCACGCGAAGGGATTCCTTCTTGGCATACTTGCCAAAGGTCATATAAAGCTCACCATTCCACCAACGAAACTTACGGTCACTGTCAAAATACTCGCTGGTCTGACGGTAGTTAAAATCTTTTAACGCGTCAATGTGCTTGTTACCATTGCCATATAAATTGATTTGTTCTTCTAAAATATCTAATGTCGCGCGTGTATCTGCAAGGGCAGAATGGGCATCTTTTAAATCTTTTTTACAATAGAACAAATAGGCTGCTGACAAATCGCGTTTTTGATGCAAGTGATACACTTTTTGAGCATCAAAGATCATACGTCCGCTCATGTCAAACTTAACCCCTACGTCGCTAAATTCACGATTCAATAAAGGAATATCAAACCGCTCAGCGTTAAACCCTGCTAGATCTGCATCACCGATAAACTCAACGATTTTAGAAGCAATCATGGTAAACACCGGTGCATTTTTAACATCTTCATCTTTGATGCCGGTTAATTCACTAACCACTGGTGGGATGGGCATGCAGGGATTAACCTTGCTTTCAAATGTTTGCTCTGTTCCATCAGGATTTAATTTGATCAAGGCAATTTCAATGATGCGATCTTTCTCAATCCACGTCCCTGTTGTTTCTAAATCTAAAACGACCAACGATTTTGATAACTGCATGACACGCTACTTTCTATTTTCATGGCGCAAGATGGCCAATTCCAACACCTTTTGTATTAAATCTTCATAAGACATGCCTGCCTTAATCGCTGATTGGGCAATCTCATCCATCTTGGCAATGCAGGGATTAGCATTAGGCTCAATGATATAGACCTCATCATTGGCGTCCACCCGAATATCAAAACGCACATAGCTGTCCATGTCCATGGCACGATATGCCTTCTTGCAAACATCCGCCATCTTAGCTTGTAACTCGTCGGAAATCTTGGCCGCAGCCACACTCTTGATGCCCCATTTCTTACGATAGGCATCATCCCATTTAGCTTTATACGTCGCAATGCGTGGTTCACCTTCAGGCATATTGGTAAAGAGCATTTCACGGGCAGGCAACACCGTGATTTGCTTATGACCTAAAACGCTCACATAAAACTCACGGCCTTCAATGTATTCTTCGGCAATCGCATCCAGCTGCAAATTGTCATGGATAAATTTGATGCGATCAATGAAACCTTGAACACTGTCGACAATCGATGCTTGCGAAATACCGCGCGATGCTTCTTCACACAATGGCTTAATCACCGCCGGTAAACGTAATTTCTTAGGGACAACAATGCGCTTGCCCTTATAGTACGTCGTGAATTTTGAGACCTTAACTTTATGATATGAGAATATCTTCTTACTTAGCGCCTTATTATTACATAAGAACAACACCCCAGATCCCGAACCGGTAAAAGGAATATCTAGCATCTCAAGGATGGCCGCCGTATTCTTCTCTAGATGCGTTTGATTATTAAAAATCTCCATCATATTAAAAATGACGTCAGGCTTATTCTCTTTGATTTCTTCAAAAAGGGGTGCAATGTCATTAAAGATCCCAAGCAGCCGCACCTCATGCCCCAAGCTTTTTAAGGCGAGCATGACATCTTTTTCCGTGTACATATTATCTGGATCAGCAAACTCTTCTTTGTAATCGTAGCCGCGCGGCTTTTGATATGGGCTGTAAAACAACATCAGCACATTTAATTTCTTTTTCATGATCGATGCCCTTTTCCTCGATATAAACCCGTATGCACATAGTTGGCAACAAGGCTTGTCACATAGACGGATAATTGCACAAGTGCTACCTTCTCATCGCCCTGCACAATCATATTCAATTGACGTGTGCGCAGCGCGATATTTTTTAATAATCCACTGATGATATATTTACGCTCTCCGGTGCAACGGTCAACACTATTCATCAAATTTTTCGTATGCGCTTGAACCAAAGTAAACGCTGGCAATAAATTCTTATTCTTGCGTTGCTCCTTCTTAAAAGCAATCCATTCTTCCGGCGACAAGGATTTAAAAATCTTATTGAGTTGTGCATCATGAAAATCAATCAAATCTTCTCGGCTTGATTGTTTCTTACTATAATATTTACTTAAGAGCATTTTACTCTTGGCTTGGCTCCACAATTTCCGACCTGTTTTCTTTAACGGTGGCTTGTCTTTAATGGAGGCCATCAATTGATCCACAAACTCTAACTTCTCAAGCGCGCCTTGGGCCTGATATGTTTCTCTCCAATTAGAATCTGGGGTTAACCAGACAGCAAATGTTTCCACGAAATCCTCGTCGGGATGATACTGTGCATAAAAACCATCCAAGTGCCTGACAAAATTCTTGCTATAGGGTTTAAACTTATAGGTATCCCCGTATTCTTGCGCCGGTGAACCAAACACACGTTGCCAATCTTTGCGCTCATTTAACTTATAGGCATACGTCAGTGCATGGCCTGTTTCATGGCGCAATAATTGCATGCACCATGTCTTGCCTTCACCTTCGGCTTCTAACATCATCTTATGTTCTAGTTTGATCAATGTGGGATGGGCGAGGTAAAAGGGAATACCAATGACAACTTCACCCTCGGGGGTTAACCATTCATCGGCTAAATAACACGACGGTAAAAATGAGATCCCTTGTGTCTTTAATTCCGCATGCAATTGCAACACACACGCTTCAAGCCATGTGCCTTCGATGGCAATAGGCAAATCACACAGCCTCGTTTGCAACAGCTGTTCTTCACCAATGGTATTTAGATCAATCACAATTATTTAAGGTATTCTTTTAAAGCGTCCCATGTCTTACGCCCAACAACACCGTCGGAGTTAAGACCTTTAGCTTTTTGGAATGCAGCAATCGCGGCCTTGGTGCCTGCGCCTGCTTTGCCATCAACTTTGCCAGTGTAGTAACCAGCATTTTTCAGTGCAGTTTGTACTTTGGTGGCACTGACATCCACCTTGATCACTTTACCGTCAGCTTTATCAGCGGAGGTTATTGCAGTTGTAACATCTTCTGTTGGCATGACCATTGTTTTGTTATTCGCAACCTTGCTATGAAGATCTTTGACTTCATATTGCAAATCAACGATTTCAGAATCTTTCTCGTCTAATTTTTTCTCTAATTCAATCACACGAGTTTGCAATTGATCATTGGCGCCTTTTTGTTGGGTTGTGGCGCAACCAGAAATGACAGATAAGAATACAACAGCGAAGAATAAACGAATAAACACGATCGACCTCCATCTAAATAAAAGCGTTAAATTTTGTGTTATTGTAGCATATCTTTATTTTTTTCAATTAAAAAACTTCAATTTTGAAACAATTTAGCAAAGAAAGCTTTCATATCAGCCCAACTTTGCTGATCAGCAGCTTTATTATAGGCTAACGGCATGCCAAAATTTTTGGCATAAGTATCAGCTTCTGGGTTTGTAAACCCATGCTTTGCACCAGCATACACATTAAACGTGTATTGGGCATTGGCCCCATCCAGTGCTTTTTTAAATGTCTCAATTTGCTCTGCGGTGGCAAATTGATCATCTGCACCGTGGCAAACTAAAATCTTTGATCTAATGCTATTTGGCTTAAGCAAAGTCTCTGGCAATCCGTATGAGCCGTGAAAACTCACAACACCTTTAAGCGGTGTTCCTGCCATGGCTTCTTTTAAAACTGTGGCGCCGCCAAAACAATATCCAATCGCGCCAATGCGAGTAATATCTGTTAAACTAAAATTCTTTAAAACCTCATAGGCCGCATGAAAACGGGATTGTGATATTTGTGTATTTTCTGCCACCGCTTTCATAAACGCGGCCGCTTGATCGGGATGATCTGCATGCTTACCATCACCGTACATATCAACGGCAAAAGCCACATAACCTAATTGGGCTAACATGCGCGCGCGTTTGCGAGCATAATCATTATGCCCCCACCATTCATGTACCACCAGAATGCCTGGGCGTTTTTCTGTTGAGGCATCATCATAGGCTAAATATCCCTTTAACGCCGTCGACCCTTCAGAATAACTGATTTCTTCCGTCACAAGCGCCGCAGCAGCAATATTTGAAAAACCGAACACCAACACAATAGATAATAAAATTTGTTTCATATACACTCCTTAAGTTTAATTGGTGTTCACTTTAACAAAAATATACCCTGCAATCAAAATGTATTATTGTCTTGTTTATTGATCATTTCATTTTTATAATCACTTCCATGAGTGCGATCCCATCTGACCTTAATATGATCCTTATTCTGGCGCGGCAACAAGGCGCCTCCGACGTGCATCTTTCTGCGAATAATCCGTTGATCTTTAGAAAATTAAATCAACTGCTCACCCTGTCTCAAGAAATATTGACGGCAAAAAAAGCAGAAGATTTAATCCGCACTGCATTGCCACTCGATATTGTTAAAGTATTTGATGCCACTGGAGATGCGGAATATGTGCACACCATCCCTGGCAATGGCCGTTTTCGTATGTCTTTAATGAAACAGCGTGATGGTTGGGAATTAACCGTGCGCTTGATCCCAGTTAAAATCCCAACACCTAAAGAAATTGGCTTATCGGACGCTTGCATCAATTTAACCAAATGGGCTCAAGGGTTAGTTCTAGTGACGGGTCCTGCAGGTTGCGGTAAAACCACGACATTGTCCTCGCTTGTTGAAATTGTTAATGGTCATCGTGCAGAACATATCATCACCATCGAATCCCCGATTGAAATTGTGTTTAAACCAAATAAATGTCAGATCACCCAACGTGAAGTTGGCAGCCACACCATGTCTCAAAACAATGCCTTGCGTGCGGCATTGCGCGAAGATCCCGACATCTTGATCATTTCCGAATTGCGCGACCTTAAAACAATTCAATTAGCTATCTCAGCGGCGGAAACAGGACATCTTGTGTTTGGTACAATGAACACGGTCAATGCCATGCAAACCATTTCAAAATTAATCGACTCTTTTCCGGCCGACGAACAAGGCATTATGCGCAACATGCTCTCTGAATCATTACGCGGCGTTATTTGCCAACAGCTCATCCCTAAAAAAGATGGCAGCGGCATGGTTCCGGCATTCGAAGTCTTGATTGTCAATCAACCTGTTGCCAGCTCCATCCGTGAAGGCAAAATATCTCAATTAAATAATGTCATGACCACAGGGCGATCTTTTGGCATGCAATTGATGGACAGCTCATTACAAACCATGGCCAACGGCGGGCTCATTTCAAACACTGATGCCCTCGATCGTGCGACAAACCCAGCCATGATGATGACCATGTTAGGAAAAACTTAAAATGGCCGAAATTGATGCATTATTTAATATCTTAATCGAACGCAAAGGTTCTGACCTTCACTTAGAAGAAGGACAAAAACCTAAAATGCGTTTGCAAGGCACATTGATCGAAATTGGCGACGCTGTCTTAACCAATGAATCCCTAACTAAATTATTATCTCCCATTGCTGAACCCAATGAATGGCGCAATTTCTTATCAACTGGAGATTTAGATTTTGCCCATGCATTTAACGATACGCGCATGCGTGCCAATTACTTCAAACACTTTTACGGCATCGGCGCTGTTTTTCGTTTGATCCCATCAAAAATTCGCACCATTGAAGAATTGGATTTGCCGCAACACATCAAGAACTTTGCAAAATGGAAGTCTGGCCTTGTCTTGGTTACAGGTCCGACGGGAAGTGGTAAATCAACCACCTTGGCCGCCTTGATTGATTATATTAATACCAACTTTGCTTTTAAGATCATCACCATTGAAGAGCCGGTTGAATTCATTCACCCCAAGAAGAAATGTCTGATCACCCACCGTGAGGTTGGGCGAGATACAGTTTCTTTCTCAAGTGGACTGCGCACTGCCATTAAGAGTGATGCGAATATTATCTTAGTCGGTGAAATGCGTGATGCAGAAACGATGGAATTAGCCCTCACCGCATCGGAAATGGGCATCCTTGTCTTTGGCACCTTACACACCAACTCTGCGGCCAAAACTGTTGACCGTATCGTGGATGCATTTCCCATGAGCCGTAAGAATCAAATCCGAACCATTTTAGCTAATAATTTAAAAGCGATCATCGCACAACAACTTATTCCAAGCGTGGATGGCAATCGCCGACATGCGGCATATGAAATCTTATTGCGCTCTTCTGCGTTATCGAACATCATCCAATCCGGCGAGACCAACAAATTAAATAGTGAGATTCAAATGAATCGCGCTGCAGGCATGCAACTCATGGATGATTCCCTCATGGCCTTGGTCACAACAGGCAAAATCACCAAAGAAAACGCCTTTCTCAAAGCCATCGATAAAAGTAAATTTGCATAATTTAGACGGCATGCGTCTCTACAATTGATTTTGTAGAAATTTAACACGGTTGCTGATGGTCACATCATTTGGATGCGTTTTAAGCCATACGGAAAAACTTTTGATCGCAGCCTCCCGTCGACCCATGCGATCATTGAGGAAACCATTCTGCAGATACCCAATATCAAACGTTGGATTAACCACAATGGCTTGATTAGAATATGCCAATGCTTTCTCAAGATTGCCTCGATTAGTTTCAATCTGCGCTAAATTGATATAAGACTCGCAATATTCTGGTGCTATTTGAATCACATGAAAGAATAGCGCTTCTGCTTCCTTGTCTTGGCCGTGGTTTAACAACGCTGTGGCTAAATTTAAATGTGCTCGAGGTTTTAAAGGTGACTTCTTTGCCGTGTCTTGCCAAAGTTTGATCGGACTTGCCCACACTTCATTGCGTTGTATCGTCAATACAGCAAAAATTGCAATCACAACACTTATGATCACCATAAAATATTTTTTAGAATAATCATGAAGCCACAAAACAGCCACGGGGATGATGAGTGCTAAGGTTAGATACAACTTGTGTTCTGCAATGACATTGTAACGCGCAGGGAAAAAATGACTTAATAACGAAATAAAGAATGCCGCAACCCCCCACGTCAGATACCAACAGCGATGACGCCAAAGAAAAGCTGCTATAGCCAACAACATCAAAATCACCGCCGCTCCCATTGTTTGTGGCTCCCACAATGAATGCGATATGGCAAAATCATAATCGGCATTGAGTCCAACTGGGAAAAACATTAGCCTTAAAAATACGATGCACACTTTTAATTGGGTTAAAAGATAAGTCCCTAAGGTTAAAAAATCTCCTCGGTGCGACTGAGAATAAACCTGCGTCATCAATATTTGTTTGACCTTGAAATCAAAAATGGCAAACATCACAACCAATAATGCCAACAAAGATCCCCACACAATTTTAGGCGTTGGCTTTTTAATCAACATTGCATCCGCCAACATCCACACCAAAGGCAATGTCCACCCTGATTCTTTGCTCAACAAAGACAAAACCGCCAAAACACACGCAGGCATGAAATATCGACCATCATTGCCCACCCTCGCTTTGATATAAAAGATCAAAGACCACAAATAAAACAAGGTCACAAGCACGCTGCTGCGATGATTGATATAACTGACTGATTCGGTGTGCAACGGATGAACCAGAAATAGTAACGACGCCCAAAACGGCACATCTATTTGTGTCGTTATCTTATGGATGGCAATGATCTGCCGGGTGAAATACCATACCCCTAAAGTAACCAAGATGTGCAACATCCAATTGGTCACATGATATCCAAAGGTGTCCACATGACAGAAGTGAAAATTAAGCGCTACCGTTAAGTTAGTAAAGATGCGGGAGGGTTGATAACTAAATATGTTTTTAAGCGATGCCAGCCCGTGGGTCAGATCTTGCACCATCGGATTACGAAGGATCAAGATCTCGTCGTCAAAAAGAAATGGCGCGTGAAATGTCTTAGCATAGAGCAAGATGCCTAAAACAAGCCACGCGCCAAAGGCGACTATAAGTTTTACTTTATCTGCCATCCACCGTCTGTTTCAATAGGTGTTCCTGAAGGCGCATCATTCTGTAAACGCTTGGCATACAAAGCAGCTACCTCATCCGCAGAACTGCCATTTTTATCGGCAACCGCTTGATAAATGGCCTTGCGATCGGCATTCTCAGCGCTGACCAAGGCTGCGGCATTACCAGCTGGTTTCTTAACAACAACCATGCCACTGCTGTTTTCGCCAATAGCCCCAGATTCCTCTAAAGCGATCAGTTCATCTCGACGTGCTTTGCGACGTTCAACCGCTTCTTGGACTTGCGCTCCTAAACCCTCTTGGGCATACGCATTGGTGATTAATAATTCTAAGAAGCTATGCTTATCTTTGGCTTGTGCTTTTTTGCCAGAACCGCTCACCATATTTTCAATGTCATCGATATCACTTTGAATATGTTGATAAATATCCAACCGCATGGTAACGTCTAATTTAATGGGCTCTTTTGGCGCATCAACTGTAATGTGCGCACAACCGGCAAGGAATACTGCTGATGCTACTACAACGAGGAATTCTTTCATAAACCTAACCTTTCTAAATTAAAATCATGATACACAATGGGAAAACTACGCTTACCCGCATCCCCTTCTAACGTCGCTTCTAAAAATAAATCGCCCTTCTCTAAATTCAACGATGCTTTTAATTTATTATAAAGATAATGTTTTAAACTAGCCACAACTAAATCTTCTGATCCTGCATACTTATCTAACTTCATGCTCTTAACCATTTGCTTTAAGAATACCGTGTCTTCGATGATCAGTTCACCGCCTTTGTCGACGTTACTTAAATCACCATGAATAATGCTAAAGTTCTTGCCGCTGCCCTTAACCTCAATCACCCCTGAAACTTTTCCCGATAATGATAACTTCTTTTGCAATTTAAAATCATTGATGAACTTTGGCAAGCTAATGTCAACTAAATCCAAACGGGCTTGATACGCTGGTATCGTTCGTAATTCAAAAATGGCATTACCCTTCATTGTCCCATTTAAAATCTTGCCGTCTAGAATATGAAAGACCAAATCTTGCTTATGCCACCAAACGTTTAAGTGCACATTTTGAATCATCAGTTGATTCACAAGAACAGATTTAATGTGTATATCGCCGGTACTACCACTGAATACTGACCAAATGCCTTTATCAAGGACAATGTCGCTGACATTTAATTCCATCACATTATCTTTTTTGATCACAAGCCCATTTAAGACAATTGGGCCATGAAGCGGCAATCGCAAATCTTTGATCGTCACAGATTTGGTTTGTAATGATTCACTGATTTCTTTCTTTATATAAGCCATCGCCCAACGTTTTGCATTGAGCGCGACGTAAATAGAACCAACAAGGACAATCGCTACGATGGCGATCAAGATGCGTTTGATCATGCTTAAATCTTCCCTTGTGAAACCATGTGCCAAAAACCAGGCACTTGTGAGGTTGTGTTTAACATTTCTTGCTGTGCGTTCTGGCCCCGATGATTAACCACATCCCAGCGCTCCAGACGCCAAACGTGATTGGCGACAATCAACATATTAAACATTAATGCAAAACTTACAATGGTTTGAATCTGCATCTTGCCTAAACGCTGCCGCAGCACTTGCATTTCCAAAGCACATAATAACGCTAGGCCACAACAGTAAACAGATAAAGAATAAATCGCATATGACGCAACAATGATGACCTGCTCTTTGGAATACTGCCTAAATGTAGACAAGATATCCATGGTTAAGCCAATGGCAAACACCAGCAAGACTAGCCCATACTTATTTCTTTCCGTCGATGATCGTAGCAAGCGAATAAAACAAAAGCAGGCTGCCGCAACTACATACCATAATACACTCACACCAAGAATCTGACTGCCATTATGAACATTTACGATCGCCTCGAATGTCCTATGATCAATCATGCGATGATTTGCAGCCCCGCCGTATAAAACATTGGTTGTTACAGAATATAATAAATGATTAGATGCTGCCACATATGCAGCCATGCTCTGCCCTAAACCTAAAAAAACCAGATAACACGACGCAATGAATCCTGTAATAAAGAAATTTATCTTAATCAAATACCTAGCGACTATATTCTGATAAGGATGCCTTATACATGCAGCCGCCAGAGAAATGGCTAATAATAAAAATAGGACTACTGCATACACAGGTGCAACACTCGCAGGTGCAGGCCCATAGAGCTGATGCTCTTCACGCAAATAGTATAAGTTCTTTAAAAAATCTAATAAAAAATCAGGACGTTTGAGCCATGACCATGGCATGATGACAATATTCACAACCGCACTAGCACAAGCAACCCAAAGGATGCGGGTCTCGATATTCTTTTGAAATTTACTGGATGTTGCAAAAACCCACCAAATAAAGAGACACGCGATCAATGGCAACGTCTGGAACTTTGCTAAGAAAGCTAATCCAGCAAGAATGCCTATGCCCATCATTCTAAAAATACCTACCGACAGCCCTGATGCGAGGCGTTGTTGTGTGCTTATCAATAACGTGACACACAACAACATATAAAAGAAACTAAAGATCTCCGGTCGAATGATAAAAGCCCGCTGTTCCATCATAAAATAGGTGGTCATGAAGAATGCAGATAACCCCAACGCAATCAAAAGATTTTTACTCAATTGATACAAAACTCGCCAGAAAAGCAAGAGGCATATCATATTAAGGATAACGACAACCAGACGAGAAACATGCATGGCATGATCTAACATCGCAAAAACTTGCACAGGATTTTGCATTGCAGATAATGACAGAAATGCATGCGTGGGATCTAAATTTCCTATGATACGCAAGATGATCCCAAGCAAACCATACGCACTGGCTCCTGGATGAAAAATCAATTCCAAAGGACCATTGTTAAGTAACAGCAAGGTTTGGGTCACATACGTGCCATCACCATCGCTGCCAAGTCCAACCCACCACGGGTAAGCCAAACAATTGACGGTCACGAAGGCATAATATGCAATGATGCCCATCGCGCCTAAACAGAGAAGAAATGCACAAATTTGCGCTTTGTTTTTAAGCATAATGTTCTATAGTATAAACGATGATTAAATTTTTTATAGTAATTATTGCGTGCGCGTTTGCTTTCTGGCCTGCCTTAAGTGCAGGTTTTCTGCAATTTGATGACCCACAACACATTTTCTTAAACCCAGCGGTCATCTATTTTCCTGATTCAATCCAACTCATTTTTACCCAAAGCATTAACAAGATTTATTTGCCCTTAACCACCCTTTCATTTGCCGTTGAAAAATTCTTTTTTGGGCTCAATCCCTTCATATTTCATTTAAATAACCTCATTTTGCATATTGCGGTTTGTTGGATTGTTTTCATCTTCACAAAACGTTTAAACATTACATCTATGGCAGCATTTTTTGCCGTGCTTGTATTCGCTGTTCACCCTATGAAGGTAGAATCTGTCGCATGGGCTACAGAACGCAAGGATGTTTTATACAGCTTATTTTATATGTTAGCCCTTGTGTCATATACCAAATATATAACGGATAAATCTTCAGGCGCCTATGCCTTTGCCATTGTGTGGGCAATGTTGAGCATCTTAAGCAAACCCATGGCGCTAAGCTTGCCATTGATTTTATTCTTATTAGATTGGTATTTTCGTCGAGGATTTAATCTAAAGACCGTGATGGAAAAGATCCCATTTATGGCAATTGCCGGCGGTATTGGTTGGATCACCTACGCGCAAAATATGCGCAATCCTATTGCAGATTTTAGTAGCGCATTGCTTGTTTGGATATGGTCATGTGGCTTCTACATTTGGAAATTTTTATTTCCTGCCAATGTTTATGCCTTCTATAAACTACCCATGCCCGTGCATATTTATACGTGGGCATATGGCTTAAGCCTTGTATTCTTTGTATTAGCCTTAATGTCTTTGATCATCTGGCGTCGTCGCAGGTTATACATTTTTGCTGGCGCATACTTCTTTCTATCTATTTTCTTCTTACTGCGTTTCGACGTCGGTGTTGATGCGTCCGTCGTTAATGACCGCTTCATGTATTTGCCATGCCTAGGATTTTGTATCTTGCTTGGCATATTCTCAAGCAATCTTTGGAAATCACGCGTCGGAAAAACCGTTGTCATTATTCTCATTGGCCTGATGATTTATAAAACCCATCTACAGTCTCGTGTTTGGCAAAGCACATTGAGTTTTTATAATGAAGTGATCCGCGCATATCCCGACGCATTCTCGGGCTATAACAACCGTGCGCATTATTATTATGGCACAGGTCAATTGACGTTAGCGTTGGCTGATTACAATAAAGCCATTGAATTATCACCTGGCTTTGCACGCAACTACATTGGTCGTGGCACCATGTGGGGCATGTTAGGACAACATCAGAAAGCCATCGATGATTTTAGTACGGCTTTGAGCATTGAACCATCGCTTGGGGAAGCTTACTTTAACCGATCAATTGCACAGAAGACCTTAGGACTTTACATTCAAGCGTATGGGGATGCCCAAAAAGCAAAAAATATGGGCATCCCTATACCAGCGGATTATCTAGAACAATTACAATCATTAATTAATTCTCCTTAAGAAACCTTAAACGGTTTTTGGGATATGATATATTGTCTTTTCCGCGCACATCACCCCGTAAATACGCAGCGATCACAGCATCAATCTCAATTTGATTGATCCCAGATTGCTTTGCATCAGCGATGATCTTCTGGCAAGACTCAAACTCTTGCTTTACCAAAGCTTCTTGGAAGCTTAATAAAACCTTATATTCCATTGCTTTACCCTCCTTTCTTAAACACTATAAAATAAAAAACCACCGATGCTTTTTCAAGGATCGGTGGTTTTAAGTACTCCTGTAACTAAATCTATAAATGACTACGTACTAAAAACACACCCCTCCCGCGTGATTTCTCCATACTGGAGAAGCCATAATACATACAGCCGCGTTGTGTTTTAGATACGTTTGTTGCGTCATAATAGATTAATTATACCACATTTTCTTAAGAAATCCAGCGACCTAAATCAGGCTAAAGAATTAGGCCTTCTTAACTCCCGACAACACCGTCTTTTTTGTGCCAAATCCTGGAACACGCAACACCGAAAACCCGCATTCCTCCAAGCCCCTACGCACTGCGGCCGCCACTGTAAAGGTTGATAATGTTGTGCCAACCTTGCTTAAAGGCACCATCCCCTTAAACACGTCCATGCGCCACATCTGCGGATTCTTAAAAGGTGAAAACCCATTTAAGAACCACACATCTGCGCCCCCCTCTGCCAATTTTTCTTGGGCTATAACCTCAAGAGCTGTAACAACTTCCTCAAAAACTAAAATCAAATGCACCCGCGGATTATCAAAATGAAAATGACCTTGTCCCCGTGCTGCGGGCTTGTACTTTGCAACCAGGGCTTTTTTCAATTCATCCAATTGAGGCCAAGAACTTAAAGCCGTGCCAATGTCATCACCCGACAACGGATACATTTCAATCGAAATAAATTTAAGCGTCCATGACGCAGGCGCCTTTTCCTGCCACAACTTCCACGCACAACAAAAAC
The DNA here is from genome assembly GCA_964572155.1 of uncultured Planctomycetales bacterium. Classification (GTDB taxonomy): domain Bacteria; phylum Omnitrophota; class Gorgyraeia; order Zapsychrales; family Fredricksoniimonadaceae; genus JACQQW01. The sequence continues at coordinate 614,391 of CAZNDZ010000001.1, read as the reverse complement.
TCAATCCCGTCCCAAACCCCGTCTCAATGATCGTAAACGTCCCTTGTACCCGAGAATCAAGCGCCGCAAACCTCGCCGGCAAATCATTACCTATCGCCGCCACATGGTAACACTCAGCATACCCATCTTGCGTACAAAAGTATTTATCATCGAACATGACCGAATGCGGAACACCTTGCGCGTCCCAGCGTAATGGATTTTCGTTCATTAATTGCACCTATATATGTTTGTCTTTACGAGGAATGATGTGCATGTCTTTTTCAAGGCGAACAACACCCACATGCCACAACTTTCCAAAGAAAGGACCAAATAAGAAACCTAAGGCGGCAACGACTGTGCCGACGGAAATGAATGACATTGCCACTGCAAAGATCTTGCCTGCGGCTGTTTGGGGAATGGTGATGGGGCCTTGGGCGGTGGCGATCATGCTGATAAAATAGAAGGCATCTAAATATGGCATGTTTTCAAGGATGTGGATGCCGATCGTACCTATCAAAATCGTAAATGCAATTAAGATAAAACAAAACAAAGCGCGTTTATACGGTGAGCGGTAATGATGATGAAATTGATGTGTCGCAGGCCCAACAAATTTGAATCTTGGGACACTTTGACCATCGACGGTGACATTTTCTTGAAACATCGCAAGTGGGCGCACCCATAATGTGCCCTCAGGGTACTCACTTTTATATAACGCTTTATAAACCACAACAGGCTCTTCCGTCTCACTATGGAGCGCCACGTCGATGACTTCATAACGTTTATGCTTATAGTGCTCGTAAATACCTGTTTTTATTGTTTCCATATTTTTTTCTAGTGACTAACGGGAACATTCCAAATGCCCTTAGCATATTCACGGATGGTGCGATCGCTTGAGAAGAACCCGCTTTTTGCGACATTGATGATCGATCGCTTGACCCATTCATCGCGATTCAAATACATCGTCGATATTTTATCTTGCATCTGGCAATAACTATCAAAATCAGCGCACACCATATATGTGTCGTGATGCATTAAAGACTGCACAATGGGCGCAAATAATCCTGGCATTTCTGGACTAAAGAAATCCCCATGGATCAATTGAAAGATCTGGCCCAACATGGGAGAACGATCAATATATTCTTTAGGACGGTACCCGCGCTCTTTTAAAGATTCTACTTCATTTACCTTTAAACCAAAAATAAAAATATTATCCATCCCAACTTGTTCTGCCATTTCAACGTTGGCGCCGTCTAATGTACCAACCGTCAGCGCCCCATTAACCATGAACTTCATGTTACCTGTTCCTGACGCTTCCATCCCTGCCGTCGAGATTTGTTCTGATAAATCACTGGCTGGAAAAATTCTTTCTGCCAAAGACACGCGGTAATTCTCCAAAAACACCAAACGGAGTTTACCTTTCATATCTTTATCTTTATTGATCACATCGGCAATGCTGTTGATCAGCTTGATCGTCAATTTTGCCATATGGTAAGATGGCGCAGCTTTGCCCCCAATGATAAAGGTGCGCGGACAAATAAAATCATTAGGATTATGCTTAATGCGCAAATATTGCGACACAATATATAACGCAAACAACATCTGACGCTTATACTCATGAATACGCTTGATCTGGACGTCAAACATCGACGTTGGATCTACCTGAATATTCATGTTGGCGGCAATATACTTTGCCAAGCTCTCTTTATTCTGCCGTTTGATATCAAACCATTGATCGCGAAATGATTGTTGCGACGCAAATTGCTGTAATTGTTCTAATTGCGTTAAGTTGGTAACCCATTGATCCCCAATGGATGTTGTGATCAGCGAAGACAACTTAGGATTTGCTTTAAGCAGCCATCGCCGCTGAGTTATGCCATTGGTTTTATTATTAAATTTCTCCGGTGTCAGTTCATAGAAATCCTTAAACAAATGCTCTTTAAGAAGCTCCGAATGCAATGCAGAGACGCCATTGACCGAAGCACTTCCGATGATGGCTAAATAGGCCATTCGAACCCGCTTAGGATTACCCTCTTCAATTAAAGACATGCGGCGCAAACGGTCATGATCATTTGGATACCGCAACACAATGGTTCTTAAGAATTGCGCATTGATCTCAAAAATAATTTGTGCGTGACGCGGTAAAAGATTTTCAAAAAGATCCAGCGACCAGCACTCTAAGGCTTCCGGCAGCAAGGTATGATTGGTGTACGCAAAAACTTTTTGCGTGATTTCCCAAGCATCGACCCACTCCATGTCATGGACATCCATCAATAAGCGCATAAGTTCGACGATCGCTAAGGTTGGATGCGTGTCATTTAATTGGATGACCACCTTACTGGCCAACTCTTTTAGATCGGAATTTTCCGCTTTATATCTTCTTAAAATATCTGCGATGGCTGCCGCGGTGAAAAAATATTCTTGCTTTAAACGGAGTTCTTTACCTTGATCTATATTGTCCGACGGATACAAAACCTTGGAAATATTCTCCGAAAGGATCTTTTTATAAACAGCCTGATCATAATCCCCGCTTTTAAAATAATCGAAATCAAATTCTTCAGAACTGCGCGCTGACCACAAGCGCAAGGTATTAACCACATCATTCTTATAACCCGCAACGGGCGTATCATACGGCACCGCCAACACATCTTGCGTGTCGATCCATTTGACTTTTAACTTACCATTTTGATCTTGATAGGTTTGCGTCCGACCATAAAAAGCAACTTTCACCGTGTTTTCTGGACGAGCAAATTCCCAAGGGTTCACCGCACGAAGCCACTCGTCAGGCAACTCAACTTGAAAACCATTCACAATTTTCTGATTAAAGATCCCGTAATCATAGCGAATGCCATAACCATGCGATGGGATGCCAAGGCTTGCCATAGAATCCAAGAAGCATGCTGCAAGTCTACCTAAACCGCCATTACCCAAACCAGCATCAACTTCTTGCTCCCGCACAACATCCATATCCATCCCAAGTTCTTTTAGAGCTTCCGCAGACTGTTTCTCGATGCCTAAATTATAAATGTTATTGCCCATCAAACGGCCAATCAAGAACTCCATGGATAAATAATAAACTCGTCGGGAATTATCTTTATGGTAATGCTGCTGTGTTTTAATCCAGCGCTCAACCAAACGTTCACGCACCGATAATGACAGGGCTAAAAAATTATCATGCATCGTGGCAGTGTATTCATCTTTCGACAATGTGTATTGTCGATTGTGTTGAAACGACGCCTTTAATGCCTCTTTTGTCATTTCTTTACCGGAAATCGACCAATCCGAATGCTTACCATTTGCGGGTGCCATATGTATCTCCTGTGCAATATGTATTACGTAGACTTTGATTTTATCACGTACAATCGCGTTACATAGGCATATATTATAAATTCTGTTTTAAACAAAAATTTGCTAAACGCCCCCTATTCCGGTATACTCCTTTCCAAGTATTTTAGTTCTTTCTTATGGGGGTGATTGGTCTCGACTTGTTTAGCTCGAGGTTAGAATGCATGCCGGGGATGCTTGGTCGGCCCCGTTAACAATCCAGGCACAAATTAAACGCAAACGACAACTACAACGTCGTGGCTGAAGCTGAAAGCATCTTAAAGGGTGCCGAAGCTCCTGCCCTCGTCTAAGCTCAAGTAGCTTAGCCAGTTTACTTAGAATGTCTGCTACTAAGATAAACTGTCACTAGCAGGCTGGTCCTAATGGCTGCTCTTAACGTTAGGATGAGATCCTATAGAGCTGGCTTTAACATCCTTCCTGTCTGTTGGGGGATTTAAAGCGAGATTTCAGTAAACAGACTACGCATGTAGACGTCTCTCCTTAGAAACTCAAGGACCCGGGTTCGATCCCCGGCACCTCCACCAAGCTTCGCCAAGGCTACGGCTGGCTTCCCTAACATAAACGTAAATAATTTTAAGGAGGTTTCATTGAAAAAAGCTTTTGTTATTTTAACTGCATTTCTCGTCTTGGCATCACAGGGCTGTTCTGTTTTTATGGCCGCGAAACAACCCGGTGAATTGAATGTGAAATTGTTTAGAGTTGGCACACCGCGTAGCGTGCTCTTAGCAGAATTTGGTTTACCCATTGCCTCAGAAATGCGCGATGGTAAAAAATTTGAGATTTTTAAATTTACCCAAGGTTATAGCGCCGGCGCTAAAGCTGGTCGCGCTGTTTTCCACGGAGCGGCGGATGTATTCACCTTAGGTCTTTGGGAAGTGGTTGGTACACCTACCGAAGGTGTATTTAGCGGTGATGAATTGGCTTACGAAGTAAGCTACGATGAAAACAACAGGGTTGATGCCGTTATTGCCCTATCGAAAAAACAATAAGAAACGCGTCAAATCAAGGAGATTCAAGCATGAAAATCGTACAAGAATTCAAAGCATTTGCATTACGTGGCAACATCATCGACATGGCCGTGGGTATTATCATCGGTGCAGGTTTTGGTAAAATTGTTGATTCAGCGGTCAAAGATGTTTTAATGCCCCCTTTAGGTTTCATGGTCGGCGGTATTGATTTTAGTAATCTTGCTTTTACCTTAAAAGCTGCTGAAGGTGACATGGCTGCCGTAACAATCAAATATGGCTTATTCTTAAACGCCATGCTCAGTTTCACCATCGTTGCTTTTGCGGTATTCATGTTGATCCGCGGCATCAATTCATTAAAGAAAAAAGAAGAAGCTGCACCCAGCGTTCCTCCAACTCCAAGCAAAGAAGAAATCCTGTTAGCAGAAATACGCGACCTCTTGAAGAAAAAGTAATAAAAAAGGACGCAATACGTTCCTTGAGAACATATTGCGTCCTTTTCTTGTCCCTCTTATTTCACAAGCAATTTATATTTTGGCGTTTTCTCTTCGAAATACTTTGGATACAGGATCTTCGCAAAACTATACTTAACTGTGTCAGGCTCATTAATGCGACGCAAACCTTCATAAATAAAATTACCGGGATATTTTGGATCAACATAAAATGAGAAATCTTTCTCATGCCCATGTTCTTTGATGAGCAGCTCTAACGTTTGAACTAAAACCGCAATCTTATTATTCTCGCTGACTTGTTGTTCATTTAACGCATATAATTTATTGGCATTAAACATACACAAGATCATCAATGATACACAAATCACCCATTGCAATAGCTTAGAAACCTTTGTCCAGTCAATGCACGCATAAAAAGCTATAATCAAAAATACCCAAAAGATATACATGTAATACGTATTTACACGGACCACATCCCATATGCCCCACTGACTACCCCGACCCAACGCAATAATGGCCGTATACCCCATGATAACGATTATACAAATAATACCAACAATCCATGGGGCTTTCACTTCATCGCGTCGATAATATCTTACCAAACATCCTGCCAGCGCAAGCATCGACACTATTGCCACCCAAGAAGCCACATGAAATTTTCCAAACCCATGAAATAAACTTTCCACTGTTTGCGACATCATATTGCGTGAGAATAATGCCCAAGGGATCTCATACGGAAAGAATCCAGCGTAAAACCAACAATACAAAGCATATGCCACATCTTTTATGACCTGCCAAAATTTATTATGCTGATACATTGTTGTATCAAAGGGATGGAGAATTGCATTTGTCAAACTTGCTAAGACATAAATCAACACCGATAAGAAAAACGCGCGATAAAGATGTTTGTGCTGCTTTAAAAAAATAAATGAAATAACACCTAAAGACAACGCAACAATATTCCCGACTTCGTGAGTAAAACAACCCGTTAAAGTTAAAAGGAAAATAATTAATGAATCACGCTCATTGATTGCCTTCCCTGATAAATAATCCATCAGTCGACGTAGCAAAGATAATGTGACGGCCACAAAAATCATATATGCGTTAATATGATGCCAAATAACCATCTCCATGTTTACCATCAAGACAGCAAAAAAACATGTGGCCATCACAGCTGGCCACCCCCGATGAATCGTTAGCAACAATTTCAACAATAACCAAATAACTAACAAATGAAGAAATATGCCAACAGCTTGCCAATAAATAAACACATTACCAAAAAAATATTTCTCTATTCCAAGCAATATATAATCAAGCGGCCTAAAAAGCACTTCATCGCCGGGACTATATAGCCGATGCCGATTTAAGTCAATGCTCCCAAAAGTAAGATCCCACAAACTCTGCTTGTGACCAATTTCCGCAAGATACATCAACTGATCTGCCCGCGCCACATGCATGAGAGAAGGAGCGTAAACAACCCAAACTACCGCGGCAATTAAGGCAAACGAAACCCATTGCCATGCTTGCCCATCGTTATTTTTGAACAAATGTTTCATTGATCTTTAATTTTTAATGCGTCGATCGATTTCTCGTTTGATGTCACGTGTCTTTATATCTTCACGTTTATCATACTGCTTTTTGCCTTGAGCTAAAGCAATTTCTACTTTTGCAAACCCTCGCGCATTAAAATAGATTCTGGTAGGAATGATGGTTAATCCTTGACGGGACATGAGCCCTTTGAGACGTTCCATTTCTTTTTTGTGAAGCAACAATTTGCGTGGGCGCGCAGGTTCAACATTATTGTAGCTTGCTTGTTCATATGGATTGATGTGCACGTTATATAACATCAGTGCATCTTTCTCGACAAATGCGAAACTGTCCGTGAAACTAACTTGTGCTGCACGCACAGATTTTACTTCTGGACCAATTAACATAAGTCCACATTCAAATTTTTCAATCAGATTGTAATTGTGATACGCCTTCTTATTTGTTGCGATAACTTTCATCCATGCACCATTTTCCCATACAGCCCTAAAAATATCGGTAACGTAAATACACAAAGCAAATGTGTTATAAAAATAGCCGTGTTAATAAAGTCTTGATTCTGCGTATTGTTATGCCGCCCAATGATGGAAAGTGTGATCGATGTTGGCATGCACGCCTGCACCATCACCACAAAACTAAACACTGGATCTAATTTTAACACGATCAGCAAAGATAACGCAATGGCCGGGATGATCATTGTCTTAAGCACCACGCTTGCAATTAAACCCCTGCCGCTTAATTTTGACAATTGTGTTAAAGCCAAGTTCCCACCAATAATCAACATCGACAAAGCCATGGCAGAATCTCCTATGATCTTAATGGGTTTCAACCATATTTCACCCACGTTTACTGTTCCAAATATTAAGATTATCAACACCGCCGCTGCCATACTTAAAAGAGGCGGATTAATCATATTTTTTAAATCCATGTGCGGCTTTTGAGCGCGGGTCATTAACCACAGCCCAACCGACCATAAACACATATCAAAACCAATGATGGATAAAATAATGGCCGTGTAAACCTTACCCGCCATAGCACCCAATGGCAACGTCATTGCCAACAAAAGTGGGATGTAACCTGCGTTATGTAAAGAACTTGCTGCTAAAACCTCATCTTTGACTTTCTTTCCAAAAAGATAAAAAGCTGCTATCGATAACATCAACCCCACCGCTGTAAGGCCGATATTAATAAGCGGATATGTCCACCATAAGGGTGTTTGGATAGGATCAAAATTATGAATGATTTGATTGAAGATAAACATGGGAAATGCGATGTTAATGCTAATAAACGACAACATGCGCAAACCAGCATCGTTAATGACTTTACTTTTAACCAGCCAAAAACCTACCGCCCCCATGGAGAAAATCTGAGCTATGGCTACGACTGAGGTTTGAAACGAAATGTTTAACATAAGGCGGCATTATAACAGCTACCGCTTCTTGTTGACAGATAATTTTAGTGCAGTTATACTGATTGACTTGAAGCAGTTACGCAATATTGCATTGATTCATGCCTGTGGCACTTGATGTGCCGGGGTGGCGGAATTGGTATACGCGTACGTCTCAGAAGCGTATGGCGAAAGCCTTGAGAGTTCAAATCTCTCCTCCGGCACCAGATAGTATATAATATTTTAATAAACGTATAATAGGGAATGGAGTTTCTTATGTCGGATGAAAGCAATGTAAAAAAGAATCCTGTCATTGAAGAGATTGAATTAAAAGAATGGTTAGCCTCACTAGATTATGTGCTATCCCATGGAACACCAGAAAAAGTTCAGTACCTCTTACAACAATTACAAATCCGAGCACAAGAATCAGGCGTCACACTTCCCTTCACCTATAATACCCCTTACATCAACACCATTTCACCAGAAAAACAGCCAAATTACCCAGGAAATCGCGAATTAGAGCGCCGTATTAAGTCAATTGTACGCTGGAACGCTATGGCTATGGTGGTCCGCGCAAACAAGATCGCTGCGGACGTAGGTGGCCACATCTCCACTTTTGCCTCATCTGCTACCCTTTATGAGGTTGGCTTCAACCACTTTTTCAAAGCACGCACTGAAACCGATGGCGGTGACTTGGTGTACTTCCAAGGCCATGCTTCTCCTGGGATTTACTCACGCGCCTTCCTAGAAGGACGCTTAAGTGAAACGAATTTAACCAATTTTCGCCAAGAATTAGCCAAAGGCGGCGGTTTATCCTCTTATCCTCACCCTTGGCTTATGCCAAATTTCTGGCAATTCCCAACTGTTTCCATGGGTTTAGCGCCAATCATGGGTATTTACCAAGCTCGCTTTAGCCGTTATTTAGAAGATCGTGGTATAAAAGCGAAAGATGATAATAAAGTTTGGGTTTATATGGGTGATGGCGAATGCGATGAACCTGAATCATTGGGCGCTTTGACCATGGCTTCCCGCGAAAAGTTAGACAACTTAATTTTTGTCATCAATTGCAACTTACAGCGCCTTGATGGTCCAGTGCGCGGTAATGGCAAGATCATTCAAGAATTAGAAGCGCTTTTCCGTGGCGCTGGTTGGAATGTTATTAAAGTTGTTTGGGGTAATGGTTGGGATCAATTACTCGCCAACGACACCGAAGGTTTACTCGCCCGCCGCATGGGTGAAGTGGTTGATGGTGAATTCCAAAAGTATTCTGTATCTTCCGGCGCGTACATCCGTGAAAAGTTCTTTGGCGTGGATGAGCGATTGCTTAAGATGGTTGAACATTTATCTGATGATGAAATCCGTGCGCTTAATCGCGGTGGCCATGATCCTGAAAAAGTCTACGCAGCCTATAAAGCAGCGACTGAATATAAAGGCGCTCCATCCGTTGTTTTAGCCCATACAATCAAAGGTTATGGTTTAGGCGAAGCGGGTGAAGGTAAAAACGTCACCCATCAACGTAAAAAATTAAACGAACAAGAACTCAAAGAATTCCGTTCCCGTTTCAATATTCCAATTTCCGATGCAGAGGTTGATAAAGCCCCATTCTATAAACCCGCAGCAGATTCACCGGAAATGAAATACTTGCATGAACGCCGTAAGTCCTTAGGCGGTTATACGCCAACCCGTCGCACCGAAGTCACCAAATTAGAAACACCAGCAGAAAGCTTATTTGAAGAATTCTACAAGGGTACCGACGGTGTTGAAGCATCAACAACCATGGCTTATGTGCGTGTTTTAGCAAAATTATTGCGTGATGAAAAATTAGGCAAGTTCATTGTGCCAATCATCCCAGATGAAGCGCGCACCTTTGGTATGGAAGGTTTATTCCGTCAAGTTGGTATTTATTCTCACGTTGGGCAATTATATGAACCTGTTGATTCAGACAGCTTAATGTATTACAAAGAAGCAAAAGATGGTCAGATCTTAGAAGAAGGTATTAACGAAGCTGGTGCGATCTCATCGTTTATCGCAGCAGGTACCGCCTATGCATCACACAATATCAACATGGTGCCCTTCTATACCTATTACTCGATGTTTGGACCTCAACGCGTCGGTGATTTAGTTTGGGCTGCTGCTGATTTGCGTTGCAAAGGTTTCTTAGTGGGCGCTACCTCAGGACGCACCACCTTAAACGGTGAAGGCTTGCAACATCAAGATGGTCATACACATCTGTTAACATCGACGGTGCCTAACTTAGTTTCCTATGATCCTGCTTTTGCTTATGAAATCGCGACCATCATCCGTGACGGTATTCGCCGCATGTATGAGAATCAAGAAAGCATCTTCTACTACTTAAGCGTCGGTAATGAAAACTACGCCATGCCTCCAATGCCAGCAAATTGCAAAGAAGGCATCTTAAAGGGCATGTACCGTTTTAGTAAGTCCTCTAAATCTTCTACACTCAAGGCACATTTATTTGGTTCTGGCGCCATCATGAACCAAGTGATTGAAGCCCAAAAGATTTTGGAAGAAAAATATAACGTATCCTCCGACGTATGGTCGGTCACCAGCTACAATGAATTGCGCCGTGATGCCTTACATGCAGAACGCACCAATTTATTAAACGCTAAACCCATGCAAACATCTTACTTGTCTCAATTGCTCAAAGATGAAAGCGGCGTGTTTGTGGCTGCATCTGATTACATGAAGGTATTGCCAGATTCCATCCGTCAATGGATCCCTGGTCATTACACCGTACTTGGTACCGACGGTTTTGGACGTTCTGAAACACGCGTGGCTTTGCGTGACTTTTTTGAAGTTGATGCCAAACACATCGTTTGGGCCACCTTGGTTGCCTTATACCAAGAAAAGAAAATTTCATCGAACGTCTTATCTTTGGCTCAAACAGATTTGAAGATTAATCCGAATAAATTAAACCCGATGATATCGTAAGGATGCATATGGAAATCAAATTACCGGCTTTAGGTGAAAACATTGCCCAAGCCACTGTCTCAAAAGTCTTGGTTAAGGTTGGCGATAGCGTAAAGAAAGGCCAAAACGTTCTCGAATTAGAAACGGACAAGGCTGTATTGGAAGTCCCATCACCTGAGGCTGGCACCGTCCAAACAATCTTAGTCAAATCAGGTGATGTGATCAAAGTTGGTGCGGCGATATTTCAATTTGGCGGCACTACTGCTGCTCCTGCAGCTGCAGCAAGTGCTCCAAAAGTTGAAGCTCCTAAAGCAGCACCAGCACCCATAGCAGCCCCTACAAAAGCTGCTGCTCAACCTACACCTGTTGCACCGGCTAGCACGCCTGTTGCCACACCCGTCGCTGTACCAGCACGCGCCAATGTACCTGCAGCGCCGTCAGTTCGTTTATTCGCCCGTGAAATCGGCATAGATATCAATGTTGTCCCTGGTTCTGGAACCGGTGGGCGCATCAGCATCGATGACGTCAAAAAATATGCAAAATCTTTAAACACATCACGCCCTGCTGGCGGTGGTGGCATTACCCATCAACCGTTGCCAGACTTTAGCAAATGGGGTCAAGTGCGTCGTGAACCCATGAACAATGTGCGCCGCAAAACAGCCGAACATTTGTCTAACGCGTGGAATTCTATCCCACACGTCACCCAATTTGATAAAACAGATATCACCGAACTTGAAAAGCTACGCAAACGTTTTTCTAATGATAAGCGCAAGTTGTCGATCACGCCTTTTATTATCAAGGTCTTAGCTGCAGCGCTTAAACAATTCCCTGAATTTAATTCTGCGGTTGATATGACGACCAATGAAATTGTGTATAAGAGCTATATCAATATCGGCGTCGCTGTTGACACAGATCGTGGGTTGATTGTTCCCGTCCTCAAGAACGTCGATCAAAAATCCATCATGCAAATCTCTGATGAGTTAACACAAATTGCCTCACGCGCGCGTGAACGCAAAACCACAATGGATGAAATGACCGGCGGATGTTTTACTGTGTCTAATCTTGGCGGCATTGGTGGTACATTCTTTACACCTATTGTTAATTCACCCGAAGTTGCCATCTTAGGTGTTTCACGAGGCGTCATGGAACCCATTTATATGGAGAATCAATTTGTACCTCGTTTGATGTTACCCTTGTCATTATCCTATGACCACCGTATCATCGACGGCGCAAATGGCGCACGCTTTATCCGCTGGGTGGCCGATGCCATTGCTCAACCATTCTTAATGGATCTAGATAAGTAAGGAATAATTATGTCAGAATCAGTTCAATTAGTTGTGATTGGTGCAGGTCCTGGTGGTTATGCCGCTGCCTTCTTAGCTGCTGACCTTGGGATGAATGTTGCCATCGTTGAAAAAGAATCAAATCCCGGTGGTGTGTGTTTATACCGTGGCTGTATCCCATCGAAGGCTTTATTGCATGTGGCGAAAATCATGTCAGAGGCCAAACATGCGGATCATTTTGGGATTACCTATGGTGCTCCTAAGATTGATATTAATAAATTACGTGATTGGAAACAAAGCATTGTAACTAAACTCACCGGTGGGCTTGGACAATTGGCCAAGGCACGCAAGATCAAATATATCCAAGGTGAAGCAAGTTTCATCAATTCGACAACATTAAATATTAAAAAGACTGATGGCACCGTCGAACAACTATCCTTTGAAAAAGCTATTTTAGCGACGGGTTCTCGCCCTTCTTCTATCCCAACCTTACCGCAATCCAAGAATATTTGGAATTCAACAGCCGCCCTCGATATGGAAGTTATTCCTGAATCCATGCTTGTTATTGGTGGCGGATATATTGGTATGGAGCTAGGTACCGCATATCATGAACTAGGCACCAAGGTTTCAATCGTCGAAATGTTAAATGGTTTGCTCCCAGGCGCTGACCGTGATCTCTCCGACGTCCTAAACAAACGCGCACGCACCATGTTTGCCAAGATCATGTTAGAAACTAAGGTTGTTAAGGTTGTTGAATCAAGCAATGGCTTAACCGTTACCTTTGCCGATAAAGACGGTAAAGAGTTTAGCGAAGAATATAATAAGATCTTAGTCTCGATTGGCCGTAAACCCAATAGTGAGAATTTAGGTTTAGAAAATACAAAGGTCAAAGTCACGCCACGTGGTTTCGTGGAAGTTGATTTGCAACGCCGCACTGCGGATGAACATATCTATGCCATCGGCGACATTGCCGGTGACCCAATGCTCGCACACAAAGCCTCACATGAAGGCCGTGTTGCTGTTGAATCGATCGCTGGTCTTAAGGTTGCCTTCGAACCACAAGCCATCCCTGCCGTTGTCTTTACCGACCCAGAAATTGCATGGTGTGGTATCACCGAAGCTGAAGCTATCAAAGCTGGTAAAACCGTTCAAGTGGTTAAATTCCCATGGGGCGCTTCTGGTCGTGCTTTGACACTCGATCGTCAAGATGGATTGACCAAGATGATCATTGATCCAGAAACACAACGCATTTTAGGTGTGGGTATTGTTGGTGTAGGTGCGGGTGAAATGATTTCTGAGGGTGTTTTGGCCATTGAAATGGGTTGTGTGGCTAATGATTTAAAACTTTCTATCCATCCACATCCGACACTCAGCGAAACGATGATGGAAACCGCTGAAAGCTACTTCGGTCATTCCACACATATTTACAAACCTAAGAAGTAATTCCTAAAAACGCTTTTAAATCCAAAACCCCTGCTGCGCCTTGTGGCAGGGGTTTTACATTAATAATCACCGGCACAAACCCCGTCACATTGTTCCATCGTTCAAGCGTTGTAGGATCGACATTAAATTTAATATCCTCGCCGGAGTTCTTAATATCGAAGTCAATCTTATCGGCATTAAAATCAATACCCCCTGTTGCCGTCATTGCTTGATCGATCAACTCTACCTGTGTTTCTATCTTTTGTTTTTCTGCATCGGCTTTTGCATGTAATACATTCTCCAAGTCTTTAGTCCATGCTGAACTAGCAATGACTGCAATTTCGTTTTTATTTATACCTGTAATTTCCTTCTGATTAATGCCTGTAATCTGATCTGCCCAATGTTGTTGACGTTTTTTGTTAATATCAACCATGGCTTTCACAGCATCTTTAAGTCTTTGAACACCTTGATTTATTGCAGTGCGATGCTCCACAGAAATCTTCTTGATCGTATTAAAATAATCCTCTAATTCCTTAACGGCGCTTAGATCTAACTGCTCGACGGCATTAGCTAATCTTCGTTTATTCAAATCATTTAACTGATCCGCATCGAATAATCGATCACGTAAAAATGCCCTAGCTTCTAGCATCTGTTTATTTCTAATGTACGCATCTTGAAGGATTACACCATTTTCTAAAGGCAATATTCTTATCTCTTGGGGTTTAGGGTATTTGACTGAAAGATAATGAGCCATGGGCAAACACACCTTCATCAATTCTGGTAGATATTTCTTTGCTTCGTCTCGACTCCACAAGGTCTTTGCAGCTCTCTCTACCTTTTTCTTGTATAGTTCAATCGTATTTGGATTGATCGAAATTACTTCCCCTTGCTTTGTATGTTGAGACATGACAGCACCCTCGACACCAACAACTCTTACTTCATGACGCGCCATAAATGCAGAAAACTTATCAATGGTAGTTTCGTATTGCGCAAGCATGCGTTGATTTGAATCGATAAATTGCTTTAACAAACGAGCTATCCTCACTATCTCAAAATCAGACAATGACAATATATCTTTATCGATCAACTTCTTAAACATGTAAGCTGTCAGATCTTCAGGAGGGTGCGCAATGCCCATGATGGTTACTTTAGGCATCTTGGGCTTCACGGCTTCTTTTTCTTCTACTTTAATGATTTCCAAATGTGCTAAACCAACACTTCCAGCCGCAATAACGCCAAAATTCAAGACTTGCCTGCGGGTGATCATGGCCTGATTCTGTGACAGAATTGCATATATATCGTTTTGATGCACAGTGCTTGTTAAGAATAAAATGTTTTGTTGTGATTTTCCAATTTCTGCCATATAGGCTGATCTTGCTGATGCGCTCTTTTTAGCCAACTCCATTTGACCCTTGTAAGCATCATCTAAACCCCTATCGAGGTAAGTTTGTGCAACAAAATTGTCACGCACATTGTCATGATAAAGCACATGCTTCTCAATATATGTCATCTTAACTTTTGCAAAGGCTGCATTGCGTCGAGCAATCAAGACATGTGGTGGAATAACAAGCGCATCGACAACATCAGACAATTGCTTTAGGTCTAGCTGCTCTGTTTGATTTTCAAATAAAGAAGCAATCGTCTTATGCATCACATCGATGATGCGATTGTAGGCGCCATAATCAACGATAACAGACTTGCCATCCCACCTTGGATCTGGCAATTGCCCCTCGACCGCAATAACATCAAATGGCTTTTGATTAAAAGCTGTTTCAGCGCGCATAAGCGCGTCATAATAATCCTTAGCAAATTGCTGAAAGTTATCATTAACAACCAGATCTTTTAAAATCTCCCTTACATAAACTTCATCCGCCTTACCCCACGCCGACAAATTGCCTTGATTATCAAAAATGCCTTTAATCACATTAATAAGCCTAGCTTGAGGATACGTAAATCCCGCAAATCCAAAACGCTGCGATGTTGTTGGATCCACCCACTCCATGTATGGGCGATTCAATGTTTGATTAAGCGTAAGCACACTCCCCGCACCTGCTAGCGTCAGAAACCCCGCCCCCAGCAATAAACTACGACGGGAAGTCATGGCTTCATCTTTATCTGCATCTTTCAATGGTAACACATTCCCCGAATCATTTGGGCCATGCAAAATGACTTTCATCACAGCATCTTCTGGTAATAGGTCTGCAAACCGATCATACGACGCTTGCAAGGACTCATTCTCTAGAACAGCTCTATTAAGAATACTTGCTATGTTGCCTTTAACTTTCAAATCACCCTCTTGCCATAACTTATAGAGAACTCCTAATGCTAGAAAAGGCGTATTCACAAAAACATCTTCATCAATCAGATCTTCATAAACTCCATATGGATTTGTTTGTAATAAATCCTCATAATAATGGATCAATCGTTCTATCAAATCTTCATTCTCTAAATATTGATCGACTTGGTAGAATCCTTGCTGAACGTTGCGCAAATAATCAATGGTTTCCAGCAAACCTGATCGATTGATCACGTCAATCAACACATCATTCCCATCAAATCTAAAACTTAAAGCTCCTGTTTGATCAGAATGCATCAACACCAACATCAAGCGTTTTAAATACTCAGCTTCTTTTAAACCGACATTCTTGATGCGATGTGAGATCAGCTTTGGATCTTTACTAAAAAGCTTTAAAACATTGATAAGCTCAGTTAAACGATCTTTACGTTGATGGTTTCTAGCAAATTCTATGTCCTCTAAATAATCAAATACCCACGTGCGGATGCTATTTTGAACATACATTAAATCCTTATAAATATCATGCGTTGTGGATGTGCCAAATGAAAACCGCGCCAGATTTTCAACCGAATCAAAACCCGCTTGTGAAATCTCATCTAAATACTTCTTTAAACGTTGATCATTTAAACCACGGATAATCTCCGCATTTAACCATCGCTTCTTTACAATCCGATACTCTTTATGCGCTATCATCTCAAAGTACCAATGATCACTCTCAACGGTCATGGCTTGATCATTAAATGCATTTAATTCAATACGAACAATGGCTGTATCACCCGTCAGGGATTTGTCTGGGATGGATGTGACATAATCCATATGACTTGTCATGGCAAAATTAAAACCGCCGGCAAAATATTTTCTTGGGGCTGTTGTACCATTTGGCAGTCCAGAGTCTTTGATGTAATTAAAGGCGCCCTTCTTAAAAGCTTCTAAATAGCGGGCATAAATTCTTTCTTTTTCTAGAGGATCATTAATATTGACCCCGTTAATTTTATTTTGGTCGGTATAAACCTTTGATAAGATGCTATCTTTAATTTTTTTCTTATACCACGTTGCTAAAATTAAGGCATTGTAGACTTGTCGCAACTGTGCAAAATTTGCGCCTTCATTGACTTCTTTGGTTAATTGAGGGATAACAACGTCTTTAACAATTAGATTATTGTTATCTTGGGAATTATTCTTCTGATTTGCGCTATAGTCTTGCTCTGTTAAAACTTTTAATGATGACTCAACAACATAAGCTGTACCTGCTTTAACATTCTCATAGACCACGGCTTTATTTGGGACAATCCAAACTTTATTAAACGTATTAACAGGAATATTTTTATTAGCTGTTGCTTCATAAATACGTTTCCAGAATTCTTTGCCAATGGCATCTTCAGGATAAATCAGACTCGCAGTGATTTGCTTTAAGATGTAATCTTGGGCTAATAGATCACGGCCCATTTCAGTTTGGCCAAAACCATCTGGCACAATGCGGTCTTTTTCATAGGGGCTTAAATTAACCCACATGTCTTGTTCTGGGGTGGTTAAGGCGGCTAGGAAATATTTGATTAATTTTGTTGTATCAGACGCGATAAATCGCGTCTCTACGGTATTATTGATAATGAAATCAAATTTAAATGGGTCATCTAAATGCACCTTAATCCCTTTTAAAAGCGGTGGATTAAAAGAAGGGCTTAAATGCACCATGGTTCCAGGCGCAGGCAGCGACAAAAATCCTTCTGCGGCATGGAGTTGCGGCAATGGTAGTAAACAAACGCATAAAATGGGAATTAAGAATCGCTTCAACATCAGGCAAAATATAACATATTATATAGATATATGCCACTTACGGCAGGCGTGCAACGTCGCCCTGTTTTAGCCCCTTGGCTTTGATATAACCGGCAGGAACTTCAAGGACATATAAAGCAGGATTGATGGAGCCATACTTGGGACAACCAGTTGGGGTACATGGACTTAAATCTTGTTTAAAATCAACGATCTTACCTGTTTTATCTAACCACAAGATATCTAGATTAAAGGTCATGTCATGCATCCAGAAGGTGTGCTTTCCTTCTTTCTCAAAGACAAATAACATCCCTTGATTTCTTTCAAGCGGTGCATGCCCACTTAATCCACGCATTTTTTCAGAATCGGTAATAGCCATGAAAACATCTACACAGCTTTTCTCAAAACAAACTTTAGGTGATTGTGCATGCACCGTGCCTATAATGAACATCGATATCAACAAGAACCAGAAATACCTCATTCCTTGCCACCGGTAATATTTAGATAATCACGATAATCTGCATGACCTTTGGCTGCTGCATTTGCTTGGGACATGCGGGCTGGAATAAAGGGATGTGTACGCCAATAATTCAGCGGTCGTGTCGGGCCTTTCATTTGATCAGCCAACAACTTGCCCAACATTTTTTTCATCTCCATTGGATTATAACCCGCCAAACGCATGTACTTAACGCCTAATCGATCTGATTCAAATTCGTCTTCACGTGAATTTTTAAAAAGGATTGAGTTTGCCGCCAAACTAATCCCCGCCGCTAATGCCCCATGACCAGATAAGGCCGATGCTAATTCTAAGGCCGTTGCGCCATAAGCGCCTTGAATGCGTTTTAATGCATGCTTCGCGGTGATGTGCGCCACCTCATGGCTGATGACAGCGGCTAGTTGATCATCATTATCAACTTTTTCAATAAGCCCGCGATTGATAAACACATACCCACCCGGTAAACTAAAAGCATTTAATTCATCATCATCGACAACGCGGATGGTATACACCAAATCATGACGGTCGCTGACAGCGGTGATCTTATCTAAAATCTTTTCAACGCGTTCATTGATATCAACACGATTATCCATCTTCAATTCTTTTTCAGCTTGCAAGGCAATCGAGGCACCGATGCTGGCTTCCTTATCTTCACCGTACAACAATGTCTCTTGACGGCCCGTCGCTGTATTAAACTCAGAAGCACAGCCGGATAACAACACCACAAGACTTAAACAAATGAATAACATCGGTGTCATAAAACTTTTATCCCGAATTTTCCTAAAATCTTTCCCAAGGAGGCTAACGGCAAGCCCACCACATTAAAGTAACAGCCTTCGATGCGCGGGATAAACAAAGCACCTTTACCCTCAATGTCAAAACCACCCGCTTTATCTAAGGGGCTAACAAGGGCATGGTATTGATCAATGGCTGCATCGCTTAAGGGATTCATCCACAACTTGGTCTTTTCAACAGCGACGATGCTCTTACCTGTTTTGGTATCTATCACAACCAGGCCAGAATACACCCAATGAGGTTTGGCCATCAATTCTTTTAAATTCCGCTTCGCTTCTTTTAAATCTTTGGGTTTTAGGATCAAACGTTTTTTGCTTGAGAGGACAACCGTATCACAGCCAATGACCAGCGCATCTTTTTCACGAGATGCCACATCGTTGGCTTTAAGCAGCGCATTATGCTTGACCAAATGCGCCACACCACGCGCCATCGACGATGATTCTTGCGCCTTGCTTGGAACTATTGCGAAAGGAAGACCTAAGATCTTCATGAGATTGCGTCGCTGCGGGGATGCGGAAGCTAAGACAATGCGTCTCATGCTAAGAACTCATTGATCGTAAAGATTGGTGTTAAAGGCACATTGTATTTTGCCAATGCTTCCCTTGCCCCTTCGTTACGGTCAATGATGCAGATGGCCTTCTTAATCTTAATATTCATTTTTTGTAATACTTCAATAGATTCAACAAAGGCCTTACCGGTAGTTGCCACATCGTCGATGATAACGACACTAGAACCCTCTTTTAATTCAGGCCCTTCAACTTGCTGTTGTTTGCCATGTGGCTTTGGTTGCTTGCGGATGATAAAGGTATTGATGGGTTTTTTAGCTTGATAGCTCAACGATGCAATTGCCCCAACCATAGGATCGGCACCTAGCGTTGGACCACCAATGGCATCAACACCATCGTCTTTGATCATATCCAACATGATCTTACCTGTTAAGTACGCCCCAATGGGACTCAAGGAAACAAGGCGGGCATCTAAGTAAAAACTACTTTCTTTGCCCGACGATAAAATAAATTTTCCTGTAAAAAAAGCCTTGGTCTTTAAGACATTAAATAGTTCTGCACGATCATTGTTCATTTTACAAACGCTCCATTTGTTGAGGGATTTCGATATTGCGCGCATGGATTTCCATGAGCAATTTTAGACGGTATTTTAATAATTCACGGAATTCATCATATTGCTTAGGTGAAAAGCCTGAGGTGGCATGAAAGGTGCGGATGGCTTCGAGTTCAACAACAACATCGGTATACACATCAACCAACTTTTCATCGGATAATTTAACGACATCTGCTTTATCTAAAACAACCACATTCGACGCAAATGCTGCAAAAGCGGATGGTGTTAAAACGGTTAACAACGCAACAGCGAGTAATAATTTTTTCATAAGGTATCCTCCTTGGATTCGATATTATACGAACAAAGCTCACCTATGACAAACTTATTTTCGTGTGTTACCATATATTATGCTTCTCAACATCATGGATGGCTTACGCCAACTTGTTTATCCTGATAATTGCTTCCTCTGTAAAACATTCCTTAACAGCAACCATCAGCAACAATTGTGTAAAGCCTGTACATCTAAAATCATAGCCAATGTTCCTCCCTTTTGTGTGCGCTGCTCAAGGCATCAAGAACACTTTAGCGACGATAGTTTATGTGTTCAATGCCGCGACCAAGCCCTTGAGATCGATCGCTTGTGGGGATGCTGCCTTTATACAGAACCTTTAAGCCATTTGATCCATGCTTTCAAATATCAAGGAAAGACGGCCTTGCGTAAAACCTTTATTCCGATCATGCATGACTTTGTCATTCAATATCATCTGCCCTACACAGATTTTGACCTCATGTCCCCCATCCCATTGCATCCCGTACGGCTGCGAGAACGTGGATACAATCAATCAGCCCTCTTAAGCCATGGTTTAAGCGAACGTTTAAATATGCCTCATGATCCCGACGTGCTAATACGCACCGTCCCAACCCCTTCGCAAACAGGTTTAAGCCAAAAACAACGCTGGACAAACACCCAAGGGGCTTTTAAAATGAATCCTTCAAAGAAAGTCGCCGATAAAAGCATTTTACTCGTCGATGATTTGCTGACAACCAAAGCAACAGCCAATGCGGCAGCAACAGCTTTAAAAGAAGCCGGTGCCGCCCATGTGGGCATCATAACCTTGAGTATAACGTCATAAATCATGCGCATTTTACGCAATTACATCCTGCTTGAGTGTCTTACCCCCTTTAGCATTGCCTTAAGTGTTTTAACAAGCGTCTTTCTTTTAGGTTATCTACCTCAATTAGCTGACAAGATCATCAACAAAGGCATGTCCGTTGCTGCTGTCGGAAAAATCTTTGTGTATTATATCCCTATCCTTTTAGGATATACCTTACCCATCGCCTGTTTGGTGACAGTGATCTTAACCTTTGGCCGCATGTCAGCTGAAAATGAAATCTTGGCCATGCGTGCCAGCGGCATTTATATCCGCCGTTTAATCATGCCCTTGATTATTGTTGGGATCATTTTTAATTTGGTCGTCTATCTCTTAAACGACCGCGTGATCCCACAAGCCTTCACCGCTCAGTCCCAAGTCTTACAAGAAACAGGTTCACAAAACCCCATTGCCCTTTTAGAAGCAGGCAGCTTTATCAATGCCTTTGATAAGTACATCATCTTTATCTATCGCATCGACAATGATCGCTTATATGGCGTGCGTATTTATCAGCCCCAAGCAAATCGTCCAACGCGCACCATCATTGCCCAAGAGGGCGAATTTGTAAAAGTCCCCAATCAAGACCAGATCATGCTCAAGCTCATCAATGGAACATCCGACGAGCCTGACCTCAAGAATCCCAATAATTTCTATAAGCTCAATTTCCAAAACTCATTTGTGACCATGAACTTATCTAAGAAAAAAGGCAAATTTGAAAAGAAACCCAAAGCCATGACCTTAGATGAACTCGGCTCAAAGATTAAAGAATTAAATGCCATGTCAATTGACACCGCCCCATTAACAGCAGAATATCACCGCCGCATGGCTTGGTCTTGGACGCCGTTATTATTTATCCTCTTAGGATTTCCTTTTGCCGTTATCACCCATCGACGGGCTAAATCAGCAAACATCTTATTCGCTGTGCTTTTTGCCGCGCCGTATTATATTCTCTCATTGGCTTGCCAAGGCATTGCCAGTCACGGTAGCTTTGACCCTGCGTTAACCATGTGGATCCCTGACATCATCTTAGGCCTGATTGTCCTTGGGCTTAACTGGAAACTATGCGTATCCTAGACCGCTACATCTTAAAATCGATTGCCAGCATTTTCATTGGTTCTGTGATCATGTTCGCATTCTTATTTATCTTGATCGACACATTCGGTAACCTGCAGGACTTTATTGAAAAAAAAGTCACCATGTCGATCATCATGCAATATTACGTATCTCTGTTACCCATGGTCCTAGTTAATACGGCAACCATGGCCTGTTTAATAGCTACCTTATTTACATATGCAAGTCTCAATAGTTCAAATGAAATCATTGCTGTTCGCGCATCCGGCTTAAACTTTTGGAAAATAACGCGTCCTGCCTTGATTTTTGCTTTGCTTATCTCTGCGTTAGTATTCTTAGCTAATGAACGATTTGTACCGCAATCGTCGCTGGTCAATGAACAAATCCGACAAAGTCACATTAAAATCACCATATCAGACAAAGCCAAAGGACACCAGATCGTTAAGAACTTAACGTTTTATGGATTAAAAAACCGATTATTTTTTATCGATACCTTTGACCCCAATACCAATGAAATCACTGGTGTTACAATCATTGGCCATGATCAAAACCAAAACCTACGTGAAAAGATTGTTGCTCTCAAAGGAACATGGACGGGTATCGCTTGGAAATTTCATAATTGCCAAATCACCAACTACAATACAAACCTGCCCAATGTTTCAAATGACATCAAGATTTACCCTGAAAAATTGATGGATATCAAAGAGAAACCAACAGACTTTATGAAACAACGCCTTGATGTCAACACCATGAATATCCTGCAGTTAAACAGCTACATCAAACGCTTTGAACACAGTGGCGCTGTTAAAACAATTAATAATTTGCGCGTTGACCTGCAACAAAAATTTGCATTTCCATTTCGCACCATCATCATTGTCCTAGCAGGCTTGCCATTTGCTTTAATGACTGGCCGTCGTAAAGCCGTAACCTTTACCTCAATTGGCATAGCTGTTGTCATTGGTTTTCTCTACTACGTCATGGATGCCGTTGGCCTTGCCTTAGGCAAAGGAGGCGGCCTTCCTCCGATTGCGGCAGCGTGGCTTGCTCCGACGATCTTCCTTAGTCTTGGCCTTGCAATGATCAAAAAGTATTTCTAATTGTTTTTTGCTTCTTTCATGTTTTGAAGTATTATCTTTAATTAGATATGCTTTCCATCAAAACTCAATACACTCAGCTATTGTCTTCCTTTACAGAGAGTAAGAAATCTGTCTGGGGTTCAACACCTGCGGCATCAAATTCCACAACCTTAACGAGCGAGATTGTCACCTTCTTGCTTAAGCAAGCCATCATCAACCGCGCCAGTGACGTGCATTTAGAACCACGGCCTGACAAGGTCATTGTCCGCTATCGCATCGACGGAAAACTGCACGAAGTCTTAGAAGTTGAGACCAATGCCAATATCAATATTTTGCCACGCATCAAATTACTCTCTGGCATCCCAACTGATCTCGCCAGCAGTAAAAAATCTTGGGACGGTCGTTTTAGTTCCGACATTAATGGCAATAAATTCGATTTTCGTGTGGCGACATTCCCAACCATCTTAGGTGATAAGATTGCCATTCGTATCATTGTCAAAGGCAGTGACACCGTTGATTTAAAAAAGATTGGCCTTACCCCAAATGACGGCTTGCGCCTTGAACGCATCATCCAGCGTAAAAGCGGCTTGATTGTCGTTAGCGGTCCGACAGGTGGCGGTAAAACCACAACCCTCTATTCTATTTTAAAACGCTTGCACAATCCCTCTGTCAATATCGTAACCCTTGAAGATCCCGTCGAATATCAGATTGACGGCATCAACCAATGTGACTTAAAAAATCGTGGTAAAGGCGATGAAGATTTCTTAACAGGACTTAAATCGATCTTGCGTCAAGACCCTGACATCATCATGATCGGTGAAATCCGTGATGCAGAAAGCGCTGAGATTGCTGTGCGTGCGTCGATCACAGGGCATTTGGTGTTCACCAGTTTACATGCCAACAGCGCCATTGGTACCGTTGTGCGATTAATGAACATGGGATTAGAAAGCCACGTCGTATCTTACGCGCTGATTGGATCTCTCGCTCAACGCCTCGTCCGTAAAATTTGTGAGGGTTGTAAAGTTCCTCAAAAAGTTGACCCTGCCACCATCACACGACTTTGCGCCCAATGTGGGATTAATCCAAAGTTATTTATGAGCGCATCTGCAAAGCCTACAACCACTGAGACATCGAGCTTAGTTTATAGTGCTAGCGAATCAAGAAATACTGAGAGCATGACTTTTTATAAAGGCACTGGCTGTGAACATTGCTCTGGCACTGGTTATCGTGGACGTATTGGTATTTTTGAATTGGTCGTAATCACGGAAGAAATGCGTGAGGCCATCATCAACAAAGCCCCTGTGACCACCTTAGAACAATTGGCCATTAAAGAAGGCTATCAAAGCATGGTGATCGATGCCATCAACAAAGTCAAAACAGGCTTAGTCACCCTCGACGATATTTACCCCATTTTATTAGAGAAGTCTTCGTAAAGATCCGTTTTGTTTACTGCAGAAATTTTAGCTTTAACCACATTGATCACGTGTCTTGGTAAGCGGCTTCCTAAAGAACACAGAACTTCATAACTAATTGTACCCGCCCATTTGGCAACGTCTTCTGCGGTGATGCATTCATTTTTTTGAAAGCCTATAAGCACCGCTTCATCCCCGATTTTAGGTAATTTTTTGGCATCGCCTAAGACAGAAATATCCACCATGATTTGATCCATGGTGACGCGGCCAATCAACGGACAGCGCATGCCACCAATGAGAACAAAAGCCTTGTTCGACAAAGAACGCAAATACCCGTTGCTGTACCCAATGGGCAAAACAGCGATGGTCATATCCTGTTTGGCTTTAAACGTATGGCCATAACTAATGCCCTGTCCCTTGGCAATCGTCTTAATAAAAATGATTTTAGACTTAACCGTCATGACAGGTTTTAAATTAATCTTCTTTTGCAAATATTCAACCGGATATAAGCCATACAGCATGATGCCTGGGCGCGCACAATTAAATAGTTCCGACTTATAATCCCCTAAGCCCATGCTATTACCCGCATGCACGTATTGAAATGTGATAAATTGATTTTCAAGGGCGAAAACAATATCTCGAAAGCGTCGCATTTGATCAAAAGTAAAATCTTTATCCGAATCAGCGAGTGGGAAATGCGTATAGATACCTTCTAATTCCAAAGAAGGGCAAGTTGATTGAACAAACTTAACAAAATCAATCGCCTTTTCTTCATCTAAGCCAAGCCTACCCATGCCTGTATCAACTTTTAAATGAACACCAATCTTTTGCTTTGCCAAAGACGCTTCCTTGTCTAAAGCAATGGCCAATTCTTTATTACACACCGTCGGGGTAAGGTCGTGCGCAACAATATTTTTAGCATCCGTTGGTAATGTACTTTCAAAGAGTAAAATCTTTTGCTTAAAGCCATGTTGGCGCAAGGTCATGCCTTCATCAACATTCGACACACCAAAGAATGTGCCACCTGCTGCATCCAACGCACGTGCCACATCAACCACACCATGACCATAGGCATCGGCTTTGATGACCGTGATGATTAAAGGCTTGGCGCGACCTGTCATATGCTTTGCAGCCAATTTTACGAGCTGCGCATAATTGTGCGTCAACGCTTTTAAATCAATCTCACACCACGTTAAATGCATGCTGCTCCTTACACTTTCTTACTTGGACTAACCTGACAATCATCTTCATATAAATATATTGGCACAACCGTCGCTGCATCATCAAACGCCTTTTCTTCAATGCGCTTTTGACCTAACATTGCCAAAACTTTCGCTGTTGGTAGCCACATCTTTTCTGGTGCACATATGCCTTTGATCTTTTGGATGTCCTTAGCATAAATACCAACCGCATCACCTACGAACAACGTTTTAGGCTTAACCATCGCTGCAACATCTACAAATGAACTTAACGTATAACCTTTTCTTAGCTTTAAACCCGTCGCTGTCTTTTGATAAATGGCACTATATACTAGATTGCGCCTTGCATCAACAATCACACAGATGTCATCACTGGACGCATCACACGCAGCATAGGCAATGATATCTAGTGAACAAATCCCAACCAAAGGTTTTTGTGTGGCTAAACAAAATGCCTTAACCGTGGATAAACCAACCCGCAAACTCGTAAATGATCCAGGGCCAAGTCCAACGACAAAGGCATCGATCTTGGAAAATGGAACCTTGGCTTGACTTAAAAGCGCATCAATGTTCTTTAGAATCACATCTTCTAATAGCTTGGCGTGCTTTACCGTCTTATGACGCAAGACCTTGCCGTCAAGATTCAAGGCTATTGCAAAATTTTGCGTTGAGGATTCGATGGATAAGAAATACATATCTGCCGCTTGTTCTCTCCTTGATGTGTTAATTCAACCAGCCAGAAATCTTTTGGCGCAAATGCCCCTAAACGTTCTGGCCATTCAATGATACTAATCCCTTCGCCATAGAAATACTCGTCAAAGGATACGGATTTTAATTCATTAGGATTTTCAAGCCGGTATAAATCAAAATGATATAGCGGCAACTTACCTTCATAAAAGTTCATGAGCACAAAGGTAGGGCTATTGACTGACTGGGGGTTTAAGCCCAAAGCTTTAGCAATCCCTTTGGTAAATACCGTCTTGCCTGCACCTAAATCACCTTTTAAAAAAATAACATCGCCTGGCTTTAAATTCTTCGCAAAGGCTTTGCCAAATTCAAGTGTTGCTTGTGGCGCGTTAGTAATGTGTGTAACTTTTGACATTGATCGTTTGTTTTTGATTATTGGTTATTTCCCCAATGGGATAAAAGTGAAAAAGTTTTTTATGAAACTGCCATTGCATGAGCTTAACTGCATGCTTTGGATTAAGTGTAAACAATAACTCATAATCTTCCCCATCACTTAAAGCTTGTGCATAACTAACCCCCTGATGTTTTGGGATAGCATCCGGCCAAAGCGTTGCGCCTACCTTACTTTCTGCTAAAATATGATTCAAATCTCCTGCTAACCCGTCGGAAATATCCATCATGGATGATGGTTTATATTGCTTTACCAAAAACTGAGCCTTCTCAACCTGAGGCTCAAATGTTAAATGACGCCCACTCTTTAACGATCCACCCAGAGCTCCTGTTACAAAAATCCAATCTTGAGGTCGGGCTCCAGATCGTAACACCACATGCTTCTTATCAACTTCACCCAACAGCGCAATGTTGATAATCACCTTGTCAGACTTAATACTATCCCCTCCGACAATCGACACGCGATATTGCTTCGCAACTTTGGCAATGCCCTTATAAATGCCCTCAACAAATCTAACATCCGTATTCTTAGGCAACCCCAGTGACACAACCGCATATGTAGGCAAACCACCCATGGCCGCAATATCACTGATATTACACGCCAAAGCCTTATGCCCAACATTTTCCGCCCGCATGTGCTTTGTAAAATGCACGCCTTCAGCCATCATGTCCGTCGTAAAAAGCAAATGTTTCGACTTTGTATAAGGCAAAACCGCTGCATCATCGCCTATCCCTAAAACTCCTTTGGGATTGTTGGGCAAAATTTTTGCCAAACGCGCAATGAGACCAAATTCACCTAAACTGCTGACATTCATATTATGCTTTTAATTGCTTACGTATATTCGCAACGTAAGGCGAACGAATAATGCCATATTCTGTCACGATCCCAGCAATCAAGGTTGATGGGGTAACATCAAACGCTGGGTTAAATACTTTCACCCCTTGGGCTGCGGTGCGAACACCGGCCACATGGGTTACTTCGTCGGAATGACGCTCTTCGATAGGGATTTGTTTGCCTGTTTTAATCTTCAAATCAAATGTGGATTTTGGCGCGACAATATAAAATGGCACCTTGTGATATTTCGCTAAGACGGCCAACATGTATGTCCCAATCTTATTGGCAGCATCACCGTTGGAAGCAATACGATCTGCACCGGCGAAGATGATGTCAATTTTACCTTGTTGCATCAAAGTTGCGGTCATGTTGTCACAAATGAGGGTTGTATCAATTTTTTCTTTGGTCAATTCCCAACAGGTAAGCCGAGCACCTTGTAATAGTGGCCTTGTTTCGCAGGAGACAACTTTAAATTTCTTACCCATCTTTTTAGCGCTATAAAATACACCCAACGCTGTTCCATAATCGACAGTGGCCAATGCACCGGCATTACACACCGTCAATGCCGTCATGCCATTCTTAATAAGCTTTGCCCCATGATCACCCATGGTGCGGCATACCCGTCGATCTTCTTCATAAATTTCAAAAGCTTCTTTAAACAAGGCCTTCTTCAAATCTGCTACATTAAAATCTGGATTATTTTTAACCACATCACGCATGCGGTTTAACATATTAAACAAATTCACCGCTGTAGGCCTCGACGTCGCTAAATAATCACAGGTCTTGTGAAATAGTTTTAAGAATATGCCCCGATTTTCATCCTTATAATGTTGAATGCCAAGCAAGACACCAAAAGCGGCTGCCACCCCAATAGCTGGCGCACCACGCACCGACAAACGCTTGATCGCATGCCACATGGTATCAACATCACGGCAATCAATATAAACCAAACTGCCAGGTAATTTGGTTTGATCAATGATGCGTGCAGCATGGTTAACCCATTTGATGGTATCGATCGCCATTATTTTTTCTCCACTTCAATGCGCGGAAACAGCGCAGGGTGAGTTTTAATTTTTCCGTCTGGGGAACTTAAAATATCTAAGACTTGTGCACACTTATCTGGCATTACAGGCGTTAAATACGTCGCGGCTGTTTTTAAACTAAAGGCGGCTGTGGCTAACACACGCTCTGCGGCCTTCATATCTGTTTTGGCTAATTTCCAAGGTGCTTGAGATTCCATGTATTTATTCATGACACGCACAAATTCAATAACAGCACTAACCGCATCTTGTACCTTAAAATGCGCGATATTCTCGTCGACACGCTTCTCTAACGCGGATGCTAATTGAAAAATTTCTTTCTCTGCATCGGTTGGCTCATGGTCGCTGGTCTTTGGAATAATACCGCCATGATTCTTGCCAATCAAACCGCTCACACGATTGAGCAAATTACCAAAATCATTGGCCAAGTCGCTGTTATAACACTTGATAAATGAATCCATGGTGAAATTCGCATCTTGCCCCAACACCATTTCTTTCATCAAATAATAACGCACCGCGTCGATGCCATATTGTTCAATCAAATCTAAGGGGTTAACCACATTGCCCAACGACTTACTCATCTTTGAATCCCCCGTCAACCACCAGCCATGGGCGAATATGGTTTTGGGTTGTGGTAATCCCAATGAAAACAACATCGTGGTCCAATACACACTGTGCGTCGTTAAAATGTCCTTACCAATTAAATGCACATCCGCCGGCCACCATTGTTTGAACTTGGCCTCATCATATAAATATCCAGGAATGGAAATATAATTGATCAAGGCATCAAACCACACATAGGTGACATAGTCTCGATCAAACGGGATCTCAATGCCCCAATCCATACGGGATTTAGGTCTTGATATACACAAATCGCCTAAGGGCTGCTTCAAAAAACCTAAGATTTCATTACGACGGGAAACTGGCAAAATAAAATCGTCATGCGATTCAATATACTCAATCAATTGCTTCTGATATTTGCTCATGCGAAAGAAGTAATTCTTTTCTTTAAGCGTCTTTACATCGCGGAATTGCCCGCTATCAAATTCTGTTTGCGTGATGAATCGCTCTTCTGCAACTGAATACAAACCTTCGTATTCGTTTAGATAAATATCACCGGCATCATATACCTTTTGTAACACATCACGGACAACACGCTTATGGCGTTCTTGGGTGGTGCGGACAAAATCGTCATAACGAATATCTAATTTTTCCCAAAGGTTTAAGAAACGCGGAGCTAAATCATCGCAATGCGCTTGAGGGGTCATCCCACGCTTCTGGGCGGCTTGCATGACTTTTTGGCCATGCTCATCCAAACCGGTTAAGAAGAAAACTTCATCATGTGCATGACGGTGAAAACGCGCCAAGACATCCGCTAATATGGTCGTGTAGGCATGACCAATATGCGGAGCATCATTGACATAATAAATTGGGGTTGTGACGTAGAATTTTGACATCGTTAATTAAAATTGATCGGCGGATAGGTGATCTTGGCATGCTTGCCTTCGCCTAAATCAACCGTGACAAATCTTTTTAAAATATCCACATTGATAACACGTCCCTTATCACCCGACTCTGTTGACACCTTAGCGCCCATCTTAGGCAAGTCTTTAGACATTTCACGGTACACATTAAATTCATATGCCATGCAACACTTAACGCGGCCACACACGCCTGAAATCTTCGATGGGTTTAATGGCAAACCTTGATCTTTGGCCATCTTAATCGACAGCGGATGAAAATCTTTCATGTAAGACGAGCAACACAATTCCCGTCCACAAACCCCGATACCACCGACAATCTTAGCCTTATCACGCACGCCAATTTGTTTAAGCTCGATGCGCGCCCGAAAAGTCTTGGCCAAATCTTTAACCAAGTTACGGAAATCAACGCGCCCCTCTGATGTAAAAAAGAATAGGATCTTGCTGCCATCAAAAGAATATTCTGCGTTAACCAACTGCATATCCAATTTTGATTCCATCACCTTACGTTGACACGCCTGATGGGCATCTTTGGATTTGATTTGATTATTTACAACTTGTCGAATATCCCCGTCGGTTGCAACACGTAATAATTTGCCAACAATCTGTGCTTTCTTCGTGGCACACGCCTTGCTTGGATCAGAAACGACTTTACCAAACTCTGTTGTTTTCTCTACATCTACAACAACAATGTCCCCGCGTTTGCAGGCCACATTATTGCTTTCAAATAATCCAACGGGTCGATACTCGCCCAGTTTTATTTCGATCAATTGCCCCATAACCTCTGCCTTACTAAACTTAATGCCATCTTCACATTAAGATTTTCATTTGCTAATTGTTTGGTACGTACAATCTGAGTTGTTATTTTACCCAAATCATCCATCCCCCGATGAGACATTTCTTGAATGTCCCTGATGCGATTACGAAAAATTAAGTGCTTTTCTGGTACACCTTGTCGGAATAATGCCGCATCGCGCACAAACATCAGTAAAACCTGCATGGCTGCAGCGGTGACCGCCTTATCTGCACTTAACTGCTTTACAAATTCTTCACCTGTACCGCGTGTTAAAAATAAATTTAAAATACGATCGTGATCCGACGGCATCGGATCTTTTGACTCAAAAAAATTCACCACATGGCAACGCGACTTAATGGTATCTAAACAATTCTGCGGCACATGGCTGGTTAAAATGATCAATGTATTGGCCGCTGGCTCTTCCAATGTTTTAAGCAAGGCATTGGCCGCTTCTGTTGTCATTTGATCCGCATGCGGCAGAATAAAAACTTTCACACTAGCTTCAAATGCTTTTAAACTCACACGGCCCAACATTTGGCGGATTTGATCAATCTTGATCGCCCCCGTATCTTCATCCCCCAGCAAGTATACATCAGGATGGTTCCCAGATGCTATTTTCATACAGCTCGCACACGTGCCACAGGGCGCCTCTTGTGGCTTCAAACAATTGACCAATTGCGCAATGGCAAGCGCTGTTGCTTGCTTGCCACTCTCTGGCGGTCCTGCAAATAAATACGCATGAGCCATGCGACGGGCTTTTGCCAAACGTTTAAAGCGATCTAAAATTGTTAACTCTATTTGATTGTTCATAGGATCGCATCAATCAACACTTGCACACGTTTGAATATTTCCGGCGCTGGCGCATCCACCTTGATGACTTTAACACGCTTTGGTTCTCGCTTGGCGATTTCTAAATAACCAAGGCGTACGCGTTCATGATATTCAATGGTGCGTTGTTCAATCCGATCTTTTTGTGCATTGGTGCGTGACAAACCTTTGCTCACATCAATATCAAAAAGCAAGGTCAAATCTGGCTTTAGCCCTTCTGTTGCAAACAATCCAATGTTCTCAATGGTCTTTGTATCAACGCCATTGCCAGCACCTTGATATGCTACGGTCGAATCTAAGAAACGATCACAAATGACATGTGTTCCCTTTTTCAACGTTGGCATCAACACTTCTTTGACCAACTGTGCCCGTGCGGCCATATACAACAAGGTTTCACATTCATCGGACATTTTGGCATTATTGACGTCGAGCAACAAAGCGCGGATCTTTTCGCTAATCTTAACGCCACCAGGTTCACGCAACAAAACAGCTGGAATTTTGCGCTTCTTAAAATAATCCATGATCAACGCCGACTGCGTACTTTTACCCGCACCTTCCGCACCTTCTAAGGTGATAAACTTGCCTCTCATCAAATCCATCTCCAGGTTTGACCACTCTTGGAATCTTCCACCAAAACACCCTTGGTCTTTAATAGGTCACGCAATTCATCGGAACGTTTGAAATTCTTCAATTGCCGTGCACTAACGCGTTCGTCGAGTAAAACTTGTAAATCTGGGGTTAACACCAATTCTTTTTCGTTAGCAAATAAACCTAAAATGTTACGGCCAAAATTCTCGAGGATATCAACCGCATGGTAAATCACACCCAAGTAATTGGGATCGGTACTATTTTGATCAATATAAGTATTGGTATCATTGATCAAACAGAACAACGCTGCCAAAGCCTTTGGTGTATTAAAATCATCGTCCATCGCCTCGATAAATTCATGCTTATATTTTGAAATAAATCCTGCTTGCACAGGCTCGACTTGCTTGCCATCTAAGATTTGGGCTGCACGGTAAAACAGCACATCAAACTTGGCTAAAGCTTTATTGGCTTCAACCATTTTGGCTTCGCTAAAATCGATGCTGCTGCGATAATGCGAGAATAAGAAAAATAGCTTAACCTCATCGACGCTGTATTTTGCCAACGCATCTTTGATGGTGATAAAATTGCCTAAGGATTTTGACATCTTTTGACTGTTGATGGTGAGCAATCCATGATGAATCCAATATTTTGCAAATATCTTACCCGTGAGCGCTTCAGACTGAGCCACTTCATTCTCATGATGAGGGAAAATTAAATCACGGCCTCCCGCATGAATGTCGAGTGTTTGTGTATGCAAATGTTTCATGCTCATGCAGGAACATTCAATATGCCAGCCCGGACGACCTTTGCCCCATGGGCTGTCCCAATATGGCTCGCCTGGCTTGGCTGATTTCCATAACGCAAAATCGAGAGGATCTTTTTTCTTAGAATCTTTTTCAATGCGTACACCCTCGAGCATTTGATCAATGCTCTGACCAGACAACTGGCCGTAGGTTGGAAAAGAACGCACATCAAAATACACATCCCCATCAGTTGACGGATACGCATGTTTCTTAGCTATCAAGCCTTGAATATGCGCAATCATTTCAGGGATATTGTCGGTCGCCTTGGGTTCTACATCGCCTGGGGTAACGCCTAGGCTTTTCATATCATCATAATAGAGTTTAATTTGCTCTTCGCTGACATCTTTGGATTCACGTTTTGTTTCAATGGCTTTATTGATGATTTTGTCATCAACGTCGGTGATATTGCGCACAAAATGCACATCATAGCCGCGGAATTTTAAATAGCGACGGATCACATCAAAGACGTAAAGGCTGCGGGCATGACCAATGTGACATTGATCATAGACAGTAACCCCGCAGGTGTACATGTTGACGGTGTTGCCATTGATCGGTACAAACTCTTCTTTTTTCTGAGACAAGGAATTATAAATCTTGATCGACATTAAAACATCTTTCATTAGGAGACGCGATGAATCGCGTCTCTACGTTATATGACAAAATCGTCGTCGTTGCTCTTATTGATAACACCGCTTTTAAGTTCGATGGCCTTGATGCGTTCAAGCAATTTGCTCATATTGTCCATAACAGGGTCGCTGACATGCGCGTGATCTAATTCCATGTCAATCTTACGGCCTTCTTGCTTGGTGATGCGGGCTGGAATTCCAACCACCGTCGCATTGGCAGGCACATTTTTAATGACCACGGCGTTTGCACCTACGTAAGAATTGTCCCCTACTGTAATGTTACCAAGCACCTTAGCACCCGCCCCGATGACCACATTGTTACCCACCGTCGGGTGGCGTTTGCCGCATTCTTTACCTGTTCCGCCTAAGGTCACACCTTGATACAACAGCACATTGTCACCGATGATGGCTGTCTCGCCGATGACAACGCCCATGCCATGGTCGATGAATAAATTCTTACCAATCGTTGCTCCTGGGTGAATCTCAATGCCCGTCCAAAAACGACCCAATTGTGACAACCAGCGAGGAACAATGGGAATTTTCCATTGCCATAATTTATTGGAAATGCGATACACGATTTGCGCGTGAAACCCTGGATACAACAACACCACTTCCAGAATGCTCTTAGCGGCTGGATCGCGTTCTTTAATTGTCTTGATTGCATCAAACATGCTTCTACCCCTTAATGATCGTTGCCACCGCATAGGCGGCAATTCCTTCTTTAGCTCCAATAAAACCTAAACCTTCATTCGTTGTTGCTTTGATATTCACCTGAGTCTCATCAACCGCTAATTCAAAAGCAATATGAAAACGCATCTTCGCTTTATATTCTTGTAATTTTGGCTCTTGCGCCAAGATCATCACGTCAACATTAGACACCTTATAGCCTAAATCATTGACTTTTTGATTTGTTGTCTTAAGCAACAGCGATGATGAAATATTTTTATATTTAGGATCTGTATTAGGATAATGCTCCCCAATGTCGCCCAAGGCTGCGGCTCCTAAAAGCGCATCGCAGATCGCATGCAACACAACATCCGCATCGGAATGCCCCTCAAGGCCATGCGTATGAGGCACTTCAATGCCACCCAACATGAGCTTGCGGCCCGTCACTAATCGATGCACATCATAACCAATCCCGCTGCGATACTGCATAAGTTACATCTCCTAAATTAAGACATCTGCCATCAATAAATCTTCTGGTGTGGTGATTTTGATATTACGATAATCACCCATCACAACCTTGACCTTCACCCCTAAATGCTCAAGCAACATGGCATCATCGGTGGCTTCAAATCGCGTCGCCCGCGCATGTGCTTTTTCTAACATCACACGCGAAAACCCTTGGGGCGTTTGCAC
Organism: uncultured Planctomycetales bacterium; assembly: GCA_964572155.1. Taxonomy (GTDB): domain Bacteria; phylum Omnitrophota; class Gorgyraeia; order Zapsychrales; family Fredricksoniimonadaceae; genus JACQQW01. The sequence continues at coordinate 579,267 of CAZNDZ010000001.1, read as the reverse complement.
TTCCCACAATGTTGCTCGTGGCAAGGTACGCACCACATTCATGGTTTTAAGGCTCACTTCCTTGATCGTTGCTTTGGCAGGTACAGCTGTGATCACCGCCGGTGATTTCTTTAGCGCATCAAAAATACGCGCCATCATGTCCAAATTAACCAAAGGCCTTGCGGCATCATGAACACAAACAATATCGCAGGTCTGATCAATGGCTTTTAAACCTTGTTTTACTGAATCAGCACGGGTAGCGCCGCCTTTGACAACAGCGGTTACTTTTTTAAACCTTTTGGCTATGGCCTTAAATTTGGCTAAATAATCCCCATGACCGACGATAACAATGCTATCAATATTAATGCAGCGTTCAAAAACAGTCAAGCTATGAACGATGAGGGGCTTTTTTCGCAAAAGGACAAACGGTTTAGGGGTTTTGGACTTAAAACGCGTGCCACTACCTGCGGCCACAATGATCATTGCACATTTCATGGGGCAACAGATCCTGCTAACTTGGCAAAAATCATGCGCCCTGCCTGTGTTTGTAACGCCGATGTGATGGCAACCTTCACATTTTGACCAATCAACTTACGCGCATCGGTTACAACAACCATGGTTCCATCTTCTAAGTAACCAACAGCTTGGGTTGGATCTTTACCTTCTTTAAGCAGACGCACTTCTAATTCTTCCCCTGCAAACACCATGGGTTTGACCGCATTGACTAAATCATGGATATTTAAAATCTCAATGCCTTGAATGGATGCCATGCGGCTTAAATTAAAATCCGTGGTGCAAATGCGTGCTTCCATCAAACGGCACAACTTGACAAGTTTTAAATCAACAGGTTCTGAGCCGTTTAAATCATCTTCATGAATACGGATATCCGCGGCAGAATCTTTTTGCATATTTTTAAGTAATTCTAAACCACGACGGCCCCGTTGACGCTTGGTGTCATCGGCAGAATCAGCCAACGCTTGCATTTCATGTAAAACAAAACGGGGCACAACCAATCTACCATCTAAAAATCCCGTCTTAAAGATATCCGCAATACGTCCGTCGATGATGGCACTTGTATCTAACAACACAACCCCTTCTTTTAAATCTTGGCGTTTAAAGCGCACATAAGGAATGATCAAATTAAATTCGTCTTTACCGCGCATGGCCATGACCGCACCTAAATACGCAAAGATCAAGGTTAAGATGACGCGCAAGATGGGTTTTAGCACTTCGTCGATTGGCAATAAGGATAAAATATCCGCAATCAACTTTGCCATCCCTATCCCTAAAACAAGCCCAAAAACCATGCTCGATAAACCACGTACAGAAACCTGCTTTAAGGTCATTTCCATGGCAATCAATAAACCTGCCCCAATCATCCCGCCTCCAAAACCCATGGTGGAATCAACGTTAACAATCGATGCTACCTGAAAACCAACAACCCCACTGATCAACACAAAGAAAATCCGAATGAATGATAATGTCATTTATTAGCTCCTGGTTATTCTATTACAAATATGATACCGTGCATGCCGCAGAGAGCGGCAGGCCTTACAGTTTATCCAACGCTTCTCGCACTGACGTCACAGGGATCAATTTGATATGCTTTGGTTTAATATCTGCTTTGCTTAAATTATTTTTAGGAACAATGCAACGCTTGAATCCTAACTTTTCTGCTTCATTGATGCGTGTGATGATTTGTGAAACGCTACGCACTTCCGCCGACAATCCAACTTCGCCCAACACCACAATATCAGGGCTAACAGCTTTATCTAATAATGCTGATGCAACTGCTAAACACACCGATAAATCCGCCGCAGGATCAGCTATGCGCATACCACCGACGACATTGACGAAGATATCTTTATCACCCAAATTCATGCCCAATCGTTTTTCTAATACCGCAACCAGCAAGGCCAAACGATTCGCATCAAACCCTTGAGCTTTCTGACGTACCATGCCAAAAGCACTGCGCGACACCAACCCTTGCACCTCAACTAAAAATGGCCGTGTCCCCTCGAGGATTGGTACAACCACAGAACCTGACGCATCCAATGGCCGCTCTGCTAAGAAAATCTCGGACGGATTTGATACTTCCTGCAAACCACCTGCCGTCATTTCAAAAACGCCAATCTCATTGGTTGAACCAAAACGATTCTTGGTAGCCCGTAAAATGCGATATGTTGAGTAACGCTCACCTTCAAAATATAAAACTGTATCAACCATGTGCTCTAAAACCCTTGGTCCTGCAAGCATGCCCTCTTTGGTCACATGCCCAATCAAAAATAAAGCAAAGCCATTTTGTTTGGCCAAATGCGTCAACACCGCCGCTGATTCTCTTACTTGCGATACACTGCCTGGGCTCGACGTGATTTCTGCCAAACTCATCACCTGAATCGAATCAATGATAACCACCTGCGGCTTTAATTCATGAATACGCACAGCAATCTCGCCGACATCAATGGCGCTTACGATAAAAAAGTTTCCTTTAACCGCCTTAGAGACACGATCGGCCCTAATCTTTGCCTGTTGTATCGATTCCTCGCCGCTAACATATAAGACCTTCAAACCTGACAAAGCCAAGGCACATCCGGCTTGCATGACAATGGTTGACTTTCCAATACCTGGATCGCCGCCAATCAAGGTGACACTGGCAGGCACAATGCCCCCGCCCATGACACGATCAAACTCAACAATGCCTGTGACCGAACGCGTATGATCAACCGTGCTCACATTTTCCAAGAGCATCACTTCACTCGACGCATTTTGTGCAATCTGACCACGCGTTGATTTTGCGGCAGGTCGCTCTACGGTTTGCTCCTCGGCATAGGTATTCCAACTCTCACAGGCCGGACATTTTCCAACCCAACGAGGAGACTGACTACCACATTCTTGACAGACAAAAATTGTTTTTGCTTTCATGTGCTACTTTATATTCCTTGGTCGATACAATAATTTCCATGGATTAAGTTTCAAATCTGCTGTTAATTCTTCCAAATTGCGATAAATCGAATCATCATTAAATAAACGACCAACAGTCCCTTCCCCACGATTTACTTTTGCAATCAACTCATTAATACCCTTAAGCGCCCCTGCAACCGCATCGCGATTGGCTGGGGACAATAGATCACTATTAACCTTGTCAATTGTCAGAGAAATCTTATCTGCCAATTCATTGACTTGTTCGGTCACACGTTCAACAGGCACGGGATCTTTTCCCAAAATGTCTGTGTTAACTTTGACATATTCCGTCGATACTCCAGGGAAAATCTCGACATACTTTTCACCCAACAACCCTAATTGATTGATAATGACTTTTGAGTCAACAGGGATATTTATACCTTCTTTGATCCAAAGATTAATCCGAACCTTGATGCGCTTGTCTTGTTCATCGGTATACACCTTGATGCCTTTGACAATGCCAACCTCAATCCCCGCAAGACGGACAGGCGCCGCGTCTTTGATCCCATTGGCAAACGTAAACACGGCTTGCATGGGCCATCCCTTATCGACAAATGAAAAATTACTGATCGAGCTGACAAAAAACGACAGCACCAAAACACCTGCCAATACAAAACTCCCGACCTTTAACTCCAAATGACTTTCACGGGTCATAAGCTCTCCTGTTTGATATGACCAAAAACTAATTGTTCATCGTCTGTAATAGGACCTTCGTGCAACCCATTGATAAACTGGTGCACCACTGGATTCTTGCTGTTACGTATTTCATCTGGTGTTCCGTCGGCAATAACCGCACCCTTATAAAACATGGCAATTGAATCTGCAATCTGATATGCGGAATTCATATCGTGCGTCACAACAATTGACGTGACTTTTAACTTGTCGCGCAATTCACGGATCAAATTATTGATCGCAACCGCCGTGATGGGATCAACCTCGGAGGTTGGTTCATCATACAAAATGATTTGGGGCTCCATGCACAAGACACGCGCTAAACTCACCCGCTTTTTCATCCCACCAGATAGTTGAGATGGCATCAAATGCTCCACGTCCTTCAAACCCACCATCCCCAACGCATCGCGCACTCGTTCTTTCACTGTTTTTGCTTCAAGGTTCATAAACTCATCTAACACAAAAGCCACATTCTCACCGACGGATAAGGAATCAAATAGGGCGCCACCTTGAAAAACCATGCCGATTTCCATGCGCAATTTGTTATATTCACGTTCATTCAAATCTGTTACCTCAACTCCATTGATCTTAATCGAACCGCTTTCAGGGCGCATCAAACCCACAATGCTTTTAAGTAAAACGCTTTTACCAACACCAGAGCGACCGATCACAACCTTGGTCTCACCTCGACGCACCGTGAGATTCAAATTGTTTAAAATCATCTGTGGACCAAAAGACTTATATAAATTATGAATTTCGATCATATTAAGTATTTAAAAGAAAATAAAAAACAAAGGTAATAAAACAATCCATCATGATAATAAATATAAATGACCTCACAACCGCTGTCGTGGTTGCTTTGCCCACACCTTCTGCTCCGCCTTTTACATTCAATCCTTGATGACAACCGACGATGGCAATGATCATGCCAAAGAACAATGTTTTAATCAAACCTGTGACAATATCTTTTTGGGTCAATGACAAGAATGTCATCTTCCAGAACATGGCATGGCCAATATGTAGTTTAAAAACACAAATGATATAACCGCCACAAATCCCAATTAAGTCAGAGATCACGGTTAAGATCGGCAACATGGCAACTAAACCTAAGAATCGCGGCACAACCAGATAGCGTACAGGATTAACAGCAAAGGCACGCATCGCATCGACCTGTTCCGTCACTGTCATAGAACCTATTTCAGCGGCTATACCTGCACCGACGCGACCAGCAACAATGAGCGCCGTTAGAACAGGCACTAATTCACGTGTTAGGGAAACAGCGATGATATTGGGGATGTACATCTCAGCGGAGAGCTGCATCATTTGATAGGCCATTTGGAGCGCGATGATCATGCCAACAAAAAAAGCCACCAAACCAGAAATCACAAAACTTCCCAAGCCAATGCGGTGGGATTGCGTTAGCGAACGCACACCTTTAAATGGAGGGGTGAACATGCATGCCCACACCTGAGCCCATAAAATGCTCAGCTGCCCAACATAGCGCACCCACCCCAAAGCCAACTGGCCAGTTTTAAAAACGTATGTGAACATGTCCCTCGATTAACCTACTACAGGTTCCATCGGTTCAAATGACAAGGTTTCATCACCCTTGCGCACAACGTTTAACTTGGTACCTTCTTTAAAACGCCCAGCAATGATTTCTTCGGACAACGTATCTTCGATGTAACGTTGAATCACCCGACGTAAAGGTCTGGCACCAAACAATGGATCATAGCCTTTATCAATTAAGAAGTTTAAGGCTTCTGGTGTTAAGGTGATATCGATGCCGCGATCTTTCAAACGCGTTACAACTTTTTGCACTTCTAATTTAACGATTTCTTGCAAATGTTCCTTCGACAATGGTCTAAAGACAATGATGTCATCGATGCGGTTGATGAATTCAGGTTTGAATGCTTTCTTGACTTCACCAAGCAAGCGATCGCGCATGCCGTTATATGTGCCATCTTCTTTTTGCGCCACAAATCCCAACGTGCCGCTATTACGCACTGTCTCAGCACCCACATTAGAGGTCATGATGATGATCGTGTTACGAAAATCAACGCGACGACCGAGACTGTCGGTTAATTGACCATCTTCAAAGACTTGCAACAGCAAATTAAACACATCTGGATGTGCTTTTTCAATTTCATCAAGCAAGATGACGGAATATGGACGACGACGGACTTTCTCGGTTAATTGCCCACCTTCTTCATAACCCACATAACCTGGAGGCGCACCAATCAAACGGGATACATTGAATTTGTCCATATACTCTGACATATCAATTTGGATCAAGGCATTCTCATCACCAAACATGAATTCAGACAAGATGCGCGCCAACAATGTCTTACCAACGCCGGTAGGTCCTAAGAAAATAAATGAACCAATTGGTCGACGAGGATTCTTGATCCCTGCGCGGGAACGACGCACTGCGCGGGAAATCGCCGACACGGCTTCGTCTTGGCCAATGACATTTTCTTTCATCTTGGCTTCCATCTTCAAAAGACGTTCGCTTTCTTTTTGCTCTAAGCGAATGAGTGGAATTTTTGTCCATTGGGAAATAACGCGAGCAATATCATCATCGGTGATGGTCAAAGACACATCATCGCGCTTTTGCAACCATTCACTGCGTTTGCGTTCTAATTCATCACGCACATCACGCTCTTGATCGCGCATCTTTGCAGCACGTTCAAAATCTTGAATCTTAATGAATGATTCTTTTTCTTTGCGTAAATTCTCAATGTTTGCCTCGAGCTCTTTGATATTATCCGGCACGACCATGGCTTGTAAGCGCGCACGGGCACCTGCTTCGTCTAAGATATCAACAGCCTTATCTGGTAAAAACCGGTTGGAAATATATCGATCTGATAATTTTGCCGCAGCTTCTAACGATTCATCCGAAAACTTCACACGGTGATGAGCTTCATATTTATCGCGCAAACCTTTGAGGATCTGAATGGTTTCATCAACGGATGGCGGTTCAACCAAGATTGTTTGGAAACGACGCTCTAATGCCGCATCTTTTTCAATGTTCTTGCGGTATTCATCGAGCGTTGTTGCACCGATGCATTGGATTTCACCACGGGCGAGTGCTGGCTTTAAGATATTAGCCGCATCAATTGCACCTTCAGCAGCACCTGCACCAACAAGTGTATGAATCTCGTCGATAAATAACACGATTTTACCAGAACGCTTAAGTTCATCCATGACAGCCTTGATACGTTCTTCAAATTGACCACGGTATTTAGTACCTGCAATCATCATGGCAAGATCAAGAACCACGATGATTTTTTCACGCAAAATTTCAGGAACATCACCGGAAACAATTTGTTGGGCTAAACCTTCGACGATTGCGGTCTTACCAATACCCGCTTCACCAAGTAACACAGGATTATTTTTTGTACGACGTGATAAGATTTGCACCACGCGTTCAATTTCTGTTTTACGGCCAATCACTGGATCTAATTTTCCGTCGCGCGCGAGTTTATTTAAATTACGGCCATACGCATCTATCGCCGGTGTTTTACCAGACTTTTGTGCTTCTTGTTGTTGCTGCTGCTGTTGTTGGCCATAGCCTGGAATACCTGAACCTAATAATTCCATGACTTCGTTACGCAACTTTCCTAAATCTAAACCTAAGTTTAGTAAAACGCGATAGGCCATGCCTTCGCCTTCTTTAACTAAACCTAACAGCAAATGCTCGGTGCCAATATAATTATGACCCAAGGCACGCGCTTCTTCCGCTGACAATTCTAAAGCTTTCTTAGAACGTGGGGTAAATGGGATATCGCCCATCACTTGCGTTTGTGGGCCTGGCTGCACTAGCTTTTCAACTTCCAAACGAATGGTTTCTAAATCTAAGCCTAACTTTTGCAAAACAGCGGCAGCAACACCTTCGCCTTCGCGGATCAAACCTAACAGTAAATGTTCAGTGCCAATATAATCATGATTAAAACGACGGGCTTCTTCTTTGGCATATACAATCACCTTACGTGCTCGCTCAGTGAATCGATTAAACATTTTCTGCCTCCTGGTTAAACTATTATAAATACAATACCGTGTCAGACCCTAGATAAGCGACTGACCTAACTTTTGACGAATAACAGCAGCGCGCTTGGTATCACGCTCGAACGCATTGAGTTTTTTTCCTTCCACTTTTTGTAAGTGGGCAGGTTGTATCATGATAAACATTTCATTGATGGCTTTATGGGCAACATCTTTTAGAATCCCCATATCGACGCCCAAGCGCACCATCGAGAATAATTCGATGGCTTCCTGACTCGAAATGATGCGTGCTGTTTTTAGCACACCCCAAGAACGACAAATTTTATCTTCGAGCATGGGTTTATTTTGAACCAACAACGCTTGTCGCGCTTGCTCTTCTTGCTCAATGACCTGACGGATCAAGCCATTAATGTTTTGAATGATATCTTCTTCACTGTGCCCTAACGCCACTTGATTAGATATTTGATAAAAATTTCCCGACGCTTGCGTGCCTTCACCATAAAAACCACGGCTGGCAAACGACAATTTTGAAATGGCTGATAATACCTTATTGATTTGCTTGGTCATAACAAGTGCTGGTAAATGCACCATGACGCTGCCGCGCATCGCTGTGCCTGTGTTCGTCGGACAAGCGGTTAAATAGCCCCATGCTGGGGTAAATGCAAATTCTAATTCCTTTGATAAGGCATCATCCATGGCATTGATCATGTCCCAACCTTCGGTCAAATTTAATCCCGAACGCATGACTTGGATACGCAGATGATCTTCTTCATTGACCATGATCGATATGACTTCTTCACCCGAAATCAACAAACCTTTACCGTCGGGATTTGATGCATGCTCATGGCTCATCAAATGACGCTCAACAAGCATCTGACGATCCACCTGATCTAAATCTCCCATGCGAAACAATGTCGCACCTTTAAATAACCCAATCTTATTGACTGCTTTCTCGACGGTCGTAAAGACTGCTTCCAGATCCTTCTTGCCTGCTTTATTCGTGAAATTCGCTTGAGCTAGATTACGTGCCAAGCGGATGCGTGAGCTCATGACGATATGCGCCGAAGGACCTGTGCCCCGCAACCATTCGCCTGTATGATTTAATAATTCTTCAATTTTCATGACTTCTCCATCCGACGTATCTTATCGCGCAATTTTGCTGCCTTCTCGAAATCTTCCGCAACGATTGCCGCGTGCAATTGTTTTTTTAAATCATCAATGTTTTCAGAAGCAAGCAAAGTCACAGGTTCTGGCGCTGGTAAACTGGCAGACACCACCGGCGCTTCCTTCTCGTTGTTTGCTTGAATGCCAAAGGGCGTCTTACCTAAATGACGATTTGAGCCATGGATTTTGCGCAACAGCCCCGATAAATGTTCCTTAAATGAGCTGTAACATTGACCACAACCCAATCTCCCAAATTTACGGAAATCTTCATAATTAAGTCCGCAACTTGAACACTTAAGCGCTGTTTTATCATCGGCCTTCACTGGTCCTTTGCCCACGTCGGCTGACAAACCTGCTAATAAATCACCCAAACCAAATTGCTGTTCCATTTGGGCGCTCTTATTGCGTGCGCATTCTTCACACAAATGCATCTCCGACATTTGTTCGTCGACAATTTCGGTTAAATGCACGGTAGCTTTCTTTTTGCTGCAAATATCACACTGCATACTTAACCCCATCTTTTTTTGCTAAAGCACGAAATGCTTTGAGTAGCTTGGCCGTCAAAACACCAGGTTTACCTGTGCCAATGGTACGACCATCAACCTTAACAATTGGTATTAACTCCGCCGCTGTCCCTGTTAAGAAACATTCTTGCGCGTTATACAATTCATGGCGTGTGATAAAACCTTTATGCGTTTTAACCTTCATGCCTTCTGCTAAATCCAAGATGGCTTGGGCAGTAATCCCCTCGAGCCTTGCTAAATGTGGCGTTGACAACAAACCATTCTTGATGATAAACACATTGTCACCCGTGCATTCACCAATATAGCCGTTTTGATCGAGCATGATCGCTTCGTTATACCCACAATGTGTGGCTTCAATCTTGGCTAAAATATTATTCAAATAATTCAGCGACTTTAATTGTGGATTAAGCGCATTGACATTATTTTTTGTCGTCGCAACCGTGATGATCTCCATGCCCTTTTCATACAACGCCGCAGGGTACAGGGTGATATTATCCGCAATGATGATCACGTTTGGTTTACCAAAGCATTTGCGTGGATCTAGTCCTAAATCCCCGTCGCCACGGCTAACAATCAAACGGATATATCCGTTCTTAATCTTATTGGCTTTGAGTGTCATCACCACCGCATCAATCATTTCCTTCTTGGTCATTTGCGGATTGATTAACAACGTGTGCAGTGTTTCATACAAGCGGTCGATGTGTTCTTTTAAACGAAACACAACACCGTCATACGCACGAATGCCTTCAAAACCACCGTCGCCATAAAGGAACCCATGATCAAACACAGACACCTTGGCGTCATTTTTACCGACTAATTTTCCATTAAAATAAATCTTCACAGGTTTACTCCTTGATTATTTGCCCGTCTTTAATGTACACAACGCGAGATACACGCGATGCTATTTTTTGATCATGCGTCACAATCACCACACTTTGATGGTGCGTCGCATTTAAACTCAATAAAATATCCATAACCTTTTGGCCAGAGGCAGAATCTAAATTACCTGTTGGCTCGTCACAAAACAGGACCGCAGGTTGATTAATCAAGCTACGCGCTATAGCCACCCGTTGCTGTTCCCCGCCAGATAGCTGGCTTGGACGATGGGTCACGCGCGCGGATAAACCAACGCTTTCCAATAATTTTACTCCCATATCTTCGATCTGGCTTGTTTTTCTTGAATTATTTTTAACCATGACAGGCAAAATCACATTCTCGAGCGCCGTCAATTCTGGGATCAAATAATACGATTGAAACACAAAACCAACCTTCACATTACGCCACGCAGAACGCTTTTCATCCGTCATGGTGTAAATATCTTGGCCCTCAAAGGTAACCACGCCTTCGTTGGGTTTATCAAGACCACCTAAGATATGCAACAATGTGGACTTACCTGCACCTGATGGGCCTACAATCGCCATCATTTCGCCACTGTTAATATCGATCGACACGTCTTTTAATACGCGCAGCACATTACCGGCTTGGCGATATGCTTTGGAAACATTTTGAGCCTTTATCATTGGTACCTCAACGCTTCTACCGGCTCTAAACGGCTGGCTTTAAATGCAGGATAAATGGTTGCAAAATACGCAATCATCATGGCAGCACCGACGATGTATCCAACATCAGTGGCTTGGATTAACACAGGAATGTGCTTAATGTAATAAATATCCTGCGGTAATTCGATAAAATGATATTTCTTAAGCAATACGCTTAAACCGACACCTAAAATGAAACCCCAAAATACCCCCATGAAACCAATAATCAGTCCCTGAATCGTAAAAATCATTTGAATTGTTCCACGAGACGCGCCTATTGCCATTAAGATACCTATGTCCCTAACCTTACTTGTTACCGTGACAATTAAAGTGCTTACAATATTAAACGATGCAACCAAGACAATGAGCGTTAAAATGATAAACATAGCAACTTTCTCTAGGGCTAAGGCCGCAAAGAACGTTGCACTGCTTTCCATCCACGTACGCACGACAAAACTAAAACCCTCTGCTTCATAAATGGCTTTCTTGACTGCTTGGGCATTATCTGGATTCTTTAACTTTAACCCAATGCCGCTCACCATGTCTTTGCTGATATGTACAATTTCTTGAGCTTTATCTAAATGCACCAAGATTAAATTACGGTCATAATCATACATGCCAGAATTAAACACTTGCGCAACTTTCAATTTAAACCGCCAATCTTTACCAGCAACCCCCGACGCTGGCGCAATGACCACCAACTCATCACCTGGCTTATAACCATAAAACGCGGCCAATTGACTGCCGATGATCACCTCATCTTCTTTTAAATCAGCAACCTTAGCCTTAGACAAATATTGATCAATGCGGGTAACACCTGCTTCTGTGGCGGGGCTAACGCCACGCAAAATCAGATTCTCTGCTCGGCCTGGGACTTCCAAGAAAACATTCGCATGAATATAGGGCGATGCGCCTGTCACACCTGCAATTTTTTTCAAGCGGCCAAACAAATCAGTATAATTCTTCAAACCCGTCTCTTTTTCAACCAAGACATGGGCATTAGCACCAACGATCTTTTCACGCAAGTCATGATCAAAACCACTCATGACCCCAATGACGATGATGAGCGCCGCCACACCAATGGCGATGCCTGCCACGGCAATGAAATTGATCACGGTTAAAAACTTATCTTTCTTGGCATTTAAATAGCGCAAAGCCATCCAAAAGGAGAAATTCATTATTGCTCCGGTTTCATAAGAGGAAATAAGATAACATCACGGATCGACGGTGAATCGGTCAAGAGCATCACCAAACGATCAATCCCAATGCCCAAACCACCGGCTGGTGGCATGCCGTATTCCAAGGCTGTCACGAAATCCTCGTCAATGGTGCGATTGCCTGTTTCCACATCATCTTCTAAATCCGCGGTTAAACGTTTGAATTGTTCTTGAGGATCATTTAACTCAGAATAGGCATTGCCCACTTCCATGCCTGCGATGAAAAACTCAAAACGCTCGGCAATGGCAGGATTGCTTGGTGAAGCTTTGGCTAATGGCGACAAGAATGTAAAATAATCCAACATGAAAACAGGATTAGCGGTTGGATTTTCATCCAAGGCATCTTCGACAATATTCATAATCGCTGACTTTGTCAAACGATCAACCTTTACACCCTTACGACGCGCTTTAACTTTTTCTAACATATCTTGCGCTGTATCTTCAGGGTTAATGTCAAAATGTTCTTTGACCACCTTTGCAAAAGAACGACGTTCCCAAGGTGGTGTAAAATCAATGTCTTTGCCTTGATAGGTGATCTTATAGCTTCCATGCACAGATTTAACCGCTTCTGAAACAACATCTTCGGTTAATTTCATCATGTCTTCAAAGTTGCCGTAAGCTTGGTAGACTTCGAGCATGGTAAACTCAGGATTATGGCGCGTTGAGATACCTTCATTTCTAAAATTACGGTTCATCTCATACACCTTCTCCAAACCACCGACGAGTAAACGTTTCAAATAAAGTTCTGGCGCAATGCGCAAAAACACATTCATATCTAGCGCATTATGCTTTGAGGCAAAAGGTTTACCACGCGCACCACCCGCCAACGGCTGAAGCATGGGTGTTTCAACTTCTAAGAATCCACGTGAATCCAAAAACTTACGGATAAATGAAATGATTTTGCTGCGTTTAATAAAGACTTCTCGAACATCGGGATTAGCAATCATATCCACATAACGTTGGCGGTAACGAATGTCCACGTCTTTAAGGCCATGCCATTTTTCTGGCAATGTTTGCAAGGACTTAGCCAACACATGGTATTTATTAATGCGAATACATGGCTGACCTGTTTTGGTTGTAAATGTTTCGCCTTCAATCCCTAAAATATCACCAATATCCAATGCATCAATTAACTTGAAAGCTGCTTCACCCATATTATCGAGTTTCGCAAACAACTGCATGCGCCCACTTTGATCCATAAGATCCATAAAATGCACCTTACCCTGATCACGATCCGCCATCAAACGCCCAGCCACCACAACTTGCAAACCCTCTTTAAAATCCTTTAATATATCCCCAATCCCATGGGTGGTCACAAACTGATGCCCATAACTCTCAATCCCACTAGCACGCAGTCGGTCTAATTTTTTTATCCTAACTTCTTTAGTTTCATTAGTTTCCATACATAACCTTCCTAAGTATTACCCGTTAAAAACCCTAAACCCAACGTGGTTTAGGGCTATATTATCTAGAATATAATATTATAAGGAAACAAAGGGCGGGTGTCAACAGCTCAAGACAGGAGCCATCTTAATGCTTATATGCATCTTTTCGTAAATCAGCTGCGGCCATAAGCACAACTTTTCCTTTCCCATCAATTTGATAGAAAAGCCTAATATCCGCAATGCGATAGCGCCATGTGTCTGGTTTATAATTCTTTAATTTCTTAATATTTTTTCCAAAGTACGGTTGGGACATCAACTGCGGATAAACAAATAATTTGAGCTTTTCATAAACCTTTTCAAATTTACTACCCAAGATTTGGTCTAAATCCTCTTGAAAACCTTCCGTTTCAAATATACGGAAACTATTCAACAAATTTTCCTTTTCTAGTCGCTACTTGCGCATGACCACGTTTTAGTTTCTTAACCAAACTCGCATCCGATAAAATTTCCTGCATTTCAACATCATCGACCACATTAATGCTAGCTAAAACATCTAACACCGTATGCGTAATAAAATTTGAAATCGGTCGACGTTCTTGCTGTGCCGCACTTGCAATTTGTTTGTAATCATCATCATTTAAACGAATGGTCACCGTCTTTGACATAAAAACCCCCTTGTACTTAATATGAATATACAATATTCATTTGTATTCGTCAAGTATACGCAGGCTAACGCGTCAAAAACGCATGCAGATCAGTCAACGGCAAAACACTAACAATCACCGGCTCAAACCCTTCTGCATTTTGCACCTGAGCCAACTGAGCTGGATCCATATGAAAGGCCATGGATTGTTGATCTTGGGATTTGGTTTGGAGATTCATTTGATCGGCTGTTAGATCGATCCCACCGGTATTCGATTCAGACGTTGTGAGCATGGCGGCGTCTGGTCTTGCAAAATGACTGCGGTATTGCATTGGGATGGCTAAGTATAAATCCATCAATGGAATGCGGGACATAAAAGTAGCATGTTCTTGTAATAAATGTCGTCGCAAAAACTTGATGCTTAACTTAGGGATTATATGACCCTTGACTATCTTTTCTTCGATGAACCCAGAAACTTCTTTTTGCTCTAAAATAGAAACCAACCGCTCATAATCTTTATACAAAATGCTATATCCACCAATCTTTCCCCAATCTAATTCATTTTCAAGTTCTTCATCCTCAAGTTTCTGTAAAGCATTCCAAATCTTTCCCATATTTCCAACACCATGAAAGTATTCATTTGAGCGAATAAACTTAATAAAAGCACCTAGCCTTCGATTAAGTGGCAATGCGTTATACGCATCACCTTGTATAAAATCACGAACAGCCCTTTCTTGTAAAACCCTTCTGACCTCTGAGAATGTTCGATCTACATACATTTTTTCTTCTTTTGGAAATAGTGAATAATATTCTCCATTGTGGATCACCACTACCTTCTCTTTTTCTAAGACATCCGGAAACTCAAGAACAACATTCGAAAGAAATGGATCGCGCGCTAAAGGCTTATCTAAACCAATGATGGCAGGCTTAATAAACCGTATTGCTTGATTTTGATTATTAAAAGAAACAGGATTAAATGTGTAGTGTTCTAAGCCTTTCTTGACCACTACATATTCTTTGCCTAGTTCATACACTCGTATTGAATACGATCCCACCGTATGCTCAATCAATGTCGTAATAAGCACTGAATCATTAGCGTCACTAACACGCGCATCTAATATACGCATCGTCCGACCCGCTTCTGATGCAAAATACCATGCCATCCGTTTATTTGTTGATAGATAAATGTTTAATTGCCCCCCCGGTAAAGAAGGACCTAAATCAACACCCCTTAATTGATTTAACAAAACACTCACTTTGGGCGCATTGAATCGCCCCTTCTTCTTAACGACCCTCTTTAAAATGATGAGACGAATACGTTCAACAGAAATTAAGTTATAGACAAATACGTCGAGATTATTCCATGTGAATTTCTTCTTGAATCGTCCTATTTCAAATGTTCTCTCTACTGGCACTTTGCCTTCCTTCGTCGACCTTATGGTAAATTCAAAATATCCTAATTCATTAATCCCAACTTTTGAAACCGTAGGCTGCCAACCTGCTTCCATTGTTCCTATGACCGATAAATTGATGCTAAAATTAGGAAAGATCGCAAATATACTTCTTCCTTGTTTATCTGTAATGGGCAATGTTTGACCAACTAAAGATTTTAAGACCTCTTTGCTTTCCTTGCCTTTTATTCCTTCGAACATCAATTGAGAAAGCCCAACAACCGCAGGTGTTGCGGCATAAATTCGCTTCAGACCTTCTTTATTTCGTAGATATTCTTGCGGGAATTCATCTTGCGCTTGAACTTTCAAAAAATGCTTTGTTGCATACATGGTTTTCGTGTCTATCGCATCCTTAACCAAAGCATATTCTTTGCTGTCTTCTTCAAGTAATTTGAATTTAACATTCCTATATCCAAGGCTCTTTAGAAAATCTTCCGTTACAATGGTGCGATAAATATTCCCATCACTGCTTTTCCAATATACCCTCAGCTTTTGATCATCCTGTCGTATTGCTTGAACCCAATCATTCGGATGTTTTGAGCGAAAATCTAATATAAACTTATCAAACTCGTTTTGACCAATATCGTCGCCAGATGGTCTGATATTTGTCTCTAAATTTAGCTGTTCATCAGCATTGATCCTATATATCAATGTTTCTCTCATTCCTTTCATTGTTACTTTAAACTCCCCAGTTCTTCCTTTTTGTTGAACTTTCATATCATAGGTTCCTGGCTGCAAACCTTGAAAATATATGGAATGAAAATATAATCCGAATTTTCTATTAATAACCCTTAGACGTGGATTCTCACCACTCGTAACTTTAATTTTCACGCCATTCAAACGCTGAATATGCTTTAACGTTGCTTCTAATGCCTGTTGCGCATCAAATGATTCATCTGGCTGAATATCAAAAGATTCAAACGAACTATCGCCAACATTTTTACTAGCTATAAACTTTCGAAGAAACGGCATTTCTCCATCTTTTATTGTTGATGCTGTAAATTCATAACGGATTTTATTCCCTTGCGAGTACGTATAGATATATTCATCAATGATCGCTACGCGACCACCATTATCTTTTAAACCAGATATTGGCACTGCATAAGAATGGCCCGACCAAGGGGTTATGCTCACGGCACCAGCGGCATTCACTTCCCCAAAAGATGTCCCTTTAAGGGTGAACCCACTTTTAATCAAATCCTGCGCACTGCCGCCGAATAATGCAAATTTTTCTAATCCTCTAACAGCCAATCGTTTGTCTAAGGTCATGACATCTAGGGTCTTTTGCTTATCATGAATATTAACAGAAAGCTCTTGAAGCGCAGGGCTTGCTTGAAAATTCACATCTGGCAATACCGTATCATCTTTACTAACACCAAACGTAAAATCTACCACTTGATCGTGAAAATTAACTTTCTTCATAACCGCATGCCATTGTGTTTTATCTTCAACCCCTGCAGACTTATCAATCAGGAATAAATTCTTTTCAGGATATAACTTATTAGGTACAGCAAAAAGAACTTCACCTGCTGTATGTGTCAAACCAAAAAAGCTTCCCTGTAACGCCAACATCATTGGCTTTAATTTCTCAAAGTCATTAGGGCGCAACATAAACGCACTTAACATGCGCGACGGAAAATTTTCAGCTTTAACAATTTCTAAAACATCAATATCCTTTCCATCGATTAAAAGAACATCCCTTGTGATATACGGATTAACAACATACTCCTGCACAATCTTTCTTTTCTGCTCAACCCCATCAACCATCTCTCGTTTAATCAAAACAAAATTAAACCAGACGCTACCATGAAGCATACGCACATTCGTCAACCATGTTTCCCAACCAGACCGCTCATCAGCCTTCTTCGAGAAAGAAGAATCTAACAATTGCCGCGTATAATCTTTGTCCGCATAAATCGGCAAAACAATTTTCCCTGCACCCAATTTCCCCAAATAAAAACTCTTATCTTTTGCCGAATCAACCAACGTCTCAAAAGCAACCGAATTACCATATTCTCGTCGAAGCAATTTAACAAGCCAATCATGCGCTTCAACTTTCAATTCATTTACTCTGGTTTTATTTCCTGGATGAGGGAAATCTTCTGCTAACATTGCATTATTTTCTTCATCATCAACTTCGTCTTTATCAAATTGAACATGATGAAATACACGCCCAGCGCCCACTGCAACCTTCTTTCCAAATCTTTCCTGATAACGTTTAATTGAATAAGATACTAAATACTTATTCGATCGAATATTACCATCGGCAAAAACGATTCTTATCGTATTTGTCATATCAAAACTCAATAACTTTAGATCGTTTTTCAAATATGAACCGCTCACACTCATCGCCTGTCTAAGGTCTTTAAACTTAACAGGCTCCATCACAAAATGTTTAAAACCACGCTTTGAAATCGCAACCTTCTTACCAAACTCAAAAACTTTGATAACATGTTGCCCACTAAGCTTATTTAATATCATTGAAAGAATAATTGAATCACCTGTCCTAGAAGGCTTAGCTCCCAGCACCTTAACCTTCCAACCAGCTTGCCGCATGCCTAACACAGCCCACCGATAAAACTCACCATTTCCAAAGAATACTTTAATTTGTCCTGTGTCTTCAGTAACATCAATATTTTGCCCTTCAATAGCTTTCAATGCTTCAAGAGTTCGTGTAACATTAAAAGGCTTTCTTGCGTCAATCAAACGTTGCATCACTTGCACAGGTACCCGATCAACAGGTTCAATGACATAAATAGTTTTACCGCGCCCCCTCCACATTATCTGTTTTGTCTTTTTCCCTATACGAAATGTACGCTCTATAGGCTCCATGCCATCCGTTGTTGACTGGACAGTAAATTCGTAGCTATTCTCATCCATGCGTTCACTAACAATGACCGGATCCCATGTATGCAGATCATCAGTTGTACCTAAAACAGGTATCTTAATCTTTCCTTTAATCAATGAAAACGTGCTGCTTCCATCAGAATTTGTTGGACGTAATCGTTTTCCAACAAGCGATCCAATTCTTGATTTATTGTATTCCAATTTATTAACTTCAAAAATTAACTTAGCAATGCCAATAGTCCCAGGAAAATCTTTATATTCCCGCTCAATATCTTCATAAAAACGCTGTTTTGAATTAAACGGGGATTTATTTTCAATATCTATGCTCCGATCTTCAAAAGGTGCATAATCTCTTTCCCATACCATGCCATTCGAGTGCTCATCCTTCTTTTGTGTCTTATGCCAAATAGAATAGACAACAATATTTCCATCAGGATATTTAGCATTCTTACGAATTCGCTTAAAAATACGCTGATCTCCTTGATCTTCCATAATAATCCGATCTTCTACTTTTCCATGACCAAGCCCATTTGAGATATTTCCTGGCTTAAAACCATCCAACTCAAACACAAATCCATCATTAAATAATCCTTTTACTGCCGCAGACCCTAAATATGCGGTGATATCAATAACTTTTTGCCCTGTGGAGAGCGCATGATAGTATTCATTTTTTAACCTTTCACGATAATCTTTCATGGATGGTGATTCAAGCTTTGCTTCAACCACAAACTCATGACCCGTCGTTACTGGCTCTTTGTCTGATGCTGTCATCGCCTGCGAAACTTGAAGGTTGGCCCCGCCGGAGAAATATTTTCTTGGAACGGTTATGCCATTTGACATGTCAGTTTCTTTAATGTAATTAAACGCGCCTTTTTTAAACGCTTCGAGATAACGCGCATAAATTTGTTCTGGGTTTAAATTGTCTTGATATTGGGTGCCTGCGATTTTGTTTTTGTCGGCGTAGGCTTGTGCCAGAATGCTGTCTTTGATTTTTTTCTTGTACCACGTTGCTAGGATTAAGGCATTGTAGACTTGTCGCAGCTGCGCGAAATTGGCGCCTTCGTTGACTTCTTTGGTTAATTGCGGGATGACAATGTCTTTGATGATATTTTGGGTTGATTGAGACGCGATAAATCGCGTCTGTACGGTATTTTTGTTTGTGGCGACGTAATCTTGTTCTGTTAAAACTTTTAGGGAAGATTCAACAACATAGGCTGTGCCTGCGTTTGCATTCTCATACACTTTGGCTTTATTAGGAACAATCCAGACTTTATTAAAGGTGTTGATCGAAGTATTTTTGTCTGCGGAGGCTTCATAGACGCGTCGCCAGAATTCTTTGCCAATCGTGTCTTCTGGATAAATCAAACTTGCGGTGATTTGTTTTAAAATATAGTCTTGGGCGAGTAAGTCGCGGCCCATTTGGGTTTGGCCAAAACTTTCAGGCACAATGCGGTCTTTTTCGTAGGGACTTAAGTTAACCCATAGATCTTTTTCAGGGATGGTTAGCGCGGCAAGAAAATATTTGATTAATTTTTTAGATTCATTTTCGATCGTTGTATTAGACGCCATCAATGGCGTCTCTACGGTGCCTTTATCTATTACGAATTCAAATTTGAATGGATTATCCTGATGAACTTTTATCCCTTTAAGCAAAACAGGGTTAGTTGGCGCACTTAAATGAACCATGGTCCCAGGCACAGGCAGGCCTGCCTGACCGGCAGGCAGGCTTATAACACTTTCTCCTGCATGGACTTGCGGCATGGGCAATAAACATATCATCAAAATTAAAGACCAAAACTTCTGAGGCATGAACAAAAGATACCATATTATCTATATAAACGCTAGTTTTTGATAGAATGAGGATCAAGGACGAAACTTAATAATATTATGAATATCCAAGCAAATATTAGATCCATCTTTATCCGCAATGAAGGGCGCTATAACCACATTGATGGCATGCGCGCATTAGCCATTATCTGGAGCTTTGCCTTTCACGTTATTTTACTCTTTGCTGAGTTTCTCCCACCAAACGAAACCAAAGAACTCTTTAATGCTCCATATCTACGTTGGTTTCTGCATGGACATTTTGGTGTGGACATCTTTTTTCTCATCAGTGGATTCTTAATAGGCAATTTATTGCTTCAAGAAATACACCACACCCAAACATTAAATGTGCTACGTTTCTTGCTGCGCCGCTTCATGCGCATTGCTCCTTTATATTATGTGATCATAGTAATATTTTGCGCCTTGGCTTTTTTTACAAAAAACACATCCCAGAATATCCACAATGCATGGGCAAATCTCATTTTCATCAATAATTTCATTTCAGATTTAAATCAATTTATGCCATGGGGCTGGTCTCTAGCTGTTGAAGAGCAATTTTACATCATCTGTCCTTTTCTAATCTTATTCATCTATCGCAAAAAACTTAAACCTCACCTAATCATTTCAACTCTTCTGATTATTGGTTTCTTCATCAACATATTTTTAACATACAAAAACGGTTACACATTTTATTTTATGATACATCCAGCGCTTCACCCGACGGATACAACGCATTTCCTAAGATACTATGACTTGCTCTACGACAAACTACACACGCGTTATGGCCCATTGCTTCTCGGTGTTTGTGTTGCTTATTTGGTTCAACACGAATCCTTTTTTAAATTCATCAATTTAAAACGATGGGCATACACTTTATTGTTCGCATCCATATTGACGCTAGGCTGGATCTTAGGAAGAATAAATTATGGTGACTGGGAAATCCCGCTTGGAAATTTTTATATGGCCACTTATCGATATTGGTTTGCTTTGGGGGCATGCGCACTATTTATGCTCTCATTCTCCAAAACTTTGATTGGAAGAAACATCCAGCAATTCTTAAACTTAAAAATCTGGTACCCTATTGCCAAAATTTCATATGCGGCTTACTTGATTCAACCCATTGTTATCTTTATCACACTACAACGCTGGTATCATGGTCAACACATCCAAGCCACAGACATTGTTTATGTTGGTCTCATCAGTGGTTTAATGACAATGGCGCTTTCCGTACTCTTATACACCTTAATTGAAAAACCATTTTTGGATTTGCGGCCTTAAGCAGCGACGATGCAGATGTTGTTATCGTTGGCTTTCTTGAGGACTTGATCGATGTCTATGATGAGGGTTTTGCCGGCTTCAATGCAAAGGCATGCGGCTTGAATCTTGATCATATTGTCAATGGTGCGCGGGCCAATGACTGGCACATCAAAACGACTATCTTGTTTGGGCTTAGATGTTTTGACAATCACAGCACCACTATGTGCGATGGCGCCACCACGTAGAATGGCTTTATCGGTGCCTTCCATGGCTTCAATGGCAACAATGGCTTTTTCTTTAACAACCACCGTCTGACCCACATCGATCCCACCCATGGATTTTGCTAGACCAAACCCAAATTCAATGTCATCTAATTCTGACTTTGTTGGGCCCCGTTTGGTCAATGTGCCTTTTGGTGACAAATATTTTTTTAGCAACATCGTCGAATCAAGCAAGGTCATACCTTCTTTTCCCAAACGATCTGCCACAGCACCAAAGATGGTGTCGGTCTTACGATCACGCAGGGCATCGGCAAGGCTTTGAAACTCAGGATCCAACTTAACATTGGGGTTAAACAAATTATCTGGATTAACTTGGCCAGCCATGATCACTTCACTCACGCCAAATTGGCGAAAATAAGCAAAAAGCTTGGTTAACTCGCCCACTTTAAAATATTTTAATTTATCGACGAAGAAAAAGAGAAGCGGCGATGTGTCACCAATAACACCTGCAGCAATCACACAATAGCCTTGATCTTTAGCAGCACGGGCAAAGAGGAAAGGAAATTGATTGTTCCCTGCAATTAAGCCAATTATTTTTTTAGGAGATGCCACGTTTAGAGTTTTCGACAAAGCCGATTAAACGTTGAACTTCTGGAATGTCCGCCATTTGTTCTTTTACTTGAGCTAACGCATTGGTGCGTGCTAAGCCCGACGTAAATAAAATCTTAATCGCCCGACGTAGCGCCAAACTTGTTTGCGAAGAAATACCCGCACGCTTTAATCCGACCACGTTTAAAGTACGCAGCGTCGCAGGATTACCATCGACCATGCAATAGGGCGGCACATCTTGATTGACTTTAGAACAACCGCCAATGATCGACAAGAAGCCGACGCGTGCATGTTGATGAATACCAGACAACCCGCCGATGACCGCACGATCTTCGATCGTCACGTGCCCTGATAAACCAACATAGTTTGCTAAAATGCAATGACTACCCACATGACAATCATGCGCCACATGGCAACAGGCCATGAATAAATTCCCATCCCCGATGATGGTCTCTCCACCACCGTCGATGGTCCCTGGATTGACCGTCACATACTCACGGAAGATATTATTCTCACCGATCTTCAAATACACCTTATGATTCATGTCATGCTTTTTATCTTGCGGCGGACTACCGATGACAGCGCCGGTAAAAAGCTGGGAATTACGCCCAATCGTGGTCCAACCTTCAACCACGCAATGTGCGCCTACAACAACATTGTCCCCTAAAACAACTGGGCCATTGATGACCGCATAGGGACCGATCGTAACATTATTGCCCAACACAGCGTCTTTACTTACAATCGCCGTCGGATGAATTTGATTTGGCATATATTGCGTTTGGCTCGACATAAAATTATTTATTTAAATACTCCACATCGGTGTATGAGAATAACATTTCTGCTTCAACAACAACTTCCCCATCAACCTTACCTATACCCTTAACTTGAGAGGTGCGTTCACGATCGCGGATGATTTCAACTTCCAACATTAGCTGATCACCGGGGGATACAACTTTACGAAATTTAACACCTTCGATCGACATGAACAATGCGACTTTATCAGGGTGCGCGCCGCTGGTTAATACAACAACACCTGCGGTTTGTGCTAAAGCTTCCACCATCAAAACGCCTGGCATGACCGGACGTTGAGGGAAATGACCAGCGAAGAAACCATCATTAATCGTTACATTCTTTAGCCCAACACCTTTTTTACCCGGCTCGGTGATTGTCACACGATCAACCAATAAAAACGGATAACGGTGCGGCAAAATTTTCATGATCTCATTAATATCGTAAACTTTTGTACTCATATTCTGCTCCATGATTTTCTCAACTAACTTTCGATTTAACGCATGCCCACTTTTATTGCCAATCACATGGCCACGTACTGGGCAACCCAACAAAAATATATCTCCGACGATATCCAAGGCTTTATGGCGCGCGCACTCATCTTTAAACCGCAAGGTATTGCCCACCGGCCCATCTGTGGTCATGACCAAGGTGTTTTGCTCATTGGCCCCTTTGCCCAAACCTTTGCTGCGGATAACATCGATCTCTTCTTTTAAACAAAATGTCCGCGCCGGTGCTATATCTTTTTCAAATGACGCCGCATTAACAGGCATCTCAAATGTTTGTAACGGTAAAGCCGGATGATTGTAATCTAAGGTATATGATACCTTAAAATCATCCGCGGGTAAAATGGTAACTGATGCATCACCTTTGCTGACGGTGATTGGCACCGTGACGGTAATGTATTGCTTTGGCGCATCTTGCTCAACAATCCCTGCACGTTGTAAGGCTTTAACAAATTCTAAAGAACTGCCGTCCATCCCTGGCATTTCTTCGGCGTCAATCTCAACCGTCACATTATCAATGCCCAACGCATGCAACGCCGCCAACAAATGTTCGATCGTATAAACACTGGCACCATTAGCACAAATGGCCGTACAGCGGGTAACATTCTCATCCCGCAAAACACTTGAGGGCACCAACGGGATCGACACAACCTTAACCAAATCCGTGCGCTTAAAAACAATGCCTTGATCTTGTGCCGCGGGCTTTATGGTGACGGTGGCATTCTTTCCAGAATGCAAACCAACTCCTGAAAGCTTTACATCTGACTTAATTGATTTTTGTTTCATTACCGCTTTTCTAAGGCATCCACACGCTGTTTTAATTCTTTGATCGTCTTGGCATAATGATCCAGACGTTGGATATGCGCGTTGGTGATAAATGCTTGTTTTATAGGCTGTGCCGGTGAACCAAACACTTGTTCACCCGCCTTAATTGATTTACTTACCCCCGATTGTGCCGTCACAATAGCACCATCGCCAATGGTCAAATGGCCAACCACCCCTACTTGACCTGCAAGTATAACATAATTTCCTAAGCGAGCGCTGCCAGAAACACCAGCTTGGGCAATGATTAAACAATGCTTGCCTGTAATGACGTTATGGGCAATATGTACCAAGTTATCGATTTTAGTGCCTTCACCAATAATGGTTTTCTCAAAACGCGCACGATCAATGGCCGCATTCGCACCTATCTCCACATCATCTTCAATAACAACTGTTCCAATTTGCGGGATCTTTTCATGACGACCATCCATCATCACATAGCCATAACCATCGCTGCCGATAACAGCGCCTTGTTGGATGATGACGCGATTACCTATGTGAATATCTTCACGAATGTTTACATGTGCGTAAAATAAACAATCCGCACCAACATGTGTTCGAGGGCCAATATAACTATGGGCATAAAGAATCGTCCGATCACCGATGACAGCCCCTTTGTCAATGACAACATAAGGCCCCATGGCAACATCACGACCAATGCGCGCGCTTGGATCAATCACCGCTGTTGGATGAATGCCTACAGGATGAGAGCTTGGAATATCTTTAAGGAAATCTTTTAGGACCAACGTAAAAGCTAGTGATGGATTGTCGACCCTAATAACAGTTTTCCCCGGCAAGGACATCTGTCGGGGAATAATGACTGCTGAAGCTTCTGTCTTTAAAGCTTGCGGCAAATATTTTTCACTGATAATAAACGTCAAATGCCCGTTTTTTGCTTCGTGAATACCTGCGCATGCTTGGATCTTCACATTACCATCACCGACGATCTGGCCGCCTATAAGATTGGCAATTTCGGCAACGGTTGTATGCATAAATATTATTTTTTGTAACTATCGTTTAAAATCTTTAACACTTTATCAGTAATATTTTGTGTTTGATCGCCATACACTAAAACACGGTCATTTAAGATATAATCATAACCTTCTCTTTTAGCCATGTCGCTGACGATCTTTTCAATCTCAAGCAAGATCTCGCGGACTTTTTCATCACGTTGCTTGGCCAATTCTGTGCGTTTTTGTTTATCATATTCGATCAAATCGGCTTTTTGTTTTTCAATGCTATCGTTTAACTTGTTCTTTTCATCTTCTTTGAGTAACGCCAACTTGCCTTGGGCATCGCGGATCTTTGCAATCATGCCGTCGCGATCCTTGGTGAATGATTCACCTTGGCGTTGCAATTGCGCATCGAATTCTTTTGTCTTTTGGTAATTATCAAATAAGCGGCTTAAATCAACGTAGCCGATTTTCATATCTTTAGCAAATGCTGCACTGGTGATCATTAAACCTACAACCATGATACTTAAAATACGTGCGACTTTCATACTATCCTCCTATGTTTAAAATCCTCGACTGACACTGAAATAGAACTTGCCGCTCTTCTTTTCTTCGCCTTCTTCTTTACTCAATGGCACGCCATAATCTAATTTTAGCGGACCAATCGGCGTCTTAACGCGTAAGCCTAAACCTGTACCAGACTTCATCCCGCCACTGCCCCAATCACTTGCCTTCGACCAAACATTACCCACGTCGAAGAATACAGCAGCTTTGATGACTTCTATGATCGGCACGGTGTATTCTGCACTACCCACCAAGATGGTTTCACCACCGATAGGATCATTTGTATTTGAATCCAAAGGACCTACTTTACGTTCGTTGTAACCACGGATGGTATTAGCACCACCAGCGAAGTAACGTTCAAAGATAGGCACGCGCGCCGTACTATCATACGCTTTTACAATACCTGTCTTACCGCTAACTTCTAAAACTGTTAACAATTCATCGAATCTAAATGGTGCGTAATAATTTCCTTGTGTTTGTAAGCGATAGAAATCTTTATCGCCACCAAATGCACCACCCGCTAAGTCAGCACTATTGCGCCATGTGAAACCTGTTGTTGGTATAATTGGACTGTCGCGATAATCATTGGTGCTCGACACACCAACAGAACTGACCACATTTGTACCTTCTTCCGCCGCTAAATCTGCAGACACATTGGAATCAAGGTTGTTGATTTTGATTTGTTCTAAACGATAATAACCACCAATATTAAAATTATCGTTAAAGCTTTTACCTAAACGTAAATCACCACCCGTACGACGTTCGTCATAGGCATACCCTGTGGAACTGTCTTTCTTTAAGCTGGTGACAAACAAGTCAAAGCCAGCAGATACAGGATAATCAAACACCCATGGTTCGGTAAAGCTTAACTCTGCATTTTGACGTGAAGACCCAACTTCACCACGGATACGTAAGTCTTGACCACCACCTGTAAAGGAAGGCCAGTTCGCAATATCGAAATTCTTTTGTTCCAATTCGATAAAGCCGACCAATTTGTCAACGGTACTATACCCACCACCAAACGAGAAGCTGCCTGTTTTGGCTTCTTTAACTTGGACAACTAAATCCTTTTGGTCTTCTTGGGTTGTATCTTCGATGTCATAACCCACATCTTCGAAATAACCTAAATTGCGCAAACGATCTTTTGATTTACGTAATTTGGCACCATCGAATTGATCCCCTGGATACATGCGCAACTCACGACGGATAACAATGTCACGTGTGGTGGCATTACCTTGAATCTTAATTTTATCAATGTAGGCCAACTTGCCTTCTTTGACAGATAATTTCACGTCAACGCGACCAGATTCAGAATTAAATGATGTTGCATCAACAACCGTTGCAGAAATATACCCACGATCAAAATAAGCATCTCGTACTGCAGCCACGTCATCTTGTAATTTCTCACGGCTAAAGACATTGCCTTCGCGCATATTCTTGATCTTAGTCTTGATATCAAGCTCAGACAAGACGGCATTACCATCGAGGGCCAAATCACCTACGTAATAACGTTTGCCTTCTTCAACGCTAACATCGACATTCACCAATCCCTTATACAACGGATCTACTTTATATGAAGCTTTAGCGTCAATGTATCCGTTTTGTTCGTAAAAGGCTTGAACCTTGTTCATATCTTCTTCTAAATCTTCTTCTTTGAGGAACCCAGAATTAAATAACCAAGCTGGACGGGATTTCATGGCCTTGATGATCTTTTCATCACGGTAAGCGGTGTTGCCATAGACATTGATGCGCTTTATCTTCATGCGAAAACCTTCGCGGATGATAAAATGCAACGTTGCCTTGTTGGTTGTTTCATCCATGAATGTTTCCACATCCACTTTAACTTGGGTCAAACCCTTCTTCTTGTACAAATCTTCGATGATGTTGATGTCATCTTTAAGGGTTTTGTTATCTAAGAATTTATCTTTCTTGGTCTTGATTTTGCTTTCGATAAATTTCTTATTGTAGTAACGCAATTTTGAGAAAGTGACTTCTTCGATGATGGGCTTTTCTTTGAGCTTAACAATCACTTTGTAACCACCATCTAAATCTTGATGGTCAATTTGAACATCAGAAAAATGGCCAGTATTATATAAACGCTTTAAATCATCACTAACGATATTTTCAACATATTCTTGACCAACGCGGGTCTTGATCTTCGCTAAAATTTGGGTGATACCAATAGACTTATTGCCAACGATATCAATTGACTTAACCATCTTTGCGGTTGGGGCCGCTTCGGAGGGCATGGTGACCGCCGCTGCTGGACTTTCTTGCTTCAATTCCATCGAGGGCGCTTCAACAGTTGCATCTGCTGCAACTTCTTGGGCCAACGTGGTTTTAACGTCTGCTAAAATGAGAATGGACAATAAAAAGAATAGGGATGTGAGTGATTTTTTAGGCATGGTGTGATTATATGTGTTGGGGTTTATCCTGTCAATTAAGAAACAAAAATTATTGCGCGTGCGATAACTCTAAATTAACAAATTTGATATATTCTTTAAAGAATTTCATTTTGACCGATCCCGTCGGGCCGTTACGTTGTTTGGCGATGATGGCCTCGGCAATGCCGCGGTTTTCTTCTGTTGGTACGTAATACTCTTCGCGCATGAGCAAAACAACCACGTCCGCATCCTGTTCAATGGCCCCAGATTCACGCAAATCAGACAATTGCGGGCGATGATCTTGGCGACTTTCAACGGCACGGGACAACTGACTGATCGCAATCAATGGAACTCGGAGTTCACGCGCTAAAGCCTTTAAACTTCTAGAGATTTCGGAGATTTCTTGTTGGCGACTTTCCCCCTTAGCGGAACTATTCATGAGCTGCAAGTAGTCGACAATGATCAGGCCAATATTGTGCTGTGCTTTTAAACGTCGGGCTTTAGCACGCAACTCCAAAACTGAGATGGCGGGTGTATCATCGATAAAGATGGGCACACTAGACAACTTACCAGCAGCCTTGGTCAAATGTGGCCAATCGGAGGGTGATAACATGCCTGTGCGCACTTTATTGGCATCCACCATCGCTTGAGAACACAGCATACGCTGGACCAACTGCTCTTTTGACATTTCCAGTGAAAAAATAGCGACAGGGATTTTATGATCAACCGCAGCATTTTCCCCGATGGTGACGGCAAACGCACTTTTACCCATCGACGGACGACCAGCGATGATGATTAAATCAGAACGTTGTAACCCTGAGGTCATCTTATCAAAATCAACAAATCCCGTCGGAACACCGGTGATGGCTTGCTTGCGTTGGTATAAACTATCAATATTTTCAATGGCGGCTTTGACTAAATCTTTAACCGGCACAGCTTGTTGCTTTTGTTTGGCAGTTGCAATCTCAAAAATCAATTGTTCGGCGGTATCAACCAACTCATCAATATTGACATCCACACCATAGCTCTTGGAAATAATTTCCGTCGAGTTTTTGATCAATTGGCGTTGAATGCCTTTTTCTTTGATGATATCAATGTAATATTTGGCGTTCGCGGCGGTGGGTACAAAGTCCGCGATTTCCATCAAGTAACTCTTGCCGCCAATGGCTTCAAAAATGCCTTTGTTTTTTAAATAATCGGTTAAGGTGATTAAATCGACTTGGCGGCGTTCGGCGTATAAGTCGCGGATACCATCATATAATTTCTGATGGCGCGTCTCATAAAAATAAAAGCTATCGAGGTGCTCGAGGGCAGTCCCGATAGCTTCATCGCTTAACATCATTGCTCCCAAAACCGCTTTTTCAGCTTCAATGTTTTGGGGCGGTATTCTTACTTCTTGGTTACCCATAAACGGACTTTGGCAATCACTTCTGGATGTAGTTTTACACCAACTTCAAAAATGCCTAATTCCTCAATGGCTTTTTCAATCACCAATGTTTTCTTTTCAACTTTCTTACCTTCAGCATCAAACGCCTTGACGATTTCAGCTTCAGAGATCGCACCATAAAGCTTTTCTTGGTCGTTGACTTCAACGGCAATGGTTAAAGACAACTTGCTTAATACATCGGCTTGTTTTTGAGCAGCTTTACGATCTTCTTCGTATTGCGCCAAACGTTTTACTTTTTCTTTTTCAATGCGTTTGACGTTACCTGCAGTTGCTTCCATCGCTTTTTCACGAGGGAACAAGAAATTACGGGCATAACCGTCTTTGACTTTTACAACTTCGCCGACTTTGCCTAAATTTTCAACATTTTCCATTAAAATAACTTGCATGATAAACTCCCCTGATGCTTATTTGTGTGTTGATGAACCAGACGGTAATAAACCTAAGAATCTTGCACGCTTGACCGCCATGCTAAGCAAACGTTGTTGTTTGGCAGAGCTACTGGTTAAACGGCGAGATAATAACTTACCGCGTTCTGTTAAACATTTTTGTAACAATGGTAAATTCTTGTAGCTAATTTCAGTACCTTTAGGGATACTCACACGTGGTGTGCGATGAGCACTGTTGCCACCACGACGGAATCCGCCTTCGGCATCACGTTTAGTACCATGCTTACGTTCACCCTTGTCAAATCTTCCACCTCTACGTTCTTCCATTTTTATTCCTCCCAAGCAATGTCTTCAGGCGTGATAACTTCATCCTGAGGTTCAACATCTTTATTATTATCTGCACCGGCATTATTTGCACCATCTGCTTTACCTGTGCCATTTAAAAACTGTATGCGTTCAGCGCGCACATCGATCGTGCTGCGTTTTTCACCTTCTTTTGTTTCCCAAGAACGGCTTTGTAAAATACCTTCGACAAAAACCGCGCGTCCCTTTTGCAAATACTGATTGCAAATTTCTGCTTGCTTATCCCAGGCGGTCACCGTCACAAAACAGGTATCTTCTTTTAATTCACCGCTGCGATCCTTAAACTTGCGATTAACCGCCAAACGTAAATTCGTTACTGCTGTACCATTTGGTGTGTAGCGCAATTCTGGATCTTTGGTCAAATTACCTATCAAAAGAACTTTGTTCAAACTTGCCATACTCTACTCCTTTACTACACTGATGCGACTGTTTTTTCCACCTTGATGGTCAAAAAGCGCAAAATTTGCTCATTGATGCGAAGCAAGCCATGCAATTTCGTTAACGCTGAGGCTGGCGCTTCTAAATTCAACATGTAATATGTGCCTTCCCAGATTTTATTGATCGAGAAGCTCATTTTTTGACGTTCAAACCAAACTTGTGTATTAACAACTTTAACGCCAGATTTTACCAGCGCTTCATTGACTTGTTTGGCAATGTCATCTTTGACGCTTTGTGATGCGTGTGCGTCGACGATATAAACGAATTCGTACTTATTCATGCAGGATCCTTTGGTTTACTGTTACTGTTAAACTCATTCATGGTTGCATCCACCCCTCGCGTCACCCAGCTAAGTGCGCCCAAGGAGGCTTTGTTAATAAAGTCAGGCAAAGATTTCTTCTCGCTTGACGTAAAATTTGCTAAAACATAATCTGCCGCATCGGCTTTCAAAGGTTTTTTACCAACCCCCAAACGCAAACGGGCAAAATCATTACTACCTAAGTGTGTGATGATCGATTTAATCCCGTTATGACCACCGGCGGAACCACTGGGTTTTATCCTTAAGGTGTCAAAATGGATGCTCATATCGTCATAGACGATTAAGACATCCTTCATATCTACGCCTAATTTTACCATCGCGGATTTCACCGATATTCCGGAATTATTCATCATCGTTTGCGGCATTAACAAAGAACACGGTTGGTCTTCGATATTGACCCGTGCGATTAAACCATCACAGGCTTTTTGAAAACGACCACCATATATTTCTGCTAATCGTTCGATCACCAGAAACCCGATATTGTGACGGGTATACGTATACGTTTTCCCGGGGTTTCCTAGACCAACGATTAATTTCATGATTTATCTTATTTCTTTTCGTCTTTCTTACCAGCATCCTTTTTCGCATCACCAGACGCTGCTGTTTCTTCCTTCTTCTTTTCCTTCAAAACTTCTGGTTCTGCAGCACCAGCTTCAGCTTCGGCTGTTGCAACTTCTTCGCGCATAGAACCAACAACAGACACGACGACAGAATCAGGGTCGTGTTTGGTTGTAACACCCTTAGGCAACACTAAATCCTTAACGTGGATAGCGTCATGAATGCCTAAATTTGAAATATCAACTTCAATGTGATGAGGAATATTAGTTGGTAAACAGATAATGTCCAAATCCCAGATCGAGTGATCCAAGGTACCGCCGTCTTTCTTAACACCGATGGATTCACCACGGACAACGATTTTAACTTTGATTTCGATTTCCTTATCTAAGGAAATGCGGTTGAAATCTAAATGGGAAACTTGATCTGAAACTGGATGCCATTGAACATCTTTGATGATCGCAGGGAAATCTGCGACTTTTTTATCACCATCAATGACGTTTAAATGATAAATCAAACTTTCACCGGCATGTTGACGCGCAATACGATCATACGCCTTGCGGTCTGCTTGAATCATGGTTGGTTTATCTTGTCCACCATAAATGATGGCAGGGATCAAATTTGTGCGGCGCAATTTGCGAACAGCAGCTGACCCAGATTGTTTTCTTAATTGTACGTCGAAGTTAATTTGTTCCATACGATTACCACCCTTTTTGTTTAATTTCGAATCTCTTCAAACAAACTGCTGATTGATTCTTCATTGTGCGTACGCGCGATCGCTTCAGCTAACAGCGGTGCGACGGACAACTGTTTAATTTTTGGACAATCTTGTGGATTGGCCAACGGTATACTATTTGTTACGATCACTTCTAATAAATCTTTGCAATTGGCAATGCGTTCTTTCGCAGGTCCGGATAAAACACCATGCGACGCTGCCGCATAAATGCCCTTAGCACCAAAACCTTTAAGTGCATTGGCCGCTTCAACGAGCGAACTTGCGGTTGCGATGATGTCGTCAATCATGACAACATTTTTATCTTTCACATCACCTAAGATGTGCATGACTTCTGTCTTTTCTGCTGACATGCGGCGCTTATCGACGATGGCGAGCGCTGCGCCTAAACGCTTGGCATAAGCACGTGCCATCTTAATACCGCCCACATCAGGAGAGACAATGACAATATCTTTAAGTTGCTTCTCTTTAATATATTCAGAAAGAACATTGATTGCGTATAAATGGTCAACGGGAATATCAAAAAACCCTTGAACCTGATTCGCATGCAAATCCATGGTTAACACGCGATTTGCACCAGCGGCAACAATCAAATTCGCGACTAATTTCGCGGTGATCGGTACGCGTGGTTGATCTTTACGATCTTGTCTGGCATAACCATAATATGGCAATACCGCCGTGATACGATCTGCTGATGCACGGCGCACCGCGTCAATCATAATCAACAGCTCCATCAAATTGTCATTAACAGGCGGGCATGTTGGTTGGACGATGAACACGTCTTTACCACGGATATTTTCCTTCACATGCACGCGAATTTCGCCTTCGCTAAACTGGCCAACCAAGACTTCGGTTTGCTTGATCTTTAGACAATCACAAATTTCTTTTGTCAACGCGGGATTCGCGTTACCACCTAAAACGGCAATATGTTTGTTCATGCGTTTTCCTTAATCATACGCGCCGGAACCCCGACGACCACGCTACGTTCTTTAACATCTTTGCGTACCACACTACCTGCTCCCACAATGGCTTTCTTCCCAATCTTAACCGGTGCAACGATGATGGCATCGGAACCGATAAATGCGCTCGAGCCAATGACGGTCTTATTCTTATGCTTACCATCATAATTAGCTGTCACTACACCTGCGCCAATATTGCTATCATCACCGATTGTTGTATCACCAACAAACGAAAAATGTTTTTGCATGACGCGACGACCAATGGTCGAGCGTGATACTTCCGCAAAATTTCCAATCTCACTATGATCCGCAATACGTGTGCCTGGGCGAATCCTTGCACACGGGCCAATCTTACAATGACTTCCGATCACCACATCAGCGCCGATAAAACTGCACGGGTAAATGATCGTATCTGCACCAATCTTGGCTCCCGCATCCACATACGTGGTTAACGGATCAACGATGCCAACACCCGCGGTCATCAATTGATCTAAAATTCTTGCGCGCATGATCCCTTCTGCCTGCGCCACATCTTGACGCGTATTGATACCAAAGGCAACATTCTGATCATCGCTCACTACGGATGAAATCTTTTTTCCCTTCGCAATCAAGATCGCAATCACATCGGTTAAGTAATATTCTTTTTTCTTCGCATTTAACTTGATCCCACGCAATGCTTCAAATAAATCTTTCGCTTTAAATCCATAAACCCCGACATTGATTTCATTGATCTTTTGCTCATCTGCTTCCAAATCTTTTTGTTCTTTAATCCCGACGACATCGCCGTTATGGTCACGCATCATGCGGCCATAGCCATGGGGATTGTCGACGCGCGCACTCAAAATGGTTGCGCTCGCATTGCTCTTTTGATGCACCGCCATCACACGTGATACAACAGATTTTTCGAGCAACGGGGTGTCGCCACACAAGACGATCACATTACCAGAAAACCCTTTTAGCAACCCTTCCACCCGACGGACAGCGTCACCTGTACCCAACAACTTGTCTTGGGTTACGTAGGTAACGCTTGAGCCAATGGTGTCCTTCACTTGAGGGGCGCCATACCCAACCACAACATATGTTTTCAAAGAACGGACTAGATCAACAATGTAACTTAAAACTGGTTTACCGCACACGTGATGCAACACTTTTGGGAGCTCGCTTTTAAGCCTTGTTCCCTTGCCTGCTGCTAAAATGATGGCACGCGTTTCTGGCATAACCCCTTATCAAATAAATTGTGCAATTAAAATTGCCCAGCAAGGATTCGAACCTTGACAACGAGATCCAAATTCTCGGGTGCTACCTTTACACCACCGGGCAGTAAATTACATCAATGTTGCAACCACATATACTTGAGCGAAACGACGGTCAAACTTTGCCTTGATTTGCGCTGCATGCTGACGTGAGCGCGCAAGGGCATACACCGACGGACCGCTTCCTGAAAAACAGACACCAACAGCACCGGTGTTTGATAATTTCGCTTTTAAAACTGCAAAATCTGGCCTCAAAGACAAAATGGCCGGCTCCAGACTATTGGACAAAGCAGGCCCAATCTGGTCAAGCTTATTTACCCTCAAAAAGGGAAGCAAAATATTAACATTATCCTTAATTGATGTCAAACTGTTTTTACCTACCCCAAAGACATCGCGGGTTAGCATCTTAACCTTAGGGGTAACAAGTACATGCCATAATTTTGTACGTATGGGAAGCACCTTGATTTGCTCACCGCGCCCTGTGCCTAGGGCATAGGGTGTATTGTAGATAAAAAATGACACATCCGAGCCAATGGCGGCCGCATAATCTAGCAATTGTTTTTGCGATAACTTCAAATCCCACAAGCGGTTTAGGCCCATCAAAACCGTTGCCCCGTTGCTTGAACCTCCAGCTAAACCTGCGGCCACAGGTATATGCTTCTTGATTTCAATCGTTACCCCTGTTTTAATCCCAAAATCTGACTGTAACTTTTGTGCAACTTTTACAACCAGATTCTTTGGGCTTTTGGGTACATGCGGGTGCGTGCAGATAACTTTAATCTTTGCATCAGTGCGCTTGGTTAAAATGATAGTGTCAGATAAATCAATGCGTTCAAAGATGGTGCGCAATTCATGAAAGCCATCTGGGCGTTTACCTAAAACATCAAGGACTAAATTTAATTTGGCTGGGGATTTTAACGTCAAACGCATCATGGGATTATTGCTCTTTGAGCGCTTGGATTTTTTCTAAACCGTTTAGCTTTTCTTGCACATGAGGTTGTTGCGGATCTAAATCTAATGATTTTCGCCAATATTTTCTAGCCAATGGATATTGCGCAACTGTTTTATAAACATCGCCCATGTGGTCATATAATTCAGGATCTTGAATGTAAACTTCAGCTTTTTGTAATGCGATCAAACTATCGGCATGCATGCCCTTTTTATGCAAGACCCAACCTAGCGTATCATAATAAGCGCCATTGCTCCCATCGATATCAATGGCTTTTTTAGCCATAGCCAAAGCATCATCTAAATTTTCACCTAATAATGCATACACATACGCCAAAGAATTAAGCGCTTGATCATTATTCGGTTCTAACTTCAACACTTTTCTAAATTGCTCTTTGGCATTCGCAGGATCATTGATTTCTAAATACGATGAGCCCATCAAATACAACGCGGAAATGTTTTCAGGTTCTTGCAAAACAATTTGTTGAAACTCCTCAATGGCTTTGGCAAATTTATTCTGTGAGAAATACAACTGCGCTAAATTGGTGTGGATTTCTAAATTCTCAGGGGAATTGTCTATCTTTTGGCTTAGAATCTTTTCATATTCTTTAGCGGCTAGATCAAACTTTTTTTGTGTCGAATAAACCAAGGCTAATAAATAATGGGCTTGGGGGTTATTGGGATCAACACTTGTGACTGCTCTTAATTGTTCTTGGGCTTTTTCAAGCAATCCTAGACGGGCATAATAGGATGCCAAACGTAAATGTGGCAGGGGTTGATTCTTATCAATGGACGCAGAACGTTCATATTCCGCGATAGCTTGGGAGCTATTGCCATTAAAATCATGAATCTCAGCCATGATAAAATGCGCCAATGCCTTGGATTGCGTTTCCTTGTATTCATCACCCGCATACAAGCTAAGCGCACAGGCATATGCAAAAGCCATGACTGAAACAACAATTTTAAACATCTTTATCCCTTAAATAAACGGGTTGTCCGTCGTGATCAAAGGACATTATCCTAAAACCACGACGGACTAAGCTAGATTTTAGCGTGTGGCGCGTTTCTTGAGATGGCGTAACGCTTTACGTAATTTCTTACGCTTGTGCGTACGGATCTTAATGCGCTTTCTTTTCTTACCGCAAGGCATTTGAACCCTTTCTTTAGTAAATTAACTTATTTAGTGAATATTCAATGATGCCTTCAGCCCCAGCGTCTTTCAATGCAGGGATAATCTGACGCACCGTACCTTCATCAATCACAGTTTCCAACGCCACCCAACCTTCTTTGGTTAAAGGAGCAATGGTTGGATTGCGTAATGCTGTCAGCGTCTTTAAAACACTGTTTAAATTCTTCTCGGCGACATTCATCTTCAAACCAACCATATTGTTCGCAGCCAACGCACCATGTAACAACATGATCACTTGTTCCATCTTCTTGGCTTTCCAAGGATCTTTCGCCGCTTTTTTATTGGCGATAAATTGGGTGGTTGATTCACACAAGGTGTCTACGATGCGCAATTTATTGGCACGCAGCGACGATCCTGTTTCGGTTAATTCCACAATCGCATCAACCAAACCAGAAGCAACTTTCGCTTCAGTTGCACCCCAAGAGAATTCCACATCTGCTTTCACTTTATGTTTGGCTAAATATTGTTTGGCAACATTGACAACTTCCGTCGCTATTTTCTTGCCTTGCAAATCTTTGACAGATTTGATCGAAGAGCTTTCAGGAACAGCCAAGACCCAACGGACTTTATTGGTTGTGGCCTTTGAATACATGAGTTCACTTAAACGCACAACATCAGAATGATTTTCTAGGATCCAATCATTGCCTGTAATACCGCAGTCCAAAGTCTCATCCTCGACGTAGCGAGACATTTCTTGGGCGCGTAACAATACAGGTTCGATTTCCACGTCATCAATTTGTGGAAAGTATGAACGGGAAGAAACAACCACTTTAAAACCTGCTTTTTCAAACAGGGCTACGGTGGCATCTTGCAAGCTTCCCTTTGGTAAACCTAATTTTAATTTTGTTTTCGTGTTAGACATATTCTTTATCCTGCCTGCCGGCAGGCAGGTCCCAATCAAAGTTTTTAGTAGCGCGCATTATATATATTAAGGCTTGAATTGTAAAGGCATATTCTTAAAGGGTCATCCCTAAGAACGTCTTAACCACATTGATGCCATCTTGGCCAGCAGGAATGGGTTGCATGCTTAAAATATTGGGTGTAAACCCTTCAACATCCTGAAATTGCTTTATTTGAGCCGGATCCAGTTGAAAATCAATGCCCCCATCATCATGCTGCGCCTCTAATTGCATCTTATCCGCATTAAAATCAATACCCCCGCGTTGTAGTGGCGTTTCAACCTGTTGGGCTGAATCTTTAGTACGTTTCACATAAAGGCTTACAACATCAAGGTCATTGATTTTTTTGAATTCTATGCGAACTGGGCTATTTATGCCTCCACCACCGAGAATTTTTCCAGAGAAACCTTCCATGGCAATTGTTTCAAGGCTTTTCAAGTTTGCTTTTGGCTGTTTTGATAAATCGCGATAATCAACCAACAATTTCATCAATGCCTGATGTTCTTCTTTGGACATCACGACGTCATCGAGCGATTTCTCAGAAAGCAAAGGACTTTGCGATGCATACAATTCTAAACGTTGCTTCAATTTGCCTTCAAAATTTTGATTCAACATCCCCTGCAACATATCTCTCAACGTCGGAAGATTGGTCATATCTTCAAACTCAATGTCATACCCTTGGGGGAATATTTGTAATATCTGACTTAAAATAGATTGCTTACGATCTTCAATGCGGTGCATCGCAAAACCATGAAGGATAATCAGCTGATCCTTGATGGTGATATTAAAATACCCTGCATTATGTTGGACGATGTTGTTATCCGCATCCATTTCATTCAAAATAAAATACTCCTCGGGGTATAAGGCCGAATGACTATTAATCATCTGATACTTTTTGCCATTCTTCCCCTCAAACACCATGCCATCTAAACGTTTTAACCAATCTTGCGCCACTTGCGCTCTATCCTTTTCTTTACTTTCCGCCGCAATTAATTCCCAACGCTTCCATAAGACGCCTGCATCTTTGGCCATCTCGTTAATTTGTTTATCAGAATATCCTTGTGCCTTAAGAAAAGCCACGGTCTCTGGCTTTTTGATATCTGTTATCATTTCTTTTTTATAGAATTCTCCAAATGCATCGTCAGACATTTTATACTTCACATCCATCCATATGGAATCTAATAACTTCTGTTCATTTAAATCATAATAAGGCCAATCCCTATCACCTACTAAATATCGCTCCACCTCAACACTTTGACCTTCACTTAAATTTAAATATTCGGTATAAACGGCCGTTATAGCCCTTGCCTCTGTTTTATTAATCCCTAAACCCATTTGATCAAATGTGAATGGTACAACCTGTTCCTGTAACGTTAGCGTTTTATTTTGAACATCAATGGCACGATAAAATAAATTCCCAGCCCAATCCAACATAGAATTTGATAATCGCCTATTAATACCTAAATCATACAATTCTCTGATCGCTTGAGGACGCCCTATTTTCTTTAATAGATAATTCGAAACGATGCCTTTGACAGGATCAATCAAGGCTTTCTCAATGCGATAGTTCAAATTGGAATCATTCTTCTTACGCAGATATGCGCCCCATTCATCTCGCATCTCTGTCGCTACCTTCACCGCCATCTCTTCCATTTCCTGCTGACGCTTCTTAGCCGCCTCTTCTGCAGGTGTTGCCATGGCTGAATCGGGTTTTGTTACTTTATACACATGCCATCGATGCGCCGTATTGCTACCTTCTTTATCTAAATTAAAAACATAGCCTTTTTGTTTAAATGCCTCAATCACTCGATTTGTTCTATCAAACTCTTCTCGTTCTCCTGAAATATCACCATTTTGATATGTACCCCAGTTGTACCAACCCAACATCAAATAACCATCGTCTTTTAACGCATCCAACGCGGCTTGCATCAGGTCGAGCTTTTTCTCATAAGGAATGCTTGTTGTAAATGCCGACATTACCGCCATCATGACAACAACATCTTGAGAACGTTTTGCGATTTTGCTCTCGCTGGTAAACTTTTCTTTGAAATAATCGATCTTTCTAACCTTCTTCCAAGGAGATTGATCCAGCACCGTATCCCATGCATTCCAATATGGCTGAAATAACGTCACATGATGATCGAGCGCAGCAAATAATAACTCGACACGCACCTGTTGCTTGCCATATCGAAATTCTTTTTCTGGTGTTGCCCCAATAGCCAAGATGTCACTGCCATTTTTTAGATCTAGCGATTTGATATAATTAACAAAACTCATCTCTTGTTCACTTAAACCCAAAGCAACTCTCATCAATAAAGAAGCCACTTCTAGCTTTACCTTAATTACCATGGCTTGATCGAGGGGTTTAACTTGAGCATTATTAACAACTTGCATCATCGTCATATCCATCTTCATACCGCCAGAAAAATACTTTCTAGGTCCAGACACGCCAAGCGTGTCTGTGTCTTCTTTAATATAGTTATACGCGCCTTTTTTAAATGCTTCTAAGTAACGTGCGTAGATCTTTTGTTTTTCTTCTGGATCATCTATATTGACGCCGGCTATCCGATTTT
Organism: uncultured Planctomycetales bacterium; assembly: GCA_964572155.1. Classification (GTDB taxonomy): domain Bacteria; phylum Omnitrophota; class Gorgyraeia; order Zapsychrales; family Fredricksoniimonadaceae; genus JACQQW01. The sequence continues at coordinate 538,890 of CAZNDZ010000001.1, read as the reverse complement.
GATCAGCATAAACTTTGGATAGGATGCTGTTTTTGATTTTCTTCTTATACCATGTTGCTAAGATCAAGGCATTGTAGACTTGACGCAATTGGGCAAAATTGGCGCCTTCGTTGATTTCTTTGGTTAATTGTGGAATGACCACATCTTTGATGATTTGATTATTGTTTTCTTCAGACTTATTACGTTGATTGGCTAAGTAATCTTGTTCTGTTAAAACTTTAAGCGAGGATTCAACAACATAGGCTGTACCTGCTTTAGCATTCTCGTAAACTACAGCCTTATTGGGGACAATCCAAACTTTATTAAATGTATTGATTGGGATATTCTTATTCGCGCTTGTGGCATATACACGGCGCCAGAATTCTTTACCTACAGCATCTTCAGGATAAATCAGCGACGCGGTGATTTGTTTTAAGATGTAATCTTGCGCCAAAAGGTCGCGACCCATTTGAGTTTGACCAAAACCGTCTGGCACAATGCGATCTTTTTCATAGGGACTTAAATTAACCCACATGTCTTGTTCGGGTGTGGTTAAAGCAGCTAAGAAATATTTAACCAAGGTATTGGCTTGAACATTGTCTTGGCCATGTTCCATAATAAAATCAAAACGGAACGGATTATCCTTAAAAACCTTCATACCTTTAAGGATTGGAGGATTGACCGAAGGACTTAAATGCACCATGGTTCCAGGCAGCGGTAAACCTGCCTGACCGGCAGGAAGGACCAGCTGATCTGCATGGAGTTGCGGACTTTGCATTAAAAGCACACATAGTATTAGGGAAAACAGCTTTCGAACCATCCCAAAAGATACCACATTATATAAATATAGGCAAATGGGCATTTTTCAAACAAGCCCTTGTCAAAGCGGCCCGCTTCCCTTATAATTGCACAATTCTTTAACATGCAACTTAAACTGAAGGAACTTTTATGCTAAGCATTTTACGCCACAAAGGTGTTTCACGAAAAATTTTATGGGTTGTCGCGGTCATCATCATCCTGTCATTTGGTGTTTTTGGTACCGCCTACCGTTTAGATAACAATATCAATACCGCAGGCAAAGTGTACGGCAAGTCCGTTAACTTGCGTGAATTTGAACGTGCTTATCTTGATAGCCGTGACCAAGCCATCATTTCCTACGGAGATCGCTTCTTTAAGATGGGACAATCCATTGATTTTGAACGCGAAGCTTGGACCCGCATCATTTTGTCACGTGAAGCCAAACGTCAAAATATCACCGTTAGCGACAAGGAAGTAGTCGAATACATTGCTACTATGCCTTTCTTCCAAACCAACGGCAAATTTGATCAAAATGTTTATGAACGCATTGTTGAAAATGCTGGGATTTTTGATCGTAAGGTCAAAGAGTTTGAAGCAGGCGCAAGACGTTCTTTGATCATCCGTAAATTGCTCGACAATGTTGGCGGAAATGTGACATTTACCGATGCCGAACTTAAAGCCGAATACATCAAGCGTAACGAAAAGATCAAGTTAAGTTATGCCCTCATCTCACCGACGGATTTCTTAAGCTCGATCACGATTTCTGACGACGATGCAAAAAAATACTATGATGCCAACAAAGAATCATTCCGTGAACCACCCATGGTTAATGTTGAATATGTCCATTTGTTATACCCAGAAAAAGCCGATGATAAGAAAAAGCAAGCCATCAAGGATGCTGCCGCAGCCATCAGTCATGAACTAACACCTAAGGCTGATTTTGCTACCATCGCAACCAAACATGGTCAAACACTTCAAACAAGCGGATTCTTTTCGCAAGAACAACCCCTATTGACCTTTGCTTGGTCACCTGAATTTGTCGATAAAATCTTTGCCATGAAACAAAATGAATCAAGCTCCCCAATGGAAGCACCCGATGGCTGGCAGGTCATTCGCATCAAAGAAAAACGCGCCAGCGCGACCCCAGAATTTACAACCATCATCGCAAAAGTTAAAACTGTTGCTACCAATGCCAAAGCGTATGAATTAGCCAAAGCCAAAGCTGCTGCTAGTTTGTCGACGATCAAAGAACGCATCAAGAGCAAAGATTTCAAGAGCATTGCAACAGAGCTTAACTTGAAATTGGATGAAACAACCGCGTTTAGCCGTGGCGAATACATCAATGCACCGGGCTTAATTGCTGAATTCCAACAAGATAGCTATGCGTTAAATGATGCGAATAAATTAAGCGGTGTGATTGAAACCTCACAAGGGCCTGCCATTGCCTATTTAAGCAGCAAGGAAGCCATTGATGAAAAGAAATTTGATATTGACCGTGAAGACTTCAAACAAATGGTGAGCGCTCAAAAGCGTAATGAAAAAATCGGGATGTTCGTTAACAAGTTAAAACTGGAAGCTAACGTACAACCCGATTTAAAGAATAAGATCGTTTACCGTTAATTCTTTCTCTCGACGTTATAAATGCTGTCGACATTGCCACCAAATTCATGATCAACAGAAACAACAACGCCCTTTTCATCTAGATAAAAGATGGTTGGGACACCTTGGATTTGATATAGATCCTGCAAGCTATTGTCTGGATCGACAAAAGAATCTAAGAAGATCGTGTTAAACTGCAAGAAAGCTTTCACCTGCCCAATAGATTCTCCCAAATCAACCAAGATGACGGAGTATCCACGACGCTTTAAAGATTCAACACTATTATTTAAACGTGTTATTTGTTCATGACAATGTGGACACCACGTGGCCCAGAAGAACAAAACCGCCTTCTTACCCGCACGCGCCTCAGACAGTTTCTTTGTACCATTATAAATTGTATCTAGGACAAATTCCGGTGCTACGGTACCGATCATAGGATCCTGTTTAGGCTGACGTTCAGCCATGGCAAACGCGGATACAGGCATCATTGCTACCATCATCACAACCAAAAACTTTAACATACACTCTCCTTTAACCAACTTAAGTAAAATTTCTCACCAGCAACAATAGGCAGCGCAATGATCTCTGGAACTTCATAGCTATGCATTGATTTTACCTTCTTGGCAACAGCATGAAACGAAGTTTTTTTAGTTTTTAATATGAGTAGTACTTCTTTGGATTGCTCGATCTTGCCTTTCCATGTATAGATCGATGTAATTTGTGGCACAACATTCGCGCAGGCAATGAGGCGGTCTTTCAATAAGGCTGTTGCGATCGTTGTTGCTTGACGCTTGTCTTTGGCGGTAACATAAATAACAATGTATTCATTTTTCATAGAAGCATCATCAGGGAAATCATGCGCCCTGCTTTCTCTTTATCTCGTCTAAAAGAAAAATAGTTGCGGTTGCAACACGTGCATTCACCGCTGTCCGAAATTTGCAATGGGTTTAAACCAAGTTGCCTAATTTGACGGAGATTCGCTTGAATGATATCAACGCTAATTGTTCCGTCGTCATTATCAATGACATCTTGTGGAAAATACGCTTTGAATTCATGCCCGACTTTGTAGCAACATGCATGGATCGCAGGCCCTAAATAAACCCATAGGTCATGCCACCTGCAATCATAGTGTTCTTGCATGGCAAGGATGGTCTTCTTGGCGATTTCTTGATGCGTCCCTTTCCATCCAGCATGAGCGAGGCCAATGACTTTCTTGGCTGCATCATAAATAAAGACCGGCACACAATCCGCCGTGCGTATCGCGATAGGAACATGCTTTCTGTTGGTAATATACGCATCGGCATCATTTTGATCGCGGCAGGACGTCGCATCGCCTTTGACAATCAGAATGCCATCACCATGAACTTGTTTGCGCCAAAATACGTGGGGAATGTTATGTCCGGTTTGTTCTTTTAAATATATTTGTTGGGAAATAGATAAAGGGGCATCAAAGTCCGTCGGGGTAAAATCCATCGACGCATCTGAAATAAAACTAACTAAGCCCTTATGCTGATGGAACATCGAGCGCCTTATTCTCTACTAGAGGAAGTTGGCCTTTTTTATATTCATCAATGCTTTTAATCTTGCCGTCTAACTGCTTAAAATTCTTATCTAAGATGTCTTGGTATTGGGTGTTGAGCTTGGTGATCGCATCACCCATGGTTTCAAAACGGACTTTAAAGGCGGCATAATATTTAGAGAATTGTTCAATCAAACCAATGATCTCTTTTAAATCTTTTTCATATCGAAAATTCTCATGCGCCTGACGGATCACGCTTAACATCGCATACAAGGTAAAGGGCGAACATAAGACCACTTTTTGCTTTAAGGCCAAATCCATAAGCTCAGGCATTTTTTCTTGGATGAAACCAAACACTTGTTCATTGGGGATAAACAGCAGAACGAAATCTAAGGTCTTCTCCGAAGCATTGATATAATCGCGGTTCTGTATTTCCTTGATGCGCTCTTTAACATTTCGGATAAATTCCTTTTGATACATTTCTTTTTGTTCTATCACCGCAGCATTGACCATGTGCAAATAATTATCCAATGGAAATTTCACATCCATATTGATCTTATGCTGGCTTGGCAGAAGAAACGTAAAGTCTGGCTTTGTCGACGATGTGTTAGCTAATTGCTTGGTGTAATTGATATTCTCAATCAAACCAGCGTATTGGATAATGTCTTCGGCCATGCGTTCGCCCCATTGACCGCGCAACTTTACATTACCCAAAATATTATTTAAGTGATTGGTGCTTTCTTGAAGACGCAGTGTGGCGGCGGAGGTGTTCTTTAACTCTGTTTCTAAATTACCGTATTTGCGGTTGCGGTCTTCTTCGATTTGACGCAACAATTGCTGGTACTTCTCTAGTTGCAAGCTCAATGATTTTACTGTTTCATCAATTTCCTTTTTGCGCACATCCATCTGAGCAATGGCTTTATACTGCATGACCTTCATATACGCCACAACCCCGATTGTAATAACCACCATCAGCGCAGAAAGGATCCAAATCATGGTAGGCTCTCCCATTTAACCACATTGCCTCGGGCATCATAATAAATATGCACCTTGCCTGGGCTGTTTTTTTGAATGGCATAGCGGTATAAGGCTTGCACGTAAATCTTACCTTCTTCGACCACATGTTCTAAGATGATCGGCGGGCCAAAGGCTTTTTGAATGTCGTTTTGTGTCTTATATTGTCCCATTTTTCCGTCGGCAATGGCTTGTTTCATGCGGTCAAAACCTGCGTTGACTTTTTTAACCAAGTCTTCTTGCGCTTTCTTATCTTGACCAAAATCTTGAAGCACCATCACTTGATCTAAATAAGGCAACATTTGAATTTTTGTGCAACCATTGCAAAAAAGCAATAACACAAATATCAACCATCTCATTTGCTGATCCTTTGTTTTTCTTCTTGTAAACGATCAATGGTAACGGCAATGTCCCGCTGGCGTGATTGAATTTCTTTTAAACGCACACCATATTCTTTCATCATCTGTTGATCGCGACCAAACGTATCACTTAAATAACGAGACTTCACATAGCTCTCGGTTTCCAAGTCTTGTTGCTCTTTTTCCAGAGCCTTGGTTTCTTTTTTAATGTCTTCGAGACGACGCATAGCCGCTTTATGTTTTTCTTGGGCTTCTTTTAAATGCGCAGGCAAATCATCTTTTTGTTTAGCTTTTTGCATGTTTGATGCAGCCATGGCCTTAGCGGCGGCTTCATTGCTTGCATGCGCGGCGGTGATACCTGCCTTCTTTTCTAAATAATAATCCAAGTTACCATGATAATTCTTTAACTGCCCGTCATTGACTTCCACAATATGATCGGCAATTTGGTTTACAAAGAATAGATCGTGGCTGATAAAACACAACGTACCTTGATAATTTTTAAAACATGACGTCAAGGCTTCAACCCCATCGATGTCCAAATGTGTTGTTGGTTCGTCTAAGCAAATAAAGTTAGGCGGATTGATTAACAATTTAGCCAAGATCAAACGGCTTTTCTCGCCCCCAGATAAAACATTGACGGGTTTAAAAACATCGTCGCCTCGAAAGTTAAAAACGCCAAGCAACGTACGCGCTTGTGCTTGAGGCACACTGCGGGTGGTTGCCGACAACAATTCTTCTAACGCGGTGCGATTAGGATTTAAAACATCTAAACGTGTTTGAGAGAAATACCCTAGTTCCACCTGATGGCCTAATTTGCGTGTGCCGCTATCAAATGGCAAAACACCTGCGATCATTTTCAATAAAGTTGATTTACCTGCACCATTTGGCCCAACCAGACATAGTTTCTGCCCCTTGGTGATTTCAAAATCTAAGTTGTCATAAATTTTCTTATCGGGATATGATTTGCAAATCTTGCTCATGGTTAAGACGGTATAACCACTCTCAATGGTGGCAGGAAAATCAAAGTCACGGATGGAATGTTTTTCCTGACGGATATCAAAGTCTTCGAGCTTATCTAACATTTTGCGTTTATTACGTACAGCCGCTGCACGATTGGGCTGAGCATGAAAACGTTCGGTAAAACGCTCTAATTGCTGACGTTTTGCGTCGATCACTTTTTGTTGTTTTTCCATCGTGCGATTACGAATTTCTTTGGCTTCTTCATATTCCTCGTAATTACCTTTGATCTTGGTCATCTTGGCATCTTCTAAGATGATTGTGTAATTGGTAACATCATTTAAGAAAGTTTTATCGTGGGAAATAATGATGAACGTGCCATTATATTCTGCCAAATACCCTTTGAGCCAAATGGTTGCTTCCAAATCAAGGTAGTTGGTTGGCTCGTCGAGTAAAATCAAGTCATATTGATAGGTCAAGAGCTTAGCTAATTGCGTACGCATTTGCCAACCGCCGGATAACTGATTGATGGGCTTATGGAATTCTTTTTCCTTAAACCCAAGACCACTTAAAATCTTTTCAGCCTTATGCTCTAAATCATAAATACCTTTTTGTTCTAAGAGTTCCAGCAAATCCCCATAACGTGGGCTATCTGCTTTATTGTCATCTTCTAGCTTGTGTTTCTCCGTCAATAATGCACGAATCTCATCATCACCCGAGGACACTTCTTCCAACACCGTGCGGTCGGAGGCATATTTTGCTTCCTGCGCCATATACCCAATCTTAATGCCCTTTTGAATTTGTACTTGGCCAGAAGTTGGCTCGATCGTTTTTAAAATAATCCCAAACAACGTCGACTTCCCCGCCCCATTAGGCCCCGTCAAACCAATGCGTTCATTGGGAAAAATACTCAAAGACACATTATCGAGCAACATGCGCTCGTCGAAGTTTTTACATAAATTTGTTACCGTGATCATGTTAGTCTTTCTTTCTCATATACCACGGATCTGCATCATATTTATCGACTCCCGTGGGTTTGATCGTGTTTCTTGTAATGACGACAAAAGAAATATCGCCATGATGTGTTAAAGTAGGCTCACCTACCCCTAAAGATGTACCGGCGCTGATGACCAATTCTTTATTTATCCATGAATCCCAGTCTCCTGATTCTCCTTGGGCATAACGATAGATGGCCAGTTTACCGTCCGCAGGATTCAATGCGGATAAATACAACCACCACTTGGTTCCATCAAAATATAAATGCGGCTGATGCTCTGTTGTAGGCGTATTAACACTTGCTACGGGTGCAATCATGGCCCATGTTTTACCGTTGTCTGTACTGGTTGTAAAAAATATATCTAGTGAAGCACTTCGATTCTTGCTATCAAAGAATAAAACCAATTTGTTAGGATCGTTGTCGTCATAACGCTCAACATGTGGATTCTCATCAAAATATTGTGCAGGACTAATGGCAAAAGATAATACGTGTTCACTGCCAGCGGCTAACTCTCGCCCAACATTGCGCAAGATCCTTATCTTAGGTGCATAATAAACACGATCTGTGTCCTCGTCGGTATACACAAAAATATCAAACTTGGTTGGGTCTTGCTGATTTAAGATTCCTTGCGGCGCGGCATCGTTAAATAATTGTTTTCGTGCATTGCTTAATGTCCATGACCCAAAGGCATCATTGACACTCGTGCGCGTACTATATGCAATATCGGAATGCATCCAATCGGTTTTAATACCGCTACCAGCAGGTGCAGATAAATCTTGTCCTATGCTTGGTCCTCGTTTGTAACGAAAAAGATTGGGATTAGCTTTTCTATCTTCAACGGTACCTTTAAATAAATCCATCGGGATATATTGTGTATAAAGCGTCAACCCGTCGCGGGTAATACACGCACCATCTTCCCATGCTAACGTTGAAAGCGGCTGACGATATGGCGCATCATACGCTGATGGAAGATTGTTATTTGGCTTCTGTTGTTGTTTGATGGCATCCCAACTAGAAACAGTGACTTTCCCACCTGCAAATAGAGGTGTACACACCAGACAAGCAACAATAGCAACGATGACATATGAAACTTGTTTCATTGGATTTTATTCTCCCGTTTTAATTGTTTTACTTCTGCTAATGTTAATTCGCGCCATTTACCTAGAGCTAAATCATTTAATCCCAACTTACCAACCGCCACGCGTTTTAAATATAAGACCTTGTGACCGACTAAATAAAACATGGTCCTAACTTGGCGTTTGCGACCTTCGTGGATGGTGATGCTAAGTGTTGTTTCCCCGTTATTATAGCGAACATCAGCGATTCGGCAAGGAGCGGTTTTGCGGCCCTCCATGATTATGCCGGCCTCTAATATTTTCTTGTTCTCTGCCTTTAATTCACCTTTAAGGCGCGCGACATAGGTTTTATCTAAATGAAATTTAGGATGTGTTAACGCTTGAGCCCATGCGCCGTCATTGGTAAACAACAATAATCCTTCGGTGTCACGGTCCAAACGTCCTACCGGCGACAAGTGACGCATGCTGGAGGGCAACAATTCCATAACAGTCTTCTTCGCATAAGGATCGTCCTTGGTTGTCGTGTAGCCTTCCGGCTTATGGAGCATCACATAGGTGTATTGTTTAGATACAATAAGCTGACCGTCGACCGTAATCTTCTCTTGGCCTGTGACATCGACAGATGGCTCTAAAATAGTTTTACCATTGAGTTTAACACGGCCATCCTTAATTAAATCCATGGCATCTCGACGGGAACAAACCCCATTGTGGGAGAGAAATACTTGCAGGCGCATATTATTGTCGCTGCCTTATGGCTTCGAAAATCAAGACGGCAGCGGTTACAGAGACATTGAGTGAATCTGCTAAACCACGCATGGGAATCTTGACATTGACATCACAATGCTTTTGCCAAAAATCACTTAAGCCTTCATCTTCACTGCCAAGCACGATCCCAAGCGGGCCTTTTAAATTGGCTTGGGTATAGGTTGTCTTTGCCCCAACCACAGCGCCAATTGTTTTAATCTGGTGGGCCTTTAAAAATGTGGCAATATCGTCATTGCTCGCGCCCACAACAGGCAAACTAAACACCGTCGATACACTAGCGCGAATGACATTGGGATTATAAATGTCGGTCTTTAGATCGGCAATCAACAGCGCATCAACGCCTGCACTATCGCACGTACGCATGATGGCGCCTAAATTACCTGGTTTTTCAACTGCTTCTAAAATGACGACCAAAGGATTCTTAGGTAATTTTAGATCAGCCAATGTCTTAGACGGATAACGGGCGACCGCAAGCACACCATCTTTGCGATCACCAAAACTAACCTTCTCAAAAACTCCTTGAGACACTTCGACTAAATCATACCTGGTTTTAAAATCTAGTTTCTCTTTCAACAAATCTGGGCAATACACCATGTGCTCAATTGTTACACCTGCATCGATGGCACGTGTGACTTCGCGCAAGCCATCAATGATGGTCAATTGCTCTTCCCGACGATGTTTGGCATCACGCAAGGCAACAAGTTTTTTAACAAAGGGGTTTTGAAAACTTAGGATCATCATAATAAATTTAACTTCTCTAAAAATAATCTAAATTCAGCCATGGTTTTTTCACTACGTGCCATTTGCAGCTCGTCGTGATCGCCGGTGGCTTTAATAAATACCTTTGGCTCACCGGCCGCCTCAAATAGTTTTACACCCATCGCATATGGAATGGTGTGATCAGCGGGACTATGGATAATCAACTTTGGTGCTTTAATGGCCTTGATCTTCGTGATGGAATCAAATTTAAGGCGCGTCATAAACGCCGGCAAATACGGATAATAGGCTTTGGCAACTTCCTTCGCTGATGTGATGCTCGAATCAACAATCAAGGCAGCACATGGGCGTTTAGAGGCCGTATCAACAGCAACAATGCCACCTAAAGAACCGCCATAGAGAATGATGCGATTTTTATCAATGACTTTGCGGGTGACTAAATAATCGTAAGCAGCTAACCCGTCGGTATAAATACCTTCTTCTGAAGGGAAACCCGTACTATTGCCATAACCTCGATAATCAAAAAGCATGACTGAGAAACCTAGGTCATGAAAGAACTTCACCTTCATCAATCGATCGCTCATGTTACCACCGTTGCCATGGGCATATAGGATGGTTGCGCCACCCGTCTGACCATGCACAAACCATGCATTGATGCGCTTGCCATCTGGCGTATCGATATACACATCTTCAAATTCCAACTTCAATGCGGCGGGTGTTTGGGTGATGGTCTTCACAGGAAAAAAGACGCCGTCACTCTCTAAATAGCGGATCACCTTCCACAGGGCAACAACAATGATGAGTGAGGCAACAAGTAACATGATGTGGGTGCTTTGAATTTTAAACATAACGCATCGGAATTAAGGAAACCATCAAGCGAATGGCCTTGATCACATCTTCAATGCGACAAGGCTTAGCAATATAATGATCCGCGCTTAAATCAAAACCTTGTTTTAAATGATTCGTCTCGTCGAGAGCGGACACCATGATGATAGGCTGCCATTTTTTCGGTGCGGGATTACTGCGTACGCGTTTTAGCACTTCCCAACCATCCATCTCAGGCATGGTCACATCTAAGATGATGACATCAGGCTCTTCGCTTTGAATCTTTTCCCAAGCTGTTTTACCATTATTAACCGCAATCACGCCATAGCCCGCATCTTCGATCTTGCGTGCCATGATTTCTAAAATGCTTGGTTCATCGTCAGCTAATAAGACTTTAATCGCGGACATGATTTATGCTTTCCTAGCAGAAGAATAGTTTTTCAAATCGTACTGAATAGCGGTTTGCGGCATCACAATACGCTCAATATCAACTTTTGCTTTCGCGAAGAAATCTTCGGCCATGGTGTCATGAAATTCTGAGAAAATGATAACACGCTTAACACCAGCGGTGATCAAAGCCTTGGCACAGGTGGTGCAAGGCATATTGGTGATATAGGCACTAGCCCCTTCAACGGCATTGCCACGACGGGCAGCTTGGATCAAGGCATTCATCTCAGCATGTACGGTGCGCACGCAATGATTATCAACAATCAAACACCCTGCATCTTCACAATGTTCATCCCCTGGGATTGAACCATTATATCCCGTTGAAATAACACTCTTGTTCTTCACGAGAACACAACCGCAATGCATGCGTGGGCAAGTGGCACGTTCAGATGCCAACATCGCTAACTTCAAAAAATATTCATCCCAATTTGGTCGCTTCATGAATAACTCCTTAAGATTTTTACCATCTTATCAAAATGCACGACACTCGGCAATAAACTTACCACCACATAACCGCTCTCTGGAAAATCAAAAAAGAAGCCTGGGTGCACGAGGATTTGATGCTGTTTTAACAGATCCAAAACAAGGGTTTCCTCTTGAACATTTGGCATAGCAATGATCGCATACCACCCACCCTCAACATCTAACACATTTAAACCTGACGCCTTGATCGTCGCTAAATTTACCCTTACCCTATCCTTGATCTGATCTTGTATCAAAGCTGCTTGACCCAGCCACATTTCTGCTGCATGTTGCACGGGTGTATTGACTGATAAATAGGTATCGGCAATAATTTCAAGACGCGTCAAAGCTTCTTTCACATGTGCCTCGGGGCCGCTGGTTAAGATCCAGCCTAATTTCATTTGCGGCAACGCCAAGGTCTTAGAGAGACCACTTAAGACAAATGTTAAAACATCCACATTATTTTTAAGCGAGACAAAATTACCTTCCTGCAAACGGTAATCCATAAACACTTCGTCGCTAATAATGGCGAGATGATGTTTCTTACAAAACATATTTAACAAAAACAGCTCTTCTTCTTTCAGATAAGAACCCGTAGGGTTATTGGGATTGACCAACACAATTGCCTTGGTACGCGGCCCAACTAAGTTTTCTAAAACATCAAAATCAATGGTCCATGTGCCGTCATATTTAAGAGGGTAATAATCATAGGTAGCATCGTTTAATTCTAATAAAAATTGAAATAGCGGATAACTTGGCGCTGGGATTAACACATGATCGTCGGGATCTAGCAATAAACGAAATAAGAACGAATATGATTCCGAGGTGCTTGCTGTTAAAAGAATCTTGGTTGGATCAAAATCACAAAATTTTCCAACTGCCGCTCGTGTGCTGGCCAAACCCGCAGCTTGCGGGTCATAGGTTAAATTTTCAGGGGATGCCAACGCTGACAGCCACGGTGTAGGATAAACAAAACCACAACGGGTAGGATTTGATTCCGTCGCATCAATCACATCGGCGCCGCTGCTACGTAACACTTCTAGCGTTTGATGCAGGTCATTTAAGGCTTGATCCCATTGTGTGCGCTTTGAAAACATTATTTCTCTAAAGCCTTATATTTGCGCAACAACTCATCGTATTCTGATTTTGCGACCCATTGGACATCTTCACGACGCTGCTTCAACTCTTCGTTGACCTTGGTCAAATCTTTGACTTGCGACTGCAATTGCTTAACCGTTGTTGACAACGACGATGCATTAACTGTTGCTTGACGCTTCTCTTCTTGAGTTTGATCAAACTTTATTCTTAGCTCTTGTAATTCTCGTTCAAATTGCAGACGCAGCGAATGTTCTTTCTCTAAATCTTTCTCGGTGCGCATGATTTGCTCTCTTAACTCTTTTTCATGATGACGCGCTTTTTCTAAACCACCCTGTTCTTTTTCACGCCAACTCTTTTCCAAAGCCATCTTATCGATCATCGCACTTACATGTTCTTTCTGTGCTTCAATGTCTTTAAGCAACTTCTTTTCATTCATCGCCATTTTCTCAACATCACCCAACAAGGCATTATTTTTCTTCTCCCAGCGAATGGCAATTTCTTTCCAATCTTTGGCATCAGGGTCGGTTGGTAGCGCGACTTTCTTTTCCTTTTTGCGTTTCGCCGCTTGGTCTGCGGGTAACTTATAAATCATAAACGCAATCAATAATAAAACGGCCACAATGGCCCCAATCATCCACAACATACGCGTTTCCTTACTTTATTTGTTTTAAATGTTCTTGGGCAAGCTTGAAATTTGGGTCAACCATCAATGCTTTTTCAAAATATTCGATGGATTCATTTGATTTCCCTGTCTGCACATAAACAACGCCTAAGTTATCCCATAATCGAGGATCGTTGGGATCAATATCAATGGCTTGGCGATATTTACGTTCTGCTAAATTCCAATAGCCCATGGCCTCATAACTATGCGCCCAATCAAACAAAATGTCTTTTTTGTAACGATCATAAAATGCCTTAGCTTGAGCGCCGACGGCCTTACGAGAATACCCATCCATAATAGCATAAGATTTCGCAAAATGCTCATTTGCATCCACGTAGTGATTATCAAAATAGTAGGCCCGCGCTAAAAGATAATGCCCCCTGCCAAACTCTGGCTCATATGCAACCGTGCGTTCAAACAAAATGATTTCACTGCGCCAAAACTCATTTTGTGTCAACGTGATAAAGAAGAAACATGTAACGAAGATTAAGAAAATTTGTTCCGTATGTTTGCGACAAAAGTGGGCAATGGTGCACACTAAAACCAACATAATACCTATCATCGGCACATATAAAAAGTGCTCCATGCTTAAGATGAGCGCATATTCATTCACCATGGGGACAATGTTTAACACCGGTAATAACGCTAAGAAAAAGAATGCTACCCCAAACCAAACAAAACGCAAATTAAAACGGATTAGAACTAAGAGGGCAATGCCTAGGCCTGCCCACCATGACCAATACGTCGCTAAAATGTCGGTTGAACGGTAATAATGCAAATCATAGGGTAAGATCAGCAATCGAATATTGGTTAACAAAACTTTAGCAATGGACAATACCCGCAATTTTAGCTCACCGGGAGAGGCAAAGATATCTGCCAAGACATGTGATCCGGTCAAATTTTGACGAATGATCAGAAAAATCACCACAACACTAGCAAAAACACCCAAACGAACAGCGTGTTTCTTGCCGCGATACCAATCCATTAATAGAAAAAGCGGCACTATCATGATCGCTTGCTCCTTGGTCATCAATGCAACAACCAGATAGAACACCGACGATATCGTACGATCTTTTAAATAAGCAATTAAACTTAACAATACAAAGAACGCCATGAGCACATTGGATACGCCCGCGACACATGCCACCGATTCTGTCTGTATGGGATGCACAACAAATAAAATGGCAACAGCTAATGCAACACCACGGTTGAATCCCAACGCTTGTATCAAACGCATGACCAATGCCCCGTTGATGCCATGCAGCACAATATTAAAAGCATGCCAACCCAACGGATTAAACCCATAGAAGAAATATTCAATGCGGTAAAGTAATTCTAAGACGGGGCGATAATAAGTATTTCCCTCAAAGGGCAAACCTGAGGGAGCAAAAAATACACGGAACATATCGCTAAAATGAGCGATGTTTGGATTCTTGAGGATTAAAACAATTTCATCATGAACAAACGGCAGGCTTAACGCATTAAAATATGCACATAAAGCAATTAGGATAAATCCAAGGTAGGCGATCATCCCCCGCCCCACTCCTTGGCTAATTGGGCTGTTCTAACTTTGACTTGTTCAAATTGGGCATCAATTTCTTTAACCAAATCCATCATTCCCGTCGTAGTATTAGACTTAGCTAATTGTTCCAATGCCAAACAAGAACCATAGATTTTCTTTGCGGAAATATTACCCGACGCGCCCTTCATGGAATGCGCCACTTCTTTGATTTTAACAATGTCATTGGCGGCAATGGCATCACCCAACGACTGACGTTTCTTCACAAAGTCATTTTGATAAATATCAAACAGCTCAACTAAGAGCTCTTTATCGTCTTGTACGCGTTCTAAAACTTCTGGCAAATCAATGATTTCTGTTTCCATTACCACTCCCTTACATGTTAAATTAACTTTGTTGTTGCGCGACTAAATTCACAATCTCGTTATACAGCACACTCCGATCAAATGGTTTTGATACATACCCGTCCATGCCTTCGGCAATATAACGTTCCCTATCACCGGCCATCGCGTTTGCTGTCATGGCAATGATGGGAATGTGCATGCCCGTTTGCTTTTCTTCCCGACGGATAACATGGGTTGTTTCGATCCCGCTTAATTTGGGCATAGAATCATCCATCAAAATCACATCAAAGGCTTGTTTGGCTAACAAATCCAACACTTCCTGCCCATCACCTACGGCGGTGGCTTTCCAGCCAAACTTTTCTAATGTCTTCATGGCAATGCGTTGATTTACAGGATCATCTTCTGCTAATAAGATGCGTAAGTTGCGTAATGTCTCAGGTAAGACACCAATATTTTCGAGTTCATTGCGAATATTATGTGCATGCTTGCGCAGCATCTCTGGATTAACCAAGAAAATGATCTTAAATCGAAATGTACTGCCAGCACCCTCAGCACTTTCAACAACGATAGAACCGCGCATCATTTCAACCAACTTCTTACAAATGGCCAACCCTAAACCTGTCCCACCATAGCGACGGGCGGTTGTATTATGCGCTTCGGTAAACACATCAAAAATATTGGGCAAATTCTTAGCTGGGATACCAATCCCTTGATCGATGATCTCAAAACATACCATGCAATCTTTTTCACGCAATGACTCAACCTTCACATTGACCGTGACCCTGCCCTTATTAGTAAATTTCACAGCATTGCTGATGATATTAACGAGCACCTGACGCAAGCGCACTGGATCGCCCATCATCAAACGCGGTAATTTTGGATCAATCTCCCAAACTAAATCAATGTTCTTATTGCGGGCAATGACCGACAACGCTTTACATACATTTTTAACAATATCCGTAACGTTGATCTCAATTTCTTCGATGACAACCTTACCTGCCTGTGCACGTGAAAGATCCAAAATATCATTAATCAAACTTAACAAATTATCCGCCGCATCTTTGGCAACGCGGATATTATCTTTTTGTTCTTCGGTCAACGGTGTATCGAGTGTTAAATCCATCATCCCAATGATCGCATTCATAGGGGTGCGCACCTCATGAGACATTTTGGCAAGGAAAACACTCTTGGCTTGATTAGCTTCTTCCGCCGCTAACTTGGCGGCTAATAATTGTTCTTCAAAAACTTTCTGACGGGAAAGGTCTCTTAAAATACCAATCGCGCCCATGATTTGGCCACGGGTATCTTTGAGCACCGTGATCGACGCGCTGACATCAAGCAGGGAACCATCTTTGCGAATAACCTTGGTTTGAATGTCAGACAACCAACCGGTCTTGCGGATATTAAGACCCCGCATGCGCTGCCACTCGTCGATAGGGTATAATTCTTTGACGCTCTTATTAAATAAATCGGTCTTGTCCATCCCAAGGAGCTTTTCCGCCATGGGATTCCAAGCGACAATGCGTTCTTCTTTATCAGTTACAGTGATTGCTTCAGGGGAATTTTCGAAGACGATCTTGAAGATCTCTTTGGATTCGGTGAGTGCTTGCTCTAAGTAATCTAATTTTTTCTTCATACGCTAATATTTAGATTTAACATCCTCGATTGCTTTACCCAATGCCGCGATGCGGTCTTTGACAAACGGGTGCGTCCGTAAAATCAATGGCACCTTAGACTTATCACTTGCTTCAAGCACATGAAACACTTGTATCATAGCATTTAAATCGTAACCGGACAAATATAGATATTTAATTCCTAACCGGTCTGCTTCGTACTCATCTTGACGGCCATACGAGGTCATGGCCAATTGCATAATGCCATCCGATCCAAGAGAAGCAATATTGGTTGCGCCAGGAACTTTCATAGACAATACTTGCAACGCCACATTGCGCACAACCCCATACCCCATCGCTGCCTGAAATTTTTTAATGGTATGCTTAGCAGAGCAATGCCCAATCTCGTGAGCAATGACCGCTGCAATTTGATCATCTGTTGTTAACTTATCGAATAATCCCGTATAAAAATAAATGTGCCCGCCGGGGGTTGTAAAGGCATTGACATCTTTGGATTCAACCAAATGAAAATGATAAGCATAATCTTGACGGTCGGAAATGCGCGCAACACGTTGGCCAATGCGCTCTAAGCGTTTTGAGGCAGGGGTGTCTTTTAAAATTTTATTTTTAGAGGAGAGTTCTCGATCTAGTTGATTGCCCATGTTCACCTCGGTTGAGGTGGACACAAAGATCATTTCATTACGGCCAGTCGCTGCATTGTAGGTAACACAACCACCAAGGCAGGATATCAGCAGCAGCGCAAATAATGCCTTAGGGATTAACGTTCGAATTTGACCACATGCTGCCACCACGTGTGACTGTCCCATGTTTTAACCTGAGCCCATAATACCTTAGCGGTTTTAGTTTTTAAATACGACGGTGCGCGATTAAAAAATGTTTTAGCAACAGGATACCCGTTATCCACATATTCTTTGGCTTGAAGCAAACATTCTAAGATGTCCGCATCACGCGTGACAATGCTCTCTTTGGTCTTTTGATCATCATAGTTCTTACGCAACGATCTAAGTTCACGCGTTACTTTTTCATCAAGCAATTTGATCTGATCTTCGAATACTTTTTTCTCAGCATCACGAAATTCAATGTAGTAATGCCCCATTTTGTGCAAATCATTGATGCGTGCTTCGTGAATGTCATTAAACAAAGCCATCACAACCGCTTTGTAAGGATCCACATCTTCTTTGATAGCAATATAAAAAGCAATGACCGCGCAACGAAAACAATGTTCAGCGACGGATTCTGGGTTTTCAATGCCCGCCACCCACCAGCCGCTGCGTTTAACGCGTTTTAGCAAGCCAGCTTCAGCAAAGAAATTAAGCGCGTTGACGGAGGGCTTCAACGCAGAAGATCGCAAGCGCGTGCGAGACATTGAGTGACATCCTTTCTTTCATGGGAATCATAACTTCACAATCAAGTTTCTTGCGAACCACATCACGGATACCTTTTGCTTCTGAACCAAAAACTAAGCCCAAAGGACTTTCAAATTTTACATCATATAAAGACTTTGCATCCACAATCGACGTGCCTGCAATCCAAAAACCTGCATCCTTGGCCTTTGTAATCGCATTGGCTAAATTAGAAACCTTGGCAATGCTTAAGAAATTCTCACCGCCACAGGCAACACGCAACACCGCCTCGGTCACACCAACAGCCTCGGTCGTCGGGATAACCAAATCAAAAACACCAAGCGCGCCTGCAGAACGGACAATGCCGCCTAAGTTTTGTGGATCGGTGATATTGTCTAAGAAAATTAGAATGCGATTCTTTGTTAAGGCAACCTGCAAAAGATCGTTAAAGTCTGCATACACAAAATCTTCAATCTCCGCCAAAATTCCTTGAGTGCTGGTGCTATTAGCCATCTTCTGAATCTTGGTATACGGCACAATCATGATGGGAATGCCATGTTGATGACATTTCTTTTGCACATACTCGTATTCGGCATGCCCCTCTTCGATGAATAATCGACGGATGGATTTAGGATTACTCTTGATGCGCTCTAAGACAGGATTCTTCCCTGATAATTTCATTTTTTTATTCCTAGCTTTAAATAAAACAACGGTTTAAGGATGCTCCACCAACTAAGGATGGGGATCATCTTGGTATAGCCGCCTAATTTCTTGGGCGGATAAATCTTTGTGACGCCAACTTCTTTAAACTTTAATTTTAACGTCGCTGCTTTCCATAAAATATATGGTTCAAGTTCGTAGGTATTGAGCCATTCTTGTGCCAAATTAATGCGGGCATCACTAAACATCGTCAAACGCATAGCACGAAAACCATTGGTCGTGTCTGTCACCTTAGTTCCTGTCAACAGCGTAAAAACATATGGATGCATGCGCGTTGCGAGCTTGCGGTAAAAAGGCATATCTCCGCCGGAACCATCTTTATTCAAATAACGCGACCCTTGGATAATATCAAAACCCTGATCGACGATCGGTTCAAGCAAGGCGGGGATTTCTTGAGGATTATCCTTATCATTGCCCGCCATGATCACGATGATATCATAGCCATTGTCCCGCGCATAAAAGATCGCGGTGCGAATGGCCGCGCCAACACCGCTACGTTGTGCGTGGCGTTTGGTCATCACCCCTTTGGATGCGTAAGATGCGATGACATCACTAGTTCCATCGTCGGAACCATCATCCATGACCAAATAATCAACCTTCCCATAAGCGCGACAATCTAAAAATCGCTCAATGACATTCTTAATCTTTATTTTCTCGTTATACGCAATGGGACAGACTAAAATTTTGGGGTTCATATCTTTTTGGCAGGATTTCCAACCACCGTCGTATGGGCTGCCACATTTTTGGTGACGACACTACCTGCGCCAACAACAGCGCCTTCGCCAATCGTAATGCCACACATGATGGTGGCATTAGCACCGATCGATGCACCCTTTTTAACTAAGGTTTTCTCTAAAACCCATGCATCTGTGCGACCGCTCTTAGGGTTGCGGTCATTGATAAATGTAGCCCCTGCACCGACGAAGACATTATCTTCTAAGGTCACCCCATCCCAAACACAGACGTGGTTTTTCAAGGTCACATGATTGCCTATCACAGCACCTTTTTCGATAAAGCAACCATCACAAATATTGCAATCTTGGCCAATGACAGCGCCCTCTAAAATATTGGCAAAAGCCCAAACACGGGTGCGATCACCTATTGTGGCATTGGGAGATACTAAGGCTTTTTCATGGGCTTTAAAACTCATAGCTTTACCATCGCCCCCTTTTGATTCATCGATTCACTGATCGCACATAAGGTATTAACCACATCATAGGCTCGACGGGCATTTGATAAAACAGGATCTGCGTTTTTCTCAATGCAATCGGCAAAATATTGCGCCTGCGCTTTTAATGGTTCATTAAAACCAATCTTTGGAATCGTGATGCTGCCTTCGCGCGAGAGCAATTGAAACTCGCCATAGGTTTCATAATACACATTGGTTTTCTCAACGTGTTTATCGTAGAGCTTGATGGGACCGTCGGGATCCAGATCATCCCACGCCAACATTTTCTTATCCCCAACAACCGTGATCTGGCGCACCTTCTTAGGATCTGCCCACGACACATGCACATTGACCATGATATTGTTGGGATAATCAAGCGTTGCAAACGCCAAGTCTTCTAACTTGCCACCCAAACATTTATGCCCGCGCGCCGATACAGATACGGGACAACTATCAAATAGGAAATTAAAAATGGAAATATCATGCGGCGCTAAATCCCACAACGCGTTGACGTCATAACGAAATGGCCCTAAATTGGTGCGTTCTGAATGGGCATAATGGATTTGTCCTAACTCACCATTCTTAATATATTCACGCATGCGCACAATGCCTTGGTTAAAGACAAAAATATGCCCAACCATCAACACCTTCTTAACCGCTTGCGCTGTTTTCTCAAGATCCAAACATTCTTCCGGGTTTAACGACAAAGGCTTTTCACACAACACATGCTTACCTGCCAATAACGCTTCTTTGGTCAAGGCATAGTGATAGTTCGTCGGTACTGCAATGACAATGGCATCAATGTCAGGGTTTTTAAGCAAATCTTTATAATCTTTGGTGGTTTTAATGCTGGGGAAAAGTGTTGCAATCGCAGACAGACGCTTATCATCCAAATCCGCACACATGAGCACGCGCGAAAACGCTGATGAAGAAAAAATACGAATATGATTCGGCCCCCAATGCCCCGCGCCGATAACACCGATAGAAATCATAGTGCCCATTATACTCAAAGATTTATTAATTGCAAAACATGAATGTAGTCATTAGAATTCATGCATGCCACAATTGAATTTCAAAAATATCGCCCTTGGCCTACTTGGTTTAAGTGTGGTGATTAGTTTAGTCCAGCTTGGGGGGAGAACGCTTCACGAACAACAATCTAAATCACAATTTGCCTTACATTCATTGGCATATCAATTCATACCGCTACAAGGCGTCTTTAAGAATATCGCTCGCGCTGGCTATTACACAGATAAGAACTTAGATATCCCACTCGTTGTCGCCCAGTATCAACAAGCGCAATATATTTTGGCTCCGACGGTGTTTGAAATCAACAATACAGATTTACCGTTAATCATCATGGATTGCTCTACCCCACAAGTGGCTATAGAAAAGATGAAAGAACTCAACCTTGTGCCATTGACGCAAAGCCCTACAGGACTTTTCTTAGCCGCTAACCCCAAAGGGAAATCATGACCCCCACAATGCTACAACCCTTACTATTGATAGCGTTATGGCTGGGCTTAAATGGATTTATTGTCTTTTTTCTACAACTGTGTTTCGGCATTTTTACACCATGGGTTACCGTTGTATCTAGCCTAATCACTTTAAGTATCATTATCTATAAATACAAAAAGGTGACAGTCACCTTTTTGCCTTTGCCTTGGTTCGTTCTTGGCATTATTGCTTTTTTCCTAACCATGCACTCGCTTTATTACCCACTCGGTGGTTGGGATGCTTGGTCATGCTGGAATTTAAAAGCTAAGTTTATATATTTAGGACATGAACGTTTTCGGGAAATGTTTGAACCTCAATTATGGCGCAGCAATACGCAATATCCACTGCTTTTACCGTCGATCAATGTATGGTTTTGGGATTTGGTAGGTGGCGCTCACACGTGGGGGCCAATGGTCATTAGCATCACGATCACCACGTTAACTGCCGCCATTCTATTATTTGCGATTCTTGAATTAACCAAGCATCTCGCAACAGCCATTATTTTTACCGGCGCTATCTTCTTGTTACCATTCAACACCACCTTATGCGCCGGTCAATATAGCGACATCTTAGTCGGACTTTATTTGCTGTGTGCGTTTATTTGTTTTCAAACGGATCATTTAAAATGGATGAGCGTTTTTCTTGGGCTCTTAAGTTTTACTAAAACCGAAGGGACTGTGGCCGCATTTATTCTAGGAGTGATGTTATTGTGGTATCATCGCGCCCGCATTAAAACATTTTTGCCTTACTTGATGCTTAGCATGCTGCCTGTCATCATCTTCACCTTATGGATGGCGCCGCACAACGAAGCCTTTGTTAATGGGTTAACCTCGTCGATCAAACCATCCACATGGCAACGCCTGCAAGTTATTCTGGCGTATCCACTCTTTGAAATCATTTCAATCAAATGGAATGGCTTATGGATCATTTTACTGACCATGATCGCTGTTTATTGGGGAAAGTTGACACAAAAAAGACTGCAAATATTTGGAATCTTCTTTGCAGTCTTTTTGGCTATTCTTTTATCTTACTACCAGGTCAATACCTTCTTTGACATCAAATGGTGGTTAGACACCACGCTTCATCGCATCTTATTTATGCTCATGCCGTCGCTATTTCTGTGGGTCGCTCTGGCGATTTGAGACGCGATGAATCGCGTCTCTACAGATGTTTTATTAAGGACGTTTGATTTTCTTGACTTTGTATCTCAAGGTGCCGGCAGGAACTTTAATCTCGAGTTTTTCACCTTCTTTATGGCCTAACAAACCTTTGCCAATCGGCGAAAAAACTGAAATCTTGTTTTCTTCGAAGCTTGCTTCTTCCGGAGAGACCAACATATAGGTCAAAGTTTCGTCATTATCCAAATCTTCCAAGGTGACAATCGCGCCAATGAAAATTTTATCCGACGGGATATTCTCATTCTCGATGATACGCACATTCGACAACTTACCTTCGAGTTCCGCGATCCTAGATTCATTATGTGCTTGCGCCTCTTTGGCGGCATCATACTCAGCGTTTTCCGAAATATCACCCTGCGCCCGAGCTTCGCCAATCGCTTTGGCGATCTTTTGGCGTTCCTTGGTCTTTAAATGCTCTAACTGCTCTTGTAATTTATTAAACCCTGCACGGGTTAAATAGACTTCATTGGCCATGATTTACTCCTTACATCGTTGCAATGGCTTTCATCATGATAGGCACAACCGCTTGTGCTTCATCTTTGCTTAAGCGTCCAAGCTTGGTATAGCTCCAATTACCGTCGATCATATTCTCGCGGGTGATTTGGAGTTTCTTAGGCGCCCCATTATATGAAAACACACCAACGGTCACGCGGGTATTTTCAAAATCCACCACTTCTTTGAATGTGGCCACATCTAAACTGGCATCGTAAGGCATTGTACTCTCCTTTTATTACATCCCTGGTAGATTCAAACCTGGGATGTTCCTCATTTTAGTCGCAGCAGCTTGCTGTGACTTTTTCACACCATTATTAAAGCTCTTTAACAAATCCATTTGAATGCGGTTTTTATTCGCCGCGGTCAACATGCTCTCATCGATGTCGATCGATTGCACAATTTGAGCGCCATTCATGACCATTTTAATCCCGCGCGCTTCATTGATCTCAATCAAGGTTGCTTCCAACTCTTTCTTGAGTTGATCCGCTTTCTTCTTTAATTCCATCAACTCTTTTACTTTATCAAACATTCCAAGCCCCCTAATCTAAAATATATATATACAGTTTACTTTTTATACAATAAATCTTAACCATTTGCAAGAATAACTCTACCTGAGCTTAGCGCTTAGGTCAAATAACGATTGAACCAAGAAATGCTTTAAAAAGATGATCGCAAAGAAAGCCACCATTGGGGATAAGTCAATCGGCAATGGAGGTAAGATGCGACGTATCGGTTCTAAAATTGGCTCTGTGGCTTTGTGTAAAAATTGTACCACTGGATTAAAAGGATCCGGATTAACCCAGCTGATCAATGCTCGGATTAATATAATCCAATAATAAATGGTTAAGGCAATATTGACAATTTGTCCCAAAGCACCAAAGAAATTCCCTAATACAAACATGCGCCCCTCCTAAAATATTTTAAACAAATTACCTTCAACCAACTTTTCTTCCACGCGGTTCATCACACGTTTGGCTTTGCGGGTCGCACTTTGCATATCACCCATCAAGTCATTGATCCCTTGAGACGTTTTTTGTAAAGAGACGGCGGTTTTTGTAATAACCCCTGCCATATCTTCCACATCTAACGGATCTTCCCCAATAATTGGCTCATTTAACTTAAATAATGGCACCGCATGATCTTCATTGATCTCAACCAACTTTTGCCCCAATACACCCTCGGTGCGGATGCTAAGCTTTGAACATTTGCGGAATTGGAATTCATATTTCTTAAAAATATCTAAAACAACCTTAAGGCTTCGGCCTTGGATGGGCTCATCTAAGAAATCAACTTCTTTAACCACGCCGACGTTAACGCCGGATATGCGGATGGGTGCGCCACCACGCAAACCACCAACTTCTTTAAACAAGGCAATGACTTCAAATTTTTGTTCGGTCAAACCGCGGTCAAGGCCAATGAAAAACACGCTGATCCCAATGAGCGCGATCCCGCAAACAAAGAATATGCCCGCCGCTGTTTTCTTAAAAGTATTTTTATTTTCCATGCATTGCCTTTCGTATTAAGAACGAATGAATTCTTTGATGAACCCTGCTGGGCTTGCCTTGATTTCTTCAACAGTGCCCATTGCCGCAATCTTACCTTCATTTAAAATGATCAATTTATCCGCGATGCGAAATGAATTATCAATATCATGTGACGTTATCAGCGTTGCAGCATTGATTTTCTTGGCCACATTGCGAATAACCGTTGAAATATCTCGACTACGGATCGGGTCTAACCCCGATGTTGGCTCATCGCATAATAATATCTTGGCGCCCAAGACAATGGCCCGCGCTAACCCCACACGTTTTTTCATACCACCACTTAATTGCGACGGTATCTTTGTATCAACATCTTCAAGATCAACCATGGCCAAGACTTCATGCACACGATCCGCTATTTTTGCCGCTGGCCAATCGGTATGCTCCCGCAAAGGAAAAGCCACATTATCAAAGACATTTAAAAAATCATACAGGGCGCCTTCTTGAAACAAATAGCCCATTTTTTTGCGCACTTCTAACAATTCGTCTTCTTTTAAACGACTTATATCAACCCCGTCGATCAACACACGACCTTGATCTGGGGCCATCAATCCAATAACATGTTTAAGTAAAACTGTCTTACCGGTACCGCTTGGGCCTAGAATAGTAACAATCGCACCGCTCTCCACACTAAAGCTCACATCGTCGAGGATTTGTTGATCGCCTAACTTCTTATATAAATGGTCAACTTTAATCATTTTTTGTGCGCACAAAATAACGAAACTTATTTTTAGCAAACTTTGTATAAATGCGTTGATATGGCTTCACATCTAATTTATCAACAAAGATTTGAACGCCTTTGTATTCGCCAATTTGGTAAACTTCTATGTCCATCATATTTTCCACATCGCGCATGGCATACCACTTTTGCCCCTCATAAAGGATCGGCTCACCATTGCGAATCCAGCCCGCTTCAATGGTTGGCGCGGCATAGCTTTGCAATTGACCATCGTTGCCATTATCCGTGTGGGCACACGACGTGCAGGACAAAACTATTAAACTTAAGAACCCATAAAAAAATTTCTGCATAATTAACCCCATATTGTTAATAGAATTTTTGTGAGTACCGCATTTGAAACAATGACCGCAATGTACGAATAGGCAACCGCTTGGGTGGTAAAACGCCCGACCCCCAGTGCCCCGCCCGTCGTGTAGAACCCTTTATAAACACATATCCATGCTATGATGATGGAAAAAAAGAATGCCTTAATAAGCCCACAAAAGAAATCAACGTAATTGATCGAACCAATCGTCTCATGCCAATAAAACGCACCTGGTAAATTGGCTTGGCTGACCCCAATCAAATACCCGCCAGTGATGCCAACCATCTCAGAAATAACCACCAACACAGGCACAACCAACATGCATGCTAAAAATCGTGGCACGACTAATAATTCTATAGGATTAACACCCATAGCACGGGTGGCTTGAATCTGCTCGTGTGTATTCATCGTACCTAATTCCGCCGTAATACCCGCCCCTGCTTTACCTGAAAAAATCAATGCCGTAAATACTGGCCCTAATTCACGCACCAACGATAACGCCACTAATCTTGGGATAAATTCTTTCGCCCCAAAACGTTCTAGGGTGACAAAGCCTTGCAAGGCCAACACTGTGCCGCTCGCTAATGATGTCAGGATGACAATGATAATTGATTGCACACCTTGTTCATACATCTGCGACATCACCTCAGGCCAACGCACCTTACCTTTTAATATCACACTCACAATCTCTCTTAAAAAGAAAATAGCATCGCCGATGCGCGCAAACTTTTCCGAGAAATTTTTTATCAGATTCTTCATTTTAACCAGAGCTTCTCAAATTCTTTGTTGATCTTCTGTGTTTGTGTAAGCGATATATATTTTGTCGACGGCTCTACTTTTCCCTTTCGAGATTTTCCAGAACTTGCCGATGCTTCAAATAAACTTGGTGCAAATTCTTTAACGGCCATGATGCTTGCGCCTTGAGCGCGTACGTACAGTGTGATGCCTTTATCATTACTAACAACAACAAACTTATGTTTATCTTTGGTGTGATCAATGACTGCTTTAATGAAGTCATCGGCGCTTTGATTCTCTGTAAAAACAACCTTGATGCTACCAGCCT
The DNA here is from genome assembly GCA_964572155.1 of uncultured Planctomycetales bacterium. Classification (GTDB taxonomy): domain Bacteria; phylum Omnitrophota; class Gorgyraeia; order Zapsychrales; family Fredricksoniimonadaceae; genus JACQQW01. The sequence continues at coordinate 512,072 of CAZNDZ010000001.1, read as the reverse complement.
CCATGCCACCAAAATGCGCTGGATTACCGTCGAACACAACGGTTACCAAATTACGTAAACTACCCTGTGGCCGCACCGCATGGATAAAGCGAATCAATCCTTCTCGGCCTTCTTGCAAAGAAAGATCAGCTAACCGCGGGGCTTGCTTGATTAAGTTGTACCCGTCTAACAGATAATGTCGCGACATAAAATATTCCGCCTAAGCAACCGACCACCACCATGAATGCAAAACTGATGAGCGATAACGTTAACGCGACGCTTTGAGTCACGCCGACCTTTGATAAGAAATACACCCACCCGAATTCTCGCACACCCAAGCCGCCGATCGACGGTAATGATGTGGCCACACAGACCAAAGGAGAAAAAATCATAAAATAATACAAATCAATATTCTGATGCAGTGCTTTAGCAATTAAAAAATAATCAAACGCTAAAATCGCTTGCGCAACCACTGAGATAGTAATTGTTAAGAGGGCTTGACGTTTTTTATTTTTAAGCAAAACCACGTCGTAATGTAGCTTCATCAAACCTTCTTTAAGTTTAGGCCAGCGACCAAAGATGCGGGTGGTCCATGAAAACACGCGATGACTAAATAAAACGGTGCCCAAGATCAACGAGAACATTGTCATGCCTAAGATCGACACCACAATCGACGGATCATCCACAATGCTGTGCCCGCCCCAGAATGCTAGAAAAGCAATCAAGACAATGGCCACAAAACCAATCAAGCGATCTAGCACAATCGACGCAAAAACTTTGGTCTTATGATCGGTTTCCTTGGCCATGCCAATGGCTTTGATTACATCACCACCGACGGAAGATGGCAAAAACAAACTGCTAAACAAACCAATAAAGAACCAACGTAAGGCACTTAACTTCTTAAACTTTAAGTTCATGGCCTTCATCAAAATCATCCAACGCCACCAAATGGCAAAGTTTAAGAAGAAATAAACAACGCCTGCTAAAAGCAAATAATTTAAGTCAGCCCCTTTGACCGCAATCCAGATATGCTTGTAATCAATCTTAAAAAATAACCAACCAAGCAACGCCGCACTTAAACCAAAACGCATGAACAACGATAAAAAGTTTTTAGCTTTTTCTTTCACGATCTTAAGGCCTCCCTGTATCCTTTTTCCGCAATGAAGGAACTGCGCACCAAAGGCCCGCTTTCCACATATTTAAATCCCATGCTCATCCCAAGCGCACGATAGCTTTCAAATTCTTCTGGGGTGACAAAACGATCCACCCGCACATGACGTTTTGCCGTCGATGGTGCTAAGTATTGACCGATCGTTAATATTTGACAGCCACTCTCCAGTAAATCTTGCATGAGCACTTTGACTTCATCTTGTGTTTCCCCAAGGCCCAACATGAACGATGATTTTACAAAACTTGATGTGGCTAGTTCACGAAAACGGCGCAAGACTTGCAATGAACGATCATATTGTGCTTGAGGGCGAACGGCATCCGATAAGCGGCGCACACATTCAATGTTATGGCTAATGACTTCGGGTGCAGCGGCGCTTAATATGGAAAGCAATTCTTCTCGTCCTGAAAAATCTGGGATCAAAACTTCAATCTTGGTATTTGGACTTACACGACGGATGGCTGCAATGGTTTGTGCAAAATGACCCGCACCTTCATCGGCAATATCATCACGGGCAACAGAAGTAACAACAACATAATTTAGTTTCAAATGTTTTACAGAAGCCGCAACATTATCTGGTTCGTTGACATCTAAGACTTCACCACGACCTGCGGGCACCGCGCAAAAACGACAGGCACGCGTGCATGTGCCGCCTAAGATCATAAAGGTCGCAACACCCTGCCCCCAGCATTGACCAAGATTCGGGCAATGCGCGCTTTCACAGACGGTGTGCAATTTAGCGCCACGCAACATGGCCTTCATCTCATTAACACGGTCCATGTCCGGCAATGGCTGACGGAACCACGTCGGTAAAATCGATGGCGATGTATTATTTTTTTCGGGTGTTTGGACGCTCATTATTTAATATCTTCTTTTGATCTGCAGGGGACAAGTAATCAATAATCAACTTACCCTGCAAATGATCAAATTCATGTTGAAACACTTTAGCGGTTAAACCTGATAACTTAGCGCGCACCAAATGATTTTCTTCGTCGGTAAACTCCACTTCAATGGCGGTAGCACGCTTGACATTCACATGAACATTGGGAATACTCAAACACCCTTCTTCCATGATCTCACCACCAGAACTCTTTAGAATTTTTGGATTGATCACCGCAAAAGCTTCTTTGCCAGTATCGACGACAAAGATCTGTTCTGCTATCCCCACTTGCGGTCCTGCCAAACCAATGCCTTTATGCGCTTCCATGGTTTCAAACATGGTGGCAATGAGCATGCGTTCAACAGCGCCGACAATCTTGACAGGCTTGGCCTTTTGACGCAAAATCGGATCACCCAAAACTCTTACCTTTAGAGAACCAAACATAAATTACTTTTTGATTTTATTGCGGCTATCGCAATAAATGATTTTAGGGTTTAATTGTTTGCCTTCGGTAACTTCAACAAACGCATAACTTAAAATGATCAGACGATCCCCCACATAGCCTTGACGGGCGGCAGGACCATTTAAACAGATTTCACCGCTGCCTGGTTTACCTGCAATCACGTACGTCTCAAGGCGAGAGCCTGTATTTTCATTTAAAACATGCACTTTCTCGCCTGGGATCAAACCCGCAGCCTTAATCAAGTCAGAATCAATCGTGATGCTGCCTTCATATAAAAGTTCTGCTTGCGTGACAGTGGCGTGACCAATCTTTGACTTTAAAACTTCAATCAACATAAACTTATCCTTATAAATGAGGTGTTAACTTAGCGAGTAATCGATCTTTAGGCATGGCCCCAACGATTTGATCCACAGGTTTACCACCTTTAAAGACCAATAATGTCGGAATGGACATGACGTTAAACTCGCCGGCTAAATCTGGCACATCATCCACATTGACTTTGCCAACCTTTAACTTGCCTTGCAATTCAACGGATAATTGATCGATGATCGGACCAATGGCTTTGCAAGGTCCGCACCATTCGGCCCAGAAATCAACCAACACAGGTGTGGTAGAATCCAACACCTCAGATTTGAAATTAGATGTATCTAACTTGAGCGCTCCCATATACTTTCCTTTCTGTGATAATACAAAACAACGCCAAGATAGTTATCTTGGCGTTTGTTACTCCTAATTATATTATTATAGATGATTTATATCAATGACTATTTGGTAATAGGGGACAAGCCTACCAAAGCACCAATATTGGTCACAGGTTCAACCTTCAGGATGACCGGTGTTAAGCTTTCTATACCTTCTTTGCGTATGCGTGCTATCAATGCTGCATTAAGCTCGAACTCAACTCCTTGCCCAACTTTACTAACATTCGTATTCTTCGCAGCATCCTTTAAATCAATACCTCCTGTTGGACTTGGCACACTCATGGCTGGATTTGATAATACAGAATACGTAAACGTTATCGTGCCACTACGGGGATCAACCACTGCTTTCTCAAATCGCTTAATACCATCAAAACGATTAGGCAACTCTTCCTGCAACACACGCCATACGTGACTATTTCTATATAAAGCAGTGACAGTAACTTTTAATTCACCAGGTTGAAACCAAACGACTGGATTAAAGATGCCACTCATATGTAAAAATCTTAATACATCGCCTCTTAGAGCTAGCATCGCCTTATTGCTAAATATTGACATGTCTTTCTTATTAAATTGACCAACAAATCCTAATGCCCTTTGTTTAATTTCATCCGAATAACCAGATTGCTTTATCAGGGGGCTATTAGGTAATAATATCAACTCTTGTCTTAACTGCAAATCTCGAATCATTTGATCATACATCTCAATATAAGCATAGTTATCATCCGGATGCTCTGCAAAAATGTTTAAAACTTTTCTATGTGAACTAAGGATCCTTTCTTTTTGACTAGACTTTAACATCACGAACAACCGAACAAGATAATCAATGCCACGCATCGCCTGATCATCATGCGTGACTGTTGGTGATAAAGCGGCTGCAGGATCAACCCCGCCGGAGAAATATTTCTTGGGCGCACCTTGTGGCGTTTCTTTTATATAGTTGAACACGCCTTTTTTGTAGGCCTGTAAGTAACGTTCGTAAATTTGTTGTTTGATCGTCTTATCGTCGATATCAATGCCTTTAACCGTGCTCTTATTTGAGTAGGCTTCGTTAAGCAGGGATTGCTTTAAATTATTTTTGTACCATGAGGCTAGGATGATGGAGTTAAATATTTGACGGAGATTTGCAAAGTTTTTGCCGGTGTTGATTTCATGTTCAAGTTCGGGAAGGATAATTTCCTTAATGATGTTTTGGGTTGTTCTATTTGTTGTTTGAGACGCGATGAATCGCGTCTGTACGGTATTTTTGTTTGCAGCCAAATAATCTTCTTCCAACATGACCTTTAAATGACTCTCCGTTACAAACGCGGTTTGATTGCGTTCGAAGACTTCGGCTCGGTCGGCCATGATCCAGACTTTATTGAATGTATTTACAGGAATATTGACGTTGCCGTATTTGGCTTGTGTCTTTTGATAGACATTGTCCCAAAACTTTTTGCCTAATTCTTTCTCAGGATAGATCAAACTCGCGGTTAATTGCTTTAAGATATAGTCTTGAGCTAAAAGATCTCGACCCATGTCCGTCTGACCTAATGCTTCAGGGACGGTGCGGTCTTTTTCATAAGGGCTTAAGTTAACCCATAGGTCTTTTTCAGGAACAGCTAAAGTTGCTAAGAAATACTTGATCAACTTATCGCCTTCTTGTTTTAACTGATCCCCTTCCAACTTGTCTTGCCCGACGTCAACTAAAAAATCAAATATGAATGGATTATCTTTATGTACGGTGATGCCTTTCAGGATCGCAGGTTGATACGCGGCACTTAAATTAACCATGGTCCCTGGCTCGGGAAGACCAAGTAAGGATTGTGCTTGGGCTTGAGTGGTTGGGGTTAAGGTTGTGATAAAAAATACAATAATAAGGACGGAACAGATATATTTCTTGAGCATAGGCAAAAATATATCACGCTTTATGAAAGAAGGCAAATTTTAGGTCTTAGGCAAAGGCGCGGCAGATTTGCCCAACGAGGATGCCAATATAAGTACCAACTAAGTTTCCTAAAATCGCTAAGAGCAAACCAACCGAGGCAAAACCCTTCTGATAAAGCTCTGCCACCATGGGCGCAGAGGCAACGCCGCCGACATTGGCTTGTGATGCTGCTGCCACGAGGAATAATGGCGCACGCATCACCCACGCAGCTGTTAATAAAATCACCGCATGAATCAACACAATCACAAAACCTGCACCAATGAGGATCGCAGCGCTTCCAATATTGCTGACGCTTGCCTTGGCACCAATGGTGGTTAGAACAAAATACAAGATAAAATAACCGATGCGATTTGATCCATAGCTTTCGATCTCTTTGATCTTAGTAAATGAGACGGCAATCGCCAGCGTCGATACGCAGATGATCGTCCATGCAAAGGTGGTGATGACATTTTTAATTTGCGGCATGAAACGGGCAAGGCTGATGGCAATGGTGGCACCTAAAATACCAATCATAACAATCCTAAACGTCATCTTAAAACTCCAACCCTTATTTTCTTTGACCGAAAATTTCAAACGCGCATCGATGTCATTGAGAATCTGTCGATCCGCCTTGATAAAGGTGTCAAAACGATGTTGATGATGTGCGCAAATGACAAGCAAACCCATCCACGCATACGGCACCACGGTATCGACGATGACCATAGGCAAGAAAACCTGATCCGGCGTGCCCAAGGCTTCTTTGACGGCAATCATATTGGCACTGCCCCCTGTCCAAGATCCAGACAAGGCCCCAAATCCTGACCAAAACTCTGCTCCAACAAAACCTTTGAACACAACAAACGTCAGTACAACGCCAAGGCCTATGCCAAAAGCGCCAATAAAGAACATGAATAAAGCCTTATACCCCAATTGTAAAATGGCTTTAATGTCGACGGTGACTAGCAAGATAAATAAACTAACCGGCAAAAGGTAATTAGTGGCATGCACATACACAGGACTTTTAGCATCAATAACCCCTAAGCTAGATGCCATCATGGGCAAAAAATAGATCCAAAATATGGACGGGACAAAATCAAACCAGTGTTTGGTTTTTGCATGTGCGGCTAAATATAGAACGATGATTTCAATGCTAAGCAAGAACCCGACGAGAAGGGCGGGGTTTTTAATCATGAATGCCTATGCCTGATTTAATGGAGCTTAAATCATAATGGCCTTTTGAATCTAAACACGGATGTTGCTTCATGCCGCCCTTGATAAAAAAAGGCGTATCTAAATCGATAAAGTCAAAACTCCCAAGCCCTGCAGCTACATGAGCAGACGCTGTCATGGCCAAGGGAGATTCCATCATGCCACCAATCATCAACTTAATGCCATTGGCACGCGCGAGTGATGCAATGGCCACCGATTGGGCTATGCCTGTTTTCATCAATTTAATGTTAATGGCCCCAACAGCATGCTCTTTAATGGCTTTAACCGCCTGTGGTAGCGACGACACGCTCTCATCCGCACAAACCAAAACCTTGGTTGAGCGTGTGACGCGGCATAACCCATCCCAATCTGTTTTTGGAACAGGCTGTTCAATGAGATCAATGGCAATGCGATGCTTGTACAATGATGCCAATAACGACAAGGTTTGCTTGGCGCTATAGCCTTGATTGGCATCGAGGATGAGCGATGATGACTTGGCAATTTTTGCAACAGCAGCAATGCGTTTAAAATCCTCATCGAGGTCTTTGCCTATCTTAATCTTAAACGCACGAAATCCTTGCGTGTAATATGCCTTTGCCATTGCGGTCGTTTCTTCGAGTGATCCAACAACCAAAGTAATGTCGGTTGAAAATTTCTTAGGTGTCTGCCCCCACATTTTCCATAACGGCATCTTAAGTGTTTTTGTCAGCGCATCATAAAGCGCCATCTCAACGGCTGCGACCGCTGCCATATTTTTTGTAAATAAACTTTGAACATACGCCCCCATGGTCAAATATTGCCCAATATCTTGGCCTTGCAAATATGTGGCTGCGATTTTCAAATGCTTGATCGTCTCAGGGATGGTTTCGCCTGTTATATGCGTGGCAACGGCTGCCTCGCCATAACCACGCGTTCCGTCGGATAAGGTGATGGTCAACATAACATTATCCAAACTTTGATGTGCACCTGTGGCAATGCGAAATGGCACAATCAAGGGAGCTTTAAGGGTACTAACTTTTGTCGATTTGATTTTCATGTTTATTGAATGGCGATAATTTTTGTTAGACGTTTTAAAAGAGATCCTTTGGTTGAACCTTCGCCCAAATTTAAATCTGAAACAGTGATCTTATTGATCACCTTTGGAACATCTTTATCATTGACCCGCGTGCGATACGCCCAAACAGCATGAATAGCATAAGGCTTTTTATTGACGCTGCCAACATACAACATGATATGCCCCTTCATCGTCAACACTGTTGACCCTGCCAAAACACCATCAAATGCTTTTACGCGGTCGATGTCTTTAAGCGTAGGTTTAAATAGACTAAGTTCTTGGCCGACTAAAGCTTGATCTTTAGAATCCCTCGGCAAGATAATGCCGACGGTGCCAAAGACTTCATCTAAAAATGCAGAACAATCCTGCTCACCATACATCCCGCCCCAGCCATAAGGTTGATTTAACATGGCAAACGCTTGAGACAAAATATTTTCCGCTGTGTACGCCAAATAACCTTGATGAAAATGCCCTGCCCGCACATATCCGTCAACAATCATCAACTTATTTTCTGAATCAAAAACTGGCACACGCACAACAAAACTATCTTGATCTTTTCCAACGAGTGGCAACCTTGCGCCCATGCGCACATAATCATGAAACATTGTCTTCTGTTGGTTTAAGAAAATGTCAGCTTTAGGCACAGTCGCCACAACAAAATCTTGTGATTGAGCATAATCGCTAATTTTTTTAACATCGCCGATCGCCACATCATCCGCCCTGACCCATCCTTGAGCTATAGCAGAGAAAACATAATACCATTGCTTATCTGCACTCACATGAACAACAGCAACGGGTGTGCCCACATCATAACTACTATTTTGCAACTGATCAAAGTCTACATCGCCAGCGCTTTCATACAAAGGCTCGTCGATTGGCAAGAAACGCACATCCGCATAATGCACCACCAATCCATAGCGCGGGGCAACCCCCAAGACAATGCCTGCGGCATTCATATTTAAACGCGCTTTATCTAATAGCGTATGGCCATTGCGCAACCCATCTTTGGTAAATAAATCTTTTTGTACAAACTCGTTGAGGGCTTTATTAAATTCATTAAGCAGTGCATCGGTCTTAAAATGCTGAGTTAATGCAAAGATGTCCCGCGTCAATTTCAAATCATCTTGAATATGTTGATTGAATGTTGCTATGTCTTTTGGTGATAAAATTACTTTGGATGGTGCTGGATGTTGACCGATCCAAAAGCCTGCGGTGCGCATTTGACGCGCTGTATGTTGAAGAACACTTGGAGCAATGTCGTGTGCTTTGACTTGATCAGCAATAATCTTTGTACTTATAGAAAGAAAGCAAAAAAATAACGCAAGGGTAATTTTCATTTGGGTTCTCCTCCAAAAGAATACCCTTGCGTTTTAGCTTGGTCAAGCTTTACTGTGTAATAACATCATGGTCATCATCATCATGATCATGATGGTTATGGTACCAATCATTTCCACCTGTTTCAGCATTCACTATTTCTTCATTTACCACAGCAGCGTCTGATTCAGCGGGAACCTCTTGCGCCCTCACATTCGGGGTTACCATGAACATAAGACAACTTAAGATTAGTATTAACATTGTCCTCATTTTCCATCTCCTTTGTATAATGTTATTTGATGATGCCTAGTCAAAGTATAGCCGCTGTTTTGTCAAGGTGCAAATTTCAAAAATCGAAAAACGCTTTCTTGAAAAGTAACGAGAAAGCGTTTTTTAATTTGCCAGCCCTTTTATTCTCATTGTTCGCATTGTATACTTTTAACAGGAGCGCTTATGAAACTGATGCTTGGAAATAAAAGACTTAACAAAAATGGATTCACCCTGGTTGAAATCATGGTTGCCACTGGGGTTTTCTTGATGAGTATTTCCGGCGTGGTTTATAGCTATTTAAAATGCATGGAGCTCCAAGACCTTGGACGTAATATTTCAATCGCTAATCAAGCGGTCAAGAATAAGATGGAAGATATCAAGGCCACTTCATTTGCCAATATTTCAACTACCTTTAATAATGCAACCTTTACCGCAAATAATATCAATGGCCGTGGGGTCATTTATGTCAATAGCTCCAACCCTGTCTTACTTCAAATAAAAGTGGTTTTTTGTTGGAGACAACAAAATGGACGGCTTATAGGAGAAGACAGCAACTTAAATGGTGTCTTAAACAGCGGTGAAGATAAAAACGCTAATAACCAATTGGACTCTTATGTACAAGTCATTACAAATATCTACGGTTAAAAATAAACGTGGGCTAAGCCTTATGGAGCTCATGGTGGCCATGGGCATCATGTCGTTTTGTTTGGTGGTCATTTTTAACTTACTTGGAAACGCAAACTCTAGTTTCTTTAATGCCGATACCAATATTGATCTGCGCAATACCTTGCGCTTAGCCTCAGATAAAATGACAACCGAATTACGTAATACTGGCTACAGTAGCAATGTTGCTCAATTTGCGATTCTTACTGGTTCTGGTACAAATGGTTCAGATATTGTGCGCTTTGCCATCCCCATCCTTTGCACCAGCACCATGACCACCATTTTAGATGGCAATGGAAATCCCGCCTATTGGGGCGCTCCACTCACATGGGGATGCAATGCATCTTCGTGTATGGATGCAGATAATGATTGTTCCGTACAAGAATACCGATACATTGAATACTCATTAAATAATTCCAATCAACTTGAAAGAAAAGTATTAGATGGAACCCTAACCGCCGTTACCAATGGGACATCTATTATTGCTCAAAACATAATAAACTTTACTATTTCATTAACAGGAACTGAATTTACAATCGTGCTCACAGGGCAGAAAGTTTCATCTGTCAGCACAACCATTACATCAACATACACAAGTAAGTTGCTGATCAACAACCAAGGGGGCTAAAATGTTTACCCTAAAACGCAACCGTTCCGGCATGATCTTAATCGCAGCTATCTTGGCTGTGTTAATCACCATCATCTTATCGGTAGCCTATGTCTCACGCGCTGTCCTTGAAAAGAACATGTCTGACCGTGAAGTCAAACGCACGCAAGCGCTTTATTCCTCTGAAGGAGCTGGTCATGCAGGGATCAACCAACTCGACACATTAATCAATACAAATTTGTTAAACACCGTCAACGCGACAAATCCATCAACGGTGTCAACAGCAGCAGCAAATTATGCAAACACGAATAATTCTATTGATTTCTTAGTCGCCTACACACGTAATGGTAACAACGCCTTGCTGACAAAAACGTCTGGTGTTGAAGAAGCAGTTTATACAGGCACAAGCACCGCGCTTGGCACAGGCACCTACCAATACACGATTCGCATCACACCAAAAGGTAACCCATCTTCTCCTGCCGCAAACGTATGGAGCTTTCCCTATTATTATAAGATTCAAGCCACAGGCACAAATGGCTCAGAAATAAAAAGATATTCTGTATACGGAGATTTTACCGTTCAAGTCCAACGTGATAACTTTGCCCGCTATGCCCTTTTTACCAACAACCAAACAATGCCTGACAACTCTAGAGTTTGGTTTACAAGCAAAACAAATTTTTCTGGACCTATGTATACAAACGGCAGCTATAACTTTGCATTTAATCCTAGCGGCACATTCTACGACACTGTTAAACAAGTCAGTGCGAATGCAAGGTTTTATAATAATGGCAATAGCATAAGCCTTGCCAATGACCATAACGGCAACATTGACGTTCCTACTTTTTATAACGGTTTTACACGTTCATCACCTAGCATTGCCATGCCCTCAAGCACAACAGAAACAAGCATGGTTACAGAAGCAACAGGCGGAAACACCTACGGTAGCAATGGGATTTATATCCCTACATCTGGAGGTGCACTAACTGGGGGCATCTATGTCCGAGGAGATGCGTCGACCGTCAGCTTAGCTGTGAGCGGCGACAATGCCGTATACACGATTACTCAAGGAGCAACCACAAAGACCGTTACTGTTAATGAAACGACAAATCAAACAACTATTACAGACTCATCCGGCTCAACAACGTACTCAGGGAAACCAGATGGGGCAAGTAATGTGGGCACATTACTTTACGTCAGTGGCAAGATTAGCAATTTATCTGGTACTGTTCATCAAAATACACAAATGGTCATCGCCACACACAATGACACCATCATCCAAAATAATATTCGCTATCAACAATACACCCCGGCATCAGGCACGCTTGGACAATTAAGTTACACGCCCCCTTCAGCCGAAGGTTATGAAAACCTTTTAGGGATCATCAGCTGGGGCGGAAATATCCGTATCGGCGGCTCAGCTCCTAATGATGTTGATATCCATGCCACCATGATGGCTTCCAATGGCATTGTGACGGTAGACAACTACGGAGATGGTAGTCCTCGAGGGACAGCCACAGTATTAGGTGGGGTCATTAGCAATAATTATGGCGCCTTTGGTCAATTTAACAGCAATACGGGTGCTGCCTTAAGTGGCTATGGCCGTAATTTCGTCTACGATACACGCATGGAAACTCAATACACACCACCATACTTTCCCACAATGAATACATTCATTGCTTTTACCAATGACATCAATGATAAGAAATTTTGGCAAAAAGGAGGATTCTAATGGATAAAAAAATTATTCTCCTCATGGTGCTTATCATGGCAGCTACTTTTTATTTGCAACGTAAAACTGCAGAACCAATCGTTAAAGACATGGATCCTATTGCTACACGGGTCATTGTAAACGTAAATTCTCCCGTCGAGACATCTATGGATGAGCGACCTATTGTTGAACCCATCACGCCTCCAGCAGCAGAAGAAGCCCCTAAACAAGCTGGATCAACTGGTAAATTTGAGATCTTATTGCAATAAATTAAGACCAAACAAACTCAATAGGAATTTTCACATCAGGATGCAAGCTCTTATGCACAGGGCATGCATGCGCTGCTGCCTCTAACATCGAACGCTTTTCTTGTGGAACACCTTTGGCCATGCGCAACACGACTTTAAGGCTGCCAATGCGACGCACTGGATCCGCAACCATTTCTTTTTCCACATCAACCATTGAACCATCCAATGCAATCTGATGGCGCGCCGCTTGAATCCCCATCACGGTTAACATGCAAGATCCAAGAGCTGCTGCAACCAGATCCGTCGGGGAAAAGGCCTCCCCTTTACCATTATTGTCTTTTGGCGCATCGGTTGCAATCACACTGCCGGATGGCGCATGTGTTAAACGGCAATGCAGTTGGCCTTCATAAGCGATATTTATTTTAACCATGGTGTTTCCTTTCTTAAATTAAGACGACAATGGAAATATTCTATTCCATGGTTTGCAAAAATGTTACACTAATTTTCATGATCGACGCCCCAAAATATACATTCGTGGATGCACTAAAAATTCCTAATATCCGTTACTTCTTAGGATCCGTCGGAGCTTTCACTTTTGCCAGCCGTGCCTTAGCTGTTGTAATTGGTTTTCAAATTTATCAATTAACCCATAGCGCCCTTGCCTTAGGTTGGCTTGGCCTTATTGAAGCCATCCCTGCGCTTTCGTTGGTGCTATTCGGTGGCTATGTCGCAGATCACTATAATCGTCGTAAAATTCTAATAATCACGCGCAGCGTCTCATTGGCATGCGCACTTTTCTTAGCCTATTTATCAACACAGCATGAAGCAACATCATTATTTGGCTTATATGCCGCAGTGTTCTTAGCTGGCGTTGCCCGAGGATTCTCCGACCCTGCCAATAGCGCTTTTGAAGCACAGGTTGTCCCTAAACATCTCATTGTCAATGGCAGCTCATGGATTGCTAGCGTCTGGATCGGATGTTCATTTGCAGGTCCTGCATGCATTGGTTTTGCTTTCGAAAGTCTTGGTGCTGTGGGTTCTTACTTGATTGTTAGCGCCTTCTTCTTATTATCAACATTTTACACATTACTCATCAAACCATCACCTCAAACAAAACCACAGCATAAGGAACCTATTTTAAAAAGCATTGCGATTGGATGGAATTTTGTTTTTCGCAATCAAGCCCTAAGTGCCGCCATGGCTTTAGATTTGTTTGCTGTTTTGTTTGGAGGGGCCATGGCCTTACTACCGATTTATGCCAATGACATTCTGCACGTTGGAGCCCGAGGTTTTGGTTTGCTTAACGCAGCCCCATCGATCGGCGCCCTTGCCATCATGCTCATTGCCACACATTATGCCCCAATGATTATTAAAAACGCTGGTCGCAATTTATTATTAACCGTCTTAGGATTTGGGGTTTGCATCTTGATCTTTGCTTTCTCAACAAATTTCCTACTATCTATGGTGATGCTCACCTTAAGTGGCATCTTTGATGGCATATCTATGGTCATCCGTCGATCTTTAGTACGCCTACTATCCCCTGATGACATGCGTGGTCGCATATCATCCGTCAGTTGGATTTTTGTTTGCTCGTCGAATGAACTAGGTGCTTTTGAAAGTGGGATGTTAGCTGCCGCAATTGGCACTGTCCCCTGCGTTGCTGTCGGTGGCATATTAACCTTACTCGTCGTAGCTGGTGCCGCAACCTTAGCCCCTCAATTACGACGTTTGCGCTTTGATCCTCAAACGTTGGAGCGTAGACTTTAACATGAAGAACTTTCTTATTTTTTTAGTGATCCTATGTGCCGCATGGTTTATGTGGCAACCATCCAAAGCCAATTGGCAAGGGACATTAGCCCCGAATGATCCGGTGCAATCCTCACAAGACCTCCCTGCGCCTTGGAGTTTAAAAAATTTTACTGTTACACCTAAAGCAACTTACCACATCAAAGCTGTGGTGTTATCGAAACATTCTTATTGGGCTGGTGACATTCAAGATAGTTTATCTAAATATGATTTGGCGCTTGGCTGGGGACCTATGAGCCAAGCGACGGTGATCAACAAACTAAACATTTCACAATATGGACGATGGTACAACTACCGATGGAAAGATGCTCCCCCCATTGATGTAAATGACATCATCAGCCATAGCGCGAATACACACATCATCCCTGCAAACGAACAGATCAAACATCTCATCGCTAATATCCGACGACACGCTTTAGTTGAACTCCGTGGCTATTTAGTTGATATCGATGACAAATCCCGCAATTGGTTCTGGCATACATCACTGTCACGGACTGACAGTGAAGGCGGAGCTTGTGAATTAATGTGGGTTACCGATGTAAAAACTCTAAGCAACGTCCCTAATATTTAAAACAACGGCTGGGCCTTCAAGATGCCGTGGCGTTGTTATAAAACGCAAATACAATTTGTCCCCAAAACGGCCATAATGAACATTCCGAGGATCTGAGGCATTCTTCTTCATAAAATCTTTATAGCGTGCTCCACCTGTCGGACGAAGTTTTCGATTTATCAAATCAACCCAAGTCTGTGCAACAAAGTATGTGCCGCGTCCTTCTATAGACCTACTCATTGCATAAGCAAAAACCTCTCGACGTTTCACCTCTGCACTTGCACATAGCATGAAACCTAACAAATTATGTCGAAAATCTGAACTTAGCGTTCCCCACTCATCATACAGCGTCTTATCTTTTTCAAATCGACGCTGTTGGATTAAGAAATGGTCATATCTGTCTGTTGCTTGGGCAGACATCACACCAAGCGCATAAACTGTTTCTTTCATGCTAGGCAAAACCCTTAGCTCCATCACCTGACGCGATATATGCAGGGATCCATATGCAAATACACAAAACAATATCGCGGTTATGCCCCACTCTTTTTTGTGCGATAGTAATTGTCGCATCCAAAAATGCCCTCCTAACAAAACGACGATAAAAACCATTGTATAGAGCGGACCCAGGCAACGGTAAAATGCCGCATTCTCTTTTGCGATTAAATTAGGCAAAAAACTTAAGACTATAAATGCCACTGCCATCAGAGCGCTTCTAACACCCGCAAATAACCAAAACCCTATGAATCCGACGACAAAAGTAAATAATCCCATCCAAGGCCATGAACCAACAGGTAAAATTTGCCACCCTCTAAAAACGACGCCCATTGGTTCTTGCATAAACCATTGCAACTTCCCAACAACATCGTTACAAAGTTGATTTGGATTATGATTCACGTCGTGTGACAATCCGCCAAAACAAAAAATGTTAATAAGCATCGTTGCTACGCCATAAATGGCTATAGCAGCCAAGCCAATGATGATCTTATTGCGTATGCTTTGATCGCGCCCCAGTGAGGTCACAAGAAAAATACACGGCCAATACATCATGGCTGATGAAGGATAAATAAATAATGCCATCACACATAACAACAGCGCTACCCAAGCACGGTAATTTTTCCAAGAATTGATTGGTAAAATAGCAGCAGCGAGAACCATCAACCACGTTACCACGACTGGTGCATGACTTGCTAAGGTTATAACAGACGCAAAACATGGCAAAGAACATAAGATCAATACCGCTAATAAACATTTCAAACGATCCTTGATGATTTGGCTTAGATAGTAAAAAATCCCAGCACCAAAAATAGCGACACCCACAATATCTAAAAAACGCAGTACCTTTAAATCACTTATCGAATTAATGCCCCAACCGACCACAGACAAAAACAAGCCTGATAAAAATCGTCCTGATGAAATCATCAATTCAAGAAGACCAAATGAACCAAACATCCCGTTCTTCAGCCAAAATAATAAATCATCGTGATGAAAATAATTGATTTGCCAAACCGGAAGGTAAAGCAATAACAAACACGTCGCTAACAAGAGAGCAACGCCTGACTTTGTAAGGAATGACTTTAACTTTTGCACAACCATCATTGTTGTTTTTTACGAACTAAAAATAAACTATAGACGGCAGGAACGACGAACAAAGTAAAAATGGTAGAGACGATGACGCCACCGATGATCGCAATAGACATTGGGATACGCACCTCAGCACCTGGACCAATGGCAAGCGCTGGAGGCAATGCTGCAGCTACCGTTGCTGCCGATGTCATTAGAATTGGACGCAACCGTACAGGACAAGCCTCAATGAGCGCATCATTGACAGCCAACCCCTCGTCCCTTTTTTGATTTGTAAAATCAACGAGCAAGATCGAATTCTTCTTAACAATACCCATGAGTAAAATAATACCGATCATACTATACAAATTAATGGATTGACCTGACGCCCATAAAGCCATAAAGGCGCCTGAAATACTAAAAGGCAATGCCAGTAAAACAGTAAACGGATGTAAATAACTGTTAAATTGCGATGCCAATACCATGTATGACACCACAATCCCTAATAAAAACACAAACAACAAACTTTGTTTTGACTCTTTCGCTGCCTGCGAGCTTCCAGTTAATACAACCTTATATTGATCAGGCAAAATGGCCTTGGCTATGCGTGATGCTTCTTCTACTGCCTTAGCTTGCGATTGACCCACCGCCACATTGGACGTCACGGTAATCGCTCGCTCTCTTGCTCGACGGGTTATATTGGCCGCAGAAGGCTTTTCTTCGATGGTGATCAAATCTTTTAATTGCACCCGTTCTCCATGATTATTCCACACATACAATTGTTCAATGTCTTTGAAGGTTGAGCGTTGTTCGGATCGCAATCTTACCCGCACATCATAGCGTTTATCAAATTGCGTATATTTCGCAACACGTTCTCCTCCGATGGAAATATTGATGGCTTGGCTAATATCCTGTACGCTGACCCCGTGTTGAGCTGCCTTGACACGATCTGGGATAACCTCAATCTCTTTCGCACCCTCTAAATAATCGGTATCCACATCAACAAATAATTTATTTTGCGTCATTGCCTCACGGATCTGTTTGGCATACTCCCAAAGTTTTTCCCAATCAGGCCCCTGCACTGACATTTCAATTGGAAACCCTCTCTTGGATGAAAGCGAATCCAGCGACGGATCACGAATAACAACTTTCACATCTTTGATCTTATTTAGTTCTTTACGAAATAAGACCATCAATTCTTTTTGAGACAAAGACTTCTTTGCTGGCGCCACAACAGGGCGTTCTTTAGGAGATTTAAAACTGATGAAGATATTACCTTGATTCACCTGTGATCCACCACCGATATTAGCAAAATAGTGCGCCACTTCTGGTCTACTTAGAATGAACTTCTCAATTTCCTTAAACCGATCGCTGGTAAAATCAATTGAAGAACCAATGGGCGTCTTTACACTGCAAATGAACATGCTTTGATCTTGGGCAGGAACAGTTTCTTGCCGCAATAATTTTACAAAATATAATGATGCCACAAAGAACACTATAGAAACGGCAACAACCAAAAACCTATGCTTGATTGTCCATTGCAAGGCTCCCTTATAATGACTTGCCCAAGTATGAAACGACGCTTCAACCCATTTACCAAATACCGTCGTGCGCTCTCCTATCTTAAGAAATTGTGCACAGCGCATGGGCGTCAACATCAAGGCTTCTAAAAGTGACAGCGCGACAGCGACCGAGATCGTTACACCAAACTGAAAGAAAAATTTTCCGATCATGCCTGTCATAAAAGCAACAGGCAAGAAAATAGCGATGATGGCTAATGTTGCAGCTAAAGCCGCAAACGTGATTTGCCGCGCCCCCTCGGCTGCCGCTTCTACTTTTCCTAAACCTTTCTCTCGATACCGTACAATATTTTCCAGCACCATGATGGAATCATCAACAACAATACCAATCGCTAGTGACAAACCTAAAACCGTAAACGTATTTAAGGTAAAACCAAGGAAATTGATGACAATGAACGTACCAATAATCGAAGTCGGTATTGCCATCAAGATATTGACAGTAGCACTCCACGAGCCTAAAAATAACCAACAGACCAAGGATGTTGCTAAGGCTGAAAGCAACAACGTAAACAACAATTCATTAATAGATTCCTCAATAAAACGGGTGCTATTGATGACGATGTCTAACGCTAATCCTTCCGGAAGCTGTTTTCTAACCTGCGCTAACTTTTTCGACACCTCATGGCCAATTTGAACTTCATTAGAGCCTGCTTGTTTACGTATCCCAAGGCCAACAGAAGGAGCCCCATCACTTCTAGAAATACGCCTGACATCATCTAATCCATCTTCAATAATGGCCACATCTTTTAGATAAATAGGCACATAAACCGGTTGGCCATTACGTCGGGGGATAGCAATATTCCCAAATTCTTGCGCTGACCTTGCTTCACCCATCGCCCTCACGTTTTGTTCTTTTAGTGGTGTTTCGATGCGTCCAGCTGGCTGCTCAACGTGTTCCGAAGTGATTGCATTAATCACATCATCTGCCGTTAACTCATACTCACTCAATTTTTTTGTATCAATCCAAACACGCAAATTAGGAGCTACAAACCCCCCCAAGAAAACATCCCCCACGCCGTTAATCGTAGCAAATTGATCTTGCAAATGATCTTGTACATACTTCATCAGCTCCCGTGCTGGACGGTTACCATGCAAAGACAGCCAAATAATTGGACGTTGATTTGGATCTACTTTAGTGACAATCGGTGGATCAATGTCTTGTGGCAATCGCCGTTGGACTTGAGCTATTTTTGTTTGCACTTCTTGAACTGCAAAATTTATACTCCGGCTTAATTCTAATTCAACGGTGATATTCGCTTGACCATTATTTACGGAAGATGTGATGTCCCGAATCCCTTCCATGGACATGACCGCTTGCTCTAAAACATCCACCACATTGCTTTCCATTACTTCGGGTGCCGCACCAGGCCACGTGACATTAATATTTAAGGTGGGGAATTCTACGTCGGGAAGTTGGCTGACGCCCATATTTTTGTAGCTTATCGCTCCAAAAATAATAAGCCCAAGCATGACCATCCATGCAAACACTGGGCGCTTAATCGATAGATCAGAGAGTGTCATCGTTGATATCTCCCATCGCCACCTTTAACGCCCAAAAAGCACGCTGTGTTTCATTCTTCACGGCAATATAATCTTGTTGAATATTTTGTAAATCTTCCAAAGATTGCAATACATCCAAATTATTCACCTTACTATTGCCATAATCCTCAACTTGCAAATCATAATTTTTTTGAGCCGCCTCAACAGCTTTCTTGTACGCCTGCATTTGCTTTAAGTTAGACGACAACTTTGTTTTTGAGTTTTGAATATCAAGGATTGATTTGCGTTTAGTCAATGCCTGATTTAATCGCGCGCCTTCGGCCACAGCTTTTGCTTCTTTAAGTTTTCCGGAGGCTGCGCCCGACGTAAAGATAGGAACTGAAATGTTTAGCATCACATCCCAATCAATATGAGAAGAAGCGCCAACACGCTTTGTATAATAATCCCCCACGGCATCAACCGTTGGGAAATACCCTGATCGAGCAACAACAATCTTCTTTTGCGCCACAACATACGCTTGCATGGCTGCTTTCACATCTGCACGCGCATTGGCAACAGCTTCGATATCTATCTCTGGAACATCTTCAATAACAATATCTTCGTTGGCAATCGAAGCAATCTTTTGTCCAACTAAAAACTCCAACAATTCTCGGGCAACATCTTGCTGACTTCGCAATGATTCAAGCGTTGCCTCATTTCTATAAAATCGCGCATCAATGCTAGCGACTTCACTTGGCTTTGATCGACCCAGGCTCTGACGCTTCTCTATTTCTGCCTTGCGATCTCTTAAAGCCATGTTAATCGCTTGACCAACTGCTAGCTCCTCCTGATAACTTTTATATAGAAAAAATGCATCCGCCACATCAGTAAACAATAATTGTTTAGCGCGAATCAACTCCTCTTGACGTTGCAACTTTTCTGCTTTTGAACCGGCTATCGCGGCAAATTCTTTGAATCCAGAAAATAACGGTTGGGTCAGAACAAATTGTCGTGATGGGATATAGCGACGATCTCCAGCGCTTCGATTGCCATCTTGCCATTTTTCTGTATCTTCAAATGTCACTTGAGGCAAAGCTGTACTTAAACTCTGGGAAAATCGCCCATGCGCCTCTTGGATTACTTCTTTATTGATGGCAATGGTTTCGCTTTGGGCTAAAGCCTTTTGATACGCTTGTTTTAATGTAAGACTTGTCAACGCAGGTTCGTCTGCATAGACTTTGGCTATTAAGCATAAACTAATGCTTAAGAAAATGTTAATAATACGCAGCGATGTTTGATTGACAGTATGCATGTACTTAACTTAGACAGTGCTACGTGATAAAAAGTTTCAACCAACACAAATTATTTTACAGGTTCAATGGTGATCTTATCCGCAGTTACTTTTGAATTTGGCACAATCACTCTTTGATTTGCATCGGTGTGAATGATCGTATTGAAAATTTGGATTTCTAACACCCGACCTTTGGCCCCGCCCGCTTCAATCATATCCCCTACTTTAAATGGTTGGAACAAAATCAACATTACGCCGGAGGCAAAATTAGACAAAGAACCTTGCAAGGCCAAACCAACAGCCAACGATGCCGCACCAACGACCGCAATAAAAGAACTAGTTTCAACGCCAAGTTTATTAAGAGCAGCAATCACAACAAAGGTCATGAACCCATAAAATGCCAAATGTTGCGTGAATGAACCAATCGTTTTATTTATCTTGGCCTTATTCATGGCCTCTTCAATCAACTTCGACACCAAATTTGCCACCCATTTTCCTATAAAGAAAATGGCAAACGCCGCAATGATATTCATGCCATAGGTGATAACCATGGTGTAAACCGTATTCATAACCTGATCCATACCGTGAATCCCTTCCATCAATGATCCAAACATTATTGATCTTTTCCCCAAATTTTTTCTTTAAACTCTTCACGCCCTGTATTGTCGTGGTACATATTATAGCGCATGGGGCTTTTCTTATAATAGTACTGGTGATGCTCTTCAGCCGGATAAAACTCTGATGCCGCTACAATTTCTGTAACAACCGGCGCATCAAACTTACCTGACGCATTTAACTTAGCTTTAGATGCTTCAGCAATCGCACGCTGGGCTTCATCATGATAAAAAACAGCACTACGGTATTGTGTGCCATGGTCGACAAACTGGCCGTTTTCCATGGTTGGATCAATATTGCGCCAAAAAATGTCGAGCAAGCGTTCATAATCGACTTGCGTTGGGTCATAGGTGATCTCAATGGCTTCGGCATGACCAGTTGTGCCCGTACAAACTTCTTCATAGGTCGGATTCTTGGTATGCCCGCCGGTGTAACCTACCAACGTTTTAGAAACACCTTTAATGCGATCAAAGAATGGCTGCATACACCAAAAACAGCCTCCTGCAAATGTTGCTTTTGCTAACATGGGTTGCTTCCCTTTCTGTTGCGCAAAGGCATAATTCAACATGAAAACGCCTATGATGCACAAGATCACTATTTTTAAAATCATTTGGCTTCAACCTTATTAAAGTGGGCGGCTTGCATTTCTAGTCTCTTTAGAAATTTTTTCTTAGACCCTGCGCCTTCCATGCGAATGTCTTTGATTTCATCGCCATGCTCGTCTAAGAAGATCATGGTGGGCAAACCCACAATATCAAATTTCTCTAACACACGTGTGACCGCGGGATCATCTTGATTGGTGGCATCTACACGCAAGGTCGTAAGCTTCGCTAACAATGCCTGCACGTCGGGTTTCGATAAAACAGCATCTTCAAATTCATGACAACTTAAACACCAATCCGCATAAAAATCAACAATCACGGGCTTATGCGCACCAACCGATGTCACCACATCACCGATGCGATATGGCTTCCATATCGTTGATGAAGCGGCTTTATCCGGATGTATCTTAAACGCCAATGACAAATAAAAGATTGCAAACGCTAATAGCACAACCGCAAATGCCCGTTCAACCCAAATAAGCCATACACCTGCTTTAGGCAGTTTTGTCGTCAGATTCTCAAATGTCCCCAGCAATAAATACGGCAACCCCATGCCGCAAGAAAAGATAAAAAACGCCGTCAAACCAAATTGTGGGTCCCCACGCTCGGCAACAGCACCAAGCAGCGCAATCACCGGTGGGCCAATGCAAGGCGCGGCAAAAACACCGACCAACACCCCAGACAAAAATAAACCCACATAATCTGCTCGTCGTAATAATGCTAACTTACTTAAGATCTCCGCGGAAGGACGCAACTTGAACAAACCAAACATAGATAGGGATAAGGCCAACATCATGGCGCCCACAATCCCTAGCACCCATGAGTTCTGAAGATATGAACCAAACAATTTTCCAGTGCTCGCCGCAAAATAGCCAAGCGTGCTATAGGTCACGGCAATGCCTAAAAAATAGGCAAGGGCTTTGAAGAAAGAATGTTGCAGTGTTTCCTTCTTGGAGAATTCTGGCTTAAACAGTGAGAGTGTCACTGTCAACATCGGGTAAACACATGGCGTCAGGTTAACCGCCATCCCGGTTAAGAAGAAACCAAGATAGGTCAGAAAGCTAGGATTTTCCATTCATCTCCTTATGATAAGACCATCATCTTATCATAATCTTGAATGTTATCCAGCTTTTAGCTTTTCTATTACGTCCAATAATTCCTTAGGGTCAGCATATTCGATAAAATGCTCTACCCCAGTTTTCTTAGCCATATTCATCATCACTTCTTTATCATGGCTGCCGGTGCGATTAACATAGAGTACAAAACGCACACGCGACGTACGGGCAATTTGCATAAGTCGTGTCACCAACACATCCCCTGGCAAATCTGTTAAACCCAAATTCACCAACACTAAATCAGGGACATCCGTCATCATTTTCTCAATGGCTTTTGCACCACTGACGGAAGTTGACACCTTATATTCTGCATTGAGCAAGACCCCGCCAATATTGCTTAATGACTTTGCATCAGGATCAATGATGAAAATGTTAGCAATAGGACGTGTTTCTTCAGCGATCTTTTTACGTGCCACATTTTTAATGATGTATTCCGCTTCTTTGATCACGTCTTCAATTTCGAAAGGCTTGGTTAAGAACCCGTCGATCTCAAGGTCTAAGAATAATTGACGTGTATTGGCACGCGCGGTCAATACCAAGATTGGAAAAGCAGGATGACCACCGGTAAAACTACATAACTTTTGGTAGAATTCAATCCCACCCATGCGTGGCATGTTCAAATCCAAGACAATCAAATCAGGTTTAAGGTCATGCAACTTAACCAAACCATCCACCCCATCCTCGGCGGTGGTGACATCATATCCACGGATCTTAAACTGAAAAGATAATATATCTCTAAGATCTTCCTCATCATCGATGATCAAGATATGTTTTTTAGTGGCGTCCATATTAAGCTCCTTCTGCTTTTAAAGGCAGCGTGAAAATGAACTTACTGCCCTGATTAACTTCGGATTCAACCCAGATCTTCCCCCCATGCTGGCAGATGATCTCCTTGACGATAGATAACCCAAGCCCAGTACCACCTGTCTTGCGATGGCTTGGATCACCGACTTGCTGAAATTTCTCAAAGATACGCCCAATGTCTTCCTTGCTAATGCCCTCACCGGTATCCTTCACACAAACATGCACCACATCAGTCCCCTCTAAAATATGGGCGGAGACTTCAATGTAACCTGTATCTGTAAATTTAATGGCATTATTAAGCAAATTGGTAAGCACTTGATTAACGCGATCAGGATCGCAAAAGATTTTTGGTAAAATCCCGTCGATATCTGTCTTTAACACCAAGCCTTTCTTTTCTGCAACCGCATGTTGTATATCGATCACATCATCAACCATGCGCTTTAAATCCACCCATTCTTTTTCGAAACTTGCTTTACCAGCTTCCAATTTCGAGAAATCTAGGAAGTCATCGATCAAACGCTTTAAGCGATCAATATTAGCCTTCGCCTTACTTAAAAATTTATTTTGATCTGCGCTCACATCCCCTGCCGACCCACTCATGACGATGTCGATCGACCCTTTGATGGATGCCAATGGGGTGCGTAATTCATGTGAAACAGTCGAGGTAAATTCCGTCTTGATATTCATGGCTTCTTGTAATCGCTTCTCATTTAGCTTTGTCTTCTCGACTTCACGTTGCAAATTTATCTTCTCTTTTTCAAGATCATCCATGATATTCAATGATGCCATATAAGAACGTTCCAATTCCTTCTTTTGTTTCTCTTGGATATCTTTCATTTCTGACGTTAAATCCCTGATACTAACTAAAACCTCACTCTTAGGATCATTCTCATCTAACACATCAAAATGAACATCAAGGTCATAGGCATTATCTTTTTTAGTGTAACGATAGATCCCGTTTACATTCTTTTCACCCTTGATAAATAGCTCGACGATCGGTGCTGTATAGGTTGAATTGGCATTCTTGCGTCTGACAGGAAATATCTTGTGTAACTCTAAACCTATCGCTGTGACTTCGACATGATTCGACAATGCTTTAAACGCATCATTGCACCAGATGATAATCCCCGCTCTGTCCATGAGCACCATGGCATCTGGCAGGC
This sequence comes from uncultured Planctomycetales bacterium, assembly GCA_964572155.1. GTDB lineage: Bacteria > Omnitrophota > Gorgyraeia > Zapsychrales > Fredricksoniimonadaceae > JACQQW01. Next base: position 487,340 of record CAZNDZ010000001.1, on the reverse strand, counting down.
GATGCGATAAAATATCCATTATTTGAAGTGAGTTGCTTAGCATAATAACCTTTGGACTTCTTTAACTAAAGTTTCTTTAGTAAATGGTTTACTTAAAAATGCGTCTGCTCCCATCTTTTCTAATTCCTCTTTATTTAATGCGTCTTCACCCGAAACAATGAGAATTTTCACATTGTTATTCTTACTATCACGACGCACTTCTTTACAGACAGCATACCCATCCAAACGTGGCATGCGAATGTCTAAGGTGATTAGATCAGGTTTAAACTCAGCAAACTTCTTTCCCGCAGCAAACCCATCAAAGGCTACTTCAACATCATATTGCCCACTGGGATTAATCATCTTTGAGATAACCTGCACCAAGTCTTGATCATCGTCGACAATCATCACGCGTTTTTTCAAGCGCGTTAAATGTTCCAAGGTTTCTGGAATCGGCATATTAAACTTCTTTAAGAAGACGATGAAGTCTTTGGTTTGAACACGGCTATGATTCCCTGGCGTGCGAAAAGACGTTAATTTGCCAGAAGCAATCCATTGCTGCACCGTGCGGTGCGTGACTTGGCAAAAATCTGCAATTTCAAATGTAGTTAATGTGTCTTTACGCATGAGATTCCCCTTTTTGCGCATTCGCTTTAATTTGTTCTTTTAACTCTAGAACTTCTTTCTTAAGGGCCACCATTTTTAGTTCACGATCGACCATCATAGAATTCATCGACTGCAAACGTTGAGCAAATAATTTAGAACTTTCCAACGCTGCATTTAATGCCAATGAATTGATTTCCAATTCTACCCATTTACCTAAATCAATCAAATCTTGCTTTTCTTGAGCGGTTAATTCGCGCGCTACCGTATCTTTGATGCACAATGTACCAACCTTGTGACCTTGAGGTCCATAAATTACAACCCCTGCATAAAAACGAATTTGCAAAGGACCTGTTACCAAAGGATTGTCTGCGAAACGCACATCTTGCAAGGCATTTGGAACAACCAAGACGCTTTCTTCTAATATAGCGTGACCACAAAATGACGTATCTCTAGCAGATTCTTTCATATTAAGGCCACAGCTAGCTTTAAACCATTCTCTATTAGTGTCTACAAAACCAATCGCCACCATTGGCACCTTAAACAAGCTTTTTGCCACACGCACAATGCGGTCAAAACGTTCTTCAGAAGCTGTATCTAAGATCTTAAGGTCTTTGAGTTCCTTAAGTCTACTCTCTTCATTTGCTGGTTGGTATGGTGTCATCATAACCTGCTCCGATCCCTATTTTACCTCTTGCTTTCCATATTGTCCATCTTTTCCACTATTTCCACCTAACTTAAATATAGCACATAAAAACGGGTTATGCAAGTTTACATAACCCGTTGATTTACATTAACTTATGAATTTATTTTTGATTTAGCAATATTCTTTTAAAACCGTGGAAAACGAATCAAAGCTCAAATGTCCTATAAAATGGCTAGCACCATTCGACAAGCATTGTTCTACAACAACAGACTTAGCGGTTAAGGCGCCGCCTGAAAAGTCGATTAAGATGCTGCGCATGAGCAAAATATGGCACTCATCCAAACCCTCTTGTTCACGGAGCATGCGCACCACATCTGCGGCTGATGGCGTCATGAACATATCAATGTCGAGCAAAATCACATCTGGCTTATAGGCCGCCGCCTTTGTGACAATCGATTCCACCTCATTGGTCAACTGCCAACTTAACGGGGTCATCGGTTCTTTGTTTTCATCTAATATAGTCTGCATCAAACGATGCATTTTAGTTGCAATGAACATCTTTTTTGACTTATGCGTGTCAAAAAAGGCGCCAACTTTAGTCAAGAGCGTATTCTTATCAAACGGCTTGACTAGAAAGTCCTTGGCGCCCAATAATCGCATTTTTTCTTCACTGGCTCCATACGCAGAAGCCACAATGATGGGGATATGATGCAGGTCACGACGGGACTTCACTTCCTTGTAGAAGGCAAAACCATCCATCACAGGCATGGCTATATCAGTCAAAATTAAATGTGGGTGAATTTGTTGGGCAATGGCCAACGCTTCTTGCCCGTTATAGGCAACATGCGCTTCATAGCCCGCGCGTTGAACTTGACGTTGAAGAATATTAACAACGTCTGTTTCATCATCAATGAGGAGTATCTTCTTTGACACAGGTCTTGTCCTTTCGGCGGCCAGGCTACCCTCCAAAATTACTGGTAAGGCCCTATAGCTTTGCGTCCTTGGGTTACCCCAAGTTTGCCTTTGTCGTTTTGACAAAGTGTTGCGAGATTCTTCTTATAGTATACATTGAAATGCGACAAAAGCAAACTTGTAACTTATTGCTATGCAATGGTTTAAGAAATCTGTCCGGTTTTACATACCTCTGCGTACTTCAAGGCGCTGTCTTTGATGGTGCGCTCAAAAGTATCATAATTAACGTTAATTAAGCCAAATCTTGGGGCAAAACCTTTATCCCATTCGAAATTATCAAGCAGGGACCAATGCATGTACCCGCGCACATCGACACCTTCACTCATGGCTTTATGGATCATGCGCAAATGTGTTTGGATAAAATCCCAACGCTGGCTGTCCTCATTGGTGCAAATCCCGTTTTCAGAAATAATGATGGGCACATTATATTTCTTCAATCGTAAAAGCACGTGATAAATACCTTCTGGATAAATGTCCCAGCCTAGAAAATTCTTTTTCACAGGATGATGCCCATCTTTACATATATCGCCTAAAAGATTTTGAGGCGTAAACCCTTTAACATCTACCAATTGACGAGAATAAAAATTAAAGCCAATAAAATCTAACGTATTAGATCTTTGTAGTTGATCTAGAAATTCAAAATTAAGCCACTTATAGCGCAACTCAACCGCAAAACGATTAAGCCATGTATCCGTGCAAGGCACAAAATCTTGCATATGATGCGCAATGCTGATCATCGGACTTGGTAAATTATTTTGCTGATAGATTTCTTTCATCCGTCGGTACGCTTTGATATGACCGCTGACCATGGTGTCATGCGCTTTTTTTAGACTCCATAAAGATTTCTTTTGCGGCGGCCACCAGCCAAATAAATAAGCATGTGAGATAAAAATGGTTGGTTCATTGATGGTATTCCAATAATGCACGTCGGACATGAGTGCTTTTGTCATCACCTCACAATAGCGTACGAATAACCTTACCACATCGGGATTTTCCCAACCGCCTTTATCAGCTAACCAGATAGGATTGGTAAAGTGGTGCAGCGTTACAATGGGCTCAATACCGCGCTTGCGCAAAGCCTTGATCACCGACGCATAATGCGCTATTTCATTCTGGTCAAATTGACCTTCTTTAGGCTCAATGCGGCTCCACTCGATGGACAAGCGATGGGCATTGTGATGCATGCGCTGAATCAGATCAAAATCTTGCTCGTATAATTCATAATGACGACACGCAGCACCAGAAGGTTTATGACCAACCTTCAACTCCCATGGCCACCAATCGGCATTGGCATTATTGCCTTCAACCTGATAGGAGGACGTAGCAGCGCCCCATAAAAAGTTTTTTGGAAATTGAATCATGAAAAAATTATAGCATTGCCGTGGGGAAAACTTATAAAATTATATTTATTTCCATCCATATCCCGTGTACATTAATGCCATGCGCGCTTTAATACGCCAAATCAAACGCACCTACCATTTAGCTGGCGCTGCCGAGAGTAAAGTTGTCTTAAGCAATGTGGCCTCACTCTCAGGATTGTCCGCGATCTCCTACATTTTACCCATGATCCTCTTACCATATTTATTTCGTATCTTGGGGGCTGATAAATTTGGATTAATCGCTTTTGCTGCAGCATTTACGCAATACTTCATGATCTTAACCGACTATGGTTTTAGCGTGACAGCGACGAAAGAAATATCATTATGTCGCCATGATCCCAACAAAACCCACTCGGTTTTCTCGGCGGTAATTACCATCAAAGTATTATTAGCCGCCTTAAGCCTTCTTATTTTATGTGCCATTGTCTTTACCATCCCTAAATTCAAGAATGACTGGATGGTGTATATCTTTAGTTTTGGCACGGTCATGGGCAACACGCTCTTTCCGATTTGGTTCTTTCAAGGCACAGAGAAAATGAAGTACATTGCCCGCATCAACATCATTGCCGAAATTATCTTAGCCTTCTTAATCTTAAGCATGGTCAAAACCCCAGAAGATTACATCCTTGTGCCCGCCTTTACATCTGTCACATTTTTAATCAGCGGTATTTTTGGTTTGTACATCGCCTTTGCTCATTTTAAAATCAAATATCAACTTCAAAAATTATCTGAATTACGTGAGAAGATTCATACCGGATGGGCCATTTTCACGTCGATCATCGCGATTAACATGTATACAACGACGCGCGTCTTTGCCATTGGTTTATTAACCAATAATACATTAACGGGATATTATTCCATGGCTGAGAAAATCGCCAACGTCGTGCAAACATTCCCGCTATCATCTTTTTCACAAGCTATTTTCCCGCGCATGAGCAAACTGTATCAAAAAAATCGACGCCTTGCCTTTGACACCATGACCCAAGTGCAAGAAATCACCATGAAGATCGCCTTAATCACCATCCCCATTTTCTTTCTATTGGCGCCCTATATTGTCAAACTTATCTGCGGTAATGATTACGCAGAAATCACCCTAACCTTAAGGCTATTGCTCGTCGCTATTTTATTTGTCAGCGCCAACGCCTTTCGCGTACAATTCCTGCTTGTTTGCGGCAAAACACAAACCTATGCCAACATTCATATACTCATGGCATTCTTAGGTCTTCCGTTAATACTCATCTTGATTAGTGGATTTTCTTACCTGGGCGCCGCGATTGCGACCTTAATCATTGAGGCAGGGATATGCTGCCTGACGTTTTTACGCGTCAGGCAGCTTAAGCTGTAAAACAATCACCTCTACTTAGAATGCATATTCAATCGAAGACATGAATGTAGAATCATTCTTCTTGGCATTATTCTTTGGCGATGAATTATATTCATCGATATATGAAACCTTCCAGCTTAATACGTCGGATAATGGGTTAATCAACGACGTTTCACTGCGCATGCGGTAATCTGCAAAAGAATCTAACGACGGGTATAACGTAATATCTTCTGCTATTTTTGCTTTTCCAATCAAAACCTTATCAATATAAAAGTGCGGGATCAAAGCAAAATTGCCCGTTGCTTTTGTATCAGTAACATTATAATTAGTATATTCATAACCAATTGCTGTATCGAATTCAGCCTTAGATTCATCACCTTCCCAGAACCAATACCCAATACCAACCGCAGGTAAAACACGATAATCAACACTAGCAAATTTATCATGATTAACTTCTACAGAGCGGCTATTAAACCACTTGGAACCACCGATGCGATAATCACTTTGGGCTTTGCTATAAAACTTTTGGGTGGTCATACGGCCTTTACTAGACGCATAATCTAAACTGCTTTTGACCGTCCATTCATTGCGATCCTTCTTGTAATGAGAAAAGAGCGTAATGTTTGACGCACTTGTTTTGGTGTTACCATTGGTCATGCTATAACCCGCCGACATCTTATGATCCCAAACTTTTGGAGCTTTAGCTTCTTCAGCTGGGGCTTCAACCACGGGGGCTTGTTCAACTACTGGGACAACAGCTTCTGCTTTAGCAGTGACAACATCAGCCGCTTTTGCTTGCGCTTCTTCTGCCGTCATGACAGATTGAACCAAATCTTTATTAATGCTAATTTCGCCAAGCAACTCTGTCTTTATTTTCAAGAATTGCGCTCCATCTTCTAAAATCTCACCACTTAAACGATCACCATTTTTTAAAGTCACAACATTAGCCATAGACACTTGCGCAAAAACCACACAAAACACAAACAATAACCACTGCTTTCTCATCGCCTCTCCTTTTGTTGTAAATTAAGAACACAAATCTTAATGAATGAACGCTCAGATTTCAAGTTTTATATAAATCAATATTTTAAAGTAATCGCATCACATCTTGACGGAAACTGCGGAAGTCATCGGGCGACGTCAAATCATAAACACCACGGATGATAGAATCTTGATCGAGGAGCAAGACTTGGCTGGTTTTCGTTGCACCTGCATGCACAAAAGCTTGATTGATTAAAGGTGTTAGTGTGGTGACCTTATAATGAAAACGGTTGGCAGGGGTTGATATCACGTCGGGATTATTGCCAAAAGTCAGGACATTCATAAATCGTTTTCCCGAAACAGTCATGCGCTGCACGTCATACACTTGCTTTAACATGTCTTTTGCATCCAAAGATTCAGCACGCATGACCGTCCAGACATGCGTTCTTAAACCATGAATATTCTTTTCTTCAGCATTATCAACCATAATATCAACTTTTGGAAAAGCGCCATATGAGACAGCCCCAAATCGACGATGGCTGTCTCGTCGCAACAAGACAAAAGCACATGCCGCGGCCACCATCATAATCACCACCCAAACTAATGCATCATTCTTAAGCGCTTTGCTTTGATTCATTTTTAATCATCCGACTGATCTTGATCATCACAAAAGCTGCAACGACCAAGGGAATTATTCCCATAAAAGCCATCCCCCAAAATCTTTTCCAGAACTCTTCTTGAGGAATGGACACAAAACAAGCAGGGCAAGCATTAGCACTGCTTGCCCCACATAAAAAGACAACAACCAAGAACAATGTTATTTTATGATTTCCAGACATAAGCTGCATCATACAACATAAACAATAAGAAATAAACAGCAACAGGGATTGGGGCAAAGAATGCAACTTGCAGAGCCCAACCTTCTTTACGTAAATTCATATACGCCAATGCAACAATCAAAGCTTTTGTCCCCATCAAAAGCAGTAACAGATTTGTACGCATACCTCCTAAATCAGCTCTTTGAAATATCATCAATTCAAACATGGTTAAAGCGAATAACCAAATGGCAATGTTTGTATATTTCTTAGCTTCCATATTTTCTCCGTTTTTGTTTTACAATAAATAAACACACGTAAAAACCAACATCCACATTAAATCCACAAAATGCCAAAACAACGTCAATGTTTCTACACGCAAATGATTATCTTTGTTAAACCGACCTTTTAACGCGCCAACCAAGACATAAATAATAAAAATAACGCCCGTTAAAACGTGCAAGCCATGAAAACCTGTTGCTCCAAAGAAACATCCCGCATAGATACTGACACCTGGACGAAAGTTCTCGGCAGCGATCAAATGAAAATACTCATAGGCTTGAACACCTAAGAATAAAACCCCCAAGAACAAGGTCCATCCTAGTGCTTGAATAAATTTTGTCTGATTACCTGCGCGCACATGTTCAAGCGCTTGCATCATGGTGTAACTACTCGTCAATAAAACAAAGGTATTAAAGGCTGTTAATGGGATATTTAAAACCTCACCTGGATTTGGCCAAGGCGCACCATTAGTACGCAAGTATGCTGCGGCAATTAAAATTGCCACAAAACTTAAACCATCCATGATCAAGAACATCCACATGCCAAGCTTACCTGACGGAATACTATTGAAAGCTGCGTCTTCTTGTTCGATCACCTGATTCATATTGTCTCCTGTTTACTTAATGCTTATCGCACAATGAACATCAATGTGAACATCACCAACCATACCACCATTAAAAAATCCCAGAAATATCGAATGCCGACTGCTGTAGAAGTTCCTTTGAGTACATCAAACCTCACCCAAAATACCATCAAGGCAACCAAACCCCCGATGATATGCAAGGCATGAAATCCACTTAACAAATAAAAGAAGCTGCCTGCGGTGCTTTTATTCCATGCCAACCCATCATTAAAAGCCAGCTTCCAAATCATCCATTGACCTAAAAGAAACGTTAATCCCAAAACAAAACTCAACAATACTTTACCACGACGCAATACAATAGAACTTACACCTAACAGCAACGTATTTAAAATTGCTAACGCCATGATTTCCCGCGACATGTATGGCTCAAGCCAAACACCCACACGCATGCGATAAACCACGTAACCCCACAACAAGGTGATAAACACCATGGTCCAAGACGCCAAAGCAACCGTCATGCCAAGCGAGAATGTATTACGCTTATACCCTGTATCGACGGATACTGACACCATTAACCAATATCCTCTGTTTGTGAAGCCCAATCTTTACCCTTAATCTTTGGGTTACTATATTCATGTGGTCCATTTCTAACAATAGGTGCTGTAGCAAAATTACCATGTGGCACTGGATAATCAACCGTCCATTCCAAGGTTGCTGCTTCCCATGGATTCTTTTCAGCTTTCTTACCCTTAAAGATGGAATACACAAAATTAAATAAGAATAAAATCTGAACGCCCCCTAAGATAAATGCAAATGTCGTAATATTACGATTTAGAGGCATTAATGGTTTGATAAAATCATAGGCGCTGGGGTCAAACAAACGACGATGTTGACCCGCATAGCCAACCGTTAACATGACAAAGAATACATAATTGAGTGCAATGAACGTTACCCAAAAATGAATCTTGCCTAATAATGGATCCATCATGCGTCCAAACATCTTTGGAAACCAAAAATATGTAGCGGCAAATGATGACATGAGAACGCTTGCAGCCAACGTATAATGGAAGTGTCCAACCAAGAACATCGAATCATGCAAGTACATGTCCGATGTGATGGTCCCCATGTACAAGCCCGTTAACCCTCCCAAACCAAAAACAAACACAACCGACATGGCAAATAACATGGGCATTTCAAAACGCAATGACCCACGCCACATTGTTCCCAACCAATTCAAGAAAAAAATGGATGTTGGCAAACTAATCAATAATGTTAAAAACATGAAAGATTTACCCAACAATGGGCTCATGCCCGCCACATACATGTGATGTCCCCAGACCAAACCACTTAAGACGGTAACAATACACATACAAATGACCGTCACGTTATAACCAAACGCTGGTTTACGAGAGAACGTTGATAAGAGGTCGGATACAATCCCCCAAACAGGTAAGATCAAGATATAAACTTCAGGATGACCGAATAACCAGAACACATGTTGATACAACAATGGGTCACCACCCACCATGGTTGCTTTGGGTCCCGCTACAAAGAAACCTGTTCCCAACACATTATCTAACAGCAAGAAGATTAAACCTGCAGCGATGATTGGAACGAAAATTGCGTTTAAGATCGATGATAAAAACAAGCCCCAAACCGTTAAGGGCATTTTCAAATAATTCATGCCTTTGGCGCGCAAACGGATAATGGTCGTGATGTAATTAACTGCCCCCATAATGACCGCTGTTCCCATTAAAACCAATGACAAAGCCCATAATGCTTGCCCCCAACCAGGGATACCGCCGACGGGTGTGCTCAACGGAGGATAAGATGTCCAACCCGCTGCTGCTGAACCACCTGGACCATACGGTGATAACATGAGTACAACGCCAGATAAAAAGAAAATCCAGAATGACAACATATTGACAACAGGAAAAGCCATATCTGCGGCACCAATTTGCAAAGGGATAATAAAATTCGCAAATGCACCACTTAATAATGGCGTTACCGCCCAGAAAATCATGACCGTACCATGCATGGTCAATATTTGGTTATACGTATCTGGTGTCAATGCGCCATTATTCTCTGGAAACAATAAATGTCCTATGATGGGAATCGTTGTTTCAGGATATGCAATTTGCCAACGAATCAACATGGCTTGCAAACCACCCCATAGCAAAAAGAAAATCCCAAAGAACAAATATTGTTTGCCAATGGTCTTATGGTCGGTTGAGAAAATATACTTTGTTAAAAAGGATTGTTTCTTATCTGACATTGTATTCTCCTTAAAGATGTTTAACCCTTAGCTTGCCACTTCCAACCCCAATTTTTCGGCACTGATGAACTTGAACCCGTGTCGCCCCAAATATCATCTCCCGACGATGCAGGCGCTGCTTGTTCTGCCAACCATTTATCAAAATCTGCTTGAGATTCTGCCGTCATAAAACCACGCATTTTATAATGTCCATTACCACATAACGCGGAGCAGGCAATTTCAAATTTTCCTGATTTTGTAATTTGAAACCACGTGGTGGTCACCATCCCAGGGATAACATCTTGCTTGATGCGCACTTCAGGAATATAGAATGAGTGGACCACATCATAGGAAGATAATTGAACCACAACCGGAACACCCACTGGCACGTGCATTTGACTTAAAGGAGCAATTATATCGTCTGCTGTTGCAAATTCACCATCTGGCCCTGCATAACGCACATTCCATGCATATTGTTGAGGCATGACTTCAATCTTTAACACATCTTTACCTGTAGGAAAATTCCAAAACACTTCCTTTAAATCCCTAAATGACATATGTTCGATAACAAGGTCGATGGAACAAAACACCAACAGCCCCATACAAATCGTAAAGATAATATTTCCTACCTTATTACCTTTATCATACACAGCTTTATGCCCAGGACGACTACGATAACGGATAATAAAGAAAATCAACGCAGCCACCACAACGCTAAAGAAAATAACCAGCACAAGATCAATGTATTGAATCAATGCATCGATCAAATGCCCGTTGGTGGAAATGTCTTGTGGAAAAGGTAAACCCCAAATCGACATAATCTTCCTTTCGTTAAATAACTAATCACATGTGATTATATGTTTATAGCTCAAAAAAATAAATTTTTACTTCTTTACTAAATCCGCAATGCTCGTCGTCTTTAAAAACTTATAGTAGGCATTGCGCACTTGTTTCCAGCCATCGTGCACCATACATGGTGATGCATCTGAACATTTTTTTAAACCCATCGCACAATCTGACCAAAGCGTCACATTATCAAGGGGTTCGACAATATCATAGAGCGATATTTCTTCTGGTGGACGACCTAACCTAAACCCGCCACCCATACCTCTTTGTGAAATAACAATATCATGCACACATAAGCTTTGTAAAACTTTTCCTAAATAATTTTGCGGGGCATGAATTTTTTGAGCAATGCTCTTTGCCCCAGCCCACTCACCTTCCGGCAACTTAGCTAATTCAACCAACGCATTAATGACTTGGGTACTTGTTTTGCTTAACATGATATTCGCATGTGATTATACAAATAATTTAATAGGTGTCAATATTTTGATCAATTTTTTAATAACCAGAATGGATTGACCCCCGCATCAACAAAGACCATCCAGCCCGTTGATGCAAGGCTCATGACTTCGGGAACGTGTGAATTCCAGCCAAATGGAATCCATCCGCGTTTTGAGGAATAGCTATACGCCGCTTGACCCTCTGGCAGCGTTGCACGTAGTGCTTCAATGCTACGGCGCATGCTTAATCGATCATTTTGAGCAAGTTGCGATAATTCAGGGCTGCTTTCTTGATAATACTTGCTCATCGCATCCAACGCTGTCATTGCACCTGCGGTCCACTCCACAGATAAACGATCATGTTCATCGGTAAAACCAACTCCTTGAATTTGGCCTTGTGCATTAAAAACTCCTGAGCGCTCTTTCGAGATTTGCCACAAACGCATTGCTGCTCCTTCACCCAACCACGCATCAATTTGCCCAGGTCCAAACGCGCAAATCGCCCATGTTTGCACATCTAAAGCAAATTGCTCTGTGCTTTTCTTCCACCACCCTGAAACTTGATACGCACCTTGATGAAAGTATCCTTTATCTTTATCCCAGACAAAAAGCATATATTTTTCAATGCCTTGCATGGCTTTCTTATATACCTCATCACCTGTCACCTGATACAACATGCGAAAGGCAGCGTACCATGAAATGTTGTTTTCTGTTGAGATATGATTAAACCACCAATTGGTGGTTGTAAAATCTCTTGCCTCGCTTGCGTCTAAATTACGAAATGTTCCCAATGGCGCCATACGGATGCCGCCGCAATCAGCTTGCAAGATCATGGCTGCACGGGCTATTTCTTTGGCTAGTTTCAGTTCAACGCTCTGGGGATTAGAAACATAAACACCTTTTTCCTTATCAAAATATTTTTGGTGATATAACTGCATGGCAGCAATGGCGACCCACGCATTTTCACCGGCAACGGGCTTCCAATCAACCCAGTGCAAACGATCTTCTTGGGGGAAACCAGCAAATGTCTTTTGACCATTCTTGGGGTCGGTAACTAAATACTCACCATCCGCATTAATAATACGAAAGATGAAACCACGTTGTCCCAATGCATTAATATTTGAGCTCACGCGGCTTGGATTGGCAGCATCATAAATGTAATTGCTAATTGGATAACCGGCGCGCACATTCCACATCTCACCAACAGCGCCATCCCAATAATATTCTAAAGGTAGTTGTGCTTGCTTAATATTGTTAACACCTGCAAGCATGGTTTGAACAATTTGATAAACAGCCCCGTCGTAAATATCGAGGCCTTTATGGGTGATCATGCGTTCGATGATGCCATTGACGAGACCACCATCATCCATTTGTTGAAAGATTTGATGCTGATGTTGTTTGGGGATATAGAAACTATAAGGAAGTTTGGTAACAGGACTTACGTTGTGATCCAACCATTTGATGACCGCGGGGTCAACGTTAAATCCAGGTTGAACTTGAGCGCGTAATGGAAAGATGTCAACAATCAGCACTGTGATAACAATTAAACCTGCAACGAAACTTTTCATATCCCTCTCCTGCCAGGTCCATTCATAGACAGCAGGGATTACCTTACAAACCCAAGGGGCATAAAAAGCTTGCGGTTTCGGTAACCTGGCTGTCCTTGAGACTTATAAGGATCCATGGCTTTGCGTCCCCAGATTACTCTGGGTTTGCCTTTATCGTTTAACTGCTAAAAAGAGCGTTTTCTGACTACTCTTGAAGTATATCCTATTTTTAGCACTTTTCAAGGTAGCGCTATCTAAAAACTGTATTCTTTTACTGATTAATCCTCCCATTCCGAACCACCCCATTACGTAGCACAATCCCCGGGATATAAAGATCATACACCTCTTGAGCGGTCAACGCGCGGTTGTAAATTCGGACATCGTCCATAAATCCAGAGAAATATTGTGTTATTGACGAACTAAATCTTCCTATATAAAGCGATTCACCTGCATCTGGTGTCCATGTTCCAGTTGTTACCACTTTATCCGTACGCGTACCATTCACAAAAATACTTAAAGCAGTGTCGCTTTGCTGTACACATACGATGTGAAACCACTGATTAGCAACAAGAGTTTCTGAGCTGGTTATAGAATTATCCCCAACAGCTAAGGTATTTCTAGCTCGCTCAAAAGTAATGCTTCCTGCAGTGTTTACGACTAAACCATACGCCCAATTGATTTGGGCATTGTTCTTTCGACCTATCACGCGCATTAACCCGCTGCCACCACCATCCCATTTTATCCAAGCAGAAATTGACATCGTTGATTGCGTAGACGGGAGTATTGTGCCCAAGTTGATATAATCACTAGTCCCATTAAACTGACGACATCCCCTCTTTTTGCAATTAGAAGCTATTGTTGTTCCATTCGGTGTCCCCGTATTACTCTGCCCACTAGAATCAATGGCATTTCCGCTTACCTCGTCAAACTTCCACCACCCAACCAAACCGTTACGCAAATCTGCATGGGCATTGGGAATACGACAAAAAATAATATTCACCAAAAGGGCCACCATAAGAAAGACACGATACCAGCGAAAGGCTGATCCTTCTCCGGCGGAAATCGCGTCTCTACAGATGGTTTTTTGTATTACAAAATCTACATTGGTTGGTTGGTTAGGCATAGATTTTTTCATTGCTCACATCCTAAATAAATCTTCGCAAGCTTCCTACATTGTATGCCCATTGTCAATGCTACGGTTGATGAATCGTTCATATTAATTGACGGAATAATTGATTAAACCTTCCTTTACGAAGAACCCCATTACACAACACAATCCCCGGTACGTTATGATCATGTCTTTTTATATCTACAACACTCGTCCCCAGGCCATTTTGAATGTAAAATCTTTCGAATAGGCACACAGTTGATGTCTTTCCCACTCACGGTCTTGTGTAAGCCAAAACGGGTGTCGTATATTTGACAAAAATAGCCTTGATCCCCTTTGCGCAAGTGTTCACAAGGGTCGCCGTCGAATGCTCCACAACAAGCACCACAGCGACCGCACTTGGCTTCCCATTGTTCATGCTGTTTTTGCTGCCACGCTTCATACGCTTTTAAAGGGTTCATGTGGACCTTGCTTGAAATGCACTTTTTATGAAAGCGCCATACATTAATAGGAAGACAGGTACAAGGGGTAAGGCATTGCGTTCGTTTAAAAAGAAAAGCGAATGCATCACGATATAAATAAAGCTCAAACCAAATGACAATACTAAAAAATTTAAAGCCTCTGTTTTGGCACTCAAAAATTTACGCCAATTAAAAACAACACAAATAAAAGCGCTCAAGAAAAACAATACGCTCATACCATTTACACCATAAAGGAACATTGGGTATAAGATTGGCTGGTCATAAAATTGCCTAACATCGCGCGGCAAGATCACCATACCCCACGACGGATATTCCCAGAATAATAATTTAGCTCCCTCCCAGAACATGCCATTGATCGTTTTAATAGGATGCTGCAACATTAAATGAAGAGCTTGATGTGTTAATGCCTTATCTACCGCTGCCGTCGAGGTATAGATTTGTCGCAAAGCCACCTCTTTGACACCGCCTAGCTGATCTGACAATGCATAAAACCAATGATCACACGCGGCCTGACCAACGCGTGCTTGGCAAAATAATTTATCTGGGAAGACATAAAGCTTTTGAGCTAAATCTTCTTGGGGACTAGTCGGTAAAACTCGTCGGGATGCAGATCCGTATAGGGCAGCACTGCCGCGGCTGGTAAAGGTAAAATGACCATGTGACATTTTATTTAGGAGCTTATAGGCATTTACAGGGATTAAAAAACATCCGAGCGCAATGATAGCAAAGATCATCGTGCGTTTTGGAGAACAACGACGGCTTAGACATAAGAAAAATAGAACAATATACAGTGGGGCGATGATTTCAAAGATACCTTTTGTAAAAACCAACGGCAAGAAACTAAAGCCCAGATATGCTGCGTGCTTTGCTTGTATGTTGATCTTACTTTGCCATGCGTTGATCGATACCCAACAGACCAAGACCATCAACGGGTAGGTGATGATTTCAGAATAAACGATTAGCGATGATCTTATCACCGTCGGAGATATCACAAAATAGGCAAGCAACAATGCCGCTGCCGCATCGGCAAGTTTGATGCGCTCAAAAATGCGAGCCAACATCAGTTGCGTGATCAATAAAATCAAACCTTGGGTTAATAACAAAATTTGTGTGTAGGGCAGATGAAGGAACTGTGCCAAGGACATGTTAAGAGCTACAAAGATGGGATAAAGTGGCTCGCGGGTTGGCCCATGCCTCAAATAGTCGGCAAACTTTCCTTGAGTTATTAAATGCCCCAAGCTATCATAACTAAACGCATCAAAATAAAGGATAGTGCCAGAAAAAACAGCGTTGTAAAAAACCCACACGGCACTTAAACACAGCACTGTCCAAACCCACGGTCGTTTCATATGGTGGTATTATAAAAAGAAATATGCAAATCCCAAGTAAAAAATATATTGCGCTGCCCCTCGTCTGGATCTGCTTATGTGTGATCGCTGTTTTTTGGTTAAAACGCCCCCTGCCTGCGCCAAACGCCACCTCATCCTCGTTAGTAACGCGCAAATTGATGGAAAAAAAGAATGACACCGCCATTAAAAAACTCAACATGAGTTTGCCAACAACCGCAATGTATCAAACATTTATGGATGCAAACATAAACGCACAAACCCCTTTTCAATCACCCGAGCTCGTCGATTATTACCAACAATTAAGCGAAGCCATGCCTTGGATGGCAGAAAGTTATACGCTGCTTGGATTTTGTTATTACAAACAGGGCGATCGGGCAAAAGCCTTTGATAGTTTTCAAAAGTCATTTTATTTAAACCCGACGTATTTTTATAACAATGTCAGCCTTAGCCTCATGTATTTGGAAGCACATCAGATCACCCAAGCGGTCAAGCTCATGCAAATTACTTTAGCCGAAGATCCTAAGCAAACCCTTCAATTCATCGCCACATCAAAGATTTACCAAGACATTTTAGGCGCTAACCCGTCGTATAATGTCATCGCAAGCTTACAGCAAGACTACGCCGCACTGGCAGAAACTTTAAAACGTCTAGAAAGCAATCCCAATATTTCATTACAGGAACTTACGCTTCACATAAGGGCTTTATAAATGCGTCATTACCTACTGTCGTTTTTCGTCTTCGTCTTGTCTTGCGCGCTTGGGCTTACTTTAAGCATCAAGAACCCAATAGAAAACGACGAGAGTTACAGTCAACATCAAAGCGTCCAAAACATTTCCTACATAGATATTCTCCGTGGCAAAGTCAATGAAGGTAATAATGCTCCACTGTTTTACACGTTGCAAAAAGCCTTAGGTCAAATCACAAGTTTTCAATTTAAAACGGCGTGGGTGCAAGAACAATATGTATGTGAAACATACAGCCAAATATGGATGCGCTTGCTGCCTGTCGTGTTTATGGCGCTTAGCCTAACCCTATGCTTTTATTATTTCCTGAAACGTTTCAACATCTATGCCGCTTTACTTAGCTTGTGCCTCTTTTTAACATCAACTCCGACGTGGATCTATTGGACTCAAGATAGGCCGTATAGTTTATGGATCTTATTAACCTGCGCGCAAACCCTACTCTTATTAGAATATTTTATCTTCAAAAATCACAGTAAAAGCTTTTGGCTGAAACTTACCTTAACCCACTGGCTACTATGCTTATGTTCAGGTTTTGGTTTGATTCAAACGTTACTCACATTGGTGTTTATTCGAAAAAAGTTCTTCATCCCGTTTATTTTGCCAATCGTCATTGGCATTTTTTATGCCATGCACGCACCCAGATACCCATTTCGACTGCCAGATCAATGGCTTGGATTAATTCTAACTAATGTTTCAATCGAAAATATCTTGTTCTTGGGAGTGGGCACATTCATTATGCGTCGGGTATTGCCGCTAACTTTATGGATTTCCGTTCTCTTGGGATTTTCCGGCTTATTAATACTCTCTGTATATTTGCAACACACGACAAACAATGCTGGCTTTGAACTATCCGCACGCTATTTATTATTTTTAATGCCCACGGGCATCATCTTCTTTAATGTTATCTGGCAACAACTGTTCAACGCATCTAAAGAAGTGTGGAGCAAAATCGCTTTGTATCAAGTTCTCGTTTTTGTGTTGATGATGGGAGGTTGGCGCACCTTGGTTGTGCTGCAACGCCTATGGTAAAGAAAATAGCCCTCATATGCCTCAATATCCTTTTATGTGCCATCATCATTCTTAGCTTCATGGATCGTCGTCGACATTATGCCATCAACACACTTAATGAACGTTCAAACTTCTTACAATCTCAAGACCTGTTTAGCCTTGAACGTGGCAACCAAACCCCATGTTCAACGTATTGGCTTACGCAATGGCATAAATATGCGACGAGCATCATCGCCTATGCCCCTAACCTTGCAGACGCACATGGTTTAGAAGGATTTTATCAAGCCACACTCGGAAATGATGCCACAGCCATTCGCGCCTTCTTGAAAGCACAGAGCATCAACCCTTACGCTTGGTCTTACGCCTATAACCTTGGGGTGATTTACTACCGACAAAAAGATTACACTAAGGCCTTAGGCTTTTTTAAAGAAGCGGCTGCCACAGATATGCGCCTCAACATTCAAAGCATTATGTCGTCGAAGATTTGTGGGGATTTGATGCGTAAGGCTAAGGGCTTAGCCTTTAACATGCAACAGCATGTTGAAGAAAGTTTGGCAAAAAATCAATTGGCGATCAAAGCCACTGCCTATGCCCTGCAAACAGGTCAAGCACCGCTAGATGTAACGCTCACCTTATCGCTGTTTTAGTTTTATCTTTATAAAATGTAATGATGCAAACAGCCGCCACCACCATCATGGCCGCAGTTAATATTTGCGCATTTAAACGTTCACCGGCAAGTAAACATCCAAGGAAAATGGCCACAACAGGATTAACAAAGGCATAGGAAGATACGCGCACAGCGCCCACATTTTTAAGTAACCAAATATACGCTGTAAATCCCCACAACGATCCGCATAATGTTAAATAAACCAAAGCCAAGATAGATTTCGTGCTAAAGTTTTCCGGATGAATTGAGGCCCATTCCCCTCGCATGAAACCTGCCATGATCAGAAATATCCCACCCAACATCATTTCCATGCTCGTTGCTAAAATGGCCGAGCTTGGTAAATCCAGCCGCTTGGCATACAACGAACCAATCGACCATAACAATGCCCCTAACAATAATCCCAGAACACCAATCGGGGGCAAATGATAGGCCTTGGATGTTAAATCAGGAACGATCAATAATGATACACCAAGAAAACCTAAACCAATCCCCACCCAAGTGGTCACGGATGGTCGTCGTTGTTTTAACCATAACCATTCTAGGATGACCATCCAAACAGGGATGGTGGCAATGATAAGCGCGGCAACACCTGACGGAACACTTTGTTCTGCCAACACAACATTGCCGTTACCGCCTAAGATTAAAAATCCACCAATGATAGCAGCGGATCGCCATTGAACTTTTGTTGGATGTGGTGTTTTAGTTTTTAGACGGATAAAAAGATACAGGATGATCCCTGCAACGAGAAAGCGTAGGCCGCCGCTAATTAATGGTGGCAATGTCTCAATGGTGAAACGAATCGCCAAATATGTCGATCCCCAAATGACATAAATGCCAAAAAAAGCGACGATGGTTTTAAAATTAATCTTCATTAGGGGCTTAGGGCGTATTCATCCCAACCACCACCCAAGGCTTTATAGAGGGTGATCAGGTTAGAAAAGCGAAGCAATTGCGACTGAATCAACGCTTGTCGAGCACTGTACAACTCTTGTTGTGCTACTAAGACCGTCAAATAACTGTCAACCCCATTGCGATAGCGCACATCGGCTAAATCGTAACGTTGTTGCTGAGCCTTTACCAAATCTGTTTGTGCTTGGATTTGATCTTCCAGCGGCGTGCGTGCCGTTAAAGCATCGGCAACTTCGCGAAAAGCATTTTGTATGGTCTTTTCATATTGTGCGATTTCAATCGACTTAGATATCTTCGACATATTTAAAGCAGCTTTATTAGCTCCACCATCAAAAATAGGCATTGTGATTTGTGGTGCAAAATTCCATACACCTACCCCTGAAAACAAATCGGTTAATTTAACACTAGCAATACCCCCTGCCGCGGTTAATGAAATCTTAGGGAAGAATGCAGCACGTGCAGCGCCGATGTTGGCATTGGCACCTTTTAATTGATGCTCTGCGGCTAAAATATCAGGACGGTGTGCGATGATATCCGACGGTAAACCAGCTGGGATATCTGACAATACGCGTTGTGTATTAAATGGTTCAGCGTCTGGTAAATCTTTCGGCATGGGTTCACCGATTAAAAATACCAATGCATTTTCCGCCTGAGATAACTGTCGCTCAAAGATGGCCACATTCGCTTTTGCAGTTTCCACCTGTGCCTGTGCAGAGCGTAAATCCAATTCCGTTGTATTACCAATATCATAACTACGCTTGATCAATTGAGCGTATGCTTCGACAGACTTTAACGTATCTTGCGTCTGGATTAATTGTTCTTCAAGCGCGCGTTGGGTTAAATAGGAGATGGCGACTTGAGCGATCAATGACAATTGCACACTGCGCTTTGTCTCTTGTGAGGCCAAATATGTTTGTAACGCTTGTGCGCGTAAACTACGGACACGGCCAAACAAATCGAGCTCATACGATGTGACGCCAACCTTTAAACTATATTTACCTGTTGTTTCACCTTCACCGCCATCACCGGTCACATCTTTTTGTCGTTGACCACTGCCGATACCATCTAAATTTGGGATGCCGCGAGACAGACCAACATTATATTGGGCGCGTAACAAGTCGACATTTAATGCCGCTAAACGTAAATCACGATTATTTGTTAAAGCAATTTCAATGATCTTGCGTAATCTTGGATCATTAAAAAATTTACGGCTCTTTAAGCCAGAAATAACAAGCGATGGATCATCACCTTGTGTGGGCCATACTTTAGATACAGGCGACGATGGACGATCATAACGTGGTATCATCGAACAGCCAGATAGTAACACACACAACATCAAGCATAATATTTGCCTCATTGCTTTTTATCCTTCTGTTTAGTAAATATGCGTTGCACAACCACAAAGAATATTGGCACAAGGAAAATAGCTAACACGGTTGCGGTAAACATACCGCCGGCAACCCCAGTACCAATGGCGTGTTGGCTAGCGGAACCTGCACCTGTTGCCATCGCTAAAGGCAGCACACCTAGAATAAAAGCGAAAGATGTCATGAGGATTGGGCGTAACCGCAAATGCACTGCCTCTAATACAGCTTCGATCAATCCCTTGCCCTGGGCCTGCAAATCTTTTGCAAATTCTACAATCAAGATCGCATTTTTCGTCGACAAACCAATGATGGCAAGCAAACCAACTTTAAAATATACGTCGTTCGGCATGCCGCGCCATGTGGCTGCAAGCAAAGAACCTAAGATACCAAGCGGAACGACCAGCATAACTGCAAATGGAATGGACCAACTTTCATATAAGGCTGCCAATGCTAAGAAAACAACAATGAGTGATAAACCATAGAGCATGGGCGCTTGTGCACCTGATAAACGTTCTTCATAAGATTGCCCTGTCCACTCATAGCCAATGCCTGCTGGTAATTCTTTAATCATTGCTTCCATCGCCTTCATGGCATCGCCTGTACTTTTTCCAGGAGCTGTACTACCGACGATGTCAACGGATGGGAAACCATTATAGCGCTGCACTTGCGGCGAACCAAAAGTCCAATTTAACTTTAACAACCCTGATAAGGCAACCA
Source organism: uncultured Planctomycetales bacterium (assembly GCA_964572155.1). Classification (GTDB taxonomy): domain Bacteria; phylum Omnitrophota; class Gorgyraeia; order Zapsychrales; family Fredricksoniimonadaceae; genus JACQQW01. Next base: position 466,342 of record CAZNDZ010000001.1, on the reverse strand, counting down.
TTTGACCTTGATTGTTCCTTAAATAAACCTTACCAATGTCGTCGGGTAACATGCGATATGGCGCATCTAATTGCACAATGACCCGCTGCACACGGTTGCCGTTAACAAAATTGTTCACATAATAAGAACCGAAGTTTGCTTGTAGCGCGCTATTGATATCTGCCAAGGACACGCCCATGGCACTCGCTTTATCCTCGTCAATATCAACCTTCAATTGCGCGGCATCTTCGAGACCTTGCATGCGCACACCAACGACATTAGGATTTTTTGCGGCTAACGCTAATAACTGTTTGCTTGCCTCCATCAACTTCTCATGCCCTAAGCCCAATTGATCTTCCAATTGTAAGTCAAAACCCGACGATGTCCCAAGTTCAGGGATCGGCGGCAAATTGATGGGGAAAATGATGGCATCCTTGATGCCAGAAAATGCTCCCCATGCACGACCAATGATATTCTGCACGCTATGCTCTTTGCCTTTACGTTCATTCCAATCTTTTAAACGAATAAATGACAACGCAGAGTTTTGCCCACGGCCATTAAAACTAAAACCTGCAACGGTAATAACTTTATCTGTTTCAGGCTGAGCTAGAAAGAAACCTTCCACTTGCTTTAAAACTTCGAGCGTTCTTGCTTGCGTTGCGCCAACCGGAAGTTGAATGTTGGTGATAAAGTACCCTTGATCTTCTTCGGGCAAGAACGACGACGGTAAACGCGTGTATAAGAAACCAACCCCAACAATGATGGCTGCATAAATCACCAAATAACGTAATGGCGTCTTAAGCATGCGCGCAACGATGTTTTGATATTGTGTTGTGCCAGTTGCAAAACTGCGATTAAACCAACCAAAGAAACCTTTCTTCTCATCATGATGGCCTTTGGTAATTGGCTTTAACATCGACGCACACAGCGCTGGTGTTAAGGTCATGGCTAAGAAGATTGAAAATATCATCGAGGCTACAAGCGACATGGAAAACTGACGATAAATCGCCCCAACAGAACCCCCAAAAAAGGCCATGGGGATAAACACCGCCGTCAGCACCAAGGTGATGCCAATCAAAGCGCCGGTAATTTGCTGCATCGCCTTATGACTTGCTTCTTTAGGCGACAAACCTTCTTCCCGCATGATCCGTTCGACGTTTTCAACGACGACGATGGCATCGTCAATTAAAATACCAATGGCTAAAACCATCCCAAACATGGTGAGCACATTGATTGAAAAACCAAAGGCTTTCATGACAGCAAATGTACCCATTAAAGCCACCGGCACAACGATAGTTGGAATTAAGGTGGTGCGAATATTCTGTAAAAATAAATACATGACCAAGAACACCAAGAAGATGGCAATCAACAAGGTCTTAACAACTTCTTCGATCGAGATGCGCACAAACGCACTTTGATCTAAAGGATAATCCACCCGTGTATTTGGTGGGAAGAACTTCGACAACTCTTCGATCTTTGCTTTGACCGCATCAACGGTTTTAATCGCATTACCCGTTGGAGAAAGCTTGATCGCTACTGCTGATGCAGGCTTACCATTAATACGTGCCTGGGTGGTGTAATCCGCGCCGCCTAAACTAATCGTGGCAACATCACGTAAAAACACACGAGAGCCATCGTTATTAACACGCAATATAATTTTCCCAAATTCATCTGTATTATGCAGCGTCGATCGCCCTTGCATCGTAACATTTAACTGCTGCCCTTCAATGGATGGACGTCCACCCAATTGACCAATGGGCACTTGCACATTTTGAGCTTGGATCGCCGTAATAACATCATTGGATGTCATGTTATAGCTAAAAAGTTTCTGAGGATTAAGCCAAATGCGCATGGCGTTTTCAGTACCAAACTGCAAGGCTTCCCCAACACCTGTCACACGACGAATAGGATCTAAAACACTTGAGGAAATGTAATTACCCAACTCAATTTCGTCCATGCTACCGTCGGTTGACGATAAGGTAAAGAACATCAAATAATTACGCGTGGACTTTGTAACCGTGACCCCAGATTGCTGAACAACTTGCGGCAACGACGGAATGGCTAACTGTAATTTATTTTGCACCTGCACTTGAGCCACGTCGGCATTTGTCCCAGGTAAGAAATACAAAGAAATGGTGGCTTGACCACTTGAATTACTGCTTGACGACACATACAGTAAATTATCAATCCCATTTAATTGCTGCTCGATGATAGACGTGACGGTATTTTGTAATGTTTCTGCAGATGCACCCGCGTAAGACGCGTTAACTGAAATAGAAGGAGGTGCAACACTTGGATACTGAGCTACGGGTAGTTGAGTGATTGATACAATACCAATCAAGACGATCAATATTGAAACAACCCACGCAAAAATTGGACGATCTATAAAGAATTTTGGCATGGCTAATTATTTCCCCTGTGGCGCAGCTGCTGTCGCAGGCTCTGTTGATTTAAATGGCACTGGCTTTACCTCAGCCCCAGGACGAATCTTTTGCAATCCTTCAACAATGACACGATCACCTTGCTTTAATCCTTCACTAACAATCCACTTGTCTTCAACCGCTGTTGATAACTTCACTGTTCTAGCTTCTACCTTATTATCTTTACCTACAATCATGGCTATTGCTGTTCCATTAGCACCTAATGCAACTCCGCGTTGCAAGACAGTGATGGCATCATTATTAACTGCTTCTTGAAGTTGACCGCGCGCAAACATGCCGGGTAATAATAAATGATCTGGATTAGGAAATTCACTGCGCAACGTGATCATGCCAGTACTAGGATTTACCGTCACATCAGAGAATAACAACTTACCTGGGTATTGGTAAGTTGTGCCGTCTTCTAAAATCAATGTTACCTTCGCTGTACCTGCATCTAAACTTTGCAATTTCCCTGAATCAAGCAAGCGTCTTAAACGCAACATTTCCGTCGTTGATTGGGTAAAATCGAAATAGATAGGATCCAATTGTTGAATCACCGCCAATTGTGTCGCTTCCGCTTGACTAACCAACGTTCCTTCGGTAACCTTCGCTTGTCCAATGCGACCATCGATGGGCGCTGAAACGGTGGCATAACCTAAATTAAGCTCAGCCGTTTCCATCGCTGCTTTTGCTGCTTCAATGGTCGCCTTGGCTTGTAATACTGCAGATGTTGCATCATCATATTCTTGTTTGCTCACCGCATTGATATCAACCAATGCTTTATAACGATCAGCACGCGCTTGCACTTGGGCCAGCGATGCTTCTGCCTTTGCTAAATTAGCCTTAGCACTCGACACGTTTGCTTTTAGAGGGGCTGGGTCAATTTCAAATAACACATCCCCTGCTTTAATATCTGCACCTTCTTTAAATGACTGCTTTAATAATATCCCTGTTGCCCGAGCTCTAACTTGAGCTGTACGAACAGCATCCAAGCGTCCTGGAAATTCTGTTGTGACAGGTAACGTTTGTGCTGTAACCGTAACAACCCCAACCTCGGCGGGTGGCATGGCAAAAGGCTGCGCGGTATGTTTTTGCTCGCAACCAATAAAGCTTGCGACCAACACTGGTAACATCATGAATTTCAGAGACTTAGGAAGTTGCATATTCAACCATTTCTTGTTCTAGGGTTATAGTTTTGTGTTTTCATAAATGTGATGCAGGACTTGTTTACATGTTTCTAAGTCCTTGATTTTAATGCCTTTTTGAGCTTCTTCTAATGTATCTTTGATCACCACGACCAATTTTGCCTGTAAATCTTGGCCTTTCTTCGTCAGATAAATCAATTTCTGGCGTTTATCACTTTTATCTGGGATGCGCACAACCAAGCTGTGCTTTTCCATATTATCAATCAAACGGGTCATGCTGGTTTTATCTTTACAGGTTAACCCTGCCAACTCTTGTTGGCTTAAGCCATTTTTCTTACCCAAATTAACAATCACAGACCATTGCTCACAGGTCACATCATACCCAGCAGCCGCAAAATTATGGTTCACCAAAGCCCCAAGTGCCCTCGTGGCACGGCCCATGGCATACCCTAACGACTCTTCAATGATACATGGTCTGTTTGGCATAAATTTTTGGTTGCATATGCAACTTTCAAAGTATACCTGACGGCGTGGAATTTGTCAAACGCTGAGTTTCTAGCGGGCTTTATGTGGTAATGACCCCAAAACGTTCAATCAAGACTTTACGACGGAAATCAAAGATTTCCTTTAAGCGGGGCGCAACTAAGAAAGGCTGCATCATGGCACCCACCGAGCCCATGGGCAAGGCATAGGTGACAATATCATCACAACGCACGCCCCCTGGGATTTCCTTAAAGCGGTGCAAATGATGCCAATAGGCATAAGGGCCAACAAGCTGTTGGTCAACAAACTGATATGGTTTTTCGATTTCCTTGATCAAAGACACCCATTTCATAGGAATACCCATCAACGGTTTTACGGTGTATGTGATTTGCAAGCCTTCAACCATATCTTCCGGTGGATTGGACTTGATCACAAATCCAAGCGATGGTGGCGTGATCTTTGATAAATTCTTAGGGCTTGAGAAAAATTCCCATGCTTGCGCCAAGGTGATGGGCAAATCCTGTGTTTGCTCTAAAACAAATTGATGTTTCATGAACCTGCTCCTGACTGTGCGAGCCTTTTAAAGGCCAAGGCGGCTATCAAATAGATCACACATGATAAAATCAATACATTATTAAATCCTTGGAATTGCGCGATCATGATAACGGCAATCGATCCCAAAACACTAAACCCACAATTAATGCCCCAGCCCCAAGGGATTGTTCCTGCATGATGCGCGCTTGAAGCGCGTAACCCATAGGGGAAATAAACACCCAACAAGAATCCCAGAGGAAATGTTAGAACAGCGACGATAAACATGCGCCATGCAACATTTAACGGCATGAACATATCAAAAACCCTTGTTCCTAAAATCACCAAGCCTAATACATAAACAACCATCACCCCTGTGACCCATTGAATCAGTTGTTGATGATCGTTTTTAGAAATTTTATCAAACCATGGTATAGCAAAACTACCTAAACCACTGGCCACAAGCAAGACTGCAAGCACCAAGCTAATCGAATAAATTGGACTTCCTAATAAAATGGTGAAGCGCTGCATCAAGGCAATTTCAATAAACATATACCCAATGCCTAAACAAGCAAAATAGGTAATAAAAGGCTTTAGACGGTTTTTAGGCAATGCCGCGACGCCATCTTTTTTAAATACCACCAACGGCAAAAAGACAAAGAGGGTGATAAAAATCAATGCCTCAAGGAAAATCATCCCTTGGGTAAAGAAAATCACCGTGCCTGTGTAATGATATGCTACTGGTTTAAAGGGATTAAACAAATTGAGTTTGTAATACTTATAAAAAAAGGGCTTATCATCATTGACGACGCTGATGTCATACTTATAAGCTTCTTCCAGCAAGTGTTGCCGATGCTGTTTAAACAATTGCGCATAGTCATCAAACACAAGGCCCAATGAGCCACTTTTTTTAAGCCACTCCTCCGCAGGAAATGCAGGCACCACCCGATGATGTTTAAAATAATCGAAAACCATGTTGCGCTCTTGCAGCGTGAAAGGCTCTTTTCTAACTAAAAAGATCGACCAGCCTGCTAACCCAATCATAATGTGATCTTCTGGATTCTTAATACCCATCTTGTCTAAGGCAGCAATCACGATCGCATGCAATCGCAATTCTTCCCGTGGCATGTCATCAAAAGTCCAGCGATACACATTTAAGATGCCTTTGTCATTTAACACCCGCAAATAATCTTCCACTGCTTCTTGGGTATATAAATAACTTTCGGCATATGCATAAGCCCCTGACGACAATCCTGAAAATGTATCTACCCCGTTTAAAATCACAATGTCTTGACTGGCTGAGGGCAAACTCTTAATTAAATTTCTTCCGTCTATGTTATAAATCTTTGAATTTGGGCTTGTGTAAACGCGGCCGGAAAAATCATACATCTTGCCGCCTGGCATCATCTCGTTATAAATCCCAGGATTAATCTCAGCGCCTAAAATATTGGTTGCCCCATGAGAGCGTGCCATGAAAATATCACGACCACCACCAGCGCCAATGATCACCACCTTAGGATCTTTGACCAAAGTATAGGCCACTTCCATGTCTTGACTAAAAAGCTTTAAGGTTGAATTGCGTTTGGCAATTCCTGAGGGCGATAAATCATAAATGGGACTACCCGCTAAGAAATTAGTCGAGATATATGCAACATCCGGTGCTGGATCAACATTGATTTCAAAGGTGCCTCGGTTTGAGGCAAACATGCGCTCACGTGCAGCGTCGCTCTTAACCCAAAAAATATCTGTCCGTCCCAATGGATGCCAACGAGACACCAATTGTTCGCAGTCTTTTGAATCATATGTCCCAGGGATCAACTTCCATCCTTTATTTGGATCAATGGCATAATGACTTGGTTCTGGCAGGAACGTCAACGCTCCTAAGAAAATCAAAATACTCGCCGCTGATAACACCAAATGAAACTTAGGCCGCCAAATCCACAACGCCGTTAACACGCTAATGCATGCTAAAAGCATCAACGAATGAAAAACAGCTAAATGATTGATCAAAATAAAAAATAAAAATGCCCCCGCCCCCGCGCCCAACAAATCCCAGAAATACAGGCGGTGCGTATGTGCTGGGCTATGCATAAAAATATGCACAATCATAAAGCCGATGATGATAAAGGGGATCATAAAAACACTGTAGGCTAGCAACAACATGCCCACAGACTTAACATTGCTAAAGATGGTGGTGATGTATTCGACGTTGAGTGGCAGATCTTTGATCCAATATGCCGTCGCTAAACTTGAAAACGCTGTTGCTAATAACAACAACGCCAATAACTTCTCAAAATTAATCTTCTTTAATTGCGCGCTAAAAATAAAAACCAAGTTCGCCCCAATCCCATAACCCAACATGGCAAAAGGGATAATGGTATAGACGACATGGTTCCATGCTTTAAGATTCAAGATGCGGGTTTGAAACAGTTCGAGGCTGATGCACAACAACGAAATCCAAAACACCACCACACAACTAACACGCAAAGAATTGCGATTCATGCTTATTTTTTTCCTATAGGTTTTCTATTCTTAGCCTTTTTCTTATGCTTTATCCTCTCAACCACGACAGTAACCACTAAAGCACGCCCCATTAATTCTTTGCCATCTAATTCCAAAATAGCTTTATCTTTCTCCTCAAGATTGGGCATATCCACAAAACCATATCCCAAGGACTTACCCTTATTCATAACAATCGACGCGCTAGCGACGACACCAAAAGGCGCAAAATGATTAGCCAATTCCTCATTGGTCGTTTTAAAATTAAGATTTTTTACAAATATGTTATTCATCTAAATCCTTTTTCTATCGTAACCTTACATTATTTCAATAATTTCCAACATTCTCTATAGATCGCTGTCTTGGGAGCACGTTGCCTTTTTTCATCTTCTACAAAACTTATTGAACTAGCAAAACCATTAAATACCTTACTTGGAATCACGTAAAAAACTTTTTTATCCCCTAAATATACAATGGCGAAATCAAAATCATCGTCGGAATATTTCTTTCGTAACATTACCCTACGATTTGTTTTTGTCCTACGCGCATCAGTAACATAAACATTATCTTTTACATTAAACCATGCATGTTTTACCTGAATGCGAATCAATTTCTTATTAACTTCAACCGCCAAATCATACGCCAACCTATCACCAACAGGACGCAACACAACAAACCCTCTTGATAACAGCTCTGTCACTACAGCAGATTCAGCAATATCAGCTTTTAATTTTGTATCCATAAATGTATTTTGATATCGTTTGAGTCATTTGAAAAGATCTTTCTTAGAAACAAAATAAAACAGCAGCCCCAAAAGGGACTGCTGTTTTATTGGTTGCGGGAACAGGATTTGGTGCCCTTCGTTCGCCTCCGGCTCTCTGCGGGTCAGCCACTCGCCCTAGAACTCCTCCTATTCGTCGGAGTTCTAAACAGGGCTCACTCAAATCCTGCTTACATAACAAAATAAAAACAGACAGCCCCAAAAGGAACTGTCTGTTTTTATTGGTTGCGGGGACAGGATTTGAACCTATGACCTCCAGGTTATGCGTACCATCTACGACTTTCGCCGCCCATGAACCACGTTGGGTTCACGGTTTGTGGTCTGGACTATACCTTCATCCTCTCTTTCGAGGAGGACGTCTGCCATCTAGTCTCTACACCTTTTCCGATTTCCTAAATATTTCTGAGGTAATCGGAACTTGGCTCGGTATTACCATTTTCAGGCTTCACCGACTTTGACAGATAATCTTCTAATTGATTTCTCAACTAGACGCCCATGTTACGTGCTGAGCCTGGCGAGCTACCGGGCTGCTCCACCCCGCGATATTCTTCCGGTGACTTCAAAAATGTTCACGTAGTATGACACAACTTTTTAAAAACACAACCTAAAAATCTTTACGGCTTCGAAGTCTTCTTAGCCGCAGTATTTGTTGGCGTCGCTGCCTTCTGCTGTTGTGGCACCATGCGGTATACTTTTTCACCGGCACGGATCAGGCCCATTTTCTGCCTTGCCACTTTTTCCAGATAATCTGGATCCGTTGTCAACAAACGCATTTCTTGTTCCAGCTGGGCATTGCGTTTGGTTAATTCGGAAATCCGCCCAGCATATTCGTAATTCTTGAGTTTCAAATCCTGCATCTTCGTATACGAAGGCAGGAATGCCAACAACATGACAACGGCAAAACCAAACAGCCAGATGGCGTTTTTAAGCATTAGTAAATTTTGCTCCAGTTGCTGCCGGCATAAACGGCTTTTTTACCTAATTCTTGCTCGATGCGCAATAATTCATTGTACTTAGCTAAACGGTCGGTTCTCGACAAGGAACCAGTCTTGATTTGACCGATGTTGGTCGCAACAGCTAAGTGCGCAATCGTTGTATCTTCGGTTTCACCAGAACGGTGAGACATAATCGAGTGATAATTATTTTTCTTAGCTAAGGCGATGGTATCGAGTGTTTCGGATAAGGAACCAATTTGATTAACCTTGATTAAGATCGCATTTGCGGTTTTCTTATCAATACCCATTTGCAAACGTTTGACGTTGGTGACGAATAAATCATCACCGACCAATTGACATTTCTTGCTTAAATTATCAGTCAATGTTTTCCAACCTGACCAATCATCTTCATATAAACCATCTTCGATCGAGACAACAGGATATTTGGAAACCATGTTGGCATAGGCTTTGATCAATTCATTAGAATTGATGTCTTTGCCATTGTAGCTATACTTGCCATCCTTGTAGAAAGAAGAAGCGGCAGCATCGAGGGCGATGAATATATCTTTGCCTGGCTTATAACCGGCTTTTTCAATCGCCGCAATGATCACATCCAAGCCTTCTTCGTTGCTTCTAAGGTTTGGTGCAAACCCACCTTCATCACCAACAGAAGTTGCTAAGTGCTTGTCATGTAAGATCTTTTTGAGCGTGTGAAAAATCTCGCAGGCCATTTGCATAGCTTTGGAGAATGTTGGAGCGCCGATTGGCATGATCATGAATTCTTGCACATCTAAGTTATTATCTGCATGCATCCCACCGTTAATGATGTTCATCATAGGAACTGGCAAGATGTGAGCTTTGTTACCACCGATATAACGGTATAAAGGAAGACCTTTTTCGTTGGCTGCAGCTTTAGCAACGGCCATGGACACACCTAAGATCGCATTTGCGCCGAGTTTGCCCTTATTTTCAGTGCCGTCTAGTTTATTATTGATCGCGTCAATCGCCTTATAATCCGCTTCTTTTCCTTTGATCGCCTTAGCAACCGCGGTGTTGACATTATTCACTGCCTTTAAAACACCTTTGCCACCAAAACGGCTTTTGTCACCATCACGCAATTCAATGGCTTCATGCTCGCCGGTAGATGCCCCTGAAGGCACCGCTGCACGGCCAAAAGCGCCAGAGCTTAATAACACATCCACTTCAACGGTTGGATTTCCGCGGGAATCAATGATTTCACGCGCCACTACAGATTTGATTTTAGACATACGACTCCTATTAATTAATTTATGTTAAAGAATCTTGTAAATGCCTTTGCTTGCAATAGTTGATAAAAATAACACAGTTTAATTTTGCCGTCAAGATGTTCCTAGGGAATGGTTCCTGCCTGCCGCAGGCAGGAACCATTCCCTACTGATTGACTATGGCCATTTTATATGTTACTCTTTTATAATGTCATTTTACTTAAACTATTAAAAGTCAAGGATTTAAGATGTTTAGAAAAGCCTGGATCTTCCTGCGTCTTCATTGGATTAAAATTCTATTAGCTGTTGCCGCTGTTGCCATGTTCACATGGATGGCAGTATTCATGACTGCAGCTTTTAGCGACTTTGCCCAACTCGAATCCTTTAGTCGTCGTCAATTATCTGCCCAAATGGGTTATTTCTTGCTCATTGGTATTTTCTCTGCGTTTATTCAAATGCCCATGATGTTTGTGATGTATTATTTCATCTATTCTGGCGCTATGTTCAACTTAGGCAACAGCAAGATGAAAGCCGCCAAGGTCAATACCAAGTGGGATGAAGTCATTGGGATGGAAGGCGCTAAGAAAGAAGCTTGGGAAATTGTGAAATTGCTCAAAGATCGCAACTTGGTTCAATCCATCGGAGGGAAAATCGTTAAGGGCGTCATGATGATGGGGCCTCCAGGATGCGGTAAAACATATTTAGCGAAAGCAATTGCCACCGAATGTGGTTTTCCATTAATCCCCGCTGTCGGTAGTGATTTTATTGGGATGTTCGTCGGACAAGGTGTATCTCAAATGAAATCCTTGTTTAAACAAGCCCGCGCTCAAGCAGAATTGCACGGCGGATGCATCATCTTTATCGACGAAATCGACTCGTTTGCCCGCCCTCGCGCTCAAGATATGGGCTTTGGCGGTACCATGAGTAATAATGCCACCATCAATCAATTCTTAACCGAGCTTGATGGTTTACGCCAAAAAGAAAACAATATCGTCGTCTTTGCTGCCACCAATGTGCGTGAAGATGAACTTGATTCTGCTGTCATGCGTTCAGGACGTTTTGATCGTAAGATTTATGTCACCCGTCCTAACTTAAAAGAACGTAAGTTGCTTTTTGATTATTATGTCGGCAAGGTCAAGCACGAAGAACTCGATAGCACCGTGTTGGCCAAGAAAACATTGCATTTCTCACCGGCAGATATTGAGAATATGATCCGTGAGGCAAGCTTAATCGCCAATCGCTCAACCCGTGATAAGATCATCATGAAAGATTTATCCGAAGCATATGACCGCATCGTGTTTGGGATGAAGTCTAATATCATCGTCACCGATAAACAACGCCGCTGGACGGCATATCACGAAGCTGGCCATGCGATCATCGGGTATTTGATTCACCCGACAGATGACGTCATCAAGGCATCCATCATCCCACGTCGAGGTTCATTAGGGATGATCTTCTCAAGACCTGCGGAAGAACAACATGGCAAAACCAAAGTTGAGTTGTTAGCAGATATTAAAGTTAGCATCGCCGCCTTCGTTGCCGAACGCCTTAAGTTTGGAACAACAGGAACCGGCGTCGGTGGCGCACCAGGTTCAGATTTTTATCAAGCCATGTCCATTTGTTCTTACATGGTCAAAAGTTTAGGTATGGGTAAATCTGGATTACTCGGTGACTTTAATTATTTCCAAGCAAATTACGGCGGGAATTTCCAAATCTCTGAAAAATATAAAGAGATCATCGACAGCGATATACAAGACATCTTAAACACATGCATCAAAGAAGTTGAAGAAATTCTAACGAAGCACCGCGATCTATTTGAATTCTTTGCGGAAGAACTCTATACCAGAGAAGAGTTAGACTATGATGAAATTGAAGCCATTTTCCAAAAGTATGGTTTACAACCAGCCGCTCGCCCATCCATTGCATAAACCCTTTTGGGTTTTATTGCTTTGCCTAGGGGCTCTGATCGGTTGTGGCACAAGTGCGCAAAAACCTGCGCCTAAGGTGCCCTTGTCTGACGTACAAAAGAAATTCGAACAAAAAGCCCGCGAGAATTATGACCTGCATGTGACAACCAAGATGGTTGGTAAAACATTCTGGATCTATTTACCGACGCAAGAGCCCATCTTTGATTACGAAGCCCAAAAAGAAACAGCCGGAGCACAAACAGATAAAAAACCTTCCCCTTTCACTGTTCAATTTGCCGAAGGCATCTTTAAAGAAAATCGCTTTGCATTAGAATACGACATTATCAAACGGACCAAGGTTAAATCGGAAGATTACGGCTACAATTCTTCTTATACGGACAGCTACATCAAAGCTCAAAATAATCTCTTTGTTTGCATCAGCGACGTGTTTTTTAATAATGAGATCACGGATAATTCACCAAAATTCTTTGTGATGGTTGTCACCGACATCAAAAAAGGCATTGAAACCCGCGCCACCTTTTATTTAGACGACTTTAAACGCTACATGTCTGGGGATCTGCCTTACGAAGAATATATGAAACGTTTTATCGCAGATACCAAGGGTGGTCAAAACTTTATCGGCGATGAAACAGGGACGCACATCAAATATGAAGATGTGAGCATGACCGATTTCTTAAGCCGTCAAATGGTCAACCGCATCCGCTTTAAGTTTGAACGCAGCGACTTTACACCGCCGGAAGATTATGATGATACGATTGTGGGGATTGTGGCTGACACCGCCCGCTATTATAATTTTGAACACTTTGCTCAAGTGCAACTCTCTAACCTTAGACAGAACAAGAAATTCATCTTTGACCGCGGCCAATTAGCCACTTTTGGCGAAGATGCAACAAAGCCCGCCTTCCCTGCTGGGCGATTGATTCACATTCAATTCGATAACGGTAAAGTTAATATGCAGTAATGACCTTACGGCCTTTGATCTTTAATTTGCCTTTGGCAAATAGATCAACGACCTTCGGGTAAATGCGGTGTTCTGCTTTATGGATCTTATCTTCAAGGGAGAGCAACGTGTCTTTATCGTCGATCTTAACCGGCACTTGCGCAATGATGGCGCCCGCATCCATTTCTTCAACGACAAAATGAACTGTCACGCCTGTTACCTTCGCGCCATAATCATACGCGTCACGAATCCCATGAGCCCCTTTAAACGCTGGGATCAATGATGGGTGAATGTTTAAGATCTTATTTGGATAATGGTCAATCAAGTCTGGGGAAATCAAACGCATATACCCTGCCAAGACGATAAAATCAATTTTATGTTTCTTGAGTTCTACTAAAATGGCCTGATCATAACTTTCGCGTGTTTTAAAATCATGTGGATTTATAAATAGCGTCGGAATACCCGCTTTATACGCACGCACCAAAGCATATGCTTCTTGCTTGTTAGAAAACACGAGCTTCAAAGACGCATGGATTTTCTTGGCTTTTAACGCATTAATGATGGCTTGGAGATTACCGCCATGACCGGAAGCAAATACTGCGAAATTCTTCATAAAGACCTTTACTTGATTTCTTTAAATTTAATGAGGCTGATAATGCCTACGATTAAGAATATAACACCCACAGCCATTAAAATCCACTGACGTCCGACAAACTCAGCCACATAGGAACTTAGCAACATCGCCGCTAAAAACGCTAAGTGCATGACAAATTCAAGCGCCGCGAAAACCTTACCGCTCATCTCCTCCGAACACACACTATGAATGACGGTATTAGCTGCAATCATAATAGGCCCAACGACAAATCCCAATATGGCAGCTAGTAACGCAGCCAATGTGCGATCATGCGTTGTGCTCACTGCCGCAGCAAAGACACTAATCATGAGTCCACCCAAGATCAACGACCAGAAAATTGTTTTAAAGCGCGAAACACGCTTGCCATAACGGCCATAGACCATGCTGCCTAAGAACAAACCAATGCCGAGTGGCACCGCCATAAACCCTAAATCTTTGGTGACAGAACCAAAAGCCTGCTGGATAAACACGATGATAACTACATACACAGCACCTGCAGCTGAGAATAACACCGACATCATCAGAAAGATAAAACGGATGCGCTGCTGAGATTGTATATATTTTATCCCGTCGCTAATTTCTTGCCAGACATCCTTGTGCGCGGCCACGGCCTTGCGTCCAGCGGCAACGATTTGCTGTTTGCTAATCTGCCATTGTCGCAATCTGGAAACTGTAAAAACCAACGTTGCTGAGACGAAGAACGTTACAGCGTCAAAGAAAAATCCGCCGCGGGGTCCATTTTGTTCCACAATGATGCCACCAAACAATGCTCCCAACACCAAGGCAATCATACCTGTAACCGTCACTAAAGAATTGGCTATGTGCAAATCCCCTTTTGCCACCATCTGGGGCACAAAAGCCATTTTGGCTGGCACATAAAAACGACTAAAAGCAAAGATGGCAAAAACTGCGGCATATAGCGGAATGATGGATTTAGCATCCATTAAAAAGAAGGCAATCAATAAAACAACACAGCCTCTTAAGATATCACAAACAAAAAGTGTGGTCTTACGATCCCATCGGTCGACATAAACACCGGCGATGGGGCCAATGATAAAAACAGGGATGATGGTAAATGCTAATAATTTTGCCAGCTCAAAGGACGACCCCGGACAACGCTGGGCAATTAATCCCACCAAGGCCATTTGATGCACCCGATCTCCAAACTGGGACACCAGTTGCGCTAATCCAAAACGCAAAAACGGCCAATTTTCTCTACGTGTAAAAAAACGCCACATTATAATTTTTCTTTCATGAGCCTCTGTGCAGCAGCCTTATTTTCATTTAGAATCTTAGCATAACCCGCCGGATTTGGAATACTATCATAAATTTGTATGCATTCCTGATACCGCCCTTGATCACACACCGACTTACCTAAGGATATTAAATAGCGTGGATTAGTTGGATCATCCGCAACGGCCATACGAAAATAATTTTCAGCTTTTGTAAAGCGTCCATTAATAGCATGGATTAATCCGACGCTGGAATTAAGTCGGGCATTATGTGGTTGATACGATAACGAACGGGTCATCATAGACAATTCACTTGTAGCATAAATATTTTGCTCGACTGTTGTTGCGCCAAAGAAGAATAACAAACCTAATAAACACACCCGAACGAGCGTTGAATGAATTTTATATAAATGCAGCACAGCGACCATGAACACAGGAATGCAGGTCATGTATAAGAAATGCTCGGCGCATGATATATACCCAGGCTGAACGCCAATAGTCGTAACAATCTGAGAAATAGGCAGCAATGTTAAAACAAACCAACCCAATGCCAACCAATGTAGCGGTGTTAAGGCCCTCTTGCATGCTGCAAGTCCACCAATGATAATGCCCCAAAAAACAACTGTCATGACCGCACCCGTCTGAGTTAAACTGCTAAACAATTTCAACGATCGATCAAAATGCATATCGACGGGTAAGACCATGACCCTGATATACATGATCACGGAACGCAAGAATGTTACAAACCCAAGCAATCCTTCCTGCATGTTGCGCCACGCAAAGAACTCATTGATCCCCAAATGATGCCTGACATAAATATACGCAAGCACAACCGGCACAAACCAAAAAATTGGGCTTATCTTCTTCTTAAAAGAAACCGCATAAAGCAATATAATCCCTGGCATGATGGCCGTTGACTCCTTGCACAACAACCCTACTGAAAAACATAATAGCGACGGGATATAACGGCGTTTGGCATAAAAGATGAACGTGAGCAATGAGAAGAAGGCGCTAAGCAAAATCGCCCTGCCTGAGATATTCGCAACCGCCTCCCACTGCACCGGATGAATCGCAAACAACAATGCAACCCAAAAACCTACTTGGATATCTATGAGGATCGCGACCAACATCCATACTAAGAATACATTTAGAATATGAATCAATACATTATCTAAATTGTAATAAAAAGGATTTAAACCAAATGTTTTATATTCCAACGCATAACTAACGTTAACGAGTGGGCGGTAATAGGAATGGTCGCGAAAATATCCTTCTTTAAATAACTGAGGCCACTGGGCACTATCTTGGATGGTCTCATTGCTGACAATAGAGAACTGGTCATCCATGGTTTTAAACCACGAAGACAACATGACAGAATAAATCGACAAGGTTAGGACTATCAGCAAGAGTGCCCGCGTAAGAAACATGCGGATATTATAACAGAGGATTTAAAACTGCAGACCGATTTTAGAACCAAATTCTTTAGTCGTATTGTGAGGTTCGACCAGATCAACGTTACTCCCATCAATATCCGCATTAACCACATTCGATGCTTCAATATTCCAATAACGGAAAAATGGCTCTACAAAGAAATCAACTTTTGGTGTCGAATACGCCAAACGATATGTGGCTCGCGCACCATAGCCTTTACGTTGGTGATTATGCACATTTGGATTTGGAATAGCATTCCATTGGAACCCTGCACTCAAATCGCTGATTTGAATACCTTCCAATAAGAAATCATACTCCAACCCCATGGTGTGTTTCCAATGATTCATGCCCACATTAAATCGAGCACCGAGGGGTAAATAATAATAGGTCGAGCGTCGGTCATAACCATAGGCATTTGTGCTTGATAACTTGCCATTGCCTTCATCAAACAACGTGCGATAGCCAAACCCAAAATAAGGCATGGCATTGGCATTCACATCCAAACCATATTCCTTACCAAACAACATGCGCAATTCTAAGTTATTATTCTTCTTACCGTCAATGGTGCCAGAACCTTCGTAATCCAAACTACCCGAGGCATAACGAAATTCTAATAAATAGGCATTTAAAATGGGATTGTTTAAAACATTATCTTCCGGCGGGCGATACGTATAATTGATAAAATACCCATTCATCGTACCTTTATTGGTGATTGGAATATCTTCCCAATATTTATACATGTAGGTTTCAAAACCCATGTCTAGTGTTTGAATCTTACGGGATCCAAGATTTTGTTTAGAATTTGTGTCAGCGCGATCAAAGGCAGCAAAGGCTTTATCTAATTTACGGTCAAATGCGTCTAACGCATTAGAAACAGCATCCAAACGGGACGTATCCGCATAAACAGGCAGACTTAAAACAAGCAACATGGGGAGCAAAAACATTCTCATATTGGAAAAGTATAACATATGCAAATGCCCATTGCCCAGGAATGATAAGAATTTTTAATTAATTACCCTTTGAAAAAACAGATAAATTCATGGCAGGACGAATCTCAATAATCCGCGGCACAAACCCTTCAATCTCATTTAATTGTGATATATCTTGTTGAGCCAACGGCAACGGCACACCCTTCCCATCCCGCTTAATCAACAAATCCAAATTAGCCCCATCCAAATCAATACCACCCTTAGTCATTGCTTTATCTTCTTTGATGCTAATGGAACCATCCGGATTAATCCCTACGATCACCCCACGAGCATTGCTGTTTCTTAATCTTAATACAGCTTTCCCAAAATCACCATTTATGTCAATGTTGTTATCTTTAATAAATTCATCTATTTCTGCAGGGTTAATTTTATTATCCCTTACATCTCCCATAAACTTTATAAACCTATTTTCTTGCTCTGTTTTAGCCATTTTATTCTCGACAGAATATATATAACTCCCATCCATCTGGACCGTTTCTAAAATATTAGAAGAAATGTATTTTGAACCAAATAATCCCTTTATGGTTGCTACAGAATTTTGTTCCTCAGGAGTTGTTCTTATATCATAAATCGCATAACCAAGGCCAATGCTCATAGCAAAGGCTGCTACTATGATAGCATTTAATGTTTTATTGCCACTCATGGCTGCATCTGATGTTACATATCTATTTAATAAAAGATTACGTATGGTCAGATATGCTTCAACATCCGGCCTCAACGCATCAACCAAAGCATTGATTTCAGTTTGTTTACTTTCTTCGTCAGTAAACCTATCAAATCCTAATGGACCAAGATAATCATTTCTTAATCGTTCAAATATTACTTTGGTTGTGGCCCCTCTTCCACGACCATCTTCTTCGTCGATGATCTTATCAATAACACTCATAATGGATTTTTGCCTGAACTTACCCTTAAACATACTAAATCTTTTTTTTCTTGAATCATTTGGCATCTTGTCGATCATATTCTCAAACTTTGAGAAACTCTTTGGCGAAATGACACTATAAATCCCTGCAACGGGATTCGATACTGTGGCTTGAGGATCATATAATCGACCTTGAAAGAAAAGTCCAAACGCAAGCGTTGCGGCGGCAAACCTTGGCATGTTACGACTCATCATCGCCTCATTCTTACTCGATTGATTATTCTGATCCTGCACCGGTTGATTTAGCTTTTCATTCTGCGCTTGTTTTTTTGCTGCTTGAAATCCACCTAAGACAGCAGTTCTAACTGAAACATTTGTCATTGCCGCATCTAACGTTGGGCTATTATTAAAAATATCACGTTGAATAATCTCTTTACTAACAATTGCTCTATCCATAATCTTGTCAGTAATATTTTGCACCCCACCCGCGAAATATTTTCTGGGGATTAGTTGGTTGGTGTAGCGGTCTTTGTCTTCTTTAATGTAGTTGTAAACGCCTTTCTTGAAGGCTTGTAGGTATTGTTGGTAGATCTTTTCATTGTTTTCAGGATTCTGATCAATGCCTTTGACCTTGGCTTTATCGGCATAGACTTTGCCTAATAGTGATTCTTTTAAGGCGCGCTTATACCACGTCGCTAAAATCATCCCTGAGAAGACTTGACGTAATTGGGCAAAGTTTTTGCCTTCGTTGACTTCACGCTCAAGCTCTGGGAGTATAATTTGCCGAATAGCTTGAGCGGTCCCCGCGCTTTGATTTGCATCTGTTTTTTGATGCAAATCAGTGGGGATTACCTTATTTTTTTCGATGGCTAAATAATCTTCTTCTAACATGACCTTTAAGTGACTCTTGACGATCAAGGCGGTGTTGCCACTCTCGTGGATGACGGCTTGATCTGGGACGATCCAAACTTTATTGAAGGTGTTGACTGGAATATTTGTATTACCGAGTTCTTGGTATGCTTTTGCATAAACTTTATCCCAAAATGATTTACCCAGTCCGCTTTCAGGATACATGAGCGACGAGGTGATTTGTTTAAGCAAGTAATCTTGGGCGAGCAAGTCACGGCCCATTTCGGTCTTACCAAAATTGTCTTCGACAATGCGATTCTTTTCATATGGGGAGAGGTTCACCCATTGGTCTTTATCCGCAACCGTCAATGAGGCCAAGAAATATTTGATGAGCTTATTATACTCTTCTGATTTCTGATCCACTGTTAGATTTCCGTCGCCCTTGTGAATTAAGAAATCAAATTGCAACGCATTATCTGGATGAATGACAATGCCTTTTAAATGTGCTGGGGTAAATGCTTGGCTTAAAGAAACCATTGTCCCAGGTGTTGGCATGACGGGGACAACAACTTCACCGGCAAAAACAGGCATAGGGCCAAACGTGTTGACCACAAATGCAACAAGGATAAGGATCGTACATCGTATTGATTTCACGCTTAAAGTATGCGTGATATATAGAGAAGAAACAAGGTCTGCAGGTGGTTTATGGGAAAGCGATTTCTTAGAAAAGCTGGCGAGAGGAATTGCACCCCCGGCCTGAGCATTACGAATGCCCTGCTCTACTAACTGAGCTACGCCAGCACGAGAGTCTTTTATACTTGATTTTCAATCGGAGGTCAAGAAGCTTATATAGAAGCGTCCCTGCCGGCAGGCAGGAAGCTTTAGGATTTATCGATTATTGCTCTTTAAAAGGATTGTCATGCTTAACCCGTTTTTCCATCATTTCTAAGAACTTAATGAATTGCTCTTTGGTTAAAATCTTGCGCACTTCCAACACTGACTTGAAGCGATCGTCGGACATCTTGTTAAATAATTTCTTTTGTTCTTCATGCAAGGCCGTGATTTTTGCCATATCTAAATCGGTCTTTTTTAATTCATCACCTGTTGCCTTCATGCTATTTTTCATTTCTTGCATAATGGCTCGTCGTGATTCTTTATTTTTTGCTCTATTGGCCTCGATCAATTTCTTTTGTTCTGCAGTAAGATCTAATTGAGAAAACATTTCATCGATGCGCTTTTCCATGCGCATGCCACGTTCGTGGGACATGCCCCCATCCATCTTGGCGTGGGCCATGGGTGCTGCTAAAACCATGCTCAAACAAACGGCTGTTAATGCTCTTTTCATAGAATACTCCTTGTTGTTTTTATAAAAAATACTCTTCGATGCTTGCACTGACTTCATCATTGGTGTCCGTGTCACTGCTTAGCATATACGCAATCGACGGTGTTTGACTGATTGTATATTGCTTAAAGATAACGCCCCCGATCATTAACATCACACACAAACTAGAAAAAACCAATGCTGGGCGCAACAGCCAAAATGGCTTTGGAGCAGGTGCTGGCACTTGAGCAATGCGGCGTTTGATCTGGCTCCAGCAAAAATCATCTGGCATGGCATGTTCGGTTTGATTAAATGGCTTAATTGTTTGATCATAAATACGCTCGGATAAAAGCTTGCACGCTGGGCAAACGGTTAGATGTTGATCAATCTCTCGACGCTGATGCGCACTTAGACGTCCGTCATGGTAATCGGATAATAGCATTTCTTGGGATTGTTCACAGTTCATTTAAATCACCTCCACACGCTGGTCCATCATTTTTTCACGTGCTCTTCTTAGTCTGGTTCTGACCGTATTGATATTGACATTTAAACTTTTGGAGATTTCTTCATAGCTTAAACCCTCAATGCTACGCAACACCACGCAAGCTTTCTCATCGGGGTTAAGCAAACTCAACAATTGTTCTACCCTGTGCGCCTGATCTTCTTTCTCTATACTAACATGTGTTTCGTTAGCTGTGCTTAAGGACCCGCTCACATCTTCAAAATCAACGCGACCTTTGTTGTGACGTTTATGCTTTTCTAAATAGTTTAAGCATTGATTAGCCGTGATGCGATACACCCATGTCTTTAAGGATGAACGGAACATAAACCCATTGAGCTTACCATGCACCATCACAAAAACCTCCTGCACAATTTCCTCAGCATCTTCACGTTTTTGTAACATCCGCAGCGCCACATTAAAAACAAACGGGGCATAGGCACGATAAATTTGCTCAAAGGCATCCACATCCCCTGCCGCTGCTTTCTTCAAAATGTCATCACTGACTAAATCCATCAAACCCTCTTCTACTAACTTAGACACATATAACGATCAAATAGTTTCATTCTCATTGCCATCTTGCAATATATGCGCTGCTATGGCTGGGATTAACAAAAAACTTCCTAACACCACCACGGTTAATATTATTTTAATCATATCTTAGTCCTATTTTAGAATATTTTCTATTTAACATACATGGCTTTTAATTGTGCCACCTTGGGGAAGTCTGGATAAAACTCACCTTGTGGTCCTAAAAATCCTTTATCCGTACGCTTCAATGTAACCTCGGTATAGCCCCCTGTTTTTTCATTAGGGATATTGACCGTATAAAAACCATCTTCTTGAAGTACAACCGGTGTCGATTCATGGATTACCGTCGGTCCAGCAACCAGCACATGGCTTGGCACTTGCACATACGTCACGGGAGGTCGATACACAACGCAGGGCTTTTCGAATCGATAATATCGCCCTTCGCTATACCAAAAACGTGTTCCACCAAAAGATATCGAAAAACCGTTACGTGGGGCATCATGATACCGATACGCATGACGATCTTCATACCGATCATCATGTCTGTAATCGCGATGACTATCGCGGGCATAAGAAACATTGGGTTGGAGTAAGACAATCCCAGCTAAAACAATTGTAGTAAGAACTAAAGCTTTTTGGGGCACCATGTTAATCTCCTTGGTTTGATTGTTTCAATCATTTAGACAAGGACAGGCGCTTAAAAGTTTCACTATTTTTTGAAGAATTTGTGATGGGAGGAAAAAAGTGCCGAGAGACAGACTTGCACTGTCGACGCCGGGCTTTTCAGGCCCGCGCTCTACTACCTGAGCTATCTCGGCATAAAAGAGATGCTTATTCTACTTAAAAAAGAACAAATGTCAACAGCCTCGATCCACAACCCAATATCATTATTCTGTTAAGTTAATGATCTTGGCATATACATCTTGAGCTATGCCAATTGCAGGAAGTAAGTTCTTGCGGGCTTTGATACGTAACTTGGTCGTCGATGCATTGACAGGAATAACGGTGATCCATACGGTTGCGCCATTGACATGGCCGTCTAATTCATCGCGTTTGCGATCACTATGATCGATCGAACCCATGATGCTCAAAACTTTATTGGCACTATCCCAAAGCTCATCTTGGGATTTATTGGTATTGCCTTCAAATGTGTCACGCGAAATAGCATAACCACCGACGGCACCAGCGCCAACCAAAATGATTGGAGCGGCAACGCAGCCGGTTAAACTACCCACCAACAGCAAGGACAAAACCAATTTAAACATGTATTACCCTCTGCCGGGTTTTGTACCGTGATTTGCTTTCTTAGAACGCCAACGCATTCTACCCTTCTTTAAACGCTTACTCATGACTCTAACTCCTTAATGATGTTTTTTAGTTTGCCTATTCTAGAGATAATTCGGTCAGGATGCAATAATTTTAATTTTGCAAAGGGAGTAGAGCCAGTGGCCACGGCTACGGTCAAAATCCCTGCATTTTTTCCTGTATGAACATCAATATCCATATCCCCCACAAAAATAGCTTGTTTAGCGGTTAGTTTTTTCCGCTTTAAAGCCAAACGTAACATCCCTGGATCGGGTTTTGGCATCTTGGTCGTGTCGGCACAAAGCACCATGTCAAAATAATGGGCCATATCTAACTTTTTTAAAACGACTTTTGTAAACTTTTGAGGGCGATTGGTGACAATGGCTAAACAATACCCTTGCTTTTGCAAATAATTAAGCAAACTTTTTACCTGTGGCAAAAATCGCAGGCCGCCTTTGGCCACAAGTGCTTTGGCATGATGCGCCCGATAAAAACGCACGGCTTTTTCTTTGCGCGCTTCCCCTACATAATGCGCGAGCAAATGTGTATCACCCATACCCACCGCGGCTTTGACATCGGCGTAAGTGCGTTTGGGCAAATCAAATTGTTTTAAGGTGTAATTAACACTGGCGGTAACCGCGTGGTAGGCATTGACCAAGGTGCCATCTAAATCAAACATGACAAGCTTGATCATTTTTTTAAACTCGCAGCAAACATGAGGACAAGCCCCAAGACGGCAATCGCCGCAGGAACAGTCCCTCGAAAGACGATGACCGTATCATCCCAATAGCGTAGCACTAAAGCAACGCCTACGATGACAACCAAAAAACCTACGATAAATAATACGGTTTTATTCATTGGGCTTACTCTTAAAGCGTTTATGCATCCAACCCCATTCCGACGGGTATTGGCGAATGTAGCGCTCGATGATGCTGGTGATGCGCTGGACATTATGCGCCACGGTTTCTTCATCGGTATCTTTTGTTTCAATATAGAAATGTGGCTCGACAACAACCTTGTGTGTATCGTATCCGTCTCGGATCGTAAACATGGGCACAATGGGTGATTGGGTGCGCATGGCAAAGATAACAGCCCCCGTCGGGGTTCCTGCTTTTTGACCAAAAAAGTTAACAAAAACGCCAGATTTGCTGCCCGTATTTTGATCCATCAAAACAATCAACAATTCTTTCTGACGCAAACATTTAAGCGATTGACGCACACATGATTCACGTGGATAACTATGAATGGTCTTAAGACCAAGACGAAGACGCGCCTCTTGGAAACTTACTTCAATTTTCTCATCTCGACTAGGACGAATGATGGCATTAGTTGGATAGCCAATTTGAGCGAAATAGAGCAACATCAATGGAAAATTTCCAAAATGAGCTGAAACAGCCACAACGCCCTTATTTTCTTTTAAAGCATTATCTAGATTCCGACGAGAATCAGCGTCGAAATGAAAATGTTCAACAAGTTGTTTTGGCCGTGTATTAAATACCCCCACCTCAATGGCAGACCTGCCGGCATTATAAAAACAATCCTTACAGATCTTCTCTAGTTCTTCTGCTGATTTTTCATGACCAAAAGCCATGCGCAATGTTTCAAGCGCATTCTTTCGTAGCTTCTTCAATATAAAAAACGCTATCGGGATTAAAAATCCTGAAATCGCTTTTATAACGGGATATGGCAAATACTTAAAAAGAAAGAAGAAGAAGTAATACGCGTAGCGAGCAATAGCCCTTTTAAACTTTTTAATAAATTCCTTATTCATCGCCTATCCAATGATTGATTTAACCGTCGCGAGCACTTCTTTAGCGTCGATGGGCTTTGTTAAATGCGATACCGCGCCTGCCTCTAATTCCGCCTGCACATCATCTTGTGAATTCTTGGCTGTTAAGAAAATAACAGGGATTTCTTTGATAACATCATATGATTTAATCTTCACACACAAATCACGCCCTTTAATGCCTGGCATAATCACATCTAAGATGATTAAATCGGGGCGTTCTTTTAAAGCTAGTTGAAAGCCTTGCTCGCCATTCTTGGCTGATACAACCAAATAGCCAGATTCCGACAAGATTTTGGTCACAATCATGTGAACTGTATCATCATCATCAATAATCAACACTTTTTTATTAGACATATTTTCTCCTTTGAGCTAACCCAACTAGTATAGCCAAGAAACAGGCATATGTAAAAAAATCTCCATATTTTGTATAGATCGTCTTCGTCGTCACCGCAGGAATGCTGTTCCACGCGCTACCCGCAATAAAGGTGCGCTTATGAACGGCATTTTCAACGCCAGATAATACACGACCGAAGGGGTCAATAAAAACACTAACCCCCGTATTTGCGGCGCGCACCAAAGCTCGTTTATTCTCGACGCTGGCAAAAATGCTTGCGGACATATGGATAAATGGCGCCTTGGTGTCTTTAAACCATGCGTCATTGGTCATATTAACCATAAATTGAGCGCCTGCATTGGTAAAATTGCGCCACAAATACCCTAGCGAATCTTCAAAACAAATCAACACCCCAAACGGAACCTGCGTTTGACCAACGTGCATTAATGTATATGTCTTGCCCGCCGTAAAATCTTCTAAGCCCACAATGTTGGCAAGCCAACCCAACATAAATCGCCACGGGATATATTCCCCAAACATCACAAGATGAATTTTATCGTATCGGCTTTGCATCTGTCCTGCTTCATTTAACAAATATGCTGAATTATAATATTGACGATGATCGTCGGTGATTGCCCCCATTAAAATGGGCGTCTTCATTTGAATAGCGCTGCGGCTGATCACATCCACCAAATGCGGCACTTCACTCACCACACCCGGCAAAGATGTTTCAGGCCAAACAATCAGATCTAAGCGCTCTTTAGCTAATGGCTCGCTTAAATTAATGGTCTTTTGCACAATCCATGGTTGAAGCCGTGTATCCCATTTCATGTCTTGATTAATATTGGGTTGAACAACACCGACGGTAACTTGAGTGATGTATTTGGGAAATGTGTACACCCGCCAAAGGCCATAGGCTAGTGTTAAGAACAGCAACGCCATGATGATGACTTGTGCTTGTGCAATGGCTTGAGAGCGTTTGATGCTAAAGACAATGAGCAAATTAACCGCCACGATCAAAAATGAAACGCCATAAAATCCTGTGATGTCAGATATTTGAATGAGAAAGGTATTGTTATATTGACTATGCGCCAATGATCCCCAACTAAAACCTGAAATAAGATGTGCGCGGATAAATTCTAACACCACCCACACCGACGATAAAATAAGGATGCGCCATACTGTGGGATAATTTTTAAAGTAACGGTAGGCTAAACCAAAGACAGCAAAATATAACGATAAATACGCGATTAAAACAATGGCGCCGGCATAGGTCACATAAACAAACCAGCCCAGAGTTCCTGCAAAGAAAAGAAAACCAACAAGGTAAGACCAACCAAAAGCGGCGCGCAGGCTTTTTGTTTCAAGCAGTAAGAGCCACGGCACAAGGCCGAACCATGCAAGGATAGACCAATGGAGTTGAGGAAAAGCAACAATCAATAAGACGGCAGAAATTAAAACGCTAATTATCGTCCGCAGCATTTTTTATATTTTTTTCCGCTACCACAAGGGCAATCATCATTACGTCCAACTTTTTCTCCACTGCGTACCGGCATGACCGTCGGAGTAACTGACGCTTGAGGTTGCGCAGGTTGCTCTCCTGCTTGAGGCCTAATGGTTGGCATTGGACCAACTTCTTGATGAATGGCTTTTTGGGTGATGCCGCTAAACACTGAACGTGGGCGATCGGCTTCTGGTGGCGGTTCCAACTTAAACATGAGTGACGCAACCTCTTGATGGATGGTTGCATACATGTTCTTAAACATGGCAAAGCCTTCTTTTTTATATTCGACCAATGGATCTTTTTGACCCAAGGCACGTAGCGAGATACCATCCTTGATATGATCCATGGTATGCAAATGATCTTTCCATTTGGTGTCGATGACATGTAATAACACCATGCGCTCCATACGACGCATCAAATCCGTTGTTAGTTGCGCTTCTTTGGCTTCATAGGCCTTATAGAGCATGTCTAAAATATCGTCTTTGACTTGCGACACAGGCAGCGCTTTTAAATGATCAATTGTCGGGCGAATATCACAATTAAATCGGCTAACAATTTGTTCGGCCAAACCTTCAAAGTTCCCTTCGCCTTGCGCACTTAACTCAACATATTGCGCGACTAATTCATCCGAGGCGGAAGCTATCGCATCTAAGACCACATCTTTTAAATTTTCACCCTCGAGGATAGAACGGCGCAAAGTATAAATGACCTCACGTTGTTTGTTCATGACATTGTCATACTCGAGCAATTGTTTGCGGATTTCAAAGTTATAATTTTCAACACGTTTCTGGGCAACTTCCAACGCACCAGATACCATGCGCGACTCAATGACTTGACCTTCTTCCATACCCATCTTTTCCATGACAAACATGATGCGGTCCGACGCAAACAAACGCATCAAATCATCTTGCAGGGACACAAAGAAACGCGATCCACCTGGGTCACCCTGACGACCGCAACGACCGCGCAACTGATTGTCTATACGACGGCTCTCATGACGCTCTGTCCCTAAAACAAGCAAACCACCGGCGGCCAACACTTGTTCTTTTTCTTTGGCCACTTGAGCTTTGAATTGATCAATGAATTTGGTGATCATGGCGGCGCGTTCTTCGTCGTTGACGTTTTTGCCTTTTTCTTCAGCCATGGCGCGCGCTAAATATTCCGCGTTACCACCGAGCATAATATCTGTACCACGACCTGCCATGTTGGTGGCAATGGTGACCGCCTTATAACGCCCTGCTTGCGCGATAATATGCGCTTCCATTTCATGATATTTGGCATTAAGCACTTGATGCTGCACGCCCTTCTTGCGCAATAAGGTAGAAATGACTTCGGATCTTTCAATCGAGATCGTACCAACAAGTACTGGCTGACCATTGGCATGCGCTGCCGCAATCTCTTCAACAACCGCATTGTATTTCTCAGCTTCGGTCTTATAAATGCAGTCAGGATAGTTCTTGCGAACCAAAGGACGATTGGTTGGAATAACAACCACGTCTAGATTATAAATTTGTTTAAACTCATTGGCTTCTGTATAGGCTGTACCTGTCATCCCGCCTAATTTGTTGTACATGCGAAAATAATTCTGGAAAGTAATCGTGGCCAAGGTTTGATTTTCGCGTTCAATGCGAATGCCTTCTTTGGCTTCAACCGCTTGATGCAACCCATCTGACCAGCGTCGACCTGCCATCATGCGCCCTGTAAACTCATCAACAATGATGACCTTGCCATCTTTAACCACATAATCCACATCCACCTTGAAAAATTCTTTGGCACGCAATGCACAAATCACATGATGGCGATATTCGACGGTATCAATCTCGTGCAAGTTCTTGACCCCAAAAATGGCCGCGGCTTTATTCTCGCCTTGCTCCGTCATGGAGATAGATTTATTCTTTTCATCCGCTACATAATCAAAACCAACAGACAAATCTTCACCCTTATGCTTGGCATCAATTTCTTGCGCTTCCGTCACACGACGACCTTTGAGTTCACGAACGATTTTAAAGGCGGTGTAATATTTATCAGTACTTTCTTCTGCAGGACCAGAAATGATAAGTGGAGTTCTAGCTTCATCAACCAAGATACTATCAACTTCGTCGACAATGGCAAACGCATGGCCTTTCTGTTGCACCATTTCTTCCTTAAACGACACCATGTTGTCGCGCAAATAATCAAAACCAAATTCATTGTTGGTTCCGTAGGTGATATCACAATTGTACGCTTCTTGACGCTGGCGGGGATTCATATCATGCTGAATACAGCCAACGGTCAATCCTAAAAATTCATAAATGGGCCCCATCCAATTGCGATCACGATGTGCTAAATAATCATTCACAGTTACCACATGCACGCCGTCCCCCGTTAAGGCATTGGTGTAGGCTGGCAATGTAGCCACCAAAGTCTTACCTTCCCCTGTCGTCATTTCTGCAATACCACCATTATGTAAAACCATACCACCAACCAACTGCACATCAAAATGGCGCATACCACGCACGCGTTTACCTGCTTCACGCACGACGGCAAAAGCTTCATTTAATATCTCATCTAATTGCACTTGCTTAGCTTCAAATAATTCTTTGGATACGCGTTTTAATTGAACGGAAATATCTTCACGTTCTTGAGCGCTATGAGCACGACGATGATTTTCTTCTAATTGATTATATTCTGCCTTTAACTTCGATATGCCTTGTGCAATCTTGGCTTTAAATTCAGCGGTCTTTGCTTTTAATTGCTCGTCAGATAAAGCGCTGATCTTTGATTCTAGGGCACAGATGGCAGCAGCACGGCTAGCGAGCTTCTTAACCAAGCTAATCGATGGCAATGGCGCTTCTGGATGAACATGCACCTGAACTTTTGGAGCTAATCGATTGATATGATTCTGAGCGGATTTCACCACCGTGTTACGGATTAGAAAATCAAACATCGTCGTTTCCTTTATTTTTCAATCGCTTATCACGATCTTCGGGCTTTGTTTTCAAATACCCTTCAATGAACTGGTCGATTTCACCATCGAGCACCTTTTGGGCATTGCCGGATTCTACGCCGGTGCGATGGTCTTTGACCATGATGTATGGCTGCAACACATAGGAGCGGATCTGACTGCCCCATTCAATCTTTTGTTTGTCCCCAACTTCTTTATTAAGCACTGCTTCTTGCTCACGCATTTTAATCTCATGCAAACGTGCGCGCAAGACTTTCATGGCCTGTGCTTTATTCTGCAACTGCGAACGTTCTTTTTGCGACTGCGCGACTAATCCCGTCGGTAAATGGGTGATGCGCACCGCGGAGTCCGTTGTATTAACACTCTGTCCGCCAGGGCCAGAGGCACGAAAAACATCGATACGTAGTTCCGATGGGTCGATCGCAATC
This sequence comes from uncultured Planctomycetales bacterium, assembly GCA_964572155.1. Classification (GTDB taxonomy): domain Bacteria; phylum Omnitrophota; class Gorgyraeia; order Zapsychrales; family Fredricksoniimonadaceae; genus JACQQW01. Next base: position 436,802 of record CAZNDZ010000001.1, on the reverse strand, counting down.
ACAATATCATCTTCGATCTCAGGGATCACTTCGACAGACGCAAATGACGTATGTCGACGTTTATTGGCATCAAACGGTGAAATGCGCACCAACCGATGCACCCCTTTTTCTGATTTCAAATATCCGTAAGCTTTATCTCCTTGGATGCGCAACATGGCATTCTTAATACCCGCGCCTTCACCCTCGAGATAATCAATCACATCAATTTTGTAACCCTTGCTTTCCGCCCAGCGATTATACATGCGAAACAGCATAATGGCCCAATCACAAGATTCGGTACCGCCTGCGCCAGCGTTAATACCCAACAGCGCACTGCTATTATCATACGGCCCTGCCAACATGGCCTGCAATTCTGTTTTCTCAATCAACGCGTTTAGTTCTTGTATTTCTGTTTCAATCTGGGCGACCATGGAGGCATCGTCGCTGGAAATTTCTAAGAGTTCCTGCGCATCTTGCGTGCGCTTGATACATTCATTGAAAGGCTCAACAACACTTTTAAGCGACTTTAATTCCTGCATGATACGGTTGGCTTTTGTCTGATCATCCCAAAAGTCACCTTCATTCATCTGCGCTTGAATGTCGACGATGGAGCGTTCTTTATTAGCAATGTCAAAGATACCCCCTTAGGCCAGCCAGCCTTTGGGCTACATCTTGTAATTGTTTATTAATGACTTCATTCATAAATTACACGCTAAAGCGAAAATACGCCGCGTCCCCGTCTTTCATTTCATAATCCTTGCCTTCAAGGGTAACCAAATTCTTTTCTTGTAAGGCTTTGTAAGTGCCATGCTTGACTAAATCATCGTACTTATAAATTTCCGCGCGAATAAACCCGCGTTCGATATCACTATGAATCTTTCCTGCCGCCTTAATCGCACGCGTGCCTTTAGGGATTAGCCATGCATGCACTTCTTGCGGCCCAGCGGTAAAGAAACAAATGAGGCCTAATAAATCTTTGCCTGCTTTAGCCAAACGCGCCAACCCTGGGGTTTCAATGCCAGCCGACGCATAATATTCTTCACGCTCTTCTTTAGGCAGCTGTACAATTTCTGCTTCGATCTTTGTACATAAGGTGATTAATGATGCGCCCTCTTTAGCCGCGCGTTCTTGCAAAGGCTTTAGCAACACAGGATCAGGTTCACCCTCGTCGGTATTGGCCACATAGAGCAATGGCTTGCCGGTTAAGAATTGATACTCTGCATAATCTTCAAGCGGTAAGCCTTGATTACGGGCAGGTTTACCATCATTAAATCCTTGGATCAATACATTTAAAATTTCTACACGCTTTTTCGCTTCCGCATCCCCACCCTTAGCTGTCTTCGTCCACTTCTCAATGCCTTTTTGGGCTTGTTGGATGTCCGCGAGCAATAATTCTGTTTCAATGATATCCGCGGCACTTTGAGGATTAAGTTCACTCATGACATTGACCACATTGTCATCTTTAAAACAACGCACGACATGCGCAATGGCATCGACGCTGCGAATATTGGCCAAGAACTTATTACCCAACCCTTCCCCTTGCGAAGCGCCCTTAACAATCCCTGCGATATCCACAAAACGAATACCTGAAGGAACGATCTTTTGAGAACCCCATTCCTTAGCAAAAACTTCCATGCGCTCATCAGGCAAGGGCACAACCCCAATATTGGGTTCAATGGTCGTAAAAGGAAAATTTTCCGCCGCTGCTGCCGCACCAGTTAACGCATTAAATAACGATGATTTACCCACATTAGGCAAACCGACAATTCCAATATCCATGAAAACCTTTCTAAAATAACGCCAAAATGATCCAGTAATAAAGAGTGTATATTAGACGTAAATGATGGGATTGTCGACTATTTATTTGAATCAAGATCTTGTTTTATATATTTCTCGCCGATGTCCAATATCTAAAACAATGATCATGACTTCTTGACGCTCAATTGTATAAATGATTCTATAAAATCCAACGCGAAGCGAATAGTGCCCTTTTAATTCAAACTTAAGCGGTTTTCCCTGAAAAGGATCCGTTTTTAAACCCTCTAAAGCAACACTAATCCTTTTGAAATGCTCCCGATCAGAAGAATATAGTTTTAAATAAAAATATTCAGCTTTCTTTGCCAACGCAATTTTATACAAGCTTTAACTCTCTTTTAATATCCTCTAAAGATTTAACTTTGCCTGCTTTAACGTCTTTTTCGGCCTGTTTTAATCTTTTGATCAATTCTTTATCACTTTGAATATCCAACGTTTCTAAAAGCCCCTCATAATCTTCAATGCTCATCATAACAACCTCAGGCTTACCCCGCTTCGTGATCACATAACGATCAAACTTATCATGAATATTGCTAATCACATGCGCCAACTGCGGCCGTAATTCTCTAACCGATATCGTATTTACCATATTATTCCTCCCATTTAGAGTGTACCATTATGCGTACACATGCGCAAATCTTTTATAAATTCGAAATTAATTTCAATTGTCGAAACAATGTCGACAACCGTCCGATTTTATCGGACACTTTAAATAACAACTTTATCGACATAATTTTATTTAAAAGGGTATGTACAAATTGTACGCATCCTTTTAAATCTAACCTATAACCGCCTTTGACCTTAACAACCGATGATAACTCACCGCAAAACGATGGGCTTCGTCTCTGACACGCATGACCAGTTTAAGACCTAGAGATTCTTTGGGTAAGACGATGGCGTTGCGTTTGTTGGGTAGAAAAAGCTCTTCTTCCCTCTTGGCTAAGGACACAATAGGGATGTGTATGCCTAATTTCTTTAGCTCTTCGGTCGCGGCACCTAATTGGCCTTTGCCGCCATCAATGAGAATTAAATCAGGGAAAAGAGTGCCTTCGTTTTTTAATCTTGTATAACGTCGGCGAACGACTTCAGCCATCATGGAAAAGTCATCGATGCCTTGCACGGTTTTGATGCGAAACTTGCGGTAATTTTTCTTATCAGGCTTGCCGTTTAAAAATGACACCATCGAGCCCACAGCCTGATTGCCCATGATGTTTGAAATGTCAAAACATTCGATGCGGTTAATGGCTTTATCAATACCCAACGCGCGTTGCAATTGCTCGGCTTCTTTAAAATAATTGATGTCTTTTGTGCCTGAATACAGCGCACCGATCGCGCGGATTTGATCACGTACGACGGAGGCAGCTTCATATTGTTTATCTTTGGCCAAGCTTTCCATTTCGCTACGCAAATTGCGATACAGCGCGTCTTTATTGCCCTCTAAGATCAAGCGGACGTTGCGGATATTGCGATTGTAATCCTCTTTACTTATTTTTCCCTCGCATGGTCCAGAACATAAACCAATATGAAAATCCAGACAGAGTTTATTGACATAGGGCTCGCAACTGCGAAACGGGAAAATTTTGCGGATAATCCCTAAGGCTTCACGGATTAAGAATGGATTTACATAAGGACCATATAAATTTGTTGGGATATCTTTGAATTTGCGATGATTGATGCGTACAACGGATACAAGCGGAAATTCTTCCTTGGTGATTTGAATATACGGATAGGTCTTACCATCTTTGAGTTCAATATTATATTTAGGTAAATGCTTCTTAACCAAGCTGGCTTCTAAGATCAAGGCCTCGGCTTCAGAGGATGTTTCCATGATCTCAATGTCAGCAATATGCTCAACTAATAAATCCGTCTTTAGCGACTTGGTTTTGCCGCGAAAATACGATTCCACCCGACGACGCAGATTAACAGCCTTGCCAATATAAATGATCTGGCCGTTGCTGTCTTTGTAAATATAAACGCCGCTGGTTAAGGGGAGACTTTTAACTTTTTGTTTAATTGTGTCCATAATATCCATGTATTGGCCATGCTGGCGATGCTGCTCGCCAAGGCGATGCCGCCAACTTTTAGAGGAAACATTAAGATGACATTGAGTGTGACATTAATCACCAAACATATCGCCGCAGCTTTCACGGGGGTCTTGGTGTCATGCAAGGCATAAAACGCGGAGGCTAAAATGCGGGCCATGCCATAAAACGGCAAACCAATCGCGCTATAAAATAGAACCTGCGCCGTGATATGTGTAGAATACGCATCAAAGACGCCGCGTTCAAAAACCGTATGGATGATCCATTGCGAAAACATTAAAAAAATCGCTGCAAAAATGACCAGCACAATCGTCAAATTACGCAATGCAAATAACACCGTATTCTTAAATTTAACCATGTCCCCACTGGCAGCAATCTTAGACAGCGACGGCAAACTAACTGAGGTTGCCGCATAACCAAACACGCCTAAGGGAAATAAAATGATGCGGTTCGCATAATACAAGGCCGCCACGCCCCCCTCGCCTACAATCATAGCCAAGGATGCGCAAAAAGTGTCGACGATCAAATTAACCTGATACACCCCACTGCCCCATAATCTGGGCAGCAATAACGTTAAAATTTTCTTAGCCCCATCGTGATGAAGCAACTTAGGCCATGTCCAATTGACCCCTAAACGTTTTAGCGCCAACCACTGTGCGCCAAATTGCAAAACGCCACCAACCAAAACACCTAATGATAAAATATAAGCCATGTCTTTATTAAAGATACAGGCCACCCATACGCTTAAGATCATAGCAATATTAAGCAAACAAGGCCCAAAGGCTGGTGCAAAGAAAGACCGCATGGCATATAAGATGCCAGTTTGAAACGCGGTTAAGGCAATCAGAATTAAATACGGGAACATGATGCGGGTGAGCTCTACGGTTAAGGCATATTTTTGTGCATCATGGGTAAAACCAGGGGCCATGAGATGAACAATAGGCCCTGCCAACAACACACCCAATACCGTGATCACGCCCAAAATGATAATACCCCATGCCATGATCACATTGATCAAATTCAGCAGCTCTTCTTTGGAATGTTTCTCCTGATATTGCGCCACAACCGGCACAATCGCCGCATTAGCAGCCCCTTCCCCAACCAAATCACGTAATAAATTGGGAATACGCTGAGCCACTAAAAAAGCTTCCGCAACTAGCCCTGTTCCTAGGAAATGAGCAAGCAACACATCACGAAAAAAACCCAACGCGCGCGAACTTAATACCCCTAGAGACACGATACTACCTTGCTTTAGGAGGGTTTTGCCCGAATGGGGGGTGTTGGATTTATCAGTTGACATAAAATGAGCTCTTTGCTATATTATCGCACTTAAAACAACTAAAGAAACATGGAGATTTAAAAAATGCCACAACGTCGTAATGCCATTAAAGAAACACGTAAAGCTCACACCAGACGCATGCAAAATCTGGACATCAAGACCGACCTTAAAAAGACTTTGAAATCTTTTGTCGTCGCTGTTGAAGGCAAACAAAAAGATTCTAAAGATTTGTTAAAGACACTTTATAAGAAGTTTGATAAAGCTGCCAAGCGCAAAGTCATGCACAAAAAGACTGCTGCAAGACGCAAATCCCGTTTCGCCAAGATGTTATCGGCGACTACTAGCAAGAAAACCGCTTAGTTCCACAACAACTTTTTCAACAGCATAATTTGCATCGAGGCGGCTGCGTTTAATATTAACGTCAGCCTCCTCTAATGCTTTAAGTCCCATTTCAAAACCTGCCGGCGCTAGTCTGCGTCCATCTTTACCCCAAAACCAAGCCAATCCACCTAAGATCTGTAACGGATGCGTGCCGTCTTGATAAAATCCGCTTAACATATTAAGCGCTTCTTTTGAGCGACCAGCTGTCATGAGTTTGGTCATGTCGAAAACATTTGGTTTAGGCGGCAAAGCAAATGTTTGCGTCTGGCATAACGTGATAATATCCTTCCATTCTGCTTTTAGAGATGCTTCACTAGATTCTAAAATAAGATCAATGACAATAGCCGATTTCTGCATGAATTGGCTTAATGCCGCCACATCATTGGCTTTTAACTTATGCACATTATGCACAATGACCAAACGTTTTTGATTGATGACAGGCAAGGTGATGAGTGCTTTTTTAAGGGCATCTGGTGCTATGCCATTAGCGTCGAGGAGTTCAAAGTCAAAGACTAATGCTTCAGGATTTTTAAATGCAGCGGATTTGATCGAAGCGATCTTGGCATCTTTTGCTTTTAGATCTTCCCCAAGCAATAAATAAACCATAGAAAATTACCAATTTTCCAAAGTCCGTTCCACGACACGGCGGGATAAATCGGTTAAAGCATCTTCTATCGCTTCGCTTTCGGACTTGGATTGAGGACCAGAAAGATAGTACGTTGCCTCACCTGCGAATGAATCTTCTTTCCAAATCTCTTTATCATCAGAGGCATCGATCAAGGCAATATTGACCGTCACACGTAAACGATATTCCGTTACATTTTGATCATTATCCACGCGTAATTCTTCGCGTTCAAAGCGGATCAATTCACCCTTTAAGAGCAAATCTGTTTGCCCATTACGTTCCACCTTGATATGACCATCATTTTGGAAACGTTGAACAATTGCATCGTGCACCTTATTTTCAAGCAACGGGATATATAATTCACGTGTGCTTTCATTTAAATACCCGATTTTATTTTTAAAAGCGTCGATATGAATGGTGTGATAATTGCTCGGCAATAAAGACCCTGTGGTATACCCACAACCGCTTAAGGCCAAGACCAACATCAAAAAGATCTTTCTCATTTGAGGAACCCACCAATGGCGCGTAACCGTTTAAGGGCTTTGGCACCCCATGCGGTATCGGCATGATAGCTAACGATATTCTGATAATAAACTGCGGCGGACTTATAATTCTTTTGTTTTTCATAAAATTGCGCAACCACAAAGGCGCTTTGTGCTTCCTTATCACGCAATAGAGCAATTTGTTTTTTTGCTTCGGGTGTTAAGTCACTGTCAGGATGAGACTTAACGAATTCTTTAAATTCTTCCAAGGCAATGCTGGTGGTCTTTTGTTCATGTTGAATGCTGCCTGAACGATCAGTGTCTGCCATGGCAATCTGAAATTTAGCGGCCTTAGCCCATTCGGTATTAGGATAATCTCCTAAGGTCTTTTCAAATTCATCACGGGCTTCTTGATACAATTCACGCTCTTTTAAATATAAGCCAATCTTATATTGCGCTTCAGCCGCATATTTGCCGTATGGTGCATTTTTAATCACCGAGCGATATATCTCAATAATACGATCATCCCCACCTACGATGGCTTGCACCCATTTGCCTTTTTTATCCTTACCAACCAATAACTGATTTGCAATGTTAAATTGCAAACCTACGATCTCTGCAGCACGTTCACTGAAAGGATACTTATCAATAACAATTTGATAGGCTTTATACGCATCATAAGGTTTATTGGTGTCCTCTAATATTTGTCCAATGTAATATTGAGCTTCAGGGGCTTCTTTGGCGCGCGGATAATTCTTAACTAACTTCTTTAACTCGGACATGGCCTGAGGGTACTTTTTACCATCCATGAACGCCAAGGCATATTCCAATTGCTCACGAGGGGTTGATTTAACTGCCATCTTAGGGTTAACAAACTTACCCGTTTGCGGTGTCCAAATCCACACGGCATGGCTTATATTGGGAAATAAAAATGCAAAGAATACAAATGCGGCAAGTAGTTTTGAAGTGCGTTTCATTTGGTCAATTTAACACAGTTTATATATATTGTCAATCGACGCTAACTGGACTTAAGTGCGCCGCGGTTGATGATGGCTGCCGTCTTAGCTGGCAATAGCGCCTTGATGCGTATGCCCTTAGCTAAAAACTTCACATCTTCAACTTGACCATTGGAGTGCGCCAGATTAACTAAATCCATACGGCCAGCCGGCACCACCACATCAACGGCCACACTACCCGACGTTAAATGCTCTTCAACCATCAACAACAACGAATGAATGTTTTCGCCTTTGGCTGCGCTAATGCCAATATGTTCAACCCGCGGTTGATCGGCTTTGTTTGTCGGCACAAAGGTGTCGAATCGGCTACGATCTTCGCAGAGGTCAATTTTATTTAAAACCAAGATGGTTGGCTTATCTAAAACTTTTAATTCTTCCAAGACAGCATTTACCGATGCGTATAGATTACGGTAATTGGGATTGCTAATATCAATGACATGGAGCAACAAATCGGCATGCGACACTTCTTCGAGCGTAGCTTTGAATGCTTCAATCAGCCCATGAGGCAAATCATGCATAAATCCGACGGTATCTGAGAATACCACTTTATGATGATTAGGCAAATCACATTGCCGTGAGAGCGAATCTAAGGTTGTAAATAAACCGTCATGCGTCTTGGTGCCCGCATTTGTCAAGGCATTGAGCAAGGTGCTCTTACCCGCATTGGTATAACCTACGAGTGCCACCGTCGGTATTTCATGCTCGTGACGTTTCTTACGTTTAACCTCGCGGCTTAAGGTGATTTCTTTGAGTTCTTTTTTTAATTTTGCAACACGCATGCTGATACGCCTGCGGTCAACTTCCAATTTTGTTTCCCCAGGACCTGAGGTACCAATACCACCACCTAAACGCGACAATTGATCATTGCTACCAACGAGCCTTGGCAACATATATTGCAATTGCGCTAGTTCAACTTGCATTTTACCCTCGAGCGACGTGGCATTCTTGGCAAAAATATCTAAGATGACCTGTGTGCGGTCTAAGGTCTTGACCCCAAAATCCTCCTCGAGGTTGCGCTGTTGACTGCCTTTTAAATCCGCGGTCACAACGACTGCATCAATGTCACCTTCCCGACAACGCACAGCAATTTCTTCAACCTTACCCTTGGTCAATAAATGTGACGGGGTTGGCGGCAATGCTTTGCAAAAAATTGTTTCAATGACTTCCCCGCCGCAGGACTGGATGAGTTCACGCATTTCATTGTCTTCATCTTCTGGTGTCCACGCACTGCGATTGGTTAACTGCACCACACATAATAAAATTTTTTCTCTCATAACACCCTTTTAATGATTTCTTGCGAGCTGTATTGATCCACATCAAACCAAGTAATGCGCTTGTCTCGTCTAAACCATGTGAGCTGACGCTTGATATACCGTCTGGTATATAACTTCATCAAATATTTCGCGCGCTCTAAATCATGTGTTCCATCGATATATCCCCGAACCTCAGGTATGCCAATTAACGTTGCAGCCGTTCGGCTAATTGGTAATGGGGACACGGCGCGTATTTCTTCAACTAATCCTTTATGAAACATTTCCTCAATTCGGGCTTCCGCCTTTTCATAAAGCAACGACCGCTTACGATCTAACCCTACCATGGTTATAGCATACTTACCCCACAACCCCTCACGTTTTTGCTGCAGCTCTGAGATGGGGCGGCCTGATAAATATATCACTTCTAACGCACGCACTAAACGCATAGCATCATTGGGATGAATCTTACTCGCAGCAACGGGGTCTTTTGTTACAAGCTCTGCATGCAATTGACTTGATTCTTTCTCAAACAATTTCTTGCGTAAATCTTCGTCGCGATATTGCGCGTCAAAGATCCCATCAAGCAGCACTGTCGCATACATGCCACTGCCGCCCACCACCAAGGGCGTTTTATTTCTAGACAAAATTTCAAGGATGGCTTTATTAGCGGCCTTTGCAAACTGGGCCACATCGTATTCATCAACGACGGACGCAACATCGATCATATGATGCGGTATTGCCGCCCGCGCTTCAAGGGTCGGTTTGTCACAGGCAATGTTAACCTCACGGTACACCTGCATGGCATCACATGAAACAATTTCGCCTTGGCATTGTTGTGCCATGGCAAGACTTAGGGCTGACTTACCCACACCCGTTGGACCAACGATGAAAATAATTTTTTGTGACATTAAGGATAAATGAGAGACGGGTATCCCTGACGGGATAATTGAGTTTGCACGCTTTGAGCTTGATCAAGCGCTGAAATTTGTCCAACACGCACGCGATAGAATTTCTTGCCGTCTGGCATGATGGTTTCAACAATGTAAGCATATTGATTCTTAGCTTTCAAATCTTCCACCAAATGCATGGCTTTGTCTTTATCTAAGAATGAACCAACCTGTACGGCAAAAAATTCTTTTTCTTCAAGTAAACTTCTAGCAATGGGCGCTTCAAAACTTTGCGGGAATTCGTTGATGACTTTATTTAAATAACTCTTCGCTTCTTCCCATTTCATCAACTTCAAATTTGTGCGGGCTATTTTCAAATAAATCAAACTCTTTGAGGGAGAATTCGGATATCGACTCAGGAGTTTCTTGCCTTCTTTAAGAGCATCACTATAAAAGCTGCCCATATACAACCCTTCGATCAAACCTAAGGCGGCTTTCTCATAAAGATCTTGAGCTGTTGCTGCACCCATGACAATTTGAAACGCGCTGCGAGCTTGCGCATATTGACCCAAGCGTAATTGACATAAGCCCAAATAATATTCTGCATTGATGCGAGCTTTAGAATCAGCCGTACTTTTTAAAATCTTGGAAGCTAAGTCACGACCTTGTGCATAATTTTTATCTAAAACAGCCGCTTCAACATCACCGATCATATCCGCATTTGCTTTTATAGGCATAATCAGCATTAATAAAATTACAAATAGTCTCATCATTTTCCTTTTAACGCTTCACTTAAATCAGCAATTAAATCATCGGCATCTTCGATCCCTAAAGAAACACGCACCGTCTCTTTGGTTATCCCTGACTTCTTTAATCCCGCTTCGCCCATCGAGGCATGGCTCATAAACCATGGGGCTTCCGTCAATGATTCGACCCCACCCAATGATTCCGCCAAGGCAAAATATTTTAATTTTTTAAAGAATGTATTTAATGGCACGCGCTTGGTATTTAGTTCAAAGGCCAACATGCCACCAAAACCTTTCATTTGTTTTTGAATCAAGTCTTGTTGAGGATGGCTTTTAAGTCCTGGGTAATATACTTTTTTCACATTGCCATGACCCTCTAAAAAACGCGCCACCTTCATGGCATTGCTTTGATGAATTTCCATGCGCGGTGCCAATGTCTTGACCCCTCGTAATACCAACCATGAATCAAAAGGTGATTGAGAAACACCTAAGGCATTGACCAAATAACGGCCACGCTCTTGGGTTTCTTTATTGCTATAAATGATGGCGCCACCAACAACATCGCTATGACCATTGATATATTTGGTTGTTGAATGCACGACCATATCCACACCAAATTCAAATGGCTTTTGGAAGTATGGTGACAAAAAGGTATTATCCGCAACCGTTAAAATCTTGCGTTTCTTAGCCAAACTCACAATGGCCTCAATATCAATGATATTAAGCAAAGGATTCGACGGTGTTTCAATCCAAATCATTTTTGTTTTAGCCGTGATGGACCGCTTGACTAAACCTAAATCGCGCATATTGACGAATGAAAAATTAAAACCCATGGGGCGCAAGACCGCATTAAATAAACGGTAGGTGCCGCCATAAATATCGTCGCCTGCAACAATATGATCCCCAGGCTTTAAGAAGAACATGGTCGCGGTGATCGCAGCCATTCCCGTCGCTGTAACTGAACAATTGACCCCACCTTCGAGGGCAGCAATATTCGCCTCTAAGGCCGCACGTGTTGGGTTACCACTGCGGGTATAGTCATAGCCCTTATTCTTGCCAATTTCATCGAAATAAAAGGTCGATGTTGGATAGATGGGCGTGATGACAGAATTAAAAGTTTTATCAATGTTGACGCCGGTATGCACCGATTTAGTACGGATATTCATGCTGACTCCTAAAACGTTTTTTTTAATTTGGTTAGTAATTCTAGCACAACTGGCTAAAAAGCCAATTATTTTGCTAACAAGGCTGTTGCAATGCGGATATTGACGTCTTCATTAATAGCGTCAATTTCTGGAAGACTTTTGTTGCGTGCAGAATAGTCCTTTGGACGAGCAATGCCCGCAAAGACCTTCTTTAATATATGTTCGTAAACAGGCGTTGAATACTCACCCGTCACATCCATCCCAATAATATTTTTTTCCTTACCAATGGCATCGATGATCTGCAACACAGTCGCTAAATTCATGCGCCCCGATTCCCAATTACTTAAACATTCACTTTCCCTCAAACAGCTTTTATCCAAGCTGATATAAATGTCCTCAGTATAAATTTGCTTCATGATTTTTGGTAACAATGGCATAGGATATGGCCCATATAGTTTTAAACGTCCGCCTTTAGCCGCACGAAAATTACCTACAATCCGCCACGGTGGATGCATGGCATCTTTACCAACACCAAAAGCAATCACATTGATGACATTGACCGTCTCAATTTCCCGACTAATCCAAGAATTACACGCAACCTTCGGCCAAAAAACATTCCAGTCTGGACGGTGATCAAAAACAATCAAGGTGATGGGATGAATGAATTGCTTAAGCAAAATGCTAGAAACATGATGATAGTCGCTGCTGCCGATAAATGTTAAGGCGTGGCGTTTGGATGGTTGCAAGCAGGCGCTGATATCTTGCACCGTTTGATCCGATGCCCACATGCGTGCGGGCTGATTTAAATGCTTTAAATCAACAATGGCAGGGCTAAACTTTGTTACAAAATCTTTTTGATAGGCAACGCTATCGTCGAAATTCAAAATCCTAACATCTTTGATCATGGCTGACTTTCAAGAAAACCCCACAATGCCTTACTCCCCGCTTGACCAGAAGGCAGGGGCACAATACGCAAAACCTGTGGCGTAAACCCTTGCATACCCTCCAATTGTGAAAGCATTGCGGCATCCAACTTAAACTGAATTGTTTTAGAATCCGTCGCTGCCTGCATATCCATGCCCTTAGGATTTAAATCAATACCCCCGTTGTTTGTCATCGCATGATCGGTATGCACAACTGGTTTTCGAATATAGGGTCTGCCGATAGACTTTTTAATCTTATTTGGATCCAACAAATCAAGACGAATACTAAACCTTTCGGAATGCTTACCTCTCTTTGTTTTTATGACTTGAGATTTAATAACGCCCTCTTTGCGCCATTTGCTAACCATCCGCTTAAAAAACGCTCTAGCAAGCGGACTCACCGTAACCATGTTCAGGTTTTTGAATTCAGGAAACACCTGTTTATTCCCAAGCCACGTCAAGATGATGGCCAACAGCTGTTCGCTGCGACCAGATTGCATGAAGAAATTATCTTGAATAGTGTTATTGTACAAAAGATTACTATCGCGAATCCGTAAATCGAGTATCTCATCTTCAGAAAATGATATTTCAACCGTTCTAACTGAAAATCCCATAACAAACTTTTGCGTGATACGAATCTCGGGCTTGCTCGTCGGTAAATACTCCGTATATGGCACAATAACCCACGGCATATCTTTTGCAGGCACCCCCTTAACCACTTCTCTTAACGATTCCCAATATTGCATAAAACTTTTCTTCTTAATGGCCATGGCAGCATCATTGGCTTTTATTGATAAAACCTTATCGAGAGAGGCTTTCAACCAACGTGTATAATCTTTCTTCAATTGTGCATCATTGGTTTCTAAATAAAATCTGTTTAACTCTTGTAAAACAGCGCGAAATCCCGCATCTTGCATCTGTTCCTGTTGGATCGTCGCGCGAATTGTTTTGGCTTTGTCAATATCGAAAGATGTTTTATATACACTTGCATTATAGTCGACGGTTTTAACATAATTTGCTAACGCAAAAATAGTTGCCGCTTGTGCATTGCGCTTAGACCTTACTGAATCAAATTGATCCCCTTGATACGTTGCTCTCGCTTCTTCAATCCCAATAGGTTCAACAATATTTTTAATGAGCATCTGCGTTAACAGCGTTGGATTGGCGCGATCACTTGGCAAGGTAAATGCCACTGCTTTACGTTTATTTAAATCTGTTGAAGCTAGGTCAATGAGCAAATTTGAAATACGACTGGACTCAGCTGCTTGATCTGTGTTCATGGCAGCGTCGGGGATCAGCTTGGCTTCAACCATTGCTAATTTTGCAGGATTAACGCTTGGGCGATTTGAAACCGTGGTCATTGCAAGACTACTTAATTGCACACCACCTGAGAAATATTTGCGTGGGATCATTTGCTGTGTTTGTGGATCTTGTTCCTCTTTAATATAATTGTAAGCCCCTTTTTTAAATGCCTCGAGGTATCGTGCATAGATGGCTTTTGCGTCTTGCGTATCGTTATATTCGACGCCTTTGATCTTATTTTTTCCAGCATAGGCATTTGCAATAATGCTATCGTTGATTTTTTTCTTATACCACGTGGCTAAAATCAAGGCCTGATAAACTTGTCGCAATTGGGCAAAGTTTGCGCCTTCATTAACTTCTTTGGTCAATTGTGGGATCACCAAATCACGCACAATGTGATCATTACTTTCCATGGCATGATTCTTTGACGCTGCAAGGTAATCCTGCTCGGTTAGCACTTTTAAAGATGATTCAACAACGTAGGCAGTACCTGCTCTTGAATTCTCGTAAATCACAACTTTGTCTGGAACAATCCAAACTTTATTAAAGGTGTTGATCGGCGTGTTTTTAGTGCGGGCATTTTCATAAATCTTTCGCCAAAACGCTTTTCCCGACTCTCCTTCTGGATAGACCAAAGACGCGGTGACTTGCTTTAAGATGTAATCTTGTGCTAATAAATCACGACCCATGGCTGTTTGTCCAAAACTTTCTGGCACAATGCGATCTTTTTCATAAGGACTTAAATTAACCCAAAGGTCTTGTTCTGGTGTGGTTAATGCGGCAAGGAAATATTTGACCAATTCGTTCGCTTGTTCTGGGCTAACGCTCGCAGATTGCCCAACATCCACAATGAAATTTAGATTCAAAGGATTTTGTGCATCAACCTTAATGCCTTTGAGTGTTGGGCGATTTTGAGCAGGACTTAAAAGCACCATGGTTCCCGGCACAGGCAAACCTGCCTGACCGGCAGGCAGGACTAGCTGCTCTGCATGGACTTGGGAAAATGGCAATAAACAAATACATAGGATAAGCGATAATGTCTTCATGGGTATGAAGAAAATGTAGCATATAATATAGATATATGCAAATTAGGCGTTGGGCAGGAAAACAAAACCTAAAACGCGCTGTGTTCTAGGATCTAAAACCGTGGATGTCATCTTGGATTGATCTTGGGGGGATAATTCATCTTGATATTTAACTTTTAATACCCAAGAAGGCTTAGAACGATTGTGCACCTTAGCCACCATCTCTTGCCCCAAGAAACATCCCTTGGTAAAAGAAACAAAATCGTGCTCATCGACATTTAAAAGCATTTCATCGTGATAATCAATCGTATGCAACGGAATATTGTGCTCTAAACGATACAGGGTAAATTCATGCTCACTTATATCCGCAGGGTAATCTTTATCAGTGATGAGGATATGATCATTGGATTCCAAATCAAAATAAACTTTTCGTGGGGTTTCGGTGAGTGTGGAGCGATTGAGTTTTAAATATCGGTCCGTATGACTTTTCACTGCATCAACAGCTTTGGTTGCGATCACCAATAAAAATTCATCGTCCGATAAACGCCGCTGCTCGAATGTGGCAATGATCCTGCCATGCATATTGAGGAATGCATTCTTGGGGGCGTCTAAGGTATTTGACGTTAACCCACTTAACAACTGCACAGGGTTCCCCTTAAGGACGAAGACTTTTTTATCGAGTGGATACAATGTCATTTTAGCGCCATCCGCTTTGCAATATCTAATGCTTCTTTTAGCGTGCTGATCTTCCCAATCGCATGCTCTTCTTGAACCTTGGTTAAAATTTCAGAAAACAACGGCGAAGGTTTTAATTTTAATTTCTTTATCAAGTCATTGCCCGTCAATAAACGTGGCACAACAGGCTTTGATTTATCTTTGAAATATTCCGCAATCACCATGCGGCAAATGCTTTCATGATGACGGGTCTTGGTTTTTGTTGTTTTGGGACCACAGGTTGAGCGTTGATCTGCAATGGCAAGCAAAGCAATGGCAACAGCCTCTGATTTTGTGTCGCGTAAATAACGAAAGACCGCTTTAGCGGATGGTTGTTTAAAATTAGATAGGTATCCTGGGCGTAAATGCCAACGCACCGCATCTTCTAACCAGTAACGTTCTTTAACAGATAACTTTAAATGTTTGGCCACAAGCCGCGTGATGCCCGCACCAACGTTTTCATGACCATGAAAAGTCATGCGGTCTTTTTCTTTCTTCTTCGTCGCTGGCTTTCCAATATCATGCAAGATGGCGGCAAATTTAAGCAAGGCCTGACGTGAATGGCCGCCGCCAATATCTTCTTCTAAGTAGCATGCGACCTTAGGATCTTGGTTTACCTCAAGCAACAATTTTTCTAATTGATCCATGACCATCATGGAATGACGCCATACATCTAAATGATGATATCCACCTTGCTTGACCCCGAACATCACCTCAAGTTGAGGGATGATGCGCAGCAACACATCAGATTTCTCTAACTGAAGCATTGTGTCATGCGCGCGGGATGATTCAAAAATTTTAAACAATTCTTCTCGAGTTCGCTCCATCGCTGGAGACATGATCAAGCGTGCTTGACGCTTGATGGCTGCGGCTGTTGCAGGCGCGATTTTAAAACCTGTTTGCGCTGATAAACTAAATGCTCTAAGCAATCTTAACGGATCGTCGCTAAATGCGGTTGATGACACCATGCGAATGGTTTTAGATTTTAAATCCGTTAAAGCACTCTTTGGAGAGACATCTTTCCCTGTTAATAAGGATTGGCAAAAGGTGTTGACGGTAAAATCTCGTAGTTTTAGATCAGCGTCGATATTCTTGCCGCGAAAATCCGTAAAATCATAGGTCCAGATCATCCCCTCGACGCGCGAAACCACCCTTGCGCTCCCGTGGGCATCATCTAATACAACAAAAGCACCTTTGATGGCTTTGGCAAAAGCTTTGGCAAGGGTTAACGAACCTTTATCGACGGCAAAATCAACGTCTTGGCTTGGGGTATTTAATCGAAGATTGCGTAGATAACCGCCTACAATATACACATCAGCTTTATGTTTCTTGCATAAAGCTGATAGCGTATTAAAGTGCGGGAACATCATGGACGGCGACATATTATGGATTGACAGCAGCTGACTGCTCAATGACATCTTCGCTGACATAAATAGGTGCTTTAAAACGGACAGCCAAGGCAATGCTATCCGACGGGCGTGCGTCAATATACCTGATTTCACCAGCATGGTCTTTTAATTCCAGCTTGGCATAAAAGGTATTGTTCACCAACTTATCAATGATAACCTTTTCCAAACGGCCACCTAAAACATCAATGACCTGTAAAAATAAATCATGGGTCATGGGGCGTGGCACATCAACGCCGGAAACCTTGATCTTAATGCTGGAAGCTTCCATGAAACCGATCACAATGGGGATTTGACGATCCCCTTGTTTTTCTTTAAGCACAATCACCTGATCTTGCCTGCGCTCGTCGATGATAATGCGGGATAATTCCATCTTAATCATATCTATACCTTCTTTTTCTTCTTAATTTTTAATTTATTCTTACCTAAGATCATCTGCAATTCATTCATAAACTGATTCACATCACGAAATTGCCGATACACCGATGCGAAGCGCACATAAGCCACCTCGTCGAGTGAGCTTAAGCGCTTCATGATCAATTCACCAATCTCTTTTGAATCAACCTCTTGATCAAATCGTTTGCGGATTTCATGCTCGATGGAATCAACCACCGCTTCAATGCGTTCAACACTAACGGGACGTTTTTCGCATGCTTTCATAATCCCGTTTAAGATGCGCGAACGATCAAAATTTTGTCGTCGGCCATCACGCTTAACCACCATCAACGGCACTAAATCAATGTATTCATAGGTGGTAAAACGCTCTTCACACTTTGGACACTTGCGCCTGCGGCGAATAGAGTCACCGTCGCTATTTAATCTTGAATCAACCACACTGGTGTCTTTATATCCGCAGGAAGGACAGCGCATGTTACCTTATAATTCTTTATAAATTGGAAAAGCATCTGCTAGACGCTGCACTTGCACACGGATTGCTTCTAATTTTGCAGCATCTTTGTGATGCACAATGGCCTCATCGATTAACCCAGCAATTTCACGCATTTCTGTTTCTTTCATGCCACGTGATGTGACAGCAGGTGTACCAATGCGAATACCGCTCGTCACTGTCGGTGCTGCTGTATCAAACGGGATCAAGTTCTTATTGACCGTGATCTGCACTTTATCTAAGACTTCCGATGCATCTTTACCAGCAATATTTTTAGGGCGCAAATCCACCATGAACAAATGATTATCTGTACCACCAGCAACGATGCGAAACCCTTTTGCCGTTAAGGCATCGGCTAAGGTCTTGGCATTGGTGATGACTTGGCTTTGATAATTTTTAAATGATGGACTTAACGCTTCTTTGAATGCCACTGCCTTAGCCGCGATGATGTGCATCAAAGGTCCGCCTTGTATGCCTGGGAAAATCGCGCTATCAATTTTCTTAGCAAATTCCGCTTTACATAAAATCATCCCGCCACGAGGACCACGTAATGTTTTATGGGTGGTGGTCGTTACAAAATGTGCGTCTGGCACAGGGTTTGGATATAAACCTGCGGCCACAAGACCAGCAAAATGGGCCATGTCGACAAAAAGGTAAGCACCTACTTTATCGGCAATCGCACGGAAACGCTTAAAATCTAAAACCCTTGAATAAGCTGAATAACCAGCGACGATCATCTTAGGTTTATGTTCCAAGGCAATGCGCTCTACTTCCTCCATTTCGATCAATTCAGTCTTCTCATTAACCTTGTAGGAAACAAAATTATACAAACGCCCTGAGATATTAATCTTTAACCCATGCGTTAAATGCCCACCACATGCAAGATCTAAACCCATAACAACATCACCAGGCTTTAAGACTGCTAAATAGACAGCCGTATTTGCTTGTGAACCAGAATGTGGTTGCACATTAACATGCTCTGCGCCAAATAATTGTTTTGCACGTGCGATGGCTAGGCTTTCTGCCACGTCGACGTATTCACAACCGCCGTACCAACGGGCTGCTGGATAACCTTCAGCATATTTATTGGTCAAGACACTGCCCGCAGCTTCGAGCACGCTTTGAGAAACAATATTTTCCGACGCTATTAACTCCAAGTTATTCTTTTGGCGTTTTAACTCATGTTGTATCGCATCAAAAATTTCTGGATCTGATTGTTGTAAGTGCTTCATGGATTACCTTTCGTCTATTATTTGGAAAATTCTTTTTCGATCGCTTTGATCTGTTCTGTTCTGCGCAAATGTCGTCCGCCTTCAAAATCCGTTGATAGCCATGTGCTGATGATATCCATCATCAATGCATCGTTGACAAATTTGGAGCCTAACACCAAAATGTTGGAATCATTGTGCTGACGGGATAAAGCAGCAGCTTCCTTATTATATACCAATGCGGCATACGCACCTGGGATTTTATTAGCCGCAATTGAATGCCCAATGCCTGTGTTGCACAATAAAATGCCCCGCGCGTTGGTGCCTGCTTTGACAACGGCCTTAGCCACATCTTTTGAAATTAGCGGATAATCGCAACCAACATCCGCAACGAACGTGCCCACATCATGCGCGTTATGCCCAAGTTGCTTGATATAATCTAAGACTTTTTTCTTTAACTCAAAACCGCGGTGATCCGCGCCAACATAAATGTCCATAACTACAATAACCCTTCAATCTTTTCAACCGCTTCTTTGATGGTTAACAAACAATCTTGATACTCGCCGTGGCCTTGCCCAATTGGATCCGGAACATCTGGCTCTGTTTCATACGCACGGCTCTCACAAAATTCTTTGAGCAAATACACCCGTTTCTCGACGGATGGCACCAAATCTAAAATCTGGGTGCGATGCCCGCGGGTCATGGCAAAAATTAAATCTGCTTTGCGCAACATCACGCGCCCCAATTGCCTAGACATATGCATATTGGCATTAATACCTTGTTCACGCAACACCGTCATGGTCTCATGGCTAGCGGGTGATTTGAAATACACATTGGTCCCTGCTGAGATAACTTCCACATCTTCTCGACCAATCAACTTTGCCTTCAATAAATATTCTGCCATCACCGATCGACAGCTATTGCCCGTGCAAACAAATAACACGCATTTGCGATTAACGGTGCGATCCACATCTTGCTGAGAAATAACCCCGTCTCGGATAACCGTCGGGGACGCCTTGGTAAAATCAACAATCGTCGATGAGATGCCAAAATCAACAGGTCCGCCATCAATGGCCAAATCAACCAAACCATCTAAATCTTCCAAGGCCTGCGTCACATTGGTCGGCGGCTTCTTGCCTTCAATATTTGCTGAAGGTGCGGCTATCGTACATCCTGACTCTTCAACAAGACGCAAAGCAATCGTATGATCCGGCATACGAATTCCAATGGTTTCCTCGATGGGATCTCGTGAGGGAACAATGACCGTTAAAGGACCTGGCCAATACTTATCAATTAACTTATATAAATTTGGCTCCGTATAACAGCTGTAATTATCAACAACGCTGCGATGCGCAACCAAGACGGAATATCTTTTCTCTGTCGATCTTTGTTTAACTGCGTTAAGCCGCTCAATTGCTTTAGGATTATTGGCATCAGCGGCAATCCCATAGACCGTTTCCGTCGGAAAAATCACCAAACCACCACGACGGATGACGTGTGCTGCCTCAGCAATACGATCAGCTTCGGGCACCGCGGAATTAATGGTTAAGATCTTGGTCTTAAAGCTCATACTTTAACGGCCTTTAACGTTTTAACCCCAATATCACGACGGAAAAATATATGTTCAAACTGTATTTTCTCAACAGCCCCATAGGCTATATCACGCGCCTTGGTTAAACTCCTGCCTAAACCAACAACCCCTAAAACACGACCGCCATTGGTAACGATGTTTCCACCTTCATTTTTCGTCCCTGCATGAAATACCACTGTATCGTCACTGTTTGCCGCATCTAGCCCTATAATGGCATAACCATTTTGATATTTCCCAGGATACCCGCCAGATGCAATGACAACACAAACACAAGCACGATCATCCCACTTTACTTTAATTTGATCCAATGTTCCTTCACAAGAAGCAAGGAGTATATCGACTAAGTCCGATGTTAGTCGCGGTAAAATGCATTGCGTTTCAGGATCACCAAAACGCACGTTATATTCTAACGTCTTAGGCCCATCCTTGGTCAACATGATGCCGGCGTATAACACACCTTTAAACGGCATACCTTCTTGATACATCCCCCGCACCGCTGGTTCAATGATGCGCGCAATGATCTGATCTAAAACAGCGGCTGTGACCAATGGATTAGGTGAAAATGTTCCCATCCCGCCGGTGTTTGGCCCTAAATCATCGTCAAAAATACGCTTATGGTCTTGAGCAGTTGGCAAAACTAAAAAATGCTTACCATCACAGATCGCTAAGACCGATGCTTCTTGACCTTCTAAACATTCTTCAATGACAATGCGGTTACCTGCAGCACCAAAAAGCTTCTTTACCATCATATCATCAACCGCGATTTCTGCCTCTTTTAAATCCTTACAGACATAGACACCTTTGCCTGCTGCGACACCATCGGCTTTAACCACGATGGGAAACTGGGCTTGATGTAAAAATTCAATGGCAGCTTTAGGATTATCAAAGACTTTATACACCGCGGTTGGGATATTGCGGCGATGCATGAAATCCTTACAAAACACCTTGCTGCCTTCCAATTGAGCAGCTTCTTGGGATGGTCCAAAAATCTTTAAGCCTTTTTTGGAGAACGCATCAACAACGCCCGCCACCAAAGACACTTCTGGTCCGACGACGGTTAAATCAATTTTCTTTTCTAAAGCAAACTTAAGCAAAGCCTCTACATCGGTAACATCAATGGCCACGCATTGGGCTATCGCATCAATGCCAGCATTGCCTGGAGCGCAATAGAGGCGCTCTACTTTAGGTGATTGTTTAAGCTTCCAACAGATCGCATGTTCACGTCCGCCGGCGCCAATAACTAAAATATTCATGTGTTCCTTTAAACGAAAATGACTTTATTTTTTGAATCTTTGACCACGCGGCCGATGACAAAAGAGTCCACGTGATGTTTGAGCAATTGGGCATGCACGTCTGCCACATGTTCTTCCTCGACGACAATGGCAAAACCAACGCCCATATTAAAGGTGCGATACATGTCATGCTCAGGCACGCGGCCTTTGTCAGCAATCAATGTAAAAATGCGTGGGATAGGCCAGCTGCCTTTTTTAACTTCAAACGCACAGCCGCTGGGTAACATCTTGGTTAATTTTTCATACCATGCGCCGCCCGTCATATGCGCCATGCCTTTGACAGGAACTTTTGAGATCAAATCCAACACAGGCTTTACATAAATGCTTGTTGGTTTAAGCAAGATGGTGGCATAGTCTTTTTGTTCTTTAGCTGACAATGCTTTGCGTGCTAAGGAATACCCGTTGGAATGTAAGCCCGATGAGGGCAAACCAATGAGCACGTCGCCTGATTTTAATGTGGTGCCGTCAATGATCTTTGAGCGATCAACAACACCGACGACAAAACCAGCCAAATCATATTCTTCGCCCTTATACATATCAGGCATCTCAGCGGTTTCTCCGCCGATCAACGCACAACCCGACATGTGACAACCACTAACAATGCCCTTCATGACATTTTTCATGGTCGTGGTATTTAACTTGCCCGTTGCCATATAATCCAAAAAGAACAATGGTCGCGCACCGGTGCATAAGATGTCATTAACATTCATGGCCACAAGATCTATACCAATCGTGTCATGCTTGCCAACCAAATTGGCCACCAATAATTTTGTCCCAACCCCGTCGGTCGATGAGACCAAGACAGGATCTTTAATACCTTTTAAATCCAAACCAAACAAAGCCCCAAATGAGCCAGGGCGATTGAGCACATTTTTCGTCAACGTCTTTTGGGTTAAGCCCTTGATCTCATTGACAAAACGATTGGCTTTGGCAATATCGACACCAGCTTTTTTATAGGTTAAGTGTTTGGCCATAATTAAAAATTCTTTCGGATATAATCAACCCCGTTGGCAAAGATGGCAGCACCGTCTCCGACGTCACTGCTGCGCGCAAGCCTTGTCCAAAATGGGTGTTGTTCAAATAATAAATGACGTTCTGGATGTGGCATAAGCCCTAAGACCCTGCCTGTTGGATCACAGATACCAGCGATATGATCGATGGAACCATTGGGGTTATCTGGATACAGAGGGGCTTGGCCATCATTGCCGCAATAACGAAAGACAATTTGACCATTGCTTTGCATTTGTTCCATGATGCCTTGATCGTCAACCATGAACTTACCTTCGCCATGCGCGACAGGTAAATAAATTTGAGGTTGTACTCCTCTGGTCCACACACACTTGCTTTCTTCGACCGTCAAATGCGTCCAGCGGGATTCAAATTTTGCTGAATCATTGTGATACAGCGTCGCCTCTTGAGCGCCCATCATTTGAATGCCAGGCAAAATCCCCGCCTTAACTAAAATTTGAAAACCATTGCAAATGCCAATGATCAATTTTCCCTGCTCTAAAAAAAAGCGGATTTGGTCTGCTAATTTCAAACGTAATTCATTGGCTAAGATGCGGCCAGAGGCAATGTCATCGCCATAGCTAAACCCACCTGGAAGCGCCAAGATGTGCGCATCATTAAGTTTCACGTCGCCGCGGCACAACGCATCAATATGCACTTGGTTTACATGTGCACCAAAATATTTGAAGGCATACGCCGTCTCCTCGTTACAGTTGGTTCCAGCAGTACGCACCACAATGACATTAACTTTTTTTGGCATGACCTATCTTTTTCTTTTGATAAAATTTCTGAATGATTTTGATAACATCTTCGGGTGTATCGACCAATTGGATCAAATCCAAATCTTTGGCGTCGATGCAACCTTCATGCAACATTTGCCCTTCAAACCAATCCAACAGGGGTTGCCAATATTTCGAACCAAATAAAATTACAGGAAAACGATCCATGCGCTGCGTTTGAATCAAGGTGATGCTCTCTGAAAGTTCATCCAATGTCCCATAACCGCCTGGGAAGATAACGAAGGCCTTGGCGTATTTAACAAAACACACCTTGCGGCAAAAGAAATAATGAAAATTAATCAAATGATTGATATAGGGATTCGATTTTTGTTCAAAAGGTAAATCAATATTTAAACCAATCGACTTGCCCTTAGCTTCCAAAGCCCCTTTATTACCCGCCTCCATGATGCTTGGGCCACCGCCGGTGATAACAGCATAACCAGCTTTGACCAATAAAGACGCTGTTTTCTCAGCTGCTTTATAATAGGCATGATTCGGCTTAATACGGGCAGAACCAAAAATACTAACCGCAGGCCCTACATCTTTTAACTCTTCAAAGCCGTCGACAAATTCCGCCATGATGCGGAAAATGCGCCATGGATCTTCCATCATTTCTAAATCAGGAGATTTGATATGCTTTTTTGGTTTCATAGACTCCCTAACGGTTGCTGCCATGTTGATTTAAGTTGATGAATATCTGTATTGATAATCACATTGTCTTTAACGCCATAAATGATTACTTCTGGTGACTGTTCAACAACACCAATCTTGGCAACAGCCATCCCTTTAAATAACTTCAAAAATTCTTTTTCTTTGTCTGGTGCTACCTCAGCGATCAAACGGCTATTGCTTTCGCTAAATAAGATCACATCATCCCGTCGTAATTTGCCTTTATACGGCACCTTACTTAATAGCACTGTGATACCAAAGCCGCCGGCAAATGCCATTTCAGATAACGCTGCACCAATACCACCCTCGGAACAATCATGCAACGACCGCACCAAACCCTGCGCTGTTGCTTTTGCCGTCGCAGCATATAATTTGCTAGCAGCTTTAAAATCAACCTGTGGCACACTTGTGCCAACTTGATCTAAGTTTTCTAGATAAATGGATCCGCCAATTTCGTCATGGGTTGCGCCTAAAATATAAATGCTATTGCCCGCACTCTTAAAATCCATGGTCACACATTTGCGCACATCATCGATGATGGCAAGCGAGGAAATCAAAATGGTCCCAGGAATCGCTAAGCTCTTGCCATTTTCGGTATATTCATTATACAAACTATCTTTCCCTGAAATAAACGGCGTGCCAAACGCTTTTGCCGCTGCATAACACCCTTGTGCGCAACGCACCAAATTCCCAAGACGATCCGGCTTATCAGGATTACCCCAACAGAAATTATCAAGCAAGGCAATGGTTTCTAAATTGCCGCCGACCGCAATGATCTGACGCACCGCTTCATCAATACATGATGCCGCCATCCAATACGGATCGATCATCCCATAACGCACATTGATGCCGTTGGCAACAGCAATGCCCTTATAGGTTTCCAAGCGTGGTCGCAAGACTGCAGCATCGGATGGACCATCGGTATTTAAACCAACCATGGGTTTAATGACAGATGTGCCTTGCACTTCATGATCATAAACCCGCACAACACTTTCTTTAGACGCCACATTGTAATGACCCATGACCTTCAAAAGATATTTGGTTAGATCTTTAACGGCAGGTAATTTTTCTTTTTGTGTTTTTGCAGGGACATAGACAGCTTCTTTAGCAATCTTAGGCAAGCCATCGTGAATAAATGCCAAGCTTAAATCACACACCTTGGTGCCATGGAAAAACAATTGCAAACGACCGCCGGAAAATTCACCAATAACAACAGCCTCGACATTTTCATCTTTAAATAATTTTAATAACCGATTGATGTTGCGCGCCGGCACAGACATGACCATGCGTTCTTGAGATTCAGAAATCCAAATCTCATGATATTTTAATCCCTGATACTTTAAGGGAGCTTTATCCAAATAAACCTTGGCGCCAACTTCCGCACCCATTTCACCGACGGCAGATGAAAAACCACCTGCCCCACAATCGGTAATGGCCGTATATAAATTTTCATCACGGGCTTTTAGTAGTGCGTCTGCCACTTTCTTTTCTTCAATGGGGTTACCAATCTGCACAGCCCCGGAAGAAACAACTTCTGACTCACTGGTTAATTCACCAGACGAGAATGTAGCCCCGTGTATGCCATCACGGCCTGTGCGACCACCAAGAGCAACGATCAAATCACCGCTTTCTACTTTCTTAAACTCTTTGCCTTTTGGAATTAACCCCACGTTTCCACAAAATACTAATGGGTTGCCCACAAAATGTTTATCGAAAACAATCGCCCCATTGACCGTCGGAATACCCATCTTATTGCCATAGTCGCGGACGCCCGAAATAACACCCTTCATGACACGCTTAGGGTGAAGTGCACCTTGCGGCAATTGGCTATAACTCATGGTCGGTGGCGCAAAACAAAAGATATCGGTATTGCACAATGGCTTAGCGGCAAGGCCCGTACCTAACGTGTCGCGGATGACACCACCAACGCCGGTATTGGCCCCGCCAAATGGTTCTAAGGCAGATGGGTGATTATGGGTCTCGACTTTAAAACACACATGATAAAAATCATCAAAGGCAATGATGCCGGCATTATCCACAAACACCGAGATGCACCATTTCTTCTTAACTTCCGTCGTAACTTTCGCAATGGTCGTTTTAAATAAACTATTGATGATAGTTGTCTTAGACTTTTTGGCGCTCTTATCGGTAAAGCGGATTTGACCGCGAAATGTCTTATGATTGCAATGCTCGCTCCACGTCTGGGCAATGGTTTCTAATTCCACATCCGTCGGATTACGCTTCTCTTTTCTAAAATATGCTTGTATGGTGCGCATTTCATTCAGATTTAAATACAACTGACCCTTCGAGCTTATTTGCATCAATGCCGCATCATCGGCTTTTAATAAATCAACCGTCAACAAATCAACACGTTCAAGTTTGGGTGCATCAATGGTTAAGGATGATGGTAATTCTTTAGGATTAGCCGCGTGCTGGATTAGCTTATTGAGCAAAACACGCTGGGTGATCGTCTGGATATCTTTGGCAGAAAGTTTACCAAAGAGTTGATATTGTTTTGCCGTGCGCACGGCTTCTATTGCATCAAAACCTAAATCACGAATACCTTTGATCGTCGATGCTTCGATCGGATCCATGACACCGGTGTTATAGGCAACTTCAACAATATGGGCATTGGTTTTGGCACGATCCCAATGTGCAGCGTCGATGATTTGATATTCTTCAACGATGGGATCAACAAGCAATTGGCTGGCAACGGTTTCAACTTGCGCGCGATCTAAGGCACCTTGCAATAAGTAGACATAAACCAAACGCACATCCTTGACCCCTTTGATTTTAAGGTCAATGATGTCTGCGATAATACCTCGACTTAAAGGTGCGGCGAAATTTTCTTTTTGCCGAACTTCTACCCGCCAAATCATGATCTTGCTCTTTTTATCTACTGCGAAACACGCCGCAGGACTTCTTGGTAGGCTCCTTCAACATTACCTAAATCCCGACGGAAACGGTCTTTATCTAGCTTATTACCCGTTCCCACTTCCCACAAACGGCAGGTATCCGGAGATATCTCATCCGCTAAAATAATATCTTGGCCAACTCTGCCAAATTCTAACTTAAAATCGATCAATTCAATCTTCAGATTTAAAAAGAACTTGGTTAATTGCTGATTAATTTGCAACGCTTGTGATGAGATCAAAGCCATCTCTTTATCCGTTGCAATATTAAGCGCGCGGATATGATATTCATTAATCAACGGATCACCCAATTCATCCTTCTTAAAACAAAATTCTAAGACGGGGCATGACAATTGCAAACCTTCTGCTAACCCAAGCAAACGGCACATGGAACCGGCCGCGCGATTACGTACAATCACCTCTAAAGGAACAATGCTCACCTTCTTGACCAACATTTCGCGTTCGTTTAATTGCTTTACAAAATGCGTCTTCACGCCTTGCTTATGCAATGCTTCAAAAATCTTGGAGGCAATGGCATTATTCATAACGCCTTTATCGACGATGGTCCCGCGTTTTTGCGCGTTAAAAGCTGTGGCATCATCCTTAAAATATTGAATGAGCAAGGCAGGATCCTCTGTTGTATAGAGGATCTTAGCCTTGCCTTCGTATATTTTGTCTTGCCTTTGCACTTATTTGATCCCTGCGCGTTTGAAAATCTTATCGCGGTGACGGACATAATACTTAATGTCAAAGCAACCATCGATTTCATTCTTGGATAAATACTTACGTACACGACGATCGCGGTTTAAAACTTCCTTGAAGTCGGAATTTTCTTGCCAGACTTGCATGGCGCACGATTGGATGATTTCATAAGCCGCATCGCGGGTTAAACCTTTTTTCATCAATTCCAACAAGGTGCGTTGAGAATAGATTAAGCCCTTCGTCTTTGATAAGGAGGTGATCATGTTCTTTGGATAGACCAGCAATCCCTCGACGATGGGGATGAATTTATTGAGCATGTAATTTAAGGCAATGGTTGCATCAGGTAAGATGATGCGTTCAGCTGATGAATGGCTGATGTCACGTTCATGCCAGAGGTTGATATTTTCAAAAGCAACCATGGAATGGGCGCGGATGATACGTGCCAAACCGCAGATGCGTTCACAAGTTACAGGATTACGTTTGTGAGGCATCGCTGATGAACCGATTTGGCCCTTGAAGAATGGTTCTTCAACTTCCAAAATTTCGGTCTTTTGCAAGGCACGAATTTCTGTCGCAAACTTTTCTAAGGATGAGGCAATCAACGCTAACGTTGAAACAAATTGGGCATGATGATCGCGTTGGATGATTTGTGTTGCCACGTTTGCTGGCTTTAAATTTAATTGTTCACACACATATTCTTCGACAAATGGGTCGATGTTGGCATATGTACCGACGGCGCCGGATAATTTACCAATGCGCATGGCTTCTTTGGCTTGCAATAAACGCTCTAAGTTACGGTTGGTTTCGTCATACCAGATGGCCATCTTCAAACCAAATGTTGTTGGTTCAGCATGAACACCATGGGTACGTGCGATACAAACGGTATCTTTATATTTTTTGGCTTTTTCCTTTAAAACTGCGGCTAATTTCTTAACATCTGCAATCAACAAGTCGGACGCTTCCACACATTGCATGGATAACGAGGTATCAAGCAAATCAGAAGAGGTCATCCCCATGTGCAAATATTGAGCGTCTGGCCCTAAATTTTGTCCAACATTTTGAATGAAAGCAACGACATCGTGTTTGGTCCGTTCTTCGATGCGGCGGACTTCTTCGAGATCAAATTTCGCGTTTTTCTTTATTTTTTCCATTGCTGCTTTGGGAATTGCCCCAAGCTTAGCCATGGCTTCACAGGATAGAATTTCGATTTTAAGCATAATTTCCATCTTATGCTCGTCCGACCAAATGCGACTCATCTTGGAAAGCGAATAACGGTCAATCATGTTGTCTCCTATCTCACGTATCTTAAAGCAGTTAGCGTAAAAAGTGGCGTTAATATATCAAAGATTTTCTAAACGGTCAACTCAAAAATTACAGCATAAATCATAGAATTTACATAAATTATGTAATTTCAATGACTTATGCTTCAAATATTATTACTTTTATTCCTCTTGATTGGCTGTTTCAGGGAACTTTTCTTGGAAGTATTCCGCGCTCACATCAACGCTTTCCCGCATGACCTTTGAGATGGCGTCAATGAGCTTTTTGCCCTTGGCAGATGCGTAAAATGTAATATATTCGTTCAAATCTTCTTGGGTGAAGTATTTATCGTAAACCGGCACCAAACGTTCGATAATTTCATCAACATTAATGCCTTTTTTGATCTTTTGATAATCTGGGTTATCTTCAGGGAGATTATCCGTCATGGCCTTTAAATTTTCTGTCATCGCGGCCTTGGTTCCAAACACATCGATAAACTTTAAAATCAATGCTTTCTTGGTTGGGTCAACCGTAGAGGAACCGCTGGCAACAGCCGCTGGCTTTGCCACGACCGGTGTTTCAACTGCTACTTCTTCTGCCGTTTTTGTAGCAGCTGGAGCAACCGCCTCTGTGGCTGCCGCACCGTCAACACTATCAATCTCATCCATATAATACGTCATGGGCGCGCCGTCGACTTCAATCTTTACCTTCTTCGTATCTTGAGAAATAATTTTACCCGTGATCTTACTGCCATTCTTTAAAGCAATGGTTTCAGCTTGGGCATTTGAAATGAGTGCAAAAACAAATAAAAGTGGGAGTAGGGATAGTTTTTTCATGCATTAATTTTAAAGGAATTGTCGTGCTTTTACAACAAAATTGGAAGAAACTTACAAGGATTGCAACATTGCTTTTACATCAACAACAGGTGTAATCTTTTCAATATTAAATACAACCCCAACAAAATCCTCTCCTCTAAACCGCGCCACCAAAGCAGGATCAACATCCACCAAAACCCCACGCCCATCTTTAGCAACATTCATCTGCAACTTACCCGCATCTAAATCGATACCGCCTTTGGTAGACATAGCTTCATCCTTCAAGCTCTCACCATGAACGCTGTTAATCTTATCCTTCATCATCTCAGGTGTTTCTGCAGATATAAATTTGATGCCCATTCGTTTAAAATCAAAACCTAACACATTCCATTTTGGTTCCCTGCCTTTTGTTGAAAATTGAACAGCTGCAAAAATTCCAGAAACTTTTCTGATCATGTTTTTTGCATCATCTTGCGTAAAAGCCTGTTCAACCTTGTAGCCCTCTAGCAATAGCATTTCTTTCAATGCCTTTACCTTCTTGGTTGTCCCGCCGACAATTAGAACTGTCTTCATTCCTTTTAATGCATCTTTACCTATCTTTAAATCTGGCTTTCTCTCAAAATTCCAAATATTTTTAAAATCATTCATGAAGTTCCCTGGGGCTACTATTTCAAACTTTAACACCCCTAATCGACTGGCTGTTACTTGATAATTATCCACATTTACCCCGCGCACCAAAACCCTCAAATTATCAAATGAGCCCGCGCCACCTCGGATTCTGTTTAAAATTGCATGCATAATCTCTTGAGCTCTTTGCGTCGACACACTGGTTTGCACATCACCCATTTGCACATCTAAGACCAACGTTCTTACCTCATCAATCTTAGAATACAACATGCTCATCACATCATTCACAAAACTCATTCCTTCTCGGACATACTCAGTAGATTTCACTTCAATCACAGGGTATTTTTTATTTTTTAACTCATCGGCGACATTTTGCGTAACACCAATGCGCACAAGCATGACCGACTTGGCTAATTTATCTTGAGTGTCCGCTGCTTGAATATCTGCAGGTTTATCTTGTGGTGTTGACGCCATCATCGCAGCATCAAACCCTCTATTTAAACCAAGCCGTTCAACTAAATCATGCTCGATGTTATACCCAATCTCATGTCCTCCTAAATGCACATCTCTGAGATTATACTCAGAGATCTTATATGAGAGATTTGCTTCAAGTTTGGCTTTCTTATCTGATGGGAAAGCACCCTTTTGAGATGTGACCATAACGACCAAAGCATACGGGTTAGTTTCAACTCTTTTAATAGCCTGATCTAGATCAAAAGCAAAATCAATCTTATGTCTGATGTCTAAATGCTGAATAACATCCACTCGCTTTTGATTTGATTTGCTGCTATCTGTAATAAACAAAATCCTGTCTTTCTCGGGATAAAATGCTTTTCTCACAGATAAAATAAATGCTTCGAATAATCGCTCTCTGTGCGCTTCCTTATTTATAGATCTAACAGAATTATCCCAAACGATCGCTTTTACATTCATCCCCATAAAACTTCTTGCCATTGACTCTACGAATACTTGCTTAACTCCAAAACCAATGATCAGATCAGGAGCTTCAATGCCACCAACCTTACCTCCGTCTAACGAGTGATGCTCCTTCACCACAGCCCCCATGTTCTCTAGATATGTTCGTGCAATTTTTGCCCTTTGCATGTCATCTGGAACTTGACGGACAACTAAGTATATTCTTTTTCCTTCATACATTTTTCCTGTTGCACTCATTGCCTTATCATCTCTTGTTAAAACTTTCCAAACAGGACTTAACGGTGTTCTTTTCCAAGAAAATACCGTATGCGTAGAACCCACGTACCCTTGTTGTTTTTTGTTACCAAACATCTTAGCAATCAAAACTCGCGCATCATTTATACTAGCCTTTGCTGGAATATATTTTCTAGGAATGTGTTTAAAAGCATCTGGCAAAAGCTTTTCAAGTTGATCTTTAATTGCATCGGATGCTACGATAAGTTCTACACCAATGCCTCTGTCATCTTGCATGAGTCTATTCTTTAGCGCCAATTCTAGGTGATTCTGAAAAACATGATCCACAGCCGATAATACCCATCCTGCATCATGCCCATCACTTCTTAATGCATGACTTAACTTTGCGTTATCAATCACCAAAATATTACGCGTCGCCACGCGGGCTATCATGGCTTCATCTTTTGGCTTCGGTTTTAAATGTTGCATAAATAAATTCATTGAACCAAACTGCACATCATCTGCTTGCCCCACATAAACACCTTTATCAACAGAGTCTTTGTTAACACCCTTTCGTTTCCAATTAAAGGGACTTAAATCATTACCTTGGTTTACAGCGTCGACAACAGCAGCGACCTCTGGTGCAACGGCTGGCTTATTTATTGCTTTTTCTTTCTTGATAACGGGCGTAATACCTAAACGCGCATGAATTTGATTGATGATAACGGTAGGATCACTCTTGGGGATCAAATATATGGGCTTTGTATTTGTTGGTTTAGCAATGTTCTCAAATGTTGATTGTTCATACGTAAATCTATATCCTAAAACCGCCACGATTTCTTTATCTTCTCGGGCCATCTGCAAGGCCGCAACAGGATCTTTGGTTTGAACAACAACATACCCCGCTTTTGTTATCTTTTCAACAATGCTCGGCGTTGGGATATCACCCATGCGATTAAGAACCAACAAGACTTTATAGACTGGGCTTTGACTATCTTGCGTTGTAGTCATGGCTTGATCATCTAGGTTAAATTTACGCATCATTTCACCATGAATAGCATCAATGATTTTAAATTCACCCGATTGTCGATCTTTTAAATCGAAACGTATATGAGCTTGCTTGGTTTCTTTAACCAAAACATTAATCGCTTCAACTGTCGAAGTTGTTTCTGCTGCGGCAAGAACAATCAAATCATATGAAGCTTTCTTATCTGAAATGATCTGCTTGGCCTGATCTAGATCAATGGCTTCGACCTCATAACGTTTCTTCAATCTATCAATGATTTTATTGCGCGTCGTGTTGCGCACGCTATCGGTCACAAACAATACTCGCTTGCGAGGCTCCTGTGGATTCATGATATTTCTAAATTGAATGACAAAATCATTGAACCATCGTTCGGCTTTATAGGTCGTGCTGTAAAGATGCATTGATCTAGCATTCTCTGCCATGGGCAATCGTTGTTGCATAAGACTTAAACTCTCAAGCGAAACACTTAACCCAACCAACCCGTCTACCTTCGCTTCCCCCCAAGGATTAACTGGTCCTTTTATTCTTCTGGCAACTGCCAACGTCTTAACTGATGCGCCTTGCCGCTTTAAATAATCTTCGACCATCTTTATCTGTTCGTCGCTGGTATTATTTTGTGTAAACAACACAATGCGTTTGCCAAGGTATAGCTGTCGATTGTTCTTTTTTGATTGAGCGTTTAAATTTACTGTTGCTTGAACTGTGCCACCATTAATAAATTTTGGATCAAAAACACTCACGCTCTTCATGGCTAAATCAGGGCGCATACTTAAACCCCCAGAAAAATATTTCCTTGGTGATGAGCCCGATGCTGTTGGTGTTTCTTTCACAAAATTGAAAACGCCTTTTTTGTAGGCTTGAAGGTATTGTTGAAAAATGGCCTCATTGTCTTGTGGGTTTAAAGCATTGACGGTAACGCCCACTTTCGACTGGTTTCCATAAGCTTGATTTAAGATGGCGTTTTTTAAGCGCATCTTATACCACGAGGCTAAAATCATGCTGTAATACATCTGACGCAACTGTTCGAAATTTTTGCCCTCGTTGATTTCACGCTCAATCGCAGGCAGGATCGTTTCACGCATGATATTCTTTGCTGTCTCATTTTGGGGTAATCCTACTTCGCCAAATTGCTTTTGCGTTTGGCTTCGCAGGATGCTTTTAGAAACCTGTGCTTTTTGTTGAGCCAAATAATCGGTTTCTAAAAGCACCTTCAAATGCGCCTTTGTGACGTAAACAGATCCGTTGCCTTCATAAACATCGGCTACATCGGCCACAATCCAAACTTTATTGAACGTGTTAATCGGGACATTGATGTTGGTGATCTGATAAATTTTATCCCAGAAAGCTTTACCTAAACCATGTTCGGGATAAAGCATCGACGCGGTTAATTGTTTCAAAATATAATCTTGCGCCAACATGTCTTGGCCCATTTGGGTTTGGCCTAAATTCGGGGCCAACATGCGATCTTTTTCAAATGGACTTAAGTTAACCCATAGGTCTTTTTCAGGAACGGTCAAGGCGGATAGAAAATACTTTATTAATTTATCTATTTCATTGCGTAACGTTGAATCAGACGCCATCAATGGCGTCTCTACGGAACCGGTATCGATGATAAAGTCAAATTTAAGTGGATTGTCCTGATGGACTTTCAAACCCTTTAACAGCACAGGCGTTGTGGCCGTGCTTAATTCAACCATGGTCCCCGGCTTTGGTAAATCAAGGGCATAGGACATTGGCGCCTGAAATAGGCTTAATATGAAGGTCAATAATGTAAATACTCTAAAAACCATAGGCTAAAAGATACCATATATAGATACATAAATGCAAATTGGACAGCTTTGGGGCTTTGTGCTAGGATATCCGCCATGATTGACAGCATTCGCAAACAAATTGACGGCAGTTTGGCTTCTTTTTTAAATACCGTTAAAAAAGAATACAAACTCCACCTAGTTTCTCCCTTGCTTTTTGAAAGTATCAGGGAATTCACCCTGCGTGAAGGCAAACGCATTCGCCCACTGTTGCTCATCTTAACCTACAAAGGTTATTCACCTAAGAATAAGACCATTTCCAAAAAACTTTACAATGCATCGACCTGCATGGAATTCTTGCATAACTTCATGTTGATCCACGATGACATCATTGACAGCTCAGATCTTCGCCGTGGTAAGCCAACCATGCATAAGATTTTAATGAACACTGTCAAAACCGATAACCCCAGTAAATTAGGGATAGATTTAGGAATCATCGCCGGGGACATCGTCTATGCTTTGGCCATTGATGCTTTCTTATCGATCGATGAACGCTTGGATCGCAAAGAAAAGGCCCTCAAATATTTTATACAAACCGCCGCGTTTACCGCGATGGGTGAATTCATCGACACCGTGCATGGGGTTAGTCAGCTCGACGATGTTAAAGAAGATGATGTGTTCTTAAACTACACCTTAAAGACCGCCCGCTACACCTTTGATTGTCCGATGGTGACCGGTGCCATCTTAGCTGGCGCCCCACAGTCCCAAGTTAAAAAGATTTCTGATTTTGGCATCTTAATCGGCCAAGCGTTTCAAATCCAAGACGATATCATCGGCATTTATGAGACAGAAGAGAAAATTGGAAAGTCTATCTTGAGTGATTTAGCCGAAGGCAAGAAAACATTGCTCGTCGTACATGCAAATCGCACACTCAAAGGTAAAAAAAAGGCAGAATTCTTAAAGATCTTCAATAAGCCTAACAAAACATTGGCTGATCTTGAAGCCATCAAAAAACTTTTTATCGAATCTGGTAGTTTGGATTATTCTCTAGAAGCCGTGGCATCACGTGTGGCTAAATCCCAAAAAATCATCAAACAACTAAACATGCTCCCCGAATACAAGAACCTGCTTAACTCGCTACTCCTCAAACTCTTCAGCCAAAGCCAACACATCGCCATGTCTAATCAGCGCGATATCACCATCATTTAAATCAATTGAACTGCAATGTCGTCGAGTACCAACCGTCCCTGTTGTGTTGTGCGCCATATGCCGTTAACTTGACTTAGGAAACCTGTAGCAACAAGGTCTTTTAATGTGTCTTGTTGCTCTGCATTTAACGTCACGCCCATTTGAGTTTCAATGGCATTGATGCTCACGCCACGGTTCATGCGT
The DNA here is from genome assembly GCA_964572155.1 of uncultured Planctomycetales bacterium. Classification (GTDB taxonomy): domain Bacteria; phylum Omnitrophota; class Gorgyraeia; order Zapsychrales; family Fredricksoniimonadaceae; genus JACQQW01. The sequence continues at coordinate 400,717 of CAZNDZ010000001.1, read as the reverse complement.
AATCCAAAAATTAATAGCTCTGTCAAACGTGTGTGTTTAGATAACTTCTCTTGATCTTGAACAGCTTTGCCCTTAATTTTTATCGCATCGATGTATGATGCTAACGTATCTTCATTCCAATAGCGACGATCATTGATGAGTCCATGCGCACCCATGCCAATGCCAATATAATCGCCACCGGTCCAGTACACCATGTTATGCTTGGATTCAAAACCTGCTCGCGCAAAATTGCTCACTTCGTATTGCATAAGGCCTTTAGCTGATAAAAAATCTGCAACATAGACATAATCATCGGCTAATTTGTCGTCAGCATCAAGCTTAACAGCTTTTGCATAAAATTTACTATGCGGTTCAATGGTGAGCGTATAAATCGACACGTGCTGTGGGTTTAATGAGACGACCATTTCCAAATCTTGGGACAACTCGATGCGTGTTTGTTTGGGAAAACCATACATCAGATCCACATTGATATTATCAAAACCGGCATCACGTAAATTCTGATATGCGCTTAGTGCCTTGGTGCGATCATGAACACGACCCAAAAATTTTAAATACGTTTCATCAAATGTTTGAACCCCTAAACTGATGCGATTAAACCCAAGTGAACGCAATTGTTGTGCATTGTCTGTATTAATATTATCTGGATTGGCTTCAATGCTCCATTCTGTTTTCGCATCAACATCAAAATTATTTTCAATCATTCTAATAATGCGTGAAATTTGAAATGAATTAAGCATTGTTGGCGTTCCTCCACCAAAATAAATTGTATTTATTTTTTCATTTTTAAAATTTTTTATCTCAATTTCAAGCGCATCAATATATTCATCCATGCGATGTTCTGCAGCGACGGAGATTGCAAATGAGCAGAACAAACATTTTTTTAAACAAAACGGAATATGAACGTAAAGTGATTTCATTTTTTATAAATTATTTAAAAATATTTCAAAAACTTTTTGAAACTTAAGTACCGTGTGTTAATATTTTATTAATCAAATTAATCCTGAAGAAAGGAGACCATCATGGCTACTAAGAAAAAAACAGCAAAAAAGAAAACAGCAAAAAAGAAGTAAGCCGTTTTCAACATTTAATGCATGAAACCCTCTAAATTTATTTAGAGGGTTTTGTGTTTATAGACCATCCGCACAATTATAATCCCCAACTCATACAAAACAATCAGCGGCACAGCCAACAAAAACTGTGACACAATATCTGGTGGCGTTAAAATCGCTGCAACGATTAAAATAATCACAATCGCATGTCGTCTTTTCTGTCGTAAGAACTCTGGGGTAGCAATGCCGATCTTAGCTAAGAATCCTAAGATGAGTGGCAGCTCAAAAGTCACACCAAAGGCCAACACCATGCTCCCTAAGAACGATAAATAGCTATCCACCGTCACCATGGGTTGAAGATCAGCGCTTGCAAAGCTCATTAAGAACTTATACGCCATGGGCACGGCAATAAAGAATGCAAATGCAGCGCCAGATAGAAAAAATACTAATGATAATGGACCAACGATGAGGATGAAATTGCGTTCATGCGACTTTAAAGCCTTGCCCACAAAGGCCCAGATCTGATACAACGTAAAGGGCGCGGTGATCACGGCAGCCATGACCAAAGAGACCGTCATCACGGCGGAAAAGGCGCCGCCTGGATTGGTGAAATACAAGTGACCTGCCGGCTTTAACACCCAGTGCAAAACAGCGTCGGCATAATAAAAACACACAGAGGCAGCTAAAAGAAAAACGCTCACAATTTTTATAAAACGTGAGCGTAATTCATTTAAGTGAACAAAAAAACCTTTTAAAAATTCTTGTGACGTCACTTAGGGTTTTTCTACGGGCTTTTGAACGTCTTCTTTAACATCATTTAAATTCTTTTTAAACTCACGAATTGCTTTACCAATAGCAGAACCAATTTCTGGTAATTTCGACGGGCCAAAAAAGATCACAAACACGACTAAAATCAAAATCAATTCAGGAAATCCAATGCGTCCCATAAGAACTCCAATGTTTTAAAATACGGTTAACTACAGGTATTCTAATCCTAGCCTTTAAGTAAGGCAAACATCTTTTTCTTGTAGGCCTCTACGCCTGGCTGGTCAAAAGGATTAACACCTAAGATGTAACCGGAAATACCGCAGGCCTTCTCGAAGAAATAGTACAAATGCCCTAAATGAAAGGCATCAGCTTTACATAGATTAATAGTCATATTGGGCGTCTTGCCTTCAAAGTGAGCGGCAGATGTGCCTTCATAGGCCTTCTTATTAACATAATCAAAACCTTTGCCGGCCACATAATTAAACCCGTCTAAATCTTCCTTCTCAGCGACAATGGTGACATCGTGAACAGGTTTATCAATTTGCAAAAATGTTTCAAATAAGATGCGTTCACCATCTTGCATATATTGCCCCATGGAATGCAGGTCAGTTGACATGATCAAAGATGCAGGAAAGATGCCTTTGCCTTCTTTGCCTTCGCTTTCACCAAATAATTGTTTCCACCATTCAGCGACAAAGAAAACATTGGGATAAAAGGAAGATAAAACCTCGATCTTTTTGCCCTTGCGATACAAGACGTTACGCGCAGCAGCATAGCGGTAGCAGGTGTTCTTAGCTAAATCACAGACGGCATATTCTTTCTCTGCAGCACGTGCTCCGTCGACAAAACCTTTAATATCAACCCCTGCCAAGGCCAAGGGCACAAGACCTACGAGTGTGAAAATTGAGAAACGTCCACCCACATCATCAGGGATCACAAAACTTAAGAAGCCTTCTTTGTCGGCAATTTTGCGCAATGCGCCTTTCTTTTCGTCGGTAACGCAAATGATGCGTTTCTTAATCTCAGCTGCAGGATACTTCTTGCCCATTAAATCTTTGATAGCACGAAAAGCAATTGCAGGCTCGGTCGTGGTCCCTGACTTGGAAATAACCACAACGGTAGGATTCTTATGTTCTAAAATTTTAAGTAAGTCGAAAAGATAGTCGCTTGAAATATTATGGCCGGCATAATACAGCGGCAAACGCGTGACACCTCCTAAGAATTCAACGCTAGCACGGATACCTAAATATGAACCTCCAATGCCAATTGAAACAATGCAATCGGAATGCTTGGCAACGTCGCTACTCAGGGCTGTTAATTGTGCGATCAAGGCATCTGGTATGCTCGATGGCAATGTGACCCAGCCGGTAAATTCGCTGCCTTTACCTGTTTTTTGATGCAATTGATCGTGAGCGACCTTAACCTGCGATGCAAGTGCGTTTATTTCGTCGTTTGAAACGAAACCGTTTAAGTAATCCGTATTAAGTGTGATCATTTCGTTTGAGGTGGCAATTCTTTGGTTAAATTTTTATCTTTGGAAGCTTTTGCTGCAGGTGCAGCACCTGTTGACTGAGAAACTAATTCAACGGCCGTATAATCTCTATGGCTCGTTAATTGACCGTTATCATACTTGTCTTCTGATAACAACTTGCCTGTTTGGTCATAATTCAAAACAATCCCGTTTAAAACACCATTGTCATAATTTTGAACTTTGGCCAAAGCGCCATTCTTATAGTATGTTTTCTTTTCACCGTGCATGCTACCGCGGCTATAATTAGCAACACTTTCGAGTTCGCCAGTTGTTTGATAATGCTTGGAAACACCTGTCAAATTATTGTTAACGTAAGTGTTTTCACTTTGCAGGCCGCCTGCTTCATAATATGTTTTGTTTGGGCCCGTGCGTTTCCCGTCGACATATGTAGAAAAATCTTTTAAAGATCCTGTTGGATAGAATGTACGCACTTCACCATCTAATCTAAAGGCGCGGTAATTTTCTTGACGAACCAATGTACCTGACTTGTCGTACACATTCCATGGGCCATCGACTGGTGTTTGGGTATCGCGGGTTTCTGCTGCTTGACGGGCTGGGTCTGACACCGCAAAGACATTGGTTGCTGCCATCAACATTACTAAAAGCAACATGAATGCTCTCATAAACTCATCTCCTTAGTCTCATCTTGACGTTACGCGATTGCGTGTTCAATGATCGATCCTGCTAAAACAACATCGCCGTCGTAAAACACGGCGCTTTGGCCTGGGGTAACAGACTTTTGAGGCTCATGAAATTCAACCTTCACGGTCTGATCATCCAACGCCGTCAATTTGGCTTTGACTTCAGGAGAATTATAGCGAATTCTGGCAGTAACTTCTATAGTTGTTTGAGGTATTTGCATGCTCACCCAATTGGCTTGTGTGGCGACAAAACCTTTGGAATATAATTTCTCTAAGTTTCCTACATAAACTGTATTCGTCGCGCGATCCATGCGGTTAACATAAACCGGATAACCTAAGGCAATGCCCAATTGATCACGCTGACCTATGGTGTAATAGGCTAAGCCCTTATGTTGACCAACCACTTTGCCGTGTTCATCCACAAAAGGACCTGGCTTTTTAATTTCATCTCCGACGCGATCCTCGAGAAATTTCTTATAGCCTTCTTTAGGGACAAAGCAAATGTCTTGGCTTTCTGCTTTATCTGCAGTATTTAAACCATATTGACGCGCTAGTTCCCGCACTTCTGGTTTTGTTAAACCACCTAATGGGAACAACACCGACGGCAGCGTTTCTTTCTTCATGCTATATAAGAAGTAAGATTGATCTTTGCGAGGATCTGCGGCTTTCTTTAATTGAAACATATTGGCTGCTTGATCAAATTCAATTTTGCCATAATGACCGGTGGCAATATAGTCTGCACCTAAGGCTTTTACCTTTTGATATAAGGTGCCAAACTTCAAATGTTGATTACAACGCACACAAGGGTTTGGGGTGCGACCATTTAAATATTCATTGGTAAAGTTATCAATGATAAAGTCATTGATGTCACCGGCAAAATTAAATACATAGTGCGGGATATCAAGGATCTCCGCCGCGCGCTTGGCATCAGCAATGCCGTCGATCCCACAGCAACTTGGCTTATCAGAATTTGGATGCGTGATATTAAAACACATGGTCACCCCAACGGTCTTATAACCTTGGGCTTTGATCATGCCGGCCACAACCGAGGAATCAACCCCGCCGCTCATGGCCACGAACACTGTTTTATCTGCGTTGCTGCTCATAAATTTTCTATTTCCCGATATACGTGGGTGATTAAAAATTGCATCTGTTCTAATGTGATCGACAACGGCGGCATCACAACAATCACATTGCCTAAGGGTCTAAGCATGATGCCTTTGGCACGTAATTGTTGGCAAACTTTGGCGCCAATTCTGTCTTCCCATCGTCCTTTTAATTCAATCCCCACCATAAAACCACATTGGCGGACTTCGACGACAGAAGGCAAATTATAGAACATTTTTAAAGCTTTGGCCAAGAATTTTATTTTGGGTTGGAGTTTGGCTAAAGTCCGCTCTTTCTTGAAAACTTCAAGGTTGGCCAACGCCGCGGCGCACGCTAGAGGGTTGCCTGTATAGGTGTGCCCATGGAAAAATGTCTTTTGGGTCTTATAATCAAAAATAAAGCCATCATAAACACGTTGCGTGCATAATGTTGCCGCTAAAGGCAAATACCCGCCGGTGATGCCTTTGGCGATGCACATGAAATCGGGTGTTACCTTCTCATGCTCACAGGCAAACATCTTGCCGGTTCTACCAAAACCTGTGGCTACCTCATCGACAATTAAGAAAACATCATACTTGGTACATAAATCTCGAAATGCTTTGAGTGTGCCTTTGGGCCATAACAACATGCCCGCTGCGCCTTGCACCAATGGCTCAACAACCAAGGCGGCGATCGTATGCGCCTTCTTTTTTAATAAGGCTTCGAATTCTTTAACAGGATCTTTTCCCAACCCATGCGTTTTAAATATTAAACCGCCGTAAACTTGATGGAATAAATCAATGCCACCGACGCTCACAGAGCCTAAGGTGTCCCCATGATACGAATTACTTAAGTGCACAAGCGTGCGTTTTTGGGTTTGACCTTGGTTTTGCCAATATTGATACGCTTGTTTTAAAGCAATCTCAACTGCTGTTGATCCATTATCGGAATAAAAAGCTTTCTTTAAACCCTTGGGTGCAATTTTAATTAATGCCGTTGCCAATGCTTCGGCGGGTGTATTGCTTAAACCCAATAACGTTGAATGGCTAACCTTTTGTAATTGTTTTTTAATGGCTGCATCGATCACTGGATGTTGATGGCCATGCACATTGACCCATAACGATGAAACCCCGTCGATATAACGACGGCCTTTGGTGTCATACAAATACACGCCCTTGGCACGGGTGATCTCAACAGGATCACTGTCCTGCCAATCTTTCATTTGCGTAAATGGATGCCAGATTGCGGAGCTCATGCTAAATAAGGGATGATCCCAAGGACTTTGACCTTGGTTATCTTCTCGATTTCCTTTGGATTTGTTTTTTCAGCCAATGATTTTGACTTTGGATTTGTGTCGCTAAAAATTAAACCTTCAATCTTGATGCCATAAGCCTTTGCCTGATTGATCGTTAAGATGGTGTGATTAATGGTGCCAAGTCCTAGGCGAGAAACGATGATTGTTGGAATATTTAACGTTTTAATCAAATCGGCATTAAATAACGTATTGGTTAAAGGTGCCATGATGCCACCAGCACCTTCGACCAAAACCACATCATGACGGCTGCACAAAATATCAAACGCCGTCTTAATTTTTTTCATATCTACTTTTTTACCAGCACGTCTAAATGCCACGTGTGGCGACAAAGGTTCTTTCCCATAACAAGGATTGATCAAATCCAAGGCATCACTTATACCTAAACGGTCTTTTAAAAATTTTGCGTCGGTACCGCCACATTGAACAGGCTTCATCACACCCACATCATACCCTTGGGATTTGAGCATCGTTGCAAGCGCATAGGTGGTCACAGTTTTTCCTACGTTTGTATCCGTCGCTGTTATAAAAATTGCATTCTTACTTTTTCGCATAGATCCAAATTACCTCGAAGCTTGCGCAGATCCCTTCGTTGTAGGGAAAATGCGTTGAATAGTATTCTTGCAATTGTATGAATTTGCTTTTCCCAATAAAAACCGGATCATCACTTAAATGATTTGCGCCGATGTCCTTAAGCCATGTTAACAAATCTTTTAAGTCTTTAAACTCAACCTTGATCAATTCAAAATCAACTTTGGCCTCATGAAAATTTGCTGATATGAGCGCCTCTTGCACTTGTTTGACCGACGGTAATCTTCGCCCATTCTGATTTGGATCAACAACAGATAAAGATTCAAACAATTCTTGGCAGGTGCGATGTCCGAATAGGGTGATATTTATAACCCCACCCGTTCTAAGTGTTCGATGCGCCTCAATAAAAGCACCGCGTAAATCCTCGACCCACTGATAGGCTAAATTAGATAGAACTAAATCAACCGTATTGCTCTCAAACGGCAAGGAGGTTGCATTGGCGCACACCCAATCAATGGGTATGCCTTCATGCAGGCTCTTTGCTTTTGCAATCATCCCTTCGGCGAAATCAACACCGGTGATCTTACTCTCTGGAAAGAAGAACTTTGCTTTATTAGCGACATAGCCGGTGCCACAACCCACATCAATGATCGTCGGTGCATCTAACTTTACAACCTTTTTCACAAGCTCCCGCCCAATTTCTTTGTGCAAGCTTGTCAAAATGTCGTATTGATCTGCCGCGTCACTAAAAGCACGTCTCACTTTTTGAGCAAAGATATTTAACATATTTAGTTAAGTAAAAAATCTTCCAATAAACGATTATATTCATCGACTTCTGTTAAAAATGGCAAGTGGCCACATTTATCAATCACATCAAATCGAGCATTGTAAGTATGCTCGGCAATCCAATCCATGATCGCTTTAGGGCAAATGTAATCGTCGCTGCCAGTGATGTATTGCAGGGGACAAATGATCTTAGATATGCGGTCACGATAATCGGTAGCCTCAAGCAATGTTAGAAAATGTTGTAATGCTGGCTTTTGGGGTAACGTTTCAGATACTCGCAATTGTTTTAAGGCTTGAAATTGTTTGCTGTCTCGTTCTTTCATCGTAAAAAGTGATCGGAAAAATATATCTAGCACGCTGCCATAATTGGCTTCGAATTGCTGGCTCATGGTACGGATCTTGTCGATATCCAATCCCGCCGGATAATTCTCACTGCGCGCAAACTTTGGAATAGACCCAACAAAAGAAATACGCATGATGCGATGATTTGCCATCTGACGGTAAAGCTCCATGGCAATGAGTCCACCAAAAGACGACGCCACAATGCTAAAATGATCGATCCCTAGATGATCCATCAATTGACCAATGTCCTGCGCCATGTCATTTAAACTCACCGTCATCCATTGGCTTTGGCCATGCCCAGGAAGATCGACAGTGATCACTTTAAAATCGCGGCATAAGAAATCTTTTGTATACTGCCACCATTGCCCTGAACCTGCAAAACCATGGATAAACACAAGCGCTTCGCCGGAACCTGCCGCGTCATAATGCCACTGCAACCCTCGTTTTGATGTAAATGTTGCCATTATATTTTCCTCATGGCATTGACCAGCATATCCAACTCAGCTTGTGTGTGTTTGGCAGTGACCGTGATCCTCAAACGCGCTGTATTGACTGGCACCGTCGGTGGGCGGATGGCGCTGACATAAATACCCGCCTTATACAGTTCTTGTGATGCTGCAACAGCTCGAGTGGCATCCTTTAAGATGACAGGAATGATTGGTGTTGTGGATTGCAATGTATCAAATCCCATTTGCTTTAACTGTTGTCGAACATAGTCAGCATTGCTTAGAACTTTTTTACGTAGTGTTACACCTTCACTTGAACCAATGATGTTGACCGCAGCCCGCGCTGCCTCTGTCACCGCCGCAGGCAATGCTGTTGTGTAAATAAAGCTGCGTGCATGATTGATTAAATAAGAACGTAATGGACTTTTGCCGCACACATAGGCGCCAAAACATCCCGCTGCTTTGGATAATGTCCCCATTTGAATATCAACACTTGCATCGCTGTCTTCCAGCACGCCAAAGCTATGCGCCTGATCAACCATGACCCATGCATCATAACGTTTCGCTAAATCAATGATGGTTGCCATCGGTGCCACATCCCCATCCATGCTAAAAACTTTATCCGTCACAATCAATCGCCGTCGATGCTTGCCGCTTTGCTTTAAGGCTTCTTCTAAAGCTGCCATATCACAATGCGGATAACGCTTAAATTCAGCACGACTTAAAAGAATGCCATCGACAATGGAAGCATGATTTAATTTATCGGAAAAAATAATGTCTTCGCGGCTCATCAGCGCCGGAATGATGCCTGTGTTGGCACTGTAGCCGCTGTTAAAAACCAAACATTCATCTACTTGCTTTTGCTTCGCAATTGTCTGCTCTAATAATTCAACAGGTTGTGTTTGTCCAGTGACAAGACGTGATGCCCGACTGCCAAAACCATATTGCTTCATGGCCATAACTGCCGCATCTGATAAACGTGGATCACCCGCCAAACCTAAATAATCATTCGAACAAAAATTAATGGCACCTGTTTTATCCGTTAACGTGCGCATTAGCCCTGCTGTGGCCATTTGATCTAAATCGTTTTGCAATGTCGTATGCATCATGACAACACCTGCACATCGCCAGCAATATGCTTATGAATCTTGCCGTTATCTAATCGGACAAGCAAACTGCCATCTTCACCTAAATCTTCTGCTACACCCTCAACAAAATGTTGCCCATGTGCGACACGGACACGATTGTTTAAGGTATGGCATCTTTGTTTCCACTGCGACAAAATGGGCTTAATCCCCTTTTTCTGCAATGTTTCATACCAAAACTCTAAACGTTCTAGTATGTTTTGTAATAAGACGATGCGGTCCGTATGTGTTTTTGTAAACATCTTGATCGACGCTGCTGGCGCTGTTAATTGATTGGTCGGTGTATTCACATTGATCCCAATGCCAATGACCACCAGTTTCACCTGATCCATTTCCGCACGCATTTCCGTCAATATGCCCGCAAGTTTTTGTGATTCAATTAAAATATCGTTCGGCCACTTGATCGACACGTCAAGCGCACAGGTTGTTTGTATGGCCTCGGCTAAGGCAACAGCGCTCATTAAAGTCATGTATGGCATTTGGGTTAAGGCAAAATCTGGGCGTAACACGACGGAGAAATATAATCCCTTACCTTTGGGCGACATCCATTTACGACCTAATCGCCCGCGGCCCTGTGCTTGCGTTTCTGCACAAACGATGGTGCCATTGGGACAACCTGCCATGCCAAGGGCGAAGGCTTCATCCATCGTCGATGTGGTTGATTCCTTAACCGTTGCATGCTGACCCATGTATTTGGTTTTTAATTGATAGGTGATTTCATGGGGCAATAATTTATCTGGGGATGATTCTAATTTGTAACCCACATGCGGCACTGCGGCAATTTCATAACCTTCTTGGCGCAATTGGTCGATGTATTTCCAGACGGCAGCACGGCTAATGTTAAGCTGTTCGCTCATCTGCTCGCCGGATACATGCGTGGTTGATGTCTTTAAAAAATGAATTATTTGCTGCTGCATAATTGAGCAACTTTGATTTTAAGTTGATCTAGGAAATACTGTACATCTTCTTTGGTTGTTGATCGACCAAGCGTCACGCGCAAGGAGCCTAAAGCCAAACGATCGCTTAATCCAATGGCTTTTAAGACATGCGACGGGGTTAATTGCCCCGACGTACAGGCAGACCCCATGGAGCAGCATATGCCAACCATATCAAGGCTTGCTATCAACGCTTCTCCATCGACACCTTCAAAAGAAAAATGCGCATTATTTGGTAAACGTTCTTGAGGATGACCGTTAAGGCTTGCGTTTGGGATATTGCTTAACACGTATCTTATGATGTCTTCGCGCAATAAGATTTGTGTTGATGCATCACTTAAAATATGCCCAACGGCTTGCTGAGCTGCCGCACCTAAACCAACTATACCTGCCAAATTAAGCGTCCCTGCCCGACGGTTGCGTTCTTGATCCCCACCTAAGATTAACGGATCATAGGCAACGCCATGGCGAACATATAAAGCCCCAACGCCTTGAGGGCCATAAAATTTATGTGCGGATAATGATAGGAAATCTGCATTCAAATACTGAACATCGACGGGTATGTGACCAACCGTTTGCACCGCATCCACTAGAAAATATACGCCACGGTCGCGCAATATTTTACCAATCACTTCAATTTGCTGAACAACGCCAATTTCATTATTGGCATGACCAACCGCAACCATGATGGTATCTGGTCGAAGCAAGGCCAAAATATTAGCAGGGTCAATTAACCCTTGCGCATTAACTGGTACAAAAGAAACGTCATACCCCTCCGCTGCCAATCGCTTGACAGGAGCCAAGATAGAATGATGTTCAATGCTACTAATGATCAAATGCTTGCCCTTATGTTTCAAAGCATGCGCGGTTGAATAGATGGCGGTATTATTCGCTTCAGTGGCTGACGCTGTAAAAACAATCTCTTGAGGTTTAGCGTTAAGCAATAAAGCCAATTGCTCCCGCGCCATTTCTGTGGCCTTACGTGCCCGACGACCAAACGCATGAGGGCTTAATGAATTGCCGAATTGTTCTGTAAAATACGGCATCATCGCCTGCACCACTTCTGGCGCGCAGGGTGTTGTTGCCGCATGGTCTAAATAGATGGTTTTCATAGGGCTTATTTTACAAAACAGGCAGGTAATTGTCAACCAAGAAGGAATATGTGGTTTACAATGGTAAAAGATAAGTTTTTGACAAATAGGGGTCAGGGTGGTAATATCAAAACCTTATTTGGGGCCGTAGCTCAGTTTGGTAGAGCGCTTGCATGGCATGCAAGAGGTCAGGGGTTCGATCCTCCTCGGCTCCACCAAAGAAGAATTTGATTTGCTGGGGTGGCGGAACTGGTATACGCGCTAGTCTCAAAAACTAGTAGCTTCACGGCTGTGAGGGTTCGATTCCCTCCCCCAGCACTTTTATGCTATACTTTCATCATGAAGCAAGCATCCTACATTCTCACGTCACTACTTCTTTTAACACTTCCACTATTTGCTTTTGCTGACGATCAAACCATCACTTTAAAAGACGGGTCTACGATTAAAGGTGAAGTGACTCAAATGGCAAATGGCGTCTATACCATTAAAGCTACCTCGCTTGGCACCACACAAATTAACGCCTCACAAGTCGCTTCTATCAGCAATGCACCCGTAGTTGCAGCAGCACCTGTAACAAACGTAGCACCTGATATGCAGATGAAACAAATTCAACAAAACATCATGTCTAATCCAGCCATGATGGCTGACATCCAACAAATTGCCACTGATCCTGAAGTTATTAAACTCATTTCCAATCCCGCCATGCTCCAAGCGGTAACAAGCAGGGACATGGAAGCCATCAAGAATAATCCTGCGACACAAGAGCTCATGAACAACCCAAAGATCCAAGCCCTCATCGCTGAATTACAAAATAACCAACAACAAGAAAATTAGTTGCTCTTTTGGTGTGAATGACGCAATTGGCCGCATGCGGCGTTGACGTCTTTGCCGCGGGGGGTACGGATGGTGGCGTGTATGCCGGCATCTTCGAGGCGATCTCTAAATCTGGTCATTTCTTCCTTCGACGGTGTTTTATGGTCAAATTCAGAGACAGGGTTATAAGGGATCAAATTCATCTTGCAGATAATACCTTTAAAAGCTTTCTTTAATGCTTCTACCGCTTTATCGGTACAGGTCACGTCTTTAATCAAGATATATTCGAAGGTGATCTGACGCTTTGTTTCGCGCGCATATTCTCGACAGGCTGCAATCAGTTCATCAAAAGGATATTTTTTATTAACGGGCATCAAGACATTGCGGGAGGCATTGTCAAAACCATGCAGGGAAATAGCCAATTCGATCTGAAGGTCTTGTTTGGCAAGTTCTTTAATCTTAGGAACCAAGCCCACCGTCGATATGGTGATATGACGCGCACCAATGCCAATGCCTTTGGGCGAATTAATAAGCTTGATTGCTTTAAACAAATTATCAAAATTATCCAAAGGCTCGCCGGTGCCCATGAAGACAATATTGGATAATGGGCGTTTATGTTTTAAGGATTCTTCTCTGACATGCAGGACTTGGGTGACAATCTCCGCGCAGGTTAAATTCCTCGACCAGCCGCCAATGCCGCTGGCACAGAATTTACATCCAAATTTACAACCAGCCTGGGTTGAGATGCATGCGGTTGTACGTGTTGCTGTGGGGATTAAAACGCTTTCGACTTTTTCTTTCTTGCCTGCCGGCGAGGCAGGGTCGTGTAGGTCAAACAAAAACTTAGTCGTCCCCTCAACAGACACCAATTTCTCGGCGATGTCATTGGGTTTTAAATCAAAATCTTGAGCAAGCTTATCTTTCAAGGGCTTGGATAAATTCTTCATCCCCTCAAAAGACCACACATTCTTTTGATAAATCCATTCAAATATCTGAGTTGCTCGAAAAGGCTTTTCGCCAATCGAAACAAAATAATCCGATAGCTCTTCTAAAGAAAGATTACGAATATCATTCTTCATAACGATTTACTTCTCGACAAAATCACCGATGTCGCGGTATTTTTGATAACGATTCTCTAGTAATTTTTCTTTATCTAGGCTGGAAAGTTTCTTTAATTGCTTTAACAATGCGGCTTTAAGATTTGCAGCGGTTTCTTCATAGTTGCGATGTGCGCCACCCATGGGTTCTGGGACAATTTCATCAACGATGCCAAACTTCTCAAGATGCTCACCATGTAACTTCAAAGCTTCGGCGGCCAACGGTGCTTTTTGAGAACTACGCCACAAGATCGACGCGCAACCTTCTGGTGAAATAACAGAGTAATATGCATGCTCGAGGATTAACACTTTATCTGCAACGCCGATACCCAATGCCCCGCCACTACCACCTTCACCAATGATTGCAGCAATGACAGGTGTATTTAAACCTGCCATATCGCGCAAATTTTCAGCAATCGCTTGTGCTTGGCCACGTTCTTCGGCACCAATGCCTGGGTATGCGCCTGGGGTATCGATCAAGCAAATCACAGGGCAATCAAATTTTGCAGCCATTTCCATCAAACGCATGGCCTTGCGATAACCTTCTGGGTGAGCGCAACCAAAGTTGCGGGCAATATTTTCTTTCACATCACGACCCTTTTGATGGCCCATGATCATGACCTTTTGCCCATCCATCTTGGCAAAACCACCGACGATGGCTAAATCATCCGCATACAAACGGTCCCCATGCAATTCCATAAAGGAATCCGTCATCAAACGGATATAATCTAACGTGAATGGGCGTTTGGGGTTGCGCGCTATTTGAACTCGCTGCCATGTGGTCAGATTCTGATAAATGTCTTTCTTTAATTTATCAAGTTTTGACTCAAGGCGTTTGATTTCTGGTTCTAAGGTAACGCGCTTAGATCCCATCTTGCGCAATTCTTCGATTTTATTTTCTAAATCAACTATGGGTTTCTCGAAATCCAAAACAAGCCTCCGTTAATCTTCAATCACCACTTGCGTGCCGACGGGTAATAAATCAAACAACTCTTCGACTTCCCCATTGATCATGCGCACGCAACCCGCTGTGACTTGTTGACCGATTTTATCGGGCTGGGTTGTACCATGAATCCCATAATGCGGATCCGTATCAAAACCCATCCAACGAGTTCCTAAAACATTTTCCGGGCTCTCGGGTGGCACTGGCGCACCACCTGGTTTAAACCAGACCGGATTTGCTAACTTTGTTGCAATTTTAAACGTCCCAACTGGTGTGATATTGTTTGCTCCCGTCGATACATGATAAACTTTCAACACCTCATCACCATTTTTTAACATCAAAATATTCTGTGATTTCTTCACGTACACATTAAACGGTGCGTTCCAAATGCGCAACTTTTGTCCAACACGGATCACATCGCTTTTTAACACATTGGTCTTTTTGATTAATTCTTTGGTCGTGTTATATTGCTTGGCCAATTTTCCCAATGAATCCCCTGGGACCACTTCATGCAACACCGTCTGAGGTGCGGGCACATTGGTTGTAATAATCGTTAAATTAAGCGCACCTAACTTATCTTGAATATCTTGGATCTTTTCATATTCAGGATAGTCGGAAATGATTTGATTGTAGATTTCCTTGGCCTTTAACTTATTGCCATCAGTCTCAAACTTTTCTGCCTCGGATAATAACTGTGCAACAGGCACGGAGGTAGCGTCATTCTTCGCCGCAGATCCATTATTAAAATGTGATGTTACAGCCCAGCCAACGCCGCCTAATGCTAAAACAATGAGGATAATAATAATGACACGCTGATTCATACTTCTCCTTAACTTAATATAATAATAATGCCCAGACAATCCCAAACAGAAATCCGCCAATGACCTGAATCGGTGTATGGCCGACTAATTCTTTTAATCGTTTTTCTTCAATCTGGCCCTTCCAATACATATCATCCATCATCTTATTGAGGATAGATGCTTGGTGGCCTGTGGCACGACGAACCCCTTGCGCGTCAAACATGGTGACCATGGCAAAGGCCGCGGCAACGGCAAACACCGCTGAATGAAAGCCTTGTTGCATCCCCACACACGTGGCTAAGGCTGACGCCCCTGCCGCATGGCTTGAGGGCATGCCCCCCGTGTTTAGCAACCAACGGAAATTAAACCGTTTTTCCTTAAAAAAACCTGTAATAACCTTGGCCACTTGAGCCAAACACCACACCATGAGCGTGATGATAAAGATCTTATTATGCGCTATTTCTGGCCAAAATGTATGCAATTGGGCTCCCTAAGCTTATTTTCGAATTTTGATATGTTACATCAAAAAACCCTAACGCGCGATGAATATTTTCTGACAAAAACTAACAACAGGCGCCAATAACAACATCCCTGTTAAAATAATCAAAACGGCCGTGGTGGTCCATGCCACCACGTTTTGGAAGCGATTATTAACCCTATCCCCCATGATTTGAGGATTATTGACCATGATGATCATGGAAATTAAGACAACAGGCAAGAGCATGGCATTGATAATTTGTGTCCAGATGCTAATGCTAATGAGAGGCGCATTAGGAATAAGGATTAAAATGACCGAAACAACCAAAATAAAGCCAAAAAGGGCATAAAATTGAGGGGCTTGATCTTGGCGCTTATCGATACCTGCCTCAAAACCGAACGCCTCGCAAATATAGTAGGCAGTGGCAAGAGGTAAAATGGTTGCTGAAAAGACAGACGCAACAAAAAGCCCAAAGGCAAAAAGTTCTGAAGCAAGGGCACCAGCAAGTGGTTTTAAAGCTAATGCCGCATCTTTGGCTTCATTAATCACGATGCCATTTTTATGCAAGGTGGCGGCGCATGAAATCATAATAAATAATGCCACGGTGACGGTTGCCACACAACCAACCACCACATCCCAAAATGCAAATTTATAATCTTCCTCGCGCAATCCTTTTTCAATGACCGCGCTTTGCATATAAAATTGCATCCATGGGGCAATGGTTGTACCGATGATCCCTAAAACCATGGTCAAATAATCCTTGGTCATGGGAATATCCGGATGAATCACGGCGTGACCAATCTCTTGCCAATTAGGTTTCGCCAACAGCGCCGAGATAATATAAGACAAAAGACAAACACTAAATAATAAAAAGATGCGCTCGGCTAGCTTGTAATTACCCTTGGTCACCAAGATCCAAACGCCAATCGCAGTCATGGGCACTGAGATATATTTGCTGATCCCAAAAACATTCATACTCCCCGCAACACCTGCAAACTCTGTTGCGGTGTTACCAATATCAGCAATCAAAAGACCTAAGAATATCCAGAAGGTGATCTTAACACCAAAATTCTCACGGATTAAATCTGCCAAGCCTTTGCCAGTAAAAATCCCCATGCGCAGATTGATTTCTTGGACAACAAGCAAGGCGATAAATGACGGGATCAACGTCCAAATCATATTATAGCCATACATGGCACCAGCCACCGAATACGTAGTGATACCACCCGCATCATTGTCGACGCTGCCGGTAATAATGCCGGGGCCTAAGATGGCTAAAAACAAGAAAAAGTTCTTAACTGCGGCGCTTTCTTTGATTTTTGTCAGAAAATTCATTTTTCTATCTTATCAGAATATTCTTAATCCGCAACCCTACGCGCGAAATGATCATTGACGGAATTTTATGTTTTTGATATCTTAAGGGCAGTTAAATCACCTTGTCCCCCCAAGGTTCTAATTCTAATTCCCCCGTCGTAAATCCATGTTAGCTAAAATCTATTGCTTTGCCCTGTTTGGTCTCGATGCCTTTCCCATCACCATTGAAGCAGACATATCTGACGGCTTACCTTCATTTACCATTGTGGGTTTGCCTGACAATGCCGTCAAAGAAAGCCGGGAGCGCGTGCGTGCCGCCATTGTCAACAGCGGCTACGAATTTCCTCAAGGACGTATCACGATCAACCTAAGTCCCGCAGATACCAAAAAAGAAGGCCCATGTTTTGATCTGCCCATTGCTTTAAGCATCTTATCAGCGACGGGAATTTTTGATCATCGCCTGCTTGGTGCTTATGCGTTCTTAGGAGAATTATCCTTAGATGGCAGCATCCTTGGGATCAATGGTGCCCTTTCCTATGCCTTGAGTGCTAACCCGAAACGATGTCGCGGCATTTTTTTACCCAAAATCAACGCACCTGAAGCAGCCATGGCAGAAAATGTCCCTATCTTCCCTGTCGCAAATTTAAAAGAGGTTATCTTGTCCTTAAATAATCCCTCGACAATCACTCCGTTAAAATCTTCCTTTCATGCAAATGCCCCATTAAAAACAGGGGCAGCATTAGATTTTAGTGATGTCAAAGGTCAGGCGCATGTGAAGCGTGGTTTGGAAATCGCAGCGGCGGGTGGGCATAATGTGATTTTAATTGGACCACCAGGTAGTGGTAAGACGATGTTGGCCAAACGCATGATCGGTATTTTACCTGATATTTCTAAGACCGAAAGCCTAGAAGTGACCCAAATTTATTCCATTGCAGGGTTACTCACAAAATCATCGATCATCAACCAGCGCCCATTTAGGCATCCTCATCATACCGCCTCCGACATTGCTTTGATTGGCGGCGGACCAAATCCTCGTCCTGGAGAAGTAAGCCTTGCGCATCATGGTATTTTATTCTTAGATGAAACGCCTGAATTTGACCGACATACATTAGAGGTGTTACGCCAACCTCTAGAAGACCATCATGTGGTGATAGCACGAGCCGCGCGAACGATTAAATTTCCTGCAAAATTTCTACTCGTTGCCGCAATGAACCCCTGCGCCTGTGGTTTTCGTTTGGGTGGACGCAAACCGTGTCATTGCTCCCCACTTGAAGTCAGTCGCTACATGAACAAAATCTCCGGCCCCCTGCTTGACCGCATTGATTTGCACATTGAAGTCAATGCTGTAAAAAGCGATGAACTTTTTGCATCGGCATCGGGCGAATCTTCGGCTAGCATCAAACAACGCACATCAAGGGTTCATGCCAAACAAATAACCTACACCAAAGCAGACTATTACATCAATAGCGACGGACAAAAGCTAATTAAAATGGCAAGTGACCGCCTAGGCCTATCCGGCCGCGCCCACGATAAAATCATCAAAATCGCCAGAACCATCGCTGACTTAGACAACGCCAACAACATCGAACCCAACCACATCGCCGAAGCAATTGGATATAGGGCTCTTGATAAACAATAATAGAAAAGGATTAGTATGAAACAAATGAACCGGTCACAATTTGTGACCGGTTCAAACCTCCGAACAAAAATATTTAATGCTTATTTTTTAGAAGACTTTGGAAGTGCTTGGATTTGATCTTGGCATTTGGATAAATCGCCTTGCATGTTTTGCATTTGATTAAACAAGGCTTCGTTCTTATCTTTTAGATAAGCATTTTCTTGCATGACATCAACCAAACTATCATTCAATGACTTGATTTCTTGATTCATTTTCATGACGATGGGATCATTCTTAACCAAACCTTGTAGCTTTTGATTCAACTTTGATTTAAGGGTCGCGATTTGTTCTTGAGCATCATTTAATGCACGACGCATACCTTGTGGATCACTTGCCATAGGGATAGACGCTGTCTTAATTTTTCCCTTAGCTGCTTCTAATTGGGCGGTTAACTCCGCGATTTGCTTGCGATCTTTTGCAATCACCAATTCAACCCCATTCAATGATGCTGGCAACAAGTCGATTTTCTTCGCTTTCAACTGTGCCTTTAAACGGGCGATTTCTTTGTTTTTCCAGTCGATGTCTTGATCTAATTTCGTGATGGATGCTTGTTGCTTTTCCATGTCAACTTTCAAAGCATTGATGGCTTTATGTTGTGATGTAAAATCAATTGAGCTATCTTGTAAGTCATTTTGCAACTTATCGATTTGTTGTTCTTTATTCTTTAACAAGGTGTTGATTTGAATAATCTCTTCGCGTGAACTCTTTAACATTTCTTTCAAACGATCCAAATCCTCATGACGACTTGCTTTCTCAACTTTTCCTTCAGCCTCTTTTAGTTCTTTACGCATTGTGTCTAGTTGCGCGTTCGAAAGATTCACTTGATTCTTTAACTGTTCGACCAATGTTTGCAACATATTTGTCTTCGCTTGCATGTTAGATTGCGCCATACTCAACGACAAATCTTTGACTTGAACTTCTTTGAGCGCTTCATCATGTTCAGCCTTAAGCTTCCCAAACTTTTCTTGAGTTTGCTCATACGCATCTTCTTTGCTAACCATTTCATCGTGCAACTTACGGAAACGGTTTTCCAATTCATCTGAACGTTGACGATATTTCGCTAGTTCTTTAGATTGATTCTCTGTCACATCCGCAGTTTCTTTAAGACGATCTTTAAAACGATCAACGATCTTATAAGCATCTTCTTTTTCTTGGTTTCTTGCTTCAATTTGCTTATTTAATTCTTCGTTGTTACGATTCATCGTCTCAATGGATGCTTTAAATTCAGCTAACTTGGCTGTGTATTGTTGCTTGTGAGCATCCCAATCCGACGTTGCACCTACAAACTTTTGTTGATATGTGCTAAGTTTTTCAACGAGACGGTTTTGATATTCCACAACCAATTGATTCTTTCTAACCAATAAATCAATGTGTGCACGTTGCTTAGCTTGCAGCATTTGTTGCAAGGCCAAACGTTCATCTTTCTGTTTGATCACGGCTGTTTTATCAGCCAATGTGCCCAATTGTTCTTTCATGGCTGTTTGCAACGCATAACTTTGATCTTGTTTGGCTGTAATCACTTCACGGTTCTTTAAGATTTCTGAACGCAAGATATTAAATTGATCTTGTGACATGCCAAGCTGAGTTTTTAAATCATTGAATCGCGCTTGAGCCTCTGCTGATTCTTTATCCTTGGTTGCTTGCAACGCAGCAATTTGATCTTTCAAATTCTTGGCTTCATTTTGAGCAAAACTTAATTTCGCTTCTAATTCCTTAGTGTCAGCTTTTACCTCTACGGTCTTTTCAACAACACGCTCAGGACCAGGAACAACTTTAATCACTTCTTTCGCGGGCATCTTTAAGGCTAATTCATATTGTTTCTTTAATTCATCAAATGCTGATTTATCGACGGTGCTTGATTGCAAGTTCTTTAACTCTGCAATTTGATCTTTTAAGCCTTGTGCTTCTTGCTCTGCTAATTGTAATTTGGCTTCTAACGCATCAACCTTGCTGTTATTGCTCACAACAGAAACTGGCGCTGGCACTTCTTTAACAACCACTTGCTTTGATTCTTCTTTTAGTTTCAATAATTGATCACGCAATGATTTGGCCTCATCTTTAAGCTCTGCCAATTCTTGCGATGGTTCTGCCGCAACCCTATTTTCTTTGATCATGTCAGCAATTTCTTGAGGAGACTTAACTACAATTTCATAATGACGCTTTAATTCTTCAGCTTGTGGATCAATGTCTTTACCGTTTTTTAATGGATTCTGTACGACGATTTCGTATTGTTTCTTTAAGTTATCAAACTGAGCTTGTTCTTGTGGCGTCAATGTTGCCTTAGCCATGGTTTCAATTTGTTGCTTTAATGCCTCTGGTGTTTGTGCTGTCTTATCAGCATTGGCTTGCTTGATGCTTAATTTTAAATCTTCAATTTGTGAATCCTTAAATGCCACCGCATTATTTAAGCTAGCAATTTTATCTTTGAGTTCCAAACCCTTATCTTTTAAATGGGCAAAAACTTCATCATCTTTCTTTAATTGCGCCTGCAAAGCAGCAATCTGCTCTTGTGATGCAGCCAATTGTTTGGCCAATGCGTCTGCTTCACTCTTATTGACAGTTGTCGTCGGAATTTGAGCTACCTTAGCTTCTAAGTCACTTAAGTGTTGATCTTTGGATACTAACGCTTGCTTGTTTGCCGCTAATTCTTTTTCTGTATTGGCTAAATCAGTTCGAAGATTTTCTGATTGTTGTTGGGCTTTCGCAATTTGATCTTTAAGTGCATTTAATTGCGCATTAAAATCCTCGGTTTTTGGCATTTTGGCCAATTGTTCATTTAACTGCTTGATGTCCTTATCCTTGGCTTCTACCAAGCCTAATTGTTCTAAATATTTTTGACGGAACAATTCAGCTTTGTCACGGATCTGATGCAAATCAATGTCTTCTTGATCCAATTGTTTGTGCATCAATGTATTTTGCTCTAAGAGATGTGCAAGTTCATTCTTTAAGGAAGCAATATCGGCATCTTTTTGCGCTAAGAGTTTTTCTACGTCGGATAATTTATCTTTATTAACGTTTAAGGCATTTAAGGTGTTGGCTAATTCTTGATTCTTTGCTGTTAAATCGCTTACTTGAGCTGCTTTATTAGCCAAATCACGGGCTAATCGAGCTGATTCAACGGCATCTAAGTCAGAGCTCTTTGTCTTATCTTGATACTCTTTAATCGCAGCTTCATAACGATCATTGGTTTTGTTCAAATCATTTTTGATGCGGCTTAATTCATCTTTCAACTGTTGCAATTGCGAAGATTTCTCAGCCAACAAGTCATCCTTGCTTTTGAGTAAACCTTCTTTTTCTGCCATAATCTTTTTCAATTCTTCAGGTGTTGGCAAATCTTGCTTTTTGATGACTTCATTCTTTAATTTCTCGACGACATTAACCAATTTTTTATTTTGATCTAATAAAGCATCAACTTGCGCCGCCTTTTGATTCATGGCATTTTGTAAACGTTCTGCTTGAGCTTGATCTAGCGCATCATCTTTGGCTTTTTGAGATGCAGCTTTATTTGTTTCATCCAAACGCTTGCTTGTTTCAGCGAGCTTGCCCTTCAAATCTTTGAGTTCCTCTTTATAATTTTGTAATTGCTTGGCCTTATCGTCGATCAAATTACGTTGCGCTAATGCTTTAGCCACCGCTGCTTCTTTGGCTGCTTCTTGAGCTTGACGGATATTGCGAATATTTTCTTCTTTTAAGGCATTGAGATTATCTTGTAGCTTTTTATTTTCTTCTTGTAACTTTTGCTTACCCGCTTGATCTAAGTTGTCATTCAACGCTGTTGCTTTAGACACTTTAACAGCGTCTTGGTAGCGACGATTGTTGCGCGCTAATTGATCCTTAAATGCTGCTAAATTCCGACGGCTGTCTTCTAGTTCTTTGCTCTTCTGTGCCAAAGCCTTGGCCAATGCTGGGTTATCCTTATAGACAACTTCTTTGACAGGAACTTCTTTAATGATGGTCTTTGGGACTTCTTTGATGATCGTCTTCGGTTCTTGAGGAATTGCTGCTTGCGCTGCATGACGTTGATTGTTGGCTGCTAATTGATTCTTGATCTTAGCCAATTGATTTTGAAAATCATTTAATTGCTTATTTTTTTGATCTAATAATGCCGCTTGGTTATCTAGTAATTGCTGATTTTGATCTAATGCTTGTTGAATTTCTGCATCACTCACTGGACCCACAGTACCTGACCCACCAGCGCCTCTTTCTCTAATATGCCCAACTTCAGCAGATGCATCAACGATTTGATCTAAGGCGCGGCGTTTGTCTTCTGGTAAATCACCTTTTTGATCGATGAAATTTTGGTACGCATCTAAAACTTGCGTCAATCTGCCATATTGCCCTGGATTTGAGAACATATGCGCTTCATGTTCTAAAGCCATTTTTTGATTTGCGATGCTTTCTGTTAACGCTTTGTTATCACGAATTAATTGTGACACCGTGGCCTTATCCGCAGCCACAGGGATTTCTTGGGCGTAGGCAGGAATAGCAATGCTACAGGAAATAATGACATTTAGGAATTTGAATTTATTCATGATGGGTTGCCTGAATTTCTAAACGAAGGGCATCAACATCGCGGTTTAATTCTGATAAGATGCGATCTTCTTTAGCAATGGCCTCTCTTAAGTCATCGTTAGGGTCCACTGCAACTGCAGCGACTTCAATGGGTTTAGGTTGAGCTTTAACAGTTTCCATACAACAAGACATGGGTTTAGCATTTTTTTGCTTAGCTGTTGCTGGTTGCATTTGGTTACGATTTAATTGCTTGATCCGTGCCATGACATTGCGGGATTCTTTAAAATCTCCGCGTTGATACAATTCTTTGGCGTAATTGAGCATGGTTTCAATGGTCAAATCACGCATATACCCTTGATTTGAAGCTGCCATCACAGGTGAGCTGAGTAATGTTAAAGAAATAACTACGGTCAATATTTTCTTCATTTTTATTACCTATTGAAATATAAAGGGTTACGAAGTTTTCTTTGTTAAGTATCGCAATTTTTAAGCTTTGTCAATCGATTAATGTGCAAAGTATAGCACCCAAATGGTCGATCGTCAAATTTATCATTGGGTGCTGCCCGTCGAAATTTTGCTTTTAAAAAGGGCCTTGTGTATGATATAACAATGCTCATGGAAACCGCTGCAACCCCTATGCTTAAGCAATATCAAGAGATCAAATCCCGCCATATGGATTGCATCCTGTTCTTTCGGTTGGGAGATTTTTATGAAATGTTTTTTGAAGACGCCACCCAAGCTTCCTCTATATTAGACCTAGTTCTAACCTCACGCGGCCATGATGCCAGCGGTAAAATCCCCATGTGCGGGATTCCTTTTCATAGCGCGGATAATTACATAGCCAAATTAATCAAGGCTGGGAAAAAAGTCGCCATTTGTGAACAAATCGAAGATGTGGCGGTAGCCAAAGGCATTGTTCGTCGCGATGTCATTCGTGTGATCACCGCAGGCACCTATTTAGATGATAATACCGATGCCCGATGCCTTATGAGCTTGATGCCAAACAAAGACGGCAGCTTTGGATTTGCTGCAACCAATACAACCAGCGGCACCATCACAACCAATATCGCAACTAGCGCACATGAAGCCGTTGAATTATTAAGCAAACTCAATGTGGCTGAATGCCTGTATCCGGAATCAGCGCGGGAATCCATTGATGCGCTCTTGGCTCATCCTTTGCTCAAACTTAAAAATATTCATCTAACCGCCTATCATGATTGGTGCTTTAACAGCGACATGGCCAAGAAATCTTTATGTACGCATTTTGGCGTCCTTAACTTAAATGGATATGGGATTGAAGATTTGCCCTTGGCACAAAGTGCTTGCGGGGCATTGCTTGAGTACCTGCGCCAAACCAATAAAACGGATTTGAAACATGTTAACCGCATTGCCCTCTACGCCAACGATCAATATGTCTTTATCTCGCCGGCAGCACATTATGGATTGGAATTAGAAACTGTCTTAAAAACATTGGACTTATGCGTCACGCCCATGGGACGTCGCTTATTTCGATTTTGGTTATTTCACCCGCTAAAAGATTTAGAAGCATTGCAACAACGCCAAGAAGCCGTCACCGCCTTGCATGCTGATGCAGAGAAATCTCAATCCATCGATGAGCTCTTAAAACACATGCCAGATCTTGAGAAAGCTTTATCACGCATTAGCTGCCGCTGTGCGTCGATCAAAGACATTGTTAGCCTGCGCCAAGGGTTGCTACGTGCGCCATTATTAAAAGAAGCCATCGACGATATTAAACAACCCCTGCTTCAAATCGATGACGTCAAAGAATTACGCACCCTGCTTTTTAAAACCATTGATCCTGATGTTCCATTAAGCAAGCACGAGGGTAAAATCATTGCCGTTGGCATTGATAAAGATCTTGATGAACTGCGTGGCCTTGCAGAAAATGGCCGTCAGTGGTTATTGCAATATCAACAAAGCGAAATCAAACGCACCGGCATTAATTCCCTCAAGGTTGGCTTTAATAATGTCTTTGGATATTACATTGAAATATCCAAAGCTCAACAAAAAGCCGTCCCGTCGGACTACATCCGCAAACAAACCTTGGTCAATGGCGAGCGCTACATCACCCCTGAACTTAAAGTGTACGAAGAAAAAATCCTCACCGCCCAAGACAAAATATTGGCGATTGAAAAACGCATTTTAGATGATATTGAACATAAGATTTTAGAGCAAGCTGCCAAGGTTCAACGGTATTGTGAACAAATCGCTACGATCGATTGCCTTTTATCCTTAGCAAAACTATTTAACTTTGATGGCTACATCATGCCGGCATTAAATGCAAATGATGCGATTGACATCAAAGACGGACGCCACCCCATCGTCGAGCGCACTGTTAGCGCTGGGTTTACACCCAATGACACGCTCTTAGACATGAGCTCACAACATTTAATCATCTTAACTGGCCCTAACATGGCGGGGAAAAGTACGTTTATCCGTCAAAGCGCCTTGCTGATCATTTTAGCCCAAATGGGTGCGCCCATTCCTGCCAAAGAAGCCGTCATTGGCATTTGCGATAAAATTTTCACGCGCATTGGTGCACATGATGAAATTGCCAAAGGCCAATCAACCTTCATGGTTGAAATGACTGAGTGTGCCCACATTTTAAACAACTTAACACCACGCTCTTTGGTCATCTTAGACGAAGTTGGCCGCGGCACATCGACGAGCGATGGTTTATCGCTCGCTTGGGCCTTGGCAGAATACATGCATTCGAAAAAAGTCCGCACCTTATTTGCCACCCACTTCCATGAACTTGTTGGGTTAGCATCAGACATGGAAGGTGTTAAGAATTACAACGTAGCTGTCAAGGAATGGAAAGATAAGATCGTCTTCTTACATAAAATCATCCCTGGGGGCAGCGACGATAGCTATGGCATTTATGTCGCAAAGTTAGCCGGCATCCCGCCTGCCATCATCAAACGCTCCAAAGAAATTTTAGCTGAGATTGAAATCGGCACCGCAACACCTTACCGACAACATCAACAACAGTTAAATTTGTTTGCTCCTGCGCATCAACCCGCCATGGATGAAATTCGTGAATCATTGGCGAACCTTGATATCAATGCATTAACACCATTAGATGCTTTAAAAATACTAAACGACTTAAAAAAGAAAATTGACTAATGCCAAGCGTTCAAATTTTATCTCCTGATGTCATTGCCAAGATCGCCGCTGGTGAGGTTGTTGACCGCCCAGCATCGGTTGTTAAAGAGCTTATCGAGAATGCCTTGGATGCAAGAGCCACGTCGATCGAAGTGCATTTAAAAGATGCAGGCAAAGAATTGATTCATATCAAAGACAATGGAACAGGCATCACCAAGGCAGATTTAAACAATCTCTTTAATCGTCATGCGACGAGCAAGATTAAAAATATTGAAGATTTAGAAACCCTCCTATCCATGGGCTTTCGTGGGGAAGCTTTATACTCGATCGCAGCCGTGGCGGATGTGACGTTATCATCTCAAGCCATAGACACGACGGATGCATGGGAAATTCACATGCGCGGCGGTCAACGTCTAAAGCTTGATCCATGCGCAACCCGAGGTCATGGCACAGACATCAAAATAGCAGAACTATTTTTCAACACCCCTGCTCGACGGAAATTTCTTAAAAGCGGCACCTCAGAACTTAATGGCATCGTCAATGTTGTCTTGCATTATGCCCTGTTATATCCCAACCATCGGTTTTTACTCACCAATGCGGGTAAAACGTTAATTGATTTGAAACCGCAAACATCCGGTAAAGATCGCATGGCTAAAGCGCTTAATCTCAATGCCAAAGACTTGCTTGAAACATCTCAAGATTTTCCAGAAGATCAGATTTTTATCAAAGCGGTATTAAGCAATATCAACATTAGCCGCAATCGACGGGACATGCAGTATTTCTTCATCAATCATCGTCCCATTGAAAGCAAGTCGTTAAGCTTTGCAATGAATGACATGTATCGAACACTTTTGCCCCCTGGCGCTTATCCTGCGTTTATTTTAAGCATCACACTTGATCCTGCCAACGTCGATGCGAATATTCACCCGTCGAAAAAAGAAGTGCGCATCACACAGGAAGGCAAAATCATTGCCATCGTTCGCCATTTGGTTGAACACACGCTTATGAATTTCGGCGGCACGAAAATCATTGACCATACGCCTTTAAACCAAGGATTGCCCGCAGATAGAATAATTTTTGGACCAACCCACACATTACCGACAACATTGTTTGATCATGCCGTATCAACGCAGCCCGACATTGACTTATTTAACAATAACGCAAGCTCAATGATCGATAAATTTACCCGCGCGCGCTACATTGGCGCATTTAATAATAAATTTCTGCTTTTTGAAGATGGAACATCATTATTATGCGTTGATCAACATGCCGCTCAAGAACGCATCATGTTTGAACGTTTCTCGAAACAAATTGATAGCAAGTCTATTGAAGTACAACCCCTACTAACACCGGTTGTCATTAAATTGTCTGTGCATGAATCCGTCAACATCGAAGAATGTGCCCCAAAACTTCAAGAGGTAGGCATTGAAGCAAGCTTGCTTGATGAACAAACATTGGCCATTCATAGCCAACCTGTTTTGTTAAAGAATATTGAGTCTGCCGTACGTAGCTTATTAGTTGGCGACACCATTGCCCGTTGTGACCGCAATACGATCGCACGCCGCGCATGCAAAGCATCCATTGTTGCTGGTGATCGCTTAAGCCCACAAGAGGTTGAACATCAACGCAATACCCTGCTTAAATGTGACGACCCTTTTACCTGTCCACACGGCAGGCCCATCCTCATAGAATTGTCAGAAAGCTTTCTGGATAAACAATTTCTGAGAACTTAACCCGCGAAAACGCTTCCTTAGAAACACTGCATTTCCCTTGTGAGAAACCTGTATCCGTGATATATTTAACGTTAGCTGTTATTATTAATTATTATTATAAAAGGAGATGTTTTTATGCAAACATTACTCAAAAAGAAAGGGTTCACGCTGGTTGAAATCATGATCGTCGTGGCCATCATCGCGTTACTCGCGGCGATAGCTATTCCGAACTTGTTGCGCGCCAAGTTGAACGCCAACGATTCACTAGCAAAGTCAACCGTACGTGCTTTGTCGACAGCAACAGAATCTTTTGCGACTGCACGCAATGGTAATTATCCAACTGAAATCACATCCTTAACAGGTGCGAGTCCAGCGTTCTTAAACAACGCTTATTGTGATACAACGATTAGTGGTTATTTCTACACCTGTACGTTTTCAACCAGTTCTTACACATTATCTGCAACACCCGTTACTGTGGGAACTACTGGGACAACAACATATACCATTTCAACAGGTGGTGTTTTAACACCATAATGTTGTTGGTTGTCGCTTCTGTGAAAGCCGTTTTGATAGCAATATCGAAACGGCTTTTTACGTTATAGTCTTTCTCTTAGTCGCAGGAAATAGCTTTCGATGGTTTTAGAACTAATGATCCCAACCACAAGGCAGGAGAATGTGGCGCCGATGACGATAAGCCACAATGGCATAACATTTAACCACTGTGCCCAAATAGAAAGCACTAGAATATGCCACAAATAAATCCCATACACATGCCGCCCTAACCATTGTAATGGCTTTAAATGTGTTAGCAAAGAAACCCCATGAAATGCCGCTAAGAACAATAGCAGCGTTGATGTATATCCCAAAATATTCATGTACCACCCACCCCAATAATAACCCCAATCCACAACAAAGAATAAAATGCTATAACCCGTGATGCCTAAAGCCCAACATAAAATACCAACAATATAATTCTTCTGCCATTGCTTCCATTGTAGTTCTAAAACGGCAAGCAAACACCCAAGGGAAAGCGATGCTAAATGATATGTTAATGTGAAATACGGCGCCGGTGCTGTCAAAGGTCCTGAGATTAAGGGCTTGCCTAAAACAATATAGGTATACCTTGCCAACGCACCAAGTGCCATTAATGAAATAAATATGCCAATAAGAATCTTGCGCTGCATGCTGACATCTTTACATAAACGCAAGACAACAAAAATGATCACAGGAACCATTAAATAAAACTGCTCAAAGACTGCCAATGTCCATCCGTGTTCTAAATAAATATTTCGAAAGAAATAATTCTGTAGAAACAATAAATACCGTCCACCAATAATTAAGCTTTCTCTTATATCTAAATTATTCTGCCAAGTAAACATGGCAATGCTAACGATCACCAACAACGCATACGCAGGGTATATCCTAAGAAAACGGCGTATCCAAAAACGACAAACTCCCGACCATGTTTGTGCACTGACAAGTAAACTCCGCGTGATTAAAAAACCGCTGATCAAAAGAAAAATCTGAACACCTAAAATACCTTTGAAATGATAAATGGCGTGTTTGATAAGCAAGTAGATCTGCGACAAATCAACGCGCAGATAATCCCATGCTTTAAAATAAACCCATGTCAACGATGGAGAATCGTTATCAAAGATATGATACAAATTAAAACCAACACAAATATGATGACCAATGATCATCAAAATCCCAATCGCTCGAAAGCCATCTAAAAATGGATATTCTCGGTTTTTCATTGTGCATAAATTATCATATTTTTTGCTTCTTTACTATTCATTGTGGATGATTGTGATAAAATTATAACAATGTCTGACCATAATATTAAAATTCCAACAATGCTGTTTTCTGCCGTGCTTGGGTTGATGTTATTTTGTCCATCCTTAAAAGCACAAGAAGAAACATTCTCGATCGATCAGCGTTTGCTTTCAAAAATATCACTTGATGCGCGTAACATGAACATCGTCGATGTGATTAATTTCTTGGCCAAAAAAGGTGGTTTTAATGCTGTCATCAGTCCCTCCGTTAATGGCAATTCATCCCTCACATTAAATAATGTTGCCATCGCCCAAGCACTTAACTTGATCGCCCGGACCAATCACTTGGCATACGACATCGATAAAGATATTGTGCATGTGATGAGTGAATCAGAATACCAAGCTGCTTTTGGTAAACGTTTTAATGACAACACCGAGATTTGTGTCATTCATTTGCAATACGCTAAACCAACATATGCCCTCTCTGTCTTAGATAATATTAAAAGTAACATCGGCAAGATCACCATTGATGAAGACACGGGCTCGGTCATGCTTGAAGACACACCGGAATCCATCGCCTTAATGAAAAAAGCTATTGAAGGAATCGAACGGCCTTTAGAAACCATTACATACAATATAAAATACGCTAAAGCAGAAGAGCTCATTGCTAAATTAAAGACGCGCATTGATGCAAAAGCGGTTGGAACCACCAGCGCAGATGAACGCACAAATCAAATCTTTGTACATGTATTCCCAGGTCGACGACAAGAGGTTGAGAAAATCATAAATACTCTTGATGTGCCCACCCAACAAGTCTTGATCGAAGCGCGCATCTTGCAAGTTACCATTAAGCCAACCTTTAACTCCAGCATCAACTGGGAAGCATTAATTGAACATAACGGAAAAAATAAATTCAATATCAAAACCAAACTAATCAATGACAGTGTTGGCAATAGCTTTGGACAAATTGGTGTGGGTAAACTTGATATCGATGAGTTGGCCCTGCAAATCCAAGACCTAGAAGGCCTTAGTGACAGCCGCATCCTTTCTTCACCGAGAATCCTTGCGACTAATAATGAAGAAGCAAAGTTTCACGTAGGTGATAGTGTTCCGTATGTATCTACATCAACAACCGGGTCTGGGGACACAGCCTTTGTCATAGAAAACCCCCGTTTCATCGACGTGGGTATCATGTTAACCGTAACGCCAACCATCAATGACAGCGGCATGGTGACCATGCGCCTAAAACCAAAGTTTTCTTCCATTGTCGCAACACTAAGTTCCAGACAAGGAGGCATCCCTCAAGTAAACTCAACGGAGATTGAAACAACGCTCATGGTTGAAGATGGCACAACGATCATGATGGCAGGTTTAAGACAAGATCAAAAATCTAAATCCAAGACAGGCATTCCAAAACTCATGAATGTGCCTTATGCAGATACTTTATTTAGCAAAAAATCAGAAAACATCAGCACCACTGAACTTGTAATTTTAATCACACCCCACATCATCAAAGCCAACGACAATGAGAAAAAGATCTTAGGCACCATCAAATCCGCCAAACAATACGACGCCCCCCACGACACCCAAGCCAGCGAAGCGATTAAACCTTAAAAATAACTGGGACACATTAGGTTTTATCTATACCATCCAATAGTGCTTGGATTTGTTGTGGCGCAGGTAATTCTTTCTGTAAGTCTTTAGGCAGCCTCTCTGAAATCTTGTATTGAGCAACGGCGATTGGTTTTTTACTAACTCTAAGTGCATATTCAACGGTTGTTCGTCCTTTATCCTTGCACATAATAATCCCTATGGATGGATTCTCTCCCTTTTGACGGATGGTGTCATCTAATGCAGCCAAATAGAATTGCATTTTACCAACATGTTCTGGAAGAAACTTGCCGATTTTTAATTCTACGGCTATTAAACACTTTAATCGTCGGTGATATAATAAAATATCGATAAAATATTCATCTCCATCAACTTCCAAACGAAATTGATTACCCATAAACGCAAATGCCCCGCCCATCTCAACTAAAAACTTATTAACCTTAGTAATAAGTTCCCGCTCCAGATCCATTTCGCTATGGTCTTCACCGAGTTCTAGAAAATCAAACGTATATTCGTCCTTAACAGCCAGCTTTGCCTGATCTTTAATGAGAGAAGGTAAGCTCTTATTAAAATTAGTCTGGTTGATCATCGTCTTTTCGTATGTCTTATTATCAATATGATGGATCAGCACATTCTTAGTCCACCCCATGCGTTTGGTCATACGAATATAAAATTCACGCTCTAAATCATTCTTACATCCGGACATAATGACCAAATGCTTCGCCCAGCTAATTTCTGCAACCAATGGTTGCAGTTTTGGATTTTGACTATAAAGAACATAAAAATTACGCATATTCCAAATATTCCTATCAGAAAATCCTTGAACTCCAGGAAATTCGATCCGAAGGTCATTGGCTAAATTTACCACAATGGATCGTCCCCACCCATGCTCTTTTTGACGAGAAACAATTGTCATTCCTATGTCCCAATACAAACTGATCATTTCCTTATTAACAGCTTTAAATGCCTCGTATTGAGATTTTCGGATACGATCTTTAAGATCTTTTAATAATGTAGCATATTCTGGATTTTGAAATAAATGGGACATAACGCCGCTCCTATCTATTGAGGATTAATGATTGGAAGCGGTAAAGGAAATGTTGAAGGAAGGAGGCTTCTTTATCTACTAATTTTGCACATTAGAATTCGAAAGTCAACGAGGATCTAAAGTAGCCCCAACGGGATTTGAACCCGTGCTTAAAGACTGAGAATCTTCCGTCCTGACCAGGCTAGACGATGGGGCCAAAATTTGTACTGAAACTATAGCATAGGGGGATTTATCGTCAATAATTTATTGCGGATGGCTCCCCGTCTGATAAAATGAATTTTATGTCGACAAATATCGCCATTGGATTTAGCCAAGTTCCTAATGCTAGCGACGCTGCAACGCAAGCATGCTTGGCGGCTAAGAACCAAATCAACAATAAGAACGTTGATTTTGTCTTAGTCTTGGCTTGCCCGTCGCATATTCACCCCGATATTTTAAATGTTGTGCACACGGTGCTTAAGCCCTCCAAGGTCATTGGCTGTTCAACAGCTGGGATCATCCTATCTGAAGGAACATACAACCGCGGTATCGCAGTGCTTGCGATCACTTCTAAAGAAATCACCTTTGGCATTACCAACACAACCCCAAACGCACCGACGGACATGCGCCAAGCTGGGGTTGATTGGGGGCATCGCATCACGGCGGATGCTCAATCACAACATCATGACGGCTGCCTGATCTTTGCGGATCATTTAAACGCGCTTAATGCTTCCTTTATCTTAGGCATCCAAGAAGTCTTAGGCAATAGCTCGCCTTTGGCTGGGGCTATTGCCAGCGACGACTTTAAATTTCAAAAGACTAGTTTGATGTACCAAAAACAAATCCTTAACCAAGGTATTTTAGGGTTACTGATTTGCGCTACCAAAGTTTCGATTGGCAACGCCCACGGTTTTAAACCATTGGGTAAGCCGCGCACCATCACACGCGCTGAGAATAATGTCATCATGCAAATTGATGGACAGCCTGCCATTAATATTTATAAAGAATATTTGGGTAAAGAGGCTGAGGTGCTTAATCGTAACCCATTTAGCATGCATTCCATCCTCTATCCGCTTGGCATTTACATTGAAGAACAAAACAAATATTTGGTCAAAAATGCGATTGACTTAAACC
Organism: uncultured Planctomycetales bacterium; assembly: GCA_964572155.1. Classification (GTDB taxonomy): domain Bacteria; phylum Omnitrophota; class Gorgyraeia; order Zapsychrales; family Fredricksoniimonadaceae; genus JACQQW01. The sequence continues at coordinate 367,034 of CAZNDZ010000001.1, read as the reverse complement.
TTGAGGGTAGTATTGTAGTGACGGGACCCGTGCCGCAAGGCGCTGAGGTTCATTTGATGATCGGCAATAAAGATTCCTGCCGACGTTCAACCATGGATGCAGCAGCTATTGTCAAAGAATCCTTAGGTGGGCGCCAAGCAAAGCTCATTTTAGTCATTGAATCTGCAGGCCGACAAAAGATCTTTAAGAACAATGCCAGCGTCGAGATCATTGCCATCAAAGAAATATTGGGCTACACAACGCCCATCATTGGCATGTACAGTTTTGGCGAAATCACCCCTTTATCAAAGGGCTCAAATGTCAACACGATTCACTTACAAAACGGGAGCATAACAATCATCGCGATTGAATAATATGGCTTCTTGGCTTGATTCTGCTCAACTGATTATCGTCATCACTTTATGCTTAGGCATCTTAGGCACGTTGCTCTACCTGTGGAATGCTGTCTCCAGCCGCAACATCACCATCCGCCAGATGCAAGAAGAACACGAAAAGCTCATGCGCTCGTTTAATGAACTCGACGAACAAGCCAAGCTCATTGTGCGCACAGATCTTGAACTTAACAAAGCCCAAGAAGAGTTGGATAAACGTTTAAACGGCATCAATGCCTTGCAGCGCGCCAGCCGACAAATCAGCCAAGCTTTAAATGAAACGGAAATATTTCAACGCCTAGGTCCTGACTTATTTGAAGAACTTGGCTTTAACCTCATGCTCATTGTTACCTTTGATGAAAACGGCAAACCCCGTCGAAGAACTAGCATCAACATACCTGATGATAAACTTGCTGGCATCTTAAGCCGTTTTGAAAAAGATGATCGTTTAAAAGTCGCCTTATCCGAACGCCATACCTTTTCATCGAACAATGCCTCACGTCAAAGTAAAGAAAAGATCATCGCCATCTTTGAAGCAGAACATTTCATCCTTGCTCCCATCTTCACTCAAAACAGCACAACTGGCTTTGTGTTTGTAGGTAACCGCTACAATGCCCCAGCTGTAACCCAAGGTGATGAAGAGCTTGTGGGGATCTTGGCAGGGCAAATCGGCCAGAATATTGCCAATGCCCAATTGTTCGAAAAAGTCTTTCGCTCGTCGCAAGAATTGGAATTAAAAGTCAAAGAGCGCACCAAACAATTAGCCAGTGCCTTGGAACAAGTTAATGAGATCAGCCAAAAGAAATCTGAGTTCATCTCTGCCGTATCGCATGAGCTGCGCACCCCCTTAACATCCATTAAAGGTTATGCCGCGATCCTCATGGCCGGTAAAATTGGTGAAATCCCCGATGCTGTTAAAGAACGTTTATCAAAGATTAATACACACTCCGACAATCTTGTATCCATGATCAACAACCTCTTAGACATTGCCCGCATTGAATCAGGGCGTGTTGAATTGAAATTTGAATTAAAGTCTGTGAAATACATGGTTGATAACGTGGCTGACTTGTTAACACCACAAATCAAAGACAAAGATATCAAGCTATCCATTAGCATCCCTCCAACCGTTAACCTGGTGTATGTGGATAGCTCACATGCAGAACGTATCTTTATCAACTTGATTAACAATGCCATCAAATTCACGCCAAAATCCGGTGCAATCCAAATATCTGCATCGACGGTGATTGATCGAGGTTTTGCTACATTTCATGTGACAGACACAGGGATTGGCATTGCACCTGATGATGTTAAAAAATTATTTGATGAATTCTTTCGTGTAGAAAATGAAATCAACCAAAGCGTCAAAGGCACAGGGTTGGGATTATCCTTAGTTAAGAATATTGTCGAAGCTCATCATGGCACGATCACGGTTAAAAGCCAAGTTGGTTCAGGCTCGACATTTTCATTTACCTTGCCCACAACCCAAGAAGCTTATGAAAGCGTAACACCCAAAGCAACTGTATAGAAAGAGCATATGCGCAAACAAAAAATTCTTATCATTGACGATGATTCCGACATTTTAGACGTCTTAAACTTAAGCCTTTCTGAACACTTCACCATCTTTCCTGCACATAATGGTAAAGAAGGTTTAGAGTTGGTGCGCTCTAAAATCCCTGACCTTGTTATCACCGACTACATGATGCCCGTCTTAAACGGCCCTCAATTTATTAAAGAATTACGTAAAGATGTTTTGTTGCGTCATTTGCCTGTCATCATGTTGACAGGAAAGGGTGAAACCAAGGACATGGTCACAGGGATTGAAGCAGGGGCTGATGATTACATTGTAAAACCCTTTGAACCCGAAGCATTATTAGCACGCATCCGCATGATCTTAAACCGAACCATGCGTTCGCTCGACGCTAATCCATTGACCCGCTTACCTGGCAACACATCGATCATGGATGAAATTCAAAACTACATTGATTCCGGCATGGTCTTTGCAGTTGGCTATGCTGACTTAGATAAATTTAAAGTCTACAACGACAAATATGGTTTTGAAAAAGGTGATGAAGTCATTCGCACCGCAGCGCGCGTCTTGGTTGATGCTGTTCAAAAAGTCACCAACGATAAAGGTTTTGTTGGCCACATTGGTGGCGATGATTTTGTGTTTATCTGTGAAGATAAATTTGCTGACGAGGTCAGCCAGAAAGTTATTGATGCCTTTGATGCTGCAGCCCCAGAATTTTACAACGACGAAGATCGTGCTGCAGGATTTATTTTAGGCAAAGACCGTCAAGGCAATGAAACAACCGCAGGACTCGTTTCCATCTCAATTGGCATCGTCAGCAACCGCGACACCAAAATCACCCACGTCGCCCAAATCGGCGAATACGGCGCCGAACTCAAGAAATTCGCGAAGAGTGTTTCGAAGAGTAACTTCGTAAGAAATCAGCGAAAAAGTTAAACTGTTTTTTTATTTAATATTTTATTACGGACAATCCGCAGGACAATTTGCATGCGTTTCTGGCGGATAAATTGTTCCATTAAGAGTCATTTGGAAATTTCTACAAAAACCATCGCCACACTGTAATATACAGGAACCACAATCAGCAGAGCAAGTGCTACATGTTTCGCCATTTGTTGGACTACAAACATTATCACCACAACTCGGTCCATTTAATTGAAAGACCTGACAAGAAGCATTACAGTATTGGCAACTTGCACCATACGTCGTCGGTTGTTGACAACTTGCTGGATATGTATTCCCAGGGGCAGATAAATCACATTCTTCAGCGACATCAAGTATGCCATTTCCACAAATAGGATTAGCTACGCAAGATCCTTGAAAAGCGGTTGTACCACTCTGACACCTACAGTTTGCCGCGCAATTTGTGGTGCCATCACATTGTTCTCGTGAAGAATCCCAATTACCATCGCCACATTTAGGTCCCACCTTAGTGGTTTTTACACAATTCGAACAATAAAAACACGTGTTGTTATATCCTGCATTACACGACGACCGATATGGCGTGCGAGCTGGATCACTGCCGTCACATTGCTCTGTTGCGCTATCATAATTCCCATCTCCGCAACATGACGCTGTAACCCCGCAAGCCTTTGTAGTGGTGCAAAACGATGTGCTAACACTGACGCCATCGCTACGTACACAGCTGATCGGTGGAAGTTGTGACGCAGATTGTCCGCATGCTGTTGGACAGCTTCCGAACGTTGGAGTATATGTACAACTAGAAGTATTTGAACATGCTTCGGGTTGAGGTCTTGTTGCTGGATCACAGGTGCCGTTACCGCCAACACATGTGACAGCTTTTGTTCCAGTTCCACAGGTTGTACTACAAGCTCCTTGTGTCCATGTGCCCGTATAACATGATTGCGTGTTACACGGCTGACCTGCATTGTTTGGCATTGTGTTAGGATCGCATGGTCCTTGCAAACATACCGGCGTGTCATAAACACCGCCGCCACACGGCTTGCTACATACTGGCTGCAACCAGGTTCCTGGACATGCTGAATAATCTTGACATACTCCATCCGGCTTTGGCAACAATGGATCACACTGTGAATTTCCTCCCGTACATACAATATTATAATTTCCAGATCCACAAAGATTAGTACAAGATCCTCTCGTCCATGTGCCGGTATAGCATGTTGACCGACAATCAGCAACGCATGTAGCGCATGTTTCTCCATTAGCTATATCGCAACTATTATCCCCACAATACGGCACATATGTACACGTGTTACTGCTGCCTGGTATATAGTGCGCATCGCATTTACACGACGTACAATTTGCTGCCCCATCACATTCTTCATTGCCATTCTTAATGCCATCACCACAATTGGGTTGATATGTACAACTATTACCTGCATCAGGTGTGTAATTTTTATCACAGAAGCAATTTGTACAATGCGCCACACTATCACATTCATCGCTCCCATTCTTAATCCCATCTCCACAACGGACAACAGGAACACATGACCCCGATCCTGAAGGGGCATAATTTGTATCACATCGACACGCTGTGCAATTAGCACCCCCGTCACAATCTTCGTTGCCTTGATCCCATGTTAAATCACCACATTTAGGAGCCACTTCTTTAGTTTCCTGGCAAGTACTCGAACAATATGTGCAATCTTGACCATAGGATAACGCGCAAACTTTACCATTGTCTAATCCAGCATCACAATTTTCATTTGGCGTATCAATATGACTATCGCCACAAACTGGGGCCGTTACCGTCATATTTTTACATTCACTTGAACAATAATTACAATCATTTGCATAAGAAGTTGTGCATTCATTGCCATTTTCTGCGCCTCGATCACATTCTTCTGCATTTAAGATATCTGTGCTGCCATCGCCGCATTTCTTTGCCACAATCGTAACTTTCAAGCATGCTGTACTGCAATAAAAACAATTTGGACCATTATAAGTTGCAACGCATTGTGTCCCATTTTGCTCTCCTGAATCACATTCTTCACCAGTATCAACGCGGTTGTTTCCACATTTTAAAGGACAATTTCCTGTGCCATCGGCATAAGAAACATCGTTACACTGACAGTTTTGTAAACAATTTTCAGAACCATCACACTGTTCACCATTTAATATGTCTGCTTTTGCATCACCACATTTGGGTGCAACATTTGTTATATTTTTACAACCCAAAGAACAATATACGCAATCACTACCGTTATATGAAACTGCGCAAGCAATCCCATTTTTGCTTGGGCCCTCATCACACTGTTCTGCTCGATCTGTCTGAACTATTTCATCTCCACAGTGCGTCCCTAAAAGTGTCTTATTTTGACAATTTGAATCGCAATAATTGCAAGATGATTGAAATGGAGGGTCACATGGAACGCCATTAGTGTTTTTACCACTGTCACATTGTTCTTGCGGACTGTCTAATTTCTCATCCCCACACTTTGGCCCAATCTTAGAAAGTTGTTTGCAATCTGTGCTGCAATATTGACAATCTTGCCCATAAAGTGGTGTACATTCTCGGCCATTACTTGAACCATCATCGCAATCTTCTGCCCCCTGTTTAGCCGCATCGCCACAACGACCACCAAAAAGCGATACCGACTGGCATGTGCTGGAACAATACGCACAGGTCTTTCCATAATCTGGTGCACATACCTGCCCATTGTTTGCACCTTGATCACATTGCTCCCCATGATCCGGTTGCAAGGTACCATCCCCACAAGTTCCATTATTGGCTGGATTAGCTGGCCCTGGGCCTGCGCCTGGACCGCCACTGGCTGCACCAGCGACTAAAACATCACCTTGGCATGGCTGACCACCAAATGCAGGAGCTGGACATTCGCATGTGCGATACGTAGCCCCGCCTGGATTCGACACAGGTTTACACCATCCACCGTTAATGGGCTTAGGGTTATCACCTTGAACAACTCTAGTTATAGTGCTGAAATATTCTTTGGAGGTCGATGAAACTTTACTTAAGAAACCGCTGGGGGCAAATGAGAGGATTGCAACAAAACCAACAATACCACAGAGTAATAAATACTCTAAGGCACCTTGACCCTTATGTTTTGGTGGTTTCAAAAGTGACATAATGTTACTTAAAATATAACACTGATTTAGAGGCTAATCAAACTTTTAATCGCCGCTGACATATTCGACGCGCCATACAAATAACTAGCCGTGATCAAGACATGCGCACCCGCTTTTACCGCCGCTGGCGCGGTTTGATCGTTGACACCACCGTCTAAGGCAATGTCGCCTTTGAAATGATCGCGTAAATATTCTACTTTTGAAAGGACATCAGGAATGAATTTTTGACCTGCAAAACCTGGGTTGACCGACATGATCAAAACCCCATCGCAGTCAGATAAAACCTCTTTAACCAGAGGCGTTGAAGGATTGATGACAATAAATGCTTTTTTACCAAAAGACTTAATGCGCTGTAAATCTTTACGCAATGCCGCAACATCGACGCTGTCAACTTCTTTTGGCCATTGATTCCATGCACTACATGTTGCCTTGCGTTTGCCATAACATTCGACTTGTATCTGAATGATATCCGCGCCTGCCTTTGCGTAACTCTCAATATAATCCGAGGGATGTTCAATCATCAAATGCGCTTCTAAAGGAAGCTTCGTATAAGGACGCACCGCCTGCACAATGATCGGCCCAATCGTCATGTTAGGCACAAAATGCCCATCCATGCAATCAATGTGAAAACGCCCGACACCAGCAGCTTCAGATTTCTTAACCGCGTCGCCGAGGTTCGCAAAATCAGCCGAAAGAATACTTGCAGATATTTCAATAGTTTTTTTCATATGTAATTCAAGGAATTGCTGGCCCGCCAGCCGTAGTTCAAAGCGAAAGCATTTGAACGAAGGCTGGTGCGCGAGGAGGGGGTCGAACCCTCAAGCCTTGCGGCACACGCCCCTCAAACGTGCGCGTATACCAATTCCGCCACCCGCGCGTATATTATTTCACCTGTGCCAAAGCTGCGGCGACGAAGGCTTTAAACAAAGGATGTGCTGCATCTGGTTTGGATTTGAATTCCGGATGAAACTGGCAACCCACATACCATGGATGGTCTTTGATCTCAACGATCTCAACCAAATCTTGCTCTGGGTTGCGACCACTTAACACAAAACCTTTTTCTTCTAATTGAACACGATACTGATTATTAAATTCATAACGATGACGATGACGTTCGGAAATTTTTTGATTTTTATAAGCATCAAAGGCGCGTGTCCCTTTTTCAATGGCGCAGGGATAAGCACCCAAACGCATCGATGCCCCAAGATTCTCGACTTTTTTCTGTTCCTCAATCAAACTAATAACCGGATAGGTGGTTTCTTTATCAAATTCCGTCGAGTTAGCCCCTTTTAATCCGCATACATTGCGGGCAAATTCGATCGTCGCGATTTGCATGCCTAAACAAATTCCAAAAAATGGGATCTTATTTTCACGCACGTATTGCACAGCTTTGATCTTGCCTTCAATCCCGCGACTACCAAACCCACCTGGGATCAAAACACCGGAAACACCTTTTAAATGTTTCTTAAAATCCCCTTTTTCTAAATCTTCCGAATCAATCTTGATAATATTTACCCGTGCATTATTCGCAATGCCACCGGCAACCAAGGCTTCATAGATCGACTTATAGGCATCTTGAAGGGCAATGTATTTTCCGACGACCGCAATCTTAACTTCTTTTGCTGGGGCACGTAATCTTTTAAGAACACCTTCTTCCCATTGCTTTAAACCTTTGTCGGCTAACTTTATGTTGAGCTTCTTTAAGACCAACGTATCCAAACCTTCTTTTTTAAGGGCAACGGGTACTTCATAAATATGCTTTACGTCTGAAGCTTCAATGACGGCATCCACGTCGACATTACAGAACAAGGCAATCTTCTCGCGCTGTTCTTGGGTGATCGGCTTTTCTGTACGGCATAACAGAATTTGTGGGATGATCCCAATTTCACGCAAACGTCCAACCGAGTGTTGTGTTGGCTTGGTCTTTTGCTCGCCGGCAGATTTAATGTATGGCAATAATGTCACATGGATATTTAAGGCATAATGCTCGCCTAATTCCCAACGCAACTGACGGATGGCTTCCAAGAACGGTAAGCTTTCAATGTCCCCGACCGTGCCTCCGATTTCAACAATCGTAATATCCACATCATGCGCCTTAGCGACTTTTTTAATACGTTCTTTAATCTCATCGGTGATATGTGGAATGATTTGAACAGTTTTACCTAAATAGTCCCCGCGGCGCTCTTTGGTGATAACGGTGTAATACACCTTGCCCGCCGTGATGCTGCTGTCTTTGGATAAGACTGAATTGGTAAAACGTTCATAGTGACCTAAGTCTAAATCGGTCTCAGCGCCATCGTCGGTAACATAGACTTCCCCATGCTGATAGGGATTCATGGTGCCTGGGTCAACGTTTAAATATGGATCGCATTTGATAATGGCGGTCTTAAGGCCACGCGCTTCCAACAGCTTAGCCAAAGACGCTGCTGCAATGCCTTTGCCTAAACTAGAAACAACCCCGCCTGTAACAAAAATAAATTTGCTCATTATTCCATCTTTAATTTATCGGTATTTGTTGGAATCGAAACTGGGTACTTGCCTGTGAAACATGCTGAACAAAACGCGTTCTTTTCTTTCATCACGCCCATCATGCCATCTAAACTTAAAAAACCTAAGGAATCAACCTTGATAAAATCTGCAATTTCTTTGACCGTCTTATTGTGGGCAATCAATTCTTTGGTCGACGGAAAATCAATCCCATAAAAACAGGGTGAAACAATCGGTGGACATGAAATGCGCATATGAATTTCTTTGGCCCCTGCCTCACGTATTTCTTCAATACGGTTGCGGGATGTGGTGCCGCGCACGATAGAATCCTCAACCACAATGACCTTCTTACCCTTAATCATTTCCCTAATAGGGTTAAGTTTAACACGAACACGGAACTCGCGCAAAAATTGTGTGGGTTGGATAAAGGTGCGGCCAATATAGTGATTACGGATCATCCCGATTTCAAAGGGGATGCCAAGCTCATGTGCGTAACCAAGCGCAGCATAATTACCGCTGTCAGGGATGCCCATGACAAAATCAGCTTTGGCGGGATGTTCTTTGGCCAATTGTGCACCCAAACGTTTTCTCACTTGATACACATTATCATCGAAGATATGGCTGTCAGGACGAGCAAAATAGACATTTTCAAAAACACATTGAGCTTTCTTTTCTTTCTTCGCATTGGGCAGAAAGCAAGATTCCAACTTATTGCCCTTGATGATGACAATTTCACCGGGTTCTATCTCGCGGATAAACTCAGCTTTCATCAAATCAAATGCACAGCTTTCCGACGCTAAGATATAGCCATCACCCAACTTCCCTAAACATAATGGGCGAAACCCTTGAGGGTCACGGGCGCCGACGATGTAATCTTCATATAGAAAAACTGCAGAATAGGAACCTTTGAGTTGCACCAAGACATCGGTAAACCACTTTTTTAAATCCCCGCCATTGGCGCGCTTGGCTAACAAATGCACGATGATTTCAGAATCCATCGATGTCTGAAAGATCGAACCTTCATCTTCAAGGCGAGCATACAATTCTTCTGTATTGGTTAGATTCCCGTTATGCGCGATGGCAATGGGTTTTTTACGATGCGTAACTAAAATGGGTTGAACGTTTTTATTATGTGATCCGCCCGTCGTGGAATACCGCGTATGGGCGATCGCCACATGACCTTTTAAACGTTCAATGTTGCTTTCATCAAAATTATCAACGGCCAACCCTGTGCGTTTGATCACATGGGTATCTTTACCGTCGTAGGACACAATCCCTGCTGCTTCTTCGCCACGGTGCTGCAATGCATACAAGCCTAAAAAGGCCATCTTGCTTGCTTCTTTATGATGAGAAATACCGACAATACCGCACATTAGACCACAACCTTTGTTTGATACAGCGTTTGCAATGGTTCGACGGTAAACTCTTCGTTTATCATCGCTTCAATGCCATTAATCGCAGCCTGCGCACCTTGTAGGGTGGTGATGCAGGGGATATTATGTAAAATAGCGGCCGCTCGGATAGAACGCATATCCGACTGGCTCTTCTTTCCTGATGGTGTATTGATAATAAGATTTATCTCACCTTTTTTGACCAAGGTCAAGGCATTATTATCGCCTTCTTGATGCTTATCTAAAATCGTCACATCAATGCCGCTGCTACGTAAAACCTTTGCCGTGCCTTTTGTTGCTAAAATCTTAAAATTCATATCCGCTAATTTCTTGGCCATAAACGCAACATGGCGTTTGTCATATTCATTGACGGAGATAAACACATTGCCCGCTTTAGGCAAAGCTTGGTTGGCAGAAATCTGCGCCTTGGCAAAAGCCACGCCAAAGGTTGGTGCCGTGCCCATAACCTCACCGGTTGATTTCATTTCTGGCCCTAAGATGATATCTACACCCGAGAAGCGACTAAATGGCAACACCGATTCTTTAACAGCAAAATATTTTAAGTCATTAGGATTGGGCAACTCATAGCTCGATAATTTGCGGCCCGCCATGATTTGCGCGGCGATCTTCGCTAAAGGCACGCCCGTTGCTTTGGACACAAAAGGTGATGTGCGCGATGCGCGCGGATTAACTTCCAAGACATAAACCTTGCGCCCTTTAACAGCAAACTGAATATTCATCAAACCGACAACCTTTAAGGCCTTGGCCAATTGCACGGTATGCGTTTCAATTTGTTTGATCACATCTTCGCTCAATGTATGCGGCGGCAACACACATGCAGAATCACCGGAGTGAATCCCTGCATTTTCTATGTGCTCCATGATGCCAGCCACAAAGACGTCTGTGCCATCTGAAATAGCATCCACATCAACTTCTTGAGCATCTTCCAAAAATTTATCGATCAAGACCGGATGACCACGTGAGACGCTGTGCACTTCATCTAAAAATGATTTTAATGATTCTTCATCGTAGACAATGCGCATGGCGCGACCGCCTAAAACAAATGATGGGCGCACTAAAACAGGATACCCCACGCGTCCGGCAGCAGCCAATGTTTCATCCTTGGTTGTCGTCGATGCATTGGCTGGTTGGGCAATCTTTAGTAGATTGATCAACTTAGAAAACTGTTCACGATTTTCTGCTAAATCAATCGAATCAACCGACGTGCCAATAATGGGAACACCAGCCTGGTGCAAACGTCGTGCTAAATTAAGTGGCGTTTGGCCGCCGAATTGCACAATCACACCGTCGGGTTTTTCTAACTCATAAATATTCATTACATCTTCATAGGTCAATGGCTCAAAATACAACCTGTCCGATGTGTCATAATCCGTTGATACTGTCTCAGGATTGGAATTAACCATGATGGTTTCAAAGCCCATGTCTTTTAAGGCAAAAGCCGCATGACAACAGCAATAATCAAACTCAATCCCCTGCCCGATGCGATTTGGGCCGCCGCCTAAGATCATGATTTTCTTTTTCTTAGAATTGCGTTTGGCATTGATCAAAACCGCTTCATCTTCCGTTTCATAGGTCGAGTAAAAATACGGTGTATAGGCTTCAAACTCAGCAGCACAGGTGTCAACCACTTTGAACGTGGCATTGATGCCAAGTTCTTTGCGCCACGCGCGGATATCTTTCTCGCTCTTATCTAAAATTTCACCTAATTGCGCGTCGGAAAAGCCATATTCTTTGGCTTGACGCAATAATGCAGGGCTTAATGTGCCGCTGGCCGCAAAGGCGGTCTTAAGTGTCTCTTCAAGCTCGATGATTTGCAAAATTTGATCTAAGAACCATGGGTCAACATAACTTAACGCATAAACCTCGTCGATCGACATGCCTTTTTGCAGAGCATATTTCAAATAGAAAATGCGCGAGGCATTGGGCTCAACCAAACGCAAGCGCAACTTTTCGTCGTCGATATCAGCAAAATGTTGTTTGTTATCCAACCCCACGTGATCAATCTCAAGCCCGCGCAAACCTTTTTGCAATGCTTCTTTAAAAGTGCGGCCAATGGCCATGGTCTCACCGACACTCTTCATCTGCACGCCTAAAATATCTTTAGCTTCAGGGAATTTCTCAAATGTAAAACGCGGGATCTTGACCACCACATAGTCGATGGTTGGTTCAAAACATGCAGGCGTAACTTTTGTGATGTCGTTTTGAATTTCGTCTAAACTATAACCCACCGCTAATTTCGCGGCAAACTTGGCAATCGGAAAACCTGTGGCTTTGGAAGCCAGCGCCGAGGAACGTGACACGCGTGGGTTCATTTCGATGACAACCATGCGGCCATCACGTGGGTTAATTGCAAACTGAATATTTGACCCGCCGGTCTCAACACCAATTTCGCGAATTAAACGAATCGCGCAATCGCGCATGTTCTGATATTCGCTGTCCGTCAATGTTTGCGCGGGGGCAACGGTGATGCTGTCGCCGGTATGCACACCCATGGCATCTAAATTCTCAATGGAACACACGATGACAACATTATCGCTACCGTCGCGCATCAATTCCAATTCATATTCTTTCCAACCTTCAATCGACTCTTCAATCAAAATCTCATGCGTCATGGAACTTTCAATCCCAAGTGCCGCGATGCGTTCAAAATCTTCCATCGAGCGTGTGATCCCGCCGCCTGTACCACCTAAGGTAAACGATGCGCGGATGATACAAGGAAAACCAATTTGCTCAACGGCCTTGCGTGCTTCATCTAAACTATAAGCAAACACACTTTTCGGAACTTCCAAACCAACCTTGATGGCGGCCGCCTTAAATTCACTGCGATCTTCCGCTTTTTTAATGACATGGTATTTCGCGCCCAACATCTCGACGTTATACTTTTCTAAGATACCTTGTTCATACAACTTCATGGCTAAGTTTAAACCTGTTTGACCACCCAAGGTTGGCAAAATAGCGTCGGGGCGTTCTTTTTGAATGATCTTCTCAACAAATTCCGGCGTCAATGGTTCAATGTAAGTGGCGTCCGCAATCCCTGGGTCCGTCATGATGGTCGCAGGATTAGAATTAACCAAGACAACCTCATAGCCCTCTTCTTTAAGCGCCTTACACGCCTGAGAACCCGAGTAATCAAACTCGCACGCCTGCCCAATGACGATAGGACCTGCGCCGATGATCAAAATCTTTTTTATATCAATACGTTTTGGCATAAGTTATTTCTTTGCTGCTTCGATCATATCAATGAATTGTTGGAATAAATATTTTGCATCCCGCGGGCCCGGTGCTGCTTCGGGGTGATATTGGATTGAAAACGCGGGGAAATGTTTATGGCGAATGCCTTCGACGCTTTGATCGTTTAAATTGGTGTGAATGACTTCCACATCATCTAAATTTAAACTCTTCATATCCACACAAAACCCATGGTTTTGCGAGGTGATGCCGATGCGGTTCCCCTCAAAATCTTTGACCGGATGATTCGCGCCATGATGGCCGAATTTTAATTTGTAGGTTTTACCACCAAAGGCTAAACCTAAGATCTGATTGCCTAAACAAATCCCAAAAATAGGCAATTTGCCAAGCAAGGCTTTAACCGTATCAATGACATAGGTCACAACCGCAGGATCCCCTGGGCCGTTGGATAAGAAAATCCCGTCGGGTTTAATGCTTAAAATCTCTTGGGCCGTTGTTTTGGCCGGAAACACATGGATTTCACAACCTAAATCGGCAAAGATGCGTAAAATGTTCCACTTAATCCCGCAATCAATGGCCGCGATCTTATAACGGCGCGGGCCTTGTGCTTTCCAAACATATTTCTTTGGCGTCGTAACATCCAAAACAAAATCCGCGCCTTCCATATCTTGAGCCGCATCTAACTTTTTCTTCAAACTTTGCACATCAAAATCTTCGGTCGATATGATCGCCTTCATAGCACCCGACAAACGCAGGTGACGCGTTAAGGCGCGGGTGTCAACGCCTTCCATGGCAATGATCTTATTTTCATTTAAATAATCGATGAGACCTTTGGTCGCGCGCCAATTCGAATGTCGTCGACAAAACTCCTTAACCACAAAGCCCTTCACATGAATTTTATTGGATTCCAAATCTTCTTCATTAACACCATAATTCCCAATCAAGGGATAGGTCATGACAACGATTTGGCCGGTATAGGATGGGTCGGTTAAAACTTCTTGATAGCCTGAAAGGGCAGTGTTAAAGACAGCTTCGCCAGTCGTTTCCCCGGTTTCTTTTAAAGTTCGGCCCCGGAAGGTAGCGCCGTCCTGCAGATATAGTATGGCGTCTTTCATTAATCCTTAACTTCTAAAAAACTTTATTTGAGAATGTTCGGCGGGGCTTGCCCGCCGTAGGCGGGAATGTCCTCCAAGCCTTAGATAATATAAAGAATAGGCCCCATATTGTCAAGCAAAATGCCCGACATTGCGCGGGTTACTTAGCTACCCATTCGATTTTTCGATGAGCTTGCACACAATCCCTTAGATATAAATTAATCAGATTTTGATAAGGAACGCCCATCTCTTTAGCCATTCCTTTAAAATAGCTAAGAATATCCGACCCCAATCGAATCGTAACCGGCTTCTTTAATCGTGCCGCATAAGGGTTACGGCGAAACTTCATTTTTGATAAATCATATTCTGCTCTCATGGCTTTTCCTCCCAATATTTCTTAGCTTCCTCTTTTGTAGCCTTTCTGGCTGATATAATCCTAATGAGCGATCCCGATTTTCTTAAACAATGCGAAACAAGCAGAACCCTCGTTCGAAAACTTAAACCAACTATAAAAAATCTATCTTCATCCTGTGAATGATCAGGATCTTGAAACTCCAAGGCATGATCATCATAAAAAACCGTAACAGCCTCATCAAAAGAAACCCCATGTTTCTTTTTATTAAGCAATGCCTTACTCTTATCCCAATCAAATTTAATGTCATTCATATGTACAATGTAAATATAACACAATTAAAAAAATATTCAAGCCCCGAGCAATTTACTGATTAATCTTCCCATTACTAATCACCGCATTCCGAACAACTGCGCCTGGAATATACAAATCATTGGCTTCATTTGCTGTCAAAGCGCGATTATAAATCCGCACATCATCGATAAGCCCTGTAAACGCTCTTCCTGTTGTCACAATATCTTCTCCTATAGCGTAGTTAGAATTGGCTGTATTTGGAGAATTCATAACGCCCGCTTTTGACAATACTTGAGATACTCCATTAATATAAATTTTTACAGTAGCACTACTAGTTGTTCCTCCAGCATACGTGAAAACGACATGTGTCCATTGATTTAAAGGTGCAACATTATTAGACGTATACCAATCGTCATTATTAAATCCAAAATATATATCTTTAGTATTAACATTAAAACTCAAACCACATCCTCCTTCATTACTTGAACTTCCCCACCTTACAATCGTTCTAATACCACTTGCTGCTGTTGGATAAATCCATGCACTAATTGACCTAGCACTGCCCGCACTTACACCTACATTAGGTAGCGTGACATAGCCTGAACCCGAGGCATTCATATTTAGACAACCACTTTTTTTACACTGACTAACCCAAGCTGGAGAATTCACCAAAGTACCTGTATAAGCATTACCGCTACTATCAATCGCTGATGTGCCTGACCCGTCATCAAGCTTCCACCAACCAACCAATCCATTATTGATATCAGCATGGGCGGGGGCGATGCTAATGATGAAAAAAATTAGGAAGATTTTGAAGAGGGTGCGCATATTAATTAAATTCTAACAAGCATGGATTCTTTGTAAAGGATTCTCTGTTTCTAAAAAACATGATATTATTATTTTTATGAACAATACTTATCGCGCTGTCATTTTGTCTCCTCACTTAGATGATGCGGTCTTTTCTTGCGGCGGTGAAATTGCACGGCTGCGCAAAGATGGGCCGGTGTTGGTTTTGAATATCTTTACGCGTTATTTAGCGAAGGAAGATAATACGCCGGTGTTATTGGGTGATGCGCGCTATGAAGAAGAACGTAATGCAGCGCGGCTACTCAATTATGAACATAAGAATTTAAATGAATTGGACGCTTTCTTCCGTCATGCGATGTATCGTTCGATTGGGAATATTTTCAAGCCCTTGTCGGATGAAGACATGGCGTATTTAGAACGTCTTAAGAAATTATTACATCGAGAGCTTGAGACCATCACCTTTGATCGGCTTTATGTACCTTTGGCCATTGGCTGGCATGTGGATCATCACTTAACATTTTTAGCGATGATCGATAGTCCTTACAAAGATAAGATTTTATTCTACGAAGATGCGCCCTATTGCTTGATTGATACAGCGACGGATTCTAGGTTGTTGCAGTTATCAGGCAATACAGAATCTTGGATTAATTTTGTCAAACGCTGGTGGCGGGCATCCATCGCATTTTATAACAGCGGCATGGTGCAAACCATGCAACCGGCTTGGCAGCGCATGTTTGCCTTTCCCATAACAAGCTATTATTTATATGGCATGACAAAAAGCCATTTGCGGCTTAATCGTGCTATGATACCTATTGATCAAACACCACACACATCGGACGTCACCGAATACTTTGATATTAAAATGGAAGCGGCTGATCTTTACGCTAGCCAAGTCAAAGCATTCTTTCTAAGTGGTACCGATATGCGCGCATGTTTCTTGCTCCATGTCCGCCTTCTTGGGTTTGGTAAAAAATATGTCGAACGATTTTGGAAATTCTCTTAACGCGCTTCTGCCTAAAGGACTTCTATGAAAAATGCTAAAACTGTTTTAATCACCGGCGGGGCTGGTTTTATCGCCACGCATTTATGCCGCCATTTGCTCGCCCAAGGATTTAAAGTGCGTTCGCTTGATTTAAAAGAACCATTGTACCGTGTCAAAGGTGTTGCCTATACCCGCGGCGATTGTCGCAACAAAACCACATTGACCAAGGCCATCCGTGGCGTATCGGCAGTGTTTCATTTTGCCGCGATCACCAGCGTCCCCGTCTGTCAAAACGATCCCTACGAAAGCTATCGCTCAAATTTCATGATGACCGTCGATGTTTTAGAAGCGCTGCGCATCGAATCAGAACGCAGCAAGACAAATGTGCGTTTGGTGTTTGCAGGTTCGAGCGTTGTTTATGGTCACTTGGGAGAAAAAGGTGTCTCCTTAAAAGAAGACATTGCGTTAGCTCAACCTTTATCGTTTTACGGTTCACAAAAATTAGCGTCGGAACAAGCCATTCGTCTTTACGTCAAACGTTTTGGCATTAAGGCTGTTGTGTTTCGTTTCTTTAATCTCTTTGGCCACGGCCAAGATCCTGCGTCCCCTTATTCTGGGGTTATCACCAAGTTCATGTCCGCGATTAAAAATGGCACACCGCTTAATTTAAATGGCGGGGGCAATCAAACACGTGATTTCATTGCGGTTGAAGATGTGGCGCGTGCGTGTGGACTGGCACTCAAACTTAACGACACCAAATGCAATGGGGAAGCAATCAACTTAGGTACATCAACGTCGGTCACCATCAAGGATTTAGCGACGATCATGACCTCATTTACCAAAAAACCTTGCCGCGTCACCGTTGCACCAGCATGGCCTGGGGATGTCATGTTCTCTCAAGCGGATATCACCCGTGCGCGTGACATTTTAAAATGGAAACCACAGATCAAGTTGGATAATGGCATTAAACGTCTGATGGAGAATCTTTAAGACGCTTTAAACCAACGCGCTCGAGTGCTTTGTGTAGCGCTTGATTGATGGGCATGGACGTTTTACCTAGAAGTGGATCTACGCCATACACCTGCATCACATAATCACCGATCATCGGTACAGTCAATCCTTTATTGATGCGTTCTTCAATTTTGTCGACGGGGAAAGCGTCTTTGATCACCTTGCAGGTCACCAATTGTTTGTTCCCGTGCTTATCCACCCGCGCGCAATAACCAAACAAACGACAAATCCCAGGGCGAAATTGATAAGCCTGACAGCGACCCTTATTATGATCGCCTTTGTCGGGCTGATACATCGCACAGATATCCACATTGTTTAAATCATCTAAACGTTTTAGGAATGTTTCGGCTTGACCGCTCTCCCACAAATGTGTGGCCAATGGCATCATTTCAGCGACGGTGGTTTGCATGTTGGGATTGGTACAGCAGGCACCGCAACCAGAGGGACATTGCACTCCGGTTGCGGCGGCAAATTGGTTTACTTCATTTGTAACAACATTGAATAATGCGGGTATGCTCACAGAGCTTTTTCGATATCTGTCTTTACGCCTTCATCTTCCGGCGCTGTCCTAGAATCATAACGGGCAACGACCTTGCCATCTTTACCAACTAAGAACTTATTAAAGTTCCATGAGATCGAACCGTTAAATCCGCTTTCTTTGGTTAAATAGTCATACAACGGTGCGATTTTGCTGCCTGTCACGTCGATCTTGGCAAACATGGGAAACGTAGTCTTGTATTTTAATTCACAAAACTTTTTGATTTCTTCATTGCTGCCTGGTTCTTGCCCCATGAAATTATTGGCTGGAAAACCTAAAACAACAAATCCCTTATCTTTGTACGCTTGATACAAAGCCTCTAGTCCCTTGTATTGGGGGGTAAAGCCACAATGACTTGCGGTGTTAACGATCATCACAACTTTGCCTTTATAATCAGCCAATGACACATCTTTTCCGTCGATCGACGCTAAGGTAAAATCGTAAATGCTTTTGTCTGCCGCATGTGCTGTCCCCAAGAAGCCTCCTGCTAAAAATAATGATGTTAGTATGATTTTAAACATAGGCTACCACTTCAATCTCAACCAAAGAATCCTTTGGGATGCGGGCAACTTGAATGGTGGTTCTAGCAGGCGCATTTTCTGCTTTGAAATATTGACCATAGATTTCATTCATACCAGCAAAATCATTAAGGTCTTTAAGGAACACGGTTGCTTTAATCACATTATCAAGCTTTGAACCACCCGCTTCGATCACGGCTTTAACATTTTCTAAAACTTGACGCGTTTGTTCTTTGATGGCGCCCTCAACCATGTTGCCTGCCTTGTCTAAAGGGATTTGTCCGGCGGTGTAAATCAAATTTCCAATCGATACAGCTTGATTGTATGGTCCAACAGGTAATGAGGCTTTATCGGTTTTGATAACTTTCTTCATGATGACTCGCTTCCTTTGCTTGATGGTTATTTATGCTTGTCCTAACATATGTGCGATGCTCATGCGGCATTGACGGCTTGAGCATTCGTGATAACTTAAACCCAAACGGCGTATGTAGATATCGTCGACGGTCTTTGCCATTTCAACTTGCAGCGCATACTTAACTTGTGCCCGAATGCTAAGCGAGCATGTGCATAATCGTTCTTTTAACGTTGGATCATCGACGCACAAGAACAGCACATCTTCATAGCGGCTGCCATAAACGGACATTAAGTGATTGATTATACTGGGCTCAACCCCATAACGCAATGCTGTTGCTTTGACGTCTAGTGGTTTTAAATAACTGCCGTATAATTCAAAGACATTGCTGTCATATAAGCCACGATCAAGTTGCGGCATCACATTGACCAAGCAATCGACCGCAATCGCACGATACGTCGTGTATTTGCCACCCATGACATAATATACGCCAGACATTTCTTTTTTAAGCACGTGTTTGCGTGATACCTGCGAGGGATTTTTAGCTTCAAAAACCAACGGCCGCAAACCTGCATAAGTGCTAATGATGCTTTCTTTCTTAAACGATCCTTCAGGAAAATATTGCGCTGCTTGTGTGAGCAGATAATCAACATCCTCGGGCAAAACATGAACTTCATCTTTGGTGAGCGTGTAATCCGTGTCGGTTGTGCCAATTAAAACATTGTCGCCAAATGGGATCATAAAGAAAATGCGCCCATCTTTATTATTCTGTAAAAGGATAGCATCTTGCCCAATATTTCCTCGGCAAATCAAGTGCACGCCTTTAGTCACGCGCAATGCATTTTTTAGTGACGGAGAATCTTTATGACGCATCTCATCGGACCAAGGACCTGCGGCCACCACAATTTTATTGGCCATAATATCAACTGGTCCACCTTGTGTGCCCCGCACCCGCACACCAATAGCACGACCGTCTTTCTTAATATACTCAATGGCCTCGGTATAATTGGCCACATCAGCGCCATATTTTTTGGCCATCAATACATTCTCTAAACAAATGCGGGCATCATCCATTTGTGCATCATAATAGCTGACCGCGCCTTTGAGGCCCATGCTCTTTAAATTGGGAATCAAATGAATCACTTCTTGGATGGATAAAGAACCGCTGCCCCCGACGCTATAGCCGCCGCTTAAGACATCATAAAGCCAAACGCCTAATTCCATTTCCCATAATGGACGACCTTGGCCGCGATAAACTGGGATGATAAAACGCATCGGTTTAACAAGATGCGGCGCTGACTTCCATTGGATGTAACGTTCTTTGAGGGATTCTGCAACTAGATCGAATTCAAAATTTTCTAAATAGCGAATACCGCCATGCAGCAACTTGGTCGATTTGCTCGACGTGCCGCTGGCCCAATCATTTTTTTCAACCAAGGCAACGCGCGCACCTGCCTTTGCTGCCAAATGTACGATGGCCGCACCATTAATGCCGCCGCCAATCACTAAGAGATCATATGTCTTTGATTGAAAACTCATAAGGCTCGTCCAACCGCCTTTTGCCACCCGTGATATAGATGCTCGGCATTCTTTGAGCGCATCTTTGGCGAAAATATAGCCTCAACGGCCTGCATCCGTCGTAAATCTTGTGGTTTCCATAAACCCGCGCGCAACCCCGCTAATTGAGCAACGCCCCATACGGTTGAATCAATTTGTTTTGGGCGTATCACCTTTGCTCCTAAAATATCTGCTTGGAACTGCATTAAGAAATTATTTTTACATGCACCACCGTCGACCGCCAAACGTTTGATACGCAGCTTCGACTCGTGACGCATCAAATCAAAAACATCCTTGGTTTGATACGCCATGGCTTCAACCGCGGCGCGCACAATGTGATTCACATTGGCCCCTCGGGTTAAACCACATATGACGCCGCGTGCTTCTGGCTTCCAATACGGCGCACCTAAACCAACGAAGGCAGGCACAAAATATACACCGGCATTGTCTTTGGTCTTGGCAATACACGTTTCTGTATCCGTCGATCGCTTAATTGCTTTTAATTCATCCCGCAACCATTGCACCGCTGCACCTGCAATAAACACAGAACCTTCCAGCGCATACACGGGCTTGCCATGCACGTCGCATGCGATGGTTGTTAATAAACCACGTGTTGAAACACGCAAATGTTTACCTGTATTTAAAACCATGAAACAGCCTGTGCCATAGGTGTTCTTTAATGTGCCTGTCTCAAAACAGCCTTGCCCATACAGCGCTGCTTGCTGATCACCCATGACACCCCGAATCGGAATCCCCGACGGTAATCCTGCCACATTTGTACTCTGACCAAAGTGATGCCCCGAATCAAAAACTTCTGGCAGCATCGATTGCGGCACACCAAAAATTTTTAACAGATGCGCATCCCATTTTTTTGTGCGTATGTTAAACAGCATGGTGCGCGACGCATTGGTCATGTCGGTTGCATGCACGTGTTTACCAGTTAACTTATAAATAAGCCATGTATCAATGGTGCCAAAAGCAGCTTGACCCTCTTTTGCCTTCTTAGCAATCACGGGCACGTGCTTTAATAACCATTGAATCTTTGTTGCACAGAAATATGGATCGAGACGTAAGCCCGTCGCATGAGTGATGCGCTTGCTATGTTTCTTTAATTGTGGGGATGCGCATATATCGGTTGTGCGACGATCTTGCCAAACAATGGCGCGATGTAATGGGCGTCCTGTTTGTTTATCCCATACCACCGTTGTTTCTCGTTGATTGGTGATGCCAATGGCTTTGATGCGTTTGACATCTAAGCCTTTAACAGCCATCTTAATCACATGCTCGACGGAATTCCAAATCTCTTGGGGATCGTGCTCAACCCAACCTGGTTTTGGATAATATTGGCGGAATTCTTTATAGGCAGAGGCCACCACGGCACCTTTGGCATCAAAGACAAAAGCGCGGGATCCTGTGGTGCCCTGATCAATGGCTAGCAGATAAGCGTTGTTTGTTGCTTTCATACATGGGGCCTAGTAATTTACGGGCTAATTCATCGCGGTCACCGCCGTAGTCAAAATCATATTCCATGACGGATAAGATTTGAATAATCGACATAAATGGATTATTCAGTAATTGTGGGTTTTGTTCTGCCATATCATCGACCATCTTGGCATAAAACTCTGGTGACTTTGAGATGCGAATTTTTCTTTTGCGATAACGTTCGATAAATTCATTGGTGGTCATGACCTTGGCTTGATCATCAATCAACAAAACCCAAGCTTGGCTATTTTGATCAAGTTTACGCCATACATCTTCAATCTCGACGATATCAACCACATCATTGCCCAACGCAGGCTCATAACCACCACCCTGTTTGGGTGCTTTATAGACACTTTGAACACCTAATAAATTCGCCGCCTCACCGATGGCCAAATCAATCATGTCGGGAGATACTTCAACACCTTGTGCTTCTGATAACATTTGCGCAATCTTGCGGATCATCACATTTTCAACGGTTTGCCGAAAAACATCGCGGCTCACATTGGCCTGAGCATTAGATAAAAATTGGTCCGTCTTTTGATCAATGCCGGATTGTATCTGCGCATTCTTCACAAAGTCTTTGGCCGACTGAAACTGCGCCATTTGCCCCGTCGCTGCAATCTGTTTGGTGGCCAAAATTGCTTGGGCAGCCATTTTTTGTTGTGCAGCTTCATTAATATAGGCTTGCATGCCAAGCTTGAGCACTGCTTCTTGAATGGCTTGGGCAATCATGGCTTCTTGCACTTGGGCAATTTGTTTCGCTTGGATTTGGGCGGCTACTTGTTGGACCACTTGTTGCTGAACAACTTGTTGCAACATTTGCATTTGCAGTTGATCCATTTGTTGCGCTTGGATACGCTGGGCTATTTGTTTTTGGATCATCAGCTGCACTTGTTGAGCGACCATATATTCTTGAGCGGCTTTATATTGCGCTGCTTGATATTGTGCAGCTTGGTATTGCGCAACAGCTTGGTTGTACGCTTGCACTTCTGCCTGTTGGCGTTCAGCCATGGCTTGCTGAACCGCTTGGGCATAAGCTTGTTCCTGCATGGCCTTCATTTGTTGCTGTTTGGCAACCGCAGCGCCGGCGTAAACATCCTGTGGGACTAAAATTAAAATAAAAAAGATGTAAAGGAAGGGTTTCATGTATTGATTATACCAGTTATTTGTTTTTACGAAACACGCCGGTTACATTTATTCGATCCCGGATAATACCGCCAACGAATCCCCAGAAAATAAAACGCGGCAATAACCACCATCGCCTTATTAAATGACTGATCTTAAATTCAATAGCCGCATCGACGGTGCTGTCACCAAAGAAAGGTAATTCCTGAAACGTATGAAAATTAATAAATGGCACAGATGTGTCCATGTAGTGATACAACTTGATGCGTTCGGCTTTAAAGCCTGCACTAGTGATCAATTGTTCTAAAATGTCTCTGGCTGGCACATGGATTTTAAATGGCTGGTGAAGCATCCAACACACATTGGGCGCCAATTTAATCCTACTGGCATCGGGAGTATGGATAAACAAAAGCCCATCTGGCTTTAATTGCCTGGAGACCAAATTCAAAAATAACCGTGGATCCTCCGTGCACTCTAAATGTTCCATCAACACAATCGCATCATAATTTTTTACCGGCGCTGCGGCCCACTGCTCTGTGGATAATGGCTGATCAATGCAATCAACCGTACTTTGCCCTTTACCTTCAAAGACTTCTTTAAACAGCGACGCACTCACCCCACAAAATAACAGGCGGTCTGTGACTTTCAAGCCTTCCTTACGCATGTACGCATAGAAACCTTCAAACATGAATCGATTAAATCGATTCACATGGCGTTTTAAGTACGGCGAATGACGATAATAATCTTCCAGAGAAAACTTAGCTAACGAATGCAGCGACCGACAGGTTGCACAACGCCAGATGACAAAATACTCTTCTTGAAAGCGATGTGTGTCAGCACCAACCATAATATGTTCCGCTCGCCCTTCAAATGTCCCCTTCTCACAAAAAACACACGTATGTCGTCGATCTACCTTCACATCCAAATCTTCATATTGAATGGTCGCGTCGACGGTCATGGACTGATAGACTTTTTCAAGGGTATTGCTAACAGCTTCCGTCGTATGCACCGCAGATTTTTCAAAACCTGCAGCGCCTTGAGATGCGCGCAATGCCGGATCTTTACGTAATCGGTCCAGTCGTTCTGCCAACACCGTTGGATCATCCGCATCAACCATAAAACCATTCTTGCCATCATCAATTAATTCTGGTCCAGAAATAATCCGGTCAGTTACAATCACTGGCAATTTAAAACGCATTGCTTCTAGCGCCACCAAGCCTTGCGTTTCAACCAGCGACGGCATGACAAACACATGGCCTGTGACATACATTTTTGGCAAATCTTCATGAGCAACATGACCCGCAAAGGTGACATATTTTTCTATACCCAATGTTGCTGTTAATTGCTTTAACTCTTTGGCTTGTGTCCCTTGGCCCACAATGTAAAGCTCAACATCACTGCTTTGCTTTAATAATAATGCAAACGCCTTTAACAAGAGTCCAACATTCTTCTCCGGCGTCAATCGCCCAACATACAACACCCGAAATGGACTTTGAGGCGGAACACCTGTTGCTTCATCCCCTGTAAAATCAATCGCATTGGAAATAAAGTGCACATGAGAGGCAATATTAAAGCGCTTAACCTGACGGGCATATTGTGAGGACACACAAATGACATGATTAAATTGCTCATAGATGGCGGCGACAAAACGACGCAATAATGGTTTCCATGGGCGCATCAACAACGGCTGAGTTAACACATCAACGGTCATATGTGCGGTTAACACCAAGGGTATGCCCATTTTCTTTGCAACCCCAATGACTTGCAGCATCATGATGCTTAGATAATGGCAGTGCACGATCCCAATATTATGCTGCTCAAAAATTGTTGCAATTATTTTCTTCGACGGGAGGGCTTGATAAAATCCATAAACAGGGATAGAAAATACGCGGTAAACAGTGACGCCATTCCACTCTTCTTGTGCGGGCTGCCCCTTACGTCGGGTGGTGATCACAATGATCTTATGCCCGCGCGCCACCATCTCACGGCTCATCTTTTGCACATGCACACCAACGCCTGTTGCCCCTGGGACAAAGTCATCGGTGATCATGGCAATGGCAGATGCGACAGTTGGCTTATTCATTTTTCAAGAATACCCCTATTAAGTTAGATCTATCACGGATAATGCCTCCCATAAATCCCCAGAAAATAAAGCGTGGGATACGCCACCACGCGCGGCTTAAATACGGGATCTTAAACTCAATGGCGGCATCAAGCGTACCGTCGCCAAAATTGGGCAATTCATGAAACGCATGAAAATTAATAAACGGCCATGGGGTGTCCATGTGATTGCGATAATAAATGGCTTCTGTCTTATACCCTTGGGCATGCGCCAAGCTCTCGAGCATCAGCCTTGATAAAATGTGCACGCGGTATGGTTGATGTAATCTCCAGCTAGCCTGAGAATTAAGGGTGACACGTGTCGCATCTGGAGTGTGCACAAACAAACGTCCACCCTTACGCAATTGATTAGAAAAATAGCGAAACACCGACGCAGGATCCTCAGCACATTCTAGATATTCCATGACAACCACCACATCAAAATCACCACTTGGCGGCGATGCTAATTCTTGTGCACTTAAGGTCTTATCAACAACGGTCACATGCGATTGGCCCATGGACTCAAAAACAGTTTTGAATAATTCTGCGCTAAGGCCATAGAAAAGTATTTTATCCGTCGGTTTTACCC
The DNA here is from genome assembly GCA_964572155.1 of uncultured Planctomycetales bacterium. Lineage (GTDB taxonomy): Bacteria > Omnitrophota > Gorgyraeia > Zapsychrales > Fredricksoniimonadaceae > JACQQW01. The sequence continues at coordinate 341,181 of CAZNDZ010000001.1, read as the reverse complement.
CTTCTTTCTTTAAGAATTGATAAAACCCTTCAAACATCTTTTGATTAAATGGATTAAGCTTTCTTTTTGTATATGGAGATGGGCGATTTAATTCTTTTAGGCTAACGGGCACCAAAGAATGCAATGACATGCATGCCGGGCAACGCCACATGCGAAAGAACTCGTCGGGTAGATTGCGCGCATCCGCTTGCAAGACATCACTATCCCTAGATTCTGCAAAAGTGCCTCTGTGACATAATGCACAATCTTGGCGGCGTTCTACCTCAACTGTTGATCCTTCGATTTCTAAATAAATTTTCTCAAGCTGTGCGCCAATGGCAGGCAAGGTATAGCCTTGGCAACGTTCATACCCTTTTTGTCCCATGCGCCGTGCTAGTTCGCGGTCACGGCACAATAACATTAATTTTTCTGCCGCTTGTTCGGGATGATCCGCATCAATGATCCACCCTGTCACATCATGCTCCACAAGTTCTCGTGCACAAATGATGCGATCGGTTACAATCAATGGACGAGCAAAGCGCATGGCCTCAAGCCCAACCAACGCTAAAATCTCACGCAGCGACGGCAAGAAGAACACATTGCATGATTTATACAAAGCCGGCAATTGATCATGTGACACTTGACCTTTAAAGACAACCCTTGAATCTAATCCACGTTCTTTAACGATGCGACGAATCTCAGCATCCATGACACCTTGACCTGCGATCCATAATTCTGCAGATGGTTCGGCTTTAACCAAACGCTCAAAGGCATTGATCAAGAACACCAAGTTTTTCTCTGGGCTTAAGCGACCAACAAACAAAACAACGAAACGATCCGCACGCGTCCCTTCCGGCGCTTCATTGCCGTCAAACTCAATGGGGTTAGAGACCCGATGCACTTTAGGATGAGCGGTGAATTGATTGACTTGTCTGGTTTGAACTTCCGACGGACAAAGTACGTGATCAGCTTTCTCTAAGAGCGAGAAATATAAACGCGTAAATAATGGCAAGAACGGTTTCATAAACGGCGGTGAGACAAGCAGGTCAACCGACATGTGGGCTGTATACAACGTCTCAAGCCCCATGGCGCGCGCCACACTTAAACCGCGCCACATCATGAAACTTAAATAATGAAAATGCACGACATTGACATTTTCTTCTAAAAATATTTGCTGTAGAGCTTTGCGGGATGGTTGTGCTTGAGGATAGCCGGCAACAGCAAAACTAGGCATGCGATAGACGCGCATGTTATCAATCACCTCAAACTCCGGCTGTCCCGGTCGTCGGGAAGTTACCACCACAATGCGATGCCCGCGCTTCATTAATTCACCGGCAATCTTTTGTATATGAACTCCAACGCCTGTCTTTGCTGGTGCAAAATCATCGCTAACCATGGCGATGCAAAGAGGGCAATGCGCGTTACTCATAAAGCCTGCTTTCTAAACAGTAGATTTTTTAATCTGCGCGGCATATTGCAACAATGCCGCGCCCAAGATGATAACGATTATACATCCTAAACGATACAGCGACACGTTTTCAGCAAATAAATACATGCCCGCTAAGACAGAAATGATGATGGTCACAGCAATTTGAATAGGAAAAACAATCGCAGCGCGGGCATTTTGAAACGCTAATTGTAAAAACGCTAACCCTGTGATATTCGCCGTGATAATCAGTGCAAGGATGGGATTAAGCAGCACCGTTGTTGCCGTCACATCTTTTCCTATAAGCGATAAATGAGCGGTCATCATTTTAATAAGAACTGCCGCCACACCAAAAGCTGTGCCAACAGCAATGCCCCAAAAAACCTCTGACTGCTGTAAGTGCTTTCTTAACACGACAAAAGCCCCAATCACCAAAACACTAAACACAAAAAACATCTGCATATACAGCGTGTTAATCGTCACATGATCTAATGCTTTTGCTTCAAAAGAAATAGCCACTGAACCTAAGAATGTCAAAAAAATCCCAATCCATTCGTATGTTGTTAATCGCTCATGCAAGAATACACAGACCAACAATACAAAAATGATATCGCCCGACGCCATCAAGGGCTGGATGAGACTTAAATCGCCAAATGATGTGGCTTTAATAAATAGTGCTAGGCCCGATAAACGCAAGGCCATGCCAAACATCCAAGGGCCATTGGTCACAAATCCAAGGACAGCAGGAATAACTTTAACTTCGCCTAATCGTGGCAAATCCTTGACGGTTACTTTCCAAATGAAATAACCCAACTGAATCAGGCACGTGGCAAGCAAGGTGAGTAGGACAGCTTTCATTGTCCCATTTTACATGAATTTGTCGGGAATTTACAACTTTGTCAGCGCTTTTTGAGCGCCCGAGTGAGCGGCTAAATCAACAGCTTCTTGATAATAATCTTTGGCTTTTACCTTGTCTTCAAAGGCATTGGCATACATTTCACCTAAAAGATAAAAACACTGGGCCATAAAGAATGCGTCTTTATCTTTATCGAAGCCGCCAATGGCTTTATTTAATTCTTCTTCTGCCTGACGCAAGGCATTGCGGCCTTGTTCTTTCTTATCTTCTTTAAAAAGCAAAACACCGTTACCGAATAAAATGCTGCCATAATTCATATGACGTTGTGCCGTGGGACCTAAGATCAGCGCTTGGCGCATCAGATCCAAACCTTGGCTCATTTGATTGGCATCAATTAATTCAACCGCCTTGGCTTCTAGTTCATCGGCGTGCCGCGTGGCCAAGGGGTCAAAGGGCAAATCTTTTTCGATAGACTTGATCTCATCTCTAAAATAGGTGACCGGCACATCAACCCCTGCGTCGATGACAACTGTCTTCTTGTCTTCCTTGAGAATCTTGCCTTCCACATGTGCGCCGGATTTTAAAAAAATAACCTCTGCGGCTCCATTGGAGGCAGAGGTTATCAAAATTGCAAACATGAATAACCACACAGAAATATTCATTGTCTTATTTTTTAATATTGGCAACATCCTTGGATGCTGGTTCTTCAGCGGTGTTAATGATTTGTTGCAACAACACGGCTGATTTTTGTGCGTTTTCTTGATCGCCTGCAGCTTTGAATAATTCAAAACTACGACGGATCGCCAAGACAGCAGGTAATTTCTTACCGCTTAATTGGTTAGCAATACCCAACATATAAAAGAAGGTGGCATTGTCTGGGAAATTCTTAACAGTATTATCTAAGAATTCAGCAGCGCGTTCATTCTCGCCGGACTTCAATAATAATTGGCCTAAGATGAAATATGATTCTTGGTTGGTTGGATCAAACTTGATCGCTGCATCCAAGCTCTTGACAGCGCCTGGGTAATCTTTTTGGCTTAACATGGTGATTGATTGTGCAATTAATTGACGTGCGGCTTCTTTACGTTGGGTCGCCACATCGCTATTTGCGGAGGTTTCTTGTGCTGCTTCTTTTGGTTGGCAACCTGTGATCGCCACCACGCTTAACAAAATAACACTTAATAATTTCAACACAACTTCCTCCTTTATTTTTTAACTGCCTTTGAATTTAAGTATGCTGCAACACCGCTTGCGGCAGTACGCCCTTCGTTAATCGCCCAAACAACCAGCGATTGCCCACGGGTCATATCCCCTGCGGTGAACACACCGTCAACATTTGTCATCTTTTGCGCATTGGCTTTTACATTGCCGCGCGCATCTAATTCAACGCCTAATTCATCAAGCATGCCCTTGCGCACTGGCCCTGTGAAACCCATGGCCAATAATAAAAGATCGCATTCCATGGTGAATTCTGATCCAGCAATTTCGTTTGGCTTCATCGCGCCAGTTGCGGGATCTTTGCTCCAATTTAAACGCACACCGTGCAAATGGGTTAACTTGCCGTCTTTACCGGTTAATTTTTTAGTTTGTATTGCATAATCGCGCGTCACGCCTTCTTCATGTGACGTCGAGGTGCGTAAAATAAATGCCCAATTTGGCCATGGATTATCAGGGGCACGTTGTTGTGGCGGTTGCGGCATCAATTCAAATTGATGTACCGACACAGCGCCTTGACGGTTGGATGTACCAACACAGTCTGAACCTGTATCCCCACCACCTAAGACAATGACTTTCTTGCCCTTGGCCGTGATTGGCTCTAAAGAATTTGGTTTAACCGTTAAAATATTGTCGGCATAGGTCTTGATATAATTATCAACGTTCCAATTATTGTTGCGCATATTTTGTTGTGGCAAGAAATACATGGCTTGATAAACGCCTGATAATTCTCTGCCTTCGATGGGCAATTCACGACCAGCTTCAGCCCCACCGCACAACACAATCGCGTCATATTTTTCTTTTAATTCTTTAGCGGAGACGTTAACGCCCACATGTTGCCCTGTTTTAAAGACAACGCCTTCTTCGGCCATACGGCTAACGCGGCGTTCAACCACCCACTTCTCTAATTTAAAATCAGGAATGCCTAAGGTCAATAAACCGCCGATGACTTGATTCTTTTCATACACCGTCACCTTGTGCCCCAACTTGTTTAATTGATCCGCACAGGCTAAACCCGACGGGCCAGAACCAATGACCGCGACTTTATAACCGCTGCGATGCTTTGGTGGTTGGGCTTTGATCAAATCATTATTATAGGCATGCTCGACAATGGCGAGTTCAATGTTCTTAATTGTAACCGGTGGTTCATTAATACCAAGCACGCATGAATTTTCGCAAGGTGCTGGGCAAACGCGACCGGTAAACTCAGGGAAATTATTGGTTTTATGCAAGCGTTCGATCGCTTCTTCATAACGATCGCGATAAACCAAATCATTCCAATCAGGAATGATATTGCCAATCGGACAACCGTTTTGGCAAAATGGCACGCCGCAATCCATACATCGCGCACCTTGATTTTTTAAATCTTTGGGCGCAGGAAGCTCGACGAATTCTTTATAATGTTTAATGCGTGTATCGGTCGGCTGTTTGGTATATTCCTGCCGTGGATATTTCATGAAACCTTTAACGTCGCCCATTACTTAACCACCTTTTCTTGGGAGCTGCCGGCTTTTCCGGATCCGCCCGCGGCGGAAATGGCTTGCGCCTCTTCTAAAACCCGACGATAATCTCTAGGGTAAACTTTCACAAACTGAGGTAAAACAGATTCCCAGTTTTTAAGTACATTATCAGCGACGGCACTCTGGGTTGCATTGAAATGTTTTTCAATTAAACCCTTAAGCTCCATCACATCGCTTGCGTCTTTAACAGGATATAAATCAACCATACCCATATTGCAATTCTTTGAGAACACATTCTCGCGATCCCAAATGTAGGCGATACCACCCGACATGCCTGCAGCAAAATTACGCCCCGTCGGTCCTAAAATAACCACGCGCCCACCAGTCATGTATTCACACCCATGATCGCCGACACCTTCAACAACGGCACTGGCACCAGAATTGCGCACGGCGAAACGTTCTCCAGCCAAACCTCTAAAGTATGCTTGACCACTGATCGCCCCATAAAGCACCACGTTACCAACAATCATATTATCTTGTGGCACAAACAATGATTTCTTTGGCGGATAAATCACAATGCGGCCGCCGGACAAACCTTTGCCCACATAGTCATTGCCTTCACCCTCTAAGGTAAATGACACGCCATGGCTTAAAAACGCACCATAGCTTTGACCAGCTGCGCCATGGAACTTGATGGCAATTGTATTATCTGGTAAACCGGCCATGCCATATTTTCTTGCAATCGTCGAGGACAACATGGTCCCAACGGTGCGGTTGATGTTACGGATATCGATATCAAAAGCCACGGGTGTTTTACTTTCGATGGCAATCTTACATTTCTCAATTAACTTGATATCTAAAGCAGCTTCCAAACCATGATCTTGTTTGCCCACATGGCGGATGGCAATGTCTTTTGGCACGTCGGGCTTATGCAACATATTGGTTAAATCAATGCCACGGGCTTTCCAATGCTCGATGGCATCTTTGACTTCCAACATGTCCACACGACCAACCATGTCTTCGAATTTTCTAAAGCCTAATTCTGACATGATCTCGCGCACCTCTTCGGCAATGTACATAAAATAATTCACCACATGTTCTGGCTTGCCTTCAAACTTCTTACGCAATTCAGGATCTTGGGTAGCAACACCGACGGAACATGTGTTTAGATGGCATTTGCGTAACAAAATACAACCCATGGTCACAAGGGCGGTTGTGGCAAAACCAAATTCATCAGCACCCAACATCGCAGCAATGGCGACGTCACGGCCACACTTTAATTGACCATCGGTTTGCACACGGATACGACCACGCAAATCATTCATGACCAAAACTTGTTGCGTTTCGGCAATACCTAATTCCATCGGCAAGCCCGCATGTTTGATCGATGTTTGTGGGGAGGCACCTGTACCACCTTCAAAACCAGAAATGAGCACATGATCTGCTTTACCCTTAGACACACCTGCAGCGACGGTGCCAACACCAATTTCCGACACAAGCTTCACGGAAATCGCGGCTTGTGGGTTGGCATTTTTCAAATCATGGATCAATTGTGACAAATCTTCAATCGAATAAATATCGTGATGCGGCGGCGGTGAAATCAAACCAACACCGGGCGTCGTATTACGTGTTTTAGCAATTTCACTAGATACCTTATGGCCTGGCAATTGACCGCCTTCACCTGGTTTCGCACCTTGTGCCATCTTGATTTGGATTTGATCGGCATTGACCAAGTAGTCAATGGTCACCCCAAAACGGCCTTGCGCCACTTGCTTGATGCGGCTACGTTTCCAGTCGCCATTGGCTTCCTTTTTAAAACGCTCTGGATCTTCGCCACCCTCACCAGTATTGGAATAACCACCCAAACGATTCATGGCAATGGCCAAGGTCTCATGCGCTTCCTTGGAAATAGATCCATAACTCATGGCCCCAGTTGCAAAACGTTTTACAATTTCGCTAGCAGGTTCCACGTCGGTGATTGGTATAGGATGCCCTGCTTTAAATTTCAAAAGCCCGCGCAAATTCGCCGCTTGCTTATCTAAATTATTCACAGCCTTGCTGTATTGCTTAAATATTGGATAGCTTCCTGAACGGACAGAATGTTGCAACAAGGCAATGGTCGTCGGGTTTAATTGGTGAAATTCCCCTTCTTTACGCCATGCATATTCGCCGCCTTCTTCTAACATGTGATCCAATGCAGCCAAATCGCCATAACCTTTGTCATGACGCTTGATGGCTTCTTGTGCGATGGTTTCTAAATCAATGCCACCAATGCGCGACGGGGTTGCGGTGAAATATTTATCCACAACGCTGTCTGCCAAACCAACGCATTCAAAAATTTGAGCGCCGCAATAGGACTGTATCGTCGATATCCCCATTTTAGAGATGACTTTATACAAACCTTTATGAGTTGCTTTTAAGAAATTCTTTTGAGCATCTTTGAAGGTAATGGGTTGTTCGAAACGTTCTTGGATGATTAAATCTTCAATGGTTTCAAAAGCCAAATATGGATTAATGGCGTTGACCCCATAGCCGATGAGAACAGCAAAATGATGCATTTCACGGGCTTCGCCTGTTTCAGCGACGATGCTTGCTTTGCTACGCATGCCCTTGCTGATCAAATGATGGTGCAAGCCAGCACACGCCAACAACATTGGAATTGGTAACATCTTTGTGCCCAATGTCCTGTCGCTTAAGATAATGATGCTGTTGCCTTCATTGATCGCTGCTTCTGCTTTATTAAAAATTACGTCCAAAGCCTTAGCCAAACCTTTGGGGCCGTCGTCTTTTTTATAAACAGCCTCGATGGTCACGCTCTTTAAGGTACCGGCATTGATATGAGCAACTTGTTCCAATTCTTCATTGGTTATAATTGGACGCTGTATCCACAAACGATGCGCATGTTGTGGTGTTTCTTCCAACAAATTGCCTTCGGGACCCAACATCATATCTTCCGCCATGATGATTTCTTCACGGATAGCGTCGATGGGTGGGTTGGTCACCTGAGCGAACAATTGCTTAAAATAGTCGTACAATAATTTTGGTTTATCAGACAAAACAGCCAACGGCACATCCGCACCCATAGAACCGGTTGCTTCTTCACCTAAAGCCATCGGCATCAAAACGATCTTAGTGTCTTCTAAGGTATAACCAAACGCACGTTGACGTGCTAACAGTGTTTTTTCATTCAAGCCTTCAACCTTCTTTGGCTTTGGTAAACTGCGTAAATCAACCAAATTTTCTTTAAGCCATTGGCCATAAGGATGACGGGACGCATAATCTGCTTTTAGTTCTTTATCGTCGATGATGCGACCTTCTTGGGTGTCGACTAAAAACATTTTCCCGGGTTGCAAACGACCCTTTTTAATGATGCGTTCTGGGCCAATGGGTAAAACACCTGCTTCAGAGGCCATAACAACTAAATCATCGTTGGTCACAATATAACGCGAAGGACGCAAGCCGTTGCGGTCAAGCAAGGCCCCCATGTAACGCCCGTCGGAGAATGCGATCGCCGCTGGACCATCCCATGGTTCCATAAAACAAGAATGATATTCATAAAAGGCGCGTTTTTGTGGATCCATTTCTTGATTAGCACTCCATGCCTCAGGGATCATCATCATCATGGCATGCGGCAAAGAACGGCCAGCTAAAACAAGCATTTCCAACACATTGTCAAAGGTTGCCGTATCAGAACCATGTGGCACAACAATGGGCAAGACCTTCTTTAGATCATCGCCAAACGCTGCTGAAATAAATTGTTTTTCACGGGCATGCATCCAATTGATGTTGCCACGCAAGGTGTTGATTTCTCCATTGTGCGCAATATAACGATACGGATGTGCCAAAGCCCAGCTTGGGAAAGTATTGGTCGAATAGCGTGAGTGAATGAGCGCGATCGCGGAGGTCATGCTCTCATCAGCTAAATCCAAAAAGAAACGATCAACTTGTTCAGACATCAACTGGCCTTTATAAACCAAGGTACGGCTGTTGAGGGAACAGAAATAGTAATAGTTCTTTTGAGATAAAGTTGAGGTATAGACCTTATACCAAAGACGCTTGCGGATGACATAAAGCTTACGGTCAAAATCTGCTTGTGGTGTATTTTTACCGCGTGCGATAAATAATTGTTTAAATTCAGGCTCTACAGAACGCGCGACACGGCCGATTTTAGTTGAATCATGTGGCACCGTACGCCAGCCGATTAACTTTTGGCCTTCTTCATGGATGATATGCTCCGTCCACTGTTCGATCATATTGCGATCTTCTAAGGAAGGCGGTAAGAAAACCAACCCGCAGGCATAGTCGCCTTCAGGTGGCAAGGTGATATCTTGCTTTTGCATTTCTTTACGCAAGAATACATCGGGCATTTGAATTAAAATGCCTGCCCCGTCGCCAGTTTCAGGATCACAACCGCATGCACCGCGATGTGCTAAATTTTCTAGGATCTGAATCCCTTGACGCACAATGTCATGAGACTTTTTACCTTTAATATTTACAATGAAACCAACGCCACAGGCATCAACTTCATTATTTGGATCGAAAAATCCTTGTTTATGTGGGTGATTCGGATGCTGCATTAGTTTTCCTTTTTCTCAATTAGGGACAAAATTACATTATTTTCAACATCTTACACGCTTACAAGAAATGGCTATTTTAAACAGATTTTAAATAAAAAGCAATGGAAAATTACGCCAGAAAGGTTACACTATTGCTGAATATGGAAGCTCACATTTTACGAGATATCCTGCGTGTTGGGATCAAAGCCGCTTCACCTTATAATGGACAACCTTGGGGTTTTCAATTAAAAGATAGTGGTTTGCTTATTTTTGCTAAAGATGCCAAAGGTGGTTTCTTAGAAAACTTTGAGAATCTGCCTTTTTATTCGCTTGGCCCCCTATTAGAGAATCTATCTGAAGGTGCTGCACATTGGCATTATGCCATGAGCTATCGTTTAAACGATAAAGACGGCTTGCTTGGTAAAGCATTGTGTGAAGTTACCTTTACCCCAACCGGAAATACAGCAGCGCATGACATCACCCATGTGTTGGCTCGATACACCAATCGTAAATTACACCACACAAAAGCTGTTCCAGAGCACATCAGAGCCAAAATACGTGACATCTTTCAAGGGCCCACCCGTGAAGCTTTGGATATTACGCAAAATCAGGTGGTGATTGATAACTTAGCATCGCTTGAAAGCATGCGCATTGATAATTCCGAGCTTTTTGGAGAGATCATTGATAATGTGTGTTTTACCCCAGAAGATGCAGAAAAATTACGGCGCGGGCTTGATTTAAGGACGTTGGAAATCCCAACGATCTCTGCGCAATTCTTACGTGCCAATAGAAATCCAATCTTTAGACGTTTGATGCGCGGCAACTTTATCGCCAAAGCTATTGCTAAACAATCTCATCTGAAATTATTAAATGGCACGGGGTTGTTGATCGCCTTTAAAGAAACCAATAATGCCTCTGATGTTTTAGTCAAAGACTGGATGGACATTCAGAAAATTACAAACTTCTTACAAAAAGAAGGGTTAAGCAGTCATTTGGTTGCTTCCAGCGTAGACATTGTAAAAATCACCCGCACATTTTTTGAACCAGCGCAACAGAGTGATATCGCCTTGCATGAAAAAAACATTCATGATGCCATTGGCATGAAACCAGAATTTATCCTAACCTTATTGCGGGTGGGTTATGCCGATGAGTGTGCAATTAAATCGTTGCGGATGAATCCAGAAGATCTGATGATCCCTTAAGACACAACCACGCCAAGACGCCCGTTACAAAAATCATCCACGCCATCACAAGTCCCGTCGTATAAATAAAACTAACCCCGCTAACCAAACCACCTGCGGCCATAATGATCCCACTTAAAAACATCAAAAATGTTTTACTGCGCACAGCAGGCGATCTTGCACTTAAACCCAAGAGCAACGTGCTAACACAGGCACCTAAAACAATCGCAAATAATACATCTACGTCGAGGCCTAAACCAAGGCGGGCTATAAATCCAGCTGTTGCAGCAATAACAACCACCATCAAAAAACATAAGCCCATGGTTTCTTTCCAAGGAAAAAAGCAGCGAGTCAACAGCAAAAGTCCAAACAAAAAGATCACGCAAATATTTCTATACGCCTTAACCACAGCTTTAAGTTCTACTGCTTCAAACGCAGCCATGCCTGATGGATTTTGATGTGTTAGTAGGTTCGATGAAAAATTAAACCGACGAATCGCATCATAGACCTTGGTGATTTGATTAGGATCGTGATCTTCCATAAACAACAGCACAGGCAGAATGCGCCCGGATTCATCCAGCAAGCCTGACGCTGGATCTAAATTACTGGTCGCTGAAATCAACGTGGCACGCTCTTGGGGGATGGTGCGCCATTTTATATAATCTTCATGCAAGAACATATTGATGCGCTTAACGCCTTCGGACAAACTCCAGACGGACCTTACACCTGCATGATCTGTTAAACACCAATTTAATTCTTCTAAAACATTAACCGTAGCCACATCTGTGCATCCTTCACCTGCGGCAAACGTTGAGATGGTCATCATATCGGATGTAAAGGCATAATGTTTTGATACAAATTGTTGCGATTGTTTATACGCTGTATTGGCTTTTAAGAATTTAGGGGCGGCTTCATTGCTACCAATGCCCAAAGGTGCGGCTGCGACCATTGCTATAAGAAATATCATCACAAGTGACAGAACGTTTAAATCAAAACGTACGCGGTCCATGCCAGTAGACGTCTTGTCTATAAAAAGTTGCTGTGTCACAAAAAGCCCGACGGCGCCTGTTAAACATAGCATCGCCATTTGCATTGCCTGTGGGCTTCCAAACGCATAAACGCTAGTTGCCAACAATAACACCGCGCACGTCAACAATGATCCACCCCATATCGTGTTTAAACACGCAAGCATGACCACGACCCAAATCACCGGAAAAACAAACGGATGTAGTGTCGGTGCACATAAGCGATACAGCGCCAACTGCAAGACGACACTTAACACAGGGGCAAGCGCCATGGACCATACGCTCCGTCGTAAAAACACATATGCCAACACTGTCACAAGCAGCCAGCCAAACATCAACATTTTTAGCGACGTGTTGAATTCTTGTTGCATCGCCACCACAAATGGGGATTGGCCGATAACACTAAAGTTAATGCCATTGGATTGAGGAAATAATTTGATAATATCTTGGGTTAGTTTATTTCCGTCAACACCCTTGAAATACGGCACCACGATCATAGTGCTTTTATGATCGTAGGCCACAATTTGACCGACCAAGTGTGACTTTTGCACATGTTGCTTGATCACATCAAGCCCTTTGTCGTCATAAGCATATTCCTCCGGGATAATGGTGCCACCATCAAAACCATCCTCGATAATATCTCGGAAATTCATATCATGAGCGGTGATCGATGTAACGCCACTGCGATCTACGCCTGGTAAAAAGAATATATTCTCGGTCAGATCCCGCAATGCGGTTAAGAATGAGGCGTTATAAATTTCTCCTGCTGTTGCTGCCAACACCACGTAAATGCGATTGGAACGGCTATCATTATCGTTGCTGGTAAAATCATTAGCATAGCCATTTGGCAACAGCGTTGTCAAACGCGTGTCTAGCTGTAGAGGTTTTAGAAACAAAAACCCGATCGCAGCGAGGCATATACCGATTGATAAGATTTTTCTAAAGGTCATAAGCCCACATCTTTCTTTGCTACCTGGGCAATGCCAAAATCTCCCGTTAAGATGAACGCATCATCCACTTCAACAATACCGCTAATGTCATGATTGGGCATTATTTCCTTACTTTTAAAATCTAAGCTCGTGACATCACCAATAAATATATGCCCACGTTTTCCGACGAGCGCCACACGCTGGTCTTTTAACACAACCCCCGCAAATAAACTCTCATCAATTACTTGTTTCGTTTGAATAAGTTTTGAATTATTCCACAACGCAACGCGTCCCCGCAACCCATAGGTCATCACAGTATTATCAGGTAATGAAATTAATCCAAAGAACGAACTTGGGAAAGGTGTTGAGATGCGAGCCCACGTCATGCCAGCATTCACACTTTGATATAGCGTGCTATTTTCTCCAATAATCCAAAGTGCATTGTCAGCACTGTGTGTGATGGCGTAAAGATGTGCTTGGGCATCTATATTAATTTGATCCCAACTAAGCCCGCCATCGTTAGTACGATATGTCCTACTATCAGCTCCGACAACCACGCCAATTGCTTCATCTTGAAACCAAACAGCAAAAAACGGCGGTTCATCTAAAGTCGGTTTTCGAAGCACGCTCCATGTAACGCCACCATCGTTGGTTTTTAAAATAATCCCGTCATACCCAACCACCCAACCTACCAGATCATTGAGCATGAAAATGCCCGTCAATGTTTGATCAACATTGGTTGAAACGCTTCGCCATGTTTGACCTTGATTGGTTGAGAAGAAAATGCGGCCATGTTCACCAACAGCGATGAGCGATGTAGATGTTTTTGTAATGGCGAAGAAGACGCCACGCTTTGTTTGATCAACAACAGCGGAGGGATGATGCGAGACAGGGATGGGCTTCCAAAAAAGGCATGCCGCTACCACAAACATGGCACACCCTAGGCAGGCGACATAAAAGGAAACGGGCCTCATGAAATAACTTTCCTAACGATTCCCCTCGCGGCGAAGGGTTTCTGGCGTAAAGTCAGCACGCGTTAACGGCTTTGAAAAACTGGCTGGCTCCACTTGCAAAACACCTGCCAAATATTGACCTGATTTCAAATCATAGTGCGTTTCAAGACTTGTCATCACCAAAGGAACATCATAAAAATTAACCGCATGCCCCTCTGAAAAACGCCATAAGTCGCCTCTTGCATCATATTGTTCGCCGACTAAGATTTGCCAACTATCCTCATCAAAATAATATACTCGCTTGGGATACAAATGCTTTTTGCCTGGCTTAAGGGTTGCGGTAACTTTCCAAACGCGATGCAATTCATAACGGGTTAATTCTGTCTTTGGAAAATGCACGCCTAGAAACTTCTTTGCATCAAACTTCTGACTAGCAAATTGATAGGCATTATACGGCACATACATTTCTTGTTTTCCCTCGAGTGTCCATGTGTAACGGTCAATAGCGCCGTTAAACATGTCGTATTGATCGAAGGTTGATAGCCCTTCATTCGTTGGAGGAATTGAATCATAATTAATAAATGGCGCCCGACTGACCCGTCGCTGACCGGGATTATATATCCATGACTTGCGCAATTCCTTGGCTTTATCAAGCGTTTCAAAAACCAAGATCAATGTTCCTGCCTCTCGCGTGGGCTCTAACAAATGCTGTTTAAAGTACGCAATGATATTTTCCGGCGCATCAAAGGTTGTGCCTTGTTGAGCTAATGGGAATAAAATCTTTTCATGCTCAATCGTGCCTACTAAATGATCAGCAGATAAAACTGCAGTGTGATTGACAACACGATCAATCGATGGTCCACGATAACGTAACAAATGATTCCATATAGCTTCTACTCCATCTTTTGGCATGGGAAATGGACAAGCAATGCTGCCGCCTTTAACCGCATCCCCATTGCGATCTAACTTTGCTTCCATAGCATTTTGCTTTACGGCATCATAAACAAATTGCGGATATGACGCACTGCGTCGCGTTGGGTAAACGGGCATTTGAAAATCTGGGTACTTTTCAAACATAGTCTGATGACCAATGCTTAATTTATCATGATATGTTTTCCAGTTATCATGTGTGATTGTAAACAATGGTTTGTCTTCGCTAAATGGATCTGGGCGAAAACCGCCTTGCACATAATTCGCAGGGAGCGTTGTAATGCCACCCGTCCACGCGGGAATTGTTCCATCAGCATTAGCGGCTATCTCTGCACCCATGGGTGTTAAGGCATCATTCCATGTGTCGGCAGCATAAAGCGGCATGGCCATGAATATTGACGTTAGAATTGTTGCAATCGCATGCTTTTTCACGATAAATCCCTCCATGATTTTTAAACTATAGCATCCCATGATCTTTATACCATTTGTACGCACGGTCAACGGCAGACCATGTTTCCCCCGGAACATATCCCAATTCTTTTTTTGCTTTCTCACATGAGTAATGCTGATTACCGTGCACGGTTAACTCAATCCCAATTAATGGGATGGCTGGTTTATCTTGCTTTAAGATCACATTTAATAATTCTGACGCATATGAAGCTAAAACACACAAGGGATACGGCATCACAAGCCACGGTGTTTTTTGCCCGCCGCACTGTTTAATGCGCGTAATCAATTCTTCATGCAAAATATTTAAACCTCCCAATAAGTAACGTTCACCTGGGCGGCCTTTCTCTAACGCTAAGACAACGCCTAATCCGGCATCTTCCAAATTGACTATGTTCATCTTTGCTTTGGGCAAGAAAATAAATGGCGCCTTATCAATAAACCGAAAGAACTCGCCGGAAGATGGCTTTGTATCATATTCACCGATAAACATCGTCGGGTTTACAATGACAATAGGCAGCCCTTTATGAAAATATTCCATGATCAACTTCTCTAACTTGAATTTAAAAGCTAACCCTGCCCATCCTTGCGTATCTTTGGGGACACTAGTTTCATCCGCACTACCCTCTTCAACTTTACCAATCGTGCTGCATGTTGAAATGAAAACAGATTTCTTGATTTGGCACGCAGCTATGACATCTAAAACATTACGGGTATTATCAAAATCGCGCTCTTTGGTTTTTTCTTGACCCACGGTTTGTTTCCCCGGCGGTGGCGCCAGAAACACAACGCACTGTGCTTTTTGCATAATCGAGCGCATTTGTTCTTTATTCTCATATGAACACGACACCGGCGTGATCTGTTGATGCGGCATCACGTCGACTAAATTATCAAATTTTGATGTCCCCGTTGAATGCAACAAAACATTGTAGCCGCGTTTAATCAATGTGCGACAAACATGCCCACCGATAAACGATCGTCCACCAATTAACAATACCGTTTCCATGCAACGTCCTCTCTTAAAACCAATGTTTAACCGTTAAACTTGCAAAATCTCTATCTTGTAAGGCATTGCGTGCCGCGGCACCGAAATAATTGGTGTAACTCATATCCACGGACCACACATGTAAATATAATACATTTAAACCCATCGTCATGCCCTTGCTATCTTCGACAAATTGGTTCAACGGTGACGGTGTTGTTCCCATCACGTCGTGCGAAAATGCCAAGCGCGGCACTAGATTGACATTCTTAATCACTTGCTCATAGGTTAACGATGTTGCCAAAACATAACCCCAGGAAAAACGATCGGCCCAACCTGTTGTTTGCAATTTAGGGGACCCAACACCATTATACGCTGATAAATCTGTATTGGGAGCTTCAAAACGTAGATCTTTTTTATCTGGAAAATGTCCTACATAAATACCGGCTGCCTCTCCTGCAACTAACCATTCTTGTGCGCTAAAAGGATTGTCTCGACCAAATGCCTTAGTGACACTGGCCTGAAGCTGATTAACAGGCATCTCTCTCCAACCACGGATAATATCACCCGGAGCTCTAGCAGCAGCAACTTGTGCCGACGGGAAATATTGCGCCGCAGCGACAAATTCACCGCCATCAATTTGCATAGGATAACGTGGTCGATATGTATACTCTCCCTGTAAGGCTACGCCATTTAAATCTGTGCTAGCACTTACCCCGTATACTTGCAAATTCTCAATATATTGCGCAACCAAAGCCGGTAAATCACCTGGAGCGCCGGCAACTGCAGAAACAACAGGCACATGATTGTGGTAGTTCATGAAATAAAACCCAAACTCAGTATCATTAAGTTCCGGCGATAAATAACGAAACGCTGTCCCAAACTGCCCCTGATTAGAGGGGCGTTGATCCGGCAGGCGATGTATTATTTGTCCCGCAGTCCCCTCGGGTAATGAGCCAAATCCACCATAGGAGTCACCACTGCCACCTTCACAGAAAACATCATCAGTTGCGAAATATGTTCCACACACGTCGAGCTTGGTGCGATCGAATTTGAAGATATAAAAATTTGAAATGCTAAAATTATCGGTCAGCTGATAGGAATCAGAAATCATCGGGCTTGGCAATAAAGCCTCACGCACTTCAGCGCCAGGTAAACGCAATTTCGAAAGATCAACCGCATTAATGGCATTGAGTCCCCCTGGAATAAAAAAACTTTCTCCCCAATTAAGCACCTGATTACCAAGACGCACATCTAGTGCTTTATTGGCTGGCGTGAATTTTCCTTCCACATAAGCGTCCAACAAATCAAAACCTTGGCCCGCTTCGAGGCGTTCATATGGGGTTAGAGATTTTTTATAACGGTTGATGGGGTCGAAGAAAAAGTTGGTGCGGATAAAAGCGCCGAAATTTTGATAGTTCACACCAATATCATTGGTGATTTTACTGGTCACTGAAAACAATTTATTCTTCTTATAATGACGATCGCCATCGTCGCTATCAACTGTATACGCGCTACCGCCATTCGCACGGCCAATTAAATAGGCTCGTGGCTTTTCGAGGCGCAAACCAACACCTGATGAAATAGTGGTATCGATAAACCCTTTGATTTGATCTTTTTCAAAACGAAATGCATGAGCATCATTAGAACACAGCAGGCATGCCAACAATGTCACCATGATGCTGTTTATAAAACGATGTGAAATGATCGGCCAGTACATTTCAAGGGCGGTTGACCACTTAATTTTTTTTCCTTCTTGTCGGGAACGCGCTTGATATGCAATTGGAACCTCGAGGACTTTTAAACCCTTCTTTAAAAACTTTGTGGTGATCTCTGTCTCAAAAGCAAAGTTCTGAGACTTTATGTCAATGCCTACCAAAGCTTCTTTGGTGAACACCTTGTAACAAGTGTTGATGTCCGTTATCTTAGTCCCCCACATGACAAGCATTGTCCAATTAGAAACCTTATTGGCCGCACGATTAACCCAATGCATGTCGTCGATCTTTCCTAAGAAACGGGAACCATAAACCACATGAGATGTCCCATTTAAAATTGGCGCGACCAAATGTGGATAATGCATGGGGTCATATTCTAAATCTGCATCTTGAATGAGGATGATGTCTCCACGCGCTTCTTTAAGCCCATGTTTTAATGCTGAGGCTTTGCCACCATTGGATTTGCTAAAGACTTTGATGGACGGATGATTGGCGCACTGCTTTAGGATCAATAACGTATTGTCCGTTGACCCATCATTGACAATGATGATTTCTTTGATTAGTGACTCGGGGATCGGCGCTGTTAACACTTTTTGAACAATGCGCTCAATGGTCTTTTCTTCGTTATACGCAGGGATGATGATCGATAGTATTTTATTCACGATATTTATTGGTGATCGGCAAACGCCAATCTTTGCCAAAAGCGCGCGCGGTGATCTTAACCCCTGGGGGCGCTTGTCGGCGTTTATATTCGTTGATATCAACCAACCTTGCTGTTTTTTGAATGTATGGCAACTTAATTTTTGTTGTAACAATTTTATTTAGAGGTTGATGCTGCTCGATGTATTTACCCAACACTTGATCTAAGTCGGCATATGCGCCTAAGCTTGCTTCATCGGTTTGATTGGGTCGCAATTCTGCCGTCGGTGCGCGTTTAATCACACTTTCTGGGATGATGGGTTTTAAGCCTTGTTTATTCCGCCAACGGCATAGTTCATAAACCTTGGTTTTAAAAATATCTTTAAGTGGCGAGAATCCACCGGACATGTCGCCGTATAACGTGCAATACCCTGCAGCCATCTCACTCTTGTTGCCCGTCGTTAAAATCAACCACCCATATTTATTGGAAAACGCCATGAGCATATCCCCGCGAATACGTGCTTGAACGTTTTCTTCGGCGATATTAGGCTGCGTGCTTTTAAAGTATGGCTTTAGGGACGATAGGTAGCTTTCTAAAATTTTCTTAATCGAGATCTCATGAAACGTGATATTCAAATTCTTTGCAATGATGCGCGCATCATCACGTGTGGCTTTTAAATTATACGGCGATGGCATGGAGATGGCGGTGACATTGTCTTGGCCCAACGCATCAACGGCAATCGCAACCACAAGCGCCGAATCAATCCCCCCGCTTAAACCCAAAGCCGCTTTCTTAAATCCATTTTTCTGCACATAGTCACGGGTGCCGACAACCAAGGCGTGATAAATCTCTGATATTTCAGGTAAAATAGGGGCGATGTGTGTTTTAGATTCTTTTAAATCAATGCAGATTAACTCTTCTTCAAATTGTTTAGCCCGTGCGATTAGTTTGCCGGTTTTATCGTAAACCATGCTAGCTCCGTCAAACACCAACTCATCTTGCCCGCCGACACAATTCACATAGACTATGGGACACTTCAAGCTCTTCGCGCGGCGTGACAGCAATGATTCACGAATCTTTAACTTACCAACCTCATAGGGAGAAGACGAAAGATTGATCAAAAGCTTTGCGCCTGCTTTAACTTGGTTCTGATAAATCGCGTCATCAATCCAGATGTCTTCACAAATATTAACTCCCACCTTCACGCCCTTGATAACAACCATGCCGTTGCTTTTTCCGACGCTAAAATAGCGCTTCTCATCAAAGACACCATAGTTAGGCAATTCCTGTTTGTGATACACATGAATGATCTTGCCGCTGGATATCACCGCGGCGGCATTGTAAATGCGGCCTTGGCTGTCGCGATCGACAAAACCCACAATCGCCGTGATACCTTTTACCTCTTTGGCAATGGCTTGCAATGCCTTTATGTTATTGGCAATGAAGTGCTCTTTGAGCAATAAATCTTCCGGTGGATAACCTGTTAGAACAAGCTCACAAAAGACAACCACATCCGCATGCAACAAGCGCGCATCAGTGATGGCCGTTTTGATCTTCATGCTATTGCCGGTCAAATCTCCGACGATAGGATTAATTTGTGCAAGCGCTACGTTTAGCATGTTCCACAATCTCAATAAAGTTTTGATAAATGGTATTGGCCTGCGCTAAAAACGCACGCTCATACCGATAATAATCATCGATCATGGCCTTGGCATGATCGCGACGTCCGGGCAGGTCGTTTTCTATATACTCATCACACCATTCTTTGATGCTTTTGTCTGTCACTTCAACGTGAAATTGCACACCATAGGCATTTTTCCCGACGCGTAACGCCTGATGAGGGCAACCTTGTGCTGTTGCAAGCAATTGGCCGTTTGCAGGAATTTGAAACATGTCGCCATGCCAATGGTAAATCTTTTCATCCGCTTTAAAACCTTTAAGAAATGGATCTTGTTTACCTTCTGGTGTAAGCTCGACGTTATACCAGCCAATTTCTTTAACCGGTGACTTAACGACCTTGGCTCCTGCTGCCTTAGCTAATAATTGCGATCCCAAACAAATACCTAAAAATGGTATTTCTAGCGCTAAGACTTGCTTAATAAAAACATTCTCGGGCTTTAAAAATTGGTATTGATCTTCTTCATCCACATTCATCGGACCGCCTAAGACGACAACCGCATCTATACCTTCTAATGATAATGGCAAAGCTTCACCTGCTCCTAATTCAATAATTTTGAATGGAATTTTCCGAGCATTCAAAAAGTCGCCTAGGGTTCCAGGCCCCTCGATGTCAATGTGCTTAATAATCAGAATCATGTCGGATATTATACTAGATAAACAAAAAGGGCGGATAAAAAATATCCGCCCTTTTCAATCTTACTTGATCTACAAATTATGCGTTCATTAACAACATTTCAGCATAACTTGGCAATGGCCAGATGGATGCTGGAACTAATGCTTCCAAACCATCGATGGCTTCACGTAATTTCAACATGTTTGCTGATGTTTTAGCAGAATCATGCTTTGCCACAGCTGCTTCCAAAGCGGCAACTGTCGTTAAAGCATCATCGATCAAATCAGAAACTTGTTTTTGCAATTTCTTTTGTGTCGCTGATTTAACCACGCTTAATTGGGCTTGGAATTCCAAAGCTGCAGGAATCAATTGTGTACGAGCGATCGTCGCTGCACAGCTGCCTTCTAAGCTGATGACAGTATCGTATGCATGTTTGTTGATTTCATAACGTGAGGCCACTTCAACAGCAGATAAAACACCATGTTTGACTAAAACATCGATGTTCTTCTTAGCCTTTAAAACTTCCAAGGCTTCTGGTGTTGTTTTCATGTTTGGTAAACCACGTTTCTTCGCTTCGGCATGCCATTCTTTGGTGTAGCCGTCGCCGTTAAAGAGGACGCGTTTATGTTTCTTGATGATGTCTTGCAAGACAGCTTGTAAGGATTTATTGAAATCCTTGCCGGCTTTCTTATCAGCTTCTAATTGATCACAGATTTGTGAGATCGCTTCAGCGACGATGGTGTTTAAAACCATGTTAGCAGCTGAAGGGTTTTGATTTGAACCAACAGCGCGGAATTCGAACTTAGCGCCGGTAAACGCAAATGGCGATGTGCGGTTACGATCTGTGGTGTCTTTGCTTAATGTTGGCAATGCATCTACGCCCACGTTGATTTCGCCACCTTGCTTGGAGGTCTTTGCTCCGCCTTTTTCAATTTGCTCGACGATGTCAAATAATTGATCGCCTAAGAAGATTGAAACAATCGCAGGAGGCGCTTCGTTGGCACCTAAGCGGTGATCGTTACCAGCGGTTGCAACCGTGACGCGTAAAAGGTCAGCGTATGTATCGACAGCTTTGATGATCGCGCATAAGGTGGTTAAGAATTTCGCATTTTCGTGTGGTGTTTTACCAGGATATAACCAGTTCTTGCCATCTGGACCTACGACAGACCAGTTGTTATGTTTACCAGAACCGTTAACACCGGCGAATGGTTTTTCATGGAGCAAACAAACTAAACCATGCTTATCGGCTAATTGACGCATGACTTCCATGGCGATCATGTTATGATCAACGCCCGTGTTTAAATCTTCGTAAATTGGAGCCATTTCGTATTGCGCAGGGGCGACTTCATTGTGACGTGTTTTCGACGGAATACCTAAACCCCACAAGGTGCGGTCTAAATCTTCCATGAAGGCCATGACGCGTGGCTTGATGGCGCCAAAATAATGATCTTCTTGTTGTTGATGCTTTGCTGGTTTTACACCGAATAAGGTACGGCCGGTTTGAACCAAGTCCATACGTGCTTCGAAGTGAATTTTATCGATCAAAAAATATTCTTGTTCTGGCCCTAAGGTGCAGTATGCACGTTTACCCTTGGTGTCGATGCTAAACAAGTTAGCCAAGCGGCAAATTTGTTTAGATAAGGCATTCATGGAACGCAGCAATGGTGTTTTCTTATCTAACGCTTCACCATGGTAACCAATATAGAATGTTGGGATACATAATGTGGCGCCTTCTGGACCTTCTTTGATGAACGCTGGAGATGTTGGATCCCAACCTGTATAACCACGTGCTTCGAATGTTGCACGCAAACCACCGGATGGGAAAGAAGATGCATCTGGTTCACCTTGGATTAATTCTTTGCCGCCAAAACTTAAGATAATCCCACCTTTATCATCCCATGTGATAAATGAATCATGCTTTTCAGCGGTGGTACCTGTTAAAGGTTGGAACCAATGTGTAAAGTGGGTTGCACCCTTAGAAATAGCCCATTTCTTCATGCCTTCGGCAACTTCATCAGCAATCGCTGGATCTACCTTGCCGCCTTCTTTAATTGTCTTTTCAATGGATGCATAAGCTTTTGGTGAAAGGAATTCGCGCATCACCTTGAGCGAGAACACGTTTTGACCGAAATATGAAGGTAAATTTGCGCTGAAATTTGCGTCGCAACCACAATCTTCATCGTTGCAGGCTTGAATAACTTCTTCTCTTGCTTGACTCATAGACCCCCCTGGTTGTTGTTAGATTCCATAAAATAAAAAGTCCTCCTTGGCGCACACTAACATTGTGGTTCAAGGAGGACGTCTGTGCCCTCAAATTAAGTACTGAATTTTACTGAAAATCGACCATAAAGTCAAGTTTTTTTAATACCTAAAACAGGCGATTAATCTAAGATGGTGTAAGCTCTTTCATGATGCTGGGTTAAGTCTAAACCCATGACCTCATCCTCACGATTAACCCGCATGCCAATCATTTTGTCGACGACAAAACAGATCACCAAGGTAACCGCCGCACAATAAACCATGGTCATGATCACACACATGAGTTGTATGCTAAATTGCTTTGGGTTACCGTTTAGTAAACCATTTGCACCTGCGGCATTGACGGTTGTTGTGGCTAATAAGCCTGTGGCCAACATGCCCCATGCACCACCCACTGCATGAACACCAAACGCATCGAGCGAATCATCATATTGGAATTTATGCTTGATAGCGCCAACGAAAAAGTAGCTGATGACGCTCACAACAAAGCCAATGATTAAGGCCCCTGTAAAATCAACAAAGCCCGCAGCTGGGGTGATGGCAACCAAACCTGCCACCGCACCTGTGACGGCACCAAAGATGGTTGGTTTACCTGTCAAACACCATTCCACAATCGCCCAGCTGGTGGCGGCTGCGGCTGCAGCCATATTGGTCGTGACAAAGGCATTGACCGCAACGCCGTTAGCCGAGAGAGCAGAGCCCGCGTTAAAGCCAAGCCACCCAAACCATAATAAACCTGCCCCTAAGACGACAAAAGGTATATTGTGCAATGTTGGATGACTAATGCCGATGCGCTTACCTAAAAATAATGCGGTGACTAAACCTGCAATCCCGCAGTTGATTTCAACAACGGTGCCGCCGGCAAAATCAAGGATGCCCATGTTGCGAAATAGTCCGCCCATGCCCCAGGCCATATGCGCGACAGGGCAATAAACAAAGGTTAGCCATAAAACGGTGAACAATAAAAATGCAGAAAACTTCACACGTTCTGCGTATGACCCCACAATGACTGCGGGGGTGATGACCGCAAACATGCATTGAAAAATCATAAACGCAGCATGCGGTATGGTTGGCGCATAGTCGCTATTGGGTGTTACACCAACACCTTTGAGCATAAACCAATCAAGCCCACCAAAAATCAAATTTCCAGGTGCAAACGCCAAACTGTAGCCATAAATGCCCCACAAAATACTAATCAAGGCCAAACAACTCATGCATTGCATCAAAATACCTAAAACATTTTTACGACGGACCATCCCTCCATAGAAGAAACCCAATGCTGGCGTCATCAATAAGACCAACGCGGCGCACACCAGCACCCACGCCGTATCTCCGGCGCTGATTTGTGAAATGCCTTCCATTATATAAACTCCCCTGCATCATCATATATCCTTTGATTATCGCCTTTTCCCTCATCGGAACCGCTGGCACCAATGCCACAAAAACAAAGAGGCCTGAGAATTCTATGTTTAACAGAATCCTCAAGCCTCAAAGCTTATGCCCTACAGACATCATCGCCCATAAAGACGAGCCATGATATCGTGTTATTTATTTTCAGTCAAGCGGCAAACTTAGCCGATGGCCTTGGTGCCTTCTTCGCCCGTACGAATACGGATGGTGCGTGGTAAATCTAAGACGAAGATCTTACCATCGCCGATTTTACCTGTGCGTGCACCCTTGATGATCGCCTTGATGGATGGTTCAACGAAATCTTCGTTGACCGCGATCTCAATTTGGATCTTACGCAACAAGTTACCTGTTTCTTTAACACCGCGGTAAAATTCGTCAACACCAACTTGACGGCCGTGGCCTAACACTTCTGATACGGTGATCAAATTAACATCCGCCGCATATAACTCGCGCTTTACATCGTCGAGGCGATGAGGCTGGATGATTGCGATAATTAATTTCATTGCCTTTCCTTTCGTGAAAAAAGTTAGATTAGTCTAAAATTGTGTATGCACGTTCATGATGTTGGCTCAAATCCAAGCCCATGACTTCGTCTTCAGCATTAGCACGCAAGCCCATGACTTTGTCAACCACGAAACAGATCACCCATGTGACAACGGCTGTGTACGCAACCGTAAACAATACCGCTTTGATCTGAATGATGAATTGAGCAGGATTACCATAGAACAAACCATCAGCACCGGCAGAGTTTATAGCCTTTTGAGCAAATAAACCAGTGGCTAAAGCGCCCCAAATACCGCCGATACAGTGAACACCGAATGCATCTAATGTATCATCGTACCCTAACTTTGTCTTCACAAAAGCAACCATCATGTAGCAGATGACAGAAACAACTAAACCGATGATAAGCGCTCCGCCCACATCAACGAAACCTGCTGCAGGAGTGATCGCAACTAAACCAGCGACGGCACCAGAAACTGTACCGATCATGGTTGGTTTACCTGCAAAGATCCATTCCATAACAGCCCATGCTAATGCTGCTGCAGCTGCGGCTGTGTTTGTAACGACAAATGCAGAACCAGCTAAACCGTTAGCTGCTAATGCAGAACCAGCGTTGAAACCAAACCAACCAAACCAGAGCAATGCTGCACCCAAAACAACGAAAGGCACATTGTGCATACCAGGTTTTTCAGTACCGATACGTTTACCTAAGTAGATGGCAGAGATTAAACCTGCGATACCTGCGTTGATGTGAACAACAGTACCACCGGCGAAGTCAAGTGCACCCCAACCGCGGACTAAACCACCAACAGCCCAAACCATGTGACAGATAGGAGAATATACAAGCGTTAACCATAAAACGGTGAAAACAACGAATGCGGAAAACTTCATGCGCTCTGCGAAAGAACCAATGATAAGCGCAGGCGTGATCACCGCGAACATGCCTTGGAAGATCATAAACACTTGGTGAGGAATTGTTGCTGCATAATCAGCGTTGGCTGTTTGACCAACATCCTTAAGCATAGCCCAATCCAAACCGCCGATAAACGCATTACCTTTACCAAACGCTAAGCTGTAACCATATACAACCCACAAGACGCTAACCAGCGCCAAACAGATCATACATTGCATTAAAACACCTAAAATGTTCTTACGTCTGACCATGCCGCCGTAGAAGAAGGCTAAGCCCGGGGTCATCAACATAACGAGCGCTGTTGAGACCAGAACCCATGATGTGTCTCCGGCATTAATTGGATTTGCGTCCATTTCTTGACTCCTTTGTTTTTGTTATTATTGTTTATACGTTTGTTATCTGTTTACACTAAAATATGATGTTCAACTGCCCAAAACATGCCAGCCGCCACCGCGATCACCGCGAAAGCCACACAAAAACCCATTGCATGTAAGAATCGTTCCAAAGTTGCTTGTTTAGATACCATAAGTACCTCCTTGATTTTGACAATAAAAAAAGCCCAACCTGTATTCAATAATACGATTGAGCCTCTGTGCCCTTCACATCAGTCACTGATGTTTTCTATATGTATAAAACAAAAAATCCCCCGCGGCTTTATATATCTTGCCAGTCAGAGGACGTAAACGTTGCCCTTAATATCGCCCGAAACATCGTTGCTTCGAACGTTCATTTTTTACTACGGTTGTAAGTATATACTACAAAACGATTTTGTCAATAAAATTTTTTAAGGTAGCCCTAGATGCCCTTTTGCAAATCCGACATTAAGATAATCGACTCAGCGATTTCTTTCATTGATCGGCAGGTATCCATGCTCTTTTTATGAATCAATTTATAGGCCGCGTCTTCTGAGAGGCCGTTCATTTTCATGATAATGCCCTTGGCGCGCTCGATTAACTTGCGTGTTTCCAAGGCTTCCTTGGCTTTAAGGGCTTCTTCCATCAATTTGGTATTTTCAACCGCCACCGCTGCTTGGTTGGCAACCATTTGCAACACATTGATCTCTTCTTTTGAGAAGCGATGGTGTTTCTTGGTATAAACATTGATAACGCCAATGGCTTTATCTTTGAGGATCATGGGAACGGCCACCATCGAGGTTAACCCTTCTTTGGAGGCTAGATCTCGATATGCATACCTGTCTTCTTTTTGCACATCATAAACCACAGCTGGTTCTTTAGTCTTTATAACAGAACCAGTTAGAGAATTTTCTACGCTAATATTTGGCTTCTTTTTATAGTCCACACTTAATGATTGTGTTGCTTTAATCGATAACTCTGTGCCCTTTTCATCTAACAACATGATCGAGCAAATCTTAGAGTTAAGCATCTCGGCGGTCACAACCACAATCAGATTTAAAATTTCGTCTAAATAGTGTTCGGAGGTGATGCTTTGGCTAACCTTGACCAAAGAATCAAACTGCAGCGCTTTTTGCTTGGTTTCTTCAAAAAGACGCGCATGATCAATGACGCCGCCAACTTGCTTGGCAATCATCTCAAGCAGGTTAACCGTTGTTTGGGAATAATCTTGTTCGCGTTTATGTTGAACGTTAACAACCCCGATGGCTTTTCCCTTATATACTATAGGCACCGAAAGGAAGGCTTCGTAGCGATCTTCTGGCAACACATCAAACCCTTTAAAGCGAGGATCTTTATAGGCATGGCTCTTGATGGCAACGGGCATGTTCTCTTTAGCTACCCACCCGGTAATACCTTCGCCCACCTTTAATTCCAACTGCCCTAATTCTTTTTTATGGCTAGTCTTGGATGCCATGAGCACCAAGTTTTCTTTCTTATCATCAAAGAGATAAATGAAAACCGAATCAGCGGCGGTAATTTCAGTAACAATTTTAACAATCAACTGAAGGGTTAATACAAGATCGAGCTCGGAGGACGCAATGTCCACAATGGTGCGCAGGATCTTCAACTCTTCTGCAGATGAAACATTTAATTTCTTATTCTTCGCCTGTTCGCTCATAAGGACTTAATATACCAGTGTTCTTGCACATTTCAATACAATTAAACGCCCAATGCAACATCGTCTTCACGACGGGGCGCGAGTCCTAATAATGGCAACACGCTTGTGAGCGGCGTCACATTTAAGATCACCGGTCGAACACCCGTAAAATCCCCACGTTTAAACTGCTCAACCATCGCCGGATCAAATTGAATATCAATCTTATCCCCCGTAACAGAGGATCTCATACCCTTCGTATTAAGATCAATACCGCCTGGATTTGCTAACTGGGCTTGATCGTCTCTATTTGCCAACATTCTCTTGTAAGCTTGATACTTGGCATACATTTCCGCTCGCTCTTTGGGAGTTTCTCCAGCATTCACAAAAACAAGCAGGTCGTCTAACTTTACGCCCTGATCCTTCATGCGCTCAAGGAATCTTTCGGAAAAGTAAATTGCCTTTACTGCACTTGTATACCCCAAAGGATAATCTTTCTGGCCCTTTGATGCTGTATCAGGAATAACCCGAGTTCCAGCGATAACATCAAAAGTCGCATTCTTAACAACCAATAATTCCGGCATTCTAGGATAGTATCTTACCGAAGGCCTTCTTAATTGATTGAAGAAATCAACAACATTTAAGTTCTCTGGAAAGTTCATTTCTATGAAACTTCTTAATTCAAGTTGACTCCTATGGCTTGAAATCGCATGGCCATTTACACGCACTAAGAATCCTACTTTTTCAAGAAACTGGAATATTTCTGTTCCTCTTTGAACAGTTGTTATATTTTGAAGATCTTGCTCTGAAAACTCGCCATTTAAAAATCCACGCGCTTTTTCTGGGGCTTCTATATCCTCATCTGAATTTACTAATCCCAAAGACACAATATCTGATTCTTTAATCTTATCAAGCATCCTAACGCTCTCGTCGCTGGGATACAAAACATTAATACGATTAAGCTCTGCAACGGTCATCGCCTGATCTAATGCTTTGAGTTTATTAAAAATGATTTTTAACGCATCAAATTGTTGATCTGCACTGACGTTAGAATTCTTTAATGCGTTAAGTTCTATTTGTAACACTTGAAGATTCTCAATTTTCTTTCTTCCAAACTTATCCGTTTGTACCAAAATAGGAAGAAGCGTATTGATCTTATCTTGCGCTGCCTTCTGCATCAATTGCACAGCTGTGTTCTTAATAACATTTAGTTGATTCTTCAACGCCTCTAAATTTCTTGGGAGTTGATCTTGTCTAGCACTTTCAAATGTGATGCTAGTAATATGAAATCGCTTAAACGCATCTTGCATACCACTCATAATTTCAGGCACTGCTTGAACTTCACTAAAGAACGCATTTCTTGCCTTTTCCAAATAGGATCTCTGCTCCTCAATTGTCAATGGCTTTTGATTCAAGGTTGCTACTAAAGCCGCTTCACCAGCACCCATTTGTTCTGTAGTGAATAACTTCTGCTGCAATTGATCCTCACCTCGCCCAACTTGGCCTGACATTGCAGGATCATCTTTCATGCCTTGGAAAATATTTTCGTCAACTAAGGGGGCTTCCATAATATATTTTATCATTGGGTCTGCGAGAGGCTTATTTCCTTCGTAACTTTCCAATCTTAAGCCCGCTTCTTCTTCTGTCATTTCTCTGCCCAACAATGTTTCTAATTCTTTCTTTAATTTAACCCTTGATGATTCTGGAACATCCCACTGTTTCGTTGCCATAAAACGAACTCTTCTTAACATCTCAATTTTTTGTTCAGCTGTTGCTGCTTTAAAAGCATTTAAATCAAAATGCCCAATGCCTCTGACACCAACAACTGCAATCTTCTTGTCTTTTCCCGAAACAATTGTAGATGTCCAAAGATTTGTTTCACCCTTACTTGTTAAGCCGCCCTTATACTTCTCGTCGGAAGACTTTCCAGGTTTAACGTCGTAAATTTTTGGAAGTAGTTTTCTGCCTCGATCGGCAATCGCAGCACGCTGTTCTGCGTTTGCATTTCTTAACTCATCAATTAATTCAGCATCACTTTGTCCCTCTTGCTTAAAAAATTGCAAAATGTAAGGTATGCTTGCAATACCAACGGCATTATTCATCCATTTTCCTGAAGTAGATGGAACTTTGGGCCGATCTGTTGTTTTATCAATATCCGCATTCAGAATTGGATCTTCTCCGATAACATGTCCGTTAGGTGTACCGACACCGACCCCACCTTTTTGTCCTGGAACACGCAATGAATTCTCTATCAAAAAGTCGAGATTGTTCTTAACGGCATACCCTATCGTCCGAAGCCACATACTGTCATACTTTGCTGCATAGTTATCTACATTTCTAATAGAGACAAATCTAATCCCTTGATCAATAAGTCTTATGATTTCCCCAGACTCAATAAGCTGCATTAGAAATTCTCCATGCCCTAACGGCTGTCTATCTTCAGGGACAATAACAGCGCTCTCGTCTCCCCTAGAATCAATGCGTAAACTTGACTCTCCTGCAATTTTCAAAGCTCTTTCTTTTTTCTGTCTCCAAGCACTTCGCTCTTCTTCATTTTTAAATGTTTGTTTATTTTCTTCTCCAAAATATTTCTCAACATCAATTGGACGTGCTTGAAAAATAGGACCTAAGCGCTGTCTGAATGAATGTATGGGATTCTTCATGCCATAATTTTGATGCGCTATAAACATTGCATCATGTTCTGATTGATACGCATCATTGGTCATAAAACCAACGACATTATTAGTAACATTAGACACAATGCCTGCCTTTTTAGCAGCTGCATCGATCTGATCAAATAATCGCTTTAAATTAAACGCGGCAATATCGGCATACGTAATAACATCGCCATTATATTGTCCAATTGGAACAACTGCTTTTGACCCTAATTCTTTTCCCTTAACTATCTTCTTAATCTCAGCTGGCGCTTCATGTGTATTCATTCTAGAGCTTGCGCCTGCCCAAAGCCCCATCACCGCAATTTGGCCATTTCTCAAGGTATTGGCGCCAATGCTTTCCAATTCTTTACCTTCAGATGCTGAAATGCTGTCTAAATCCGACACATCCTTTTCTTGTAAAGCCCAATAATCACCCTTAATAACTGTTGTCTTATCCAACCCTTCCCAAAACCTGATGCCGGCAGCAACTTCTCTTGGATTAATTTGAGTCATCGCTTTATCCAACAGAGATTGCATTTTATCCGCCAAAACCTGTTTTTTATCATCTGCTAGATTGGGCATGAACAACTCTACAATCTCTTCTGTGATCAGGTAATTTCCTTGTGCAGAATAAACATTATCAATAAAGTCTTTTAAGACAGCAATGCTTGAACTCATGCCTTTTTGATCAATGTCTTTAAGAATGTCGGGAATCCCCATGATATTTCCTAAAGTGCTTGGAGATATGCGTGCAAGATGCAAAACCAATGACTTTGGAATAAACCATATGCCGTTAATTGCTGGCTTATTAGGAGTGCTTGCGAGCCCCGCTCTGATGGCGGTGTTATTAATGCCTAAATCAACACCATCTAAAACTTCCACACTAACCCTGTTTGCTATTTGTTTAGCAGAAACTTTTTGAGCTTCGCTTAATCTATTGACGAGAACAACGAGTTTTAAATCCCTTTCTTCGAGAATCTTAGCATTCTCTGAATTTCGCGCCCATGCAGCAAATTGTTCTATAGTACTCTCATAGCCTTTTCCAACAGGATAATAAAGCGTTTGTCCTTTATTGGCTGTTTTGATGCTCTCCAAAAGCCTGCGTTCGCCGGTTTCTTCTGGACGCTGATCTTCATTAATCGCTGTCAATTTGTCTCTCGAGAAACTTCCATTAAACCTTTGCAACATGATTTTTAACAAATACATCCTGTCCTCATACGAAGCCCCAATTAATGGATTATTCGCACTTTGAGCACTAAGATCTAGTGAAAGGCCAGACAAATGTTTTTGATTGAGCGTTCTTAAGATCAACTCGATGTGTCCCCAATGAATGATTGGAAACGCTGTTAAAGAAAAAACAGCTTTTGCATTTGGATCCAATTTCCCATCTAGATCTTGCTTTGCCCAACCCACAATGTTTGTCATGACGCTTGCAATGAGCTTCTTTCTCGTCGCTGAATCAACATGCTCATCTAAGTCCTCCAAAATAAATCTAGCCAAACCCTGATATTCAGCTACCTGTCTTTGTTGAAGTGGTTCTGCATATTGCAAAGCTTCAAAATAACGATTAACCGTGGTATTTATTTCATCTTCTTTAGCTTTTTGAGCTTTCTCAAGACCATTTAATCTTGCCGCTCTATAAACAGTAGCGCTGCTACTCATCGCTGCATTCACAGAAAATAAACTGCCTGCTGGTGCAATCATTGCGGGTGAAGGATTTGAAATTTCACTTACAGGGATATTAGTAAAGACTTCCCCGCCGGAGAAATACTTCTTGGGGGTAACTTGACCATTTGATGTGTTTGTCTCTTTGATATAATTAAAAACACCCTTCTTATAGGCTTGTAAATATTGTTCGTAAATCTTGGCTTTAATCGCTTTATCATCTGCATCGACGCCATTGATCTTGGCTTTATTTGCATACACTTGGTTGAGCAGCGCTTCTTTGAGGCTTTTTTTGTACCACGTCGCTAAAATCATGGAATTAAAGATTTGACGCAATGGGGCAAAATTTTGACCTTGATTAACTTCTTTTTCAATCTCAGGCAAAATAATCTCCCGAATAATTTGAGAATTCTCACTGCTGCTAGCGACGCTGTTTTTCTTTGATGCCAAATAATCTTCCTCAAGCATAACTTTCAAATGACCATTAACAACAAAGGCTGTGTTGTTGCGGACAAAAATGTCGGCTTGATCAGGCAAAATCCAAACTTTGTTAAACGTGTTGACCGGAATATTGGTAACACCAAAACGTTCGCGGGCTTGAGCATAAACTTTGTCCCAAAATTTCTTACCTAATTCTTTTTCAGGATAAACCAAGGAGGCAGTTAATTGTTTGAGCAAGTAATCTTGCGCCAACATGTCGCGGCCTAGTTCGGTTTGGCCTAATGGTTCTTCGATGATGCGATCTTTTTCATAAGGAGAAAGGTTGACCCACAAATCTTTCTCGGGGATGGTTAATGTCGCTAAAAAATATTTGATGAGCTTTTCGGACTGCGCACGCAATTCTTTAGAGTCGCTCTTAATGGGCGAGTTGCCTGTGTCGACGATAAAATCAAACACCAATGGATTTTCTGGATGAACACGCAAGCCTTTGATCAATAGCGGCGTATATGTTGCGCTTAAATTGACCATGGCCCCAGGCGTGGGTAAACCCGCAACCAAAGGCGCAGCATTGGCATTTTTAATGGGCGTCAACGTCGAGCAAAAGAAAGCGACCAACACCGTTAAAGAAATGTATTTGCGACATCCGTTCATGTAAAACTCCTTGGAATTACGTTTAACATCCATGTTAATCGATACGCAACAACATCAATGTTGTTGCCCTCTTAATTCAATGCAGGGCTTGCCCTCAATGGTGTGATGCTCAACACCGTCGGTCTAAACCCACCAAAATTATCTGACTTCAACTCTTCCAACAAAACAGGATCCATCTCAAACTGCAACCCCTGCCCTTCTTTTGTAACATTCAAATTCAAATCTTTCCGATTAAGCTCGATACCGCCCACATTATTTTCATTGCGTGTCGTATTCACAATATCTTTAGAAACCATCGCAGCATCATTTAAATGCTTCACATAATCCTCAATGAGCTTTAAAATCTTTTGGCCATTTGGGCTTTCTTTATTGACGGTGATCTTCGTGTATTCTACAGTATTCTTATCTTTTAATCTCCCGCCCTCATGCTCATCTAGACCATTTACAATGTAATATTCAACAAAAACGGCTTCCTTGCCCATCGCATCAAACACTTTAATGTACGACTCATCGCCTGCAGGTGTTGTGCCCTCTTCATGATGTGCGCCTAACTTTAGCAACTCTCTTTTTAATTCAAAATCTTTTTGTTTAACTGAATCCTTTAGTTCGCTCGGCTCTGGCATTAACAATGGTAATGCTAAGGGCAACTTAACGCCGCTTTGTCGTACAAGGATGCGAAATATTTCGGGATCTTTGTTCATATTTTCCATGGTTTCCATAGTCAACCCGTAACCATAATTATAATCAAAGACGCCTGTTAAAATTTGTTCTAAGAATTTTCTATTAGTTGTTGCTGAAACAGCATGCTTGATCCCTTCCATGGGCATAACGATTAGTTTCTTCTCCTCAACCAATTGATCTCTTAAACTATCGTGCCCCCGCGCACCTTGTCGATGAGGAAGAACCAAAACCGCCTTAACGCTACTCTTTTGTATGTCATGCTCTAAGTTAATTGCCACCGCCTTACCCGCTGTATCAAAACGGGGCAACGTCGACGCGGCATTCATAACATCTAGCAATCTTTCTTTTGTCTTAGCCTGAATGATGCCATTAATAATACCTTCTTTAACGTTACGATCGAGCGCACTATCCTCATCTGAATAGAAGGATCTAGCTTCCGTGCTTGGTCCTAAATTTTTACTCAACACCACCTGACGACGAACTAATTCTTGATACGTTTTCCAATCATCCCCATTAAACTCGCTGGCATAAAACGTATAATGCTGCCGTACATTTTCATTTTCCATCAAATCCCACTGAATGAACTTGCTTTGAGGATCATTGCCCAACGGTGCAAAAATAAAGTAATGGTCTTCACCAGCGACATAATATTGCGGACCCTGCAAACCATAAGGTATTAACATTTTGATAATTAGAAAGAAGACTTCTTCCCCATTATATTTTCCTAGATCATACCCATTGATTGGCTCACTCACATCTAAGATGGTAAATAAATTCTTAAAAATACCTTCGATATCCGCCTTGGCTAATTTAAGACGAGACTTTGCTGACTTTTTTACCGAGGGCTTGCGGACATCTTCGAGCGTTACATTGACAATGTAACTGGATGCACCTGTTTGAGCGAATGTTCCGTCTAAGGTGACAGAAATGTGTGCGATAGAGGACGGATTATATTTCGAAGCACCAAATGCAAAGGTAATAGGCTTGCCTTCTTTCAAACGATCCATCATCCCTTTGACCGTGGATGGGATTGTATCTGCATAATTTGCCACACCATCCATGGCATTGATAAGCTTTAAATTAGCATTGTTCTTCATCAATCGATACGCTTCTTGCGATGCTTCAAACGCCACTGTTCCCGGAACAACAATCTTCTTAAACTTTCTATTTGGGAAAATGTGTTTTACGCGTTCTTTGAAATACTCTGGGCTCCGCTGTTCTTTCGATAACGTTGGATTGATTAATAATGCATTGGCTTCGCGCTCTAACAATACCCATGGGAAACTTTCAGGAGGAATCCTTAAAGCCAAAGATTTTTCAATCTTTGCCCTCCCATTCAATCTTTGCTTTTCATCTTCTATTTTTGCTTT
Source organism: uncultured Planctomycetales bacterium (assembly GCA_964572155.1). Classification (GTDB taxonomy): domain Bacteria; phylum Omnitrophota; class Gorgyraeia; order Zapsychrales; family Fredricksoniimonadaceae; genus JACQQW01. The sequence continues at coordinate 306,039 of CAZNDZ010000001.1, read as the reverse complement.
TATAAAATCCACTTCTTTTTGTCTGCCAGCATTGCCCGACGTTTCATATATCTTTAGAATCTTTCTTACATAAAAATAAAACAACCCATTGTTATCAGCGATTTTCTTTCTAAAGCTACTGGTTACATAAATAACCGCATCGCCTTCACCTTTTTCACGATTAATGTCATTTGAATATTCAATGATATAGCCATTTTGTATGATGTTTTCGGCATTATAAACATTATCTTGGTCTGCTATTTCCTTAACCCTAATGTTAACGGGTATCCCTAATGACTGTGTTTCTTCAATCACATTTTTTGTTATGACGCTTGTTGTAATGTCTTTGGCGCGCTGTTCAAGAATAGCAACCGCTGCTTCGGGCAAATTATCCGTGTTTGCATTATCGATCACAGACAAGAAATTGCCGCGATCATCGCTTCTCATGGCTGCATCAAATTCAACTCGCGCCCTATCCAACGGCTTTGTTAATGCCTCGGCAAACATCGCTGCATCACGGGTAAATTTCACATGTTGCGCTGAGATGACTTCTCCGCCTGAGAAATATTTGCGTGGCTGTGAGACACCCTGTGTTTTGTCTTCTCTAATGTAATTGAATACGCCCTTCTTATAAGCTTGGATATAACGCTCATAGATCTTTTGTTTGGCTTGTCTGTCTTTGGCTTCGATGCCGCCCAGTTTGGTTTTATCGGCGTAAACTTGATTGAGGATGGATTGTTTTAGGTTTTGCTTATACCAAACAGACAACACAAAAGCATTGAAGATTTGGCGCAATGGGGCGAAATTTTTGCCTGTATTTACTTCTTTTTCTAGTTCCGGAATGATGAGCTCTCTGATGATTCTAGAATTTTCATTGTTTGAGACAACATCATGCTTCTTAGCGGCTAAATAATCTTCTTCCAACATGACTTTCAAATGCGCATCGGTGATCATGACGGTGTTGCCTTTTTCAACGGCATTGGCTGTGTCGGCTAAGATCCACACCTTATTAAAGGTATTAACAGGAATATTCGCATTACCTGTTTTATTCTTGGCTTGTTCATAAATACGGCTCCAAAATTCTTTCCCCAATGATTTTTCAGGGTAAATCATCGACGCTGTTAATTGCTTAAGCAAATAATCTTGCGCCAACATATTTTGGCCCATCTCGGTTTGACTTAAAGGGTCGGTTATGATCTTGTCTTTTTCAAATGGGGATAAGTTAACCCATAATTGATCTTCTGGAATGGCCATGCTGGCGAGGAAATATCGGGCTAAGGTTTCAATTTCTTTGTAATATTGCGCTTGGCCTAAAACCTCATCGCCTTTTGAAACTAAGAAATCAACGATCAACGGATTTTTGGGATTAATCTGTAAGCCTTTAAGCATAACAGGCACCAGCGGTTGACTGACAGCAACCATGGTCCCAGGTTTTGGTAATGTTAAAAGGGTGCTTTCAAGTGCAAAAACGCGGTTGGCAGGGATAATGGTTGTAAATAGGAATGAAATTAAAATTGCTGCGCTTAGGATGCTTCTTTTGGAAACCATTATTTACTCAATTCTGCAAGATTGGATAGTTGGACCTTCACTAGAAAACGTTACCTATTAAATATACCACGGATAAGATAAAAATCAAGACGAGGGGTTAATTTTGTAGACTTTTAATTCTATATACTGCAATGGTTTACGACAATTTCATTAAAATTATTGATTAATATCAAAAATAACTACAAGAAATCGCATGTCGCTATGCGATTATAGTGTTGTAATTACTATAAATTCTGTAGGATTAAATCGACATCCACGTAATTTTTGACCAAGCGGTGGGCTTCGCGAATCTTGTCTTTGTCGGTTTTTTGAATCTTGGGGGTCATGTTTTCGATCGCGGCAGCAATCGTATAGGTTTCGCTTTGAGAATATAGCACAGGGATGCGGCTATCTTTAAGCAAACCCGCGATTTTAGCATCCGGGGTCAAGCCTCCGGTTAAAATCAATCCCGCCACCTTAACGCTACGTCCTTGTTGCAACAAATAAGAAGACACGGCAACTAAAATATTATCAACCCGATCACCCGAAGTGATAACCAAGGCGCCTTCGTGCAAGTGGCCAATCATATTATAAGGCTCCATGGCTGCAACAATAGCGTCGGAAACGCGCGTATTCATGTTTTCAGCGCCAGAAAAAACTTTTAAATCCAAACGTTCTTTGATTTGAGCAACAGTAGGCGCGCTTAACATTTCCATCTCGGGGATAACACCAAGCAATCGAATGCCTTTACGTTCAAGCCCTTTACCAACAATGCTTTTAATTTTATCCAATTTATCCGCATGCACTTTATTTATGATAACGCCCAACACATCCGCATGCCGCAAATCAAATAAGGCCTTATTAAGCATAATCTCGTCGATGGCGCGACCAATCCCCCCTTGGGAGATGATGATGACCTTAGAATCAAGCAAAGCCGCCACATCAGCATTGGAACAATCAATGACCGCGCCAACCCCTGCATGACCCGTACCCTCAACAATGATCGCATCTTTGCCTTTGGACAAGGTTTGAAAAGATTTTAAAATACGCGCCTGTAACTCATCTTTTTGTGGATTTAAGATATACTTTTCTGTATACCCTTTACCGACGGTAACAGGACTCATGTCCTTGATGTGCTTTTTGCAGTGATAGACTTCACCCATCAAATACGTATCTTTATCAATGGCCTTTTCTTCATAGGTCACCGTCTCTTGCCCGACGGGTTTCATGAAGGTGGTCTTTAATTTACGTTCTTGGAAGTTTTTAAATAGGCCCAATGAAATGGTGGTCTTACCAGCGTTTTGGTGAATCGCAGAAATGAAAATATTCTTAATGGGTTTTTTGATTTTCTTCATGACAAGAAGAATTGTATCACAAACGCTTGGCTAAAGCCTGAGGAATTTCGTCTGGAAAATCAATGACCGTTACGCCCGCATCGCGCAACATTTGCATTTTAGCTTCTGCAGTGGAATCACCGGAGGAAATGATCGCGCCAGCATGCCCCATGCGTTTGCCTGTTGGTGCAGTGCGGCCTGCAATGAATGACACAACGGGTTTTTTCACATAGCTCTTGATGAATTCTGCGGCTGTTTGCTCGTCACCGCCGCCAATTTCACCGACCATGACAATGCCTGCAGTGTCAGGATCATCTTGGAACATTTTTAAAATATCAACAAAGCGCGTACCAATGATCGGATCGCCGCCTAAACCAACACAAGAGCTTTGCCCCATGTTATTGGCTGTTAAATTATAAACAACTTCATAGGTCAATGTTCCCGAACGTGACACAACGCCAATATTACCAGCCTTATGGATGTGACCTGGCATAATACCAATCTTCGATTTCCCTGGGGATATAAGCCCTGGGCAATTTGGCCCAATCAAACGGCACTTGCTGTTATTTAATGCTTTTTTAACTTCCACCATGTCCAAAACTGGAACACCTTCGGTGATACAAATGATCAATTCAATGCCGTTAGCAATGTCTTCGAGCATTGCATCTTTAGCAAATTTCGCTGGCACATAAATAACTGCCGCATTCGCCCCTGTTGCATCTTTAGCTTCTTTAACGCCATTAAAAACAGGAATACCGTCGACGTTTTGGCCGCCTTTGCCTGGCGTAACCCCGCCAACGACCTTAGTGCCATATTCTTTCATTTGCTTTGCATGGAAAGAACCATCGCGGCCGGTGATGCCTTGAACAATGACTTTTGTATTTTCGTTAATCAGGATTGCCATATTATTTATTTGCGTATGCAACCGCTTGGGTAACAGCCTGACGCATGGATGTAAATGTCGTCAAACCTGCGGCGGTTAACATATCTTTCGCTTCTTTTTCATTGGTTCCCGTCAAACGAATAACCAATGGCACTTTAATATCGATTTGTTTTAAAGCGGTCAAAATACCGGTTGCAATATCATCACAACGGGTGATGCCGCCAAAAATATTAATGAGGATAACCTTGATGTCTTTGTTGCGTAAGATGATTTTAAGCGCGTTTAAAACTTTTTCAGGATTTGAGCTGCCACCGACATCTAGGAAGTTAGCTGGTTTACCGCCAAGCAAATTAACCGCATCCATGGTGCCCATGGCCAAACCTGCGCCATTAACTATACAACCCACATTGCCTTCCAACTTCACAAAGCTTAAACCCTTTTCTTTGGCTTCCAATTCATCGGCATCTTCATATTTCAAATCCATGAGCTTGGCTACTTCGACTTGACGATACAACGCATTGTCGTCAATGATCACCTTTGCATCTGCAGCCATCAAATTACCTTCGCCGTTGATGACAAATGGATTGATTTCAGCCAACGCACAATCTTTTTCAAAGAATAATTTCAACAATTTCTCGACGATAGCCGTGGCGCTTTTTTGCAAACGGGTATCTAAAAATAGGCGTTGCACAACAGGGATCCAGCGCGCTTCATCAAGCGTGCGGCTGCCATTCATATAAAATTTAATGATCTTTTCAGGATTGGTCTTGGCGGTTTCTTCAATCTCAACGCCACCATCGGCAGAAGCGATGATGACCACATCGCCCTTAATATTATCGATTGTGACAGCGACATAATATTCTTTTTTAATATCAATGGCCTTGGCCACTAAAATGGTTTCAACGGCATAACCTTTGATATTTAAATTTTTAATGCGGGTAAATTCACTGACGAGTTCGGTTTCATTGGCTACAGCTTTAACGCCGCCAGCCTTACCGCGGCCACCAACTAAAACTTGCGCCTTAATAACGACGGGATATCCTGTTTTTGCGGCAATGGCTTTAGCGCCCTCAACCGTCGCGGACACGTCGCCCGACGCAACAGGGATTTCATATTGTAAAAATAAATTTCGGCCTTGGTATTCGTGAATTTTCATGTAGGTTGAATATTATCATGATTTAAGATATTTGCGATATAAATAATTTATTTTTGTATTAGAATGTTTTCGCAACGAAAGAAAAATTAATGCCTTGGAAAAAAATCTTACAACATAAATATTTTCTCGTCTCAATTATCTTGTTAGTGGGGCTCATCGCCTATCACAACTGCTTTCAAAACGAAATGTTTTGGGACGACGATGATTTCATTTTAAAGAACCGCTACATTAAAGATTGGAAATATTTTCCTAACTTCTTTAGTGAGAACTTGGTTGCTGGTGGATATTTACTAAGCAATTATTGGCGCCCTGTTTTACTTACCGTGTTTTCATTAGCACATCATGCGTGGGGCACATGGGTGCCGGGGTGGCACGCCTTAAACATTTTCTTTCATAGCATCGACGGTATTTTATTATTCTTTCTTATCAACCGTTTATTTGCCAATAAAGTTTTAGCTTTTGTTGTCGGGGTTATATTTGTAGCCCACCCAGTCCACAACGAAGCCATTGTCTATGTCAACAGCTTAGGCGACTCACTGGCCACCTTCTTTGTCTTATCTGGGCTTTTGCTTTTTACCCGTTTTCGCCAGTCCGGCAAACCAGCTTTCCTTAGCCGAAATTTCTACTTCTCCCTTATATTTTTCCCACTCGCCATCATGAGCAAGGAAACTGGTTTTGTGCTTTGCGGCTTGCTGCCTGTGATGGATGTGCTTGTCTTGCAACAAGATCGGTCGCTCTTTAAACGCATTGGCAAATCACTAGCCACACTCTGGCCTTTTATCACCTTGGCCATCATTTATGTGATCATGCGCGGCACAGTGCTTAACTTTAATAATTCTTTTAACTTCTACAATGAACACAATGCCTTTACCGATAGCATTTTCTTGCGCTTGCTCACCTTCTTTAAAGCTTGCTTTCTATATGCTGGTTTTATTTTTATGCCGTATCAATTGCGCGTTGAGCGCCAAATGCCATATGCGCAGTCTTTATTTGAACCAGATGTGATCATTGGTGGGATTTACATTATGATGATGTTATTTTGTATTTTCAAATTCTGGCGCACGCGCCCACTCATTGCTTTTGGTTGCTGTTGGTTCTTCATGGCCATTGCCCCAGCGTCAAACATCTTGGTACCCATCAATGCCGTTGTTTACGAACACTTCCTGTATATGCCCATGATTGGCATCGTGATCGTCGCTGTTGGCGTTATCTTGCCATATATTGAAAAACAAAACATGCATAAAATTGGGACATGCGTTCTCGCCGTCATCTTAGGGTTATTTTGTTTTGTCAATATCCGTCGTAATGTGGATTGGCACACGGCCATTGGTTTTTATGAACAACTTGTTCAATACGCACCCAGTTATCGGGTGATCAATAATCTTGGCATGGAATATGCCGATAAAGGGATTCAAGATAAAGCACTCATTTGGTATAAACGCGCCATTGAGATGGACCCTAGAAACCCTGTGGCGTATCACAATATCGCAGGAACCTATCGAGACATTGGGCAATTGGATTTAGCAGAAAACAATTTTAAACGCGCGATCGAACTTGATTCTAAATTTATTTTTTCCTATCGATCGCTGGCGGATTTGTATTGGCGGTTGAAACGGTATGAGACGGCCCGGCAGTATATTGAAGTCCTTGTGCGCTTTGACCCAGAGGATCAAAACGCACAAGAAGCATTACAACAAATTAATTTGCTGATTTCGCAGCAGCCTCAGCCTGCATCTTAAGCTTACGCTCTAATTGTTTGACGCGCATCTCTTCTTTCATGCGCAATGCTTCTTGAGGATGATCTTTCATCCATTGTTGACGCTTGAGACGATTTTCTTGCATGACTTTTAATTGCTCAGGGTGAGCCTTAATCCATGCTTCACGTCTGGCGCGACGGTCCTCTTTGACCTTTTCTTTTTCTTCAATAGATGGATCAGCGCCGGAAATATGCGGGACACCCACTGCAGGCTCTTCCTTAGGAACTTCTTTAACTTCTGGCACAGGTGCCGGTTCTTCATTTTCTACGGCAGGCTCCGCTTTGACATCTACAACAACAGTTTCTGGCTCTGATGGTAGCACTTCATTTATTATCGGCGCATTTTCTTTTTCGGCTTCTGCAGTTTCTTGAGCCTTTAAAGGAAGTGCGCTTAAACACAAGGCAACCGTACAAAAAACAAAAATTTTTAATGGCATAAAGCATCTCCTTTGGTTATATTCCTAATTATACTTTAAAAAATTGAGGAGTAATATGGAAATCATTAAATCGTTTGTTGATCTTTTCTTACACCTTGACAGTCACATGGCCCAGATGGTTGCTCAATACGGCCAGTGGATTTATGCCATTGTCTTTGCTGTCGTTTTTTGTGAAACCGGCTTGGTTATCACACCCTTCTTACCTGGAGATTCATTATTATTTGTTCTAGGCGCTTTAGCTGCCCAAGGCTCTTTAGAACTAAAATTCTTAATCCCTATTTTGATCGTCGCTGCTATCGCTGGAGATGCACTAAATTATCAAATTGGGCGCCGCTTAGCATCCAGTGTTCTAGAAAATAAGAAATTGCCCTTTATCAAGAAGGAATATTTGGATCGCACACGCGAATACTTTGAAAAGTATGGAACAAAGACCATTATCATTGCCCGCTTTATTCCCATCGTTCGTACCTTTGCCCCATTCATGGCTGGCGTCGGAAAGATGCCTTATACGACATTTACTTTATTTAATGTCGCTGGTGGCATTTTCTGGGTATTGGCTGGAGTTTTTGCGGGATTCTTTTTTGGAAACTTGCCTTTTGTGTCGGAACATTTCTCGTTAGTGGTTTTAGCGATCGTGGCCATATCGCTTATCCCTGCGGTTTTAGAATTCATGAAACACCGCAAAAAATAACTTACCTACCGGCGGGCAGACTAGAACATACGCGGGAAATATTTTGGGTCGTTCTTGTCGATGGGGGTTTTGAAATGACTTGTTACAAGCAACGCCCGCGCATTTTGGACTGCACTCAATAGCCCCTGTTCCACATCATAGCCCTTATTCAAAACTTCTGGTAGCAGCATGTTGTAAGACTTATACGCATGCATCAGCGACAACGTTTTAGGAAACGATACGCTTAATGCCCGCGTAAATGTTTTCTCTGCTAACTCATATTGACCTTGATGTAAATACACAACCCCTAAATTATATGAGAACCAGAAGAAATCTTTCTCGTTAAAAGCAGCCCTATGAAAACAAAACTTGGCTCGCTCTAAATCACCTTGGAAGAAGAACGCATAACCCAAGAATGCCCAATCAGACCAAGAGTTTGGCACCATCTTAACAATGGTTTTGTAATACTTAGTCGCCTGCTCTAATGACGTTGTGTCATTAAAACGTGGCTTGGTCATGAAGTTAGCTTGCGTAACCATAGACTGCGGTACAACATGGTTAATGGCCTTAACCTTCATCAAATACAAATCCGTTCCAAAATAAAATATCAACAGCGCCACAACGCAAAGCACCCATGCTCGCGTGAAAAGAAATATTGCGCGTTGTTTTATATCTTTTGTTTGCATAACAACACCACAACCCCAAGAAAGGTTAAAGCAAAAATTAATTCCAAAGCAAAAGCCAACCATGTCCGCCACGGTGCTTGATATAACAATTCGATGGTGTGACGGCCTGCAGGAACTAAGATTCCTGTGAATGCATGATTTGCTTGGAATATATCTAGTTGTTTCCCGTCACAAAAAGCACGCCAGCGTGAATGATAAACACTATTGTAAACCAAATATTTTGGATGATCTAATTGCGTGGCAAAAACCACCCGATTTGGTTCAAACACTTTTACTTGCACGTGCGGTGAATCTTGTGTAACGATGGTGAGGTTAGACCCGTCAAAATTCGTAAAATCTACATCCGGCATACTGTCATACAGCAATAATCGCGGCTTGATATACAAACTTAACGTCGAACGATTAACATTTTGATGCAAATCTTGAAAAGCTTTTGTTGAATAGAATGGTTGATTTAAATATCGCTCTGGGCTTTGATCAGACAAAAGGTCGTCTAAGTTATCGGTCTTGGGCAATGTAAAGCGCATGTACGGGGCATCATATAAACTCTGGGCATATACTGACGGCGTGTTATTTTTCATATGCCCAAAAACTTGGTACGATTGTATGGATATGGCGGCAAGCAATAAGATTGGCAGAACGCGCTGTACTTGAACATTGTTTTTAAATGCCAAGGAAATAAAGAAAATCATGCTTAAAAATATTGTGCCATACGTCATGCTAATCACATCATTGATTGTTTGTGTTTTGAACAACACTGCGATCAGAATATGTGTCGCAATTACATAAACGATATAGCCTGCTTTAGATCGTCGTGAAGTAAAAGGCGTGTTCATCAACGCATCGAACATTTCACCAATGGCAAGAATCAAGATAGGCAAAACTCCCAACCATAAGAAGAATTGTAAATTACGGAAATATTTAAAAAAGAAAACATGTTCATACAAAAAACGATGCACAGGACTTGCGTCTGCGAGACCAATAACATAAATCAACATGCCCCAAACGAAAAAGAACGCCATCCGTCTGGTTAAAGGCACAAAACATGCGCTTAGGATCAACAAGAACGCAAATAAGGGCATATAAAATTCGCCAAGCTTAATCTTATTCAAATCAAAGAACAGGGTGTCAACGAGTTTCGGGGCAATGATGCCGCCTTCATTGACAACATTGATATGTAATGCCGCTGCATTGGAATGCGACGCACCGGAATGACGATAAACAACCGACATTTCACTTTTAGATGATTGTTGGTACCACATAAGGCCTGGGATCAACCCCACGCATACCAAAACAATGCACAACCCTGCGAACATCTTCTGTGCTTTTAAAAATGCCATGCTTTTTGAAATCGCAGATAATACGCTTTTATTAAAAACAATGGCGGCAACGATAACGCCTGAAAAGATTACCGTTAGAAAATAATAGGGAATATAGGTGATGCAAATGATCATTAAGCAAAAGCTACCACCCAACATCGTCGATCGACTAGGTTTCTGAACAAATGCCGCCACAAAAAATAGAAACCATATCAGAGGAACAACAACCAATAATAAATACGACTCAAAAGCGAGGGTTCCAAGCGAAGAAAATATAACGCAAAACACCACACATAAATGCGTTAGACGATTCTTAAAAAGTTGTTTAGCTAAGGCATAAAATCCTGCCACGCCCAAAATAAAATACGCGGCAACAAAAATGCGGTGTGCGACTAAAAAGCCGACACCGCATTTTTGTAATACAAGAATCAATAGATACGCTGGATTAAACTCGCCAATCCGACGCAAATAAAACTCATTATCTACCCCAAAATCTCTAACGGGATCCCACAGGGGGTAGATGCCAGCAGACATGCTTTCCAGATAATACTTCACATGCTCATAATATGGAAAAGCATCGTCGATGATTGGCTTTTGGCCGCTTAAAAATGGAAAAAATGCTGCTATCCATATGCCAAGTGCTGCCAATACGAAAAGAAGCATTACTGCGCTTTAGCTTCCTCAGCTTGTGGCTTTTCGATTTGAGCACCAACCACAGCCCCACTACCCGCACCTACGGCACCACCAATTAAAGCCCCTTCAACAGCATTTCCGCTTTGATATCCAATGATGCCGCCTAACGTCGCACCTAAAACGCCCCCAACACCAGCACCTTCAGCCACGCGGGTTTTATTTTCTGCGCAACCCACTGATACTAATAACACAACCCCTAAAACCAACACTTGTCCTGCTTTTAACATACTGCCTCCTTTATGTTGAATAATGACGCGTCACTTAAGCCACAATATATCAAAAATATATTTTTGTTTTACAAATTTTATAATTAAAATAAACCCATGCGCATGCAATCGCTCAATGATACCTCAATCCTTCGAAAATTCATCATTTTCTTTTTACTAGTATCCATTATCCCGTTGGTCGTTTTATTCTATTTGTATTATCAACTACACGAATATAATGAAATCCGTCTATCAACAGACGACATCACAAATATATTATTGATGGTCATCCTTGGCATAGTCTGTGGTTACTGGGCCATGCGTAAAACCATTTTAGGTTTTATAAAAACAGCCCAAGAAGGCCAGCGGGCGCTTGCCTCCTCCCTCATGCACATCAATGAATCTGCACGTAAACTTGAGTCTAATGAAACGGTGCAATTAAATCAAACCTTCCAAGCCGTAACAACACGCTTAGAAGAAGACCGCCGTAATCTTGAATTTGCAAAAAAAACACTGCATTCCGTCCTAACAAAAATCAGCGTTGGTTTATCGTCTAATCAAAATATCAATGGTTTCATGCACCTGATCGTTGAAACTGCCAGCGAAGCTTTAGATGGCAAGGTTGGCATGCTTTTAATATTAGACAAGGAAACCCACCAACTTCAAATCAAAACCATTGTAGGCGACGATGTGTTAGGCTTATCTGCCCTTAAGTTCTCATCGGAAAATTCGATTTTTACTTCCGTAATTAAACATAAAAAGTCTATTTTAATATCCTCCCCACAAGAAATAACCGACGCACAGCGAGACAACTTAAAGAATTTTCTTTTTCCAATGATCTGCGCCCCGCTCTTGGTCAATGAAACAGCCCTTGGTGTTTTGGCCATTTGCGGAAAAAAGTCATCAGGCACATTTAGCGAAGACGACTTATCTTTGCTCTATAACATGGCCTTACAATCTGGCGTAGCACTCAATAACGATGAATTAAAAAACCTAGCTAATATTGACCCGCTGACAAACATCTTTAATTATCGCCATATGTCGGCGGTGTTAGATTATGAAACCATGCGTTTAAAACGCTACCCGGGAAACTTGAGTTTAATACTATTCGACGTGGATGGTTTTAAAACATATAATGATGAGTATGGGCATCCAGAGGGTGATGCTTTGTTAACAACATTGTCGCAAGCCATCGCTAAAAAGTTGCGTAACTCCGACGTGTTCTGCCGTTACGGCGGAGATGAATTCGCCATCATCTTGCCACAAACTGCAATGCCTGGGGCATTGATCGTTGCTAACAAAATCAAAGAAGCCGCAGACGCGCTGGTGCTAAAACGTAAGGTTACGCTTAGCATTGGTGGTGCTGAATGGATTCACCCCATGTCACGCCACGACCTCTTGGTCAAAGCTGATAAAGCCCTATATCGCGCCAAAGCGCAAGGCAAAGATAAGATTCTCTTAATTTAATCATCCGATTGGAACCACACATGAATGTCGCCATTTTTAGCAGCAAACCCTACGATAAGGTCTTTTTTCAAGAGGCCAATAAAACATACGGCCATTCCCTCATGTTCTTTGACCCTCCGCTTAATACCGCTACTGCGACATTAGCCATGGGTTTTGAAGCGGTGTGCGTTTTTGTCAACGATCATCTTGATCAAAAAACTTTAGAATCACTTTCAACCTTAGGCGTTAAACTCATTGCGTTGCGTTGTGCGGGTTACAATAATATTGACTTACCCACAGCTGCAAAACACAATATCACGGTTGCGCGCGTCCCTGCATATTCACCTCATGGCGTTGCTGAACATGCTGTCGCTTTGATTTTAGCGTTAAATCGACGTATCTGCCGTGCCAATACCCGCGTTCACGATGGAAACTTTGCCCTCGATGGCTTATTAGGATTTGAATTAAACGGCAAAACCGTGGGCATCATGGGCACCGGTAAGATTGGGCAAATCTTTGCAGGCATCATGAAAGGATTTGGCTGTAATGTTTTAGCATTTGATGCGCGCATCAATCCTGCCGTACAAGCATTAGGCTGCACCTATGTTTCCAAGGAAGAATTGTTCGCCAAAAGTGACATCATCTCATTGCATTTACCCTTATTGCCTGAAACAAAGCACACCATCAATGAAGCAAGTCTTAAATTAATGAAGAATGATGTGATGATCATCAACACCAGCCGCGGCGGCTTGATTCAATCCGCATGTTTGATCGAAGGATTAAAATCTAAAAAGATTGGTTATTTAGGTCTGGATGTTTATGAAGAAGAAGATGGGATGTTTTTTGAAGACTTGTCCGGTCAACTATTATACGACGACATTTTTGCCCGATTGCTCACATTTCCAAATGTATTGATCACTGGACATCAGGCTTTTTTTACACAAAATGCGCTTATTAATATTGCCAACACGACGCTATTAAATATTCACAATTTTCGTCAAGGCGGTCTTGATAGCGCCAACATCGTCAGTGCTCCGTAAGTTTTATTTGACATTTTGATCATGAAATACTATACTCGGTTTCAATACAAACGTTGATGTTTGTATTGAGCTGCTTTTAGGCATCGTTTGCCACTGGACTGAAACCCTGTTGTTTCGATAAGAAAACGGCGGGGTTTTTTATTTTTTAACATTTTTAGAAAGGAATCGTCATGCACCACGTAAACCGTTTTAACAAGGCCTTGGCTATCACAACTGTTGGCTTCTTTTTAGCCACCACAGCTGTTTTTGCTGATGCAACACTCAAAGACATTGAACTTCAAAACGAAATCAATGCCGCACAATTGCAGTATCAATCTGAGTCCAGTGGGGCTATGGCTACTCATGCGCCTATGGCTACTCAAGAAGGAGCTGAAGAACCTGCCTACCTTCTTACAGATGTTTTCAAGAAAATGGATATCAAGGTATCTGGCACGGCAACCTTAGACTATTTCTCTAATTATATCTGGAGAGGTCAAGTTCTTGATCGTGATGGGGTTGTTCAGCCAGGATTTATGATGATGTTTAATGATTTGACCGTTGGCTACTGGGGGAGCTGGGACGTCGTCAATGGCGACACCTTAAATTCTGATGAAAGTGATTATTTTGTCGCTTTAAATCACACCTTCATGAACTTGATCACCGCAGGCGTCGGACACACATGGTACAGTTTCCCAGGAACATTGACATCTTCCAAAGAAATTTATGCCACCTTGGGTGTTCTAACCTACTTAAATCCTGTCTTTACCTACGCACATGATTATGAAGATGGTAAAGACTTAAACAGCGTTGGTCACGGTGACTATTACTCTTTGGCATTAAGCTACAGCTTGCCGCTCAAAGACAAATATGGCTCAAGCCTCGAATTTGCCACAACAGGTGGTTATGTGGATGGCCAATGGTTATCCGGGAAAGGTTGGCACGTGACACCAAGCCTTGGTTTAAAATTATACTTGGCTCAAAACATCACGGTCACACCAACATTTGGGTATAACTTCCCAATGAAAGACTTGAAAGATCCTGCCATCGGCAATCAAGTCAATAAGTTCTTTAGTGCCGTTAAAACAGCATATACATTCTAAGGATTTAATAGCATGCTGTTGATTTGTTTTATATATGCGATTTTGCTCGGGGTCATTGGCGCGGTGCGCATCATCGTCAATGATCCTGAGCGCGACCGCATTTGGCGCAAGGAAGCGGATTTAATCATCGAGCAAAAGAATAAAGAGATCGCACAATTGCGCGCAGAGCTGGCGCATTACAAACGCTATCGAGATTATTTAGCTGCGGATGAGGATTTAAAACGTAGCACGCAAACGCAGGACAGTATTAGCCTGACCTAAGATCACCATGGTCTCAAACAATCCCGGCCCAACCGCTTTGCCCGTTAATGCCCCGCGCACTGGATGCACCAAATCTCCGGCTTTAATCCCAAGTGCCGCAACAACCTGACGGAAGACTTCTTCGGTTGTTTTAATGTCATACGTTGACAATTTTTCTAAAGCATCTGCCAACATCAAAAATTCTTTTTTAACATTCTTCGCGGCAAGTTCGTCTTTGACTTGTTGGTCGACGGTATAATCTGTTTTAAATAAAAATTCTGTCCAATCCAAGAAATCAACCAAAGTATCCATGCGGCCTTTATAGAGAGCAACAATCGCCTCCAAATCCGCACGATTGGTAGCAGCGGCACCATATCGTTGTTCAATGAACGGCTTGATCGCAGCAGTTAACTTTGGCGTTTCCATTTCTTTAATATATTGTCCGTTGAGCCACTTTAATTTATCCATCGAGAATGCGGCACCAGCTTTATTGATTTTCTTAATGGAGAAATTCTTAATCGCATTGGCCAACACAACCTTTTCTTGATTGTTACCAGGCGACCAACCCAACAGCATCAAATAATTGACAACAGCTTCAGGTAAAAACCCTTGGGCTCTGTAATCTGTAACAGCAACAGCGCCGGCGCGTTTTGAAAGCCGAGCACGTTCATCATCTAAGATAAGGGGCAAATGAGCAAACTTTGGCACCTTAAAACCTAGCGCTTCATAGATGATCACTTGCTTTGGTGTATTTGAAATATGATCTTCGCCGCGGATAACGCAGGTGACTTCCATTAACGCATCATCGATCACACAAGCGAAACTGTAAGTTGGCGAACCATCGCTTTTAATCAATACTTGATCTTTGAGCTCTTTGGTATCGACAATAATTTCATCGCGGATTAAATCATAAATCTTAACGATCTTTTCTGGCATCTTAAGGACAATCGCTTCCCCGCCGCCTTCTTCGCGGGTTTCTTTATATGCTTTGCCTTCATCTAATAATTTTTGAGCATACTGAGCATACAAATCAAACCGATCGCTTTGCTTATAGTATTCATCCCACGTCAGCCCTAACCACTTCATGCTGTCTAAAATTTCGTCGAGATATTCTTGTTTTGAGCGCACTTTATCGGTATCTTCGATGCGCAAGATGAACTTGCCGCCCAAAGCCTTGGCATACATCCAGTTAAACAATGCCGTACGTGCGCCACCAATATGTAAATATCCCGTCGGGGATGGAGCAAAACGAACTTTTGACATGTCTTTAATGCACAAGCCGTGTCGGCTTATACCCTTTCTTAATTAAATGTCCCAGCGTATCTTCCAAACGTTTCTTATCTTTTTCTTTCATGTCATCAAAAATAACGCCGATATCATAATAAAATGTTTTATGCGACTTTAACATGGAGCGTTGCTCAATCCATGCCACAGCCCCATCGATATTCATGTGCGCTTCATTATCTAGTAAATCAAGCTCGATTGAGACCTTGCTGCCTTTTTTAGCTTGGCGCGGCACAACCAAATAACATCCGCCGCTGCTAATATTTTCTGTATGCGTTAAGTAAACCTCTTGACCCTGCGCCTCGGAGAAAAATTTCACCAAACATGGGTAAACCACGCGGGGGGAACTACGACGATTGATGTTCGTATTTTCCATCGGTTACTCCTTTGCTTGCACACGCTCGATTGCTTGTGCGAGTCCAGTTAATGGATCGATGCTAACAATGATACCTTGAAGCAAACCTTGATCATCTGCCACTTCAAACTTTTGTGGAAGACTGGTTAGAAAACGCGTGATGATCTTTTCTTTATTTTGTCCAATAACGGAATCAACCGGCCCGCTCATCCCAAGATCAGTGATATACGCCGTGCCTTTGGGTAAAATCTTGTCATCTGCTGTTTGCACATGTGTGTGCGTACCAAAAACACAACTCACACGCCCGTCGCTGTAATGCCCAATGGCAACTTTCTCAGACGTTGTCTCTGCATGCATATCTAAAACAATGACCGGTGTTTCTTTACGAATTGTTGCCACTATTTTATCTAACATGCGAAATGGGCATTCCACATTATATCGCATAAAAGTACGGCCCAAAAGATTAATAACGCCCACTTTAACGCCGCTTTTTGTTTGAGCAATCACATAACCAACCCCAGGGGCGCCCTGCCTGTCCGGCAGGCAGGCCTCTGGAAAATTCGCCGGACGAATGATGTTGGGCGTTTCATTTAAATACACATTGATCTCGGGCTTATCCCAAACATGGTCACCTAAGGTGATCACATCAACACCGGCAGCATAAATTTCTTTGGCCTGTTTGGGCATAATGCCACTGCCACCGGCGGAATTCTCGCCATTGGCAATCACCAAATCAAATTGATGTTCTGCGGCTAAACGTGGCAATGCTTTCGCTAAAACTTCCCTGCCTGGACGACCAACAATATCGCCGATGCATAATATTTTAATTACGTCTTTGCTCATTACTTTGCATATTCAATGGCGCGTGTTTCGCGAACCACCATGACCTTGATATGTCCGGGATATTCCATTTCCTCTTCGATCTTTTTACGGATGTCACGGGCCATAACAACGGCCTCGTCGTCATTAACCTTATCTGGGGTGACCACAATGCGGATCTCGCGACCAGCTTGGAGCGCATAACTCTTTTCAACCCCTTTAAATGAATTAGAAATCTTCTCTAAATTCTCTAAACGCTTGATATATGTTTCCATGGATTCGGCACGAGCTCCTGGACGGGCAGCGCTAATCGCATCCGCAGCCGACACTAAAATACCAAACAGCGTATTCATTTCAACTTCACCATGATGACTTTCAACCGCATAGGCAACTTCTTCTGTTTCACCATACTTGCGTGCTAAACGAGCGCCTACAATGGCGTGTGTGCCTTCTTCCACGTCGGAAGAAACAACCTTACCAATGTCATGCAATAACCCTGCGCGTTTGGCAGCTTTCACATCCGCTTCCAATTGATGCGCCATGATGCCCATCAGCTTAGCTACTTCAATCGAGTGATTGAGGCCATTTTGACCAAATGAGGTACGGTAACGCAAACGACCGACGAGCTTAATGAGTTCAGGGTGCATGCCATGGATACCAAGTTCCATGACCGCGCGTTCACCTTCTTCTTTGATCTTCTTTTCGATTTCAAGCTTCGCTTTTTCAACAACTTCTTCGATGCGGCCTGGGTGAATACGTCCGTCGACAATCAATTGTTCAAGCGCAATGCGCGCTGTTTCACGACGCACCATGTCAAACCCTGAAATGGTAACTGCTTCTGGTGTGTCATCGATGATGATATCAACACCCGTGGCTTGTTCTAACGCACGGATATTGCGCCCTTCACGGCCAATGATGCGGCCTTTCATTTCATCCGACGGTAAAGCCACAACTGATATGGTTGTCTCAGCCGTATGATCTGATGCGCATCGTTGAATTGCTGTGCTGATCACTTCACGTGCTTTCTTATCGGCGCTTTCCTTAATCTCTTCATTCATATGACGGATACGCAATGCTTTTTCCGTTAAAATGTCTTCATCGACGCGGGCTAACAAAATCTTGCGCGCTTCATCTTGTGATAAATTCGCTACTGCTTGTAAGCGGGCTTTTTCTTCCGCCAAGGCCTTCTCTAATTCTTCGGTTTTTTCTTTAACTTTATTCTCACCATCACGTAATGATTCTAAGCGGGCAGCTAAATCTTTTTCCTTCTTCTCTAATAGATCAACGCGTTTATCCAAGTTCTCTTCACGCGACAAGATGCGCTTTTCCGACGCATTTAATTCTTCGCGACGGTCTTTAGTTTGATTTTCAAATTCTTGACGCATTTTAATCATCGCGTCTTTGGCAGCCAATTCCGCTTCTTTGCGGATGGTGTCAGCTTCGCGTCGGGCTAATTCCCGAACATCCCCTGCTTCTTTTTGAGCTTCGGCAGAACGACGGCCAACTAAGATGCGATTTAAAAAGAACCCTCCGACGATACCGGCGATCCCGATAAACAACGCAAGAAATAATACACTCGCACTAATCATGGTAAACCCCTTTCAATACTCAAGAAAAACGAATTGTCTTCACACAAAGACGTTATGCAGAAATGACGCAAGAAAGAGCAACATCATGTTGCTCGACGGGCAGGGAATCGACACGTTGAAAATCAAAGGCAAGACCGATGGTTGTCGTATGATCGCTTAATCCAGACAAGAAACGGTCGTAATACCCTTGGCCTCGGCCTAAGCGATTGTTATTTCTATCAAACGCCAAACCTGGGACAATGACCACATCTATCGAATCAACATCTAAAGCCAATCCATTGGGATTTGGTTCTTTGATGCCGTAGGGGCCTGATTGTAAGCTATCTAATGAATCGGTTAATATTGGACGCATCGTCTTTTGATTTTCATCTACACTAGGAAGTGCTATTTTTTTTGTCAATTGCCTCGCCTGTTGCATCATTGCAAAAGTCTCTACTTCACCTGGTAAAGAAGCGTAAAACAGCACTGTTTTGGCCTTCACAAACGCTGGCAAGGATAATACTTGCGTTGCAATTTGTGCGGACTTCAAATGGCGCGCTTGGCTTCCTTGATGCTTTAAAAGCTGCAAAAAATGTTTACGTAACGCGCTTTTATCATTCATAACAACGGCGATATCCTATCATTTTTTACGTAACTTGTCCATGCGTTCTTTTATCTTCGCTTCATAACCTAGATCGGTTGGCGCATAGTAGGTTGTTTGATGAGGCATGTAAACCTGTTGTACATAATGATTTGGGTAATCATGGGCATATTTATAACCTTGGGCCTTGCCGAGTTTGGCGGCCCCAGGATAGCTGCCGTCTTTTAAATGATCAGGCACTTGCTCGAGCCGCTTGTTTTTAACATCCGCAATCGCCGCATCAATGCCTAAATAGACCGCATTGGATTTAGGAGCACAGGCCACATAAACGGCAGCTTGCGCTAAAATGATGCGCGCCTCAGGCATGCCCACAAATTCTGCAGCTTGCAGCGCTGCATTGGCTAATACCAAGGCGTTTGGATCCGCATTGCCCACATCTTCGGATGCGCAAATCACAATGCGTCGCGCGATAAAACGATGGTCTTCACCTGCATAAATCATTTTGGCCATCCAATAAAGCGCCGCATCTGGATCTGAACCGCGCATGGATTTAATAAACGCAGAAATCGTATCATAATGCGCATCGCCATCCGCATCATAAACCGCAGCCTTCTTTTGAATGCTCTCTTGAGCAACATTCAAATTAATGTAAACAACATTATGCTTATCCGCGAGCGTTGTCATGACAGCAACCTCAAGCGCATTGAGCACGCGCCTGCCATCACCATCACATGCCTGCGCTAAAAATAACAGCGCATCTTCCTCTGCTTTAATATTTAAAAAACCTACGCCACGTTCTTTATCCTCAATGGCGCGCTTGAGCATGATCAAAAGCTCGTCGCAAGATAGTGGTTTTAATTCAAACACGAGGGACCGTGAAATCAGGGGACTTACCAACGCAAAAAAGGGATTAAAAACTGTGGCACCAATTAAGATGATGCTGCCTTCTTCAATGTCAGGCATCAAAACATCTTGTTGGGCTTTATTGAAACGATGTATCTCGTCAATAAACAACAATGTCTTGCGACCCGATGTTGCTCGTCGGTGTTGTGCGCCAGCTAAAATCTTACGCATTTCCTCAACGTTCGAGGCCACCGCGTTAATCTTTTCGAAATGGGATTTTGTTTCTTTGGCAATACACAAAGCGAGTGTCGTTTTACCAACGCCCGGAGGACCATACAAAATAAGAGAGCTTAAACGATCTGCCGCAATCGCTCGCGTCAAAAGTTTTCCTTCACCCAACATATGCGTCTGGCCAATATATTCCCCCAAATGCCGTGGCCGCATGCGCGCACTTAATGGCGCATCTTTGGGGATTTCATCGCTTGAAAATAGATGTGTTGGATTCATAGAGGTGAGACTTCGATAAAAAACCCCGCACCGCCGTCGAACTTGGTGTAAGAGAACCTGTTTTCACAGGTGGGAACAAGTGTGAGACCGCCAAGGCGCGTCTACAAGAACCTATTCCCTAGAGTTAGTTTTGTGGTTCAATACAGCGCAAATCCTAACGTGCTTAGCAGGGATAAATGATTATACCACAAAATTATGGTGTCGATGGATTTTGTATTGATGCAACGCGTTGACCACAACCATAATATAAAGAAGTGGCAAGATATGGTGTCTTTTTTGTTTTTACAATAGCTAGAACCTTATCTACAAAGGCATAGCACTCGTCCACCTTTGAAAACTTAATGACATTTTCTGAATCCCACATCAATGAAACGCCACAAGTATATCGATATTGTGCGCGCTCTTTGGGATCATTATGTATTGGGCCATCGCCAAATTCTTTGATGCCTTGAGCAATGTAAGTCAGTCCGTACGGCTTAAGCGCAGTATCAATCTGAGGATACGTTTGTGCTTGGCAATAACATTCGCGGTAATATGAAACATCCCCTTCAACTTGGGGGTCGCTAGGACAATTCTCTAGACTTTGCGGCTGATCTTGTGGAGTTCTTGATTCTGTGCCTTCTTGGGGAACGCCTGTTTTCTCAACAATAGGTTGTGTTTTCTTTACGCTTACGCTCGCTTCTTCTTCACGCGCACGCTTTAACCGCTCTTTGAGCGTTTCGGCTACAGCAAGATTCGCAATCATCATCATGGATACAAAAATGACAACTGTTCTCATGTGTGTTCCTCGATATGATTAACGTTGAACGGCGGCAAAATCTCGGGCAAAAGCCTCGACGATGCGTTGATGAACCTGTTGAACTTCTTCTTCACGCAATGTGCGCTCTTTATGTTGGTAGACCAACGAAAAAACTAAACCGCGTTGACCCTTTTCAATCTTATCGCCGACATATTCTTCGATCAAATCAACGCGCTTAAGAATATCTGCACCTAATTTATATGCGGTCTGCTCCATGGCGCCATAAGCCACATCACGTTTTACCGCGACGCTAATGTCCCGATGGATGGCAGGAAATCCCATCAATGCTTCAAACTTAACCACAGGTTTTTCTTTAGCAAAAATTGGATGTAAATCGATCTCGACAAAATATACATCGCCTGCCTTAATATCCCATTGTTGCAAAACAGTCTTCGAAATTTTAACGATGTTTTTAGCGTCAAACATTTCAGGGACCCCAAGTTTTGAATACACTTGATCCATCACGCCTTTCACATCAAAGAAATCAACCACGTCTTTGCTATTGTTGCGCCAATCGTGCCCGCGTCGCCCTGTAGCTAAGATGGCCAACGTGCTTTTCTCGCCATCGACAAAATATCGTTTTCCAATTTCAAAAAGCTTTAAATTTTTCTGACCATGATTAAAATTCATGGCCGCTACCTTTAGCAGCGACGGTAATAGTGAGGGTCTTAAAATATTATGTTCCGCACTTAGGGCGTTTAATAATGGCATCGTGGTCAAATCGCTTTGTCCGCTTTTCTCTAAATCTTTTTGATTGATGAGTGAAAAGGTGATTGTTTCACTAAAGCCTTGCGCTACCAACGCATCAGCAACGATCTTTTTGATTTTACGTGGCCTTGTATCTGGCGCTATGTTAGCTACTTGAATATGTGGGAAGGAAACATTTAAATGATCATACCCGATGATGCGCGCAACTTCTTCGATGATATCAACCGGTTGTTTTAAATCATTGCGGAAGCTGGGCGTTGTAATCTTAAAACCTTTTTTCTTATCCACCACTACTTTAAGTCCCAAACGCGTCAACGCATTCTTCACTTGCGTCGCTGATACGCGCGTTCCAAGCAAATTTTCAATATCTAAAACACTAACTCCGATGACATGCCCTTGGTCTTTATGTTGCTGCCCTTGATCAACACGCGCTGTAAATTTCCCTCGTGTTAATTCAACAAGCAAGGCTGTTGCCCGATTAGCGCCATCTAAAACACCTTTTAAATCAACGCCGCGTTCGAATCGATACGATGCATCACTCTTAAGGCCAAGCAATCTAGATCCACGACGGACAATGCCCATCTCAAACTGCGCGCTTTCAAGCACGATGTTACGTGTTTGCGCCGTGACTTGAGTGTCCATGCCACCCATGATCCCTGCAATGGCAATGGGTTTTTGCGCATCCGCGATCACCAAAATCGACGGATCAAGCTTACGTTCAACGCCATCTAACGTAACAATCTTTTCGCCCGCTCTTGCGCGGCGCACTAAAATTTTATTGCCTACAATTTTATCGGCATCAAACACATGTAACGGTTGTCCCATTTCCATGAGCACAAAATTTGTCACATCAACCGCATTACCAATCGAACGAATCCCCAAAGCCTGTAAGCGTTCCGTCATCCACGCCGGCGCATCCATCACATTAACATTCTCAATGCGTGTACCTATATAACGGGTACAATCTTTCTTATCTTCAATCGCAACAGACAAGGCTGTGGTCTTGCCGCTCTTATATGATTTTACCGTCGGCAATTTCAAATTCTTTGCACAAATCGCCGAAATCTCCCGCGCAAGACCGATGGTGTTTAAACAATCCGGGCGGTTGGGTGTGATTTCAAGATCTAACACCGTGTCTTTCCCGACGCTGTGCACGCTTTCAACTTCTAGCCCAGCCATGGTCAAGCGATGCACTAGATCATCGACACTGATCTTGGGATCTACATAATCTTTAAGCCAATTTAAGGATAATTTCATAATTTAGAATTGCTTTAAAAATCGCACATCATTTTCATAAAATACACGAATATCTTTGATGCCATATTTAAGCATGGCCATGCGTTCAACGCCCATACCAAATGCGAGCCCTGTATATTTTCCTGAAGGGTATCCTGCCGCCTCAAACACTTTAGGATTAACCATGCCGCAACCTAAAATCTCAAGCCATGGCCGACGGGCCGTGCCTTTAAAAATATCTGCCGCAATATCAACTTCCGCCGATGGTTCAGTAAATGGGAAATAATGAGGACGAAAACGCATGGTGACATTAGGCCCAAAGAATCGTCGACAAAATTCTGTCAACAACCCCTTAAGATCGGAAAACTTTACATTTTGATCAACCAACAATCCTTCAATCTGATGAAACATAAATGAGTGGCTAGCGTCAACCGCGTCGGGACGATACACGCGTCCAGGGATAATGACCGCGAGCGGCGGCTTATGTGCTTTCATCACCCGCACTTGACCTGGAGACGTATGGCTTCGCAACAACAACTTTCTTCCCTTAGCTGATGCGTCATCCGCTTGCAAATAAAACGTATCAAACGCATCGCGCGAAGGATGATCGATGGGAATATTAAGCCCTGTGAAATTATGATGCTCCGTCTCAACTTCTGGGCCGTCTTCTAAAACAAAACCTAGTTTTTCAAACACATCGCAAATCTCTTCCATGGTTTGCGTCAAAATGTGACGATGTCCCAAGGTTGCAGCAACACCTGGCATGCTCACATCAACGATCTTACCATCTCCCGTCGATTGACTACCAAGCGTATTCTTTTTCGCTTCCAAGATGGCATTAACCACATTGCGCAAATCATTGGCGCCTTTGCCTATCGCACCTTTATCAGCAATTGCAGCTGCTGAGAGCGACGCATAAATATCCGCCACAATGCCTTTTTTTCCTAAATATTTTAAACGAAAATCTTCAAGGGCTTGAGGGCTATTGACCGCTTCACCTTCTCGGCGAGCATTATCTTGTAGTTGCGTAAAATTCCACGACATCGATATTTCCAATTTTGAAAATTAAAGGGACAGTTCCTATTGAAATAGAAAACTGTCCCTTATTATACACTAAACAGAATTACGCTTTAGCTTTTTTTGCTTTTGCTTCTGTCTTAACGACTTTTTTTGCAGCAGGTTTAGCTTCAGCTTTTGCTGTTGGCTTTGCCGCTTTTGAAATCTCAACGATTTGATTAAAAATATCGGGAGATGCGATCGCGATTTCAGATAACATTTTACGATCGAGTAAAACGTTTGCATTCTTTAACCCGTTAATGAAACGGCTGTATGAAATGCCAGCTTCACGACAGGCTGCATTTAAACGCACGATCCATAATGAACGGAAATGGCCGGCATTCTTTTTGCGATCAAAATACGCATATTGTTTGCTCGCTGTTAAAGACTTGATTGCTTCTTTATAGCGTTTGCTGCGATTACCAAATTGACCTTTGGCTTCAGCTAAAACGCGTTTCTTGCGTTTGTGTGAATAAACATTCGTTTTAATTCTTACCATATGGCAACAACCTCCTTATACGCTTTGCATCGGTTGCTGACAAATAGCCATCCTTGCGAGCGTGACGCTTTTTCTTGCGCGACTTTTTGCTTAAAATGTGCTGACGACCGGCCGTGCGCTTCTTCAATAAACCAGACTTGGTTACTTGAAGACGCTTGGCAGCACCTTTATTTGTTTTTTGTTTACCTTTTTTTCCGATAGCCATCTTGCCCCACCTTTATTTTTCTGATTTTGGCGCCAAAACCATCGACACCACTCTACCTTCAGCTAAGGGTTCTTTTTCAATGGTCGCGTGTTCAGCGGTCAACGTGACCACCTTATCTAAGACCGCGCGCCATTGGTCCCTAAAGCTCATTTCCCTACCTTGAAACATTAAGTTGATCTTAACCTTGTCCTTCTTGGCCAAAAATGCAATGGCTTGCTTCATTTTTGTTTCTAAATCATGGTCGCTAATATGCGGCTTTAAACGAATTTGCTTTAACTGCGTAATGTGCTGATTGCGCTTAACCTTACGCTCTTTTTTCTCTTGATCATATTTATACTTGCTAAAATCAATGATCCGACACACTGGCGGTACGGCTGTTGGTGCAACTTCCACGAGATCTAGTTCATATTCATTTGCCAGCTCTAAAGCCCTTGCGATCGCTACGACACCTAATTGTTCTGAGTTTGGTCCGATCACACGAACTTCTTTGTTACGGATTTGATTATTAATGCGAATATTCTTCAATGTGTTAACGCCTCCTAAATTAATATAAGCCCTTACCCAAGGGTTACCTATTATCCTCAATTTCTATTTTTTGTCAACAATCTGATTTTGTAACCGCTCAATCAGGGCTTGAGCGCTCATGACCCCTAAATCTTGGCCATTTTGCAATCGCACCGATATTTGGGATGTAGCAACTTCTTTATCCCCTATCACCAATTGATACGGAACTTTTTTGACCGATGCTTCGCGGATGCGTTTTGATAATGATTCATTGCGGCTATCTAAAATGACGCGCAATTTGACATCTTGTAATTGTTTTTTCAAATTTTCAGCAAAAGCTTCGTGCTCTGGCTTAATTGGAATAATCGCAATTTGATTAGGCGCAAGCCACAATGGGAAATTGCCCGCGTAATGTTCGATCAAGGTGCCCATGAAGCGTTCCATGCTGCCCAACAGCGCACGGTGCAACATAATTGGTCGTTGTTTACCACCTGTCTCGTCGGTATATTCCAATTCGAAACGTTCTGGTAAATTCAAATCGCACTGAATCGTTCCGCATTGCCACAAACGCCCAATGGCGTCTTTTAATTTAATATCGATCTTAGGTCCATAAAAAGCACCGCCGCCTTCATCCACGCTATATTTTAAATTGCGTGTTTCGAGTGCGTCTTTGAGTGCTGCTGTTGCGCGGTCCCAATTTTCTTGACTGCCCATAGAATCTTTGGGTTGCGTCGAGAGCTCGATGTGCAAATCACTAAAACCAAAGTCCGTCATCATTTTAAAAACAAAGTCGATGACATCCATGACTTCTTTTTTGATCTGATCAGCACGCATAAATAAATGCGCATCATCTTGGGTAAACCCACGCACGCGCAACAACCCATGTAAAACGCCTGCCTTTTCTTGGCGATACACAGTGCCTAATTCAAAATAGCGAATAGGTAAATCACGATACGAGCGAATATGGGACTTATAAATTAAAATATGTCCAGGGCAATTCATGGGCTTAACCACATAATCCTCGTCGTCAACTTTAAAGTAATACATATTTTCTTTATAGTGACCCGAGTGACCAGAAATGTCCCACAACTTGCCTTTTAAAATGTTTGGCGTATGCACCAGTTGGTAGCCTCGCGCCAAGTGTTGTTCGCAAACATAATCTTCAATGATCTTACGCAACATCGCACCATTGGGGTGATAAAAGATTAAACCAGCGCCGGCGGTTTCTTGGTAAATGTGAAATAAATCGAGTTGGGTGGCAATCTTGCGGTGATCACGCTTGGCTGCTTCCTCGAGCATCTTTAAATATTCATCGAGTTCTTTTTGGGTAAAGAATGCTGTGCCGTAAATGCGTTGCAACATGGGGCGCTTCTCATCGCCGCGCCAATATGCACCAGCGACGGACAATAACTTAACACCCTTGATCAAACCCGTTGAGGCAACGTGTGGCCCTTTGCATAAGTCGACAAATTCATCGCCCGTATGAAACAATGACACTTCAGCATCTGGAAGACCTTCGATTAATTCAACCTTATAATTTTCATTCTGGGCAGAAAATTTCTTAATGGCGTCTTCGCGACGGATCGTGCTTTGCGTCATGGGCAAGTTCTTATTAATGATGCGATACATGCCCTTTTCGATCTTACGCAAATCATCGTCGGTAAAAGGCTCTTTTTTATCGAAATCATAATAAAACCCGTTTTCAATGGCAGGCCCAATCGTCACCTTCACATCTGGCCAAATTTCTTTAACAGCTTGAGCCATGACGTGAGACGCCGTGTGTCGTAACTTATCTATGTCGCGGGAATAATCCATGGTTTTGTGTAAAATGGTGGACTCTACAGGGATCGGTGCTCCGACTTCGTCGGAGTCAGCCCCTCGCCCATAAACACTCCTATTCGTCGTGTTTATAAACGGGCTCACTTCGATCCCTTGGTACTTTTAATTTTTATTCTTATATATGGTGGACTCTACAGGGATCGAACCTGTGACCTCATCCATGTCAAGGATGCGCTCTAACCAAACTGAGCTAAGAGTCCTTCCAAAATTTTTCTGGCGAAGCCAGTCGTAGTCAAACGCGAAAGCAATTTGACGAAGACTGGAGGCGAGGACCGGAATCGAACCGGTGAATAGCGGTTTTGCAGACCACTGCCTTACCACTTGGCTACCTCGCCGTAATTTTTATATTTTTACGTCGCTGCTTTGCCGTGGGGAGGGAATTGGTGCCTCGCTTCGCTCGGTCATCCCCTCGCCCATAAACACTCCTATTCGTCGTGTTTATAAACGGGCTCACTTCAATTCCCTTTTTTATGCAAATGGGCGGGGAGGGAATTGAACCCTCATGACCTTGCGATCACAGGATTTTAAGTCCTGCGTGTATACCAATTCCACCACCCGCCCGAAAACTTATTTCAAGACTGCTTTAACAATCGCATCAACATCTGCTAAATGGCCAATGCCAGTGACGCCGCAGGCTAATTTTCCGTTGATGGGTTCAATAAACTTAAATCCATGACGCTTTAATGTTGCACAATTTGCTTGAACGATTGTATTTGCATACATGTCATCGTTCATGGCTGGTGCAATCCAAATGCTTTTCTTATATGCCAATGCCAACGTGCTTAAAAGATCGTCGGCCAAACCGTGAGCTAATTTTCCAATCACATGCGCCGTTGCCGGTGCAATTAATAATCCGTCGGTGCCTTTGACCAATTGCAAATGCGCCATGGACCAAGAATCTTCGTCAAACATGCCGGTCAATGCTTTGCTGCCAGATAACGCGGACAATGTTAATGGCGTGATAAATTGCTGTGCTTCTTGTGTCATCACCACTTTAACCTCGACGCCCGCATCTTGTAATCGTCGAATGATATCGCCAGCTTTATACGCCGCGATGCTGCCACATACACCTAAAACAATTTTTTTAGGCGTTTTCGTCATTTTTCTTAAGTCTGCCAGCTGGTTTTGGTTCAAATTCTTTGGAACAGCTTTTTTCAACGACCTTGGCATTACGAATTTCATTTAATGCAACGGTGGTCAATTTAGTATTCATTGGCATTTGAACTAAACGTGTTCCAGTGTTACTAATTTCAAGGGAACGATTGGATGCCATGCGCACCAATTTATAGACGCTGCCTGCTGCTTTTGGTAACAAATGTTCGAGTGGCTGGTATGCCATAAGTACTGCCTCCTTAAGTGATTCCTGTGGGAATCTATGCTAATGTGAAACGAACTTTATAACACAACAGCTTATAAATGTCAATTATTGTGCGATGACGTCCCTGACGATGCGGCTAAGGTCACGGCAGGCCTTATCCAAGCGACCATTGACGATAATACGATCATAGTGCTTGGCCTCTTTGAGCTCTTTGCGCGCAACTTTAAGCCGAAGGCTTAAACTCTCGTGTGTTTCGGAGGCGCGTTGCCGCAAACGTTCTTGTAATATTTTCATCGTCGGTGTTTTGATAAAAACACTGTAGCTCTCGGGAAATTCCCTGCGAACATGGGCAGCTCCTTTAACATCAATGCATAAAAGCACGTGCTTGCCCTTGTGTAATAATTTCAAAACCTGTTGTTTTGGCGTGCCGTAATAATTATCAAAGACTTTTTCCCATTCGAGGAAATAATTTTTCTTGATGCGGCTTTCAAAGGTCTTGCGGGTTAAATACAAGTAATCTCTGCCCGCGCGTTCACCCTCGCGTTTTTCACGGGTGGTGGCAGAAACAGACTTTACAAGCTTGCCTTTAAGTTTAGGGTCATTTAAAAGCGCCTTATGAAGCGTGGTCTTCCCTGATCCCGACGGACCTGAAAGGATAAACACTTTGCCTATCGGCTTATTCAACGTTGTTGGCTTGTTCACGGATCTTTTCGACTTTGCTTTTTAACGCGATGACGTTCGCGGAGATTTCTTTGTCTTGTACTTTAGAACCTATGGTATTGGTTTCGCGTTGCATTTCTTGAGCGATAAAATCTAGCTTCTTTCCGGCTTCCTGACTTAACGATAAGAGCGCTTTCGCTTCGTCGATGTGATGACTTAATCGCGATAATTCTTCGTTAATATCATTGCTTTTTTGATATATGGCAAATTCTTCTGGGGTGGAAGTGCCCTTCTTTTGTTTGAGCAAACCTTGCGCGCGTGTCTTTATTTGATTGATGCATTTTTGCATGCGCCCTAATTGCCCGCCAATGTCCATTTTAAGCGATGATCCTTCGCGTCGACGCATGGCAACAACTGAAACCAAGGCTTTATCAATGGCTTTTGCCACAACAGGCCACAAGGTATTGGCTTCGACAAAAACTTCTTTGGCTTCAACCACGCCGGGTAAGCGCATGATATCCGCTGTGCTTAAATCATTGTTCATACGAAATTGTTTGGATAAGCTTTTACCAAAATCAATGTAACGTTTAACCGCATCTTGATTAAGCACAATATTAACGCTTGGCTTTTCGGTGATTTTAACTGATATCGTCACGCGTCCACGTTTTAAATTTTTGGCCACGAGCTTAGAAATGCGCTCTTCATAAGAAGAAAATCCCGACGGCAAATAGTACGCAGGATCCAAATAACGGTGATTAACGGTCTTAATCTCAACCGTTCCCTTGATCTTCGCAACGCTAAAATCCGCAGCCCCAAATCCTGTCATCCCTGAAATCATGTTAATCCTCTCACACTTTAAGTAATTCTTTTTTATCAAACCACAATTTGATCTCGCGCTTTGACTCGTCGCTGCTCGAGGATACATGTACTAAATTTTCATAAACGCCCTTGGTTGTGACCCGCCCGTACTTACCACGAATAGATGTCGGCAACGCATCTTCAGGGTTGGTTGCCCCTGCAATCGCGCGGCATTTGGCAATCGCGCCTTCACCATAAAACACCATGGCTATGACAGGTTCTCCGTCGTGGAGATTACCGCACAAGTATGAAACAATTTGCTTAAAGAAAAATTCTTTCTTTAAATGACCATAATGCGCTTCGGCCAAAGGCTTTGAAACTTGCACTGTCTTTAAACCAATGAGCTTAAGATCACTCGATAAAAACTGATTGATGATTTCACCAACGATCTTTTTACGCATGCCGTCGGGCTTGATTAAAATTAATGCCGATTCTTTCATCGACGTATGACCTCCAGGATCCTATCAAAATCTTCTAAGGAATAATACTCAATCACAACCTTGCCTTTGTTGTTCTTATCTTCAACGATAACCTTGGTACCTAAGCTACGACTTAACTCTTCTTCTAAAATTTGTATATCGCGATTCTTCGACTTAACCTTGGCGGTTGGCTTGGCTGTTTTAGAAGCCATGTGCTTTTGCACTGCCGCCTCCACCTGACGAACGGACAAGCTTTTGGCGATAATTTCCTTGGAAATTTTGATTTGCTCGTCGCTGTTATCAATGGTTAATAAAGCACGCGCATGCCCAACCGATAGCTTTCCCGACGACACATAATCTTGCACGGCATTGGGTAATTTAAGCAAACGCAATAAATTGCTCACGGTGCTGCGATCTTTGCCCAATGATTGGGCCACTGTATCTTGAGTAAATTCAAACTCTTCAATCAAACGCTTATAGGCTTTGGCCTCTTCAATGCCATTTAATTCTTCACGCTGAATATTTTCAACTAAGGCGATGACCAAAGCTTCGCGATCGGTCACATTTTTGATAATAACAGGCACTTGGGTTAATCCAAGCTCACGGGAAGCACGTAAGCGGCGTTCCCCTGCCACAACTTCATATTGGTCACCACTAGCTCTGACTAAAATGGGCTGTAAGACGCCTTTTTCTTTAATCGAAGCCTTTAATTCATCCAATTTGTCTTTGTCATAAACTAACCGCGGCTGCAAGCTGTTGTTTTTAATTAGCTTTATATCAATGCTGCTTACATTTTTTTCTTCAGAATTTCCAGACTGGAAATTATTTTTTGAAATTAATGCTGAAAGTCCTTTTCCCAAAGCTCTATTTTCCATTCTGCGCCTCCATAACCTCTTGTGCCAACTCTTTATATTTAACTGCCCCTGCAGAACTTGGATCATAATAATTAATGGGTTTTCCAAAACTTGGCGCTTCGCTCAAGCGTATGTTTCTGGGAATAATAGACTTATAAACCTTCTCTTTAAAATACGTGCTAATTTCTTTGATCACTTCATTGGTTAAATTGGTTCTAAAGTCCGCCATGGTCATTAAAACCCCTTCTATGGCCAAATTTGGATTCAGACCCTCCTTGATAAGCTCAATTGTATTTAAGAGCTGTGAGACCCCTTCTAACGCATAAAATTCGCACTGTATAGGTATTAAAATGGTATCTGCGGCAACCAGCGCATTAAGGGTTAACAGGCCTAATGACGGCGGAGAATCAATAAAAACATAGTCGAATTTGTCTTTGATGCTGTCGATGGCTTTCTTTAGCCTGTTTTCGCGCGATAAAGCCCCCACCAGCTCAATTTCAGCGCCAGTAAGGTGTATGTTGCAGGGTACTATATAGAGGTTTTTAAACTTGGTTTCTAAAATAATGTCCGACATTTGCGCCTTGTGTACAAGAGCATCATAGACGGAATTTTTAATGTCGTTTTTATTAATACCAACGCCTGAAGTGGCATTGCCTTGAGGATCCATGTCAACCAAGAGCACGCGAGCGCCAAGCTCGGCCAAGGCTGCAGGCAGATTAACCGATGTGGTGGTTTTGCCTGTGCCGCCCTTTTGATTACAAACTGCAATCACTTTGGACATTGTTTTCTCGCTATATCGAGGGTTTCACGTGAAACGGATGTTCTTAGACGCGATGAATCACGTCTCTACGGTTTCTTGATCGCTACTTTAATCTTTGCTCTTTTTGCTCCACCCATGCCAAACAAGCCCTTCTGCTCTTCACAGACAATCTTAATATCTAGCGTTTCACGTGAAACGCCTAAGGCCTTCTCAGCGTTCTCTATGGCTTCTTCGGTAGATTCACCTTCGAATTCTTTTGCTTGGGTATCAAGAATCATACTATTTCTTTTTATTCATTTGTATTTGTGTCCATGCGGAGAGCGCGTAGAACACGGTAAAATACAACGATAGTCCGCTTGCAAACTTGTAGAAAATAACACCAATAAAGAATGGAAAAAAGTATAGCATCATTTTCTGCATCATAATTTGCTGTTCATCAGTTGCAACTGAATTTTTTGCAGTCACCTTTTGCTGAAAGAACATGACTACTCCCATCAAGATAGGCAATATATTAAACTCATTACCTAAAAATGGCAACGAAAAAGGTAAAATAAATAAACGATCTGGCAAAGACAGGTCTTTAATCCAGAAAAAGCCTTGTCCTTGAAAATAATGTGAACGCCACAGCACTTGGTACAGAGAAATAAATAAAGGCATCTGTAATAAAAACGGCAAACACCCTCCCAAAGGATTTATCTTTTCTCGTCGGTAAATATCCATAATTTCCGCATTGAGCTTGGTTGGATCCGATTTATATCTATCTTGCAGTGCTTTAATTTTTGGTTGAACAAGCTGCATTTTACGCATAGACATCATGCTTTTTACCGTCAGTGGATAGCTTAAACCATAGATGATTAAACTAATTAAAATAATACTAAGTCCCCAGCTATGAGAAATCTTGTGTAAAAATGGGATTGTGTAGTATATAGCAAACGATATGGTATTAAGAATCCAAAAACGGCTAAACGCAACGGCCTTTTCGAAGCCTTTGCCATATTTCTTCATTAGTGGCGTGTCTTGGGGCCCCACATAAATACTAAAATCGTACGCTTGTGCCCCTCCCGCAGTTACCGCTACATTAAGTTGACTATCTGTAAGCTTATTGATTTCAAATGTTTTTGTCCCGAACTCAGGATGAACGACAAATATATTGAAATGATCTCTAAAACCTGCAAATTGAACCTGCCCTGCCACGGTTTTATTCTCTTTGGCTTCAAATTTAAAGGCATTTCCCTTACGTACAACCTTATTATCCATGGAAACGAAATATTCGTATAAGCTATTTTCCTTAGCATCCGCGGCATGTTTCACAAAATCAATGTCAAATAGGTTAATTTTAGCCGCTTCCTTTGAATTAATTTCCATTCTGACTAAAATGTTGTTCGTATCTTTGAATTCAACGGTCTTTTTAATTTCCATTCTGTCGTTCTTGAAATAATATACCGCTCTATTGGAATCTAGGCTCTTTACCACAAATTGCTCGTTTTCATAACCAGCAACTGTCAAAACCTTGTTCAACGGCAATAAATCTTTAGCGCCAACACGTATATTGTGGAGCGATCCACCCGCATTACTTAATGAAAAACCCGTATTTGTGGTTTTAATATCATTGTTTTCTTCTTTGAATGTAAAGGCAGGTGGGGTTGTAACAGTTTTTGGCGCCTCTGGAGAAGTGACGATGCTTTTAGTTGTAACTTCTTTGGTGGCAATAGTTTGCTGCTTTTTTAGCATTTCGGCACGTTTTGGTGCCCCGAAAAAAGCATCATAACCAAACAATACGCATGCTGATAAAACTAATGCTAGGGCTGTATTCTTATCCATAGTTTTTTACCTTAACGGGTCGTATCCGCCTGCAGATAGGGGAGAGCAACGGAAAATACGCTTTAGCGCCATCAAAACACCGCGTGCTGCGCCATACTTATCCACCGCCTGGATCGCATATTGCGAACAAGAGGGATAAAAGCGGCAACCTGCCTCTTTGCAGGCAGGCAGCAGATGTTTCAAAAAGCTTAAGCGCTGATATAGTTTAATAAACGCGATGATAAAAGATTTTATCACAAGGCGATTCTTTTGCGACCTTTTGCTCGACGACGTTTGAGAACTTCGCGACCATCAGCCGTTTCCATACGCTTTAAAAAACCGTGCTTCTTTTTACCTACAATTTTTGTTGGTGTCTTTAAGTGTTTTTTCATAATGCGAAATTATAGCATAGAGCATTCCCAAGTCAAGCAATAATGTGCACTAAAATTTTTATGACTTGAGATAAAAATAGTTGAAAGTACGTAAGTTGTGAGCCTGCTAAAATATCTGTTTAAAAAAACGTTGCATTGGGTTGCTTGTTTGTTATAATGACCTCCTTAAAGGGGAATTTTTGGATCAAATCCGTCGAGCTCATCCACACCTGTGGATAACCTGTGCAATACTAATAAAATGAACCTACTTGAAATCTGGCAAAAAGCCCAACAACCCATTCGCGAAGCCATCGGGGATACATCCTACGATACGTGGTTTAGCAATTTAACGGTTTTAGACAAAGACAACCGCATCACCGTCCAAGCACCCGACGAATTCTTTAAAAATTGGATTGTCGAGCATTACCTAACAACCATTGAGCAGAGCATTAAATCTTTAGGGTATGGGGAGACCGTTGTTAACTTTGAAGTCAATGCCGAGCTCCTCAAAAAACCTGTTCAAGAAAAATTAAATCGCCTCGAGCAACATTTTGACGGGCCTTCAAAACAAGCGCATTTAAATCCGCGTTTTTCATTTGAACATTTTGTTGTAGGGCCATCAAACCGTTTTGCTTTTGCTGCAGCTCAAGCGGTTGCAGAATCACCAGCAAAATCTTATAACCCTCTTTTTATTTATGGTCCCGTTGGTTTAGGTAAAACGCATTTGATGCAGGCGATCACTCAAGAAATTAGTCAGAAACAGCCGCATTTAAAAATTTGTTATGTTTCATCCGAACAATTTACCAATGAATTAATCAATGCCATCCGCCATCGCAGTGCTGAGGCGTTTCGTCAAAAGTATCGTACCATCGACGTCTTATTGATCGACGACATTCATTTTATCGCCGGCAAAGAATCCACCCAAGAAGAATTCTTTCATACCTTTAACGTATTGCACGATCATCGCAAACAAATCATCATTTGTTCTGACAGGCCGCCTAAAGAAATTGCAAATTTGGAAGAACGCTTGGTGTCCCGTTTTGCATGGGGATTGATTACCGATATTCAGCCACCAGATTATGAAACACGCGTGGCCATTCTTAGAAAAAAATTAGAACTCGAGTCTGTTGTTGTTCCCGATGATGTGGTTTCATTTATTGCTTCTGAAATTAAAACCAACATCCGTGAACTGGAAGGGGCCATGATCCGCGTGGTGGCCTATGCCTTATTAGATGATAAACCAATTACTTTACAAGTGGCTAAAAGTGTTTTAAAAGATATGGTTAAGGAAACCGTTAAAACCATTAGTGTGGATATGGTACAACGGCAAGTGGCTTCCTATTTTAAAATACAGGTTGCGGACTTAAAAACCAAGAATCGCCATAAAAATATTATCTTGCCGCGACAATTGGCTATGTATTTATCACGTAAATTAACACATCATTCATTACCAGAAATTGGCGCTGCGTTTGGGGGTAAAGATCACACCACGATTTTACATGCATTTAAGAAAATCGATTTAGAAGCCACCAAAAGCCAAGAGTTGAAGAAAATGATTGATGATTTGTGTTTTGTGCTATTAGAATAGCTGTGCACAACTTTTAAGCTTATTCAAGGGTTATCCACAGGTGTTAATAACTGTAACATGTTGAAAATAAATGAGTTTTATGCGTAGTTCAATTTATCCACAACAATTACTACAATGACTTCTATCTTGAAAATGTTAAAAAGAGTAAAAAGCAGACAAGGATGTGAATATGAAATTTAAGCTGAATAAAGACGCATTATTAGGTGGGATTCAAGTTGTCAGCAACATTGTTTCATCCAAAGCCACACTTCCAATCCTATCTAATATGTTATTGGAAGCAAAGGGTGAGATTCTAAAACTTAATACTACTGATTTAGACATAGGTATATCCTGTGAATTACCTGTGCATACCTATGAACAAGGCGCGATAACCATTCCAGCTAAAAAGTTTAGCGATATTGTTAGAGAATTACCAAATGGGGAAGTGATTGTTTATGCAAGGAAGAATAATCAGATAGAAATTGAAGGTGCAAACTGCCGTTTTAAGTTAAATGGCTTACCTAAAGAAGAATTTCCAAAATTCCCAGAATTTAAAGACAAAGATGCGATTTTAATTAAACAAAGCGATTTGAAGGAAATGATCCGTTTAACGAGTTTTGCGGTTTCTTTTGAAGAATCACGGTATGTGTTAAATGGGATATTATTAGAAGTGAGTGGCGATACAGCCCGTATGGTTGCAACCGATGGCCGCAGGCTCGCTAAGATGGAGAAAAAACTTTTACAACCTGCATCAAAAGATGCCAGCATGATCATCCCAATTAAAGCAATTGCAGAAATTAATCGCAATTTAAAAGATACAGGTAATTGTTCGATCATTGGATCTAGTAATCAAGTTTTGTTTAATATCGACGGGAATTTAATTGCCACTCGCATCATTGAAGGGGAATTTCCAAATTATAAACAAGTTATTCCTAAAGAAGTACAACATAAAGTTAAAGTTAAAACACAAGATTTATTAGCCGCCATCCGTCGGGCAAATTTATTATCTACCCCAGATTTTCAAGCGATCAAGTTTGAAGTCTTTAAAGAAAAGCTGGTGATTTCAAAGATAACCCCAGATCTTGGAGAATCACGGGAAGAAGTCGCGGTTGAATATGGCCAAGGTGAGCTCATCGTCGGATTTAATCCACAATTTTTCATCGATGCGTTAAAGAATTTAAACGATGAACATATTTTCTTAGAATTCTTAGGACCGGATAAACCATGTGTTTTCCGTCTCAAAGACTACTTATATTTAGCATTGCCGATGCGCCTGTAAAAATAATTTTAAAATTAATGGTTGCCAAATGAATAGTATTAAAGATATCATTCCACAAGTTATTGCACCATTATCCCGCGGGAATCAAGCCGCATCAGAAGTTGGTGTGTGGTGGCAACGTCATTATGGTGGCGACAGAAAGACAAGCGCCGTATCCCTTAAAGAGGGGACACTGACCGTTCATGTTGATTCTGCACACCGTCGGGTAAAGATGGAATTAGAAAATAATGAATATTTAAAACACGTTCAAACAAGTTTCCCCAGCGTGTCCAAAATTTATTTTAAAGTGGGCAAAATCAGTTAAGCAAAGAAGGGTGTTATGAGTAAAAAAACATATGATGCCAGTAGTATTACGGTTCTAGAAGGACTCGATGCTGTTCGCATGCGCCCAGCCATGTACATTGGCGATACGTTTAGCCGCGGGTTACACCACTTGGTTTACGAAGCCGTTGATAACTCGATCGACGAAGCATTAGCTGGATACTGTACAGAAATCGAAGTGACCATTCATCAAAATGAAAGCATTTCGGTCACTGACAATGGTCGTGGTATACCTGTCGAAATAATGCCCAAAGAGAAAAAACCTGCTGTTGAAGTTGTTTTAACGGTGCTTCATGCGGGCGGTAAATTTGATAAAGATACATATGCCGTCTCCGGTGGTTTGCACGGGGTTGGTATTAGTTGCGTGAACGCGTTATCAGAATGGTTTGAAGTAGAAGTAAAAAAAGAAGGCAGCATCTACCACATGCGCTTCGAACGCGGTAAGACCATGAGCAAATTGACGGTCATCGGCAAGACCAAGGGCCAAGGCACCAAGGTTACGTTCAAACCAGATCGCACCATTTTCAAAGAAACACACATTTTTTCTTATGACATTTTAGCCAAGCGCTTGCGCGAATTAGCCTTTTTAAATAAGGGTATATCGATTAAGTTTGTCGACGAGCGTGAAGGCAAACAAAAAGAAAACGTCTTTTATTTCAAAGGCGGGATTGTTTCATTCGTTGAGCATTTATCTCAAAATAAAATGCCATTGCACAATAAGGTTTTTTATTTCGAGAAAGAAAAAGAAAAGACCATGGTCGAAGTGGCCATGCAATACAATGACAGCTACAATGAAACAGTTTTCTCCTATGCAAACAGCATCAACACCGTCGAAGGTGGCACGCATTTATCAGGTTTTCGTTCAGCGTTGACCCGCGCCATTAATAATTATGCCAAATCTAAGAAATTGCTTAAAGATGATGTAGGTATCACCGGTGATGATACCCGTGAAGGTTTAGTTGCGGTCATTTCAGTTAAAATCCAGCACCCACAATTTGAAGGTCAGACCAAGACCAAACTTGGCAACTCAGAAGTCGACGGCTTGGTTGGTTCCATGACCTTGGAAGCCTTAACCCAATTCTTTGAAGAAAATCCATCCGTTGCTAATAAGATCGTCGATAAATCGATTGTTGCCGCACGTGCACGTGAAGCCGCACGGAAGGCCCGCGAGTTAACCCGCCGTAAGGGCGCGCTTGATAGCGGTGGCTTACCAGGAAAGCTAGCAGATTGCTCTGAAAAAGATCCTAGCCAATGTGAGCTATATCTCGTGGAAGGGGATTCCGCCGGTGGTTCAGCCAAACAAGGGCGCAACCGCGCGTTCCAAGCAATCCTGCCACTTAAAGGTAAAATCTTAAACGTCGAGAAATCACGTTTGGATAAAATTTTATCCAATGAAGAAATTAGAACCATCATCACGGCCATGGGTACAGGGGTCAGCGATGATTTTAATATTGAAAAATTGCGTTACCATAAATTGATTCTGATGTGCGATGCTGACGTCGACGGATCCCACATTCGAACATTGATTTTGACATTGTTATACCGTCAAATGCCGCAATTGATAGAAGGCGGCTTTGTGTATATCGCGCAACCACCGTTATATAAGGTCAGCCGCGGTAAACGTGAAGAATACATACAAACTGAAAAAGAAATGAGCGATTTAATCTTAGAACTTGGCACCGACGGTGTTAAGGTGACAAAGATCGACGGCAAGAAAACGTATTTGCCCGCTCAACTCAAAGAAATTTTAACCACCTTGGTCGAACTCGAACACATTGTTGAACGCTTCAAGCGTCGC
Source organism: uncultured Planctomycetales bacterium (assembly GCA_964572155.1). Taxonomy (GTDB): domain Bacteria; phylum Omnitrophota; class Gorgyraeia; order Zapsychrales; family Fredricksoniimonadaceae; genus JACQQW01. Next base: position 266,760 of record CAZNDZ010000001.1, on the reverse strand, counting down.
GGCATTGTTTTTTCTGACTACGTGGAAAAGTATGACGCTAAAACAAAGCGCATGCCCCGTTATTTGGTTAAGTCCGGCGGCAAAGATGCCTATGTTTATGATGACAAAGAACTTGCGGAAATGACCAAGAACGACGAAGAAGCCCAATATGTCGAAATGTTTGATTCCGAAGATTTAGCCGCTATCCAAGCGTCGTTGGATAAATATGATTTATTGCTCAAAGATTATGATCGCAAGAATGCCGACGAGGTTTTGTTGGCTTCTGATAAGAAAGATAAGGTTAAGCCCAAAGACTTGCTAAAACCTTTATTTATCATTGAAGATGAGAAATCCAAAAATGAAGTCATGTCGATTGCGGAATTGATCGCCACCGTGCGTGCCTATGCAAAAAAAGGCATGCATGTACAGCGTTACAAAGGTCTTGGTGAAATGAATCCACAACAATTGTGGGACACCACCATGGATCCAGAACGCCGCACCATTTTGAAAGTTACCTTAGAAGACGCTGTGGAAGTGGATAAAACATTTGCCATGCTCATGGGTGATGAAGTCGAACCTCGTCGACTCTTCATTGAAACCTATGCGCATGAAGTTAAGAACTTAGATATTTAAAAGGAGTAGCAATGTCTCGCGATTTAAATAAAAAAGAAAAGATTGTTCCGGTATATATCGAAGAGGAAATGAAGAAGTCGTACCTTTCGTACTCGATGTCGGTCATTGTTGGCCGTGCTTTGCCGGATGTGCGTGATGGTTTAAAGCCCGTTCACCGTCGTATTTTATATGCGATGCGGGAACTTAATCTTGAGCACAATAAACCCTATAAGAAAAGCGCGCGTATCGTTGGGGAAGTGTTGGGTAAATACCATCCCCACGGTGATTCAGCCGTGTATTACACCATGGTGCGCATGGTGCAAGATTTCTCCTTGCGTTATCCTTTGATTGACGGCCAAGGTAACTTTGGTTCTATCGACGGTGATACAGCGGCGGCGATGCGTTATACGGAAGCTCGCATGGCAGCTGTTGCCGAAGAAATGCTCAATGACATTGAAAAAGAAACTGTGGAATTTTCACCAAACTTCGACGGATCACTTGAAGAGCCAGATATTTTACCAGGGATGATCCCTAATTTATTGGTTAATGGGTCATCGGGTATTGCGGTTGGGATGGCGACCAATATGGCGCCTCATAATTTAGGTGAAGTTGTCGACGGTATTGTTACCTTGCTCGATAATCCTGAATCAACCATCAAAGATTTGATGAAGCATGTTAAAGGGCCAGATTTTCCAACAGCGGGCATCATTTGTGGTAAAGAAGGTATTGTTAATGCGTATAACACGGGTCGTGGCAAAATCATCATCCGTGCTAGAACATCGATCGAACAACAAAAGAGCAACAAAGAAGCCATCATCATCAATGAGTTGCCCTACCAAGTTAATAAAGCCAACTTGATTTTAGCCATCGCCGATCAAGTTCAAAATAAACAAATCGACGGGATTACAGACATTCGCGATGAGAGCGACAAGGATGGTATCCGCGTTGTGATCGAATTGCGTCGTGAAGTTGATCCAAACATTGTTTTAAATTACTTATACAAGCACACCCAAATGGAAGTGATTTTTGGGATCATCAACTTGGCGCTCGTCAACAAAAGCCCCAAGGTACTTAATTTAAAACAATTGATGAGCTACTACATTGCCCATCGCCGTTTGATTATCCGTCGCAGAACCCAATTTGATTTAGACAAAGCCTTGCGTCGTGCGCACATCTTAGAAGGTTTGAAAATCGCCTTTAAGCATTTGGATGAAATCATCAAGACCATCCGTGCAGCTAAGACCACCCAGGAAGCTAAAGAAGCGCTCATCCGCAAATTTGATTTATCCGACGTGCAAGCCCAAGCCATTTTGGAAATGCAACTGCAACGCTTGGCAGCATTGGAACGCGATAAGATCGAAGCGGAATATCAACAATTGCTCAAAGACATCGATAATTATCGCTCGATTATCAATTCCGACAAGCGTGTCGATGGTATCATCAAAGAAGAATTGTTGATGATTAAGAAAAAATATGCCGATCCTCGCCGCACAGAAATCACAGGCAAGGCCGAAGACATTGAAATTGAAGATTTAATTGCCGACGAAGACATGGCGATCACGATCAGTAACAAAGGCTATATCAAACGCTTAAGCGTTGATAGCTACCGTTCGCAAAAACGCGGTGGCAAAGGGGTCACGGCGATGACCACCGGCGAAGAAGACTTTGTGGAGCGCATGTTTGTGGCGTCGTCCAAAGACTTCTTACTCATCTTCTCAAATAACGGGACGGTGCGCTGGCTTAAGGTTTATGAAATCCCTGCCGCATCACGCACAGCCAAGGGCAAGGCGATTGTAAACTTACTATCGTTTAAACCCGAGGAAGAAATTAGCGCGATCGTTGCTGTTAAAGAATTCCGCGATGATCAATACTTAGTTTTTGCAACCAAGATGGGCCTTGTTAAAAAGACCATGCTCTCTGCGTTTGGTAATCCACGCAAAGGCGGCATCGTTGGTATTGGTTTAGAAAAAGGCGATGCATTAATTGGTGTTGGTTTAAGCAACGGCAAAGAAGATGTATTGCTCGCAACCCACCAAGGCATTGCGGTACGCTTCCCAGAAAAACAATTGCGTGACATGGGTCGTTCTGCCAAGGGCGTTAATGGTATTAATTTAGACAAGGGCGATTACGTGGTTGGCATGTTGGTCTTTGCCCCCGACGTTGATAAGACCGGCGCGAAGTTGCTTACCGTCTGTGAACTCGGATATGCCAAGCGTTCTGATTTTGCTGATTACCGCACGCAATCACGCGCCGGCAAAGGCATCATCAATGTGAAATTGACCGATAAGAACGGCCCTGTTGTTGGGGTTATGGCAACCAATGATGACGATGAAATCATGGCCGTGACCAAACAAGGCATGGTCGTACGTTCATCTCCGTCGGAAATTCGTGAAACAGGTCGTAGTGCGATTGGCGTTAAATTGATCAACTTGGCAAAGGGTGACAAGGTTATTGCGATTGCACATGTGGTCGGGAAAGAAGAAGACGCAATTTAAGAGGAAGTTGAAAGTGACCCCAGCGGGATTTGAACCCGCGCACCGAGCTTGAAAAGCTCGTGTCCTGACCAGGCTAGACGATGGGGTCTAGAAAGATTTGTTATTATAGTAAACTTTATTAAACCGTCAAGGAAATATTATGCTAACCATCTATGGATCAGATTTATCATCACCTGCAATCAAAGTTAGACTTACCGCCACCTATTTAGGGTTGGAACATAAGTGGCATTTGGTTAATTTGCGTGAAGGTGAACAAAAGCAAGAATGGTTTTTGAAAATCAATCCGGTTGGCAAAGTTCCCGCCATTGATGATAACGGCTTTCATTTGTTTGAAAGCAATGCCTGTTGTAAATACTTAGCCGAAAAAGCAAATTCTCCAATTTATCCTAAAGATTTAAAAGCGCGTGCGGTTGTTGATCAGTGGATTGATTTTATCTCGACCCATATTGGCGTTCATTTATCCAGCATTGCTTTTGGACGTATTTTCGCCCCACGCATGAATCGTCCCGTCAACCAACAGTCCGTTGATGACGCTGTTAAATTCTTAGAGATGTATTTCCCCGTCATTGAACAACAATTAGCGGCGCACGCTTATATCGTCAATGATAAGTTGACGTTGGCTGATATTGTCTTATTTTCATTGCTAGAGCCTTCGGAACTCGCGGGCGTCTCATTAGCCGCATATCCTAAACTCAACGCATGGCGCAACAATCTTAAAAGTCAAAGTTTTTATACAACGTGCTACCAAGAATATGGTGCGATGTTAAAAAAATAATGCGCGTTGCCCTAATCCAATTCAATGCCACGGCGGACAAACAAGAAAATATTACAAGAGCGGTAGGGTTTGTCACTAAGGCATTAGCCAAGGGCAGCAAATTTGTTTTATTGCCAGAAATTTTTCATTGGCGCGGTGATCCACGGCATCCTGAAAAATTTCACGTAGCAGAGAAAATACCTGGGCCCTCAACAGCGCCATTCATTTTACTTGCCAAAAAATATCAAGCAAACATCCTGCTTGGATCCATCCTAGAAAAAACCACAGACCCTAAAAAAATGTACAACACCTCTGTGCTTATTAATGCACAGGGCAAGGTTGCAGCAAAATATCGCAAAATTCATTTATTTGATGCGAGGCTGGGTGATAAGATCGTACGTGAGGCCGATTGTTTTAAGGCGGGAACAAAAAAAGTGATGGCAAAGGTCGAGGACTTTTCGGTTGGAATGTCCATTTGTTACGACCTAAGGTTTGCTGATTTATATCAACATTATGCCCGTCAGGGTGCTAATGTGTTGGTTGTTCCGTCGTGTTTTATGAAAGCGACAGGTCAGGCGCATTGGCAAGCATTGCTTCAAGCGCGGGCCATTGAAAATTTATCGTATGTCTTGGCGCCCAATCAAGTGGGATTAGATGGGCAAGGTATGCCAGCGTATGGGCATAGCATGATCATTTCCCCGTGGGGCGAGATCATCGCGCAAGGCAGTTTGGACAAAGAAGTGATCATCACAGCGGATATCACGCTTGAAAAAATACAAGAAGCGCGAACAAAATTACCGTCGTTAATCGAGGAGAAAAAATATGGCAAAAAAAGTTAAAGTCGCAATCACGGGTGCTGCAGGTCAAATTGGTTATGCCTTGTTATTTCGCATCGCCTCCGGTGAGATGTTTGGGCGTGATACAGAAGTTGAATTAAGTTTGCTCGAGCTTGAAAAAGCCCTGCCAGCTTTAGGCGGCGTTATCATGGAACTCGATGATTGCGCATTTCCATTGTTAAAATCAGTCACCATGTCGTCGGATCCTAATGTTGCCTTCAAAGACATTGATTGGGCGCTGTTAGTTGGTAGCGTCCCACGCAAAGAAGGCATGGAGCGCGGCGATTTGTTGAAAATCAATGGCGGCGTTTTTATCGAACAAGGCAAGGCCTTATCGAATAGCGCAAAGCCAACGTGCAAGGTTTTGGTCGTCGGGAATCCTTGTAATACCAATGCATGGATTGCAAAGAGCACGGCTAAAAACATCCCAGCAAAAAACTTTTTTGCCATGACCATGCTTGATCAAAATCGTGCCACAACACAATTGGCTCAAAAATCTGCAGTGGCCACAACCGCTGTTAAAAATGTCGGCATTTGGGGGAATCACTCAGCGACGCAATATCCCGACTTTTATCATGCCACCGTCAACGGTAAACCAGCGACAGCGGCGATCACCGACGAAAACTGGCTTAAAACAACCTTTATTGAAACCGTTCAGAAACGCGGCGCAGCCATCATCAAAGCGCGTGGCCTGTCATCTGCAGCGTCGGCAGCCAATGCGGTCATTGATACCGTGCGCGGGATCATCACGCCAACCCCTGCAGGCGAATTTTTCTCTGCAGCTGTTTCATCAGATGGCAGCTATGGCGTTCCACAAGGGATTATGTTTGGGTATCCGTTGCGTAGCAATGGCCAAGATTGGGAAATTGTGCAAGGTTTAGAACACAATGCCTTTGCTAAAGAAAAAATTCAAGCAACGCTTCAAGAGCTAATTTCGGAAAAGCAAGCAGTTGAAGCTTTGGTAGCATAAAAATTTAATTCAATTCAAATTTGCATTTTATATCCTTGAGGGATATACTTAATGAAGTCCAAATATAAACGGGAGGCTGTATGAATCGTTTTTGCGGTTTTTTAGTTGTTGTTATTGCTTTTGCTGTAACAGGTTGCGACATCATTAATCCTAAAAAACCAGAGACAAAGGCTCCTGTAGCATCAACGCAAACCACTAAGGCTTCCACGCCGGATGTTGTTTCTGACGATAATAAGCCCCTCTCCGATGATGTCATCGCAAAGGTTGGCGGCTGGACATTAACGACCGAAGAGTTTAATCAGCGTATTCGATTGCTCAAAGAAAGTTTACCAACCTTTGATCCAAGCAAACCAGGTGTTAAGGAACAAGTTCTCAACGAACTCATTCGCCAACAATTGTTGGTAAAAGACGCAGAGGATAGCGGCATTGGTCAAAGCAAAGATATTTCCGAAGCTGTTGAAGATTTTCGTCGCACCATGTTAGTTCAAGAATTAGCGAATCGTTTAACCAAAGATGTGACCGTCACAGAAGCAGAAGCACAAAAATATTACAATGATAATAAAGCCGATTTTGTCATGCCTATCCAATGGAAGGTGCGCGAGATTGTATTAGCGGATGAAGCTACCGCGAAGAATGTTTTGGTTTCTATTTTACAAGGTGGCAATTTTGCTGATATCGCCAAGGCGCAATCCAAGGGTAAAACTGCAGCGGATGGTGGCGCGTTAAAGACTTTTACCAAAGCCCCAACAGCGGCGATGCAATCTGCCATAGCGAATTTAGATGCCGGTGGTACTAGCGGTGTTTTTAAAGGCGCGGACAACAATTATTATATTGTCCATGTCGACGAGAAAAAAGGCGGCGAGACAAAACAATTTGCTGAAATCAAGGCAGATTTGATCGCAGCATTGACCACACGCAAGCAACAACAGGCGGTTTTAGAACACATCAATAATTTAGCAGAAAAAATTAAGGTTAGGGTTAATCAAAATCTCATTGGCGGCGGCAAATAAGCCAACGGGATTAGGAGGTTTTGCGCACTATGGATAATAATAAAAAACAAATTCTATTGCTGATCGTCGCGGTGGTCTTGGGTATCGCGGCAACAGCCGTGATTGGTTTTGCTGTCAACAGCACCATTGAGCGCCACGATATTGAGCGTCGGGAAGAATATGAAGCTAAGCAAAAGAAAATAGTTGCTGAAATGCAAGCGCAAGCAGATCAACGCGCGGCGATTTTACAGCAACAAATCCAAGCAGTGCGCACTGAACAAGCCCAAGTGGTTCAAAAGCAAATTGCTGAGCTTCAAACGAAATTACAGCAACAACAAGCAGCTAATGCAGGTGGACAACCTGTTAAGAAATCCAAACCTTCTTTAGCGTTAAAGACGCCACAAGGCAAGCGCGCGGTTACCGTTAAGATCGATTCTTTGGCAGCCGTCGGTGGTTTGCTTAATCCAGGGGATATGGTTGACATCATCGCAAGGCTCAATGTTCCTGAAGGCCGATTAGGCAAAGATGGCGAACGCAAACAAAAAACCATTACGGCCATGGTCTTTCAAGGCCTAGAAGTCTTGGCGGTTAACACCAATTTAGATGAAACAGGCACACGTTATGAAGAACAACAAAATTCTCCGGCGATCAAGGTGACCTTAGCGGTTGATCCTCAAGAAGCAGGTTATTTAATTTTTGCGGATAAGAATGGTACGCTTGAATTTGCATTGCGTTCTCCTCAAGAAACCGAACGCCAAATGGTCAAGACAACCACATGGAAAACATTGGCAGATTATGTCTTGCAAAATCAAGGCGCAGACATTGATTTACCGGACGATTTAAAAGGCATCATTAATCAAGACGACGACAAGCCCGCTAAACCAGATATACAAATCTTTAGAGGCGGCAAGGAGCTTTGATGCGCATCTCCCGTATTAAATTATCTTTCGTTGCGCTGGGACTTCTTTTCATAGGGTCACAAGCGACAATGTCCATTGCCCAAGAAGACCATAATATTAACATGATCCTAGGCGACGTTCAGAACGTTAAGGTCGATGGTTTAACTCGCGTTTCTGTAACTGATCCTGACATTGCTGACATTGCTGACGCCAATGATAATGAAGTTTCTGTTGTGGCAAGGCGCATGGGGCACACGATCCTTTTTGTTTGGGATAAAGGTGGCAAGAAGGTTTATTCCGTCAACGTCGCTAATGATGACTTAGCAAGGATTAAAGCACGCATTGAAACGCTATTGAAAGATGCTGGTATTACAACAATTGTTTATGATGCTAATTATGTGGAAGGCAAAGTGGTTCTTTCGGGCAACGTTAATAAAGATCAAAAATCCCGTTTAGATAAAGTGCTCGAACCATTTTCTGAACAAGTGATTAATTTGTGCAAGGAAGATGAAGCGCAGGAATTAATTCAGATTGATATGCAGATCACGGAATTATCCTCAACACTTGATAAGAAGTTAGGATTTGATTGGACAAATAGCGGCGGCGGCACAACATTAACTTATGCGGAATCAGGCAACCCAACAACCGGTGGGTCTCCCAACTGGTTTAAGTTAGGGCAATTTAATCGCACCACCAGCATCATCAACACCATTAATCTTTTAGTGTCTCAAGGTAAAGCGCGCACATTATCACGCCCACGCATGTTGGTAACCAGCGGTAAAGAAGCCACCATTAATGTTGGCGGGGAAGTACCAATCCAGTCGACCACAACATCTGCGTCATCGACCAGCACACAAACCAATGTCACCTTCAAGCAATATGGTTTAACCGTTACAGTTACACCAACAATTAAAGAAGGCAAGATCGATGTGTTGATGAACTTGCAAGTCAGCGACATTGATACAACATTTCCTGTTGCCGCAACATCGACAAACGGTGTCGCTTATAAAACACGCAACGCTACAACGCAATTGATGTTGGATGATAAACAAACGGTGGTTATGGCGGGGTTGATTCGTTATACAGACAGTGATCAAAAGAAAAGCGTTCCATTTATAGGAAAGATTCCCGTTGTTGGGATGATGTTTAGAAGCTCTTCTAAGCAAGCACCAGATGAAGCCAAGGAACTTGTGATCACCTTAACGCCAGTTATTGTGCATAATAAAAAATATGCCAAGGATCAATTTGTAATACCAACGAAGGAATTAAATGATTTTGTTGATGAAGCAGAGAAAATAAATAATTATAAGCGTGAGCCGGTTGATCCAAATCCTAATATGGGTAATGTTACAACCATGCCAGCACAAGATGAGCCAGCTGTTGTGCCAGCAAAGGTTAAACGCGTTGAAATGCCGGCGCAGAAGCCCAAGGCGATCTTAGAAGAGCAGATTAAAAAAGAAGTAGCTGTTCAAGAGCCGATTGCGACCGTTCAGAAATATATGCAAGATATTCAAGTGAAGATATCGCAAAATATTTCATATCCACTGGAAGCATTGAAAAATAAATGGCAGGGCACAGTTAAATTAAGACTAAATATTCAAAAAGATGGGACATTGATTGCAGCTAACGTGGTGCAGTCTTCGGGGCATCAAGCTTTCGACGACGATGCGTTAAATGCTGCCAAAATCGCGGCGCCTTACGCTCCATTTTCAAAAGACATGCAAGCGTCGGATTTAAATGTAACCATTCCTATTGTCTACCAGGCAAAATGATCCAAAGAGAAGTATGTCTTGTAAAATCATAACCATATTTTCCAATAAGGGCGGGGTCGGTAAGACCTTTATTAGCGCAAACATTGCTGCCGCGCTTGCCATGAAGGCTAAGAAAGTATTGTTGCTTGATATGAATTTACAAGCGGGTCAAGATCTTGCCCGTTCCTTAAATATTTCCGCACCATTTTGTTTAGCAGACTTGCTCGCTGAAGTGGCCAAAGATGACAACCCAGATTTTATGCGTCGTTTTGTGGTTAAGCATGTTAGCGGCGTTGATTTCTTATCTGGCATTAATCATTTACGGCAAGCAGGTTTGGTGACAGGCGACAATGTGCGCATATTTTTAAAACGCGCCATGTTACAATATGAATATATCATCGTCGATGGCGGCGGCACATTTAATGAAGTCTTGATTAGCGTTCTTGATCAATCTAGTTTGATTTTCTTGCCAACCACGCCGGATGTCTTGGCGGTGTATCAAGCCAAGTCAACGCTTGAGATGTTGCAAGCACTGCATTATCCGCTGCGTATGATTAAAATCATATTAAATCGTGCTGAAAGTCGCGGGGGTGTTGCATGGCAAGAAGTGAAAACAGCATTGCCTTGCGATATTTTTGCGTTAATCCCATCCGACGGTAAAACCGTTGGTTCAGCGCTTAATCGCGGTATTCCATGTGTTTTAGACAGTCCAAAGGCAAAAGTCTCCGAGCTGTTTTTTGGCATGGCGGATAAATTACAAGATGAAGACATCTTTGTGCAGGTCTCCGACGTTGTTAAGGTTCGCTCGGCAGACCCTAAGAATAAGAAAGATGCCGAGTTCTGGGAAAAATTTGGTATTAAGCAGGGCTCTGGTGGCGGGACTTATTTTAAAAAAGAAGAAGACGAAGTTATTAAATTAAAGCGCTTAATCCATCAAAAGTTGGTTGAGCGCATGAATTTGCAAAAGATATCGCCGGAAGCGCTCTCAGATCCTGCGCAAGCTGCAAATATTCGCAAGGCAGCCGAAGTTATTGTAACCGATTTGATGACCGATGCATCGGGTAGTTTTATTTCATCTCAAGAAGAACGTTCTAAACTTGTGCGTGAAATTGTCAACGAGGCCTTAGGTTTGGGGCCATTGGAAGATTTCTTAGCGGATGTCGATATCAATGACATCATGGTTAACAATAAGGATGAAATCTTTGTTGAGAAAAAAGGTAAATTGCTGCTCACGAATAAGCGTTTTATTTCCAACGATCAGGTGCGTGCAACGATTGATCGTATTTTAGCACCTTTAGGTCGTCGGGTTGATGAATCAACGCCGATGGTGGATGCGCGTTTGCCTGATGGAAGCCGTATCAATGCCATCATTCCGCCGTTGTCGTTGGGCGGCCCCATGATCACCATTCGTAAATTCTCTCAAGAAAAATATACGATCGATGATTTGCTTAATCGTTTTCATTCGCTGACGCCTGCCATGGGTGAGTTTATGAATGCGTGCGTTATTGGGCGTAAGAATATTATTGTCTCTGGTGGTACCGGCGCTGGTAAGACAACGCTGCTCAACATTGTTTCACAATTTATTCCTGATAATGAACGCATCATTACAATCGAAGACGCGGCGGAATTGCGTTTAACCAAATCACATTGGGCGCGCCTTGAAGCAAGACCAGCGAACATTGAAGGTCGTGGTAAGATCACCATCCGTGAGTTATTTATTAACACGTTACGTATGCGCCCAGACCGCATTATTATCGGTGAGTGTCGTGGACCGGAAGTTTTAGACATGTTGCAGGCGATGAACACAGGTCACGATGGTTCGTTGACAACGCTTCACGCCAACACACCACGCGACGTTATGTCTCGTGTGACCTCCATGGTGCTGCTCTCAGGGATTGAATTGCCATTGCGCGCGATCTATGAAATGGCGGCATCTGCGATCAATATTGTCATTCAAATTAACCGTTTCTCCGACGGGACGCGTAAGATCACCGCGATCACGGAGCTTACAGGTAACATGGTCGACGGCCTTCCTGAAATGAAAGACATTTTCATCTTCCGTCAACGCGGCATCAATGCCGAAGGGGTTGTTGTTGGTGAATATACGCCCACAGGGTATGTGCCAAAAATTTTCGAAGACTTCCAAACACGCGGCATCCCACTTTCTAAGAATATTTTTAATCCATAAACATGACGCTAACCAACAAAACCCGCAACAGCATCTTAGCGACACGCCTGAGAGTTGCGGACACAGCCAAACTACGCATGAAGGGTTTGCTTGGGGAAAACTATTTGCCAGATGGAGAAGGCCTACAGATCACGCCTTGCTCGTCGGTGCACATGTTTTTTATGCGTTTTGCAATCGATGTTATTTTTCTAGATCAGAAAAATCGTGTTGTTGGTTTGTGCCGTCAATTAAAGCCATATCATTTGTCTCCCCTGTTCTTTAATTCTTGTTGCGCGATTGAATTACCTGCTGGTAAAATTGATCAGACGCAAACTCAACAAGGGGATGAACTGACGATCACATAATATATGGGTGTAACGTATAAATTAACGGATGACGTGGTTGCTTTTATCTTGGACCAGAAAAAACAATCTGCCAATCTTTCTTGTCGAGAGTTGGTTGAATTAGTTGATAAACAATTTGGTCGGGTTGTATCCAAGTCTTCCGTGCACGAAGTGCTTAAAGAAGCTAACATTGTAAGTCCGCGTGGTCGAAAGTTTAAAAATAAATTTCAGATCCCCGACGATAAAAAAGCGCAATTGATTGCCAGTTTGCCCCCCGCCATCATTGCCAACATTCCCACGGTTCCACAATTATCCGTAGAGACGCCATTAATGGCGTCTGAAGATTTGCCTATCATGTCTTCACAAGACGACATCAAAGAAGACGCACAACAGGACGAGCCGTTAACTTTACGTGTCGAACCAATGATCCCACTATTTCAAGATCCGCCGCGAGAAGCAGATTTACCGACGATCAATACCTTACCACCGCTTGAAGATGGGGCGGATGTTGCAACAGCTAAAGATTTCTTTATCCAAGCAGCGTTCAACGATTTATTTCCAAGTCCATGGGGTAGTGTGAAATCCGTCGACGATTTAGAAAACGTTGATGCAGCAACCCTTGCCAAGGAAGCGGCGTATCGGCAAATTGGCGTGGCTTGTCTTAAAGTGGAACTTGGCGACGACAGTCATTTTTTCATTGATGCGCGTCATCACGATATTGCTCGCAATTTTTGTGAGCCCCTGCGACTAACGCCAATAGAGACCGCGACGCTGCGGATGGCAGATACGTTGCTTAATAATATCCGACCACTGATTATTAAAAACATTAAAAGTGATTTTCTCGACGCTGCTGTTTACGATTTTTTAAGAGCTATGAGCAATGACCCGTCAAAGCAAATCAGTCGCATTGCGCTTGTTGATTCCAATCAAGATGTATTGATTGATTTTGCGCCAATTGCGCATGTAAAGCGTCAATTTATTATAGGTATAGATGTCGCCAATAAAGACATGGCTTCTTTGATGGCGGGTGATTTAAGTCCAATCCAAATGGTCAACACCTATGTTTTGCATCAACCTGTCAAATTTGTAAGCCGTGACATTATTTTGGCAGATGAGTCCTATCGCGGCTTTGTAATTTTGTCCAGTGAAGGAAAACCAGAACGGGTCTTGATTACTAATATTGCAAATGCAACTTCAGATCAAGACATCGTTTTAAGCTATGTGCATACCTTTACGTTAGATAGCGCGCCAGAAGATAAAAAAGCTGATAATGCGACTTTAAACAACTTAAAAACAGACTATGCGGCACATCTTTTCGGCGTATTTGATGATAGTGCCAACGCGCTTCGCACACGCAGGCAATTTAATGCCCGTTTAAATGTTGTAACCATAGATAGAACAGAAGGTTATAAAGATTTTGATTCGATTGAGCATTCATGCAGGCTTTTAAATAATTTAGATATTATTGACCAACATGGCCGAAAAATATGGGCGCGTCTAGGTTGACGCTCTATATATAATATGCCATACTATACCATTGGTATGAATTCTATCCCCTATGGGGATTTAATATAAATGAAGGCCCGCGACCAAGAGTTCTTGATTAGTTTGAGTTGTTGGGACAAACTAAGGGCCAGGACAGCATTAACAAATACAAAGGTCACACGACGATGCAACTACACAAGTCCAGTGGACAAAACCTGATCGAATATGCCATTGTCGTGGCTGTTATCACCGCTGCTGTTGCAGCGATGAGTACCTATGTATTTCGTTCCGCGCAAGCGACCCAAAAAGCTGTCACACAAGAATTCGCCAATTAATATTTAATAAACTTAAAAGGAGAGGGGAGCACATGTTTAAGCCATCAAAGGATAAAGCTCAAAGTACTGTCGAGTATATTATCCTCGTCACGGCTGTTGTGATGGTGGCAATTGCCTATATGGCAACGAATGGTTCACTGTTTCAGCGTCGGATGACGAATACGATGGACACATTAAGCGTGAGCATGACCAACGCGGCAGCGCGTTTGGCCAACACGCCTTAAACAAAGCAACCCACTTACTTTCAGGAGGAACATATGTTTTTAAGAAATCGTCAAAAAGGCCAGAGCACGGTAGAATATATCGTCTTGGTCACAGGGGTGATTGTCATCTTAATCGCCTTCTTAGTTTCAGATGCGAGCCCATTCAAGCAAAGAATGAATGCGTCTATGGATCAAGTAACCCAACAAGCTAACAGCATGGCAGGTAAATTGGTTACGGCACAAGATACATTTACAACAACAACAGTTAATACAAATATTTTTGGCAATCAAGCCAATCAAGGTTTGTGTACTGGAAATCAAAGATTCAATCCAGCAACTAATAATTGTGAAGGTTAATTTCCCATATAAGGAGGAAATATATGTTTAAGCATTTATTAAAGAATAAGAAAGCTCAAAACACCGCAGAATATGCGTTGTTAATCGCCTTGGTTGTGGCAGGTATCGTGGCGATGCAACAATATGCACAACGTGCATTGCAAGCCCGTGTGCGTGACGCCAGTACCTATATGGCTAATTCAACAGGCCAATTAGGAAAATCAGTGCAATATGAACCTTATTACCAACAATCTAATTATTCTGTTCAAAAAGATTCTACAGAGAAAAAGATATTAGATGAAGGTGTTGTTGCAGCTGATAGTGCAAATTCTCGTTTAAAACAAGGTGAACAATCAACCACATATTCAAATAATGTTACAGCTGGTACAGGCGACATGCCAACTGGGCTCTAATACAAGGAGGAGTTGTAATGTTTAAACACTTTAATAATAAGAAAGCTCAAAGCACGCTTGAATACGCGATTTTGATCATCATCATCATCGGCGCATTGCTCGCGGTGCAAACATACCTCAAACGTGGTATCCAAGGTAAGGTCAAGTCATCTGCGGATGATATCGGTGATCAATATTCACCAGACAATACCAAGGCCGTTAAAATAACATCAACGCACAGCAACACCATCGAAACATTTGGTGGCGCCGCTGGTCAAGGTGTTTCAAAGACGGTAATTAATGGTACTGAAAGCAATCTAACAACAGAAACATCGCAAATCATTAATACCTCCAGAGAGAAGTGGGAATAGTCTCTTAAGGTGTTTTTGTTAAGAGGTGTCTTAAGTCTTATAAGGGGGGATAGCGATATCCCCCCTTTAGGGCTTATAATATTCAAGCAAATTTAGAGATGATATGATGAAACTCAAGCACGCACGCAAAGGGCAGATGGTTACCAGCGAATACGTGCTTTTGTTTTTTGTAGTGGTGGCAGGCATTTCAGCCATGACACTTTATGTGCAGCGCGGCCTTCAAGCAAGGCATCGTGATGGAAAAATTTATATGGTTGATATGGCGACCCAAGCCTGCACGCAGGCAACGGCCGGTGGCGTTGATTGTTTAGGAGCAGCCAAGGTTGATCCAGCAACGCAAAAAATAGCGTATGAGTATGAGCCATATTATGGCCAGTCAGAAGCAGAGGTGCGACGCGATAGTGTGGATAAAAAGGTTCTTGATGAAAACGGGCGATGGGGAAAATATTTTGCACAAAGCACTCAAATAGGGTCGGACAGTGCGCAGTTGCCACCAGCAGAGGCTGCTAAATGAAATATAATGCGCAGGGACAATCTTTGGTTGAATATATTATCATCGTCGGCGTGGTGATGACAGCGGTGTATTTTATGGCGCCCTCTTTTAAACGTGGAACGCAAAGCATTATTAAGGCAACGGCAGACCAATTAGCAGCACAAGAAAATTCTGAGCAAGATTATAGTGCGGGATCATCGCATTTAGATACGTCAAATTCCATGGTTTCAATGGGCAGTAATAAAGAAATTTATGAAACAGCGGCGGGGATACAAACCATTGTTAGTGAAACGTCACAAACATTTACAAATACAGTCACAAACGCAGGGATTAATTAAGTTATGAAACTTAAACATAATGGACAATCGATGGTTGAGTTTATTGTGTTGGCGATGATTGTTATTTTCGCGCTTCTGGCCATGAATACGTATATCAAGCGCGGATTTCAGGGGCGGTGGAAGCAAAGCGTCGATGATTTTGGTGATCAGTATGATCCATCGAAAGTTAATTCCGTCGTCAGGTATTCATCACAGGCGCAATCTCAAACCATGGTCCAGGCGGTTCCGTTGTTAAATCCACAAACAGGGCAGACAGAATATTTTACGAATCGCATTGATTCATCGTCATCCTCGGAGAGCAAGAGTGGGAATGTTTTTGTTTCTCAATAAGCATAAAAAAGCACAAGCAGCGACGGAATTAGCTGTATTCGGTGCTGTCTTAGTGTTTTTGATCGGCGGCATTGTCCGCAACAGTGTGTCTGCAAGCCAGCAACAAAATGTGCAATTAAAAGCCATGCGCATGGCGCTCTTGCAATCGTATAATGACTCTTTGACCAGAACCGTTGGTCGCATGAATAGTAGTGTGATTTATTTAGAAGACAGACTTTCACCAGATATTAGCCGCTATGGCAACAGTGACCGCACGCAACTTTTTACCATGGGCAGCGGCATGTTAACCAATTTATTGTATTACCCCCTCGAAGGTTCAGAATTATCTGACGCACGTAATTTTCCAACCACCGATCTTTATGTTAATGGTGTGCATATTCCTTTAACCACGGCGGCGCTGGTGCCAAAAACATTTGATCCGCCGGCGGGATTTCAACGTTCATATTCAGGAACCCCCGTTGCGATCACGCCAACCAATCCAGACGACACTAGCATCACACGATACAAGGGTTGGGAATTTCAGTGTTTAAGAACAACCAGCGATCCGCTTGTTAATCCAGTTGTTGAAACGTGGCACGGCTGTCCGCTATTTTATAATCAGTCGACCAATGCAGACCAAGGTGTTTTAACAGATAAAGAAGCGTATGACCTAAACCGCAATGACATTTTTACTGACGATCCTCAAGTGGCTGCTGCCAATGGCAAATTAGCCCGTGCGGATATGGCATGGCACTGGAAAGCAGTTAGGGCTATTGATTTAAATGTGGATGTGGGCAATAGCACAAATACCTCATTTGATTTAGACAATGACGGGCAAGATGAACAGATTTACGCGTATAACGTGGATGCCAATGGCATTGCATCATCAGCAACGGTCATGGACAATCAAGAAGGGGATTATGATGGCAGTGTTGAGTATATCAATGGCAGAACCCCAGGCTTGCAGCGGGAAATGTCCATTTTAACGCAAACAAAACCTGGCACATACTTTGAAGTTAAAGAAGGAAAACTTTATAATCCTGAGGACGGACAATATGCGCGCAGCACGGGTGTTAAAAATCAAGTGGAACTGGTTCAACGCATGTTTCAGTTAACCAGAGACACACAACGTTTTTGTGTTAATGGCGTGCCCAGGGCAACCTTACCTGACAATACAGAAAATCCTGTGGAAGCATGTGGCGGCGGGGGTATAT
This sequence comes from uncultured Planctomycetales bacterium, assembly GCA_964572155.1. Taxonomy (GTDB): domain Bacteria; phylum Omnitrophota; class Gorgyraeia; order Zapsychrales; family Fredricksoniimonadaceae; genus JACQQW01. Next base: position 249,488 of record CAZNDZ010000001.1, on the reverse strand, counting down.
TGGGAGGGTCATCGTGTTTCTCAGGAGATAATATTAAGTTAACCTGTTTCGACACAGATTCTAAAATGCTGTATATACGTACACGCGTTTTAGACAAAACAGGGCATGCGTGGCTGACGGACACTAAAGGAAAATTACCATGACCCGAAAGGTAAGGGCCCAATCAACGATTGAGATGACCTTTGTGATGATTGCCATTTGTTTATTAGCTTTAGGGATGATTCGGATTTTTCGCTGGGCGGGGATGGATTTAGCGGAACGCCGTTATGAAAATGAGAGCACGATGACAAATGGGACAGACGTACGTCAGCAGTTACAACCAGAATTTTATCGAACAAAGCGCGTGAATGCCGCGGTTAAATATTAGAGGATGCATGCATAAGAAAAACGGACAAGCTTCAGTATTGTTAATCATCATGAGCTCAATTGCGATCATTTTATTTGCGATCACGCTTAATTGGGGTCGTATTTCCCAGATTAAGAATGTGACGACAGTGGCAGCAACAACATCGGCGTCATCGTTGGCGTCGAATTATGCGAGCTACGGTGAAATGCAAATGCGCACGCAGTTGGGCGGTGCATTTCAGAAATGTAAACACAACAGTATTTTTGGGGCATTGTTGTCATTGTTGTTAGTAATTATTATTGTTACTTTTTGTACACCATGTCAAGCTGCATTAAGTCAAGTGGTGCCTGGTTTAGGGATCACGGTTGGAACCGCATCGATAGCTTTATCCGCAGCAAGCTTGGTGTTGCAAGTGGCGGTGGTTCAGCCGGGATTGACGCGGTATTGGAATCAATTGCAGAAAGATGCGGGGCTTTCGACGACGGAGACATTTTTATCAAATGCCCTGCAAGGGGCGCTGCAAAATGCGGTGACAGATCCCGCGCAGGTTACGGATTATTTTGATTCCAATAGTAATGGCCGACATGGTTTTAATGTGGATCGCGGTAAATCTGAAGATACTATTTCTCGGTATGCATTTTATAACACGGAGCAATTACGCGCCTTAAGATCTAAGCGTGGAACCGTTGATTTAAGTGTATTCACCAGTGGCTTGACCACCCTTTTACCAAAGATTTCCAATCCAGCGCCAGATGTAAAATCTAAAGATCCTCGATATAACCCTTGTTGTCAGCCATTGACAGATCCAGAATCGGGCAAGAGTTTAAGACCAGCCGCCAACATTTGTCCTGATCGGGCACAAGTTCCCGCAATTTGTAACAATGGCAATGTTTGGGCTTTTGGCAGCACATATCCCTTGTCCTATGACCCAACACGACCAGATTATACAAAATTTGATTCATTCTTATCGAAGTTAGGGATTGATGAAGAAGCGCGTGTTGGCGGGTATCCTAATGTCTTTACCACTAATCCTGCTTCTCCCAATAACACAGGATTATTTAAAGCATTGTGGGATATGCAAGACATTCGTCATAAACCAAGCGATGCAGATATTGCCGCAACCGCACCAAGCGCGCTTATTTCTGATGCGGTGGATTCAGATCCGAAATTTTTTGCACCTGCAAACATGTGTGCTAATACAACAGCGCCGGAAGATGGTTTGAACTGGAAGCCCGGCAAGGAAGCATTTTGCCGCACGCCAGATTGGCCTTATGAAGAATGTGACAAGTATAATTGCGCGGGAGTGAATAACGGGGATGATTGCTGTACAGCTGCGGAATCTACCAGCGGTTTGTGGCCAGAAGATTTACTCGACGATACAATCGATCATTTAAAGTTATTTTATGCATGGGGCAAAGCAGTTTTAGCGACGGATCCAGCAGTCCTATCAACGAGCCTAGAAACATTTTATGATGAGACGCCCAATCCTCCTCAATTAAGCGGTAAAGATTGGGTTGGTCCGGTTTGTGATGGCAACAATGATGCTGTGTGTGGCAATGGATATAGTGATGGTGCTGACGGCGGTGCATTATATACGCTTCATCGCCGACTTAAAACATGGGGGGAAACACACTTACGCCCTTGGTTAGATAAGGATCATTCCAGTGACACAGCATGGTGTGTGCCAACCAATCAAGGGGGCTTATCAACGCTTGAACAAAACACCATTGCAGCAGGCAATGTGTGGGGCACGTTACCGACAGTGGTTCAATGCTTGAAATGGTATTCCGACTACGATTCACAAGCAGGAGCGCATTATTATTTTAAACGATGCCAAGATAAGATTGAAGGGATTAAAAATTCGGGGACATTGGTTGCTAAATTCCAAACATGTAAAACAGATTATGATAAAGCCATCCAAGCGCAAACGTTTGACACTTGTCAGACAGCGGTTAATGCAACGTTGGCCAAAGCCCAAGCATCAGATCAATATAGAGGGTGTTTAGCTCGTATTGATACATTAAAAGCTGCTGGTCCAGGTTATTGTGCCGGCAATCCAACAGCACCCCCGTCGCCAGATTGCGATAGTTTTGCATTAACAGCGCCATCGCCCGCTAAGCCAGATATTTATGATGGGTGCGCAGTTAACTCTGAGTATATTAATTGGCTTAATCAAAGCATTACGTATTTTGGTCAAACGCGGGCACAATATTGTGGCGCTCCAACAAAACCAACGGCGTGCACTGTATTAGCCAATACCACTGGCGAGCCAAGTTTTACAAATGCCAATGTATGTTTAGGAAATACGTATGTCACATGGCTACAAAGCAAGATCACGGAGTATGGTAGCAATACGATTAGTCAAATTTGTGCCAATGGCCCAATAGCTAGCTGTCAAAATTTACCAGCGTCGGCGATTGTGCCGATGCCCGATGATTGCAGCACGCCGGTCGCGTATTCTCAATGGCTGCAAGATAGTCAAGCTAGTTATGCGGGTGAACAAACGTTTGCGCAATACTGCGCAACGAATCCAAATCGTCCACCAAGCCCTGAATGTGATCAAGCAACAACATTGCCGCGTTCGGTGTATGGAAATTACACAGGTCCGTATGATGTCTGTACTGCGGGTGTTAATAATAAAGGACAATATCAGACATGGTTAGATAATACCATGGCTGCCATGACAGGACCTGGCGGACAGCAGGAGAAATTCAGGAATCGTTATAATTATTTGAGCCCAATTTTGGCCAATGTGAGCTCCGCAACAGAAGCTGTTGAAGAATTTACCGACGATCTAAAGACATTTATTGATGGCCCTGCACAAGCCTTAGTGGCGGCGCGCACAGCACAAAATGCAGCGCAGATAAACAGTATTCCAAATTCTATCATCTATGGCTGGCGTGATCCGGATCCTCCGGTTGGCAAGGGCAGGACGGAAGGGTATTGGCATGTGGTGCAAGTGTCTGCTTCAGCGCCGGGGACATTGCCATCAATTGGCACCAAGAGAAAAGGATTCTTAGGGATGACGCGTTGTTATTTCTTGCGTAATTATGACGGCATGGCTCGCGTGAATGTGGTGCGCTGGGATGAAGACCATGATACGGCAAGTTTTGCCAACAAGATGCCCATTTGGAAGGTCAGCTTTAGAAAGCCAGGGACAGAAGATGCGCAAAATCCATCCATCCCTTGTACGGGTGGCGCGAATAGTTGGAACAAGATAGGTTTAAGTGCTAATCCAGACACCTTCACTCAATTAAGTTCAGTGTGGGGTGTTGAAACATCGAATTTAACAAAGCCACTATTGCAAGGCGCATTTATGATCAGCGGAGAGCCTCCGCTCAATGGTGCTGGGCGCGCCTGTTATGATCACGTTATGTTTAATTTATTACCCAAGGGGGTTACAACGTCTGTCTGCGCACGGTATGGCAGGGACAATAACAGCGGTGGGTTAGGTGTTCACTTTGAGAAATGTCCATAATCATGTTACGTAAAAAAACAGCAGCATCTATTGTGGAATACATGGCATTGGTTATAATCGTCATAGGTGGGATGATTGTGATCTCGCCGTATGTGATCCGCGCGTTTGGCGGTAGTTGGAAGAAAAGCGGCGATGCGTTTGGGATGGGTCGACGCTATAATGGCAATACGGTCGAATGTGATTATTCACAGCTTGATGCGAATAATGGCATTTGGTATGACGCCACCTGTTATCAAGGAAAAGTTCAATCGTGCACACCTGGCAATTATGCTTGTGAAGATGATGTTAAAACAGAATGTCAGACAGCATTTTGTTCAAATAGATAAAGGTAAATAAAGATGTTTAGTTTGTTCGTCGGATTAATACTTGTTTTTGCGGCTGTCATGATCGTGGTCATTTTCATTGTCCCTTTCATGATGGAGCGCGCAGCTGCCTTGAATCAAAAAAGTCAGGCACAATTTGCTGTAAAGTTCGACGCTGTTCTAAATGAAGATCAGATCAAAAAGTCGCAGAAGATGATCATTTATGTGCCGCTGTTGTTGGGCGGCTTGGCAGTTTATTTTGCGCCACCGGACATGAAATTTGCCGGTATTGTCGTCGGCATTGTCGCAGGCGTGTTTATCCCTCGCGTGCATTTAAGTTACTTGATTTCAAAACGCAAGAGTATGTTTGCTAATCAATTGATGGATGCGTTAATGATCATGTCGAGTTCGTTCCGCGGTGGTCTGAGTTTGATTCAAGCCATTGAGTCTGTCGTCGAAGAAATGCCTGATCCCCTGCGTCAAGAATTTGGTATTGTCCTTGGTGAAAATAAAATGGGGGTTGCCTTGGACGATAGCTTAAACCGTCTTTATAAGCGCATGCCGTCACCAGCGATGCAGCAAGTGGTCACCGCTGTTTTGTTAGCACGTGAAACAGGGGGGAACTTGGCGCTTATTTTCTCGCGCATCATTGCCTCCACCCGCGAGCGACGCAAGGTTGAACAAAGCTTAACCACATTGACGGTGCAAGGAAAAATCCAAGGTGTCGTCATGACAGGCTTGCCTGTTTTATTCTATTTTGCTGTCTCGTCAAGCAATCCTCATTTTTTTGATGTTATGCGTGATTCACCGATGGGACAACAATTAACGGTTGCGTGTATCATCTTATGGACACTTGGCGCGTTGAGCATTTGGAAAATTTCTAAATTTAAGGACTTCTAATGTCAGCTTTATTATTTGTTGGATTATTGTTTGCGTTCATGACGGTGATGGCCATAGGCCTCATGTTTATCCCGTTTAAAATTGTATTTCGTCCGACGCTAAACATGGATCCCATGGCTGATCCTGCCGTTACAGGCATTGCCGCGCCACAAAGCAGAACAGCTAAGAAAACAGGGTTAGCCTTTGTTATTTCAGACATGAGCACCCGTTTTGCGGTGTTTAATAAGCCATTTGTCGTCGGAGCATTGGGTCAACGCATCGCGAAGGATTTAAGCATGGCACGCGTGCCGATTAGTCCCGAAGAGTTTATCTTGCTTAAAGAAGCTATGATCTTTGCGTTGATTTGGGTTGTGTTTATTTTTATCGAGCCCAGCAACGAAGGTTTTATGATGGGTATTTTTGTCGCGATTGGTGCTGGTTATTTCCTGCCAGATTTTTGGCTCAAGTCGAAGATTAGCAAAATTCGCGATGCCATGGTGCGCGATTTGCCTGACACCGTCGATCTTTTAGGGCTTTGCGTTAATGCAGGTCTTGATTTTATGATGGCATTAAAATATGTGATTGAAAAATCTGCGCCGACGGTGATCATCCAAGAATTGCGCAACATGATCCAAGAGATCAATGTCGGCAAACCACGCCGCGACGCATTGCGTGACATGGCCCGCAAATATGATTTACCAGATTTATCCACTTTTGCGCGTACGCTCATCCAAGCTGACCGCATGGGAACATCAGTCAGTGAAGCGCTCAACATCTTATCCGAAGACATGCGCGAAGCAAGATTTCGCCGCGGCGAACAAATGGCCATGAAAGCCCCACTTAAAATGCTCATCCCATTACTTTTGTTTATCTTTCCAGTGGTTGGGATCTTGGTTGCCGGACCTGTTTTCTTAGACTTCTTCCAAAATAACCCGCTTAAAAAGCTGGGTGGCAACTAAAAGGCGCTACCATAAATTCCTCTTGCCAATCGACGACAGAAGTGATAATCTCACTCCTGTCATATGAAGAGAATAGCCCCAATATTAATCTTTTGTTTTTTATTGACTTTTATCCAGCCTGTGAAGGCAGATTCTTTGGTGTTGCCAAAACCAGGGACCATGGTCAATGTAAGTCCGTCTTTTGTGGCGCCAACCTTGCGCGGGATTAAGGTTCACCGCGATGATCCATTCCGCTTTGATTTCGTCTTAGACCAAGGCGATCAAAAAAGCCCCGTAAGCAAGCCAGAAGCCACCAAGCTCGTTAAATATTTCCTAGCCGCTGTCACAACCCCTTATGGCGATTTATGGGTTAACTTAAGCCCTTATGAGAAGGACCGCATCGTGCCCCAAAGCTTCGGCCAAACCGAAATGGGCCGCGACCTTTTGGCGCAAGACTATATACTCAAACAACTTACAGCTTCGATCATATATCCAGAAAGTCAGACTGGAAAAGAATTTTGGGCTAAAGTCTATGCCCAAGCCAAAGAGCGTTTTGGCACAGCTACGGTACCTATCAATACCTTCAATAAAGTCTGGATCGTCCCAAGCGAAGCCGAAGTCTACGAAAACCCAACATCTGGCAGCGCTTATATCGTCAAATCGTCCCTTAAAGTTATGATGGAGCAAGACTACCTTGCATCAAAAAAGAACGTCGCGGGTGGCGCTGAAGCTGTTGATTTTACCCGCAGCGAAAGGGGATCAATGGCTTCATCTCCTGCTACCCCACGGGGGGATGGGTTTCGCGAGGACAAAAGCAATAGTTCAGTGACAGGACCCGCTCTTGTCGCTTCCGATGTCATCAGAGAAGTAGTTCTTCCACTATTACAAAGAGAAATCAACGAAGGCAAGAATTTCGCCACCGTCCGCCAAGTCTATAATTCACTCATTTTAGCCACATGGTATAAAAAGAAATTAAAAGACAGCGTCATTTCACAAGCCTACGCCAATCAAAACAAGGTCGCCGGCATCAAGTTTAACGACGACCAAACCAATGAAAAAATCTATCAACAATACATCGAAGCCTTCAAAGTCGGTGCCTATAACTATATTAAGGAAGAACAAGACCCACTAACCCAAAAGACGATTCCAAGAAAGTATTTCTCCGGCGGGGCGTCGTTTGGGAATATTGATAAAACCGTTAACATCACCAATAAAGCCATGAGCGCAGAGCAAGTAGGCAAGCGTCAATTTGTTGTGGAAGCTAACTTAGCTTTTTCTGGTTCGGTTCCGTTGGACAAGGCGATGTCGGGTGAAACCAGAAGAAAATTCTTAAGCCGAGCAGGTCAAATCGCTGTAGCGGGAACTGTGTTAGCTCTTGCTGGTTCTGACGAGCAAAAAATCGAGAGCGTTATCATGCAGGGATATAGCGATGATGAGAAGGCAGAGCTTGAGGCAATACAACGCGCTCAGTTAAAAGATAAAGAAGGCGTTGCTCAATTATTAAAGTTCACCGATAAAATGCAAAAGAAGTTGCTTCAAATTCGACTAGGCATGGATGATCTACAAAAAGTTTTATCGAAAGACGCCGACTCAAATGTGGTGATTATCTATCAAAGCGAAAATGAAAATTTAGTTCCCGAACCCCTTGCTCAAGGCGAGGCTAATTTAGACGCCACAGCCACAGCCATCAAGAATCTTTTGACAGAACAAGGCAAAGGCATGATCAACTTACCGCTGACGATCACAGCTGTCACAGAAGCTGTCTTACATGGCATTGCAGATCCATGGACCATGCTTAAACGCGCCAACCCCGACGCATTTAAAAACAGAAAAATTTTCTATGTCCGCATATCCCCAGACACCTTAAAGAACGCCACTAAATACCGCGCCGCCATGGACGCCATCAGAACCCACGCAAGAATCGAAGGCAAACCCATCGTCGCTATTTCAAAACGAGATGGCAATACGCCAATGCTGACGAAGGTGGAGATTGTGGGCAAAAGAGAAAGCCCAAGTATAGTTTTGGTTGGGGGAAGAGGGTTCTCTCCAGAGGTAAAAGATACAATTCTTCCTCTTGTAACTGGAAAAGCTTCTACAGATCCAAAGGCACAGTTAATCACGGCATTATTAAGAAAAGGCAAAAAAGAAGTTGATGCTTTTGAGAAGAACATGAATGAAATGTTAGGTTTTTTAAGAAAATATAAAGAAATTGATACGGTAGCGTTTACGGTCACCGCATTAAATCCAAGAGATTTTGATCTCGAAAGAGCTAAAACCAGATGGGCACAAAGTGAACAAGTTATAAATGCAATTTTTGCTTCTAGTTCTAGAAAATGGGACAATGAAGACGAGTTAAAGCAATATGCAATTAAAGCAGCTAGAGCGCTTGTAATGAGTGGGTGGGAGAATTTAGTAATGAGAGATTCAACCATTTTTAAAGATCGCAAAGCAGTTCAATTGGTAATCCCTACGACCTCAGAAGCAAAAGATAAGGTTGCCAAGATTCAAGAGCACGTTATACGTTCTACATTTTGGACAGCAAGAGATAATGTACCACTCGAGTATATAAAATTCTTCGATGAGATAACAGCAGCAAGAAACTCCGCAGAGCTTGAAGGTGTTATTAAGAAAAGAGCGATGGAAATCCAAAGACTTAAAGATGCTTTAATGAAAGTTCGTCCATCAGATGTTGCTCTAGTAGACGAGAGATTAACTATTCATCGTGAGCATCTTGCATTAGGAAAACAATTTTCAGAAATTCTTTCGAAAGAGCTAGAGAATTACGCGAAACAAGGTAAGAAAGTTTTGGTTCTCACTGGGGATGGTCTTATTGCAGATACTCAGTCGGCCTTGGAAAGTAATTTACCCGATGCAGTAGTAGAGGCTCACTATCTCTCTGACGATCGAGCAATGTTAAGTAATAAAGTTAGTAGAAGAAAAGCGTTAGTTGCTACGAGTTCATTATTAGCGGGAGGTATTAGTAAGGCTCAAGATGAAAAGAAGGTGGAAGTTGTGGCGAAGAAGGAAAATCCAAGCATTGTATTAGTTGGCGGCAGAGGGTTTTCTCCAGAGGTTAGAGATACAATTAGAACGATTGCAACAAGTGGTAAGACAACAAGCGAAACAAAAGGTGAATTAATTCGCATGTTGAACCGAAGAGGAATTAAAGAAGCAAATGCTTCCGAGAAGAATTTTGAGGAAATTCTAGATCAGTTAAAACAATTTCCAGATATTTATAATGTTGCCTTTGTTACAGCTACGATTAACTCTAAGGATTTTGATATCGAAAGAGCTAAGGCTCGATGGGTACAAAGCGAAAAGATTATTGACTCAATCTTTGCTTCTAGTTCTCAAAAGTGGGATAACGAGGAAGAACTTAAGAAGCAATCCGTAAGATTAATTAGGGCAATAATGATGAGCGATTGGGAGAATCTTGTTATGAGAGATTCTAAGATATTTGTTGGTAGAAATACATTTCAAATGGTTCATCCATCAAACCCCGAGGAACAAGAAATAAGAACAAAGTTAAATCAACTTATTGTTAGGTCATCCTTTTGGGTGGCACAAAATGGTGTACCTTTGGAGAACATAAAGTTTTTTGATGAGATTAGAAAGTCCAGAACAATTTCTGAATTAGAAGCAGCAATTAAGGCCCATGGAGCAGATATTACAAGATTAGAAAGTATTTTGGCAAAAGCAAAACCAGAAGATGTGATTTTAGTTCAAGAAAGAATAGCACTTGAAAGGAAATATGTTGCTTTGCTTAGGGATTCGGGTATTAAGCTCGGACAAGATTTAGAAGTTTATGCAAAGCAGAATAAGAAAGTACTTGTGATATCTGGTGATGGGCTTGTGGATGGAGCAAGAGCAAAACTTGAAGAAAGTTTCCCAGATATTTTTGTAAAAACAGCCTTTCTTTCAGATGATAAAGCAATGTTAAGTCAGAAAGTCATTGATAATGAACAAGATAGCTACGGCGGTATTGATTTTAATGACTTAGATATAGGCTTAACTAGCAATGGACAAGATATTAAATTTAATCTTTCTCCCGAAACACTACAAAAGACCCAAAGCGCCCCAGGCCTCACCCCGATCATCCTCAACATCCTCCCCCTGTCTAATCTCAAAGAATTCTTGCAGTAAGTATTTAAGCTTCCAATTTACTTAACCACACATCCGCACGTTTAACATGAACACCTTCGAGAAACAATTCTCGCTCAATATTTTTTACGAGCAATATTTTTGAAACCTCTTTATCAAAAAACTGAGCAAAGTGGTTAATCGAAGATGTTTTAGTGTCAGAGAGTTTCGCCTCAATTAATGATTCGGGCTTACTATTACGCACCATGATGAAATCAACCTCTCTTTTTTCTTTATCTTTTAAATAATTCAAAGCACATTTCTCGCCAAGCGCATCTTCCAGAAAATGAAGCCGTTTTAATAAAGCACACGCTACTGCATTTTCAAATCTAGCCCCAGGATCATCTTTAATAGCTCCAGTATCGTAGAAATAAACTTTGGGCTGTTTTAGTAAGCTACGCGCGATATTATTCGAATAAGGATGAATTACAAATATAATATATAAGCTCTCTAAAATCTTTATCCACTGTTTGATGGTGTGCGGAGAGACTTCCAAGTCTCTTGATAAAGATTCGTAAGATATAGAGCTGCCGACACAATTACTTAGCAGGGTGGTTAAGGTTTCAATCCCGCGAATATCATGAACAGAGGAAACATCTAAAACATCTTCTTTTAAGATGGTTTCAATATGAGATTTTCGCCATCGTTTTGTATATATTTCATCTGCATTTAAGAATGGCTCTGGAAAGCCTCCGAATTTCATGATGCGGTCAAGAGCTTCAGCAGGATCATACTGATTTTTTACTTCTGCAATCGATATCGGGTGTAACCTGAAATGAAAGAATCTGCCTGCCAAAGAATCTCCTCCTTTACGAAGGATATCTAGCCTTGAGGAACCAGTAACGAAAAGCCTTGGCCGAATGCCATGTGAATCATATATTCCTTTAATCCAACCTTTCCATTTCTTAATCTTATGTAATTCATCGAAAATGATCAAATCAGCGTCACGTCTCCAGGCCATTTTTTTGATCAACAAACGATCCTGCGCATTGTCCATATTAAAGTACTCGCTAGAATTAACATAAAATGATTTAGCCATGGTTGTCTTGCCAACCTGTCGTGGGCCGCTTAAAAGGACAATTTTTCTGTCAAGATCGTTTCTGATCAAATCAAATAGGTAACGTTGCATGCTGACTATTATGCATACATCTGCAGAAAAGTCAAGACTAAAATGCACAAGTGTTATTTAAAGTCATAAACAGTTTAATCGGAAACCACAAAAATTTTTTGGTTCAGCTACCTCCCTTTTACACTAAGAAATGGAGTTTACTGCACCAAATTTAAAGTCGCAGGACGGGGTCTTAAGAAGGGAGCGTTACATATTCAGAATGGAAATTAATTTAATATCCATTCTGGCGTTTAATTTCCAGTCTGGAAATTAATTTGGCCATTAAAGAGCATTTTAATAAATAATATCTAGAAAAGAGAGGCTAAGTTAGAGATTTTATAAAATCTTATTACTTATTTTTATGTTTTTACACACAAAATATCTAAAAATAGATACTTTTTTATGCATAAAATCCACGTTTTGTAAAGTATTTTAAAATATATTTTGAAAGGGACGTAAGTCGTTGATACTAAACAGAATAAATCTGTAAAATAATTTGCCAAAAACTGGCAATGTTCATATAATATGTTATATTTCAGTTATGATTCACGACGGGGAAAACAAAAACCCAGAACAAGGCAAGCAAGTTTCCGAAAATTTACAGCCCATTTCGGACGTTGCTGTTTTTGTCCCTGAAGAACCTGCTCCTCAAAGCCGTTTTAATTTATGGATCCGTTCCGTCGCACTTCTCGTCTTAACAGTCTTTATTCCCGACCAGGTCAGCTGGGCGTTTAATTATAATCCAAATGTTCTCTGGGGCGAACGCGCCGGTGTTGTGCGTTTTGTCGAACCAGGGATGGATGCTCCACAAACAGCCGCGCCACAAGTTGGCAACTCTGTCCGCTATTTATTAAATCAATTATCTAATAATACTAATAACAAAGATGGCATTAATGTTTTAATTAATCTAGATGCCTCAAAGAAAAACGCCTTAGCGCTTGAAACCAAGACAGCATTCGATCAAGAAAAGATCAAAGCGATTGTCAATTGGATCAACGACGAAAAAGTTCATCCCATCAACTGCGCAACGTTTAGTTTAAAAGACATTGCTGATAGCCAAAACAAAAATCGCTCGGTTGAAGAATTAGCGGTCTTAACTATCGCAACCGATTTGATGAGCGACTTGATCAAAGTTGGCGAACCAAAATTAAAGAGCACCCTTTTTGCCATTAACAAAGTTGGCAATGCGTTGGGATTAAATTATGTCAGCGTTAAAACAGCTCGCGAAGATGTCTTAAAATTAAACACACCTTTCATTGCTCACTTAAAAGGCGAACATTTCGTTACAGTCCAAAAAGTCACTGCAGATAAAGTGACTGTGATGGATTTAGGCCAAAGCCAAATCCTTGACCGTGCAACACTAGAAGCCAAGTTAGATGGCGTTGCCTACGCGCCAGATCCAAAGACAATTGAAGGTCTCGATTTCGAATACATTCCAAAAGCCCTCCAAGCTTTTGCATGGGGTGATAAATGGCGTGATCGAAGTAATGAATTACCAGGGTTTGTTAAGGACAGCACGGTTTTCATGAACTTGGCGATTACGGCCGTTAGTTCTTTTATCCCAGGGATCGGAAGCGGCAACATTGCCTTAAGTTTAGCCATTTCAAGTTTCACTCAAACCATCGCAACAATCTGCGTTCAAAACGGCACATGTAGTGCAGGTGGCGCGTTTATTTTGTCATCCGCATTAAGCATGGGCTTGAGCATGGGGTTAACCCCAGAGCCAACAGTTCCAACTAATACAGCTGCATCAAGCGCAACCTCATCAATAGGTTCAATGTGGGATCAATTAAAAGAGGCGGTGGGTAATTTCATTGATGGTTTAAAGGGTGGTGGTGATGTTGTGGTTGGTGGTCCGATGTCTAGTGGTGTTATTGAAGCGGGTACATTGGCTCCTTTGGATGTAGCAGTCACGCCAGATTTCATGAGCGGTGTTACTCAGGCAGCTCCTGTAATGGTTGGTAGTAGCAACATGAATGCAGCGGTTGTTCCCAAATTAAATTTCTATCAAAAGTTTGCTGTTGGTTTTGTGGCAGGTGGTGCGACAGGGGCTGTTAAGTTGGCGATTACAAATGCTATTACAAAGAAGATGTGTGGTGATAAAGAATGCAGCGCATCTAAGGGCATTTTGAAGGATTTCTTGGTGTCTGCGATTTCTTCACTTGCATCTAATGTTGTTTTAAGAGTTGGCAGCGCGGCTTTTGATCAAGCAACAACAGATGAAAATGGTGTTAGCAAATATCAAGTTGGAAAGTTGTTTGGTTTTGGGACATCAGAACAAGCGAAGAGCAAGGCCACTGGCGGATATGTTTTAAATGATAAAGGCGAGGTCACTGAAGGTTCAGGCGTTGCTTTAGAAGCGCATTTGATGGCGCAAAGAGATGTCGATGCAACTTTAAGAGCACAGGATCAATATGTCGAGGGCGCAAAGAATCCCGTTGGTAGTAAGCCAATATCCAAGGAAGCATACGTACAAATGGTGTACGAGCGCGAATCAGCAATTTTTGATGGGATCAAATTAGACGAAAATGGAAATGTTGTCATTATAAAACCTGAATTACGTGGTGTGTATGCGCGAACCTATACGGGAAGTTTTAGTAAAGTAACGGATTGGACACCAGAATCTATAGGGACAGCCTTTAATGAAGCGTTTAAAGCCGAAATCCCAGGTATGGCGGGTCAATTAGGGATGATGGCGGGTCGTTTGTTTGCTTATAAAGTGGCAGGCATTAAGCCTGATTCATTGGCATCACAATCGCTCGGACAATTCATGAGTTACACCGCCAATGCCTCTGCAGATCAGTGGATGGCAACAGGCAGTGCTGATTATTTATTTAAGGGAGATAAGGGCGATTTTTGGAAAAGCAATGTTGGGCAAGCTGTTAAGACAGGCCTTGTTCAAGGAGCTTTCTCGATTGGTTTTACGGCATTGCAATCAGCTATTATAGGAAAGGACGATAAATCCTATTCTTACCGCGAGAAACAAGCGAAATTTAGAACACTATTTTTCTTTGCTTCTTCTGCAGCTGCAGCAGGGCTTAACTATTACCTTAATAACAACTACTTAACGCCTGAACAACAACAGCAAGTCGCTTCCAAAAATGGTTTCTGGAGTTCATTTGTTGATGATTTAGGTGGTAATAAAGAAAAAGGCGTTCAAGGTTTGATGGCCCCAGGGTTAGAAATGATTTGGGGCACACCCTACCTCAATAATCTTCAAAGCACAGGCAATTGGGGCTCGGGTAAAAACTTCGTTGCTTACGCAGATACAATGGCAGGTATTACGGGCATCAATGTTGACTGGGTTTTAAAAGCTAATCAAATTGAAAAAGATTTGAAAGCACAAGCTGCCGCAGAAGGCAAACCATATGACAGACGCGCATTTGTTATTGCTTTATGGCAACAACGTTTATTCCAACCAGGCTTGATCAGTAATGATCACATTTCATCTTCTTTAGCCAGCAACATTTATGACAACATCAAAGCCATTGCTGTCGAAATTCCGATGTCTGCAGTAATTAATAAGCCCGTAGTTATGGCAGGCTTAGTTCAAATAGGAGTAAAAATAAATCCAACATTGTTGAGCGGTACAATCGCAGAGAATGGCGACAATGAATTTAGTGCTCCTCAAGTCCTTGCTATTAAGGAACCTGAATCAAAAGACGATGCCTCTGCTGCCCCTGCATGGAAAACAGCATTTTCAAAAATTCAATCAATGAGCGATTGGGGCCTTAATTATAGAGGTTACGCTCACTTCTTCACAGAAAACGATGTTGCACCAGAAGCGATAGCAAATGGTTCCGCGCCAAAGTATTTAGATATCAATATGATCAGCAGCGCTGATTGTAAGGATGGCAAATGTGTTATGTCTGGTTTTGGTGGTAAAGATTCATTCCGTTTAGAAGCCATTCAAAATAAAAATAACGGCCAGTTCGTGTTCAATGAATTTATGGCAGATATAACAAGGAAGAATTATAGAAAGTTTGACTTAACATTTGGTGATGGACAAAGTTTTGGTTTAACAGAAAAAGATGAAGAAAGTAAAGCTAAGTTTACAACCAATGCGAATGAAGCGATTAGAAATGCTAAAGGACAAGTGGTTTTAGGCGGCAGTTCTATTAATGAAGGTTTCCAACGTGATTTAGGTTTAGCTGGCGTCAACATCATCGACCGTCAAATCATCGGCACCCAAGAGTTAACAAATACATATTCAAAGAATCCTCTCACAGGTATCAGCGGCGACATCTTAAAGATTTATGATTCATCCAACAACGGCGCCTACGGTGGTCAATGGGATCAAAACGATCCTAAGAAAGCGCGTAATGGCGCAACGCAAGTTGTTTCGCTTGGTGGCGGTGAGGCTTCTTGGATTCAAAGTGATTTGAATGAAGCAAATGGGCAGATGTCAAAAGGCTGGTCATATAAAGCAAGCACGGATTCGTTTAATCAATTTGGCTTCCTTAAAGTTAATGGCAAGATGACCGACGTTAGTGAAAAGCTTTATGGTGTTAAAAATAAATTAAGCGCAATGACAGAAGATGCCGGTGAATTTGATCCTGCAATCGTAGCAGCGATTAATAAATCCAAAGGATCAATCTTAGAAGGAATTAATCAAGAAGTTTTAAGCGCTATATATAGTGAAGACTCCGTGAAGTTTGTTAATAGCATGAAGGGCGTTAATGCTACGCGTCAAACAATGAATTATGGCGCCGGCGAAAGCGAAACGAATTCAAACGTGTTCTCATTGACAGGTACTCTTGAGAATGGCAAAGATCCAAACAAAGGCCGTGTTTATAGTAGCTTGTTAACGTTTAGTCCAAGCTTTGAAAAGAACAATGATTTAACGGTTGTGCGTTCTCGTGGTGAAGGCGTTGGCGATACAAGTGTGTACATGCCTAATCTCTCTGGTTCCCAATATGCAAGGATTGATGGTGTTAATATTAATGGAAACAGAAGGACTGGTGGAGAAATTATTGGTGGGCAAGTTTTAACATTGTCGAATGGAAAAAATGGATTTATCAAAGAGACGCCTGATGTGATTGCGATGATGAGCGATGTAAACTATAAACAAAATAAAACGGATTTATCCGAAGCTGCAGTGCCAGCTGATGAGTACGGTAAAAATCTTTCGAAGGCTGCAGGATCAGATGGATCTGTTGCTGAGCGCGCGCTGTTAGAAGGCAAGAGTGCTCGAGGTTTAGCAAGCTTTAGTCAAGGCGATGCATCTGTTGATGATAAGGGAAATTGGAGATTTATCTATAACGATGCGACGGGTACGTTTGTTGATAATAAAGATGGTCGACCAGAAATGTTTACGGCAACAGCCGGCGGCACATTTGATGTTAATGGCAAATCATACAATCAACGCATGGTGATCGGTGAGAATGGAGTCTTTACAAATCATGGCGTATTTCGTTACAAAGATGCGCAAGGTAAAGAGGATGTTCTTACAGGAACAAATTCAGACTACAGTTTCAATGGGGCTATCGCAAAAGCAACCAACCAATACGTGGTTGTTGGTAAAGATGGCAGTGTTAATCGATACAATTTAAATGGTTCGGATGTTTCGAAATCTCAATTGTCAGAACAGTTTGCTAAAGGCGGAGAAGAGAATGTTCTTCCTGCGTTAATTTCTGGTTCCGCACCAACAATTAGATTTGAAAAAGGATTTAAGAAAGAATCTAAATTGGTCGATGATGTTTCCGTTTTCGGTCCACAAGGTCTTGAAGCCAAGTTAAAACAAGAAACCAAGATTCAATCAGAAGTAGAGCAAGAATTAGTTTTGACAGCCACGGGAGATAAACGAGAAGCAGGGAGCGCCATTGAAGGATTTAATACAGTTGCGGGAAAAGTTAAGAACATCGCAGGGTCTGTATACTTAGACGGTGTACAAACAGCAATTTTAATGCCGCATGTTAAGAAAGTTATGGAAGATGGCGAGCGATCGAATGTCTACGAAACAAATGCAGCTTTTATTACCAGAGATGGAAAGAAAACGTTGGGTTCAAGATGGGATATGATCAACCTGACAAAGAATTCATATTATTTGAAAATTGCCGCCGATCAAAAAGGTGGTACTGGTGGCGCAAGTACACTTGAAAAGAATGAAAACGATCCAAACACATTGGTAAAGTTAGATGGAAGCTTAAATGCAAATGGAGAGTATACACCCGTACAAGTCAATGGCGTTAATGATAAAAAAGTTGCCACAGAATTTTTGGGCAAATATTCCGGACAATACGAAGACAATCGTATGTCAGGGGCGGGATTAACAGATGGTTATTTAGGTTTCACAGATGATTGGTCAAAGGGTACCAATAGTTTAGCTCAAGACACTCACTATATCCGTATCCTTTCTGATAACAATCTTGCCCGCGCTGATGGTTCTGTGTTAATGACAAATGCCAAAGAAGGTAGACCTCAAATTGGTGTTGATATCATCGACGGAAAATGGTTTGTTGATCACGGAACATTGACCAAGATCCCAAATAAGTTTGACATTAAGAACGGTGCGATCAAGACATTTATTATAGCCAAGTATTTGGATTATAAACCTACCTTAGTATTAAGTAAGTCATTTGATGCAACTGAAACAGACAGAAAGAAAGCGTATGACACTACTTTAAGTAAATTCACTGTTGAAGCTAATGGTGGCCCTGATAGTTATATGTTTATGGAAGATAATGGTGATGTTTTCGTGCCCGCCTGGATGCGTGGTGTAAAGGCATACGGTACAGAACAACAAATTAATTCTAAGAATGGAAAGACGCTCAATGCAAAATTAGATGGCTTTAAACGTGATGGGTCAGGCTTAGTTTCTAAGAGTTGGATTCTAGGTACAGGCGATGTTTCAGATAAGAACGTTACGAATAAGAAGCCCAGCGAAGAGAAATCAAATTCCAAAGCTGTAGCAGCCGTAAACGGGATTACGATCGATCAAAATTTAGAAGCAAATCCATCGGATAAAAATAATCCATTAAAAGCTAAAGCAAATCCATTAAGTGTTATTGAAAATAATTTAGCCAATCCTAAGTTTAAAGCCAAAAATGTCAATGTATTAGGTATTCGCGGTGGTATAGGTGATGAAGCTGTATATAGCACCGTATCAATTAAAGATCTTAGAAATGCTAAAAAGCCTACGAATGTTAACGGGGTTGAAGAAGCCGGAGTGTTAAATGTTGCTAATGCTGTATTAAATTCAAATTCTACCACCAGTAAATTATTCTTTAAAATTGGGGATGGATCCTTAACCCATGATTTAAGCCAAACAAAAGCATTTACACTCAGTCGTAATGTAACCGAAGCTGCCCCGTTAAATTCTCAACGTGATACAGTGGTTAAAGATGAAGCAAAAGGCGTTGATTTGACAGTAAAGTCAAATGTTGATTTAGCAAGAAAAGCTGGTGAAGCAGATGCACTCGTCATGCTGATTGATATGCCAACATATATGACACCAACTGGCAGCAAAGTCATCGGCGGGCATCTCCAATTATTAGGTACAGAAAGCCTTGTTGCACGTGTTAACAATTTAACGGTTGATGGTCAAACAATTATTGCTGGTCAAGATGGTAAGAAATGGACCAACATGAATATTGTTGAACCATTAAATGTAAATAGCAAGGGAGCATTTACTGGGCTAATAGACACTAATTTTAATTTATCAGAAGCTAAAGCGGGTGATTTCAATGTAACCAGTGGAAAGATTGAAACATTCACTCCACAGACGACAAATGCGCAAGGTTTAATGACCGGCTTAAGTGGCGTATACGACGCTAAAGCAGTTGGGCTTGGTTTCTTGACAACAGATGATGAGTGGAAAGCTGCTGGAAATACCGATACTCGTGGTCGTGCTTGGGGCTTTAGATTCATAGGAAGCTTGGCAGATACGTCTACCATTAATACAAAACCTACAGATCCAACGTCAACACAAAAACCAGAAAACAAAGTAGAACAAGTATTAAAACAAAAGTTTGAAACATTTGGTTTAACAAAAGAAGAAGCATATAAAGCTTTAGCAGGACAAGGCTATGGCATACATAACATTAAAGATGTTGAGTTAACGAAAATGGCTGACGGCAAAGTTGGCGTTAATATTTTATACGAAAAATCTGCAATGAAGAGTAGCTTTGCTGTTATTGATGCTAAAGGCATTCCACAAGAAGAAGGAAAACCTAAAGTTAGCGAAAAAGACTATGTTGCTAAAGCGCGCTTAGTTACTCCAGATTATGCACTTTTAACGGGAGACGGCTCAGTTAATGATAAAGGTAAAAAGAACGAACTTTTAGTTGCGTTTAATCAAGAAAACGGCTCATTTAGTTCAACGGCTGGCACAGCAACAAAGGTTGATTATAACAATGCTGTATACGGATTCTCTGCTCAAGACGGCGATAAAGTAAATCACGTTATGTACCGTATGAATGAAGATAAATACGGCAATGTTAGCTTCGCTCTACAAAATGTTGCAGTGACCAATGCTAGCGGTTCCGCCAATAATGACTTATCTGGTTATTATAGTGGTAAAGACGTCAAAGTTATCACAGGTACAGACATTAATTCCGGACAACATAAAGTTCTTGTTGTTGCTAAAGATGACTCATTCTTACGTCAATACTTCAAAGGTAGTGATAGTTTAGAAGAAGGTGAATTTACTCGCAGAGCTAATCAAGCCTTTGATTTAACGACGGGTAAAGCAATTACAGCACCAATGACGATCAAAACAGGAGACAACGAATATTGGTCTGTCTTAGCACACGATGTCTTTAAAGAACGCACACAATTCTCACAATTCTTCACAGACGGTTATAAAGGCGAAGGACGTCAAACAATCTTCAAAGACAGATTACGTAATTATTTTGGTGCATCAGAACAATTAGGTGATTCCCTTGATGTTTCTAATATTTCTATCCTAGGTGGCGCGAATGCAGCATTAGTTTTAGCAGGTGGTGTCGGCATGGTTACAAAGGGAGTTGCTGCGACAGCAAATGCAGCCAAAGCAATGCCATTAGCAAATGCTCTTGAAGGCGGAATTTCAGCGCGTTTGTTAACTGGAGCTGCACAAGATATTTTAAAAGCCTCTGTTGCTAGTGAAATTTCTGGAACAGGAAAATTAGTAACATCAGCTAATGCAATTTCTAATTTAGGTAAGACAGCTATTGTAGGCAATGTGGCAGGTTTTGGTTTAGGCGGCGTCATCGGCGGCGTTAATATGTACGCTAACGGAGCAAGTTTTGATGATGCCATGGTAACAGCGGTCAATGTTGCTAAAGCAAATGGTGTGTTTTCAGGCGGGTTGGCTTTTGCAGCTAGAGGTGTAGCCGGAGCTGATGGATGGATAGCCACAACAAAACTCCTTAACAATGATACAAGATTTGCGAAATTTCTAGTTAATGATTCGATGGCAGCAAGCACTTTGAGAACAATCGGTTCTGCAATACCATCTTCTTTAGGCGGGGCGGCTATCAATACATTACGCGGAGGCATTGACTATAACGGCAGCTGGAGTGATTATTTTACATCCCAAAATTTTGCAAAAGATGCAGGGGTTGGCTTAGCATTAGGCGCAGGTTTTGGTACTGTTAAGGCATTAGCAGCCGCTAAAAATGTAGGGGTATCTCCATGGGTAAATGGCGCGGGTTATGGTGCTATTTCTGTCGGCGGCGGTTTAATAAATGATGGCGGAGAGTATACGTTCTCAAAGTTAGGGCGTGATTTAGCAATAGGAACACTTACAGGTCGATATTTGGTCAATGGCGCGTCTACCTGGGCTGGTTCAAATTTATTCCGCCAAACAGCCGCAAGATTTGGTACTAAAGAAGCAATTGCTACGAAAGAGCTAAGCAATTCAATTCCCGCGATTGCAAAAATAAAAGATTCAGCCTTTTATAAAGCCGTATCTCCAACCTTATCTCAACCCATCGTTGCTGGATCTGCTATTGGTGGCGGTGTAGGGGCTCTCACATGGGCCAGAAGTGATGAGCAAGGCGTTGAATCGTTCCTAAAATATACTGCAGGTGGCGCCGCTATTGGAGCAATTGCCGGTTCAGGTGCTTTGAGGTATGCTTTCTCACATCCAACAATTATTAATGCCGCCGGTCAAAAAACTCCAGCGATTCTTTCTAAAACACAAATAGCAGCACAAGTTGGAACGGGCATGGGTCTCGGCGCTACTGCAGGATTTGCTATTTCATTTGCCGACGCTAAGTTAAAAGGTGCCGACGTATTAGATAGTCGTCGTCTAAATCACATGTTATATGGAGCTGTTGCCGGTGCAGGTTTAAGTAGTTTGAGTTTAATGCGACAAGGTATGAATAATTGGGCACAAACTGGAAAATGGTCAAGTAGTCCGGTTGGGGACATGTCCATGTTACAACGCATTGCTCAGAATCCTATGATTGTCCCACGTTTATCTGTAGTTGGAGCAACTGATTTTGGTTTAATGATGCCAGCTTGGAGTATGATTGATGTGCCTGTCCGAGTGATTGCAAACGGAGGCACTGTAGAGAGTGCATATCAAGAACATTTCGCTACTAATTTAATGACTGGCCAAGCAATTGAGCCAGGCGACTTGATGAAGAAGTTAGCAAGAGATGTTTCAGGTGGTATGGAGATGGGTCGTACGATAGGGGTTCTGCTACCTTTAGGTCAAATGCCACTAAAAGCTTTTACGGAAGGTGCATCTAAGTATGAAGCACAAGCTTATAATTTCATTGCAACTAAAGGTCATGCATTACCTATAACCATATTGCAATTGGATGCAACTGAAAATATTGCTCATAGTGTCTTGGTCAAAGATAAAGATTTACAAAAAAGATTACGTGATGAAGGCGTTGAGTTAGCGAAAATACAAGGTTATACAAATGCATTAGATATTGAATACAGCGCTGATGCTTATGCTGCTGCAAAGATACAAGAGAAAGCACAAACCATCGCCTTCTATAGTTTGATGTTAAAGCCTGCCGGTGCAACTGAAGCGCAAACAGCAATTGCCGATGCGCGTTTAGCTATGTCTCAAGGAAGATCGATTGATGCTCAATCAAGTATCAATCGTGCGATGGCATTATCCGGGAAGAATAACACCGAAGCCGAATTTCTTAATTATACAAATTCATTATCTCGCGCTACTGAATTAGAGAAGACAGCTACAACTGCAACAAGCGATAAAAAAGCAGACATTAATAAACAAGCACAAGACATTCGCGATACAGCTTATAAAACACTAATGGATAAAGTTGCTAGTATAACCGGCACAGAAGCTCGTGGAGACGCTTTAACATTAGCAGCATTAGCTGAAGGTGCAAAAGCAGCTGATTTAGTATCTCGAGGATTTACTGCTGAAGTTGCAGATAAGAATCCAAATATTGCAAATGTCACAGGCCCAACCCTAGCAGTTGCCGCAACTGAAGTGGGGTTAGCTTACAGAGCCCAAGATAATTATTTGGAACAAGCAGCGAACGCCTACCAAGGTAAGTTAGGGGCGCTCGGTAAATTAAATGCTGGTTATACGAATATTCAACAATTTAAAAATGCAATTCCTGTTGAACGCATAGTTAATCAAATTCGTTATGCTGCCAGCCAGAATAAATTTGAAGACATGGCCAAGTTTGCCAAAGAATTAATTGCAATTCCAGAGCACGCGGTTCGCGGTAATTTACTTTTAGCCCAAGCTAAAACGAGAAACATTGAAGCTTTAAAGAAGGAAAATGCAACAACTAATAAAACAGAAATTGAACGTTTACAAACCGAAGCGGTAGTTGCTCTTGAAGCAGCTAATAAGAATTTAGCGGAATCAAAAAATAGGGATGATATCAATAATGTAACCCAACGTGCTGATATTCTAACTCAACAAGCACAAATTGAATCTGCACGAAATGAAAGCAGCACGGAAGCAGGTATTAAATTCTTAGGAGAAAGAATTTCTATAGCACCTAAAGATGCAGCGGCGTACATCGCTAAAATTAAAATTCTAAGCAACAACCCAGCCGAAGGTGGTCGTATCAGTATTGATGCTGTGGTTGAAACTGCCAAAAAGAATGGCGCCAACCACATTGAAACAATTAGTCGTTTGGCTGCCCAAGAAAGCTCTACATATTATCAACGATCCATCAGAACCTTATTAGAACACAGAGTCAGAGATAGCAAGCATTTGGAACAAGCCATTAGCTTAGCAACAGAAGGCCTTAGCCGTGATGAATCTAATCTCAGCTTACGATTGATGCGCGCTTCTGCCATGATGGAAAGATCTGGCGGTAGAGAGACAGCAGAAATTCGTCAAGATTTAGATGTAGCTCAAAAACAATTAGATGGTATATCATTATTCGAATCACCTCAATTAAAGAGCACTTTGAATACATTAGAAGGTCAATTAGCTATTCGGGAAGGTGCAGCAAGACCAGAAAATGAAGCCGGAGAGTTTTATACAAAGGCTTATGAACATTTTAGTAAAGCGGTTGAAGTTGAAGGGAACAGCGCAACAGCAGGCCAACTTTATAATAAAGCTTTGGCGTTACATTTAGTAGAGGCTTCAGGCTTAAAGATTGAAGCCGCACAACCTGTTGATGCAATTTTAAGAGAAGCGATAGCCAAAGAAGATTCAAAAACAGATCTTCAGATTAGACAATTACAAGTTTTAAGAGGTGATGTTGCCGTAGTTGCTATTGGCGCAAAAGACAATAGCATTCAGAAGGCTGATGACACACAACGTCGCGCATCTGCTGCAGAAATTGTTGATGTAGCAAATCAAAGCGAAGCAACATCTGTTAGAACGTTAAATGACAAGCAAGGCAATCCTACAACAGTTATTCGTTATTACAAAAATGCGGATGCAGCTCAAATGCTCGGTAAAGATGGGGCTTTTGTTGTATTGTCACATCCTGATGGTATTCGTGAAGTTATCATTGTCGCTAAAGACAGCAATGCTGCATTACACGAAATGCGCGAATTACGTGCGACCAGAGGCATTGAATTAGCTGAAAACGGATCTATAAAGAACTTAGATGCTAGCACAATGGATTTATTAGGTTTGAAGCAAACGCCAGAAGGTTTAAAGAGTAACAAGGATCCTCACGATATTGCGGCTGCAATGTATGGTGCTTCTGCTCAAAGAGGCGTTTCTGAATCCCGCGCTCCTCCAAAAGAATTGCCATCTGATGTGCGCGTTGTAAATATCGGCGCCGCCGATAATGCATTGGTAGCCACCCCCGTTAGAGAATCCACAGAAGCGCGTCAACAACAAAAATTAGCCAAAACAGAAGTTGAAGCACTAATTGGACGTTTTACAGCCAGAGATGCCAGAAACACATTGACCACCGACATTGTTGCTAAGACGATTGGGTTAGCTGGTCACGGTGATACAAGAGGTGAAGTTGTAAAAACCGAAGATATTTACATGCAAGGTTTTGGCGTTGAAGCTCCAAAATTAGCAACGAAAGAAGCGAGAGAACAAGCGATTGCTGAAACAAAATTGCGTGAAGAAGCAGAATTTAGAGCATTACAAGTTGTAAATACGCCTACTTATGATGTTACAAAGATCGTAGAAAGAGCGTTGCAAGAGTATCGTAAATCCAAAGGTGAATCTACACAAGCAGCTGCAGAAAAGCCTACTCCTCAAACCAAAGAAGAACAAAGTTTTGTAAAAGCTGTACGTACAAAATTAGAAACGAAACAAAGTGGCAGCAAACAGACCACTGGTGAGATCATGCATACATTCTTTAAGAATTGGCATGAGACATTGGCTAAGCCCGCAAAAGATTTCAAAGGTTTAGAGTTCAATGCTGGGCAAACCGCTGTTGTTGAACGCCTCATTGATTTTACACTAAGTAGCAAACCTAAAGACAGTGCCATGATGGCAGCAATTTTGAACATGGGTGGTGGTAAAACAGACATCGTTGATCAATTAATGCCAATTATTAAAAGCAACACTGACAAGCAGGTTATTTTAGTAACCCAAGATAACTTAACGTCAAAATATGAAAAAGATGAATATAGAGATGGTTTTGAAGTTTCAACCATTAAAAGCGTTGGCGATAAATTTGAGATTAATGACCCAAGCAAAGTCATTGTTATGTCGTACACCCAAGCCAAAATGGTTGACTTAGCTCGAAAGACCGTGGAGGGTGGATCAAAGGAAGTTAATCCATTTAAAAATGCAATTGTATTTGCTGATGAAGCACATTTATTTTATACATCGCCAGCCATGATTATTGGTGGATCACATGATGCGGGCGTTGCAAAGGTTAGAGAATGGGATGAACGCGTAGTAGACGGGGCAAAAATTAAAGAACGTGAAAGAGATACTTTTGGCGCGTTGGTTCGCATTATGGGTAATTTAGATAAACTAATGAGAGCTAGCGGTCCCGCAAATCTTCAGAAGAATACGCCCAATAAGAAACAAGGCATTAGAACATTATCCGATAGTCATGAATTATCTAAGGATATGATGGATGCGTTGTGGAAAGAAAGCGCAAAGGACATCCAAACTTATTTTGGTGCTGAATCTGTTGAAAAACCTGAAAGTTTTGCCCGATATGCTGAAGCTGCAGCGTGGTTGCATCGCGCCATTGAAAACAAAACAATTCGTTTCGAAGTAAAAGACGACGGTAGAGTGCTTGTTTATGATCCGTACGAAATAACTGCTAACGGTGAACGAGCTCTTAATCGTTTGTTCTCTGATAAAGATGGCGTCAATGCTTTAGCGAAAGTAATTTTGGCTCACTATGCTAATGAAAAAGCTTCCGGCACAGAATTAGCAGGAGGCTCATTAAAGATTTTAGAAAACGGCAGAATTAATGACAATGGTTTGCAATTATGGGCACGTCACGTAGACGGAAAAGAATCGGTAAAGTCTACAGGTGCGGATGTATTGGAATTAGTACGCGCAAGCGGTGGTCGCACAGTTATGTTAACAGGTTCTCCAGGTGAATCAACCCAAGCCATGCGCAACATGGGCACAGAATTCTACCAATTACATGAAGCTCCAAAGTTTAAAGATTTTGAATATAAAGTACGCGTTATGGCGCTTCCAAGCGATAAGGCTGGCAATGTTGATCTAGCATATGAAGCTGCTTTAAAAGATGTAGCAAAACGTTATCAAGAAGCGTATGAACGTGGCGAAAACGACACGGCTCTATTGATCAATACTTCAATGTTAACTAGTTTGATTGATAGATATAGACTAGAAAAAGATGGCGGCGAAGCCAAAATAAAATCTTTCTTGGAAAGCGCGGGCATCAAAGCAGACGACATTTTTATTTATAAGCCAGAAAACGCAACAGATGGTGTTGGTAAAGCAGTGGGTGCAACAATGAAAGAAAGAGTCGGCACCATTGAAATAAAGCAAGCGGATGTTAATCAATATCGTAAAGCTAATGGGGGGATGTCGTACGAGACAGCTCTTAAAGCTGTGGCTGCAAAAGCCGCACGCGAGAAAATTGGTCAAATGGTAGTTTTGACATCTATGACAGAAGGCGTCAACCCAACATTTGGTCGTAACATGAAATTAGATGTACGTGTGGAGAAAGTCGATGGTTCTGTAGAAGCAAAGTCCGTGGTCGTTGATAATGTGATACAAGCAAAACATGTTATTATTGGCGCTCGCGCAGAATCCTCTTTATTACAAACGATGGCTCGTTTCGGTTCTTATGTAAAAGATAGCATTTTTGATCGAGCTAATAAACGTACCAATGCGAAAGAAACGGAAGTTTTACTTTTGCTTGACGCTGATATTCATTTAAGTGATGCACAAAAAGCACGATTAGATAGGATTCAACAATCAAAAGCTCCTGTAGCGCAAAAGCAAATTGAATTACGCAAACAATTAGAAATAATTGCTCAAGAAAGATCCGAAGATTTAGCTATCCGCGGAAGTATGGATGTTGTTGTTGAAGCCGCGGTTAATAAAGCTGTTGCTCAAACAGAACAAGTTAATAGAGAAAGAGCCATTGCACACAACACGGAAAATGTTGCTGGCCAACATGAACAAATTGTTGATGGAAAGACAGTACGAGTTAGAGAAAATCAAGCCTTGATTCATCGCTCCGATGGTACTGCACTCATTGTCGACAAGAATCCTGTAGCTATTACTGAAAAAACTACGGACCGTTATGTTGTTGTCGGTGCCAACAAAGTCACATTCGATAGCAATCAGTCGTTTGGTGATTATGGCCAAGTTACTTTAGAAAATAGCGTGTGGGATAAAGAAACAGGTAAAGTTTATAGCCTTGAAGAATGGAATAGAAGCGACACACCAGTGTTTAGTCATATTATTACCGAACAAGATGTGTTGCGTACAAATGCAGATAAAGGTTTTGATGTTAATACGGCTTCCACAGAGAAACGTTTAGTCATGATTGCAGTAAAACCTGAAGGCGCTGATTATGTTGGACAGTATACATCACAGGTTGTTGATACGAACACGAATCAAACATTTGAAATCACACGTCAAGCCATTTACAACGCTAATTATCACGGTGTTAAGTTTGGTCCTGAAGTAACGATTACCCAAAAAGACACCAATAAGGAAATTGTCAACACGACAACGTACCGCGCTACTCCTGGCAGTGTTCAAGGAACCAAGGAAGAATATTTAACGTTACACAATATAGAGAATGACGCTGTCGAAGCGGTATTGATGGAAGGTCAATTGATGCGCTTAGCAGATAAGGCTCGTTTAGAAACAACTGCTAAATTACGCGTTTTCTTCGATAAAGAACGCGGTGGCGATGACTTAGTCATTCGTCGTGAGTGGAGCTTTGATCAAGCAACAAAGAAATTAAAGAATGAGAAAACAACCTTAGTGAATCCTGGAAGAAGCTTACGTAATGATTTAGTCGCATTTGAAAGCACCGATAAATTAGAACGTAAAGATAATAACAGCAATCACGAACAAATTTGGGAAGTAAAAGCTAAGAACGGAGACATTAAGGCCATTTTAATTAACGGTGCAGTGGCGCGTGTTTCAAATGATTCAAATGGTCAAAAAGTTGCTGTGCAAGCTAAATACGCTACTAAAGCAGTAGTGTCCTATGAAGGTAAGAATGTCACAGTGAGCTTGCCAACAGAACATCGTTATGAATTTTCTACAGAAAACAATACATGGCAAGATAAAGAAGTGGTTGTGGCTACATCAGCATTTGAAGATTTCAAAGCCGGCGACGTTATTAAGAATGGCGGGGTTTACAGTGATACAGGCAAGTTAAAAGCCGTTAAGTTCATTGATCAGATCGCAACCATAGATGCCGCAGGAGATGTGGTTATTCCCGATACAAACATTTGGCAATCAAATTTACAAACATTGGGCTTTGATCCTAAAACAGTGGCTCAACAAGGCATGAAGATCGCTTCGAAAGAAATGATCGCTAAAATCAAAACATATGAAGATGATTTGCGTTATGCCAATCAGCGTCGTGATGTATTAAGCGGCAATGAAAATGCTGCACCAGAACCACTTGCCGAATTGATTTTTAAGATTAAGGAAGTTACTGCACGCCATGGCATTGATTCAGTCGTAACAATAGATGGCGCACCTGTAGAGAATGTAAAGAATGCTGCTGAATTAGTCCAACACCTAAAGACGCTCCCAGCAGATAAAAAAGGCAGCATGCCAGTTCTAGAATTTAAGAACAATAACGGTGTCAATAATCGTTTGGCAGGCATGATACGTACCTTGATGGGTCAAAACGTTACAGAAAATGGTTTTAGAGAACAAGCCGAACAACAATTCTATCTTGCTGACGAAGCTCAACCAGAACAAAAAGATGCGGTTATTGCAGAAGCCAAACAACAAGTAGAAGCGTTGTTACAAAACAAAAACATGCGCGTTGCTTTTGATCCTTCCATGGAGATGAAAAATTCTGCAGGTTTGGCGGATAATAAAACCTTGTCATTAGGTACAAATGCAATGTTGTATGTTTTAGGTATGGGTTGGAAAGTTGCAGAAGCAGGCGTTCCTGATCACGAAATTGCTCACATTTTCGATCGTGCTGCGCGTATGGCTAAAGTAGCTCCTATGATTGCTGGTCCATCACGTGTTGATATTCATAATGATTTGAACAAAGGTCTTAATCGCGGTATTTACAATACTCAAGGTTATGCGCTTGGTGAAATCTATACGCATATCATTGAAGGTTCAGGTAAATTGCAGAATGCCTACCGTGCTAAGGAATTGGGCGATGAAGAAGGTTTCAATACATTTACTAAAGAAGCTGCAAAAGTTTTTGAAAGAAGTCGCAACATTGCTGCAGCAAGTTATCAAGCAGCTACAGGTGCTTTAACAGTTGTCGAACAAGCATTAGACAAGCCAGAAACAGATAGCTTAATTGACATCCATGCTGATAGTGAAACAGCAGATGTTGTTGATCACGCCAACGAATTGCTGGATGCTAAAATCAAGGTGTTAGATAATCAGCAAGCTCCATTGTATGATTTCACATTAAAATTGCCATGGATGTATCAAGACAGAAAAGTCGTTGATATGGACAGAACAGAGCAATTAAAGCTAGCTAAAGAAATGTTGCGCAAGACAGTTGGCATGATGGAACATAAAACTGCGTTGGGTGATATTCTGGTTCAAGTTACTCAGAAATATATTAATGATCCAGCGATGTCGAAATTGTTAGAAAATGTTCGCTATAGCCGTTTAACAGAAAAAGATACACAAACGTTACGTATGGCTGCAGCTGTTTTAAAGAATAACGTTGATCCTGTGGTGGAAGAATTAGATGGCAGCAGAACATTTAAGATTAAGACAAATGGCACAGTCAATACAGTTAATATTGATAAAGATGGTCAAATTGCGAGTGTCACTGGTGATCCTAAGGTTCTTGAGAATGAAATGAAAGATACGTTTGCTGACGTGAAAGCAGAGTATGCAGCAGCTTTACATAAGCAAAGTGATATATGGAAAAAGGTTCAAGAATTAGCCGACGCAGAAACAATATCAGCCATCTCTACAGATCCTCCAAAGGATAAGAAGACTTTTGAAGCGACAGCGAAACAAATTGCAGAGGGTGCTAAAGCAATTCAAGCGTATCGTATCGCTGATAATATTTATGGGTTTATCGTCGATGACCGTATCGGTAGACAGATGTTTAGCAGGGCGGAAGTACATCAAGAAGGCCAAGGCAATGAATATGAAGCTGGCGACATCGTCCCTGCAGCATTAGCAGGAACGGTTGGTTTTGCTGGTGAAAACTTAACAACGCAGACAGTTGTTGCATATTTAAATGATGCCAAACGCGGCAATCATGAATTAACCCGCCAAGAAAAGAATTTCACAAGCTTGCTTGTTAACAATGGTCTGATCAAAGAGACAGATGGCAAATGGACTGTTGAAAAACCTGCGGCGTTATTCGCTGCTCATGTAAATGCAGAGAATCCAGATGTAAAAAATGTTCAGATTGTCTTTGCCCACGAAATGATTCATAGCTTTGAAGCTGTAGATCCACAAAATGAAGCAGCTAATAAAAAATCTATTAAAGAATTGCAAGCCAAAGCTGTTGTTCCAATGGTAGACGCACAAGGCAAGTCAGTGAAAGATCAAGATGTTAATTTAATGGACGTTGCGCGCAATTTCTTAGTATTACAAGGATACAATCCAAATGATACACAATTAATAGAACGTGAATTGCCAGCATGGTTAGCTGATGTTGCAACGATGCAAGAACGTGTTCGTGCGTATCAAGAAAACAAGAGATCTGTAAAAGAATTGCAAGCTGTATTGCCTTTAATCCAACCAGAATACGCCGCTAAATGGAAAGAGATTGAACAAGTCTTCGTTAAGAATCATCAAGATGCCGTAGAGCGAAACGCTTTAAATCAAAAGATGCAAAAAGATGCCGGTCTAAAACCCGTCGTTGCAGCCATCCGCCAAACAACAGTTCAACCACAATCTGCGACGGCGTTTACTCCAAAGACATATGAAGCAAAAGCAGGCGATGCGCTCTTAAGCGAAGAAACAGTCAAAGCAACCATCATGAAGATGGCGCCAACCCCAACCCAAAAAGAATTAGGCGTCACCGCCGTTAATTATGAAGTTAAGGGCACGTTGCAACCAGTGATTCAAAGCATTGTCGTCAACGGCACAGAAATCAGCCCAGCGGCATTTGATAAAATTGTTAAAGCGGCATATCCAAATATCAAGATCATGCAAACCAGCAATGCTGCGATGGCGGCGGTGTTAAATGATTCTAATGATGAAGAAAATGTCCTTAATGCAGTTGTTCCTTCATCTGTGGGGGTTGTAAATATTAATACTCCTGCTTCAAATAGCGAACAAAGAATTAAGTTTGTCGAGAAGGTAAGCTTCAAGGAACAAGTAACATTCTTGGCAGAGAAATTTGGGTTGGACAATGGCTTAGATGCATTCACGGTACGCAATGCAAAAAGACAAATTGCTATCTCTCCGGAAGCTGCAGAAAAAGCATTGGGTGGTAAGGTTGCCCGTATCTATGAGAAAGTTATCCAAGAACAAACGTTTACAGTTGCGGACATTGAAGCTTTACCGACAGGAAAATTAATTAAAAGTAATTTGGCACGATTACCAAATCGTGAAGAGCAAATCAAATTTTTAGATAACGTTGCAGTACGCTTAGGCAAAACACCTAATTCAGTAAACATATTAAATACCTTAAAGACAAGACCAACCGAAGAAAATACAGCTTTTGCTGCTTGGGAAGACATTGATTTAACAACGCCTTTAAGATCTTCAAAAGATAATGCGATGGTAACTGAACGAGATGTGGAGCATGCTGCAGGTTTAATTTATGCATTTAGACTCCCTAAGGCTCAAGAAACAAGAGCTATTCAAATTACTTCTGGTTATGGTGGAAAACCAATTCAAGAGAATGTGGTTCAAGGTTTACTGTCAGCATTTAATTCCGCTGATAAGGGAACTAAAGAAATCATGATGGCGATCGTTGAACATGCAGACGCATTTAGCAACGATAAGCTTTATAGTGAAGCAAGCAAGATCCCTGCGGATAAAGACACCAAAAATAATGTGGCCAACTTAATTTATAACAATTTAACAAAGATCAAGAATCTCGGAGAACGTAATCGTATAAGTCATGAAATTGCTGCAAGAGCTTTAACTAACTTGGCTATACTTAAAGGGTTTCCTGTTGAAGTAGTTGAAAGATTCAAACCAGTTGTTGTTGATCGCATCGCAGAAACAGTCCCTGCTCAACTTGAAGCAACGACAACACAAGGTCCATTAACATTAAATGATGTTGAAGTTTTAAGCGTTAGCGCTCCAGATAAAAAAGATCAGCTGTTCTATAGAACCAGATTGAACTTGTATCGCAATGCCATTACAGAAGAAGGCAAACAAGCGGTCATTGCTGCTCTAGAAGAAAAATTAGGTCAAAAGATTGAAGTTGAAAAGCCTCAAGCTCAAATGATGGCTGATGCTAAACAACCAGCTGTAAAGCCTGGTACAGACGATAAAAACAGAACACAAAGAATCTTGCAGATCGGCGCTATTGCTTTGGCGGCAGGTCTTGCAGGTAATTCACAAACAATTGTAGATGGAAAAACCGCAGTTGTGCCAGCAAGCGGGAATGCCAATGTCGCCGTGTATGATATCTCTAAACCAGAACCAACATTCATTGGAAACGTTATTGAGAAAACAGAAGCTGTTGCTCAGGCAATCAAAGAATCATCTAAGGGAGTCATCGAGCAAGGCGATAAAACATTATTAGCTACTAAAGAAGCAAGCCAACGTATTTTAGACAGAGCAGCGGAAATTAAAGAACGCAGCCAATCAGTTCGTGCCAAGATCGGTGCTGCAATTAAAGAACACACATTGCCTATTACCCTCGCCGTTGCAGGTTTAATGTTAGCTGTTACTGCATGGACAGCCAGAGTACGCAACAAGCAAGAACCAAAAGAACGTACGACAACTGAACCTAAGTTCGCTGATACAAAACCAAACTTTGAAGATACAACGCCAAATCAACCAAAGACATTGGCAGAACATAATGCCGCGGCTAAGGCACAAAAAGATATGTTGGGTCGATATTTAACATTGGCAAAAGATACGGGTATTTATAAAGCAATTATCGATGATGTTGATATTCGCATTAAATTAGGTGTTATGCCAAAAGCAACAGACGATCAAGTGATCGCTGCGCTTAAGGCAACAAATAAGAAAGACGAAATCAAAGAATTAATCGCAATGAAGACCTCGTTGCATTTAGTTGAAAAAGTTCCAACAAAGGATCTCAAAGAAATCAGCAAGATCTTCGCGCAAACAGCGATGAATGATTTAAGAGCACTTAAACCAGAAATCAAGGTAATTGATCAAACATCAGTACCAGCCATCTTGAAGGTTAATGAAAATGATCGTCAAGCGATTGAAAAAGCCATCAAAGTGGTTTCAGGTATAAATAATCCTGTTGAAAGACTTAAAGCAGAAGCAAGCTTCCCAGCCCTTGTTGAATTAAGAGTAAAAAATGGCATCCAGAAATGGGCAGCACAACTCTTAAACGATCAGAAATTAATCGAACAATTTGCTAAAGACAATGTGTTTGTAACATATCGTGAAGAAGGCATCATTGAAAAGTTACAAATGATGACGGGCAAGAAATTTTCGAATGATGAAAAGCAAATCATCACACAGCACATCAAGGAAATTCGTCAAAGAGACGAAGTGATGGATTTATGGGATGCAACCCGCAGTAACCCAACAAAAGAAAATACAAAAGCATTTAATAAATTAGTTCTCTCTGAATTAGCCGCTCGCCCAAGCTTACTTAAAGCTGTATTAATAGAAGCAAGCCAAGAAATCTTCGCTAACAGCGTTGTCTACTCAGACACAGATATCGATAGCAAAATAGCTATTCCGTTAACATTAAAGGTAGCAAGAATTATTTCTGATCAAGACGAATTAACGGCCAATGTTAAGGCTATTAAACAACTGACCGATTCATTAAAAACTAACAATGAATTTAAGTCTGCCACAGAAAAACGACGTAAAGAAATATTCAGAGCTTTAGTCACTACATTGCCAGCATATACAGAACAATCCACCGCCAACCAAGCCATGGCTGCGTTGAAGAATTTATTAGGCATCGAAGATGCTGCTACGGTCAAGCCAGATATTTCGGAAACAAAACGTGTCACTTTTGCCGGCATCATCAGCAATGCATTCAAGGCTCCAAAAGCGAACGTTGATTCAGCAATGGCTCCTGAAATTAATAGAGAAAAAGTAACTAACGTAGCATTCATTAAGAATGCCACACCAAAGCAATTAGAGAGGGCTATATTAGCAACTGGTTTGGATTTATGGATTGCAAATAACATTTTCGAACAAATTCAAAATGTGCGCACTAAGGGCCCAGAAGCTATTAGTACGGTTTTGGCTGGATATCCTGCTTTAGAAAACAATGATTTTATTAAGAGCGTGACATTAGATGGAGTTGTTGAAGCAGCAACATTTGATGTAAACAAAAAAGCATACTTTGCGGAACATAATGTGCCGGTTGATGGTGATGAAGGAAAAGCCGGTATTCAAAAAGTAACCTATGAAATCACAACCTCAGGCGATGTTAAGCCTGTTGCTTATAAGTTAGACACAAATCATCCTATAGTGGTCAAGAATCGTAAGATGTTTAACAAGGTGTCCGGTAATTTAGTCTTCACGCCAGAACAATTAGCGTCACTATATAAGGTTCTCAAGTCTGCAGAAGGAATTGATCAAGAAGTCATTGGTAAGACTTTAGCTAAACTAAACGTTGACCAAGCCATGATCATGCCAGAAGTTGTGACCATCAAAGGTATTGATGAAAAAGTTTTAAGAAGCACATCCTTAGATAAGTTAAAGGTTATCTTTAGAAATATGGGCATCAACGATAGCAGCAGATTAAACATCATTGTTGAGCAAATTAGAAGCGCTAGATCAAACAATATTGCCAACATCATGCCATTGTTAACGCCATATGCGGAATTAAACCAAACGACTATTACGCAGTTAAAGTTCAATGATAAAGCCGTTGATGTAGTCTATGTTCCTAAGACCAATCAATATGAAGCTAATTACGTTGTGCCAGAATCTAGCGAAGAAAGCCAAGCTGGTGTTCAAAGCATTGACTATAAGGTTACCTTAGATGCTAGAAATCAACCTATCGTCGTGGTAGATGCATATAACTTCACCAAGAATGCACAAATCAATGCATCACTTGAAAATATTCTTAAGGGAACAATTCAACCTAATGTCAATGTCTGGAAAGTTAAGCCAGCGCAATTAGCTCCGGTCTTTGGTAGCTTAATGGAAAATGCAAAGAAGCACGCGCTTGAAACTCTTCCTGCAATTGTCAACGTAGCTAGAAAAGCAGCTAGCGTTCACAACGACACATTATTAGCAGAATCCGTTAGATTGCGATCAGAAAAGCAAGCAGCTCCACAAAAAGATTACGCACAAATTGCTCCTCGTGAATTTAAGAATTTACGTGCAGAAGTTAAGAGAGCTGATCCTACAATCTCGGATAAGAGCTATTTTAATCTTTTGATGAAAATTGGTCCTGATTTTGCACAAACAGCTAAAACGGTAAGAGAACAAGTTCGTGCTCAAATTTTAGACAATGCATCTATCGCACGTGTCTTAGCAACTTTCGATCGCGCACAAGCAAACTTAGATCGCCACAATAATCGCGCTCAACCAGTCCGCAAAGAAAAAGCCCAAGTCGGTTCTTCCGTCGTTACCTCGTCAGGTGGTATCACGGATAAATGGGCGGATGATAAGACATGGGTTGAATACAAGTTAGGTAAGATGACCGATGCGGCGATGAAGGTTCAAGAATTTTACAATCACCGCACCTTGAAGTTATTCGGTAAAGATTTCACCGAAGCAGATAACTTTGCTCAAGATGTTGATTTTACGGCTTTGTTTGAATTAAGAACGTATTTAAGAGAACAATTTGCGCCATTGGCTTGGAATAATAAGCAAGCGATTGTCGCATCGTTGGTTGCGATGGGTAAGGGCTTAGAAAAATTACAATATACCGATCGTCAACGTGTCTTAGAACAAATCATCGGGGTTGTCTTAATTGGCGATAATGATTCCGAAGATGTTAAAGAAATGCCAGCAGACATTGCCAATCAAACCGAAGCAATTGTGCAAGCGGTTGTTGCACAACTTGGTTTTGAAAGCACAACGAAACAAGCATCTGAGAATTCAATCTTAGCGGTCGATGCCCAAACATTTAATGCTTACAGGGCCTTACATTTAGAACGTATGGATGCTGCAATGAACGCAGCTGAAAAAGCGGAAGCCACACAAGCATCCATTCAATGGTTCATGCGCTGGAAGATTGCTCAACCTGAAGCCCAAGAAATTGTCGCTGCCTTAAACGAAGGTAAGGGCTTTGCTGATGTGAAGAGCTTATTGATGATCGAACGTGCTAAGCCAGCAGCGATCAAGGTGGCACAACCTGTCGCTCAAGAAATCACCATGCCAGAAGCCGCGACAAGTGATGATCAATATCAAGTGCCTGTGATGGATCAACAACAAGATACACCAAACAGCTTCGGCGATGATTTTGGTAACGGCGAGCCTGCCATCGTTCCTGAAACACCAATGATGCCAGCTCCAAATGTTATGCCACCAACAGCACCTGTCATCTTAAATCTTTCTGAAGCGATGAGTGTTACAAAGACTGCCATGAACCAAGAAGGTCGCATTGTCAGCGACGCTGATTCAGCGATGATCGGCAAGCTTGTGACAGATACATTGACCTATGCCAAGGACAACAATATCACGGCTGTTTTAGCTTATAGCACGGGCAGCGAGAAGCGCTTGATTAAAGAAGCCATTGCCAACTACCCAATGCTGTCATCCTACTATAAGGATAAAGTCATTGAAGAAGTCATTAGCGCTGAAGATATTCGTATGATCAAAGCATCTGGAAACCCAGGACAATACATTTTCTTAACACCAGAAAAACAAAGCATTGAACATTTAAGCGAACAAGACGTAGAAACGTTATATGAAATCACTGGCGTGCCAGGCAACGTGATTACGGCAAAGGCTTTGTATGAAGCTCAAGCAGACAATCAAAACTTCCGAGACAATTTAACGGGCTTGACTAATCGCGGTGGTTTACAAAAAGCATTCAATCGTATCATCAATGCCCAAGTGCGTAACGCAGGCAATGAACGCGATGTGATCGTCGGTGTTGATGTGGATAATTTCAAGGCTGTCAACGACGTCTTTGGTCATGGCACAGGCGACAATGTCTTAAAAGCCGTAGCCCAAGCCTTACAATACCGCACCCGCACCAGCGACGTTGTCGCACGCTATGGCGGCGAAGAATTTGTCATTGTCTTGCCAAACATCGATACAGAAGATGCAAGAGCGTTCATGACCCGTTTGCTCAAGCACATCGCTGACAATGTCACGGTTCCTGAATTATCAAATAAGAGAAATATCGTAAACGCGTTGAGTAAGCAAGATCGTAACGACACATCAAAGCCATATGAAGCGTTGATCTATCAAATCCATTTACAAAATGCCGTCGCGTTGAAAGATTTGAAGCAACAATTTGCTAACCTTGGTGAAGCTTTAGACGCTGTCAACAATGGCCAATATAAGTTAAATCGTTGGATGATCACCATCAGCGCTGGTACTAGCAGCATTGATAAGCAAGAAAATGCCAGAACACATGTCTCATTATCTGAAAGCAATTTGATTTTAGAACAACATATCAAGGTTGCTGATGCCCGCATGTATGTCATCAAGACCAACGGCCGCAACAACTTCAACATGGGCGATCATGCAATGTCTGTCGACACCAAGGCTGTTTTAGTTGCCTTTGATCAAGTTGTTGATACGGTTGAAAGTATCTTAGGTGCCGAAAGCAATTTCGATGCGGATAAATTTAAAGCCCAAGTCAAGATTGCCCGCGAGCTTGTGAAGATGAACATCGCGATCGCACCAAACGCGCAAGGTAAATCATTATCTAAGTTCATGGCCGCCTTAAGCTATATGGCCGCAGGCGCCCCAGCGTTAATCTTAGTGCGTGAAGAAAACGATTTAACCAAGTTCTTCCAAGAACCAATTGTGCCTCAAGGCAGCATCACCTTCCAAGCCTTGGCCGAACAAGTCGGACAACGCATCGGTAAAGACTTCAAGTTAGCCAATATGGACGCCTTGATCAAGGCGCACCAAGCAAGTCAAAATGAACAACATCCAAAGGGCACAGCCTTAGATAAGATCAAAGATCAAATCAAGGCCAGAGAAGACGATGTCGCCAATGCCTTAAATGACAATGACACGTTAAAGCTTATCTCATTAACGCCACGCGGCCATTTGCCAAATCAATTTAAGGATAACCCAGAAGTTTTAGCAGGTATCAATAACATTAAACAAGCTGGCGTCACGATCGTTGATGAAATCGACGACGTTATCTTGCTTGAAACCACGTTCATCCGTTCCGCGCCAGAAAGCGTTGGGGACAATGTTGTCTTAAAAGATTTGTATGTCCAAGTTAAAAAGATCTATGCGGCTTTATTGAAGAACGGCGAAGTGCAATTTAAGTTCGCCCCAACAAAGGAAGGCTTAGATCATAAAGAAGAAATGGTTTGGAACAATCAACAATTGGTTCCAAACAGCTTAACCGGCGAGAATGATTTCTTAGTCAGTGAAGCTTTATATAAGAAGTTTGCCAAGAGCGATCGTCATTTGGTTGAAAGCATCTTGCGTGGGTTGGTTGAAAATATCGGTCAGCGTTTAACCGTGGGCACAAACTCACAAGGCAAGCGCCAATTGGTTCCAAATGACAGAACCGGCCGTCCATTGTTCGATCAAATCTTTGGCCAATTGCCATATCAAATTGTCCAAACATTAAAATACAATGCCGCACATCCAGAAGATCAATTAAAGGCCGAAGACATCGTCGTTACATCTCACGTGACCGATGAAAACCCAGTCATGGAAATTTTCGAAGGCAATGTGACAGGCGTATCAGCAACCTTGTCTGGCGCAGAAGCGTTATTGCAAGTCAAGACGGGTGTTGGTGAAATTGTCAGGATCGGCCAAGAAAGCAATGTCTTTGAACAAGTGGCAGATCATATTAAACACGTCGAGCCAATCGCCGTTCCAGAGAGCGAACAATTTGCTAAGGTCAAGGAATTGGCAGGGCAAATTCAACAAGGCCAAAACAGTTCAACACGTTTATTAGCTTTAGTCGATGGTCCTAAAGCCGGCGAAGACTTAACTGCATATTTAGGTAGCAATGGTCTCAAAGCTGTTTACTTAGATGGCACCAATAAAGATTTAGTCACCGAAGCTGTCGAAGGCACACAAGCAGGCGTTGTTTATGTAGCCCTGCCAATGTTCGCTAAACAATTTAGTTTCAAGGGTAATTTAGACGTCGTCGTCGTCAATGCCCAACGCTGGCCAACAACAGATTTAACCCACGGCGTCAACCGTAACATTCGTAACGCCAATGACACGGGTAATAAATATATTCTCTATGACGCCCAAGAAGTGGGTCGTTCCTTAGAGTACATCTTAAAAGAAATCGCCAACATCGAAGGTTTGTCAGGTATTCCTGCAAGCTTGTTGACAGATCTTGGCAATGTGAAAGCTTTAGCGGGTTCCAGCGACGACATCGAACGCTTAAAGGCTGTTACGGAATATCGCCAATTATTGCAACGTTCCAATTCATATAAGCATGCGATCCTGACCTTCTTTAGAAACGAAAACTCCACTAAAGCCATCAATGAGTGGATGAAGATCGCAACACCAGCGCAAAAAGAATTATTAGCGCCAATCTTCTTTAAAGAATCCGCCGGCTGGTATGGCAACACCATGCAGGAATTATTGAAAGTTTACTTAAGCGCTGCAGAATGGTTCAGGCGTGCGCATGAAGCGAGCATCGAAGCAGCTGAACGTATGAGGCAAGATGCCATTGCTATCTTAGACGATAAGCAAGGCACTAATAGCGACTTGATCGCCGTGATCAAAGCTTACGACGGTGAGATTGCAAGCCGCAGAGCTTTAGTTGTCCCAGCAGACCAAGATTTACAAGGCACACCACAAGGCTTAAATAAATTGACCGCCTACGGTGATAAGTTCAATGAAGCTGCCCGCTTGATTAGCGGCATCTTGCCAACAAATATTGCAAACTACAATGAACGCCCATCCGTCGACGTACAAGCTGCGAATGCTGCTAAAGAACAAGTCATCGCGTTCTTAAACACCATTGGCCTTGAAACATCGGATGTAACCGTTAAGACCAGCGACATCATGCCAAACGTCATGGCCATTTACAATGCCGCCAAGGCCCAAGGCAAAAACAATATCGTCCGCGCCTTACAACCGCTCTATTCCGCTGGCCAAAAGTGGCAAGATGCGCAAGCCATATATAGAGAAGGCAATTTCCAACAATACGTAAAGAAATCTGAGAAAGCATTCAGCGTTGCTGTAGCCGCGATCAATAATTTAACACCAGAAGATCTGAAGGCCATCGTCGCCGGCAGCAATGGCGCTGTAAGCCCAGTGGATGCACTAGACGCGTTAGGCATACAAAGCTTAGTCACAAGCATTTTGACACAAGCTTCCATCCAACAATTAAGTGAGAAAGAATCAACACTCTTACTCACCGTCGCCAAGGTTATCTTAACCAAGCTCAATGAATTGCGTACATCCTTAAAAGCACCAAGCGATGAGGAAAAAGCTGCGTCGCCCAATAGCAATAACACGAACAGCGACGATGACAGTACCGGTGGCACACCAGCATTTTTAAAGACACCAATTTTACCAGGTCCAGTTGGCACACCCGTCAGCACGCCAACAGCTCCAGCAAGCCCTGTGGCACCAAGCATGCCAACACCAGTCGGCCCTGCCGCTGCTGCACCAATGGCTAGCACAGGAGCAATGCCATCGGTAACACCAGTTAATGCAACTCCAGAAAGCCAACATAGAGCATCAGGAGAAGCCTTTGCTTCAACAACACAAACGGCAACGCCAAGAACCCAAACTGTTTCTGCAACTCCAAGAGCCTTAACTGGCCCAGCAGCGCCGCTTGGACTTACATATCAGCCAACAAATGCACAACCCAGTGTCACGGCCACAACCGCAGCACCAGCAACACAAGCTGCTACTACAGGCACAACCAATACCAGCACCACCATGCCTGTAGCACCAACAGCCGCGCCTGTGACACCTGTAACGCCTTTAACCGTCCCAATACCAGCCGCTGGCTCAGGATTTGGCAGCCCGCCAATGGTATTTGGCCTAGGCACGAACGCCTATGGGGAAACCACATATCGCATCATTACGCGAGCAGATTTAGAAGGAAGACATAATTGGGATACTTTAGTAAAAACAGATAAAGGCCATGACCCGGGTCGTAGCTCTGTGCCAGCGATTTCCTCAATCGCTTCGGCACACGTTGCAGTAAACGGGGAAAACTTACAAGCGAATGCAGTACAAGCAGTTGCAGCAAAAACAGTAGTTTCTGTGAAAACAGCAGAAAGTGGCTTAGCGCAAGCTACGTCCACCAGCATCAGAAGTAGAGTAGTCAGTAAAGTAGCAAATGCAGCACGCGTAGTAGGTACAGTAGTTGCAGCATTGTTTATAAGAGATGCAAGCGCGGCAGAAATGCCAGCGTTTAATGTCCAAACTGGTAGCATCGTAGCAGAAGCAAGAGCTGTAATGTCCAAGGACATTATGGTGGCAGCATTAACACAAGCTCAGACAGGATTGACTTCGGTCAATGCCGCAGGTACCAAACAAGATGGTGTAGTTTATATAGGAAGTTCTGCATCTAGCCTAAGTGCAAGAGCTGTATCTACAGCGACTGCCGAAGGTGTAAGCGCTCGAGGTCTATCCAAAGAGCCTGCTGGGGATAGTGTGTTAAGCACTGTTTCTAGAGGTTCTAAAGGTGTTTCGTCCAGTACTTTGTCGAGTGGCGCCGTACGCAATAATTCGTTAAATGTCTCAGGAAATAATGTTCCAGCTGGTACTCCCGCTTCAGAAAATGGGGAAAATTCAGCGGAAAAACTGTTTGTCATCGCTTTTGATCCAACCGTAACGCCAGCTAAGGGTAGCTTCGAAGCAGGTCTTTCACAAACCTTCGTGGAAGATGCCTTAGTATCTAGCGCAACAGCTGTAACAAGTCCGATTTATCTCACACAAGCGCAATTATTAATCATTGATTTTATTAACCAAAATGGGGGTGCACCATGGTCAGCGAACTCAAGTTTCAACACGTTGTCAGCGTCCGCGAAGACGATTCTCGGATTGCCACTGCAAGAGACTCCAACAACAGAATTCACATTTACCTCATTAAC
The DNA here is from genome assembly GCA_964572155.1 of uncultured Planctomycetales bacterium. GTDB lineage: Bacteria > Omnitrophota > Gorgyraeia > Zapsychrales > Fredricksoniimonadaceae > JACQQW01. Next base: position 207,010 of record CAZNDZ010000001.1, on the reverse strand, counting down.
AAATTCGGTGCTATCTATAAACACAACGGGCTTAAATCAAGCTGGGACCCCGTTGAATCCAGAATCAAAGAATCTTTACGCATCCTCATCGAATCCGCAAGCCAAAACGCGTCCTGCTATAAGACCGAGCGTATCTAGCGCCGTTAGATCTGCGACAAAGGCACAACGCGACGTGTTGGTTGCCTTAAGCCGTAATATCACCTTAAAAGAAGAATACTTAAAGGCTGCAACAGCAGAGTTAAATAAGCTCAATGCCGCTATTGAAGCGTTAAAGGTTGCTTTGAATCAACAACCTGAAGATCGTACGGGCGCAATCAATGAAGCAAAGATTGCATGGATGAAGCAATTGGAATTCTTAGAAACCACCGCACAAATGGCCGAAGAAGATATTGTCAAAGCCATGGCCGGTACCAAGGTCAATGGCACAAGCATTGTCTTTAACTTAACAACGGGAAGCAATGCTCCAGCAAACGGCTTGCCTTTCTTGAATTTGAAGATTGGCCAATTGCGTTTTGTGCCAACGATTACCAACGAATATTCCAAGATCACGGAAGTTGTTCAAATCTTATCTGGCCGCAAGCTTTCCTTAATTGGGGCCGTGGTGTTGGGTAATGATGTGATGAATTTAAAGAATGCTTATACCGATGCATCACAAGAAAATAATCCAGGTCGAATCATCGCTGTCCCAGAATTAAACAGCCGCTTGATTATCGACAGCAAACCAGTCGTGTATGACGCCGCATTAGATAAGAACAATCAATGGGTTGCAGCGAATGAGAATATCTACCGCAATATTTTTGCAGGCGAGATGTTAGAGACTGTCGTACCACGCACAGCTGTAAAGACGCTTAAGTCGATTGGCTTAGATGAAAAGTTATTTGGCAAGCAAGATGCCCAAGGCAATTATGCTGGCGGCATTGGCAATGTATTGTTTGGTGATCCAAATACCAAGATGCCTTTTGAAGTCAAACAAGGTGTGTACCGTGTTTGGGGTACACAAGAGATTTTGTATCGTCGTGCAGCATTATTAAATAAAAATACCGACTATGTGTTTGTCATGGTCGTCCAAGACGTTGATCCTGTCACCATTAAGAACCCAGAATTTGCGCCGTATGTGAACAAGATGTTTATGACCCGCGGGCTTATCATTAACAAGAAAGAATTGGCAGCAGGGACCAACAAGGGTATTTATGAAGCGTTTCGTGCATTGAATCACGATGAAAATTATGTGAAGAATCCAGAAGGCGTTGTTTCATATGTGCCTTCATTATTAGATATGGAAAATATCGTCAAGGTCAGAGCCTTAAAGACGGGGTATGATGAATTTGGTCGTCGTGTTCTAGCAGGTACGGTTGATGTGTTAACCATGCGCGTTGATCAATTGTATTATGAAGATACAACCCCATTTGCAATGCGCGAACGTTTGATGTTGGTTAATGGTAAAAAGACCTGGGCTGATGTAGGGGTTGCTTCCGTCGGTAAATATGAAAGCGGCAAACAAGCGCTTAAGATGATCGTCTTCTCACCAGAAGCCATCAAAGATAGTTTCAGCTTTAATAATACAACCAATGCAGCAGTGATTTGGACTCCAACCACGTTGTTAGGAGTTGTCACACAAGAAGGATTAAACAGCGTCGAAGGTAAAACAGCCGTAACCTTGGAACAACCCGTTGTTGTTTCAACGGTCGTGGAAAGCAATGTGCGTAATGCCAAGAATGAGCGTATTGTGCACAACCCAGAAAGTTTAAAGAATACCAATATTCGCAATGAATTGGCTCGCGTCTATGACGCCGTCCCAAGTGAACATAAAGATGTGAGCGTTATCATCGACGGATCAAAGGGTGATAATGTGGTTGTGATGATGCAAGGCAAAAAGATTTTGATGCTAAACGAAGCCACCATGAATGGCTTGGCGTTTTCATATAAATTCGATGTGCCATTAGCCACGTTAGATGTTAAATCGGTAGAATTAAATGAAACGTTCGAAAGCACCATCGTTAAAGCCATCTCTTTTAAGATGCCAAAGGGTGCAGAAGTATATCAAGACGCTGGCCGTGTTGGTCTTGTGATCAAGGCAGATCGCACTGTGATTGGTCAAACCTATCGCAATCTTGAGACCAAAAATATTTACAGTCCTAAAGAAATGCTCGAATTAGAATTGGCAGCTCAATCCGTTGAAGAAGGTAGTGCTAATGAATTCATTCGTCAATACGGCATAGCGGGTGAAGATTTTGTGCATATGGTGAATGTGGCCAAAGAAGCTGGATTGCCCGCACCACGCGTGATTACCAAGGGCTTCGGTTTAGAAGAAGGCAAAGAATTCATGGTCTTAGGCACAGGCGCTCAATATGTGTCACCACTCAAAGATACAGGCAAAAACATCGCCTTTACCAAGAACTCAGATACGGGTGAATTGGTAATTTTAAACAGCTTGCCATTGATGGAAAAAGATTACGGCATCGTGCCAAGCTTTACTTATGGTAAGACCCGTCAAGAATTAGATGCCTTAAAGATTAAGGCAGAAGCGCAACATAAAGAAATTTTGGCGCGCAAAGAAGCATACACACAAGCAGTTTTAGAATATCAAGCAGCATTAAATATTGAGAAGGCTGTTAAGGATGCACAAGCAGGCATCGATGTTTCAAAGAATGTCGCAGTCAACGCCATCCTTAAGGCCGCTGCCCAAGCCCACGTGCAAACCGATGCGACGATGGCCATCTTAGATTTTGTGGCGCAACAAGCAGCAAAACAAGCACTTGATAAATTGACACCAAGTGCGCAAACGTATTACCAAAACTTTTTAAACAAAGCGCAACAAGATGTGCGTGGCGCTTTAGCAGATGTCATCGCAGATTATAAGAAGGCATCGACAGGGTTAAGTGATCCATTTAGTCAACAAAACTATAATGCGCTCATTGATCAAATCAATACGAAAGAAGCGGAGTTAGTTAAGATCAATGCTTTGCCTAATGCCACAGCAACCATCCCTCAAGCATTAGGTTTCAAGGCATCTGATCGCTTGGCAGCAAATGCCTTAGCAGCACAATCACAGACAGATTATGCGGAAGTATTGCGCGTATATAATATTTATGTCGTCGGCAATCAAGTTATTGACATCGATGGCTTGTTTGAATCAACGGCAAGTGCTCGTGCATCATTGGCATATTTTGATACACGCGTTCCCGAATTATCAGCCCAAATCGCATATTTAACACAACAACGCCAAGTATATGCAAGTCTTCCTGTAAGCAGCGATGTTCGACAAATCATCGAGCGTTTAATTGTTAAATCCATTAAAGAAAGAGATCAATTTATCCCTGCAGCTAAGGTTGCAGCAAACATGGATATTGAAGCGACCACACGTGGTGGTATTGGCCAACAATTCATGCGTGAACGCTTGATTCAAAAGAAGTTGGTTAGCCAGCTTTATACAGAGATCAATGTTGAAACAGCATCGATTTTGAATTTGGCATTTACTACAACGCAAACTGTTGCTGATTGGACAAACGCCGTCCCCGTAGTTGCTCAGAGCGAGATTGTATCTGGTAATGCTTACTTAAATTTCCAAGTCAATGTTGCGATACCACTTAGCATCAAGTATATCCAATCAATCATTGATAATCCGAGTACGAAGGCTGAATTCATCCCAGCCTTGAAGTCGCAAATCGTTAATTTACAAAAACGTGCCACCTTTATCACGACCGAACAAATCCCAGATTTACTTAAGGACGCTGCGTACTATCAAAATCCAGCCGGCGAAACACCCGAGCAAGTTAAAGCACGTAAGATCATTTTAATCACCCATGACATAGCCCTTTTAAGAGAGCAAGCACAGAGCTTAAGCCAATTGGTCACCTTTACATCGTCGATTTTAGGAAATAATCAAAGCTATACAGAATATACCTTAGCGAATATCCAAAAAGCGTTAGAGCAATATGTCGCAAGAATAGGCGTGGCTGATCCTCATCGTGGTATTGTGGCAGGTTTAGGTAATTGGGGTCGTGCGGTTGTGGCGCAATCAGCACAGAATCAAAAATTAACAGCAGCCCAAGATAAGACAGCTACCTTGAAGGATAATGTTGAAGCTGCAGCACGCGCCCTTCAAGATGTGATTAAAGCAAATAATGGCACAGTGCCAGCGTTACCAACCAGCCCAAGCAGCGTCTTGATGCCAAATGGTAAATCGATTAACGTCACGATCAACGGCACAACACCACAAAGCTTCCTTGAGATGGCGATCAAGCAAACCAACGTCGGCAACCGTAATACCGACTATCAATTTGCTGTAAATCAAATTTTTGGTAACTCAGCAGCGTATGTCGGCACCTTGCAAGCCGAACACATCAATCAACGCTATGGCATTTGGAGCATTACCTTAACTGAAAACCAAGCGAAGTTGGTCAATGAATTGATTGTGGGCTTGATTAAAGAAGATCAGTTCCAACAACAATTCGGCGCTGCAGGCATTGGTGTGCAACGTACCTACAAAGTTATTGGTAATGCCTTAGGTATGCAAGGCGAGAAATACACAATTTCTGTGGCAGGTATAATTTTTGACGGCAGTGGCAATGTCAATAACACCAGCAGCACAAGAACAGCTGGCTTGCATATGGCTTTTGATTATAAAATCGCAGAAAACTTTAAGTTGATTTTAGAAGGCGGCTTAGCAGGGTCAACGGCAAAGTCATTGAGCAATGTTCAAATCACAGATTTCTACACAGGCCAACAATTAATTGGTGCTAGCATCCCATTACAAGCAGCTAATGCGATTGGTTTCACACGCGCTGGTGTTGAACTTGGCGGCATTAAAACTGGTGAAGCCGATGTTGCCTTTAAGATCTTCTTAAATAGAGAAGCTGAAAGCCATTTTGGTGGGATTGCATATAAAACATTTGGTTCCGTTGGTGCAGATATCAACGTCAAAGACGTTCGCATCGCTGTTGAAGCAGGTTCAAGCCGCTTTGGATTAAACGCTGCTTACAATAACTTCAGCGGTAGGATCAATGTTATCGACGGTAAGAACAGCATTAGCGGTGAATATAACTTTGATGTGTTTGGTAATCGCGTTCAAGCAGGCATTACGATTGACCCAACAGGTAAGTCATTAAATGTCAGCATGTCCCATCGTTTAACACCAGACACGAGCATTAAGCCCTTTGATATTAATAAAGATAACTTAGACAATGTCTTTAATGATGCGTTTAAGTTCAGACGTGCAGAGATTGGGTCGGATTTATTTATCAATATCCCAAGAGACATTTACACAACTGAAAAACCATTGTTTGCCACAAGCACCATCCCAGCAGCCAAGCCACAAGAATATTTACGCACGTTAAATGGTGAGATTGTCATCTTACAATCCAAGGCTTCATTCGCAGAACAAGCAGCGATCAGCGGTGAAGCGTATGCAACAGCAAGATTCACCGACGGTAAATTACCAAAGGCAGTCAGCGTCAGTGATTACAATGCCTTAAAGCCAGCCATTCGCGTGTTGAAATTTATGAAAGCAGAAGAGTTTGTTGGAACAGGCATCACCAAAGAAGGTGACAATTACTTCTATGCCAAGAGCGGTTACAAAGCACGCTTGAACTTAGGCAGCGGGGACGCCATGGTGGTCTTACCTAACGATGCCAAGCAATTAAACAGTGATTCATTAATCTTAATCGACCTAACCGTCAAAGGCCAAACAGCCGAATTAGCTAAATACCGCGCCGAAGTCGAAGAATATTCCGCCTTGGTCAATGCCAATACAAAGGGTGCATTAGCAGCGTTTAATAAGTTAGCTAATGATGCGAATGTTGCGTATATGTTGAAGCGCAATAAGCAAGGCGAAATGTGGATGGGTTTTGTCACTAAGCAAGAATTTGTGGCATGGATTAAAAATGGTTTAAAGAAGCAAGCATTCAAAGACGAAAAAGGCAAACAAGTGTTAGTTGCGATCGTCGATGTAGATGCAGCTAAGCAACCATCTATGATCATTGCCAAAGAAATCGTGTCCCCAATGGCTCAAGCGCGCATCGGTCAATTCATGGATGAGAATTTCTTGGTTCAATATGACAGTAAGCTCAAAGGAACGGTTTTTGTTCCTGTTGTTGATTTATTAAAAACCTCGTTTAACACCAAAAATGTTGTTCGTATCGTGCGCTTAAGCCCGAATGGCGCAACGTCTGCATATGTTTACCCAACTAAGAAACCTGGTGTGTTTGTTTTTGAAGATTTGTTCCAAGATAAAGAATTTGAAATGACCTTAAAGAATGGCAAGGTTAACTATGAATGGACCGCTAATTTATATCGCACGAAGTATAACGGTGAATTCAATGGCTTCCAAAAAACAGGCACCTTGGTTAAACGTGTTGATGTAAAGACTGAGAAAGTTACATACACCCTTGTGCAACCAAATATTAGACTCAAAGGTGACGCTGTTGAAGTTAAAGCATTGAAGAACACGTCGCTGATGCTTATCTGGAACATTGAAAATGAAGGCAAGTCCATCAAGGGTCAATTGGTTTCCTTAAATGACAATCGCATCTTGGCATACATCTATAAATCTTCAGAAGAAAAGCATGCATACGAAATCGAGTTTATTGGTAAAGGCAAGTTATCGACGGTGTACAAGTTCAGCGAAGATGGCACAGTATTAGCCAATGTCGCCCAAGCTGTGAAGATGAATGTGATTGCAATCAGAGGCGTTATTGAAAACAGCCAAATCATTGCAAGGAAACTTGTAAATGGGGCAACCCAACGCGTGATAGGTATCAATGATGCAGGGGATATCAATATTGAATTCTATTATCACCCAGGGTACTTCGATGGTCAGCGTGATAAGAACAATAGAGTATTTGAATATACTGGAACGGCTATCATTGGAACAAATGACAAGGCAGAACGCCCAATCTACTATTACCGTATTCTTGATAATAGAGTTTATTTGTTTGATCGTTTAGGAAACCTTTTAACAGCAGCAAATAAAAGCGTGGTTGTTGGCACAGCGAAGTTATCAGATAAGACATTGCAATTAAATGGCGTTCTTGCTCAATATCAGACGCCAAATTTACGCATCACAACGGAAGAAGATCATTTAGGTAAACCTAAAGCATGGTTTGCGATCGACGCTATTTCTGGTGTTGAGTTTGGACGTTTTGATAGACTTCCAGATGGCGGTGTTGCAGGCAATGAATACCATGCTCAATTACGCAATATTTTAGATAGCGATATTGTCACAGCTAGAGCGTTCTTAGTTGGTAGTTCATTTGTGATCAATGATCAAACAATCAATGTTCGCGCCAAGATTTTCACCTTACCATTGCCACAAGTCGAAGGCAGGATTCAAGAATATTTGAACAATACAAATTCCAATGATGCTTTAAGAGCTAGCATCTCACAGGAATTCAAGAATGGTATCCAAGACATTGCGAAAGAATTAGGCATCATTGACGGACAAATTGAGGTTGAGATGGCTGTTGAAAAACGTCCATACGGCTTAAATTCAATTGCCTATCGTATTAAGGGAGATCCGTTAGCTCGTGTTATCTTCGCCCAAATCCGCAAAGATCCAGATGTCATGAACCCAGGAACATTCGTTCAGATCAATACACAATGGAGAACAGAAGGCAGTCCAATTCACAGTTATAAGATCATGTCATATGGTGCGATCAAAGAATTGGAACCTATGAAAGAAAATGGTTCAAAGATTCAAGCTCGTGAATTGTTTAATGGCTTTAAGAAGCAAATGAAAGAATATTTCGATGTTAATCCAGAAACATCGCTCGACGTTATCGTTGAATACCCATTGATGCCTGTCGGTGCTAAATTCGCACACTTTGAAAAAGCAGCCATTAAAACATATTTAGTTCCAAATGATCCATTAAACCGCTCATTAGCTGTTGAAGGCCCATCTGGTGAAATCAGCTTTGTTAAATGGTGGGAACGCGCGGTATCAAACGTGCCTTACGATTTATCCCCAGGCCAAGTGATCTTGAACAAAAAGATCCGTGGTTTTAACAATCACTTACGTGAAACCCAATACGTCTTTGATCCAAATCAAAATAATGCGCACATTGCTAAGTACAAGATTGTATTAGAGAACATGGTTAAGGTTGAAAACTCAGCCATCACCTATGATTTGCGCACAGGGTTATATTTTGAAGAACGCCGCTACCAAGACGGCAAACGCCGCATCTACTACTTCGACTTTGACGGCTATGGTTATCCGTTGTATACCAATGCCATCGAAGATGGCCAAGAAAAACAATACTCTTCATTTGATAACTATCTTTATGCAGATAAAGAGGGCAACGTTTATCACTTGATTTCAGCAGACGTGAAGGTTGCTTCATGGTGGGATCGCTTCACCCATGAATATATCGATGGAAAAGAAATAGGATTATTCTTAAACGGCAAACGCATTGTCCAAAAAGATAATTTCAAGGTCGATACGAATCCATATGATACGGTGTTAAATGATGTCGACTTAAATGAAACAAGCGCTATCGGAATGGTCAAACGCATCTTCAAGGGTCCTCAAGAAGACATCATTAATGAAATCTTAAGAGAAAAGAATAATCAAGCTTTGCGTTTTAGCTTCTTAGATAAAGATAATAATCCTATCAATCAACCAAACTTCATGACCATGCAAGGTGATTTCCAAGGCAAGCTTGGTACGTCACCAAAGACAATGACCTCGTTCTTTGTCGAAGGCTTTGTCAATTTAATGTTGGCTGCTGGTGGACTGGTGTTCTTATTCGTTGCATTCACGCCATGGTTAAGTACGAGGATCTGGTTTGCAATGCATGGCAAGCGTTTCAATATCAACACCAGCTGGTTGAAAGATTTAGAAAGCTTAGGATTTACTCAAGCTCAAGCCGCATTCATCATTCGTGCACGTCGCTTGAATGGTGCATTTGCAAACTATGAACAAGTTGTTGCGTTAAGCAATCAATTACAAAGTTTAGTTATGAAGTCCGGTAGTTTATTGAAACGCATTTATGTACAAGCGCGTTTTGCACGCGCCATGCGCTTATTAGCCTCAGATCGTCGTTATATCTATAAGAGTAAAGATGTCTTTACCAATGAAGACTTGAAAGACTTACAATTGAAGAGCAACATGCCTCAAGTGATTGCTGCGATTGCACGTTTAAGTGATGTAGACCCAATGAGCCCAAGCGTTATTGGTGTAACAAATATGGTACGTGATTTGGGTATTGATACGGCAGCGATCTTTAATGGTAAGTTAGCAGCAAGCTATGTGGGTCGTGTATCAAAATCCCAAGCTGCAGGTATTTTCTTAAAGATGATTATCGAGAAAACGATGGTATCTGCAGGTTATATGAATCGCGTTGAAGCGATTGTGGATCAAATTGATCAAGATCTTGGATTTAGCGCTAAGTTTAATGATCAACGCGTTTTATTAAGAAGCACATTCTTAAACAATATTCGCAACACGCAATTATTACCAGAACGTTTAGAATTCGATGCCATGGATATCGCCTCAGGGTTGTACCTTTATCCTATCGAAAACCATACACAAAGCTCTCCTTACATTAATAAATTGTTAACGGGGCAAGTGATTTCCGTCGAAAAAGCATATTTCATGAAGGCTGTTTTACAACGTGGCATGTTTGGTTTAACAGGACAAGGCCGTGCAGAAGATTGGTTATGGCAAACCAAGATCATGCCAGCGCTTAATTTAAGCGGCGCAGCCAGAACCCAAGCTCTCAAAGATGTCATGGATTATGTTTCAAGATTTACCAAGATCTTCCAAGCCATCTTGAATACAGAAGTTCAACAAAAGTTAGAAAAAGGTCGTGATCCAAACGACAAGATTGTAAATCAACATCAAATCTTGAATGAAGAACTTTACAACGATGTGTTTGGATATGTGCAAGGAATCTTCCCTGAGACGAACCATGTCGCTAACGATCAAGAAAAAGCCAAGATCGACGCAGCCGTCAATCGCTTCTTAGCCTTAATTGGAAATGATCAATTACAAGAAGTAGAACAATTAAAACGCGCCAAAGAAGATGCAACCTTTGCCCGTCGATTAAATGAGATTAATTTTGCAGTCAAAGGATTGGCAAATTTAATAGATAGCATTTATGGTGTGCAAAGCATTAAGAATCGTCAGTCTCACTGGAGATTATTTGTAAATCCAACCATATTATTGGCCACGTCACGTCAATTTGCAAAACGTGTATTTGAAAGCCCATATTTATATTTAGATACGCATGAAGAAGTTCAACGCAAGTTAAACAACATCACCTTGTTAACGGTTGTGACGGGGTTATTCATTTACTTCTCAACTTTAGCGTATAAAGCGGCAGATTTCTTAAGCATCTCCAAGTTCATTGATGTGCCAACCGGCATTATGATTGGCTCGATTGGAACCATCGTCGCCATCTTAGTTGGCATGGTAGCTAAAGCTTTATTAGTCAAGTATGTAAAGAGCAAGGACAGCAACTTAGATAATCATAAGCTAAAGGTCTTGATGCGCGGTTACAAGATTATCTTATGGTCGCAAGCTGCCTTGATTGCTGCAAGTTTTGGTGTTAATTGGATCTTAGGCATTCAAATGTACATTGTGGCGATCCCTGAAGCTGTTCAAATGATATTAAAGGGTATCCCATATTTGTTATTTGCCAGCACATGGTTGTTAAGTTTCTATTCCTTTAATTATTTAGCCATGGGCATCGCTGAGTTTGGTCATAATTGGCGCAACAATATTTATGAAGTTAATAACATTAGAAAAATTAAGACCATCAAAGCAAAGCTTTTTGATTTGTTCACCGATTCAACCACAGGTTTATACGGCAATGCAACATACAAGACCCGCGGCGAAGAACGCTTGCAGTCATTTATCAATGTTGTTGAAGAATTGACGAGCAAGGATCGCGGATATCATTTAGCACGACCAAACGTAGATTATGTGACACCATTCTTAAACAGAGCGACGTTAAAGTCAGCCATTGATCAATTCATCAATGATTTATCCACACCATTGTTAGTGGCGGGTCATAAACCTATCATGCGTGAATTTGGTTTATTGCGCGTCATGAAATACATTAATAATCAATACCGCATGGACAAAGGGTTAGAACCATTAACTAAGGAAGAGGTAGCTTCATTTACAGTGGTTAACACCGGTTATGGTGAAGATTTCTTCTTCGTCAAAGATCAATTGCTCAAAGCCGCCGCAGATAACAGCACAATCGATCTTGTGCATCGTTTAGGTATGTTGGCTAAGTACAAGAAAGAACTCTTTGTAACCATGGTTTACAATGTGGTTTCTAAAGAAGAGCAATCTGAGTTCTTGGCGCTGCTTAATAACCCATTGTATGTGCCACAGAATATTTCTGACGAAACGTATAAGGCCGTTATCTTGTGGGCGAATACACAATTACCAACTGTCTGGTCGAATTCCAAGAGCAATCAAACAGTCCTCAAAGATCTTTATACGTATTACGGCAAGATGTTTGACGTCGCAAATCCAACCCAATGGGCCTTAAGCAGATTCAGAGTCATCAATCGTTTGCTCATGGGAGTTCATGAATTAAATAGTATTTTAGAAGATAAATTACGTGAGATTGTAGATGTTTTGATCGAAACAGAATATGCGTCGACTGCAATTGTAGATCAAGAAGGACATGTGATCAGAGGTGCAACAATTGAACACATTGATCGCTTGTTGAAAATTAGTTTCACATCTGTTTCTAAAATGGATTTCAATGCGATTAAGAATGGTCCTAGCATTTTGGAAGCATTAATCAATAAGGGAGTCTTAGTAGAGAATACATCAAAAGACAGAGTTACATTACAAAGAGATGCTAAAGGGAAAGTTGTTAGCAGACCGATTGAATTAGCAGATAAGGCTTTCGATCAAATCTATGATCTCTTAAAGATCTCGAATAGTCCTGAGATGTACAAAAAATTATTTGAGTTGATTATTAATGACCGCGTTATACCTGCCAGATTATTTGGTGGTGGGCTTAGCACGGATTTTGAGAAGGCTGAGAATTATCATGGGGCTAAGTGGAATCAGAAGACAGCGATCATGCCGTATATCATGGGTTCTGTTTTGCTTAACTTAGACGCTGATCATCGTGTTAGCTATGTTGGGATGGAAGGCGTTGTTTCACACGTTTTAGAATATGCTTACAATCAAAGTTTAGCGGTCACAACACCGGTTGTTAACCATGAGATCACCCGTAATTTAGGTCCTGTCGGTAAGATCATTCCGGTTGGCGAAAATGCGTTTTATTTCCATACACAACAAGGCAAGATGCTTTTTGGTGGCATTGGTGCATACGGTAAATTATTCGAACGCGTTGCAGCGTTGCGTCATTCAGAAGGTTTAACAGATTCTTATGTTGCCGAAGATTTCATGACGGTCATTCGCTATATGTTGTTTGGTTATGTTGCGGGCAGAGCAAGCGCCATCGAAGTTGATAAGGGTTGGCCATATCAATTCCGTGAATCAAGAAACCCAATGCGCAAATGGTCATACGATTCACTTGAAATTGCCTCTGGTCGTTCATTCATGGAATTGGTTCAATCGAAATATGTAAGCTGGACATTCTTAGTTAATAATTTCATTTTAGACGGGGTAGGCTTCTACTTTAAGAAAGTTTTGATCAACCGCTACTTCAAGTGGTTGGTTGTGTTTATCTTGATGTTTGATTGGAACGTATTTAGCGGCGTGCCATTGGCATTATGGATTGGTGGCATGGTCTTATCGCAAGCCATCAGCTATGGTTTAGCATTCTATAATATCTACGACCTTGGTAAAGGTTGGTTACGTGGCATCATGGCAACTTTAATGTCTATGCCAAGAATGTATACATTCTATCTATATCGCGTTTGGGAATATGACGAGACAATTAAGCTTTTAGCATCAAACCGTTTAGGGAAGTTTATTAATACGGGTGGTAAGGGCGGGAATATCTTTAGAGATAAGGATGTTAAATTAACATATATCAATGGTTCATATGTGATCCAACAAGGGGCATTCTGGAGTGCGGTCATCTTATTCTACGTCGGGCTTCATCCTTGGAAATTCATCTTATGGGCGCCCGTTGTCTTCATGCCTGTTGTGGCTGTTGTTGCACCATTCTGGTTTAACCCCAAGACCACATGGAAAGATTGGGTTTTTGATGCGAAGAATGCTGTAATCGCTTTTGGTTGGGGTTTGATGGACATGATATTAAAGGTCGAGCAAGTCTTAGGGTTAGGCCGAGCAGATCGTGATTTACAAAAACTTGTGATGGTTGCTGGTAAAGCTGTCGAACCTGCAAACGACCACGTTAAGGGATTAGAATATTTCCATCAATATCCGTCACATCACGCAAGATTATACGGACGCGCGCCATTGCCAATGGTCTTGAAAGTCGCTGATGTGGCCAGCAATAAATTAGATGATAAGAAATTAGAAGCATCAAAAGCTGTAGCCACATTTGAACAGACGCAAATCAAAGACTACTACAAAGCCATTCAAACATCATTAGCCAATGCCAAGGCGTATTTGGAATTAAATGGCTTTGCTGCTAAGAAATTAGCCGCTGTTGAAAAAGATGTTGTTGCCGCAGAAGCGAAGCTTAGCAAAAAGACATTAGAACGTTTAGATTGGAACATCACACAGTTTGAAACGTATCCATATAATCATCATACAAAGCCAGGTAAGCGCAGAGTGCTTGCAGATATCTTCTTTAATAAATTCTCAGGTCCAATGGAAGTCTTGGTCTTATTGGGCGTCTACTATATTGTTTTTATTCAGACGGTGATAGCGACCAGCACCTTCTTTAAAGGCTTATTAAAGAAAACATCACCAGTTTACAACTTAGATTTAATACGTGAACCAACGCGTTCATCAATTACGTTAAACCGCACGACATTAAAATCCGTTCAAAAATTTGTTCACGATGTGTTGCCCAATGTTGCAATTGGTAAGATCACAACCAAGATCATTGAAACAGCTGATAAGGGTAATTTCGTGAAGATTCAAATTAGCTCAAATCAACTAACAGAAGCCCAGCAAGATGAAATCACCAAAGCTTTGTATGCTGCGCTTAACAATCAATTAAAAATTATTGCTAAGACGTTTAATAACACAACCATTCGAGTGTTAGCAAAAGATGTCGTGATCACGTTTGGCAGCATTCACATCAACATTGCTGTTGAAAATATTAAGAGCATTAATATTACTTACACGCCTGTCAGGGCTGGTCCAACATTTGCAGTTGTAAACAATGCCATTGCCAATGCCATCGCCTGGTTAGCAGGATTCAAGTTCCGTCGCAAGACAGTCGCAGCTAATGAAGCTACGTTTGTTCCAGAAACACCAACAGCACCTGAAGCAAAGAAGGAAGCTGCTGTTGAAACACCAAGTAATGTTATCCCGCTCGTCGTTCCTGTAAATGTCACACCATCGCGCACAAATACGGTATTACCAAGAGCCAAGGGTGTTCAAACGCCAAAGGGTAGTATTGTTAAGTTATCCAAAGATGCACAAAACATTTTAAGGCAAGTGTTTAACCAAACCTTTGTGAACACTGAAAACCGTTTTAATTTCTTAACGATTAAGAATAACAACGGTGTGTTTGTGCGCATCGGATCAGTTAACATTAGACCTGAAGGGTTAGCCGCACAATTAGAACAAGCTATCATCGACGCAGGTTTAATCATTGAAACAGCGACCAACACAAATTATAGAATTCAAGTAAAGACCCAAGAAGTCGTCATCATCGACAATAATTTCTATTTAAAGCTCAATGTCACACCAGCAGATTATTTGCAATATGTGAAAGAAGTTGTGATTAGCGAACCTACGGTTGTATTTACCCGTCGATTCGCAGAAGATTCACAATCACCTTTGCTATTGACGTTCGATGCCCCAGCAGAAAAAGTGGAAGCTACCCCAGCCCCAGATAAAGGCAAAGTAAATTACGCAGCTAAATGGGCCGCAGAATTAGCAGCGAAGAATTCCGGTGCGCCTGTAGTTCAAGACGTTCAAGAACCTGTCGCCGAAGTTACGCCATTATTAAGCAATAAAGTTGATTACGCAGCAAGATTCCGCGCCGCTAAAGCAGCGAAGCAAAATACCACAGGAGCAACACAAGCTGATTCAACGCCAGTAGAAGCAGCCGCTCCCGCTGCACCAAAGCCGTCGAGCAGAAGCAGATTCTTAGGACCAGCACAACCATTAAGCGCGGACACGAAAGCAAAATTAGGTATTGTTGAAACAGCCCCAGCTAAACCAGAAGCACCAGCTGTGGTAGAAGATCAAGTTATTGTCGATCCAGTTGTCGACGCTCCTGTTGAAGCAGCACCGATAACAACATTGCAGGTAACTTTAGCAGAAGATTTGCAAGGAATAACAGATGCGGCAAAACGTGACCCAGTTGTTACACGCAACAATGATTTAGATGACGGAGATTTTGCATGGCTTGATGAAGGCGCAAATGATCAAGTAACGAACGTAGAACCTGTTGAACAATCAATCTGGGGCAAGCTTGTTTCAACCTTAAAAGACATACACACAAGATATTTGAGCATCGAAGATCCTATGGCCATGAAACTAGATAAGGGTGATCGGTCATATCGTTTAGGGCAAGCAGCCAATCATGTTGGAGCAGTTGTTAATTTTAGAAATGGAAGAGATGCTGCAATCATGAGTGCTGTTGAGGATGTATTACCTAATGTTGATTCTAGTGAAGTTACAATTGATGCTAGAAAGACAGCCGAAGGTTTTAAAATAATTGTAGAGCATGTGAACGTTGAAAATAAAGAAGAAGTAGCTAAAGCCATTTTAGATTTGATAGGCAAGCGGTTAAATATCTATGTTTACAAAGTTGATGGTACAAAAGTTCGTATAACAAGGGAACAAGTAACTGTTTCATTTGGAAGCATTGAGATCCATGTTGCGATTGAAGGAAATATTCGCATGATCTGGGTAACATATCGCGCTCCACTCAAGCAAATGCTCATGGAAGTAGGTCATGATTTAAAATCATCGATTAGTGGCATAACATTAGCGGATGTAGCTCCATTAGAAAGGCCAACAAATCAAGAATTTGATGAAACAACAGAGCAAATCATCGAACGTGAATTAAATACGCGAAGAGCATTGAGAATTAGAGCACAAAATCGTGCAATGTTACAAATGTTGTCTCTTCCGTCATATGAAGATTATGCGATTGCCGTGGCCCAACAAAGAAAAATTGCAGCTGCTATCATTGAGCAAATTAGCGTAGCAATGGATGTAAAAGCTCTTCGCAATGTCATAGACCTAGAAATAGCAGAACCACAAATCGCATTTGAACCTGAACCAATCGATCCACAAGTATATTTAGATCAAGTAACAGCAACGACACGCACACAGTTAGATGCGTTGTTGTCAGAAAATAATTACTTATATGTTACATTGCATCGTCAACCAATAGTACCAACAGTTGAAAGTTTAGATATTGATTTTGATTTAGACTTAGATTTGCCAAACGCATTTGATGCTGTTGAAGCGGCACCAATCGTAACTGATGTCTTAGCAAGCGTTGGACCATTCATGTTAATGGCAAGCACAAATGCGCGTGAGCAACTTGCTGGCATCGTCATTAGCCCTGAGGTAAGTGAACTTGATTTAGATTTTGATCTGACAGAAGCGTTTGTTCCAGTTGATTTAGCTCCAGCAGCACCAGTTGTTGCGCCAAAGCTTACGAGAAGAGATCAATTCTTTAGTAAACCAATTCCATTTATATCAGCACCTATTGTGTCGAGTGCAGTTGTTCCTGTAGTTCAAGCACCTAATGTTGATGTAGCGCCTATCGTCGTTGTTCCTGCAGTTGCAGCAACAGTCGTGCATCCTGTAGTGAAGCAAGATAGAAGCGCTGAGATAGCGGCGAGGTTAGCAGCTATTGACGCAAGGATTAGAGCAAGTGTGCAAGCAGAAGAATCTAAAAAGCCAGCTGCACCTGTAGCACCTGTGCCTCAAGCATCTGTTGAAGCAGAAGCACCAACAGCGCCTGTGATACCAACTACTGTTGTAACGACAGGGATTTCACTTAGAAACACATTATTTAGTAAACCAATTGCTGTACGTTTACCTGTCGCACAACCTGCGCCTGTTGTAGTTGCGGCACCTGTCGCAGAACAAGTGGCTCCACGCGCACCACCCGTCGCGGTGTCACAACCCGTTGAAGCTCCAGTTCAACCGCAAGTCGTAACGATGGACATGATTCAAGGTATACAAGATGCGATTGAGCAATTACGCAAACAAATGATGTTGGATGTGGCGCCAGCAGCTAAGACAGAAACACAGCCAACAAATGATGCTCCTCAAGCAAATAAAGTAAGAGCCCCACTACTTTTAGCAGCCCCTCAAGAACCAATTAACTTATTCCAACCTTTGATGTTGACACTTTCTTTAGTAAAACCTGCAGATATTGAAAAAGAAAGAGATGTTCAAGTGGCAGGAATAGTCGCACGAGCGATCGTCGATAGAACACATCAAGAAGCACCTGCGTTAGCAGAAACAATTGTGGCTGCGAGGAATGAAACTGAGGTAAAGCTAGGCTCCATTCGAAACCAAGCAGATGAAGAAGTTGCATTAGTAGTAAAAGAAGGACAAGTTGCGCAAGCGTTATTAGACAATAATCATGCCATTTTAGAAGGAATGAAAGCACAAAGCAAGCAAACACAACAACGCGCAAATCTTGATGCTGAAGAAAAAGCAACAGATGAAAAAGCGACAGAGCGAGCAGAAGCAATTGTTGCTAGCCGTAATGATACAGATGTCACTGTCCAAAAAATTAATGATGAAGCCAGGGTCGTTGCCGCAGATACAGAATTATTGAAAGCAGAAATAGCACAAGCACAAGCAGCAGCTTCTTTAGATCCAGATCTAGGCCAAGAATATAAAGATTACCTTAAAGATAAATTAAGAGCAGAATTAGCCAAGAAAAGAGCTGCTTTAAACAATGATCCAAAACAATCCGGCAAAGCAACATTAACGACAATGGTTGGATTATTGGCGATTAGCGTCTTTGCCATCGCGGCGAACTTCTTTGTAACACCCGCATATGCTCAAGAAACACGCTTCTTTGAACGCACCACCTATATTGATTATACGGTCCGCCCAGGCGATTCATTAAGCAAGATTGCGGCTCGATTCAATGTGGCTAAATATACGGATATCCGAGGGGATTTCAAAGATCCAAATATCATTCATCCCAATCAAATTGTCCGCGTACCAGTCAAAGAAAGAATTGTCATCCCAGCAGTAAAAGAAGAAACACCACAGCCCGTCCAAGTCGTTGAGCCATCAGTGAAACGAGAATTAGAATTGCGCGCTCTGGTAGATAGCGCACATATCAAGGGTGAGAAACTTGAAAATGACATTCATTTTGTATTAATTTTATATTTAGAAATCATCGCTGCAGCCTTAGCCATCTTGATAACAATTCTTGGTGTTAGAAAATATAGGGGCAATAAAGAAGAAGTTGAGTTTAAAGACACCAATCCGAACTGGGAAATATCGACGGGTTGGGGACCAACATTGCCTCCAGAGGAAGGCGCAACATTAGAAGAAAAGATAGCCCATGCGTTAGATAGTATTGAGACGAAGTTGCTTGATGCTAAATCAGACACAAAAGCTGTATCAACGCTTAGCAATAAGTTAACACTTATTCTTGTAGAAACTGTCATGAATCGACAAGAATTAAGCAGTGAAAAGCGCATGAAGATCCGAGGGAGGATCACAGCGTTACGCCTCAAGATTGCAGCGATTAAGTCAGTCAACCCATACCCAGGTCGTTTCAGCATCGAAGGCGCCCAAGAAGAATATCCATTAGAAGATGCAGGCAGAGCATATGTTAGAGCTGCTATTGAAAGTGTGAGGGATGTTTCTAACGAAGATTTACAAAATATTTTGAATAACTTACGTATTGTTTCAAACAATCCTTATGTCGGCGAAGTACGCGATCAGGCAATGTTCATTGATGTGAAGGTGTTTGATGCTTTAGATACGTTTGAAAGCTTCTTGAGAATTGTTTTAGTGCATGAGTTAACACACGTGTTTGGCGGCAACGAAGCAGACGCACGTAATGCCGAAAAAGAATTCTTCTTAAGAGAACCAACGGCTGTCTTGGAAGGCTACCTTGAGTTTATTTCAAACAATACGCTTGGATTTACTGTTGAAGCAGAATGGCTAGAAACGTTAGAACAATTGTTAGATGTTCGTAAGTTGATGGACGAACCAACGGTTGCGCCAGAACCAGTCGTCGAGACTTTTGAATCTCTGTTCGATCAAGCATTTGATGAGCCAGTTGTTGAACCGTTGCGCTTCCAAGAAATTTATGATGCCATTCGTGCTTTTTACTTTGGTCGCAAGCCAAACACCTTGGTTGCGCGTGTTAATGCCTTGTCCGACGGTTTTATTGATGTTGCCAAGAAAACGCTTTTACCAAATTATGTGTCATTTAATGCCGCTGCGTTTGAAGTTTTGCTTAAAAAGCTTGGACAAGAGATTGCAAGTGTCAATGGCTTGCAAGGTGGAGATGAAATAAATGCGTTTATTTTAGAACACATTGGCTCACCAGAAAAACTGATCAATGACTTTTTAAATAATCAAGATGTTACCTTTGAAGACCTATTCGTTTTAAGCCGTGGCTTGAAAGCAACCATCCTCGAAGGGCAATATTTTGCACCAACCCAGTTTGATGCACCGTATGCAGTTCAATTACGTGCATTAATCATTGCCCAAGCCTATTTGATCTTGTCAGACGTAAGCAAACAACCCGTCCAAGGCGCACAGGTAGATTTTAATAAAGCCAATGACGCCATCGAACAAATCAAGCGCGACTTACTTGTTGAATTAAGAAGCATTGTTGGTGACGATCAAGCCCATGATATCGTGAAAGACTTTACTGACGGGGCAGGTAACTTCACATCATTTATTGCTGCAGCCATCTTAGTTGGAGCAATGACAGCGTTAGTATCAACCAACACGTATGCACAACGCGGCGGCGCATCTTTTGTAACACAACAAACGCGCCAAGCAACAAAGCAAAATCTAGATAGTGACGTTCAAGTGCTCATAAATACTAACAGCACAAATACACAAAAAGCGGATGCGTTAAAACGCCTTAATGATAGAGGCGTTGTAACACCAGAGACCATTAAAGTGGCTTATCAAAGTACCTATTTTGTAGGCCCCGTTGCAACTAAGCCAGTTTCGTATGGAACAGGGTCTGGGATTGTTGATTTGGTTTCGAAGGCGAAGTCATTCGAAGTTTTGTCTACAGAAACAATATTTGGTGTTCTAGAACGTGGTTATGATGAATTCTGGCGTTTGCGTGATGACCCAGCAGTTTTACGTGCACGTGCATATCAACATTTGATTTTGGCATCCAAGGTTTTAGTCGCGGATAAATCGAACAAGGGTAATCAAGTTTTAAGTTATTTCTTAAATGGCAATGCCTTTGGGAATCCAACCATTGCTGACATTATCAACCGCATCGCTGAGAATTTACCGCGAGAAGTAGAACACAATCAGATCTTAGGCATTGAAACCTGGGCCCGGTTGGTTCAATCACAAGATGGTATTAAGAATAATTTCCGTGGTTTTGATATGGTTGAGCAGCTTGGGTTAAATAGTCCAAATAACCGCGTGCGTTTAGCAGCCATTGCTGGTGCGGGTTTAAGCAGCGATAAGCGTTTGCATGATTTCATCACCAAGGTTTTACAGGCTAATCGTGGCAATGTTAAAGACGATGAATGGTTATTATATTTAACAGCAGCAACAGCCGCGAAGGCTTTAGAAAATGAAACCGCCATCGACCCATTATTTGATCTGATGCTTTCAATCAAGTCTTCAGAAAATAGCATTCAACAAGGCATATGGGATGGTTATAGAGAACATATCATCGACGCCTTAGCCTATTTAATCAATCGCTCCAATTATTCTTTAAGCAGGATTGAAAATGAAGTTGAAAAAGCTATTGTGGCTAAGGGCCCAGATCAATTGGCACGCCAATATTTACTGTTATTAGAGAAGGTCATGAGCAAAGATCCAAAGAACGTGGAACGATTGATCGCTGAGATCAAAAAGAAGCTCAACATCATCCCTGCAGGCAAAGATGTAACGTTACAAGCAGCCGCTCCAATTTTAGAAGCACGTTTAAAAGCATTAGAAACAGGGTATGCACAATTTGCCAAGGACAATGCCGCAGCATCTGGCGATCAATTGCAACGTTTGATCAATTTAAGCACCAACCAAAATCATGAACGCGAATTTGGCGCCTTGTTGCTCGCAACAAAAAATAATGTGATCATCCCTGTTGAAGTCTTGGTTGAACGCTTCAAGAATGAAATGGATCCAGAGAGCATCAAGACCTATGCGATCGCCGCTAAACAAATTAATTTAAAGCCACGTTTATACCAAGGGATCAACGATAAGTTATTACCTGCAGTGCAAGGGGCCATGGATCGCTTCAAAGATAATCCTGAGACGATGGTTGTGCTCATTGATTTGCTAAATTCTATGTTAGACACCAATGCACAAGCCGTGATTGGCAAATATGCCGGTGATGCCAATGTCATCATCCGCCGGGCTGCAGAAGAAGCCATAGCCAATGCCGCTGCTGGATCAGGTATGATCTCATCAGCAATCCCTACGCTTGTGAATAATGCCAGAGACTTACATTTAGGGAGCATCACCGACGTATCGACATATCGCGAAGTCATGGGACGCATTAAGACGTTGCGCAATATTTTACCCAAGACCGCTTTTGTTAACGCGCAATTAGATGCAGCCATCCGTGCAGCATGGGCGAAGGGTGAAAAAGATATTGCCTTAGCTTTGCAAGATATACGTAATCCAGCCTCCGAAGATGTCATCAATGCCTTTGAGATCTTATTAGATGGCTCCAAATCCATGAATGCTAGATTAGCCGCCTCAGAAACATTGGCACAAGAACGCATTGCCCCAAGCATGTTGAATTTATTAGCTAAGGCCATGGAAAATCCAAACCCAACGATCAAGATGAATTTGTTTAAGGCCGCACTTAACATCGACCCAGTTGTTGTAGGTTCCATTTATACCGCCGATAACAATTCATTGATCAAGCAAGCAGCTGTATTAAAGGAAGAGAACGTTGATCCAGCGTTAGCCGCAGCCATTGTAGATTTCTTGCTTCAAACCAATAATGAATATGCCCAACAAATTTTAACCGATGCATTAACGCACAAGAAATTCACGATTGCTTTAATGACCTTTGAAAAATTAAACCCTGCAAATGTGCAAAGTCCAGTTTTTGTAAGACCATTAATCGAGTTTATCTTAGAAGATGCGGTTAATGTGACCTTGTTTAATTCCGGATCATTGTCAGCACATATCACCAAGGTTAAATCTATCTTTAGAATACTCGATCAAAATGTCGTCCGTGATCAGATTGATCGTCAATTGCGTGCCTTGCCACAACGACCAACCGTGGCACAAGGCCAAAGCAAAGAATTATTATTACAAACACAAATGAGCGCCATGCGCAACTTACGTGATTCTACTAATGTTCCCGCGGCATCAAAAGTTACGTTAAGCACAGGGTTGATCGTTAACATTGATCCAAAGACAGTTGATGTGATCAATGTCTTTGATGTGGCCAAGAAGACAACGGAAAATAATGATAAGACGGCGATGATTGGGGCATTAGGGTCTGTATTAGAAGCAGGCTTATGGAAGACATTGCCTTTGGATGATGCGATTGTGACATTCTTAGGCGAACGTGCTAACGATAAAAATGAATTTGTTCCTGCACGCAAAGCCGCAATCGATGCTTTAGGTAAATTACAAAACAACACACAAGCTGCGGGTGCATTGCGCGCGGTCATTGAGAATCTTAATGAACAATATCCAATTGATACCCGCGATGTTATTGCTCAGAAATTTTATCAAGAGTTAGCTGTTGCAGCTGTTAAAGCATATAAGCAAATGGCTGCTGGTCTTGAACCAGATTTCTTGGCACAGAATAAATTAAACAAAATCAAAAATGATCCATTAAGCATTGGCAAAGAATGGTTGACCATCAACTTGATGTCCGAAATTGATGCAACCCTTCATGATAAGGTTAGGGCTATTGTGCCTTATGGGTACAAACAAAGCACCTTTAGTAATCTTGTTGAAGACAAGCCTTTACGCGCCAGAACATTGATCAATTTAAGTCGGCCGATACCAAGAGTTAATTATGAGGATGCAACCCGTCGGTTCTTTAGCCAGATGACGATTAACATCCATGATTTCCATAAACGTATGGATTCTGCTTTAGCAGTTTGCAGCAGCGCGTTAACGTATGCTCAATCAACAGGATCACGTACGGCTTTGATTAATCAATGGTTGTTTGGGGCGGATGTTTTAAATAGTGAATATGCCATCATGACGCTCGTGTCTGATCACTATGATGAACAACGCGACCCAGTTAAATTTAAGGGGAAGAGTAATCCATTGGCGGTTTATATGATAGCTGAAAAGTTCAAAGATCCTGTCTTAAGAGACAAGGTCTTATGGGCTTTGGCACAGTTTGAAAATACGCGCGCCAATGCACAAAATAATGCCGTGGATATTCGTTTAAAGATCGCAAAAGAAGTTTTGGCGGATCCAAAAGCAAATAATGATGAAGTGCTTTTAGCATTACGAATTCTAGCAACGTCTAAAGATGGTGATGCCTTGCGCATCTTGGCGGATGAAATGCAACGCCGCATCAATGTCACAGAAAATTCAAATCTTAATAATGCTTTGCTCGCAGCGGAAATATTACATGTCCGACCTCTCTTTGAAAACTTTGGCCCTACAGTTCAAGATAAACCTTTAGTTCAAAAACTTGTGGCTGTTGTTGAGAAATCAGCGGTACTCAATGAAAACTGGGCTAAGGTCGACAGCTATTATAAATATGCCTTACCAGCACGTTTGGCCGAGCAAGAATTAAAAGAACTACTTAATGTAAGAGACACCAATACACCGCTTAAGAATACAGCTGTCGAAGAAGAAATCAAACAGGCCATTCAAAGAGCAAATGATAAAGATAAAATTGATGATGTGATTTGGAAATGGCTGCCAATTTTGGAACACGGCGACAAGAAATTTTATAACGACCGCGTTTTGGAGATGGAGACGTTTTATAAGACCTTTGATTTCAAAGTTGCTAACTGGAAAACCATTTATGATGTATCAAACACCTTAACATGGCCACAACGCGCTGCTGAAATTGCCGCTGGCTTTGCAGGCGCAGGAGCCGTTGTTGCGATCATTTACTTCTTATTAAGAAGATTAATTCGCAAAATTACGGGCAACAATGGCCGTGGTCCTCGAGGTGGCAAGCGTAAATCTAACGGACCAAAACCCGCACCTCAAGCACCTGTGGAAGAATTTGCGTTTGATCCAAATAATGAATTGGCTAGTATTTCTGTTGTGATGCATGATGAGCCTAAAGCATCAATTGACCAGGCACAAGCCGTTGAAACAAAATCCTCATTTGTGCGCACCATTAAAAACATTGAAAATAATCGTCAGAATAATGTCAATCAGAGTACAACGACTAATGGTCGTTCTGAAACACCTAAAGATAAAGATACGTTGATTCAAGAAGCGTTGGATTATTTAAGTCAGATTATTGAAATCAAAGAAAAGAAAACAGATGTAAAAGATAGATACTTTACGACAGATGAAATCTCTAATGTTCTCAATACGATTATTTTTATCATTCGTCTAGAGAATTTTTCTTCCCCCATTAAGGTTGCTGATAATGTCGTCAGATATAAGAGTACATACAGCCAACTACAGAAATCGATAAATAAGATCATAACGGACTTCATTTATCAACAAGCAAAAACTGATGACTCAGATGAGCTTAAAGAAGTTTTAGCATTTGCTTTGCTGATTATTCAAGAAACAAGGCAATTGATCAATAATATCTTAGGTGGGCTAGAGGCTATTTATTCTGCACGCCGTGTGTTTAATTATGCAATACCTAAGTTTTTTGGGAAATCTGCGAGAGGTCAATATTTGGCAGATCTTTATCAGCGTTATGGGACGAAGTTTGCAAGATCATGGCATACGGGGTTGGATTATAATGGAAACAAGTATATTCAGTCAGCGCTAGAACAAATTAAGAAGATTCATGATCAGAGCAATGGTTTTATTCCTGGGCTTTATAAAGAATCAACAAGTGAATTTTTGATACAGTGGTCTGCATTACTTATTTCTATCAAGGATGGGAAGAAGCTAGAAGGCGGAGAAGAGAAAGATACAGATTTCTCTATTGAACGTTATTGGCGTCATAGTCAGATTGGTCGAAGAATTCTTGTGCCCCTAGGCATAGCGATCATGTTTACAAATCTTGCATTTTTTACAGGATTCACATTAATGACCACATTAAGTTTATTGGTGATCAGTGCAGGTGTTTTAGTTAATTATTTGCCATTCATATTGAAGAACAAATCCGGGTTATTAGCTGACATTGATTTAGTAGAACGTCGTTTTAGGTTCATTGAAGAGGAATTAAATAATATATTTATCGGAAGAGCGAAGCACATTTTTACAAGGGATTATTTTAAACAGCTGCAGTGGGGCAAGAAAATGGATGCTTTAAGATATATACAAAGCAATTCAAGCCCACTCGACATGATTATCTTCTCAGTTGAAAACGATCAGGATGTTGTTCGTGCTTCAAAAGAATATTTGATGATGCGATCAACCAGCTTGTATAAAACCCCAATTATTTTTATGCCAACGGAAGTAGGACGAGGCAGTTTATGGCCGTTTCTCATGTCCTTAGATTATTTAGGAAGATCAACCACGCTGAGCGAGTTATGGAAATACGCGAAAAACAATCCTTCTGAAGGTTTTAGAGTTTATGGGGAAGATTTCATTGATGCGGCGCGCTTCGATTTGCCAATTACCCAAACACGTAGACTTGTATTATTAGCAGGTGATGCTCAAGATAAGGAAATGTTTGAAGCAATCAATGAAAGTTTAAGAAAAGAAAATTTCACATTGCCATTATTATCGAAGTCATTGTTAGAAGGTTCGGAGGGTGTTTTTACAGCCAGAGATGACATGTTCTTATATGCGCTTAAAGAAGCATTGTTGGATATGTATGATGCAGATAGACCTGCTTTGTATATGGCCTTTGGAGATCAATTTTTAACAGGACCATTACGCCGTGAAGGTGAGATTGTTTTATCGTCACAGAAAATGTCTTTAGAAGACACCAATAACCAAAAAATGGGAGTACTTGTTCAAGATTTAAGAACACTTGAGGCTGTTGCGGTGGTTGAGCCGTTTGTTGATGATCATTTGGTATTTGCCAAGAGGATTGAGAAAGTTTTAGCGGGTAATAATATCTTCAATCGATATGATTATGCCAATTTAGGCTTAGAACAATTTCCAGCATTTACAGGTTTCATGCGCATTGCTTTTAATACAACAGAGCGAGAAGTTAGATTCATATCCAATGTTCAGAAAATATTTGAGTGGGTAAGAGAGAGCGATTACGACATTTTATTAAAAGCGTATATTCGGTCAGGCGCATGGTTTAGTGTTGAATCTCAGGTTCACAAGTTAGTTAGCGTATTAACAAATGTTTTAGGGTACAGCATAAAAGATGCACGGGATTGGATCGATGCACAACAAGCGTTATTTTTTAAAGATCCAAACTCAAATGAACTGCATGATCGTTTTCTAGAAGTTATGCCGATTAGAAGTTTACATATTGTAGGTGACTTTATCATTCCATTGGTCATGTTAAGGACAGGCAGAACATTAAAGAGCTTGTTATCATCTCGAGGAATCTCTGATTTACCAAGCCCTATCAATAGCTATTTTGAAGGTCTCCAAGAAGGCATTGGTCGTGTATTTTCAAAGGAAAATTCCCAACCCATCCATATTTCCATTGCATATGGATTTGAATCAGTATTTCAGAAGAATCAAGCAAAGAATTATCCTTTGCGTTTAAAAGATGAATTAGTTGACCACAACGCCAAGCCGCGAGCGCCGACAGCAGTGGAACTGCGATTTATTGATCAGCATGTCCTGCCTTTTATCAGAGAACAATTAAATGGTTTTGCTCCTCGTATTCGCGTGAACAATGGTCTGAAATATTTTGCGACGGTGCGTTTAAATGAGATTCACTTAAACATGAATGCGTTATTACGTGCGCCACCGCAAGATTTGAAAATTATCTTGTTTGACGAAGTCGCTAGCATCAAAGAACCACAATTAAGCAATGACCAAGTTTTCCGCTTTAGAACCATTCCCTACATTCAATACTTAAATGCATTTGATCAGCATATTCAATTCGTCGAAAAATTTGTTTATGACAATGACCCATATTTAGCGCAATTACGCGCCCATCGCTTGACTCATGATGAAGAAAGATCAACATTGTTAGTTTCAGAGCAAGCAATTCTAAGCAGCGAGGGAGAAGCAGCTCAAATCATTGACCGCTCAACCGGCGTGCCACAAGGCGGCATGCGGTTGGGGATGGATAATGATAGAGGAGCAGGAGTTTTAAATCCTAATCGGTATTTAAAGGTATTAGATTTATTGAATATTCTAAGCATTGGCATGAGTGGTGGTTGGATACAGGCATTACTTGGGATAATTGTTTTTCGAGTGAGCTTGGTCTTAGGATTTGTGGTTAATGAAGCCGCGCATACATTCGCAGCTGGTGTGACCGAAGACCGTAAGTTTCTAAATAAAAGCAATCTACTAGGAAATCTAACACCAGCTCAAATATTATTTGCTGCAATACCAGTAGTTGGATATTTCAAAGCTCAACCTCATGCGCGCGTACCAGCGACTTGGAGCGTTCGATTGGCAGGGTTTGTATCAAATCTGACACTGTTGATGGTTTCATTGATGGGATATCTTGGTTTTATTTCTTGGGTATCGTTTGTAAGTTTTCCAATGGTTTTTGGATTTTTGGTTACGACTATTTTGTCATTTATCACAGACGTTTTAAATAACGTTTACGATGAGGAGGTTAAGTGCGGTAACTTTGGTTTTGGTTGGATTGATAATTCACTCGAACCAGAAATCAATCCTGATTGGGCGGTTGAAGCAAGACGCAATCAATTGACCATGATCACCATCCGCGGTGGTCAAACAGCAGGTATGATCCAATCTTTCCGTGATGCGACAGGTGGGTATGGCATGTTGATGTTAAAAGCCATGAAAGGCAAACGACCTCTGCTTGCTGATGTCATGGAACGTGCTTGGGCCAAAAAAGTAATTCATATGATTAAGCAAGGTGCAAAGGGAGTCTTGGGCGTCAATTTGTTATCTGGTCACGTGCGTTTTGCAACGGCGGGTAAAGCAAAGCCAAATGCTTCGCATCCTCACGTTGACTTTGTTGAATTAAATGTTGAAGTATGGTCGTTTGATGCGCAAGGCGCCTTGGTTAAGACTACTGAGACGGTGATTGTGGCCATCACTCATAACGGGGATTTTGATTATTTTGATATTTTAGGGCGTAAGATCGATAATGATGAATTGCGCCAATTATTAAAGAATGTCTTTCATGTTGAACAAGTAAAGAAGCCTTTTGATTATCCGTTTGCCGACGAAACCCCAGGCGATTCTCCACCAGCCTCCGGTGCAGTGCGATTATTCTTTAATCAAGGCATGTTTACATCTGCGGTCATTAACTCATGGATTTTAAATGTTATTAAAACACCTCAAGATATTTTTAATGGCAAAAAGCCATTGGAAGCCGTCGCTAAAGATAATACGGCTTTATCCATCAAAGACCGCAACACGATCGCTGGCGTTATTGACAACATCTTTAAACAACATGCCGCAGCTATTTCTAAATTCAATGCTAATAAGCCACGAAGAACATTGTCTGATCTTTGGGTTGAAGTTGACCAGACGGATGATGCAGTCAAGTTAAAGCAACGCGAGCGCTTAAATCAATTACGCCAAGATATCACTAAGGCTTTATTGGCGGATCAAAATGCAGCGGCAATCGTTAGAAATTGGCATTTAGATGCACAACAATTAGATGTGTTTGTCGAAGGGGTGTTGCGCGCATTCTTTATCAATGATCGTTACCGTGCCACACGTGCCTTTGCACAACGCGCTGAAGGCAGCTTCGGTGTTGTGGTGCGCACTTCACTCAACAATGGCCTTTCATTCTTTACACGCGATCAAGCCATCTCATTTGGTTTTAACACGAAAGAAAAGTTCTTCGGTTTTGCTTCTGAATCATTGGTCTTACAAGTCAAATATGGTTCTAAAGGATATTTGACCAAGCGTTATGACATGGACATTACCGGAAAAGGTGAAGTGGCAGATCTTAACATGTATGCGGATGGACGTTTCCAAGTCAGTGTTTATAACATGAATATAGGCCGTGAGATTTCAGGGAATGAATTCTTTAACAATTTGATGTCGCTCAATGAAAACAATCAGTTCTACCGTCCGCTCGTTGATTATGCTGGTGTTAAGAATTATGTGAAGTTTGACATGGAAGATACAGCCCGTGTTTTGCTTGGCATCACCAATAGTTTCAGTAATCCAGCATCATTAAACCATCAAAGCGCCCAAGACCTGTTGGCCATGTTAGAAGCGCTATTTATTGAAAATGAAATCAAAAGCCGCACAACGGGCTTTTCAACACTTAGACCTAAATTTTTAACGTTGATCGAACGCTTCGCGCGTAATCAGGTAGGGTTGGTTGATGAGTCAGCACGCGAAAAGTTTGTCACCGACATGATGGACGCTGTTGAAGGAAAATCCTTATTAGAGGATTACTTCTATGGGATGGCTGAAAAGTTTGTTTCGGACAAAATCGATGAGTTATCACAAACAGGACAATTAGATCAAGCAATCGATTTAAATGCTCTTTCCAAAGAATTTGATAAAGAGTTGAGCGCATGGGTGCTTGTGCTTAGCCGTAATATTTTAGCTTACTTAAATAGCTCATTTAACAAAGTACGTAATGATTGGGATTGGGAACACGATAGCAAAAATGCCATGAATGCCTTTGTTGATGCGATCAATGGTCATTTCCATGAAAAGATACATAAGAATAAGATCGCTGATTTTGAGAAACGACATTTGATCATCACAGGTTTTGAAAAATCACAATGGGTGGGCGAAAAACTTAAGGAAATATTAGAGGTCATTTTCCCATATTTAAATATCTCAGCGATTTCGTCGAACAAGCTCGTTGATGATCCTCGCGAATACGGTGCGACCCGTAGAACGATATTTTTTGCGATCAGTGATTCAGGGCAAACATTCCCAACCTTAGCGGGTGTTGGTAAGTTGCAAAGCATGTTTCCAGGGCGTGTTTTTGTTTTAAATAATCGCCCTGACACCATCATGGCCAAGGGCATTGGTCAACGCTTTAGCGATGGGGCCCCATTTAGTCGCCGTTTGTTTATCACCGATGCGAATATCCGCATTTCTGAAGCATCAACGGTCGATACAACAGCATTGATTTGGTTGGTTAACGAATTAGCCGTGTTCTTGCATCGCGGCATGCGTCAAAAATATAGCCGTCAGTACCGCTTCATGATGGAAATCAATAAAGAAGGCTTTAGACATTTGATGCGCCTGCGCAATGATGCGCTCAAAAAAATCGAACAAGTTCTAGGAGTTGATCATAAAGGATTAACGATTGAATCAACAGTTAGTGCAACAATAAATGAGAAAGCACATTATTTAGCGTGGCGTATTAAAGAAGTTATGTGGGGGAAGGTTTTTAATGTTTCATATTTAATTTTAAACTTCTCTATCCCTGCGTTGATTTGGAACAAACTGTTTATCACGGGCGTTATTTTTGGCATGAATTTAAACATTGTTGCGGTTACCATTGAAACATTGTTGTTCTTGTTTAACTTATATGGCTTTACGATTGTCATGCGTTACTTTAAGAATCATCCACTGTGGGATCGTTTGGGAATGCCAACCTTTGCGATCGGTGCTGAATCAGCCTATCATCAACTCTTAGAAATCTTAGTACGCAAATTGCATGCTACTGCACACGCATCCCAAGAAGTGGCTGAACATGGTGGTAATGCCGAAGACCATTTTGGTGCTAGATTCTTAAGTGGCGTCAGACGTGGTACAAAGGCATTTTTCTTCTTACCCATTGATCCTCAACGCGCCGCCAACGTGGCAACCACTGCCAAGCAAACCAAAGGGATATTAACAGGGTGGAGCTACCGTGATTTATTTACTGGCGGCGCTGAAGTATTTACCACTGGCTTAAGAGTAGCGAATGAAGAAGCGACGGACCATAGTAAGAATTCCAACGTCACGGATCATCACATTCATTTAGGCGATGTTGATTTTAGAGATGCATCTAGTGACGTGCGTAAATTATACGGCATCATGTATGACGGGTTAATCAATATGGTGGCCGTGCAAAAGATGTTTGTCTTAACATTTAGTGAAGTGGCCTTGGTTGAACCAGAGGGCTTGGATCGTTTGATCACCTTCTGGCGTTACAATCCTTGGAATTCAACCAGTCAGACCAAAGTCTATACAACCCGTTCACCAAAACCAGTTTCATCTGGCCAAATCGTCGACGTCATTGGAACGCCACCTGTTGAAATTAAATCTGATTACCCATCACGTTTTGATTTTTGGCATCACCGTTTGGACACCGATAAATTTACATCTGGCGATGAATTATTGGCCCGTCAGCAAGCCTATGTGCGAGCCGCACTTGAAGGGTTGTCATTACCTGTTAGCCGCATGAACAACATTGTAATTACCAATGCTGTTCCAAAAGAAATTTTAGCTCAGTATGATTTTAAAACCCGACGCGTTTTGCTTAATGTGATCCCCATGTCCATGTTGCCGCCGTTTAATACGAATGAACGCAGCAGCACGAAATTTTTGGCGGTGCTTAAAGATGTTTTGCGACATGAAATATTAGGACATGAAGCGTTAGGAGAAAATGAGCAACAAGCCATTGATGTTACCTTAAATCATTTCACAGGCAAACCAGAAAACTTTGTTGAATTACAACATTTATATGATGGCTTAGATATTTTAGGCGCTGTTTCCGATGATGAATATGCCCGCAACACCATTTTAACCTTGATGCTAGAAGAAGAACAAAGGCAAGCTGAGTATGAGTTAGATGCTGTGTTTAGAGATTTTGAAAAAGATCAACAAAACAGATCTGTCGATACATACGTTGGCTTGCAATATGATAGCGATCAAGCACAAATGCGTTATGGTTACAGTGGTGTTTATCGCAATATCTTCAAGCAACTCTATAGTGTTGTGTTTTCTAACCATGTAGACCATACATTAAAGCCGAATCATTTTGCTGCGACACTCGCGGTCGACTTCTTACAAACTCATCCGGATCAAACCATTAATATTAGAGAAGCGAAAGAACCACGTTTATCCATGGGGAACTTGTTGGCCGACATGCTGCGCAATAATCGTGTCATATTAATTGATTTAACGGCGCTATCTAAAGCATCGATAGATCGCTTAACGCAAGGCCGTCCTGATGTGGCAGCGCGTTTAAAAAATGTGTTGGCCAGTGCCGGAAAAATGGACGGTGAATTTAAGTCTGTTGGTTTAGCGATGAAGGCGCAATGGCAGGGTGTTAAGGATCGCGGTGATGAATTTATCTTCATCTTTGTGAATCAACAACTTGATGATTTAGGTTACTTGAATGCTATTCAAATTGCCCAACGCTTAGTCACTGTGGTGGGAGAGTTTTATCAGGTTGATCCAGTGAAACACATCAAACGCCAAGTTGATTTCATTCGCTCACTTCTAGAGAACGGAAAAAACTTAGGTGTTCAAGTTGAGCAATACTTTGGCACCGATTTACCAAGAGAATTAAATGACGTCGAACGTCAACGTTTCATGAAGGCTTTAAGTCCAGAAACATTAAAGTTCTTAACAAATAAAGCCATCGATCCCCTCAAAATTGCTTGGATCAATCCCAGTAATAAATTTCTGATCACATGGGTTACGGCCAGCAGCGTGATTGGAAAAACTCAAGCACATCAAATATATTTGCATCCAAAAGTATTCGAAGGCAATGGGCTCGAACAGTTGGATCTAAATGGTTTTATAAGAACCAAGGTTTTTGCAGGAACTGCCTATCTTGGTCTTTTGCTTTGGACCGACCAATTGCCATTTGGTTTATCGTCGAGCGTCAGAAACTTATTGAAATATACCGGCGTCATCGCATGGCATGAGTTTGGGCATTTGCTTGGGGCATTGATGTTTGGACAGAAAGTCAGAGTAAATTTTCACGAAGGTCGTATCGACGGTGTGAGTGGCGTAACGTTCTTGTTTGGATTTTTTGCCAGTGCTGTTGCGGCCTTATTATTGGCTGCGGCAGGGTTATATGTTGAACCTGTTACAGTCGCAGCCTTGATCACGCCGTATATCATGGTTGACTCTATATTAAGTGCGGCGCCGATTCTATCGCTGCTAGCCGCTGGGGTGATATCCGTTTTTGTAAAGTATACGCTTTTTGCAATGGCAGGTTTACATGGGCTTGCAGCCATCTTTGAATTCATATCGGCTAAAAATGTCGAC
This sequence comes from uncultured Planctomycetales bacterium, assembly GCA_964572155.1. GTDB lineage: Bacteria > Omnitrophota > Gorgyraeia > Zapsychrales > Fredricksoniimonadaceae > JACQQW01. The sequence continues at coordinate 173,448 of CAZNDZ010000001.1, read as the reverse complement.
GCGGATGGTATCAAATACATCAAACGACATCAAGATCATCCCATGACCATTGAAGGCATGCAAAAGGCAGGATTTGTTGATCTTGTAAAGGATTTGACGGTGTTCTTGCAATATCTCCAAGATACCGGCCGTATTCGAGGATCACCGCAAGAATTACGTGTTTTTGAAATTGCCCGCCATGATTTTGGTAATATTGTTTGGAATCCGGCATTTGAAAATGGTGAAGCTACGGTTTTAAAGTTGCTCCTCGAAGTTTTCCCAGCCAATCGAGCATTCGAGATCTTAGAACACATTAGGGTGCATGAAGCAGAGTCGACGGAAGAACGCGCTATTTTAGCGCAAAAGTTGCTAGTTAAGCGATTAGCTCAAGATCGTCGTCGTCAAGCAACGATTGAAGTCGTTCAACGTTCCATTTATGAATTGCAAGAAGGTGATGATCCCAAGGCATATGAAAGCGATAAGCCTTATGTGCGCATTTACAATCGCACCAAAGATGGTGTTTTCGAAGTTGTTATCATCCGTCACATGACATTAAGTGACGCATTGCCTGTTGCTGCATTACAACAGGACATTTGGATGACAACACCGTCAGATATCTTTGATGCCCATCAAGCTTGGGGCATGATTTTAAAGAACCCTGAAGGTCAGTTAGTTGCTGAAGTTGCACAAAATGGTTCAGGTGCTTATTTGGGCTCTGTTATCTGGACGACAAAAGTTATGTTGGATGATTTGCTGTTAGCAAAAATTGAATCAAGTGATGTGAAGGGAACCATTTGGGAATCGATTCAGAAAGTACGAAACAACTTTGATCCTAATGGCAATGCCATTGTCCCACACAGCACCGGTATCCCATATCTAAAAGGCGTGTCAAAAGATCGCAAGGCATATTATGGAAGCCACTTCCCTAAAGATCTATCTAAGCTGTTGATCACCAATATCAAAGCGTTGGCCATGCAAGATTCTAATGTGGAATTTTTAATGACCCATAGCCCTGAATCCGCAATTGGTTTTCATGAAGTTTTTGGTGCGGCTAAGTTTAATGATGGATATTTCTTTAGTTCACGGGGTGATGAACGTCGCGGCGTGTCGATGATTTATCCATTACCTAACACAAAACGAGTTTATATATTAGACTTTCAAACCCGAGAGCAACGTTTGGATGCATTATTGACGGTCAGAAAATTGCAACTCATCAATGGGCGTTTATATTGGCTTGGGCGATGGTTGTCCCGCACATTTGAATTAGGAAAATTGCAGCGCATTGTCTTAATCACACAATCACCACGCTTTATGGTTAGGGTCGATGATTACAGAAATAAAAAAGATGATTATTATCAAATCATTGTTCGTTTACCCAAGAAAGCAGGTCACGCGATTTCGATTGCAGGGATGGCCGAAGCAAAGATGAAGTACCGCAATGATACAGTTGCTTATGAAGGCTTTTCAACGCTTGAAAAAGATTTGAAAGATTTCATCATCCAATTGCTCCGTCTAGGACGAGTTCGTGGAACAGCCAGTGAATTACGTCATTTTGATTTTGCGAAACATGAAGCGGGTAAGATTCAATGGAATGCTGTTTTTGAAAACGGTGAAGCAACCGTCAGAGCCTTATTGTTAGAGCAATTCCCACAACAAAGAGCATACGAAATTCTAGAAAACATCAAACGCCACGAAGCACAGCCAACAGAATCCTTAGCCTTGGCCGCACAAGTCGCATGGTTTCATGAATTAGCGTTAGACAAGAAAAAAATGGTGAGCATCGATGTCACGCTTAAAGATATTTTTAACCTAAGAGATGATCAGACTGGCAGCCATTACATCATGAATACGCCCCATATTCGGGTGCATAATTTTATCTCTGAGAATGATTCGGTTTTGGTTGTCCGCAGCATGACGCTCGCTGACGCGTTTACCATACCAACACTTTATCCAGACATATGGTTACGAGCAAGCTCACAAGAATTAAATGCCACTGAAGCGTGGGATATGATTAACAGTGATTTGCAAAAGAATCTCATTGCTCAAGTTGTGAATACAAGAACAGGTGAATCTTATGTTGCGGGTATTGTATGGGCTTTTGAATATAGGGAAGACATTAAATTTAAATTAAATGAGATATGGATGACGCCGTATCGCAGATTGATTTTGGGTCGGTATTTTGATGATGAAGTGGCTATGTTGATCCGTTCCAGCATTCAAGATATCAACCAGATTGCAAGAGAGAAGTATTTGCAGTCATTAGGTTCATGGGAAAGATTTAGCCGTTACATGTTCCCATGGTTATATAACGACAATACATCTCAAGATAGTCATCACAATTGGTCAGACCTTGAACAAGATAAAGCGGCTTCACAAGAGCGTGATGTTCTGCGCGCTAAACAATTTAGAGATTTAGCGAAATGGACAAGAGCATTAAAAGAGTTTTTAGAAGAACATGCGATGCTGCCCCAAGGTGTGATTGCCCAAAGCAAAACAGTTAAGATTAACGGTCAATATGTTACGACGTGGAAATGGATGATCACGGTTAGAAATAACGAAGAGCCTCAAGACGTTATCTATTATATTTTAACCAACAGGCTTGGTTTAACACAAGCTCAAGCCTTGCGTTTCATTGCCCATGTTATCGCTCATGAACAGCAACCAACAGAAAAGGCAGCGATTAAAGCCCAGCGACGTTTAATGAAGCTTTCCAATTTAGATCGAGTGATTGGCATCGAAGGTTCATCGGAAGTCATTTCAAAAGCAACATGGAAAAATATGGTGAATGTGGTTGTTTGGCTCTTTATTGTTTTAGGTATTATCTTTCAACAAAAAATACCATTGTATGTGTTTGGGATTGAAGCGTTGGTTGTGTTTATAGCGCATGCATGGTTACATTATATGCAAGACCCTGTGATCATTGATCCAATCAAGTCATCAAAAAGCATTTTTGTTCCAATCAAGACGCAGCCGATTGTATATTCACCAGAGCCTACTTTAAGAGAAAAAGTTGCAGCAAAACAACAATGGATTAAGGCGCAGTATTTAAAGGTTTTTAAAATTGCTTGGCCAGAAGGTGTTCCAATTAGAATTCCTGTTGGCAATGATATCGGCGGGATTGTCTATGAAGCGGTTGGATATCGCATCGATTTTGAAGGTTATAAGAATGATGACTTGTTATTCTTAATGGTGACGCTTTACGCAGAATATTTTCAACTTGCCCCAAGGCTTCAGTTGCGCCACTCAGCGAAATTTATTTTTGCCATGGCTGTATTAAAGAGGTCGATCCCATATTTACTATATCTACGTCGTGAAAGCGATAGAAAAACGGGCCTGGAAACAGAGATCGCCAAACTTAATTTCAAAACAAATCATCAGCTTTTCACATTCTTTTTGGTTGTATTAAGCGGTAAAGAGTTTAATACGCCTCAAGAATATGTAGGGTCTGTCAGTCATATCTTTGGTCTTAAAGATAAAGAAGTCTTCTTACTAAAAGATAACGCTAAGGATGTTGCACGTAGTTCCTGGGAAATGACAAAGCAACAGCGTCAATCGTTAAGGAAGATCATTGCGAAATATGTACCCAGCATCGAGCTTGCCCTAGAGGCAGTTTTAAACAATGCCCCTGGGACGCAAACATATGAAAAAGAAATCTTAGAGACAATTGCTCAACTAGAGCAATTAAAAAAGAACTACTCTAGTTACAATGATAATATCGGTCGCATGATCGATTTATTGCGCAATAAACACACCATTGTTATCAATGCACCGGCGCAATTAAAGCATGACATTAAAGTTTGGCTCAACCGTTTGCGTAACGTAGCCGCTCCTAAAATATCCGCATTCCATTTGCCGGTTAGCTTTAAAGATGCTCAATATAACGTCATCGTTCTCATGCCACAACGCAACAAAGATAAAAAAGACATCTTAAATTCAATTGCGCATGAAGCAGGTGCGATCTTAGGTTTATCCCATCAGGTTAATGAAGATATTGGCAACTTGGTTGCCACATCATTTGTGAATCATTCAAATCCAACAGCTCGTGAACGTTATGAAATTTTAGATTTTAGGTCAATTAAAGAGACAGCTATTTGGACGTTTATCATCGCGAATTTAATGAGCCTCGGGTCTGGGCCAATCTATGACAATATGCTTTATAGTTTTGGAGCCACGATCGTATTATTTGGTAGCAGCGTCGCAAGTTATTTAGTTTTTGCGTGGATTCGTAAGCAAGCCTTTGACATCATTCAAAATAGACTAGGGCCAAGGGCATACAATGTAACTTTAGCTAGACTCGTTGTTGCCGCAGGATTTTTAGCGATAAGCACCATCATCTACAAAATATTTTTTCCAGGTTCTTTTCTGTTCCCAGGCACAACGATCTTTGTTGTTACAAAATCAAATGGCTGGGCACTCGCTGCAATTGGTGGTGTGATTCATGCATATTTCATATCACTTGGCCGAGACATTAGAAAAAATAAGTCCGTTGACCCTGCACGGACATTGTTGCCGTTAGATGAAGCAGGTTTAAAAGAGGCGCATGATTTTCTTTTTTTTAATAGAGGAAAGATTTTAAATTTAGTTAAACATGAATTACGTCTGTTAAAGACAGATCGAAATTATGTAGATGTTCGAGGAAAAATAGAAGAATTCTTTCATGAAATGAAAGCGCCAGAAGTTTTGGTTCAAATGCTAGAAGGCCAGAATGAAGGCAATGAATTGGTGATTGTGCAAGCTGATAAGAAAATGCAAGATGAGTGGACTCGTCGCGTCGGAGATGGCAATACGCTTTATGCCATGAACACCAGATTTGCTGCAAAGCATAAACATATTTATGTTGTTATCTTATTTCCGGCAGCGTTAAAAAATCGCATGGTTCTAGAGCAAACACTCGTCTACGAAATATTTGCCATTTACTACAATGAACAAGGTGGAAGAACATACCCACAAATTCGCGCACAAGCCAACCAACATGTTTCTTATTTTAAGAACATGGTCATTCGTTACAAGATCGAGTTATTTAAATCCAACAGCGGTGCTGTAACATTGATTAAGAAATCCATCCCAAATTTAAGACAATTATTTAATCAACGCGGGCGGCTTGATATTTTAGACATTTACCTGCGTCAATTAACACAACCTTCTGCTGTTAATGCCGTACGTGCTTTGGTTTATATCATAGAAGATAATCGTGCTCATCCAGAATTATGGGGCGGCCAACTGTTAACACCAGAAAATTTTAAGATCACAGTATTTGATCCGAATCCAGAAGACTTAAACATTGCAAAGCGTGGCAGGTACAATTTGGAATATTTCAAGACCAATGCGGCAAAACGTTTTATTCCAACAGAGACACAGAAGATCATCGACCATTTCTTTGCATTCGCGGACATTAACCACGTTGAGTTGCAAGAAAAGTACAAAGCATATTTTGAATTCCAAGAAGAGCGCATTGAAGATTACGCCCCTATTAATGGCACAAAGTTTGATCTGATTATGATGCAAGCGGTGGAATTTAAGGTGGAAGCCCAACAAGATCCCAACAAGCCCATGGCAACCGTTCTGGTGGCCAACCGCTTGGTGCAATGGATTCATCCTAAAGGCATGTTGATTACAACCGCCCAAAAATGGTTCAATGAGATTCCTGAGTTCACACAAAGGTATTCGGATCATGTGGATTTAACTTTCATGGGATTAAGCAACATCCCTATTTATGCGTATGAACGTCAATATGATGCGTATGTGGCTGTGTATTTTAGAGAATGGTTTGATCGTTTATTGGCAAGGGCTTATGCGTATGATCAAGATATCAATATGCCATTAATTCTTAAAGCTTTCGACATTGCGTATGAACAGCATAAAGATGAGAAGCGCTCTGACGGACATCCTTATATTTTCCATTTGTTGGGTGTTATGGAAATCGTCCTTAATAATCGACCATTACTTCGATATTTAAATGATTTGCATGTGCGTTTGGATGTGGCTTTGTCCACGGCATTATTGCATGATTGGGTTGAAGCAAGGATTAAAGAAGTTGCTTTTGGTGAAACCTTAGAACAATCAAAAGCAAATCTAGAAGGATTATTAAGTCAAGTAGAGGCTGCATCGGCTAAAGAAATTGTATTCATGATTGATGTCGTCACCAAACGCAACGGCGAAACCGATGCGGATTTTATACATGCCATGCGCAAACGCGTTCGACAAGTTCAAGACAAAGAGACGCTCAGATTATTATTAGCTGCATTGGGTGTGATTAAGGTGGCAGATTCCGTCTCAAATTTAACGCCACGTATGGATCGCTCCGCAAAAGATTGGCTAGAGAAGATTAACCGACGATTAGATTTTATCGTCAGTTTGCCGATCCCAAAAATCGTCCAAGAGGTATTTATAAAGCTTTATAAAGAATCCTACCACCCATTGCTTGGTGTTGTGACAAGGGGCAGAGCGGCACAACGCATGAGCAAGTTAAAGAAAAAGAGAAAAGCGCGAGCATAGCGCAAACTCTTATGGCATAATTCATGTCAATATGCTAAATGACGTCGCTCAATTACGTAAAGATCTTAAGACTAAGTCAAATCCGGCGCGGGCCATTATTTCCCAGAAATTTTTTAAGACAGGCAAGGGGGAATATGGGCATGGCGATGTTTTTATTGGGGTCACGGTTCCTGTACAGCGCACCATTGCATCAAAATATTTGCATCTGTCGCTTAAAGACATTGGCACGCTCTTAGATAGTCATATTCATGAAGAACGCTTAACGGCGATCTTGATTTTAGTTGCGCAGTTTAATAAAGGCACCGAAAAACAACGTAAAGCGATTTATCAATTCTATTTAAAGAAAGCGCCACGCATTAACAATTGGGATTTGGTCGATGCCAGCGCCTATCAAATTGTTGGCGCTTATTTGAATCATAAGAATCACGAAGTTCTTTTAAAACTTGCGCGTTCCAAGAGCCTGTGGAAGCGTCGCATCGCGATCGTCGCCTGTTTTCACACCATCCGCCAAGGTAAAAAAGAACCCACATTAACCGTTGCCAGCATGCTCCTCAAAGACGACCAAGAGTTAATTCATAAGGCCGCTGGCTGGATGTTGCGTGAGGTTGGCAAGCGCGTTGGGATGGATATTATGGAAGATTATCTGTGCCGCAACTATAAAAAAATGCCGCGTGTGATGCTGCGTTACAGCATTGAACGATTAAGCCCTGAGCGTCGCAAAGCTTATCTGCAAGCCGAAATTTAATCTATTGTTCATCCTTCAAGATTATGTATAATAGCCACATGTTAAAGTTTATTTTAATATCATTTTTGTGTATCTTGACCTCTGGTTGTGCGATGAATGAAGGCTACAATCCTGTTGCCGCAGCGACAACAGGCACCTATGAGCTAAATCAAAGCGCATTAAAAAAGGTCACAGTTGGCATGACGTTACAACAAGTTCATGACATCATGGGACAGACGATTATCATTGGTTATACCAATTTAAATGCTGCACAAGGTTCACCTGCACCTGTCACATTAAATAATCCTTATAAAACAAGCGACGTAGAAGAAGCTAAGGGTAAATGCACCGTTGAATATTATGTCACGTCTGTGGTTATTCCCGACGGTGTAGTTAGTGATGCTGAATTAATGCCATTAAAATTCTGCCAAGGCGTATTGACCGCAAAGGGTTGGGATAAGTTAAAGTGAAACCGTTGTATGTTTCCCTAAAACCTTTTTTGGACCATGCGTCCCAAGAGCGGCCCGTTGATTGGAAAAAAGTTTTTGGAAATGACAAAGCTCTAGAAGTTGAAATCGGCATTGGCAATGGCGAATATTTAGCCCGCATAGCGACGGAAAATCCAAATATCAATTATGTGGGTTTTGAAGTTTATTGCGAACGTGTGGCGCGCAGCTTGCGCAAGTTAAGTCGTGTTGAGCATTGTAATGCGCGGGTGATGCGCGTAGATGTGCGCCCAGCATTAGAGTATTTATTTACACCTAAAAGTCTCGCGTTTATTCATTGTCTGTTTCCAGCACCGTGGCCCAAGAAGTCCGATATCAAACACCGGTTGCTGCAAACGGATTTTTTACGTCTAGCCAATAGCCGTTTACAAGATGGCGGGGCTTTAAAAGTTGTGACGGATTTTAAAGCGTATGCCCAATGGATCAAAGAGCAAGTGCCAGGCAGTGGTTTTGATTTAAAAGAAACCGTCATCGGCGCAAATTACGGCACCAAGTTTGAGCGCAAGTGGCAAGAGGGCGGGCAACAAGATTTTTATGAGCTGTTATTGACGAAACAAGAACATGCAGATATCCCATTAAAAGAAGGCACAGCTATTCAACACCATACATTACCTCAATTTGACCCCGACCATTTTAGCATGACCGATTTTTCAAACGGCACATGTGCGGTAGTGTTCAAAGATTATTTATTTGATGCTGCGCAGCAGCGCGGTCTCGTCTACGTTTTGGTTCATGACGAAGATTTGGTGCAACATGTGCGCATATCGATTGTAAAAATTCCACAAGGTTGGCATATTGGATTAGCCCAAGGGAGCATGCAAATGCCCACCCCTGGCATAGCTCAAGCCATTGAATGTGTCCGCGAGGCGGCGGCCAAGAGCGTGGTATGCTAAGACGGATTATTGCTTGTTTTCTGATTCTGCTTGTCGCTTTCCCATCAGATGGTTTTTCTGCCCGCAAACATAAAAAGAAAAAATATAAACGCCCAGCCGTCTATGCAACATCGGCACTTTTGTGGGATGCCACAGCCAATAAAATGCTTTATCAGAAGAATGCTGATCGTCCGATTTATCCAGCCAGCACAACCAAAGTCATGACGGCATTGTTGGTTTTGGAGAAATTGCCATTAGATCAATTGGTCACCGTTTCTCAAAAAGCCACACAGGTTCAAGAAACAAAACTTGGATTAAGGGCTGGCGAACAATATCGCGTTAGGGATCTATTATTTGCCATTCTTCTAAAGTCTGCTAATGATGCCGCCAATGTGTTGGCAGAGGCTGTTGGCGGGACTCAAAATAATTTCGTCGCCATGATGAATAATCGCGCCCGTCAATTGGGGGCAACACGCACGTGTTTTAGCAATCCATCGGGATTGCCATCAACATCTGTTCAATACACCACAGCCAAAGACATGGCAAAAATAATGCAAGAAGCCTTGAAAAACCCAGTTTTTAACAGGATAATAACTTATAAATATCGCATCATTTATTCCAAAGATGGGCGGCGGCATTTTTTAAAGACACATAACCGTGCCTTGTTGTTGAATTGGAAAATGGATGTGGTTGGTAAGACAGGGTTTACCAAACAAGCCCAGTCATGTTTTATTGGTTCTGTGCAAAAAAATGGGCGCACCCTCATCATAGGCGTTTTTAAAAGTCATCGACGATGGGATGATGTTAAATTTATCATTGAGCGTTATGGGAAAGTAGATTTATAACCAGGAGAACCGTATGAACAACATCTTTACCGTGGTGCTTTCAGTTTTAGTGGGTGTTTTAGCAGGCGTAAGTCTACTATTAGGTATTAATAATACGGTTAGCAATGCGAATGCACCAATTTATATGGCATTAAAAGAAGTTACAACGGGTCAAGAAGAGTTACAAAAGTCCGTTAAAGATTTAAGTAGTAAAGTTGATGAGCAACAAGTGATCTTGCAGAAATTAATTTCTAAGGCCGATAGCATTGCCGCCGCAGCGCGTCAACCAGCACAGCCCCAAATGCCTCCACAACAACAACCACCAGCGGAAGATATGAATAAAGTGTATGATATTCCCGTCGGTAATTCGGTGATCATTGGAAAGAAAGATGCGCCTGTCACGCTTGTGATGTTTACAGATTTGCAATGTCCTTTTTGTGGGCGCTTTTATCCAGCAATTAAAGAAACTCTAAAAAATTATCCAGATAAAGTACGTTTGGTTATAAAGAATTTCCCCCTTCCTTTTCATCCTAATGCACGTCCTGCTGCCAAGTTGGCATTTGCAGCTAGCGAACAAGGAAAGTATAAAGAAATGATGGAGATCTTAATGGATAATGGCGCTGATGTTTCTGATGCAAAGATCAAAGAGTATGCTCAGAAGATTGGGTTAAATCATAGCCGGTTGGTTTCAGACTTTAAGAATAATGATGCCAAATATGAAGCGATATTGGTCGAAGATGCTAAGTTAGTTGAGTCCAGTGATGTGCGCGGCACCCCAACATTCTTTATCAATGGCAAAAAAGCCATGGTTCGTGATGCGGCTGGCTACAAAGAGATCATCGATAAATTATAGTTGCCAAAAAAGCCTTCCTGAGGTATAGTATTGCCTTTCTTAAAGAGACTTTCAGGGAGGCATTTATGGGTGGTCGTGTAGGTGGTATAACAAGTAAATATTATAGTGAAACGCGCGGGGTCAAGGTTTCTGGTGGCCAAAAGGTCAAATCAGGTACCGTGTTAACCCGTCAAGGTCAAATCTGGAAACCAGGCATTAACGTGAACGGTTTAAGTTCTCTGACCGCAGCTGTCGACGGTGAAGTATATTTCACCAGAAAGAAAAACGGCTACAAAAGAGTGATCACGTTAATCAATATCAAACCAGTAGCAACAAAATAAAACATTTGATATGTGCGGTATCGTAGGCTTTATCGGTGGTGCGAATGCAACACCAATCTTGTTAGACAGCCTTAAAAGACTCGAATACCGTGGTTACGATTCTAGTGGCGTCGCTGTGTTAAATAGCGACGCCCTTTTGTTTGTCCGCAAATCCAAGGGGAAAATAAGCGCGCTAGAGGGGGTTTTATCCAAAGAACCACTGCCTTTTGCCCCGATTGGCATTTGCCATACCCGCTGGGCAACCCATGGGGGCCCAAGCGACATTAATTCCCATCCGCATACAGATACCAAGCATCAATTTGCCGTTGTTCATAACGGCATTATCGAAAATTATTTAGAGATTAAAACCAAGCTAGTTAAAAAAGGCGTAAAGTTTGTCTCTCAAACAGACACTGAAGTCATTGCTCATTTATTAGCGACGCATTATAAAGGTGATTTTGCCTTGGCCGTGCGTCAGACATTAAATGAATTGCAAGGTGCTTTTGCAGTTGGCATCATTTGCAAATATCATCCTGATACATTGATTGCCGCGCGTGTTGGTTCGCCGTTGATCATTGGTTTAAGTGATGAAGGCAATTATATTGCCTCCGATGTCCCCGCCATCATCGAACGCACCCGTCGGGTGATTTATTTAAAAGATGGTCAAATGGCCGTGATTAAAAAAGGCGATATTGCCATTTCAACGTTTGACGGCAAGAAGGCAGCCTACAAGGTAGACACCGTCGCATTCTCGGTTGAAGCGGCTAAGAAAAACGGCTTTGCACATTTCATGCTCAAAGAAATTCACGAACAGCCAACTGTTGTTCAGAATATGCTGGACTTGCGATTAAAGAATGGGAAATTAAATCTGGAAGGTTTAGATCTTTCGGTTAAAAAAATACAAGCATTTCGTAAAGTTGGCATTGTGGCTTGTGGTACCGCGTATCATGCAGGGATGGTTGCGAAATATGCCTTAGAAGAAATGGCGCGTATCAGCGTCGAGGTGGATACCTCCAGCGAATTTCGTTACCGCAACCCCATCGTCGATAAAAACACCTTGATCATTGCGATCAGCCAGTCTGGTGAGACGGCCGATACATTGGCTGCTGTAAAGGAAGCCAAACGTCGGGGTGCGACCATTGTTGCTATCTGCAATGTGATCGGATCATCCTTGGCGCGTGAGGCGGATGGGATTTTGTATACACATGCCGGTCCTGAAATTGGCGTGGCATCCACCAAAGCCTACACCGCGCAATTGCTCATGATGTATTTGCTAACCATACATTTAGGCCAAGCCCGCGGCACATTGTCGTCGGTTAATGCCAAGAAAACATTGAAATCGCTTGCGGCAGTACCCGCATTATATAAAACCATTTTAGATCAACGCGCCAAGATTCAAAAAGTTGCGGAAGCCAATTCTCATTTTGGTTGCTTCCTATTTTTAGGACGCAATGTGAATTTCCCATCTGCCCTCGAGGGTGCGTTAAAGCTCAAAGAAGTTTCATATATCCCTGCCGAAGGCTATGCTGCCGGTGAAATGAAGCATGGGCCTATTGCCTTGATTGATGAATACCGCGCTGTTGTTTGCATCGCACCGCAATCACATGTGTATGAAAAAATGGTTTCCAATATCCAAGAGATCAAAGCCCGCAAAGGTACCGTCATTGCTGTTGTGTCTAAAGGCGACAAACATGTGCAAAAAGATGCGGATTATTGTTTGGAAGTGCCTTTGATCGACGAGATATTATCCCCATTGTTGGTTGTTTTGCCCTTGCAATTGATGGCTTATTATGTGGCGGTCAAACGCGGCTGCGACGTCGACCAACCCCGCAACTTGGCTAAATCTGTCACGGTTGAATAATGCTGTATATCGTTGCAACCCCCATCGGAAATTTAAAAGACATTACGCTGCGTGCTTTAGAAACATTAAAAGACGTGGATTATATTGCCGCAGAAGATACGCGCCACACTAAAATCTTGCTCGATGCGTATCAAATTTCAAAACCCTTGATTAGTTTTTTCGAACACAATCAAGCCATTAAGACCAAAGACATCATCGCAAAGTTAAAAGAGGGTAAGAAGGTGGCGTTGGTCAGCGACGCAGGAACACCAGGCATTAGTGACCCAGGCTATCCGTTGATTCAAGCTGCGCTCGCCGAAGGCATTAAGATCGAAGTACTCCCAGGCCCATGTGCTGCCATTATGGCCCTAACAGCGTCGGGTTTACCAGCGCATCGTTTTATTTTTGAAGGGTTTTTGCCCGTTAAATCAGGCGCAAGGCGCAAGGTATTGGAAACGCTCAAAGATTTTGACGGCACCGCCATCTTTTATGAATCGCCGCACCGCATTGAAAAGACCTTGAAAGACATTGAAGAAGTTTTAGAAGATGCCACGGTCGTTTGCGCTCGGGAACTAACCAAGATGTTTGAAGAGGTCAAGCAGGGGACCGCCAAAGAACTGCAGGCACATTTTTTAAAACACCCACCCAAGGGTGAGTTTGTCGTCTTAATAAAAAGGTAAAAAGGTGACAGTCACCTTTTTATCTTTTAGGTCTTCCTTGAGGGCAAAACACTAAATTTCTATCAATTTGTTTCTCTAGAATTTCAATGGAGTTTACATTTCCAAAAGCTTTTCCTTGAAGTGTATTAGCTCGTATTTCTTGCAAATCTTCAGGCGCATCTTCACTTGTAAGGTATTTCTTCCAAGATTCAACAGTAATATATTTTGGGATATCAGTTAAGGATATTATTCTATATCTTTTCCCAAAATGTGATCGAGCGCTAGACCATAAGAAATCTTCCGGTTTATTTACCAATCCTGCTCGTACTGGGTTACGTTCTACGTAACGAATAGCGCGGGCAATGTGTTCTCCTAATAAGATGCAGGAGTAGAAACGAGATTGCCATAGGTGCCCCAATTGTCGACCTCTTTTATTTACATACAAAGCATATCGTTGATGAGCGACACGAAAAGTATTTGAAAGTGAATCTTTGCTTATAGGGGTCACAATAAAGTGTACGTGATTGTCCATTAAGCAAAAAGCATAAATGTTCAGACCATATTTTTGAGCATTTTCATCAATGTATTTTAAATATACTGCTCGATCTTGATTGCTTAAGAATACATTTTGCTGATAGTTTCCTCGTTGAGTTACGTGATGAAAGTAACCGGGTAGAACAATGCGGGCGCGACGTGGCATGTTTATTCCTAGGATTTTGTAAGGGGGAGTTTAGATTTAAAAATAAAGCACTTTAAAGGGGGATTTAAAGCGCATTTAAATATTAAAAGACAAAAGCAAATTTGTCAAATTTAACATAAAAAGGTGACTGTCACCTTTTTATCGTCACCTTTTTATCTCTTTGCGCAATTGGGCAACTTCTTTTTTGAGCGCATCGATTTGTTTTTGTTGTTCTTTGGTGGTCTCAATCAAGAGGCCAATGAGGTTAGGGTATGCGACAGATTTCATGCCTTGTTTGTCAGTATGGACAAGTTCGGGAAATACTTTTTCAACATCTTGGGCAATGATACCGACAGACTTCTTGCGATCTTTTTTCCAACGGAACGTGACACCTTTGAGCTGTTTTACTTTTTCTATTGGGTCGAAAATGGGTTGTACCTGTGTTTTTAAGCGCTTGTCAGAAGAATAGAAAAATCCATTGGCAGACACATTGCCAGTTACCGTTAGACTGTTATTTATTGTAGAAGCGCCTGTAAATGTTGATGTGCCGCCAACCGTGAGGTTGCCAGCGTTAACAGCAAGATTACCTACAGTTACTGTAAGATTTCCAGTATTAACAGTAGCGCCACCGTTAATGCCGCCTGTTAAGGTTGTTGCACCTGTATGGGTGGTTGTGCCAGACACGCTTGCATTGCCTGTGATGGTTGTATTGCCAGTTATTGATGTAGCACCTGTAACTGCAAGACCACCTGCGCTAACGGTTAATCCATTTGCTGCGGTGGCTGGTCCGCTTAAGGTGGTTGCAACACCTGCATTAACGGATAAACCACCAGCTGCAACAGTAAAATTACTATTGGCAGTTGTGCTATTGTTGAGCGTTGTAACCCCATTAAGTGTGGTAGCTCCTGTGATGGTTGCAGCTCCAGCAATACTGGCAGTGCTTCCCATGGTTACAGCACCAACAAGGTTGGAAGCGCCGTTTACATGCAATAAACTAGTTGGTGTTATGCCAATACCGAGGTTTCCAGTAGCATCGAGCGTCATTTGAGTGCTGTTATCATGTCTAAATATAATGGTGCCAGTACTGGGCCTATTTATTCTTAGGTTATTGCCATTCATAGACATATTATGGTCATTACAGGTAAGCGCTGAGCCATTCAATTGAATACCAGTAACATTTGAACCACAACCGGTTAATCCTCCGATTACTGCATATCCAGTTCCAGAGCCAGCGACAGTTAGTCTGTCTCGGGTTGTGACCGTGCCGATGCCGATTGAGCTGGCGTTTAGGACGTCGTAATTACCGGTTGGTGCTGGGTAATAGGTAGTCATGGTTAAGGTGCCGGCGTAGGCAATGAGAGGAATGGTGGTTGCTGCAAGTAGTCCTATTAGGATACGTGGTCTCATAGTTAAAGTATAAAACATAATCACAATAAGGCAAGGGGTACTTGCGCATTTTAAGAAAGGATGTTATAGTTTTGTAATTCGATTAACGTTTCACCTTTAATCCAGTTCAGAGAAACTGGGAAGGAACTTAATGACAATACATCCCATCATGGATCAGGAAGCCATTCGTCGTGCGATCATGCGCATGGCTCACGAGATCTGCGAAAAATCCGGTTCGAATCAACTAGCCCTAATTGGCATCCGCACCCGCGGCGTAACATTGGCCAATCGTTTAGCCAAAGCCATTGAAGAAATAGAAAAAATTAAAGTTTCCGTCGGTATTTTAGATATTACACTTTACCGTGATGATTTAACCATGGTCGGCAGCACGCCTTTGGTGCGTGAGACCTTGATTGATTTTGATATCACGGCCAAGCGCATTGTTTTAGTCGACGATGTGTTCTATACCGGCCGCACCATTCGCGCAGCTTTGGATGCCTTAACAGATTTTGGTAGACCCGCCAAGATAGAACTCGCCGTTTTAGTCGACCGCGGACACCGCGAATTGCCCATCCGTGCAGATTTTGTCGGTAAAAATATTCCAACATCGAAAGAACAAAATGTCAGAGTCAATTTAGGCGAGACCGACGGTAAAGCCGATGCGGTCATCGTGGAAGAAGGTAAACAATGAGCGCGTGGACACGTAAACATCTCTTAGGTTTAGCAGATTTATCCAAAGAAGAAATTGAATTAATCTTAGAAACAACCAAGTCATTTAAAGAAGTCTCGTCGCGTGATGTGAAAAAAGTGCCGGCGCTGCGTGGCAAAACGGTTGTCACCTTGTTTTTTGAACCATCCACCCGCACGCGCGTGTCTTTTGAGCTCGCCGCCAAGCGTTTATCCGCCGACACCTTAAATATCGCCGCCAATGTTAGTTCCACATCGAAGGGCGAAACACTCTTAGATACGGCTAAAAATATTGAAGCCATGAATGTTGATGCCATGATCGTGCGTCACGGATCGTCGGGTGCGCCCATGATTTTGGCCGAAGGGTTAAATTGCTCTGTCATCAATGCTGGGGATGGCATGCGCGAGCATCCAACCCAAGCGCTCTTAGATATCTTTACTTTAAAAGAAAAATTTGGCCGCATTGAAGGATTAAAAGTCGGCATCGTCGGTGATATCCTTCATTCACGTGTGGCACGCTCGAATATTTGGGGTTTAACCAAGCTTGGGGCCAAGGTCACGGTATGCGGTCCTGCAACGCTTATCCCGCGTGGTGTTGAACATATGGGGGTTAAGGTTAGTCATGATATCAAGCAAGTGATCAAAGATTCGGATGCCATCATTGCACTACGTTTGCAAAAAGAACGACAGCAAGATAAGTTTTTACCATCGCTACGTGAATACGCGCGGCTATTTGGATTAAATGCGGCTAAGTTAGCGGCAGGCAGCAGCGAGCTGATTGTCATGCACCCAGGCCCAACGAATCGTGGTGTTGAACTGTCCGCGGAAGTGGCAGATGGCAAACAAAGTGTGATCTTAGATCAAGTCACCAACGGGGTGGCGGTGCGCATGGCTGTCCTCTATTTAGTGCTTGGAACAAAGGTGGAATAATATGGGATTACTGATTAAGAATGCAACGATTGTTAACAGCGATAAGATTTGGGATAAGCCCCAAGATATTTTATGCGAAGACGGCAAGATTGTAAAAATTGCCCCTGCGATTGCCAATGACAAGCATGAGATTGTCGATGCTAAAGATAGAAAAGTTTTACCGGGCCTCATTGATATCCATGTGCACTTGCGCCAACCTGGGCGTGAGGATAAAGAAACCATTGAAACAGGATCGAAAGCGGCTGTCAAAGGTGGGTTTACGTCAATTTTTTGCATGCCAAATACAACACCTGTGACCGATAATGCGATGGTTGTTGAATTCATTATTCGCGAAGCCCGGCGAGTTGGTTTATGCAATGTTTATCCTATTGGCGCCATCACCAAGGGTCAAAATGACGGCGAGTTAACCGATATGTCAGAGCTTAAGGCGGCAGGATGTTTGGCGCTTTCTGATGATGGCAAATCGGTCCTCAATAGCCGCTTATTTCGTCTGGCCATGGAATATGCCAAGATGTTAGATCTTTTGATCATCGAACATTGCCAAGATCCTTTGCTTACCGCTGGAGGTGTCATGAATGAAGGTGAAGTTTCCACGCGCATTGGTTTAAAAGGCGACCCAGGAATTGCAGAAACGGTCACGGTTGCGCGCGACATTGAGATTGCCAATTATTTAGATGCACGGGTGCACTTGTGTCATATGTCGCTCAAGCGTTCGATTGAACTCATCCGTCAGGCTAAGGCCCAAGGGATTAAAGTAACCGCTGAAGCGTGCCCACATCATTTTGCAT
Source organism: uncultured Planctomycetales bacterium (assembly GCA_964572155.1). Lineage (GTDB taxonomy): Bacteria > Omnitrophota > Gorgyraeia > Zapsychrales > Fredricksoniimonadaceae > JACQQW01. The sequence continues at coordinate 155,927 of CAZNDZ010000001.1, read as the reverse complement.
TAACCGACGAGGCCTGTGCAGGTTTTGATACATCGACAAAAGTTAATCCGCCGCTACGTGCGCAATCTGACGTGGATGCCATCATTGCAGGGATTGTCGATGGCACGATCGATTGCATCGTCACCGACCATGCGCCGCATACCAATGAAGACAAAGAAGTTGGTTTCGACGGAGCGCCGTTTGGGTTGATTGGTTTAGAAACCTCACTAGGTTTAACGATCAAAGAACTAGTAAAACCAGGACACATTGATTTACCAAAATTAGTTGAGAAAATGTCGACCGCACCAGCCCGCATTGTTGGGTTAACCAACAAAGGCACGATCAAAGAGGGGATGGATGCCGATATTGCCATCATCGACGAAGATAAAGAGTGGGTCGTCACCAAAGAAGGCTTTGTTTCAAAGTCAAAAAACTCTCCTTTTATCGGATGGACATTAAAAGGTCACGTATGTGCCACGATTTGCGGCGGGAAAGTTGTCTATAAGGCATAATTTTTGCGCCCGTGGCCTAATGGATAAGGCAACAGCCTCCGGAGCTGTCGATGCAGGTTCGAGTCCCGCCGGGCGCGTTTGTTGGTCTTTAATTTTAGAAAGTAGATATGAGAAAACAGAAGATTACGATTTCGGTTATAGGTGGTAGTTCCATTAGCGTCAAGGTTGAAGATTTAGCCATGAAGGTTGGGCGGATGATTGCTTCACTTGATTGCATTTTAATTTGCGGTGGTTTGGGTGGGGCGATGGAAGCTGCGGCAGAGGGTGCTCAGAAAGCCGGCGGATTAACGATTGGCATTTTGCCAGGCAAAGATAAAGCGGATGCGAACCCGTATATAGATATTGCCCTGCCGACGTCGATCGGGTATTCCCGTAACGTCATTGTTGCCTGTGCCGCCGACATTGTCATTGCTTTACCGGGCAGCTATGGCACCAATTCTGAAATTTGTTATGCGCTGGTCTATGGCCGTCCCGTCATTGATTTAGGTAATTGGAAGATCAATGGGATGATTGAGGTTAAGAATTTAGACGAAGCTCAAGAAAAAATTGAGAAGATCATCAAGAAATTACAACATGCCTGAACTACCTGAAGTAGAGACCATTCGACGTGATTTAGAAAAAACCATCCAAGGCCAACGCATTATTTCAATTGATGTGAAAGATGATCGTGTCTTGCGTCAACCCACAAAAGATTTTGTTAATCGTTTAAAAGGTCAGACTATTGAAGCGATTCGTCGACGAGGAAAAGCGTTGGTTTTTGTCTTAAGCGGTGGTGAATTCCTTGTTGTGCAAGTCATGATGACAGGCCAGCTGGTTGTAAACGGCCAAGCCGATAAACATAGCCACATTCATTTCAGCCTCGATAAAACCAAACTTTTATATAACGATCAACGTGTCTTTGGGCAGCTGCGTGTGGTTAAGGATCTCAAAGAGATCAAACACTTTAGTCTGTTGGGACCCGAGCCATTTGAACAAGGGTTTAATGAAAATTACATAGGCGCATGTTTAAAAAAGACATCGCGCCCAATTAAAAGCGTCCTACTGGATCATGTCTTCGTCGCTGGTATTGGTAATATTTACGCCAGTGAAATCTTGTTTCAAAGCAAGATCAATCCAACTAGGGCTGCACAACAGATTCGAAAAACAGAAATACCACTGCTCTTAAAGAAGACACGGGATGTTTTGCAACATGCCATTGATTTGCGCGGTTCTTCCATGCGTAATTACCGTGACGGGGCTGGGCAAAAAGGAAATTTCAATAAGGCCATACAGGTTTATGCGAGGGACAATGAGCCTTGCACCGTCTGTAAAACACCCATTGTCCGTATTGTGCAGGCAGGAAGAAGTACATTTTATTGCAAGAAATGCCAAAGGTAATTTGATATACTAAATTTCTTATGGAAAAAATACAAAACATTTATACGGTTGTCAGCAACGAAAAATTGTGTCCGCAATATTGGCGCTTAACATTTAATGCGCCGCAACTTGCCCAAGAAGTAAAGGCCGGTCAATTTGTGCACATCCGCACCAATGAAACAGGCTTTGAACCATTCTTCCGTCGACCATTTAGCGTGTATCGGGCACAAAAATATGTCTCCATCTTTTATGATGTCAAAGGTCCAGGCACCAAGATCTTGTCATTAAAGAAAAAAGGCGACACCTTGGATGTTTTAGGTCCTTTAGGCACGCCGTTTGTTTTACCACCTGCAGGTATTAAAAAGGTCGTGATGATTGCCGGAGGTATCGGGGTTGCTCCCATGCTTATTTTGTCGGACGCACTTAAAGAATTAAAATATGACCTTACCTTAATTTACGGTGGGCGGACACGCGCGCATGTTTATCCTTTAACAGATTTTAAGGAACTAGGTGTTCGAGTGCATATAGCCAGCGACGATGGTTCTGTTGGTTTTAAAGGACGCGTGAGCGGTTTGTTTGATAAGATCGACGTTAATCCTAAAAACACATTTCTCTATACCTGTGGTCCAAACCCCATGATGAAGGCCGTTCAAGAATTTGCCGGCAAACATCAATTGCAAGGGCAAGCCGCTTGCGAAGAAATCATGGCCTGTGCGTTAGGAGCATGTTTGGGTTGTTCGATTGAAACAACCAAAGGATTTAAGACAGTATGTTATGACGGGCCAGCGTTCCCGTTGGATGAGGTTAAATTTCACTAATGAATATTTCAATTAAGATAGGCAATGCCCAATTTAAAAATCCCGTGACCGTGGCTTCAGGTACCTTTGGCCATGCGGAACGATATTTTAATTTAGAAGAAGTAAAACATTTAGGCGCGATTATCCCCAAAACCGTGACCTTTGCCGCGCAAGTGGGCAATAAGCCGGTGCGCATTGTTGAAACCCCGTCGGGTATGATTAATGCGATTGGGATTGAAAACCCAGGTATCGACGGGTTTATCAAAGATAAATTGCCATCATTTAAGAAGATCGGCGTACCGCTTATTGTGAGCGTCCTTGGCCATTCCCCCGAGCAATTCATGGGCATCATTGAAAAGATTAATTCTCAAGAAGGTATCACAGCTGTTGAGCTTAACCTGTCATGCCCCAACTTAAATCATAAGACCTTGGTCGCCCAAGATCCACAAGCGACGGAAAGTTTGTTAAAAGCCATCAAAGGTGTTTCAAAATTTCCTGTCATTGCCAAATTATCGCCCAATGTCACTGACATTAGTGACATTGCTTTAGCTGCAGAGCAAGGTGGCGCCGATGCGGTGAGCTTGGTCAACACCTTTACGGCGATGGCGATTGACATTAAAACCCGTCGATCAAAGATTGGTAATTTTACCGGTGGCCTATCAGGTCCTGCCATTCGCCCGATCGCTGTTGCCATGGTCCATAAGGTTTATAATCGCGTTAAGATCCCCATCATTGGCATGGGTGGCATTGCCAGCGCTCAAGATGCGCTTGAGTTTATCATTGCTGGCGCGTCAATGGTGGCGGTTGGTACCATGAACTTTGTTAATCCCCGTGCACCGATGGAAGTGCTCGAGGGCATTGAGGCATATATGAAAGAACATAACATCAACGACATTAAAGATTTGATTGGAAGTGTACAGCGATGAAAACGAATCCCTTGATGGTGGCCCTTGATGTGGACACCTTTGAAAAAGCTCAAAAGTTAATCGATGAGTTATCGGACCACATTGACATTTTTAAAATTGGCTCGCAATTATTTACCGCCTATGGACCTTTTGTTACGCGTTATGTTCAAGCTAAAGGTAAAAAGGTTTTTCTTGATTTAAAATTCCATGATATTCCAAACACCGTTGCTAGTGCCGTTAAAAGCGCCGTTAGTTTAAGCGTTTCTCCAAACCAAGATAGAAATTTTGCACCCTTATTTATGATGACGGTGCATACCCAAGGTGGGGAAGAAATGTTAAAGGCAGCCGCACAAGCGGCTAAAGAGCAAGCCGCCTTGCTTGGCGTACAAAGGCCTTTGATCGTCGGTGTGACCGTGTTAACCAGTCAAGCCAAGACAGATAATTTGGATCAAATTGTTTTAGAGCGTGCCACATTAGCCAAGGCATGCGGCCTAGATGGTATCGTTGCATCCGTCGAAGAAGCTGCCATGGTGCGCAAAGCTTTAGGAAAAGATTTTATCATTGTCACCCCAGGCATTCGTCCTGCAGGCGCTGATGTGGGGGATCAAAAACGCGTGGCAACGCCGGCGATAGCGCTGGCAAGTGGCAGCAATTTTCTGGTCATAGGCCGTCCCATTGTTGCAGACAAAAATCCAAAGCAAGCGGCAATTAACATTTTGGAGGAAATTGGATGAACCTTTTTGCCAAAAAACCTATTGATCAAATGATTGCAGATTCAACGTCCGGCGAGCATACCCTTAAACGCACGCTTGGTTCATGGAGTTTGGTATCACTTGGCATAGGCGCAATCATTGGTGCAGGTTTATTTTCTTTAACGGGTATTGCCGCTGCCGAGAATGCTGGCCCTGCGGTGGTTTTATCATTTATGGTTGCGGCCATTGGCTGTGCATTTGCAGGCATGTGTTATAGCGAATTGGCTTCTATGATCCCTGTCGCTGGAAGCGCCTATACATACACCTATGCAACCATGGGTGAGTTTGTCGCGTGGATCATTGGTTGGGACTTGGTCTTAGAATATGCGGTTGCCTCGTCGGTTGTCGCAGTTAGTTGGTCGCGTTATGTTGGTTCATTGCTTAGCGATTTTGGCATTCACTTGCCAGCACAATTTACAGCGTGCCCCTTTGATACGATCACCTTGGCCGATGGGACGATCGGGCATGGTATTGTGAACATTCCTGCCATGCTCATCATCGTTGCTGTGTCTATATTATTGATGATAGGTATCAAAGAATCTGCGTGGGTTAATTCGATCATTGTTGTGATCAAGCTAGCCGTTGTTTTAGCGTTTGTTGCTGTCGGGATTCATTACATCAATCCAAATAATTATGTTCCATTCATCCCACCAAACACAGGTCATTTCGGTGAATTTGGTATATCAGGCATCATGCGCGCCGCAGGGATTATCTTTTTTGCCTACATTGGCTTTGATACAGTTTCAACCACCGCTCAAGAATCTCGCAATCCCCAAAAAGATGTTCCTATTGGCATCTTAGGTTCGTTGGCTATTTGCACTTTAATTTATTTAGCGTTCTCGTCAGTCTTAACTGGCATGGTTAATTATCAAGACATGAAGGGGGATGCCGCGCCCGTTGCCACTGCGATTAATTTAACCCCATACCCATGGTTACAATTGATGATCAAGGGTGGCATCATCGCAGGTTTTACGTCGGTCATCTTAGTCATGCTCTTAGGCCAATCCCGTATCTTTTATTCGATGTCCCGCGACGGGCTATTACCAAAATTATTTTCTGATATTCACCCCACATGGCGTACGCCATGGCGTTCGAATTTATTATTCATGTTCTTCGTTAGCTTTTTTGCCGGGTTTTTCCCCATTTCAAAATTAGGCCACATGACATCGATCGGCACCTTACTGGCATTTATCATCGTCTGCGCCGGCGTTATGGTGTTACGTTATTCACAACCATTGCTCCCAAGACCCTATCGTACGCCATGTTTTCCACTTTTTCCCTTCCTTGGCATCATCGTTTGTTTAGCCATGATGACATCATTAGACGGCGAAACATGGTGGCGCCTAATCATCTGGCTTGCCATCGGATTAATCATCTACTTTACATATGGACGATTTAATAGTAAGCTACAGCGTAAATTTTCGGGCGGTTAGCTCAATTGGTTAGAGCAATTGACTTACATTCAATAGGCTGAGGGTTCAATTCCTTCACCGCCCATTTTAATTTCTTAAGGAATTGAAGGGAGCCCTGTTTATAAACTGTGACGATTAGGAACAGTTTATAGGGCGGGGGGATGACCCCGACAGAGGTCGGGGCACCAATTCCTTCACCGCCCATTTTCTTCACCTCTTCACATGCAAAATTTCTTCCTTCATATTCGCACCAACATCATCCGTGGCATGTTTGCCATCATCCCACTACTTCTCTGTTTTATTGTTGTTAAGTTATTATTACATTTAATTGATCATCGTGTGGTCGTGTTCCTAGATCAATATTTCGATGTTCGCCAAATACCGGGGCTTGGTATTATTATCCTTTTGTTTGTATTGTTATTTATTGGATATGTTGTTACTAATGTTATAGGGCGTCGCATGTTAAAGATATTTGATCGCATCACAGCGCGCATTCCATTTATTAGACAAATTTATTTATTAGCCCGTCAGATTAGCGATATCTTAGGCAAAAAAGGCGGGGATGTTTACAAGAAGACCGTCTTGGTCAATTATCCTAATAACAAGCAATATAGCATTGCATTTTTAGCAGGTAAGGTGATGGATAAAGATAGTGGCCAAGAGTGGTATAAAGTTTATATTCCGATGGCACATCCTGTGATCGGCTTTGTTTATTTGGCAGAATCCAAGAGCGTGATTGATCCAGGTTGGAGTGTGCAAGACGGTTTTAAGATGGTTATAAGCTTGGGGCTGATCAGCCCAAAATTCCGTTAGAAAATTTTAGGTTGACATCACCTCAACCTTTGGTACAATTGGAAATCTTATTGGGGCCGTGGTGTAGTTGGTTAACACATCAGCTTGTCACGCTGAAGACCGCGAGTTCAAGTCTCGTCGGCCCCGTTTTCTTACCTTCGCTTTAAAATCAAAACCCCGTGATTATTACCCCAACCAGGTTCTTTTTGCCAATCACCGCCTTGTCGTGCGACAGGTGTGAATTTTTGATTGATGTAGGCGGCAATTAAAGGACAGTAGGTTTTTCCGAATATCCCAAGACCACGTTCGCTTGAGGCGATGCGGTTCGACATGAGCACATAGGCCACGTTGTTTTGTTCTAATTCTTTGATGATGGCAACTTCTTGCGCAGGTAATATTTTAATGTGATCAAAGAAGATGAGCATCCTAGACGGGCTTTTTTTGTTTGTTAAATAATAATAAATGTCATCGTAGGGCAGGGCAAAAAATGTCTCGTCCTTTTTAAGGTTTTTATTTAAGTAGTCTGTGACGGTGTTGACGGTCTGTGTCCATTCCATTTCATTGCCTAAATATATTTGACCGTGCACGGAGGTTAATAATCGTGGTGGGATCTTTTGTGATTGTGTTGTAAAGAAGCCCGCTAAGATATTTAAGACAAACAAACTTCCAAATGCCGCCCAGATGATCCCGCGCACCAAGGCTGGGAAAATACGAAATGCCTGCCACATCATCAAGAAATGAAACACAAATAAAAACGGCAAAGACCAATAGGTGCGATACCACACGCCGCTGACGACGAATTCATGAAAATTAATAATAAAGAACACAGCTAAAAGGCCAAGAGCTGAAAAAAGCAGCTGTTGATCCTTGGGTTCGATTTTTTTAAGCAGTACACGCACGATGACAATCAATGTTGCGCTGTGCAAGATAAGGCCCATGATCATATTGATCGGGCCATGCACGAAGGTTAGCCAGTGTTGCATGAAATAATAAGGAATTGTCATGCTGGGCGGAAAATGATGAGGCTGGTCATCGCCAAAATAGGGATGGCATTGGCGAATTTCTTCGATGCTAAGCCCCTGTAATAAGAGTCCATAGATCAACGCCACAAGACCGATCGTTATCGCGCTTGCGATATAGAATTTCTTCTCTTTGAATTTGCAACAAGCGGCTGTTAACAGCACGACGACAAATGCCGCTAGGCCAAAATTGATTTTAATGCAGCAATAAATCAAGATGGCAGGCAAACACATCCATAAATACTTGGGCGTACGGTTTTTAATAAAGGCAAAAAGGCAGAAGAGGATAAATAATTCCGTTGTTATGCCGCCCGCGTGATTAAAAGTAAAAAAGAAATCGGGTTGAGATTGAGCAAACCAAATAGCGCCGATAAAAGCAACAAACGCAGGGATAAATTGTGCGCAGGCTAAATAAAAAAAGGCAGCCGCCGCTGTTTTTAATACAAGGTCTCCAAGTAGAAATCCGACGATGCTTGATCCTGCAATCTTATAAAATACAGCAAAATAATAGGGCATGATAGGCCCATAGACCCACCAATAATCTTTGTAAGGCAGTTCGCCACGCAACGCAGCTTGAGCAGAATATAAATCTCGTCCATGATCACCTTGGGAGAGTTGCGGGTAATAATTTAGTTTATAAATACCCATCAAAAACACTACGGCGATGATCAGAATCAGAAAGATTTTATTTTTATTCATGAGGGACTTCTTTGCGTTTGAAAATATAGGTGCCATGATTCCACGCCCAACCAGGTTCATTAATCCAGTCACCAATTTTGGCGTAAGGCGTGAAGTTGGTGTTGATGTATTGCGCCATCATCGGGCAATAGGTAACGCCCATGGTGCCAAGCCCAGGTTCTTTTGCTGAATGTCTGCTTGATAGTAATACACCTGCAATTTTTTGTTGTTCAAGGCTTTGAATGATGCGGCCTTCTTGTTCCAAAGGTATTTTAATATGGTCAAAAAAGATTAATTGGCGCGTCGGTGTTTTCTTATCGGTTAAGTAGTAATAGAGGCAATCATACGGTAAGGCTAAGAATAGTTCGTCCTTCTTAAAATTGATGTTTAATTGCTTGGTTGTGAGTACCACCGTTTGCAGCCAATTGCTGTCGTTGGTGATGTAAACTTGGCCGCGGCTACTGCCTAAATAATGCGCGGGTGTTTTATATGAATTGATAAATGTTGTTGTTTGCCACGCGGAGGTGGCGGCAATGACACACAATACAGACCACACGATAAATCGGATGGGCTTGGCAAGGCTTTGGATGGCGGATGCAATCATGATAAAGGTTAAAAGGACGGTGAATGGTTGAGACCAAAACATCCGATAAAACACACCGCTTTTAATAAACTCATGCAAGTTAAACGCGTAGAACAAAAGTGCGTAACCGATGATGAGCATTAGGGTTTTGTCTTTGGATTTTGTTAAGTCGAGCAATGTTTTCATAGTGGATAACAATATCAACACACAAAGCCCAAAACTAATCCATGTTGAGCGGATATTATTAAGGATGATCGTAATCAATTGCGGGATAGTTTGCAGGGGCCCTAAATTATTGTAAGGTTCATCCCCACCTAAGTAAGGTAAGCATTGGCGAATTTCATTGATGGTGAGTCCTTGGACAAAAATGCTATAAATCCCAAACCAAAATAACGGCAACCCTAATATAGAAAGCGCGTAGAATGTTTTTTCACCTGTATCAATGCTTTTGTTATTAAGGCGGCGGGTAATCAGGATTGTTAAAATACCCATGATAAGCGTTGTGATAGCAAAGTTGATCTTAACAAGACCTAAGGCGCCAACGATGAGCAAGGACAATGCCGCATATTTAAATTGCTGTGTTTTAATGTAAGACCAATGCATCCAGATGGCAGCGACGAGTAAGAGGATGCCGCCAGCATGATTATAGGTAAAAAAGAAATCCGCGTGATACACCAAAAACCAAAGGCCAGCGACAAAACCTGCGATGGGGGAAAAGAAGCGGGTGACAGCCATAAAGATGCATAAGCCAGCACCGATATTGAGGATCATTTTACCAAGCAAGATGCTAGGCACATGAATGCCGAAGATTTTAAAGAATAAGCCGTAATAATACGGCATGAGGGGGCCATACACCCACCAGAAATCTTTGTAGGGCATCTCACCACGTAAAACAGCCGCCGCCGCGTATAAATCACGGCCATGATCACCTTGCGACACAAAGCTTTGGAAATTGTGATAGGGTAAATGAATCACAATGCCGCACAGGACAGTGAGTAGAAAAAAACAAATCAGGGTAGATTTTTTTGAGTTGAACACGGGTGCTATGATATCATCTTTACTATGCGTAATGCATTAAAATTCTGCCTTCCATTATTCATTTGGATTTTCTTGGTTAAAGATTTCATCACCGGTGCCATTCCCTTTAATATGGACACCAACACCATTTATGGGGTCGCCAAGTTTTATTTTAATAACCTTTTTAATGGCGTTGTCCCGCTGTGGGATCCCTTTGTTAGCCTAGGTCATCCATTTTACGCATTGTCCATCTGTAATCTTTTCAATCCCGTGACGCTCTTGATGCCATTATTAAAAATCTGTGGCGTAACTTACAATGTTGCTTTTGCCGTTTATATGGTGGCGTATTTTTGGTGTGGGTGTTTAGGTTTTTACTTTTTGCTTAAAACCTTACTGAAAGATAAGCAGTTAGCTTACATAGGCTACATCGCCCTATTATTTTCAAGTTTGGGGCTTAGCATCTTTACACAATTTACCTTTATTGAAATTTTAGTACCAACCATCCTATTCTTTCTATTCTTACTGCGTTTTAAAGCGGAGCAAACCCGAGGTAATTTTCTGGGGTTGACCTACGCGCTCATGATCGCTGTATCGTCGTATTTACCATTTTACTTTTTGTCGGTTGTGTTTGTTTTTGTGTTGGGGGTTGTGCTGTTATTTCCCAAAGCATCGTGGCAATTTATTCTAAATTCACTGCGGTTTAAATTATCACATGTGCCTTTAACGTTATTATGTCTGATTGGTGTTATCATCGCCGCTGGGCCTTTGTTGGCGTATAAAATGTTAGACGCCTCCGGAGATGCGGTATCCCCAGGGCGCCACTGTCAATATACGACGACTCAAGAATGTTATGACCGCACGATCAGCCATCAAGGTGGCATGCTCTATGAAGAGATTGCACGCAGTGGTGGCTTAGGTGAGCGTTTCGACGTTGGGTACTTGTTTGCTCATCTAGATAAGATCACATTTGGCAGTGACTCCTTATTTTTTGTGCCATTTTTTATGTACGTGTTGATGGTTTTGTCGCTGTTCTTAAGGTGTGACCGCATCAATGTGTTGATCGTCGGGATGATGACAGGGATTGGGTTGATTGGTTTAGGGAGTGCCGCGCCAGTGCACCGATTTTTATATGACCATGTTTTCTTTTTTAAATATTTCCGCAACTTATTTTTCCTAGGCGCATTTTTAATCCCGCTGGCGATCGTCTTTGCGTTAAAGCAATTACAGTCATTGTTGGCATTTAAAACCGATACGTTTAGTTCAAAGAAATTAGCCATCGTCGGCGTTATGGTTGCGCATGTAGGGATAGGTGTTTATCTTAAATTTTTGGGAGGCACGATGCCTGTGATGTGGGTTACTCTGGCATTGAGTGCAATATTTTTTATCGTGTATTATTTAGGTTTCATGAAAAAAGCCATTTTGTGGCCGTTGGTGTGTTTGTGCATGATACAGCCCATCTTTATTATCCAAGCCTATGCAAAAAATGCCGTTGAATTCAAATGTGATTTGCCAAATGCGCATGTAACGCCACAATTTGGATGGGTGCGTCCAGACAATCCAGCATCGAGCACGTGTCGCATTTATCAATTTGTGCCCTATGAAGATTTTTGGTATGCCATGAGCATGCAAGATGCGCCGGCGGTAGTCGGTTACCCGCAAGCCGCAGCACGTTGGGTGTTTATGCTCTCCAAGCAATTAGGTGATGCGGCCTTGGCTCAATACGCCAAATATAAAGTTTATTTGTATGATGATTTAGTATCTGCAGGACAAGTGATAACCCAAGAAAATTCGCAAGTGAAAGTGACGCATTTTGATGTCAACCGTGTTGTCTTTAACGTGGATCTACCTAAAACAAAATTGTTGGTGTATAACGATGCCTATACCCAGCATTGGCAAGCGAAGGTCGATGGGCAGAAAGCCGAACTCATCAAAGCCAGCGGTGCTTTTAAAGGTGTGTGGGTGCTGGCAGGGAAACACACGATTGAATTTAAGTATCAACCACCCGGTGGGCAATGGATTTATTTGCTGACCACCGCGACGCTGTTGATATTCTTAATCCTTACAGCTATCATGTTAAAGCAGAAGAAATGATACAAAAAATTCTATATCGCAACATATTCTTGTTTTTGATCGTCGGGCTAATATTAGCCCGATCGATTGATTTTCAAGAATGTTTTATCAAGCGCGGTAAATATTTATTGGGGATTGTGTATAATGGTTTTTTTCAAAATGAAAAAGATAAAGCCGTGTACGAACTTTATCTAAAACGACATGGAACAACAGCGGAAGATTTTCAAAGGCCATTTATGGCCAGTCCTTAAACTATTTAGCTAAGATCTTGGCGATATAATTACACAGGGAATCGACATTGGTTAAGGCATTGTTTTCAGCGGCAAAAACATTTTCTCCGATAAGCGATATTGGTTTACCAAGTTTTTGTTCAACGTTTTGTTCGATGGCAACAATCAACATGGTGAGAACCAAAGAATCCGTTGATCCATATGTATCATAAAGCGGGGTGGTTGGCGATTTTGCCAGTTGGCTTTCTGGTGGTAAGGTTTCATTGATGCTGTCTAAGGCTTGATACACAGCTTCTTGGATTTTTGTTAATGTTTCAGTCATTTTTTCTCCGTATTTTTGCTAGTTTCAAAGATGATTTTCATGTTACAATAATTTTCTTATGATTTCCACAACTCTTCTTAAACAATATCCCAAAACGGAAGCCGCATTTTCTTATATCAAGAATAAATTCTTACCCTATGCGCGGACGTATGGGTATATCTTAGAGCACTTTGATGAAGATTTTTTGAAGAATAGCGAAGCGTTGATTACTGACATTCAGAAAATGGATGGCAAGGAATCAACGGCAGGTTTAGATAGCTTTATCAAGTTATCATTAGAGTATCTTGTCTTACAAAATCAACTCATCAAAACAGGTTCATATGCCAGCTCATCTTTTTCAGATGTCTTGGACAAGGTATACCTTAATAAAGATATCATGCCTTCCTATATGCATGGGTTATTGTATACGCAAATCTTTTGGCCTAATCATTATAAGTTTGGCACGTACTTTTTAGATTTTATTAAGAAACTTGGCAAGGCGTCGCGGGTGATGGATGTTCCAATCGGCGATGGGATATTTGTATATCATATGCAGGAACATTTAAAATTTGATCGCCTTGATGCTTTTGATATTAGCGGAATTGCCGTTGATTTTTCTAAACGATTTTTAACATCGAGCCAACGTTTGTCCTCGAAGATGAATATTTCAACAAGCAATGTTTTTGATTTGCCAAATACACCGGTGTACGATTTGATTGTCTGCGGCGAACTTTTGGAACACTTGGAAAAACCTGAAGAATTGTTGGTGAAACTAAAAGCAATGCTCAAAGATGATGGCGTATTATTCTTAACAACAGCCATCTTTGCAGCTAATGTCGATCATATTTATTTGTTTAATACAGCTGAAGAAGTAACCGACATGTTAAGTAAATATTTTAAGATTCATTCAGAATTAATCTTACCCGCATCATTCAAAGATCATACCAAAGGCATGCGTGATGAAGCTATTAATTATGCCTGCATCTTAAGCAAATAATCATTTAACAGCGACGGTCTGTCCTGTTGGAGCGTTTTGGCACACCAATGAGGCAATGGCTTTGGCCACGTCCAGCGTTGAGGGGAATTTTCCGTTGGGTTGTTCTTTGCGCATTTTCTCTTTAATGATCGGCGGGATAGCTTTTGATAAATCTGTTTCAACTAAGCTTGGTTCAACCATATTGACGCATATATTTTTAGCTTTGAGTTCAACAGCCATACTTTTGCTTAAACCAACCAATCCACTTTTGGAAACAACATATTTGGTCATGCTCGGTGGCGGTTCTTGGGTATAGGCAGTGCTGACATTAACAATATGCCCACCACCACGTCGGATCATCTGATCGACGGCAATTTTGCTGCATAAAAAAGCCCCTTTGACGGTCACATCAATATCTTTCTGAAGATCTTCCCAAGATAATGTTTGAAATGGTTGAGGCAATGCGTCGGATACGGCATTGTTAATTAAGATATCAATCCCACCGCATGTTTGCGCAATTTTCTCAAACATGGCTGTGACTTGGCAAGGGCTACTCACATCCGCTTGGATGGCAAACGCTTTGCCGCCATTGTCGATAATGTCGTCGACAACCGCTTTTGCCAAGGTATGACTTGAATGGAAATTCACAATAACATGGGCTCCTTTAGCAGCCAATAATCGAGCGGTGGTTGCGCCAATGCCACGGCTTGAACCAGTGATGAGCGCGACTTTATTTGCTAATTCACTGGACCCATCGGATGATTTAATGGTGTTAAAAGAGGGCAGAGGTTTGCTTGGTTCTTGTACCTTAACCGTGAGTTTGCCTTGCGCAATTTTTGTTGATTCACATAAAACATCCACTGTTACAATCATCACACCGGCGGACAAGGAAACAAAATTAACGGTGGCTTCCATCTGACAGGATGCACCATGTTGAAATTCTTTTAAGAATTCAAAACTAAAATCTATATAGGTAGCTAATTTCCCAGGCAGGCGCATGCCGACCATGGTGGAAGATAAAAGCACAGGGATTATTTCTAAAGGAACTTGCGCATTATTTGCAAGCGTAGAAAGTTTTGATGATAATGTGAAAGGAAAGCTTTCTTTTAGGCCGCTGGATAATGCGTCGATTGTATAGGTGTTCTCCGTGAGCTTGATATCGATCAAGGCGCGTGAATCAACAGTTGTGGTTTGAGGGCATGGATTGCCAAGGGTTAATTGCCCTGACATGATCGGCTGTGATTGCGATGGGGCATCGATCGAGAATTGCAAAAGATCATTACTCGCTGGTGTCACCTGCAAGGTGATGTCGTCATTAATAAAAATAGGACGGTTAAAACGCCCAGCAATTTTCTTGATCGAACGATTGTGAAGTAAGGGGCAATGAATTAGAAGACCGACACCCAACATGCCATGTGCCACGCGTTGACGGTAAGAATAGGTTCTCGCCTGTTCGTCATTCATGTGCAGGCTATTGTAGTCACCGCTGAGTTTTGCGAAGGCATCAATAGAGGCTGTATCAACTTTTAAATGTTTATTCCACATAATTAGAAGATGAAGTAAATAAATCCTTCGTGACGCACGGATCCCCACGATATTAGCATCCACAACATTAATGCTAAGATACTATATGTAATTGGTTTTTTATATTTAAAGAGGAAGAAAATGTTATTGGTGTGGTATTCCATCCATTGCAAGATCATCAAGGGCGCCCCAAATCCAATCAATTTGTAAAATAGCGAAGGTTGCATGGATGCAAGATGAAAATTTCCTATTAGGCCAGCAAAGATATGTTTGGCTTGTGGGATGGTTTGACAGCGGAAAATCGTTGTCGCAAGTATTGTAACATGGAAGATAAAAATAACACGGGTCCAAAACCATAAGACTTTACCCCAAGCGCTTTTGGGTAGAATTAAATTTGCGTACTTCATTTTGATAAATTTGATATAAAGGGATAACAAAATCCCATAGTAGATACCAAAGATAACGAAATTCCATTGTGCTCCGTGCCAGAAACCCACCAAGGTCATGGAAATAATCAAAGCCAAGTAAATGCGGCCATTGCCCTTGACGATCTTAAGGCCACCCAAAAGGGGCATATAGATGTAATCACGCACCCAATGTCCTAAGCTAACATGCCATCTGTTCCAGAATTCTTGAACATTGGTTGAAAAGAATGGGGTATTGAAGTTGACAGCGATGTCAAATCCCATCATCATCCCTAATCCACGGGCGATATTGCTATATCCAGCAAAATCACTAAAGATTTGCAAGGCAAACGCATACATGGCAATTAGGATGTCAACGCCATTAGCGTTAGTACTTTGACCAAAGACGGGATTGACAATTTTGGCAAGATTATCCGCTACAAACATTTTTTGAAATAGTCCGAGGAAAGTTAGATACAGCCCATCGTGAATTTTGGGCCACGTGATTTCGCGTTCTTTGAGGATTTGTGGCACAAATTTTCCAAATCTCATGATAGGACCAGCAATCAAATGAGGGAAATACATGACGAATAAAAGGTAATCCCAATAGGTGCCAGCGGGTTTAACGGTGCGGCGGTAGACGTCAATCGAATAACTCATGGCTTCAAATGTATAGAAAGAAATCCCCAAAGGCAGGGCTATATTTAGAAAAACCGGCACATATTCTCTGGTAGCAAACACATTGACTAATGCGGTGACATTTTCAGCAAAGAAATTGTAATATTTGAAAACGCCAAGGATGGCAACGCTAATAACAAGGCTAATAATGAGCAGAAACTTGCGTATTTTTGGTTGTTCAGTGCGACCCATGAACCAGCAGCAAATGTAGTTATTGCTTATAGATAAGACCATGAGAAAAAGGAATTTCCAGTTCCATGATGCGTAAAAGATACAGCTAGCTACAAGCAAGAGCCGATTCTGCCAACGGTGGGTGCATAACAGGTAGACGCCGAAAACAAGGATAAAAAAAACAAGAAACTGGAATGAATTAAACAACATGTGATATAGTATATCAAAAAATTATATGGTTGAAAAACGATCTATTAAGATTCTTGGGGTCAGCCTCATTGTGTCTTTTTTTGTCATCATGGGCAGTCTGGCATGGTTCAATTTACGCTTTGACTATGCTAATGTGTTTGTACCCAAAGGCATTTATGACCAATTTGTCTGGCATTTGCAAAAAGGCGAGTATATTTTAGGTCCCCAACATTGGGCGGATCGATATCTTAAACAAGCCATGATCAAGGCCAATCCCGTGGCCGATACCGTGATTTTAGGCAGTAGCCGCATTTTAAATCTCAATAAAGACGTTTTCAAAGAACAAGGAACATTTCTAAACCTATGGGTTGGAGGCGCTTCCGTTCATGATTATTTAGGTTTAGTGGGTGTTTATGCGTACCATAAGCTTAGCTTTCCAAAACGTATGATTTTTACCATAGAACCTTGGTTATTAAATGTTGCGCCAGATGATTCAACGCGCAATGAATGGCAGAAGTTGGCATTTTATCATGATTACATGATCAATTCCGTTTTTGAAGGCAAGCCGCTGACATTCACCGATAAAATCAAGGATGTATTAAAAGACATACCTTGGGAGCGTGCGTCAAATCTATTTAATCCAGAGATTGCAACGTATAACTTCTCTATATGGAGAAAGGGCCAAGCACCTTGGGATTATAATGAATATGAAGTATTAAAAGAACCAAAGCTGACATGGAATTATAATAGCGTTAAAGAAGGCTTTGGCATGCTTTTAAGTCCTGATGGTTCTGGCATTGTGATCCCCGAAGCTTTTGGTAAGACGATAGCAGAGGTTGATGAGACAGAGAAAAAGCGCGCCATCGATGGTAGAATGTCTAATGTGGAAGATTTTTATGCCATTGATCCTATGTTACAAACATTTTTTGTTAAGATGATCGACGTTTTGCAGAAAAAAGGCGTTGAAATATATTTTTATATTCCTCCGTATTATACGGCAAGTTTTGAGCGCATGTATCAAACGGATCAATATCCAATGGTTAAGATTTCAGAACAATGGATGCGTAATTTTGCTAAAGATAAGGGCATTAAAGTTTTTGGGTCATATAACCCAACAGATGTGGGTTTAAGTGATAGAGATTTTGTGGATTTTGGCCATCTGCGACCAGAGCCAATTAATAGGATGTTTAAAGCCCTTTGGGGTCAAGTCGAGCATAAATAATGCAAGAGCGTTTAAAAGGTGTAATCATTTCGGATTTTAATTGTGATGTCATGGTTGGATATTTGAACAACCTCGCCATGGCTCCTGCATGTTCCATTAAAACATTACCATTTGGGCAGGTATATCAAACATTATCAAATCCAAAACATCCTGCATGGGATGATGCTTCAGATTTTGCGGTGATATGGTGCCAACCGTGGAGCATTTTGCCATCCTTAGCCAAGCTCATGAATTTTCAAGATGTTAATCCGTCGTCGATCGAACAAGAAGTTCTAACGTTGGCGAGTCACATTAGAGAAAAGGCCGCAAGCGTCAAACATGTGATTGTTTGTTTATTTGCCTTGCCACATCATTATCGTGGGACAGGCCCGTTGGACTATAGTCAAAACGGTGTCCGTCGCTGGTTACATAGGGCCAATGGGTTGTTGATTGATGCGTTGACACATACACCAAATGTGATCTTTAAAGACCCTAATCATTGGTTGCATGCCATAGGTCCTAAAGCGGTAAATCCAAAATTATGGTACGTGAGCAAATTGCCATATGACATGGAAGTGTTAAAAACAGCGGCGATTGATATTAAACAAACACTGGGCGTTTTTTACGGACAAACCAAAAAATTGATCATCCTTGATTTAGATAATACGCTTTGGGGTGGAGAGCTCGGCGATCTTGGCAAAAACAATATTAAACTTGGAGGGCATGACGCAACGGGTGAAGCCTTTGTTGATTTTCAACGTCAGCTTAAAATCTTAAGACAACGCGGCATTGTTTTGGCCATTGTTAGTAAGAACGATGAAAGCACGGCATTGGATGCCATTACCACGCATCCAGAAATGATTCTAAGAAAAGAAGATTTTGCGGCTTGGCGCATTAACTGGTCGGATAAAGCCCAAAACATCGTTGATATTCTAAATGAATTAAATTTGCCTGCGTCAGCGGCTGTTTATATTGATGATCATCCCGCTGAGCGAGATCGGATTAAAACATCGATTGCTGATATCACTGTCCCGACGTGGCCAACAGAACATTATTTGTATGCTCAAACCTTAGCTGCCATGCCATATTTTGATATGGTCGCTGTAACAACGGAAGATAAGCAACGCACGGATATGTATGTGGCTGAACAAAAACGTCAAGATTTAAAACAACCTGCCATGTCTGTCAAAGATTGGTTGACTTCATTGCATATGGTTTTAACGATTGAGCCATTAGATTCGTCGAATTTATCAAGGGCTGTGCAACTACTCAATAAGACCAATCAGATGAATTTAAAAACCCGACGGATGACAGAACAAGAATATTGGCAGTGGGCAAATATGTCCGGCCGTCATGTGTTTGTTTTTCGGGTGTCAGATGATTTAGGTGATTCTGGATTGACAGGTATGATTGGTTTATCCGTTGGGCCTGATACGGCGTATCTTGAAGATTTTATTTTAAGTTGCCGCGTATTTGGTCGTTTTGTAGAAGATGCTATGATGGCCAAAGCCGTGGTGTTGGCAAAATCCACATCGAGGTTGTTGGTTGCGGATTATGTGAAGACAGAAAAAAATCAGCCGTGTTTAGAATTCCTTGAACGTTCTGGTTTAGACAAGATCAAAGAATATTGTTATACGTGGGATTTACAAAAACTTTACCCTTATCCAGATGCTCTAACGATCCGAGAACTTATAGGAAAAACATGATCCGTTTAAGAATATTGTTCCGTCAGTTTCGTCGACAAATCATCCGCCTATGGCGGATCAATTCAGCGATCCCGCGTTTGTTGCGCTATAACCCTTATACGGGTTTTATTGGCCGTCGCCTTTTTCAGTACATCCCGTTCTTATTGCCTCATGATAAAAGTTATTATGGCTTTATGCATTTGGTGCATCCCGGGGATGGGTTGTTTTTGGATATTGGCGCGAATGATGGGATATCGGCCATTGGTTTTCGTCATATTCATAGCGATTACCGCATTTTGTCCCTTGAGCCAAACTTGTGTCATGAGCGTTCGCTACGCAAGTTAAAGAAGCGATTGCCGCGTTTTGACTATAAGTTGATTGGCGCTGGACGTGAAAGATCTCAGATGACGCTCTATATACCAATCTATAACAGCGTGCCCATCTATACCGCCGCGTCATTGCGCAAAGATTATGTTCAAACCACGATGATCGAACAGCATTTACCCGACGATAAAGATAAAAGCATTGTGATTGTGGAGTACAAGGTTGATATTTTGCCGATTGATGAGTTGAATTTAAAGCCAGATATCATTAAGATTGATACGGAAGGTTTTGATGATGAAGTACTTTTAGGGTTGGTTAAAACAATAAAATCTTCCCGTCCTGCAATCTTGATAGAACACAATCCTAACCTGATGGAACGCTTGACGGATTATTTTGAAAAGTTGGACTATTGCTTTTTGACCTATGAACATGCGACGGATACGTTTTATCCATTTGATAAAAGTAAAGAGTTAGATGTTTATAAGAATCAAAAGATCACCACAAATATTTTTTGTGTCCCAAAAGAGAAATGGACACATTTGCAAGGCAGAAAGGCGTAGATGAATTTAGATATTCAGCAAAAAAGAGCATTGATCGTCGGTGCGCATCATGGTTTAGCCAAAGCCATTGCCCTTGAATTAGCCCACGAAGGTGTTATCGTTGCAGTAGTTTCTGATGATGCTCCTAAAATGAATCGCATCCTACATGCCTTAGGCGGTAGTAAATTGGGTCATGCAGCATTCGCTATTGATTTGGTGCGTGAGGGCAATGCCAAGAAGCTCTTTAACAATGTTAAGAAATCATTTGGGCATGTTGATATCATCGTCAATTGCCTAGACACCTATGCATATACAGGAAAATTACATACAACGATTGATGGATGGCGAAAGATATTTCGCAATAACTTAGAAATTGCCATTGAGATCAATAATTTATTTATCCCACAGATGAAACAACGCAATTGGGGGCGCATCATCAATCTTTCTTCCGGTGCATCGATGGAACATTCAGCGACGGTATCGTATTGCGCAAGCAAGGCGGCCTTAACGGCATACACACGATGCATGGGAAGAATTTTGGCGATTGAGGCGAGTAATGTCGTTATGTCGGCTGTTTTGCCAGGGGCCATGCTCATGGAGGATGGTTATTGGCAAAAGGTGTCTAAAACCAAGCCTAATGATGCCAAAGAATTTCTCCGACAAAATTCACCTTCGGGTCGTTTTGGAAAACCAGAGGAAATAAGCCCCATGGTTGCCATGCTGTGCTCTAGTTTAGCAACGTATTGCCAAGGCGCCATTATTCCTATCGACGGCGGTCAAGCGCGTCATTATTACAACGTAGAAAGATCCTGATATTTTTCATCATGGACTTAGGGTTAGCCAATAAAAAAGTTTTAGTCACCGGCGGAACAAGAGGCATAGGTCGTGCCATTGCCTTGCGTATGGCCCAAGAAAATGCGCATGTCTTGGTCATTGGCAGGTCGTTGGTGAGCATCCAAGAGGTGTTTAAAGAAATGGGCGGCGCCGATAAGGGGCATGCGTCCATTGCCTGTGACTTAACTAAAAAAGGCGGACCCGCCAAAGCCATCAAAGCTGCCATAAAAAAATTTGGTAATCCAGATATCATTGTTAACAATATCGGCGACACCTTAGGGATCACGGATCATTATTGTTCCATCAAAGACTGGCGTCGGGCATTTCGCATTAACTTTGAAATTGCGGTTGAGTTTAATGAATTGTGCGTCCCTTATATGAAACATCAGGGGTGGGGGCGTATTGTGCATATTGCATCAACCGCAGCGATGGAAAATAGTGGGCCTGTAACGTATTGTGTACCAAAAGCCGCCTTGGCAGAATATTCCGCGCAGATTGGCCGTGAATTAGCGACGGATGGCATTGTTGTTTCCGCCATCATGCCAGGCGCGATCATTGCCAAAGGTAGTTATTGGGATCGGACATTGTTGGCCAAACCCGATCATGTGAAACGTTATATTGATGAGCGCCTGCCGCTCGGTCGTTTTGGAACTCCCGACGAGGTTAGCAGTGTTGTTGCTTTCCTGTGTTCACAGAAGGCGGGGTATTTCTTCGGTGATAATGTTGGTATTGATGGCAGTCAAAGCAAACATTTCTTCGGATTATATTAATGCTTCCAATCATCCTGTTGTCGTTATGTAGCGTCACGGTGGCGTCCCTTGTCACGGGGCTTGCGATTTGGTATTTTAGTTTTCATCCCATTGCTTTAGATTTATCCGTCGGTGTTTTTGGGGAATGGCTCAGTGATTTTAAGCCTGAACGTGAGGTTTTATTCTTCCGCATTTTTGTTGTCGCAGGCATCATTGCTCAAGTGATAGGGTTTTTTATATTTAAACCCCATTTTTCACACGGGGTTAATCAAGCTTCGCCTAAAAAAGATATTCGTTTTAATGTCATTGATGCGGTTGTGTGTTTTATTGTCTTCTTTTTTATTTTTGTCCCATCATCTCAAGCGGTATTTGCGCGCATCACGGATAGGTGTTTTCACGTCGATAGTTTTTTCACATCCCCAGGCTTGGCTGTCATTGGTGGTTTAAAACTCAATGTTGATCAGATTAGCGAATACAGCATTTTAATTCCTGTCATTGCAGCCAATATATTAAATGCGCTCAAGCATTTTAATTATCTTGGCATCCTGTCATTTGAAATGTCCTTGGGGGCTATTTATTTTTGCATGTTTTATCTGTTCTTACGTATTTGGATGCATTTACGCATCGCGGCTTTGATCGGCGTTTTTGCAGGCATCAGTGTTCAAATGTTTCATCCAGGTGTTTTTCCGCTCGTCTGGCAATTTCCTAGTGCCACCGTTATTCGATTTTGGTGGGACATTCCCATTTTACTTGCGCTATTAGCGCATTTACGAACAGGCAAGAGCATTTATCTGTGGTTGGCGTCCGTGGGCGTTGGGCTTGCCTTGGTTTGGACGTTGGATGCAGGTGTTTATTTGTGGTTATCACTCGCAACATATGGGGTGTTTTATGTATATCAACAACGCAAACAGTGGTTGAATGCGTCTGGTTTGATGGCGGCTGTATTAGCGTTGCCATTTCTAGTAGCTTTTTTGATCCTGTGGATCATCCAAGGCCCAGCGATTTTTCAAAAGGCGTTTTGGTATAACACCTTTGAATTTGCAGGATTATTTTTATCAGGTTTTGGCGCCTTGCCCATGACTTATTCCTTAGACGCGCATCAATATATTGCATTTGCTCTTAGCTTAGCCGTACCAATCCTTTATGTGCTTGCGCTAATATTTTTTGCGACTTCATGCTTCTTAAAGAAATTGGATTGGGAACATATTTTTATTTGCGTGTTATCGGTGTATGGTTTAGGGTTGTATCACTATTATGTGGTGCGTTCAGCGCCGACGAGCTATGCTGCGGTTTGTTTGCCTTTGGTTGCCATTATCATCTATGTGATCGCGTTGGGTATAGGGCGACTATCTGTGTTAATGTCACGCATCGCGTGGGCCAGTGTTGCGGTTGGTGTTTGTCTGCTCTTGGTTTTAAATCCTTTGGTGCGGGATTACCCAGGCATTTGGAATTTTGCTGCTAAAAAGAACAATGTGGTGCCTGCAGAACCTGACATATCCCAAGACATTGCCTTGATTCAACAGCTGACCAAACCAGAAGAACGGGTGATTTTGGTTTCAGGTCGCGAAGTTAAGATCCTAATGGAGGCTAAGCGTAAGCCTTTCTTTTACTTCTTTGCTGTGATTTATACCGATCAATTAGATGTGCTGCAATTTAGAGGTAGCGTGCTTTGGACCAAGGAGCGGATGCAGCATACGTTGGCTGAATTAGACCAAACCCGCTTAGAGTATGCCTTTGTTGAGAAAAAACTTTATTCCGGATTGCCCGCGCCCTATTATGAGCATTTTCAGACGCTTATGATCCTAATATCATACTTTCATCAGCACTATGAGCCTGTTGCAGAGGGTAAGTATCTGATTGCTTTAAAGCGCAAAAATCCTTGATTTAACCACACCGTCCTTTATTATATCTTTATTAGATCACCAACCAAGAAAGGGTAATATGGCACGTCGGAAATTGACTCAAAAGCAAGCATATAAGGAAGGCATTGAATATCAGTTTATTAAAGGCGTCACACTTGGGCCTTGGACTACATATAGTTTGTTAGATGACCCCAAACATATGGCATTTGTGTTGTCGCGGTATAAGTTTGTTGCCAAAATGTTTGAAGGCAGGAAAAATGTGCTTGAAGTTGGTTGTGGTGATGCCTTTGGTGCGCCGATTGTAGCTCAAGCGGTTGGTAAATTGCTTGGCATTGACCCAGAAATCCGCGTTATAAAGAGCAATCGCGAGCGTTTGGACCGCATTAAGAATTTGACCTTTGAACATGGTGACATTTGTTCCAACCCTCCTAAGGGAAAGTTTGATGCAATCTATTCCGTCGATGTTATCGAACATTTAGACAAGCCCTTGAATAAAAATTTTATGGAAAATCAATGCGCCCTGCTTGATCAAGATGGGGTGTGTTTGATTGGGACGCCGAATATTACCGCTAACAAGTTTGCCTGCCATCGCAGCAAGGTGCAACACATTAATTTAAAGAGCCACAGCACATTGCGCCGCCAAATGGAAAAATATTTTAAGAATGTATTCATGTTTGGGATGAACGATGAGGTGGTCCATACGGGGTATGCGCCCATGTGTCACTATATTTGGGGTCTTGGCGTGGGGTTGAAATAATTTTATGTTTTATTTTGTTTTTGCGTTGTTGTGTTTCTTACTTGCCGTGACATTTCATATCATATTTTGTCGCCAAACCGTTACGGCAGGGCTTCAATCAAAAGTATTTATCTTCATGGCCGGTGCGTTCTTTGGTGTTTATGTTGTAGGTTCTCTTGTGATTTCTCACGGTGGATGGATCAATCCTGAAACATTTTGGGGGCTGCCCTTTATTTTTACGTCGGGGTTTGTTTATATCCTTGGTATCCCAACGTATTTGACCTTCTATGTGTTAACGCAGCTGATGAGCCCATCTAAGAAAATCTTATTATTGCTACAAAAGCAAAGTACGTTGACATTTGATGATGCGGTTCGTGGCATTGAAGCAGAGAATTTCATTGGGACGCGCATGGGTGAATTGCAACAAAGCGGGTGCGTGGTTCAAAAAGATGGCCGCTACATGTTAACAGCATCTGGAAAAAGCATTGCCATGATTTTAAATGGCATGCAAGTTTTGCTTGGTCGGGAAGCGGGCGGGTGATATGGTGATGGATGTTCTGACAATTTTGGTTGCCGCGACGTCTTTTGGATTGTTCTTAGGGATTCACATGATGGCCTGCAGGCGCATGAGCGCGGATGATTTATTAAAATCATTGTGGCGCACCTGTGCGATGACCATGATTTTTCCGCTTATAATAACTACGGCATTGTTTTTGTTGAAGGTAAGTACTTTGCCGCTCATGGTGTGGGTTTGCATTGCGGCTTTTTCAACATTATTGCAGGGCGTGTTATGTTTCGTTTATGTGCTGTGCATATTTGGGCCATATGAAACCTCGGTGCGCATGCGGTTGGTTCGAGAAATTTTTAAAGCATCGCCGCATGGGTTGACGCAGGCAGAATTAGACCGTTGTTATAATGCACAGATCATTGCCCGTATTCGTGTACGACGATTGACCGGCTCTAATTATATGGTTGAAGAAAATGGCGTGTACCGTGTGGGAACAGCCACCAATGTCTTTTTTGTTTTTGATATTATCACGGGCTTTCTTATAAAAATGATTGGTCGAAAATGAAGATATCTTTAACCGTACTTTTGCCCGCCTTTAATGAACAAGAGAATTTAAACGAAGCCATCGATAATGTTTTACGCGCCGTCGATGGTTTGGTTAGTGATCTTGAAATCATTGTCATCGACGATGGAAGTCAGGATGATACCCCTAAGATCGCCGCACAACGCGCCGCCAAAGATCAGCGCATACGCTGTGTTTCCAATGAGGTTAATCGTGGCTACGGCTATTCCTATCAACGTGGTGTAAAACTTGCCACCAAAGATTATGTTGGGGTGTATACGTCGGATAATGATATGTCATGGGAATCTTTTCGTGATTTGATAGTCAATATAGAACGCGCCGACATTATTTCTCCTTATACAAGCAATACCCATGATCGCCCAATCTTACGTCGAGCTCTTTCTGGATTCTTTACATTATTGATGAATATTCTATTTGGGCTTAGGATGAAATATTTCAATGGACCTTTCATTGCTCGACGGGAAATATTGCAAGCATTGAAAATCAATTCAACAGGTTTAACCGTGCTCGCAGAATGTAAGGTCAAGATGATGCGACAAGGTCACAGCTGTGTTGAGATTCCTTTCATTCACGTGCATCGTCAAAAAGGAAAATCAAGCGCCTTGCGTTTTAAGAGCATTAAAGCGGCGTTTGTGGCGGTCTGGGATTTATACCAAGATGTTTATTTGGGAGGAGACAAAAAAGCACATGTTCAAAATTAATTATTTAAAAGTACTCACCCAAGACTATTTTTTTGGTAAGTCCATGTCATTGATGTTGTCCTTACTTGAAATGCCTATCATTTTTATTCAAAAGCCCTCGCGTTCATTGTTGCGTTTATACGGCTGTATTTTACGGATCAAACCATTTTATTCCATGCTCTCGACCACGCGTTTGCTTAATTTATATCGTTTGACGAAGCAAATCGAAGTGTCGGGGACTAAAGGCGACATTGTTGAGTGTGGTACTTGGAATGGCGGAGCGTCGGCCATGATTGCACGCAGTTACGCAGATGCAGGCAAAAAAATCAAACGCAAGATTTGGTTGTATGACTCATTTGAAGGTTTGCCACCACCGACGGAGAAGGACAGTAAAGGTGAGCAAGAATGCTACTTCGTGGGGTTTTGTAAAGGTGGATTGAATAACGTGAAAGACATTTTCCGTAAACTCCATCTTAGTTTTGACGATGTTCATGTCGTCAAAGGCTGGCTCGACACCACCTTAAAGCAAGAATTACCAGAGGCGATTGCTTTATTGCACATTGATACCGATTGGTATGATTGCGTCAAGGCTCCCCTAGATTATCTTTATCCTAAGGTCGTTCCTGGAGGATATGTTGTCGTTGATGATTATTGGTTTCATCAAGGATGCAAGGCAGCGCTCACCGATTTTATTAAAGAGCAAGGTTTAGAGGACAAGATCACATTAATTCGCGTTGATCGTAGCGCCGTGTATTTTCAAAAGCCATTTAAAGTTTAATTGAGCGATACATGAATAAAACACATTATGATTATTGCGTTGTTGGTAGCGGCCCTAGCGGTTTAACCGCGGCATATAAATTGCTCAAAGGGGGTAAGAGCGTTTTATTAATAGAACGCGATGACCGTGTCGGTGGCTTGGCTAAAAGTTATGAATACGATGGACATATTTTTGATACAGGGCCAAAACGTTTTCACACCGATGACCCCATTGTTTTAGATTTTATCCAAGAGATCACACAAGGGCATATTGCAACCATTGGTCGATCGACCAAGGTATTCTTCTTAAATCAATATTTTGAATGGCCGCTGCAAACCAAAGACTTAATCAAGATGCCGCTTAATGTATCGGTCAAATGTGCCTTGGATCTTTTAAAAGAACGACCGATTACAGATAAGACCTCCTTTCATCAATATATCAATTCAAAATATGGCGAAACACTTTATGGTATTTTCTTTAAACCATATACACAGAAATTCTTGCGTTGGGATACTGAGGATATTCATTCTGACTGGGCATCGACGGGGATTAATCGTACGGTCATTGATAAGCGGGTTAATGCCAACTCATTGATGGATTTGTTTAAGTCATTGCTCTTGCCCGCCAAGATAGAGACAGAATTCTTATATCCGTTGGAGGGTGGTTTTGGTGGTTTTTATGAGCAAATGTTGGGTTTATGCCAAGGGATGAAAGGATTTCATTTGGTGTTGTCTGATACAATCTCAAAGATTAATGATAATGGCAAAACATTTGAGGTTAAAACCCAAAAGGGCAAAGATTTTACATTTACCGAGCTTTTGTGGACGGGGAATTTAAATGCCCTAAGCAGTCTCATTGCGCCTCAGAATACGTCGGTGCATTATTTAAATACAATTTTTTATAATGTCATCTGTAAAGACGAGGGTGTGGGCAAACAAAAAGCACAATGGATTTATGTGAGCCGTGGGGATAGTTTGATCAGCCGCATCACCTGCATGAAAGAATTTTTGCCATACACGTGTAAAGAAGGTTATTACAACATGATTTGTGAATTAACCGATTCACAAAAAGAGCCATTTTATTTTAAGAACCCACAAGAACATAAAGATGGTGTTTTAGATGAATTGGTTGGCATGCGATTTATTAAGAATAGAAAATATGTCGATGCGGTGCATGTTGAGCCTGTCCTCGATACATATCCGATTTATCATCGTCGCTATGCACAAGATTTTGGACGTGTGAAGGCAGGGATTATGAACTATTCTAAACGCATTCATTTATTAGGCCGCAGCGGTGCGTTTTGGTATAACAATTCTGATCATTCCATCCGCTTTGCGATTGAGATGGCGGATAAGTTGCTTGGAACCCAAAAGCAAGCGTTTGATTATCGCAATTATTTTGGTGGCTTATATGGCAGTGCAGCACATCAAGAATCACAAGGATAATCCATGAAAAATATTTTGGTTGTTGGTGGTGCAAGTGGTATAGGCAGGGCGGTAGTCGAAGCGCTCAATGCCAAGCAATATCATGTGCACGTCGCTGATATTCAAAAGCCAAACTCTCAAGTTGATTTTGTCACACTAGATATTAGCCATCCAACCGGCTATGCCAATGCGTTGGCCCAGTTTAAATCCCAACAAAAAAAGTTTGATGCTTTAATCATCACCGCGGCCATGCACACTGCATTCCCAAGTGAATATGTGACGGATCAGTTGATCGATCAGGTTATGGCCGTTAATTTAACAGGGCATATTAAATTTGTGCGCGACATGATCCCGCTCATGCAACACGATGGACGCATCATTGCGGTATCGTCGATTGCAGCAGGGGTGGGGATACCCATGGAATCTTTGTATAGTGCATCAAAAGCCGGTTTAGAAATGTTTTATGAATCATTATCTGTCGAGATTGCTTATCGTGGCATTCATTGTTCCATCATTCAGCCCGGTAATGTGAACACAGGCTTTAATGAAAAACATAATGATTTTAAAGGCACAGGTCAAGCAGCGGTCGATCAGCCTTATCAAACAATCTTAAAACGCATCGATAGCCGCTTAGGCATGCCGCCTCAAGATGTTGCGCGCGTCATTGTTGCTGCTATTGAAGCCGCGCGACCAAAGTTTTCCTATATCGTCGGACAAAACGCCCTTAAAGCCCATTGGGCCAAACGGATTCTTGGAAGAGACAGAGCCTTGTCCGTTATGAAAAAATTCTTCGGGATATAATCCTCTATGTGCGGGATCATCACCCATCTAAGTTTCGATGCTAAGAGCTGCATTGATCAGCACCAATGTTCCACCCTAAATAATTATTTAACACACCGTGGCCCAGATGATGAAGGTGTCTTTATTAGCGGCCATGTGGCCTTGGGCCAGCGGCGTTTATCCATCATTGATTTAGCAGGTGGTCATCAGCCATTGTCGTCGGGTGACGGGCGATACACCATTGTTTTCAATGGGGAGATTTATAATCACGCACAATTAAGGACGATCCTTAAAGATAAGGGATTTTATTGCAAGACGCATAGTGATACGGAAGTATTATTGCAAGCCTATATCGCGTGGGGCGTTGATTGCTTAAAGCAATTAAATGGGATGTTTGCGTTTAGCATATGGGATGCGAAAGAAAAAACCTTGTTTGTGGCCCGAGATCGCATGGGTCAAAAACCGTTGTATTATACGCAAGATGCTCGACGTATCCTGTTTTCATCTGAATTGACCCCTATCGTTAAAAGCGGCTTCTTTGATTTGAAGCTTAACTTAAAAGCCATCAGTGATTATTTAAGCTATTGGTATATTTGCGAACCAGAAACAATATTTGAGAATGTCTATCAATTGCCGCCTGCGCATTATGCCATCATTAAAAATGGGCAGATGTCGATCAAGCCTTATTGGCAAATCCCCGTCGATCAAGAAAAATCTATTACCTATCATGATGCCAAAGATCAATTAGATGGTTTGCTTAAAAAGGCCGTGGCATCTCATCTAGGCGCGGATGTGCCGTTGGGAACGTTCTTAAGTGGCGGCATTGATTCGGGGTTGGTCACGGCCATCGCGGCACAAAGTGCATCGGGAAGATTGCAATCTTTTGGCATTGGTTTTGCCGACAAAAGTTATGATGAGACCGACTTAGCAAAATTAACGGCTGCACGATGTGGTGTTGATTTAGATATACACATCATGGAAGATGTGAATCCAGATTTGATTGAAACCATCATCAAAGCGTTTGATGAGCCGTTGGGCAATGCCAGCTATGTGCCGACGTATTTACTAGCTAAAGCCGCACGACAAAAATTAAAAGTGGTGTTAACGGGCGATGGGGGTGATGAATTGTTTGGCGGTTATCCGACCTATCAAGCGCCATACTATCAAGCCATGTGGCAAAAAACTCCCGCCTATGTCAGAAAGCTAATTAGCACTAATATTGCGAACATGCCCGTCTCTCATAAACGCATCTCACTTGATTTTCGTTTAAAGCAATTGATGCAAGGCATAGGCGTTGATTATCAGCATGCGCATATGACGTGGCGGCAAGTGGCTTCCTTAGAACAACAACGTGCTTTATGGCAAACAGATCATTTTGCCAGTTTAGGTGGCTATAACCCATTTAGCGTCGCAGAGCGTTATTTTGACAAAGCCCAGAATTTATCAAGGATCAATCAGTTGATGAACGTTGATTTAAATACGTATTTGCTCAATGATCATTTACGAAAAGTTGATCGCATGACCATGGCTCATGGTTTAGAGGCACGCGTTCCTATGTTAGATCATCACGTCGTAGAATTTGCTTGTTCATTGCCGTATGGCTATAAAGTAAATCTGCGTCAGACCAAGCGCATCCTCAAAGATGTGGCGAGTGCTTATTTACCCAAGCCGGTGATCCGTGGTAAAAAGAAGGGTCTAACCTCGCCCATAGCTGGCTGGATCGACGGGCCTCTTAAAAGTTATGTGGCTGATAGTTTAAAAGATGGTGTTGTGGGCCAACTATTTAATGCATCGGTTGTCGACGATCTATGTCAAACACATTGGCGCAAACAAAAAGATAATAGCCGGCTCTTGTGGGGATTGTTAACCCTGCAGATTTGGCACAAACACATGAAAGGGAATGTATGAACACATTAATGAAAACGTGGTTGGATTTTGGGGTGAAAGCCGTGATTGTGGTCGTGGCGGTGTATTTGGCCATGGTGCTTGTTTTTAGGGCAGATTATCGCAAGACGGATGCCATGTTATCCACGTTAAAGGGGCAAGTGGCGAGCATGGAAAAACAAAATCAATTTTTAACCGCCATGTCGATGAATAATAATACCGACGCGCTATATCATATGGCACTGGAAGACGAAGCTCGTGGCGATGTTGCCTCCGCGGTTAAGAAATTATCCATGGCCTTGCAATTGTCTGAATACAATACCCAACAATATAAGATCAAATTATCTCAGTTGGCAGGCAGGTAATTCATGAATGCATTAAAGATCATTACTTTAAGTTTTGCATTTACCTTGTGCGCTTGCATGGTGATATTTAGCGACCTTTTCTGGTTTCACAATCAAAGCATGTTATGGCACCACGACGCTGAGATCCCATATGAAAGCGTATTTTTTCTGATTTCTAATTTCTTTCAAGGCGGATTGCAAATATTTGACCGATATGATGGGATGACCTTTGCGTTCAACCATTTGGGGCATGGCCTGTATACATTGTCTAATATTTTAACAGCGCTTGTGGGGATTGTTTTATTACCATTTCAATCAAACCCAGGCGAAGCATTCCAACATATTTTTAGTCTTGTTCACCCAGCCTTTAATATTTTATTGCGGCTCATTGGCGGTTATGTGTTATTACGTAAATTTAAACTTAATGACGGCATGATCATCATTGCGCTAGTGATACTTAACACATTCTTATCGTCGTCGATGTATTTAGGCCTTGTTGCAAACAATCTATATAGTTATTTCCCTTTTTTGGCATATTTCATCATTAGTTATGTCGAGAAATTTCAAACGCGTGATTTTATTGGTTTTGTACTATTGTTAATCGTGGCCATCGCAGGGAATCCCTTGTTGGGTGCTGGATATTTTTATCAAAATGTTCATTTCTTAATGATGGTTGCTTTGATTTATGGAATCATTTTTCATCGTCGCAACATTTCATTTACAGGAATGGTTGCACCAAAAAATCTTAAAGCCATAGGTATTACCATTGTTATAGGCGCGTGCATTATTTTGCCGAGCGTGATGTTTTTCAATATACTCGGAAAAGATTTCTTTGTGGAAGGTTCTGGTTTAAACGGCACACAAGGTCGATTTAGCAGGATGTTTAATCCACAGAAGTATTTTGCTCCAAAAGGCGAAACAATTTTGCCATTAACAGAGTTGCCTGAAAAGTTGATTGATTTTACAAATGCAACTTGGGAAAAATCTTGGATATTCTGGGGTGCTGCTGTTGTCTTGTTGATTTTCATGGGCCTCATCTGTTCAAAAATTCGAGCCAAATATGTTTTTGCCATAGCTAGCACACTTGTGCTCTTGACCAATGTGCCGCTCAATGACACGGGTCTTTTGTCCGTCGCTCATTGGATCAATGCCTTAACGAATCCGTTTAGTTTTTTATTGCGAAGCTATCACATGCCTGTTTTGTTATTGCCATACTTAATTTTCCCTTTAGTTGCATTTGGTTTGCAATCGGGCTATGACATGCTGCATGACCGTGTAAGTCAGATACGGCTAAGGGTGCTTTTAGCGGTTTATCTGATGTTACTTTTTCTATCAGCGTGGTTTTTGTCATTTGAGTTTAAAACGTATATGTTGTTGATGTTAAGCGTAGCTATTCTTTATGTTTATGTTTGCCAGAAAAAGTTAATCGACTTAAATGGAGTAGCACGCAAACATGTTGGCATATTCTTGTTTTGTGTTTTTATGGGGGTGGATGTTTTTGCATTAAAACAATATTATGACAACAATCAATATCATGGTGAATTTGCTAATCGTGGTGGATACTTATCTATCAAAGATGGACGACATATTAAGCCAAGCGTATACGATGGGTTTGAAGATCAGCGTTCTTTGTTAGTCGACTATCAGAATCCTAAAATTTTACCTTTCCGAGAATATTTCCGCATCCTGCCTTCAGCCACGGATCCGCATATGCATACATTCCAAGGTCATTATGGGTATTTCTTTTCGTATATGCCCTTAGAGCGATTTGCTGATCATGCGGATATTTATGAACCAAGACCAAAAATATACCAAGATTGGGGAAATAATCAGAGGTTATATCAAGCATTGGCTCAAGACCAACGATTTTTAGTTTTAGCTAGCGGTACACCTGAAGGTCCACGTCAAATGTTACCGGCGCGTGTCCGTGAATTTCAAATACCATTAAGCAAAGCGCAAATGATTAAAAATGGAAATCCTGTGCTATATGCCATTAAATTACCAAAGAGTTTTCCAAGCTATGAATCAACAGCGATATTTACACAAGATCGTAATCGGCTTATATTAGAAGGGTTAGAAAGCTTGCTTACACCAGTTCAAGGTGCCATTGCAGAGTCATTTACCTTTGATGTTAATAATGTCAAAGATGGATACTTAGTACTTGGGTTGCCAAAGGGATACCTTAAGGGCAATATAAAGTTAACATTACGCTTAGTACAAAGCGGGGATATTTTAAATATTTGGCGTAATACGAGTGATCAGCTTGGGGTTACGTTTCAAGCAAGCACAGATGGTTGGTTGATTGCGCATTATCCCTATGATGAAAAATGGCAAGTGTGGATTGATGGCAAACGTGCAGCGATATCTAAAGTTAATGGGTATTTTTTAGGCGTTCCTATATCAGCAGGGAAACATCAAGTCTTGTTTAAATATTGGCCAAATTCACCATTAAGAGTTTTAATACCATTGTCCATTCTTTTGAGCATGGGCGTGGTGATTTGGGCAGTTAGGAGAGCAGTTGGATAAGATCATTTTCTGTATTGTACAAGGCATTTTGTGTCCCGCCTATGTCAGCGATTTAGAACATCACATCGTTGTTCAAACCGCAGAGAAATTATACCGCAAGATCATGGGCATGCCGACCTTATTGCGGACGCTTATGATCATGGTGATTTATGTTTTTAATTGGTCTGGCGTATTTGGTGCGGCTTCTTTCTTTGAAAATCAAGATCTTACCCGTCGACAAAAACAATTGCGTCAGTGGCAGGAGAGTAAGATTGGCTCTTGCCGTGATGTTGCAGCTTTTTTTACTAAGATGACATTGTTCATATATTTTACCCTATGCCCAAAGAAAAATTAACATGTGATTGTTTGGTGATCGGTTCTGGCCCAGGCGGTGCGGTGACAGCGATGCTGTTGGCTCAAGCTGGGCGGGACGTCATTTTATTAGAAGAAGGCAAGCATGTGGCCATCGACCAAGCCCCGGCGTATTCCCTGGAAGAAATGGATTTGAAGTATCGTCATGGTGGACTTGCGGTTAGCGTCGGAAGTCCTAAGGTTTCATATTTGGAAGGCTGTTGTGTTGGTGGTGCAAGTGAGATCAACGCAGGGTTATACCATCGGCCATTGCCAAAGACATTGGATGATTGGGGACAAACATATAAGCTTAAAAATTTTTCTGCTGAAGTGATGGAGTCATTTTTCTTAAAGAATGAGCAGATGTTAAAAGTGGAACGCATCAAGGGAAAATTGCCTGCCGCATCAGCGATCTTGCAGCAAGGTGCAGCAAAGCTTGGATGGCAAGCTGGCGAAGTCCCGCGTTTATGGGACCATGCGACCAATAAAAAGCAATCCATGAGTGAGACGGCCATTCCGCAATTTATCAAAGCCGGCGGTCGTTTGATCCCACAATCACGCGTCGGGCGTTTGTATATTTCAGGGAAAAGGGCGACGGAAGCCAATAGCCGATTATTAAAGATTAAATTTAATCATGTGTTTATTTGTGCAGGGGCGATTCAAACGCCTTTGCTATTACGTCGTAGCGGCATCAAAAAAAATATTGGCAATAATTTGCGCATGCACCCTGCTGTGCGTGTGGTCGCAGAATTCGACCGTGACATCAATGATCCTCAAGAAGGTGTGCCGGTGTATCAGGTCAGTGAGTTTAAGCCGGAAATTTCTTTAGGAGGGTCGTATAGTGGGTTGCCGCATTTGGCGTTGTGGTTAGCCGAGCGCAAAGATTTAAAAGAGCACTTACATGCGTGGCGCCGTCGGGCCATCTTTTATGCCTTGATCATGGCATCCACCCCAGGGAAAGTAAGAGCCATCCCATTTATCGACGAACCTTTGGTTAAGTTGCCCATGGTTAAAGCGGATTGGGATTTGTTAAATTTGGGATTAAAGCGGTTGGAAGAATTGCTCAAAGCCGCAGGTGTTAAAAATATTTATCATTCTGCCCAAGTAAATTTATCGACGATCCATTTGTTTTGTTCTTGCCCTATGGGGGAAGATGTAAGCACAGCCGCGGTTGATTCTTTTGGAAAATTACATGGCTTTGACAATGTTTATATCAATGATGCGAGTATTTTACCTTCGACGCCAGGGGTTAATCCGCAAGCCACCATCATGGCTTTGGCACGGCGTAATGCTGAGCATTTTATAAAATATTCATGAAGAAAATTTTCAAAGAACTTGGCTTTCTTAATGTTGTGACGTTGGCTGCAATGAGCTTTTTGCAGGCCCTGCAATGCCTTATCTTCATTGCTGCGACCATTCAATTCATTCCCTACAAGAAAACAGATTTTGTCGCGAAAATTTTTCCTGTTTATTTGCCAGAGGTTCGCCCTGAGAGAGAAATGCTATTGTTTAGGCTTTTTGTGATCATAGCGATGGCGGTGATGTTCCTATGGGTTAGGCATCTGCGCAATCACATAGACCAAGAAGGTTTATGGCGACGCTATATCAATTACATCATTTTTAGCGGATGTTGCATATTTGTGCAGATCTTTTTTGTGTTTAAAGTCCTTGTATGGGGCGCGCCGTTATGGGCGGTGGTTATGATGTATGGGGTAATGATAGCGACGGTGTTTGCTCATATTTTTTGGCCAGAGATTGAGAAGGTGATGCTTAAATTATGGGAGCGTCGAGTATCATTTGCATCCGTAACGTTTCCTATGGCTTGGGATTTTGCATTTCTTGTAGGGATGGTTGTGTTGTTATTTCCATTTCAAATGGATCGTGTTCTTGGCCGTATGTTTGTGCACGATCAATTCTATCATTTAGATAGCATGCTCATGACCCCAGGGTGGGCGCATTTAAAGCACCTAGTGTTAAACAGTGATATCACCAGTCAATATAGCGTCGGCCTTCCTATTGTCTTGTCGAACATCCTTAATTTACTGCATCAATTTAATTATCAAGGGGCTGTAACGTTGTTGATTGGTCTTAATCTTGCGTATTATGCGGCTCTGTATTTTTTTATAGTGTTTTGGTTGGGGTCAAGAGCGGTTGCGGTTTTTGGAACATTATTGGCCATTAAGTTGCAGTTGTTTCATTGGGGAGTAGCTCCGCTTGTTTGGCAATACCCTAGTGCGACGGCTTTGCGTCACTTGCCAGATGTGATATTCTTTTTTGCATTTTGGCAATATTTACAAACACAACAGCGCCGATGGTTTTATATGAGCGTTGTTTCAGTGGCTTTGTCTTTATGTTGGATGATTGATGTTGGGGTTTACCTGATGGCAGCATTAGGCGCGTATTTGTTGCTAACCCAATGGAAGAAAGTCTTTATTGTTGTTCCTGCGATTTTATTTTTAGCATTTTGTTTTCTGGCGATCCTACAACCACACGCAGTGTTGACACCTAGCTTTTGGCAGCATCAATTTGAGTTCGCAGGTTTATTTGTGCAAGGTTGGGGCGCATTGCCTATGACGGAGGGGCTTAAAGAAAAACAATATTTTGCGTTTATCATCGGCTTTATGATCCCCATTTTTTATGCCGGCAATATGGTGTACAGCTTTTTACGTAAGCAGTACTTCACGTTGTTTTTAAGCCTATATGGTTTGGGCTTATATCATTATTTTATTCATCGCTCGGGTGTGACAAGTTATTACGCTGTCTGCATCCCACTTGTTTTAATTTTATGTCTTTGGCTTAAAGAAATTCTGCCACAGTATGTTAGGAAGCTTGCGGCCATCATCATGTTGCCTATATTGATGACGAGCTATTTATTTACCTATTATCCCAACATTTTGAATTTAAGTGGCCTTAAATGGCAGGAAGAGGTTGGTTATTATCAACAACGTTTTGATTTTAAAGATGATGCCGCCTTTATTGCTGTGCTGACTAAGCCCAATGAACGCATCGCTATCATCAGTAGTTTTGAAACAAAAATCCTCATGCAAGCCAATCGTCCGCCATTCTTTTATTATTCACCGTTGATTGAATCGTCGCTAATGGATAAT
Source organism: uncultured Planctomycetales bacterium (assembly GCA_964572155.1). Taxonomy (GTDB): domain Bacteria; phylum Omnitrophota; class Gorgyraeia; order Zapsychrales; family Fredricksoniimonadaceae; genus JACQQW01. The sequence goes on along the minus strand of CAZNDZ010000001.1, from coordinate 118,729 downwards.
CCTCAAGCGCGTTTAACGTATTTACATACCTATGACCGATTAAGGAAAACCATCGCGCAAATTGAGAAAGAAAAACCTCAGTATATTTTCATTGAGAAGAAAGAGTTACAGCAACAAGGCCAAAGCGCATTGACAGGATTAGTTAAGCACATCAGCCAACATTACATGCCTTTTAAGGTGGGGACATATTTGATCGCTTATAAAAGGATAGGTTCATGAAACAGCACGTGTGGCGTGATATAGGCGTGACATTTTTATTGACCATGGTCATCTTAGCGTTGCTTTATCCTGATCAATTCATCCATTGTTCTCGTCGATTCATGATGTCTCATGATACGGAATTGCATGAAGAAAATCTTTTCATGCTGGTGTCGCATTTTTTTCAAGGCGGGGTGCAGCTATATGACCGCTTCGACCATTTAAGTAATATCTATAATTTGATGACAGCAGGGCTATATTCGATCGCAGATATGATTTTAGCTGCTGTTTATCTTGTGATCAGTCCGTTAAGTCATTTTTCAGGTGAACTCCTACATCAAGTTTATTCCATAGGATTTTACACCTTGGCTGCGGTGTTACGCATTCTAGGCGGGTATTTGTTGATCTGTAAGTTCACAAAAAATAAAGTGGCGATTGTAGTAAGTCTAATTTTCTTTAATGTGTTCTTATCGTCACAATTGATAAATCGCGGCATGCACACCAATATTCTTTACAGCTATTTGCCCTTGGTGTTTTATTTCATTATAAATTTCTTTGAACATTATAAGTTAAGAGACTTTTTGCTTGCGGCGCTGGTCATGGCGATTGCCATCGCTAATTCGCCGTTCTTTGCTTTAAGTTATTTTTATCTGCTGGTGCACTTTTTTGTTATAAGCATGGTTATTGTGACAATTTTTTATTTAAAAAAAATTCCAAAAACATTTCAACCTGCGTCGTGGCGTTATTCGCTTAGCATCCTAGCAATAATCGGCGGTATACTTTTGCCGTACATCGTGATGAATCATTATTTTAAGACGGATTTTTTTATTGCTGATTCAGGTTTGAATGGGACTCAAGGGCGTCTACAAGGACAGGGTATACAAGATTATTTTAATTTTCCAGGACGTTCATATGCACACCCGCTCTTATTATTGATCAAGACCTTTGATTACCAAGAAACACGATGGGGTTCAAATTGGATGTTTGTGGGTTTTGGTGCGTTTTTTCTAGTGGTCATGGGGGCTGTTCTATCACGACAGAAGCTAAAACATGCGGTGATATGGCTAGCTGTATTTTTATTTAGTCTAAATGTTCCAGCCAATCCCAAAGATATATTTGCCTTCGCCCATTGGATTAACGTATTGACCAATCCATTTCATTTTTTAGATCGCAGTTTTCATATGTCAGCCTTATTGTGGTATTTCTCTCTTGTGCCGTTAATAGCGTTAGGGGTAGAGGCCGTGTTGGCGCTTGTTTTAAAACAGCATGAAAAGATTTATCAGGATCGGGTGCTTATTGTGTGCGGAATTTTTGCTGGGCTTTGTGGATTATTTCTGTATTTTGGTCCAGCGGGGTTTAAGCGGTATTTATTTATCCAATCGTTTTTCATCATTGCCTTCTTATTGATTTTTAGCCAGTCAAAGTACCTTAAGCATGTTTTTGTCGCGGCGGTTCTCGGGGTGGGGTTGCTGGGTGTCGATTTCTGGGCGCTGCATCATTATATTAATTGGGACCTTGATGAACAGGTACAATTAAAAGCGCAAGTGTATAAAAACACAATGTCTGATCGTCCACAAATTTTGGATTATCAGAATCCAAAAATATTCCCTCAGCGCATTTTTTATAAGACCAGCTTATCAGAAGTGGATCCTCCGATAAAAACTAATCAAAATGCTTACGGCGCATTTTATAGTTATTGTCCAATCCCAGAGCGTTACGTTCGTCCGAGTCGGATTTATGATCCAAGGCCAATGGCGTTTAAAGATTTAGGGGACGATCAAGCCAATGCATTATATTTGCAACGAAACGGGCGCAATGTGTTCTTTGCGCCTTATGCCATGGATCAAGCGAAAGTAAGTATGGGTGATTTGTTAGCAAATAATCTAGATCGTCAGGTTGTGTTGGTTGATCAAAGCGTCGATAATTTAACGTCGCCTGATGTCGCTGTTAAGCCGCTTTCTTTGCCTACACAGCTGAAGACAGATTTTGAACTGGATGTAGATGCGGCACTAAAGATCAGGCGGGGCGATGCGATGTTATATTTCATTGATTTGCCTAAAAGTTTCCCTAAGCATGTTGCCACATCGTTGTTTACGCAAGATTATGCTGCATTGGAGCTAACGATTGATGCTAAACGTTTTGAGCCAGCTCAAGGTTATTTAAATCATGCCTATTCATTTGATGTTGGAAATGTCAAAGAAGGAAAAGTTGTTTTACGTTTACCAGTTGATGTCGATATTCGAGGAAAGAAAGCACAATTAACATTGAAACAATTTGATGACATATCATCAGTTTGGCGTAATACGCACGATGCGTGGGGATTTAATTATAAAGCACCAAAGGATGGGTGGATTGTATTTCAGTATCCTTTTGATCCAAAGTGGAGAATTCAAGTCGACGGGAAAACGCAAAATTTATATCGTGCCAATAAATATTACATGACAACTTTTCTTACATCAGGTGAGCATCGCATCTTGTTGCAATATTGGCCCCAGACGCTTTTAAGGGCAATGCTGCTATTATCAGCAATTTTAAGCATCGTGGGTTTGGTATATGTATTCTGGGAAGGGTATCGTCGTGAACAAGCATAAAGATTATATCCAAATGGTTGTGCTAAGTTTGATGTGCGGCATTCAGCTGACCATTATTTTAGCGCAGGTCTTATCAGCGCAGACGCCTCATTTGGCATTGAGTGCAACCATTGTCCCCGAATGGCTGTCATTATTACGTCCAGAATGGGAAACATTGTTATATCGATGCTTTATCTTAAGCACGATTGCCAGTGCGATCTTTTGGTATTTTTGGGTTAATAAAGTTACGTCTATCCGGCGATATATTGTTATAGAAGGATTACTCACTGTAGCAATGCTGGGAGCTTGTTTTAAAATCAGTGTTTATGCCGCGCATCCTGAACTAGCTAAGAGAGCTTTGCTTCTTTTAAGTGTTGTAGCTTTCATAATCAAGGCATTATGGCCATGGGCACAGCGTTGTCTTGATGCCCTCAGCCATTTTTGTAAGGATAAAGACAACGAAGTCTTTTTAGATCGAGCCTTAATGCTTGTCATGCCGATCATTATTTTTTTGATCATCGATGTTCCTAATTTACCTGGCGTGGTGGCGCGGTTCTTTGTCGGAGAGCAATTCCATCATAATGATAGTTTTATTTATGGGCCAGCGTGGGCTTATGTGAGCGGAAGCCGGCTTGATTGGGATATCATTAGTCAGTATGGGGTTGGGGTGGGGGCTATATTTGGAAGCCTTGGTCAGCTTTTTGGTGGGTTCACCTATGAAAGCGGATTACAAATGATGATATGGGGGGCGATCATCTATTACACCCTTTGGTTCTTTCTCATGCGTGCGTGGTTAAAGAGCACGATTCTAGCTGCCGCGGGTGTATTCTTGGTTTTAAAATTTCAATTGTTTAATGCAGGCGTTTACCCGTTTGCATTTACGTATGGCAGCGCCACTGTCTTACGCAACTGGTTTGATATCTTTGTCATGATATCCATTTTAGTGCATATCTATCGTCCTTCTGTGGGTTGGTTGATCATGGGCGCTGTTGCATGCGGCTTGCAATTGTTTTATATCCCATCCGATGGTGTTTATTTGCTTGCCATGTTTACTTTCTATCTTTTTTATTGGGTATGGCACAATGGCCTGATGCGACGCATTGCCTATTTAGGTGTGTTGATGGTGCCGCCTATTGTCATGATTGTATGCATGTTTATTTTTATTGGTCCAGTCGTAGCAACAAAACAATTTTGGAATAACACCTCAGAATTTGTTGCGTATTTCTTAAACGGCTTTGGATTAACGCCGATCTACAGCGGTTTACAAGACCGGCAATTCTTGGCCAGTCTCATGGGCTTTGTTTTGCCTGCTGTCTATGTATTGGCACTTTTAGTCGTTGGGACACTCATAGTTTTAAAGAAGATCAGTCAGCGACATATCTTTGCCTGTGTTATCGGTGTTTATGGGTTGTGTGTGTATCACTACTATGTAGCCCGTTCAGGTCCGTCGAGCTACTACGTCGTATCCTTGCCGTTTGTCATGATCCTTATGTTTGGGGCCAGTTGCTATCAGCGACGGTTGTTTCATGTCATTGTGTTGTCATTGAGCATCGCTTTACTTGTGCTGAATCAAAATTTTATTGCCTATCCAAATCGTTTAAGCCTTACACGTAATCCTTTGACCGATGTTCAATTTGCTCAACCATTAAGCAGTGGGGATCCGTATTTTAATCATTTATATCGCGGTTATAATGAAGCGTTGAAAGTCCCTGTTAACTCTCTTGGAGACAACAATGAAGCCATTGTTGAGGAAGGTAATTTTACCTCGGATGACGCGTTGTTGTTATATTACAAAGCTGAATCAGATTTTGGTGTTGATGCTGATTTGATCGACCGTTTGACTGGGCCTCAAGAGCCTGTTGCATTGATTAGTAGTTTTGAAATTAAAATGTTGATGGATGCCAAACGGCGTCCGTATTTTTATTATTTCCCATTAGCGATTTCGCATCCTTTGCGATCAAGGACATTGGTGCGCAGCAGTATTTATACCATTGATCAATTAAACAAAGTCATTGAGCGATTGTCGAAAGATAAGCCACAGTATGTTTTTGTTGAGCGCGTTCTAACCATGCGGCCACTCTCAGAGCAGTTCTACTTTTATTATTCAAGCATGTTGTATGTAACGGATTTTGTTTTTCAAAACTATGAGCCTGTTGCACAAGGAAAATATTTGGTTGCCTATAAATTAAAGGGGAGCACATAGTGTTGTTTTTAAGCATTGTTATTAATCTTATTATTGCAGCATGTCTCTATCCGGAGCTTTTTACAAAGCTTGACATGCGTTTGGTGCAAGGGCATGAAACCTGTGGCCCCATGCAATATGTGTTTTATTTAATTGGCCAGTTTTATCAAGGCAATATCCAGCTGTTTAATCGATACGATTTACTAAATGGATCATATGCCCAATTATCCGTCGGACTGTATACGCCGTTTAATTTTGTGATTGCTCTCGGGTATGTTGTTTTGTCTCCGTTTGTAAAAGATCCTGCCCAGTTCTTTCATCACTGGTATTTATTAGCATTCCATGGTCTGGGTTTAATCTTGCGGACATTTGGGATTTATCTTTTAACGCGGTATATGACAAAATCACGTTTGACTGCATTGATCACAACAATCTTGGTCAATTGTTTTTGCGCTATAGCCATGATCCATTTAGGCGGTTTATGTATTTCATCTGTCTACAATTATTTACCACTTTTAATGTTTTGTTTGGTTTATTTCTGGGACACACGATCATTTAAAGCGGTCATCGCATCTATCTTGGTGTTTTTATTTGCAGCAAACAACGCACTGTATGTTGGGCTAGGCTTCTTTTATCAGACAGTGCATTTATTTTTATTTGATATGTTGATGATTTGGCTTATTTTCCAGAGACGGCAAAAGCCTTTGGTGAAAGATAAGGTCAATTGGTTAAAAGTTTCGCAGGCGTGTTTAGTCGCGATCTTGATCTTTCTACCCGTGATATGGTGGGGTACAAATGTGATAAGTGATTTTGAGATGGTGGGGACAGGTTTGGGGGGATCGGAAGGCCGTTTTAGCCGCATTTATAATCCACATGCGATGATGCACGACCCATTGCGTTACTTTGTCTCCAGCCAGCAAGTCTTTTCACATGCGGTTGATTTTACGACAAGCGGTTGGTACTTAAGCGGGATATTTTTAGGAATTACCATCATGGTTTTATCGGCGATTGGTCTAATATTAGGAAAACATCCTTATAAGCCAATTTTTATCACAGCAGCCATCATGATGGCTTTTTTAAATGTACCCTCGAATCAAGGGGGATGGATGATGTGGGCGCATTGGCTAGATGCGTTGACCAATCCATTTTGTTTTTTAGTGCGCAGTTTTCACTATGCCGTATTGTTGTGGTATTTGACGCTCGCTGTTCCGGTGTGTCTTGGGATCAATGCATGCATCGCCATCATTAAAAAAGATACGACCAAAATTTACGCCAAACGCATCAATTTCATTAAGGGAGTTTTAGGCAGTCTTATCATTGCTTGTGCCTACATTGCCAATCCTTTGGTGAAAGTATATGCAATGAAGGTGTTAGTTATATTTTTTATATTCTTCATACTCTTTGATCTCAAACAAATCAAAGCTGCTTTGAGGGTGTGGTTGGCCTTGGCATTGTTTACCATGGTGATGGCGGTTGAATTTAGTGTGCTTAAACAATACATCAATACCCCCAGCGTCGACATGAATGGTGCCTATTGGGATGGGTTGCGGGTTAAGCCCCGTGTTTTTAGCCCGATGTATACACCGCCCGTACCTATGATCTTAGATTATCAGAATCCTAGGATCTTGCCAGTGCGCTTCTTTTATCGAACAGACGATCAGGTGGTATTCCCATTGCTCGTTGAGTTCCAAGGCATGTTCGGACAGTTTTATCAGTACATGCCGCTGGTGTTACGCCTAGAGCGAGACACGTCTATTTATGTGCCACGTTTAAAAGTGTTTAAGGATATTAACAAGGATAAGCATATTCAACAATACATCCGAAGAGATGGGCGGATCATGTTTATGGCTGATGCAGCAATCTTGCCTAATCAAGATCACTTTGCAACAATCTTATCGGGAAATTTGGATCGTCGGATTGTTCAAGCAGAAGGGGAAAATTTAGATAAAGTTAAAAACTTCAATGGTTTAATTTTACCAGCGCCATTGCCAGTGAATTTTAAACGCAATGAATATATGTTCTCGTTAAATCTGGCTAAGATGCAAAAGAAAGAAAAAAACATTGAATATCAGTGGGCGCTGCCGGATGACTTTCCAAGGTACCTATCAACCACAGTATTTACACCCGATGTTCAGCTATGGCAACTCTCTATTGGCGCTCAACCCTTAATCCCTGCACAAGGGGCTTTGGTTGCGCCGTTTACATTTGATGTTAATAATGTTCGTGATGGATATTTAACAGTTTTAATGCCAGCAACATCGCCCATCAAACAGGATTCATTGTCGTTGCGCGTTGACACCCCAGAAGCTTTGCTCGATGTTTGGCGTAACACTCAAGATGAATTTGGATTTACCTATCAAGTCAAACGTGATGGTTGGTGGGTCATGCATATGCCATATGATCCGAAGTGGCAGTTAACCATTGACGGGGTAAGAACGCCGATCTCAAAGATTAATGGTTATTTTATCGGTGCCCCATTAAAGGCGGGTGAGCATCAAATTCTATTAACTTATTGGCCAGATAGTCCTTTAAGAATTTTGATTGTTGTTGCTGTCATAGCGGCGTTAATAGCCATGTTCATTGTCTTTCGAAAATTATATAGGTGGGCGCATGAATAAGCAGATCGAGCGCTCCTTCATTGTTCCTCTATTAAACATCATTGAAGCGCAAGCACCAATTATTAAGCAACTCGTTGATCTCTGTGAAAAGAATGGTGGTGATGAGATTGTTTTTGTCGTCAATGATGCAAAAGCAACACAACCTAAGTCGGGACGTATCCTTGAAATACCAAAAGGATTAGGACGGGCCGCGGCTATTAAACGTGGATTGTTTGATGCGAAGGGTCGTGTTCTTGTTGTTATCGAAGATTTGAACGTGTCCTTAAGCGATGTGCTGTCATGCGTCGATAAATTTGATAATACTAAAGAAGTTGTTTTGGGGGTTAAGGCAAGTGTTGTGCCACATAAAGCTTTTGATCGATGGGTTGCTGCATGTTTGGCTGATAAATTATGTTTCTTGCCATGCATGTTTCGTATTATCCGGCAAAAAGATTTAGGGGGATTATTAGGGCGTATTTATTTAGAGGATGATGGTTTTGATGTGGAATGGGCTTATGTTAGTTATCAGTTAGGTTATAAGACCAAGGTTATTACGGTTGATGGTTCTAGGCGAAAACAGTTGAGCATGAATTTTAAAATGTTTTGGGATGTTTTATGTATTCGCATCTGGCATTTTCCAAAGATTAATACTCAGGACGAGCACATGTCAGATAAAGATGTTGCCCAGATGTATGAGAATGAAAGTCATCATTGGTGGTTTGTGACCAAGGCGGCTTTTATGCGAAAGATTTTACAACAATGCGTTAACGTTAAAAACCCATTGGTGTTAGATGCGGGTTGTGGGACAGGGCATAATATGCGTTTTTTAGGCGCCCAAGGTCCATATGTTGGTCTTGATGTCTCGTCGCAGGCATTAAAGTTTTGTCAAGCCAATGGGCATACAAGCTTGGTGCGTGGGAATTTAGATCAATTGCCATTTAAAGCCAATACATTTGATGTTGTCTTGTCATTAGATGTCATTGAACACACACGTAATCCTTGGGCGGTGGTTCGTCAGTTAAAAGATACACTCAAAGAAAATGGACAACTGATCATAACAGTACCGGCGTGCCGTTTTTTATTTGGGCCCCATGATGAGGCTTTGTCGCATTTGCGCAGATATAATCCACGGGATGTGAGGACATTATTAGAAGAAGCAGGGTTTGAGATCAAGCAGTTAAATTATTTATTCTGCCTGCCATTTCTTCCTGTTGCCATCGTGCGTATATTGCACAAGATATTCGCGCGTGATGCGTCACCGTCGACTGATATGTATTTGAATCCAGTATCCGGATTCAATGGTTTTATGACAACATTGCTTAAAGCAGAAGTTTTTCTATACGGTAAAATCCCCATGCCTTTTGGAACAACCTTGGTTGCGGTGGCGGTGAGAAAATGACCAATGTTATTTTATTGTTAACGGTTGAGTTCACGTTGCTTTTCGGCGCACTTATGTCTTTTGTACCGATGGATCAGCGGGCAATGTTGGCACAGGTCTTTGATAAAGACATGCATATCACCAAAAAAGATTGGAAGATGTTGGTCTATCATGCCGCAATTGGTCTCGCTATTGTTGCAGCGATCTTATTAGCAACGCGTTTTAGAAAGATAAAAAGCTCTGCATTATTTGTCACCATGAGCGCTGCTTTTGTTTTCCTTGAAATATTTGCCATCGTTTTTATTTTAAAAGCTCCGCAGCCTACATGGGCGTGGCATTTATTGGGATTAGTCGGCATAAGTTCCATACTAGCTAAAATATTTTATCCTGAAATTGCCATGATGCTTCGTCGATCAGCCCTGCATCAAAAGGGCATTATCACTGCTGCGGTGATGGCAGTGGTGGTATTCTTATGGTTGCGTGCGCCAGCTTATGCCGTTGGATATTTTTGCATATGGTCGGTTGTGTTGGCATGTGTGTTGTCACTTACAAAGATAAAACCTAACATCTCATTTAAGATGCCTGCATTTGTTGTGCCATGGGTGGATTTTTTGGTTTGGATGTCATCCAAGCCAATGCTGGCAACCATAGGTTTTGTAGGCGGCGTCTTGTGGATTGTTTCAATGTTGACGATCATTGATCCAATTGCCGTATTGGCCAAAACAGCATTTGGCGAACATTATTATCACTTTGATTTTATGCTCATGGCTGGCGCTTATGCGAGTAGCGTTGGTAATGTCTTGGGGGTGGATCAAAATGTATTTTATGGACTGGGCATGCCCATGCTCGTTGCTGGGATTTCAAAATTTTTTGGGGCGGTTGATTATTTAAATGTGTTTAATGTCTATTGGTGGTTATCGTGCCTTTATTATGTGGCATTTTATATCTGTTTGCGTTTATGGCTGGGTAGTGTGCTTCTGGCTTTGGCAGCGACGATATTGGCAATCAAGTGGCAAGTCTTCTATGCGCTGTCGTATCCTGTAAGCGCGATTTATCCCAATGGATCACCGTTGCGATGTTTTTGGGATATTCCCATTTTGTTATTAATATTTTTTCATATCAAAAACGGCACAAGGGCATATGTATTTGCGGCGGCTGCGGCGATCGGTGGCGCCATATTCTTTATGCCCACAACAGGCATTGACCTGATGGTTGGTTTCTTTGCATACATTTTGGCCATTCGTTTTATCCCGTCGGTCAGAGCAACACCTTCGGTGCCGTTATGGATCATGGCAATTCCTGTTATCGCTGCATTTTTTGTGTTCTGGTTTTTTTGTGGCCATGCTGTTTTAAGCGTCGGGTTTTGGAAGGACTTGATGTATTATCCCAGCTTGTTTACCAATGGTTTTTATGATGTGTGGTTTTGGGACAGTTTGGTGCATGGGAAGTATTGGGAATTTGCGATCGGTTGCTTTATCCCCATCGTATATTTAGGCACATTTATATGGATAACAATGCGCCTATTCGCTGGCCGAGGAGTTAAAGAGGATCTGATCACCCTCATCGTATGTGCGTATGGGCTTAATTTGTATCATCACTATTTGGTATTGTCGCTAGAGAACAATTATTTCATGCGCGCGATCCCGCTGGTTTGGGTGATCTTCTTTTGGGTCAAGTTGTGGATGGAAAAAATCACTTCAACGCGAACACGCGCTCTGACAGCATGGGCTCTAGCTGCTGGATCAGCGATCATGTTGCTGACAAATCATTTGTATGTTGCTTTCCCTAATATATGGAATATGCAGACCTATCGCAATCCTATGGTGGACCGTCGGGTTGCATATGGATTACCCGAGGATGGAAGGCCATATTTCTTTCATCAAGATGCATGGGCTCAAGAATTCGACAAATTAAAGACAAATTCTTTGGGCACAACCGAAGAGCGAATATTTTTTGAATGGCAAGTACCGGATCACGACAATTTAAAAGCCTTATACAATCAAGAATTTAATTTTAAGGAAGATGCGACGCTGATCCAGTCATTAACTAAACCCAAAGACAAGGTTGCCCTGCTTAGCAGCTTTGAGATTGAAATGTTGATCCAAGCAGAGCGTCGACCATTCTTCTTTTATTTTCCAATCATTTCATCACGAGGACTTAATATACGCACGTTCCCACACACCAATATTTATACACGTCAGATGTTGCAGCGTACAATACAAGATTTAGAACAAACAAAGCCCATGTATATATTTATGGAGAAGATATTTTTAAATCAAACTTTACCACCATCATATGCAAGGGATCATGAGGAAATACTGGGTATCATCAACTATATTTTAAGAGAGTATCATCCATATAAAGAAGGTCGATACTTGGTTGCCATGCAAAGGAATAAGCAAGGATGAAACAAAGCATTTTCCATAATTTCGAGCCCTTTAAAGCAATCTTGATTATTGCTGTTGCGATATTATCCGCAATTGAAGTACTGATTCTTTTGGGCATTATCTCATTTCATATTCCATTCAAACCAGATCCTGCGCTTGCGGATATTTTCTTTCATTACCGCAAAGGTTTCTTGGGGGAGCGTGAGCTGCAGTTATATATGGCAGGTGTGGCATTAGCAATAGCATTCTTTATTCTTGGGACAATTTTCTTATATGAACGCTTCAGTCGTGCCGCATTTGTTTCCGGCACCATTCGATATATATTGATGCATGGTGTTTTAGTAGTTCTTGAAATTGGTTTTGTATTTCAGCTAACCATTACACCGACGTCATCTTTTTGGTGGGCGTGGTTATATGGTGTTTTAGTTATTTCTGCCCTTATTAAAATATTTTATAGTGAGATTAATCGATGCTTTGGTTAGATGTAACTGCAGTGATCATTATATTTTTGATTTTATTTATTCCTGATCCGACGGCAACAGTTGCTCAATTGTTCATGGGGGATTTTTTTCATGATTGGGATGTGGTCTTTATGGGGCCCATTTATGGATTGTTCTGTGACTTAGTTCCTAATATTGATATTAACACGACCTATGGTTTTGGTCTGAGCCTGCTGATCAAATGGGGGATGCAAATCATAGGGGGTTTTGATTATACCCATGCGCTCATTGTTCTATTTTGGCTTGGCATTGGATATTTCATTGCATGGTATTATTTATTACGCAGGATTTTGTATCATCCCATCTTAGCTTTAACGGCCATTATCTTAGGCATGCGCTTTCAAATGTTTGTCTCAATCTTAATCCCCATTGTTTGGAATGACATTCAATGTTCCGTATTGCGATTTTATTTTGATGCGTTATTTTTCTGGAGTTTGTTTTTGTATGAAAAGCATCAAAAGCCGCGTTATCTGTGGCTCATGGCTTTGTCCGTGGCGCTTGGCATTTTTCATATGCCGACCATGGGGATATTTTTATTCTCTACGATGATTGTTTATTTAGGAATGAAGGCACTAGATGCGATCATCAAACAAGGGTGGCAAGGGTTGCTGCACACGATTGGTCTTTCACGTCCGGTTATTTTTATCCCGATTGTTGTACTATTCCTATATTATTGCGTTGTAGGCGCGTATATCTTTACGTCGCTGTTCTGGCAGAACACCGCAGGTTTTGCTTCATACTTTGCAAAAGGATTCTTTTATAGTCCGATGCTAGCACCCATCGCGCGGGGTAATTATTGGATGGTCATTGTCGGCTTGTTAATTCCAGTTGCATACTGCGCCAGTGCATTTTTTTATGGGTGGCGATATTTAACACCACAGCGGACAGCAAGGGATATATGGATCGTCTTGTTGGCTGCTTATGGGTTGGGCACATTTACGTATTTTGTTGGCATGTCACATAAATATTCAACCGTGTCTTTGCCCATGACGTTTATCACCATTTTAGTCATAGATGAGTTCATTAAAAGAAAATCACAGGTTTGGCAGTTTCGCATCACAGGCATTCTCTTAGCCGTTTCTATTTATGCTTTAATTAGTGAACCGATGTTTCGGGCATATCCGAATTTGCTCAATACATCTAAGAATCCTGTTGTTGATCCCGCTGTATCGATGAAAATCCCAGGAGGCAAACCATATTTTGGTCAGCTCGCTGTTGATTTTCCTGATTGGATTAAAGTGCCAGTTAATTCTTTGGGTGAAGTCGATGAGAAGTTTAAATACGAAAGGGATTTTGTTAATCATGATGCATTAAAGTCACATTACCGCTTGGAAACAGCTTTTAAGGAAGACGCAGGGATGATTGCTTCATTAACAAAAAGCGATGAACGTGTTGCGTTGCTAAGCAGTTTTGAAGTGATGATTTTATCTAAAGCAAAGCGTAAACCATTGTTTTATTTTTTCCCGTTGCTTAATTCGCACCCCATGCGCATGCGTAATTTTGTGGTCACAACGGTTTTTAGTTATCCGCAAATTGAGCGCATCATTAGCCAGCTGGATCAAGCTAAGCCTAAATATATTTTCATGGAAGCGGTGTTTTTAACCGAGCAAGTGCATCCGTGGTATTTTGAAGAGTTTGAAGATTTAATCCGTGTGATCCGTTATGTGAAGTATTACTATACCCCTGTATCTCAGGGTAAATATTTAGTAGCCATGAAAAGGAAGCCGAATGTTTAATCCAAGGGCGATTGGAATTTTGACAGCGCTTGTGATCGTTGAGGCCTTGCAACTATTATGCATGGTGGCTCATGTTTATAGTTATATTCCCATCATCGTCAAAGGCCCAGCGTTGGCAGGGCTTGAACCAGAACGGGAAAGCTTTTTTTACATGGTATTTTTATCGACGACGTTTGTGTTGGGGCTTGGCGCGGCGTTTATTTTTAAACGATTGGATGATGAGGTTTTATTAAAGAAATGCTGGAAATTTTTGTGGATAGAAGTGATGTGGTTGGTGTTGATGTTGTTCACGTTTTTTAAATGGATTACCTATCAATACCCGTTTTATAACATCTTGTCGCTAGAAAATAATCGATGGGTTTATCCATTCTTCTATGGGGTTGTTGCACTGAGTTTGCTTAGCAAGATATTCTGGCCAGAAGTGGATAAGGTGACGAAGAAATTATTTCAAGCATGGCAACATGCTGTTTTGCCCAAACAATTTACGTGGTTGGTTTATGGGGGTTTCTTTGCTGTTGTTTTGATTGGGTTATATCCTAATGTGGAGATGAGCACGTCGATCATTGCGCAATGGAGTAATTTTTCAGAGTGGCGTGCTTTTGGGTTGACCAACTTTTTAATTTCCAGAGGTTTTAGTGCGCAGCAAATTGTATTGTTTTTGTTTTATATCAATGTGATTCTTATCATCGGCATTTTTGTTATAACGAAGCGTTTGTGTCAAAACCTGTGGTTATCTGTGCTCGTTGTTGTGGTGGTCATACGCATGACATTGTTTCATTATGGCATGTCTCCGCTGTGCTGGAACTATCCCCAAAACACGTTGATCAATGTGTGGGGGGATTTTGGTTTCTATAAAGATCCCACGCATTTGCCGATGTTTGCGGCATTACGCGTGCGACAATTCTTTTCATTTTTCATGGGCTATGCGTTAGTTATCTTTTATGTCTTTACGTTATTAAATGCGTGGGGGAAGCATAGGATAGCCACGATATTAAGCATTTATGGGTTATTGATTTATACCCGATACATTGGGCATGCGAACGTTTTTGCTTATGGCGCTGTATGTTGGCCTGCGGTCATATTAAGTGCATGGTGGTTACACGCCTGCACACAGAAATTTTTTAAGGCACAAGCAAGGTTCATTTATGCGGCGTGTGTGCTATTGGCCGTGTTGGCGCTACTCACAAGCAGGGTTTGGGTGACGTACCCACATTTTTGGATGAGCCATGGTTGATAAACAAAAAATCGTCAGAAGTTTTTTAGCATTATGCTTTAGCGTTCAAGTTACGGTCTTAATGGCCCAAGCATTAAGCGCACTTAATACGCCCTCAAATGCATATGATGCGATTTTGTATGTTGTTTTTATTGCATCATCCGTTTTAGTCTATTTATTGATCCAAGACCAGAAGCCTGCGTGGTATGTTGGCCTTGAGGCTGTGGTGACATTTTTATTAGTCAGCGCTGTTTTTAAAGCCACGATTTATGACAATAGCCCATGGCTTGCCAGTAAAGCAACGTTGTCTTTATTGGGCTTAGCCATCATCTTAAAATTATTTTGGCAAGAAATGCCTAAGCTTAAAACGCACGTCTTAAAAGCCTATGTAGCATTATCGCCTTGGCAAACATGGATTGCCTGTGTGTTGATCGCCGCATTTGTTTATGTCCCAAATTTAAAAGCCGTCTTAGCTGAAATATTTATAGGCGAGCAAGCCCATCACTTAGATTTCTTTTTAATGGCCCCAGGTGTTTCGTCTGTTTATGGTGGGCTGCCTTATGTGGATGTGATCTCCCAATATGGGGTGGGCATACCTGTTTTATTGTCTAAGTTATGCGTGCTATTCGGTGGTTTTGATTATTTGCCATTCTTACGCATGAATGTTGCATTTGGCATTTTATACTTTATCCTTTTTTATTGCTTTACCCGTGTCTGGCTTGGCAGTGCAATCCTAGCGTTCGCGGCGTTCTTGGTGGTGTTTCGTCTTCAAATGTTTCATTATGGGGTAAGCCCGTTATGTTGGATTTACCCATCCTCAACGCCCATCCGGTTTGGCCTTGATATCGTCTGGTTATGGTTTTTGTGGCGACATTTGCAAACAGGCAGAATTTTATTTTTAATACTCGCTGCTGCCTATAGCGGTTTTGCTGTTTATTATATGACATCGTCGGGTATTTGCATCATTATGACCCTGTATTTTTATATGGCGGGCGCTTTCTTACTTGGCCACTTAAAGAAACAACACCTATGGGTGGCCATATTACCGCTGGTGGTTGCTTTTATCTTTTTCTGGATGACATTGGGCGCGCATGTATTTAGTTCTCTATTCTGGAAGAACTGCATTGAATATATGAGCTATTTTGCTACTGGCCGTGGGGCCTTACCCATGTTTGAAAGTTTAAAGTATCGTAATTTTTGGGTGGGTTTAATCGCACTTGCCATGCCGTTATTGTATGTGGCAACAGTTTTAACGCTTTCTATTTTAATGTGGCATAAGAAAATTGACCGAAAATATTTCTTATGCGTTGTTATTGCCGTCTATGGCTTGGTTAATTATCAATACTTTGTCGTGCGTTCAGCGATGACCAGCTATTATTTAAGTGCTGTTCCGTTTGTTTTGATATGTGCGTTTTGGGTACATATTATTTTAAAACAATTAAAATCAGCCGATGTGAAAAAAGTGCAATGGGCTTGTCTAATCTTGGCTTTATATGCCTTAGTTACCAATCATAATTACATCAGTTATCCTAATGTTTTTAATTTTAGTGCGAACCCAATGACGGACATCAAGGTAGCCCAGCGTTTTCCAGACCGGCAGGGTTATTTCCATCACTTGGTCAAACATATTAAAGAAGAAGACAAGGTATTGTTGAATGCGGCCGGTGATCAGGATGAGCATTTAGCCACGGAAGACAGTTTTAAAAATGATCAACAATTGATCCGCTTTATCGAGCAAGAAAGTGATTTTACCAAAGATGCAAAACTCATTACGGATTTAATTGGCTCTAACGAACGCGTTGCGCTGTTAAGCAGTTTTGAGACGAAGATTTTAATCCAAGCCAAGCGCGCCCCATTTTTTTACCATACGCCGCTGGTGACCTCACAACCCATGCGTGTTCGATATTTTCCAGCCGATGCCGCTCATAGCCCAAGTTTTCTAAAAGACACCATAGCGCAATTGGCAGATCAACGTCCAACTTATGTTTTTATCGAGAATGTATTCTTGCAAGATGTGTACCCAGCGTCTTATAAGGAGAGCAATGCAAACATATTGACAATTGTAAGCTATATCAGGCAGAATTATGCCCCGTATGCACAAGGACAATATTTAACCGCAATGAAGCGAAAGGATTAGTATGGCAACAATGGAAGATTTTAAGAAGATCGAGTTGGTGGTGGCTCAAATCAAAGAAGCCAAGGAACATCCCAATGCCGATCGTTTATATGTGTTGCAAGTAGACACCGGCAAAGATGTGCGTCAAGTTGTAGCTGGCATCCGTCGGGCATATACGATTGAACAATTGGTTGGTCGTCGAGTTATCTTAATTGCCAATCTAGAACCTGCGGTTATTCGAGGTGAGGCGTCGAATGGGATGTTGTTGGCGGCATCTGATGAAACACAAATGGCGCTACTCATGCCAGAAAAAGATGTGGCCATCGGCAGTATTGTTAAGTAGAGACGCCATTTATGGCGTCTGATTTTAATTCACCGACGGGAATATTGACCGGTGATGCCGTTATAAGTGATATAAAGCAAGTCACCAAGGGATGTAAAGACAGCGCTTAAGGCATGCACTTTAGAATTAGGGTGATGGTTCCACATGACGGGGATTTGGCCGATGCGCAGGCGATTTCGAATGGCGATATAAATGATTTCTGTGTCAAAGCCCCAGCGTTTGATGCGCTGTTGGGAAAATAATAGTCGAGACGCGTCGCTATTTAGTATTTTAAAGCCACAGGTAAAGTCATTGATCATGCGGCCAACGCAAAGTCGAGACAAGCCGGTAAATATTTTTCCAAGCAAAATGCGGTAAAACGGTTGATGCAGCCGTCGGTGTTTGGTAGAAGATACGCGTTCACCTAAGATAAGATCATATTCATTGTTGCGCATATGCGACATAAAAATACCGATGCTCTCAAGCGAAGTCGAGAGGTCTGCATCCATAAAGAGGTGAAATTTTCCCTTAGCCGACATCATGCCACTTTTAACGGCATGGCCTTTACCTTGATTGATCGGGTAGGTGATGATGTGGATGTTGTGGTTTTGTAGCGTGCGCATGACGGCCAAGGTATCATCTGTAGACCCGTCATTGACTAAGATGATTTCATAAGATATCTTTAAGGCGTCAAGTTTTTGAACGACGAGCGCTACGTTGCCCTTAATGGCCGCGGCTTCATTATATGCAGGGATAATTACAGAGAGTTCATTCATAAATTTTAAAAAATTATACACGAAGCTTTATGCAAATACTAATAAAACAATTTGTCCCTTCTCATGTTTGTTTAAAATGCGAGGGGTGTTGCCGATATGATCTATCAGACTCCATGTGGCGTCCCAAATGGGATAAAAAAGAATTTGTCGACGACAATGACTATGTCACAACCATCCAAGACTGCGGCAAACATTTGTGTCGATTCCTTGATAAGGCGGACAATACCTGTAAGGCTTACACAGATCGCCCGTTTGAATGTGCGTTATATCCGTTTGTTTTATCTTCAAGCGGGGATGCCATTCAAGTTTACGTGCATTTGGCCTGTCCCTACATTCAAGACCATCAAACAGATCCTGCACTGCAAGGCTATATGGATTATCTAAAACAATTCTTTAACGAACCACAGACGCTTGATTTTTTAAAACGACAACGCCATTTGATTCATGATTATTCGCCTGCCATGATGGAATTACAATATGTCTTTACAATACAAGCCGCTCTTTGATCAATTTGTAGCTCAAACACCGCGCCCTATGTCGGCGTATCATTTTAGCAGCCTTGTTGCGTGGGACGAATTCTTTCGTTTTGAGTTTGAGGTGATCGAAGACAATCTATGTGTTTTTGCCTTTCAGGGTAAGCATAGTTTTTTATATTTGCCACCGTTAGGGATTGAACCATCGATCGAGGTTTATAAAGCTTGTTTTGAGCGCATGGGCAGAACCTCCATTGCTCGCATCGAAAATATTTTGGATAATGCATTGCCAATGCTTAAAGCCGCTGGCTATAATGGTTACTTAAAGGCGCATGAATATGTATACAACAATACAGATCTTCAAATGCTTGCTGGTCATGCGTATAAATCCAAACGGCATGACATTCATGTTTTTTTAAATCGGTATCCCAACACCATTTTTAGGGCTTTTCAGCCTGAAGACCTTGAAGGTTGTAAGAAGTTATACCAAATTTGGGCCTCGGACCGGCGCAGCAAAGAATCAGACCCTGTTTATGTTCAAATGCTCGACGAAAATGCGTCAGTACACCTTAAGTTAATGGCACAGGCACAACAGTTGGGACTAATTGGCAGGGTTGTTGAGATCGACGGGAATATTGTTGGGTATACATTTGGCTTTGTCTTAAACGAACAAACATTTTGTGTTGCTTTAGAAATAGTTGATGTGGTTAAGACAGGATTAGCAGCGTTTATATTTAATCAGTTTTGTCAGGATCCTGTCGTTAGAGATTTTCAATTGATCAATACCATGGATGATTTTGGCATGCCCAACATTGCGAAGGCCAAGATGGCGTATCATCCAATACAAAAGCTACCTGTTTATAATATTAAGGAATCAGCATGAATATCAATGGCTTAGAAATAGTAGTCTTTGACGTGGAAACAACAGGTTTGTCGCCGATCGACGGTGACCGTATTGTAGAGATTGCCGCCATGAAAGTCAGAGGCTTAGAGGTTGTTGATCAATTTTATTCTTTGGTAAACCCTAAGCGTTTTTTGCCTGCTGCAGCCATGAGCGTTAACGGCATCACCGAAGACATGATAGCTGATGCACCATTTTCAGAAGATGTGTTACCAAAATTTGTAGATTTTGTCGGCGGCGCTTGTGTGGCTGGCCACAATGTGCGTTTTGACTTGAATTTTGTTTGTTATGAATTATCATTACACAACCGTAAGCTTAAAGAACAAACACCAGCGATCGATACGCTTAAAATGGCCAAGGAATTGTTCCCCTATTTAAGCACCTATAAGTTGGCGTATTTAGCACGCGCCTTGGGGATTACCGTCAATCAAACCCATCGCGCTTTAGCCGACGTTGAGATCACCGTGAAGGTTTTATTGCGTTTGATTGAAAAAGCCCAAACGCAAGATCTAGGTCAGATCCAGAAATTTTTTGCACAGTTTAGCGTCGAGAAACCGGTCTTTAAGACAGCCAGTGTCGCACAATCATCGTTATTTTAATGATAAAAAAATCATTGTCCTTTAAAGGTGATACTTTTGCCGTATTAAAGAAATTTAGCGGCAAGAGCGGCCTATTTTTTTTAGATTCCAGCCTGCGCAATACCGCCCATGTTCATTCCTATATAGGGTTTTCTCCGGTTAAAGTCATTGTTGGAAAAAATTTGAATCAACTGTGTGCCGTCCTTCAAGGACAACGTAAACTAAAAGCGAAAGCTGTTGGCTATATTGGATACGAAGGTGATTTTCATTTTGGTTTGTATCAACAGTGGCTTGCAATTAACCATAAAACACAACGCATCACCATTCATGCGGCAACACAACAATCAATAAGTAATATCGTAGATATCCTAGAGCATGCACCCACGACGGTGCCTGTGATTCAACCACAACGCGTGACCTTTAAAAGCAATTTTAATAAAACAGCGTATGTCAACGCTGTAAAGCATGCACTCGAGGCCATTACGCGTGGCGATATTTATCAAATTAACCTTTCAAGGGTCATTCAAGCTAACGTTCAGATTGATCCCATGGCTTTATATGCAGCTTTGCGCACTTTTTCCCCGTCGCCATTTGCCGCATACTATGATTGTGGTGATAAGCAGATTTTAAGTTCTTCTCCAGAGCGTTTCTTAAAATTAGATCAAGGCATTGTTTCAGTTAAACCCATGAAGGGCACGCGCCCTCGGGGAAAGACAAAAGCAGAAGACACGCGCTTGCGCGAAGATCTTAAACATAGCGCGAAAGAAATCGCCGAGTTGTTGATGGTCACAGACCTTGAACGCAATGACCTAGGGCGCGTCTGCGACTATGGTTCGGTCAAAGTAACATCCATGCGCACCATCGAACGTTATAAGACCGTTTTTCAAGCAACAGCGACGATTGAAGGAAAGCTTCATAAAGATTACGATACCCTTGATCTGATCAAAGCAACCTTCCCTAGTGGCTCAGTCACAGGCTGTCCTAAAATAGCTGCAATGAAGCTTATCAAAAAAATTGAGAAAGCACCCCGAGGATTTTATACCGGCGCCTTTGGATATATTGATTCTGATGGCAACATGGATCTAAGCGTTTTAATCCGTTCTATGCTGGTCACCAAAAAGAATATCCGCTACCATGTAGGCGGCGGCATCGTCGCTGACTCCAATCCCGCCCAAGAATACGCTGAAACAACCCTCAAAGCCAAAGCCATGGAACAAGCCATTCGGTCTTTATCTAAATAATTGGGTAAGGGTGAAGTAAATTATTCATGGATGAAAAGTGTAGGTAATGTTAAACTATAACAATGAAGGTTAGAGATGCTATTAAAATGATTGAAAAAGATGGCTGGTATTGGGTTGTAACAAGCGGTAGCCATCGTCAGTTTAAATATCCTGATAAGCCTGGAAGAGTTACTATTGCTGGAAATCTAGGGCATGATTTAGCACGGGGAACATTGAACAGCATCTTAAAGCAAGCTAAATTAAAAGGGGAAATATAATGCGTCGTTTCTTAATTGTTATTGAACAAGCTAAAAAGAATTTTTCTGCTTATTCGCCTGATCTTCCAGGATGTGTTGCCACTGGTCGCACATTAGCGGAGACGGAAAAGAATATGTACGAAGCAATAAAATTACATGTGCAGGGCCTTATTGAAGATAGGATCCCCGTTCCAAAATCTCACGCAGTATCTGAATATGTTATTGTCTGAAAACAAGCATACTTCTATATCACCGCTGGATGTCTCCTCTGTTAGAACACAAGCAACCATGTCTGATATCCTAATCAGTATCCGAGAAAGTAGGGAGAGATTGGATCTAAGACCAGTTCTATATATCGACAGCAAGTATGTAAAAGCTGATGTAAAGCAACTTGATATCTTCACCCCAGGCCGCGTAAAATACCACGGTGTTTTTGAGACCATGTTGGTGCAAGGTAAAAAGGTCGATGATTTAGATGCACATGTAATGCGGCTTTTAAAAGGCTTGAAAGTCATAAAAATAAAATCTCCTAGCAAATTAGCAGGGTTTAAAGCCATTATCCATCAAGTGGTTAAGAAGAATGCGTTAAGTAAAGAGGGACGGCTGCGGCTGATGGTCTTTAAAACAGGCACGCAGGTGCATTGCCTGTGCATGCTGTTGCCGTATAAGCCTTATACAGAAAGCCAATATAAAAAAGGCTTGAAAGCCACGTTAATAAAAACCAATCGCCCTGCAAATCGACGATACGCCAACGTCAAATCACTAGACTACGCATGCTTTGCCGATGCCCTAGCTCAAGCGCAACATTTAGGTTATGACGAAGCCATCCTAGTTAATAAAGCAGGCCACATTTTCGAAACCACCCGCGGCAATATTTTCATCCTTCATCATAATCAATGGTTCACCCCGCCGTTATCTAGTGGTTGTTTAAACGGCATCACGCGTCAACGCGTCATTGATTTATCCAAGAAAATGGGCCTTTTGATTCAAGAGAAACCCATCACTCCAAAAATGCTAAAAAACACAACATCGATGTTTATGTCAAATTCATTATTAGGTCTAATACGCATAAATCTTAAAACCCAGACGAAGAAAGCGCTTTCAAAAAAATAACCAGAGGGCTTGATTTATGTAGCACATAGGGTAGACTTTTAGTAGGAGAGGCATATGAAAATACGCAAATCACATAAGTTGTTTACAGGCGTTGTTCTTGCAACGTGCGTATTTTTTTGTTTACTCACCAGTTCTTCATTAGCTACGGACACGCAAACCATTGATATTAGTTCAAATGATACATATTCCACATTAGATAGACAATCAACCACGTATGATTGTAAATCCAACGATACAAATGGTTGCAAAGCTACAGGTGATTCAAAGATAAAGCTCGAATCTTCTTACGAGTATCATAATCAAACAATTTCATATTGTAATTATATTATGTCAGTTAACAATGGCGTGAGCCTATTTATACCTGCCAAAACACAAGCAGAGTATCAAAGTTTCTTAACGTGGGCGGCTAATAATGCAAATGTTTTAACCTTTCATGCGGGTTGTGATAATGGTGGTTGGGGACCATGGACTGGATGTGAGGGTGCGTGTGGGAATTGCACTGAAACACGGCAATGCTATTATTTAAATAACGCTCAGTACGCCGGTACACCATGTGTTGGCGATAGCCGACGCAACATCACCGCAACGGCAGGGTGTACATATACGCCAGGGTATGCTGCATGTCCTTCAGCTTGTGGTTCTGCAGCGTCGACATTGTCTCCGACGAGTTGTCTACGTAGTGATGGGGTTAGTGTCGATTTATCATTTTGTCCTCAAACAAAGACTTGCGATGCGGTAAATTGTCCTTGTGAGCAGGTTGAGACTATTTACGCTGGAGGCGTGTATAATCAATATAGCTCTGGTACTTATCCAACAGCGGTAAATTTTGTACTTCAAATATGTGCGGATGATTTAAATTATTCTTATAGAAAAGATGGAGGTCCATGGGAAGGAAGTTGCGCTGGCAACGTTGCTTGGGGTTGCAATGCTTCGGATGGCAATGATAATCTTAATTGTGTAGATATTAGAGTAAGCGCAAAACATCTAGATGTTACATCATGGGATGGGGGTGGCGGGCACGATCCTTCAGAAATAAGAGGTTATGCATATAGGGGTAATGGGTGTGTGTCGGTTAATGGTGGATGGAATTCAGGATCCCAATGTTATCCATATTATTCAGGTTCTTGTGCTGGATATAAAGTCATTAGTTGTAATAATCCTACCCCAGCTTTTGGTGGAAATTCTTGCGGGCTTCCGTATTACTACGCGCCTTGTGATATGGGGCCTTCAGCACCAGAGTGTTTTTGTGTGTACAATTCTAGTCATGATGCGTGTTACGTCCCACCACCAGACTACAGATAGTCAATGGTTATTTAATTACCCATTCATTAGTTTTAAACATATTGTAATGTAGATTTTGTTGGCAAAAATTGGTAATGTTGACTAATGGTTTCATGGGGGGTTCTTTGATTTGGCAGGCATTATATTTTAGGTCAATATCCAGAAAGTTAGGATCTTGTTTATAGATCCAGCAATATCGTTTAGCTATACTAAAATAAACAAGAGGGTCACATTTTATTCTCACTGTTTCTCGTATAGGGACTGCGATGGGGACATTAAGGCCGTTCTTGAATTTAAGTGTTAATAAGCCTTCGCATTGTATGCGCGCGTCAAACATATGTAGTGAAATAATGCGCCCTTCGCTGGTGATTTTACTGTTTCCCGGAAAAGTCATGGGAAAAATCTGAAAACCAAGCAATATTGCAATGCAAATATACGTGGATATGGCTTGCTTTCCTTTGAGCAATGAGAGAATTAAACTCATGGACTGTTCACGGTAATTTAAGAAATGTGTTAATGGGAAAATGCTTAACATGCAAAACATGACGATGGGGTAATAAAAACCGACGATCGGCCATGACATTAAGTGAAACAGGATAAGTTGAAATAAGGTTAGCCAAAAAATCCAATTTTGTTTAGCTAGTAATCCAAATACAAGGATTGCTTCTAAAACAACGACGTATATACATGCAACCGAAACCCAAGAGCCCTTAATCCACAGTAAATCTTTATACAGGTTATTGCCGGAAATCCATCCATTATTAAACTTTAATAAACTGGCACAAAAATAAATAAAAACGAGCAAATACCTTAAACCATTACGCTTATTTGGTAAACATAAGAAAGAAAGCGTCACCCAATTTAGGATAATATTTTGCTCGCAATGGAATCGAAAATCTTGCGTATAAACGATGGCGTATAATAGATCCATGCATAGTAACCACCAAAAGGCAATGCGAGAGTATTTGGGAATGAGAAATAGTACGGTGCCAATAAGTGCAAGGCCACCTAGCAAATAAAAAATAATTCTAATTTGATCGATAGATAGTAGTCTATATTGGAAGCAATTTTCAAAGAATGGCCAGCAGATTGGTTGGAATGAGATGATGCTGGCGAATCGATGGAAAATCCAATGAAATGCAACAACAGCAAATGTCATGGAAATAAACGCTCCATAAAGGCGCAATGCCGCATCATCGTTTATTTCGTTAATTTGTTGGTCGAAATATAGTCTGAGTTGTTTTATCAAATGAACCTTAATGGTTAAGATATATGTTGAGAGTATTTCTCATTTTATAACATTCAACAGGATCATTGCTACTAGGATATTGTAATTTTAAAAGTTTATATCCTCCATTGCCTCTTCGAGAATAAAAAGGTATAATTACACCTATGATGCGTTTATGTATAATTTTTAGTTTATTGCTTTTATCATCATATGCCTCGGCGCAGGAGCTGTCTCCCATGTATCAAGGGGGGGTTGGTGGTTCTGCGTTGCAGCAGTGGCAGAATAGTGTGGATGCGATTCGGGGGCAGGTGGATGTGTTGATTCGACAGAACGATGAGTTAACGCGTCAGTATAATCAAGATAAGGTGCAGGAAAAAGATTTGATCAAATTGATTGAGGAGCAGCGTCAGAAAATTGATGCGTTAAATGCGTTTTTAAAGCAGCGTGCGGGTAAGTCGGATCAAGATTTGCGTTTGGATGTGTTAAATGATCAGTTGAATTTAAAGCGATTGCTCTTAAATAAAACCTTGCTCGACTATAAAACTGAGCATGCTAAGGCGGAGCAAGTTGAAAAACAATTGGAAGAAAAGCGGCTGAAGGTTTCTGAGTATGAATTGCATCAAGGCGAAAATGCGGCAAAACAAGTAATGCCAGCGGTGGAAGATCCGGAGCTTGTTGCGTTGCGTAAGGATTTAGCGGCTCAAACACAGGCAGAAGCAGCTTTAATGCAACAAATGAGTGGTAGTGGTTATAGCGGGTCTTCCGCAGAGATTGATCAATTAAGGAATAAGTTGACTGCGTTGCAATCTCAAAAAACGGCCTTGTCAGGAAAGCCTTTAGCGACGGCGCCAGCGGATAAATCAAAATATTATTTGATGCATGCGAAAAAGGAAGAATTGGAAGTAAAAATTCGTGCTTTCGAAAAGAGGATTGAAGTGTTAAAATCCTCATCTTCTTTAGATAGTTCATGGAGTGCTGGTCGTAAAGAAATGGTGCACGCCATTGTTCAAGGCGATGCGCGCAATAAGAAGCTCGTCAATGAGATCAAAGAACTTAAAGAAAATATCACGCTTCTAAAAACGCAAATCGGTGTTTTAGAAAAACGCGTGCTTTTTAGTAATAAAAAATAAGAGGAGCAGGGTATGGCAAAAGCAGCAAGTTCAACCGTTGTTCGCGCGTTGATTGAAGTGAGCATCACCCCACAAAAAGATGTGGGCTTTGATCAAATCGCCGAACGCATTTATAGTTATCCAGAAGTTAAAACCTGCTACTTAGTTTCCGGCGGGTATGATTTATTGGTTGTTGTCGAAGGCGATAATATCACCAATATTGCTGATTTTGTAGCGGCTAAATTATCGTCCATGGCCAATGTGCGCCAAACCGCAACGCATTTCTTGTTGCGCAAATATAAAGAAGATGGTCAAGTCCTGCATCACAGCAAGAAGGAACGCCGAGAGAACATTTCGTATTAGGAAATATATGCGCATTGCAAAAAATGTTGAACAATTAGCGCCCTCAGGAATTCGGGCTTTTTTTGATCTTGTCTTAGGCATGAAAGATGTCATATCGTTAGGTGTTGGTGAGCCTGATTTTGTGACGCCTTGGCATGTCCGTCAAGCCGCCATCCATTCGCTCGAACAAGGGTTCACGTCCTACACGTCAAATAAAGGCATGGGCGAATTACGCAAAGCCATTACTGTTTTCTTAAAAGAACAGCATGGTCTCGACTATGATTTTGAAGAAGAAGTCTTGATCACCGTTGGTGTTTCACAAGCGTTGGATCTTGCCATGCGCGCCATCTTAAATCCAGGCGAAAAGATTTTAATCCCAGATCCTTGTTATGTGGCTTATGGCCCTGTGGTTGAACTTGCCGGTGGGGTGCCTGTGTTTTTACCAACGTCACTCAAAGGTGGTTTTAAAATCACCCCAGAACAAGTTGACCGCGCTTGCACCAAGGGTGTTAAAGGTATTTTGTTTAATTATCCCTGTAATCCGACGGGAGCTTCATATACGAAAAAAGAATTAGAAGCTTTGGCTAAAGTTTTTAAGAAACGTGATTTGATTGTCATTAGCGACGAGCTTTATGATGAATTAACCTATGATTTTAAGCATACGGCATTCCCGACACTGTCTGGCATGCGGGATCGTACCATTTATTTAAATGGTTTTTCAAAAACACATGCAATGACAGGCTTTCGAGTTGGGTATGCTTGTGGACCTAAAGATATCATCGGCGGGATGACTAAGATTCATCAGTACACCATGTTGTGTGCGCCTATTACCTCTCAAATGGCAGGGATGGAGGCTTTAAAGAGTGGCCTTAAAGATGTGGCCTCGATGAAAAAAGAATATCAACGCCGTCGGGATTTTATTGTTGGGGCGTTTAATGATTTAGGCTTAACCTGTCATATGCCTCAAGGTGCGTTTTACATCTTTCCGTCGGTAAAATCCACAGGACAAACATCCATGGATTTTGCGAAGCATTTATTACAGCAACAAAAAGTGGCGCTCGTGCCAGGGGTTGCTTTTGGGACCTCGTGCCCAGACTGCGTGCGTATTTCGTATGCATCAAGTTTTGATAACTTGAAAGAAGTTGCCGTCCGCGTTAAATCCTATTTAAAAAGTTTGTAATACCTAGGAAGGAACCTTACGTGCGTAAAGAACATGCCAAAAAGCTTCCTAAGAGCAAAGATGACATTGAATTTGAAATAGCTTTTTATGAAAATATTTTAAAAGAAGCGCCAAATTTTATCGAAGCCCTCGTCGTGATGGGGGATCTTTATACCCGCGCGGGTCATTGGCAAAAAGGCTTGGATGTGGATATCAAGCTTTCAAAATTGCGTCCGCAAGATCCAAATGTTTTATATAATTTGGCTTGTTCCTATGCGCTGTTAAATAACACGCGCGCCGCACTTGCCACATTGGCCGAAGCCATCGACTGTGGTTATGATGATTTTGCGTTTATGCGTCAAGACGCAGATTTAAGCAATTTACTTAAAGACACACATGTTCAGGCATTCTTAAAAGACATGGAAAAGAAAAAGAAGAAAGCAACGTCAAAGGGAGAACACGCATGAGTTTAGTAGTTTTAGGGACCGTGGCATTGGACCATGTTAAAACACCGTCGGGAAGTAAAAAAGATATGTTGGGTGGGTCAGCTGCACATTTTTCCATGAGTGCACGTTTATTTACGCCCGTGCATTTGGTGGCTGTTGTAGGTAAAGATTTTCCTGCGCGTCATTTAGATTTTTTGCGTCGCAAAGGCATTGATTTAACATCGTTGCAAATCGGTTCTGGCAAAACATTTCGTTGGACAGGTGAATATAAAAAGGGTGATTTTAATACCGCGTTAACCTTAGGCACCCAGTTAGGCGTCTTGGAAAGTTATTCTCCGTCACTAACTGATCATCAAAAGCATTTGCCAAATTTATTCTTAGCAAACTTTGATCCAGATTTGCAATTAAAGTTGATTTCTCAAGTGAAGTCCCCGCAATTAATTGGGTTGGATAGCATGAACTTGTGGATTAATATCAAATTAAAATCTTTAAAGCGCTTGATGAAACAAGTGCATTTATTCGTCGCTAATGACAGTGAAGCACGCGCCTTGACGGGGGAACATAATTTGATCATGGCGGCTAAGGCATTGTCTGCGATGGGGCCGCGCATGGTGGTCTTGAAAAAAGGCGAACATGGGGTTTTATTTTACAGCAAAAGTTTTATGTTCTCATTTCCTGCCTATCCCGTCACCAAGGTTGTTGACCCAACCGGTGCAGGGGATACATTTGCCGGCGGGCTCATGGGGTATTTAAGCAAGGTTAATAAAGTAGATGAACGTAATTTACGTAAAGCGTTACTATATGCGACGACGGTCGCTTCGTTTAACGTCGAAGGCTTTGGGATGGCGAAAACCGCACCATTGTCCATGCGTGAGGTTGAAGAACGTATGAAACACTTAGTTAAGTTTTTTAGCATCTAATATGGAAAGCTTATCATTTGTCGAAAAGATGGGGTTAGTAGCGTCGGTTGGCTTGCCATTATGGAACATCCCACTGATCATTAATATTTGCAAGCGTCGTTCTTCCGCAGATTTATCGGCAAGCTGGCTTGTTGGTGTTTGGGTTTGTTCGCTCATGATGTTGCCCAATGGGCTGCTCTCGCATGATGTGGTTTTAAAGTCTTTTAGCATTGTGAATATAACGTTGTTTACAGGGGTGGTGATCGTTGCCTTCAAGTACCGTCAAAAAAAGTAATGCGTTTAAATCCGGCATTGTCAGCATCGTCGGGCGTCCCAATGTGGGCAAGTCCACGTTGCTAAATGCGATTGTCGGTGAGAAGGTGTCCATCACCTCAGATATCCCTCAAACGACCCGTCAGCAAATCCGTGGCATTTATCACGATGAGCGTGGCCAAATTGTTTTTATCGATACCCCAGGGCTTCATTTAGGCGGTGATGGTTTAGATAAATTCATGAATCGCTCCTCAATGGGCGCGATGCAGGGTGTTGATGTGTTGATTCATTTGGTTGATAGCAGCGAGCAAGTGGGCAAAGAAGAAAATTTTGTCGTTAATTCACTTAAGAAATTAAAAGTGCCCATCATTGTGGGGTTAAATAAAGTGGATTATAAGAAAGGTAAATGCATTCAAGAATATATTGACCTTTGGGAAACAGCCACGGGAAAATCAATTCACGAACTTAAACATTTAACGCTTTTGCCATTATCGGCGCTACAAAATACCAATGTTGATAAGTTGTTGGATATGATATTTGAGATGTTGCCAGTCGGGCCGTTGCTATATCCAGAAGATGTGATCACGGATTTGCCTCAGCGTCTGGCCATGGCTGATTTGATCCGTGAGAAATTATTTCAAACCATGCGTGAGGAAGTGCCACATTCAATCGCCGTTAAGATTGAGCATGTCAGCCCACGCAAAGGCAAGGTCTTATTAATTAAGGCGTTGATAATTGTCGAGCGTGAAACACAAAAAGAAATTGTGATTGGTAAAAAGGGTGAAGTATTAAAGAACATTGGCACCGCCGCTCGCGCTGATCTCGAAGAGCTAGTTGGTCAAAAAGTTTTCTTAGAGCTGTATGTGAAGACAACCAAGAATTGGAGGGATAATCCATCTGTGCTTGAGGAGATGGGTTATATTTTTGAAGGGACGGCATGATCGACAATGTCCAAATGGCAAAGGTGATGGACTGCTTAACCCTTGCCATGCGAGACTTGCCTGACCCTTCCGTAACACTGGTTGGAAAGAAGTTTAAGAGTCCTTTTTTAGTTCTTATTTCCTGTTTATTGTCATTGCGCACCAAAGATACCACCACCTTACCCGTGTGCGAACGCCTTTTTCCTAAAGTTAGTACCATTGACGGATTTCTAAAATTAACCCCAACAGAAATTGAGACATTAATTTATCCTGTAGGTTTTTATAAAACCAAAGCACGTACCATTTTAAGTATTTGCCAAGATTTAAAGGATCGTTTTAACAGCACCGTACCGGATGATTTGGATCAATTGCTTACACTAAAAGGTGTGGGGCGAAAGACAGCAAATTTGGTCATAACCGAAGGTTTTGGAAAATTGGCCATGTGTGTTGATACGCATGTGCACCGCATTTCAAATAGATTGGGATATGTAGCAACCAAGACTCCTGAGGAAACAGAATTTGCCTTAAGAAAAAAGTTACCTAAAAAATATTGGAATACGTATAATGCGCTCTTGGTCACATGGGGACAAAATGTGTGTGCCCCGATCTCGCCATGGTGCAGCAAATGCCCAGTGAATCGTATGTGTGAGAAAAAAGGTGTTGGAAAGACGCGATGAAATTATTTTTATATTTTGCACATTTGATTGGTATGGACGTGCTAGACAGCAAGGGTGAGTACTTGGGGAGCTTGCATGACTTGATCATGAATCCGCAAGGAGATATATACCCGCGTGCAAGCGATTTGATCATTACCACCGGACAATGGCGCAAGCAATATGCACGTATCAAATGGGAAGATGTTGTTTATATTGAAGATGAAATTCGCCTTAAGATCGATGCCCACCAAGTTATTTTCCAAACAGAGCTCATCAAATGCGATTTTACACTGCGCCGTGATATTTTAGATCAACAAGTTGTTGATACCGATGATCAGCGGGTTGTGCGGGTCAATGACATACATTTGTTACGTGTCGAAAATCAATTATATGCCGCGCATGTTGATGTGGGGCTACGGGCTTTAGTCCGACGGCTTGGGTGGACATTTGTCATTGATCATGGTGTTAAAATCATCAACCCCAGATCCAATTTTCTAACACATGAAGAATTAATTTCTTGGAAGAATACTCAAATCCTACCAAAACTTGGCCGCATGAAAAGTGTTGTTAAGTTAGATGTTAAGAGCAATAAGTTAGCGTCGATACCACCAGCAGCTCTGGCTGAGATCATGGAAGACTTGGATATGTATGCGCGGGTGTCATTATTTAAATCGTTGGATGGTAGTTTGCAGAATAAAGTTTTTACCGACATGAACATAGGTTTTAAAACAGAGTTGATTGATCAACTTGAAAAGAAAGAAGCCGCAACGCTCATTACCAATATTCCTGCCGATGAAGCAACAGATCTGTTGATGAAATTGCCACGCAGTCGCACGCATGAATTAATGGGGGCACTGGGAACAGAGACCAATAAGAAATTACGCAAGTTATTAAGTTTTGCGAAAGATTCCGCGGGTGGTTTGATGACAACGGAGTATCTAACGGTGAAACCAGATGCAACGGTTGAGGATGGGATCCGCAAGATCAAAGAAAGCACTGGCTTTCCAGGAAGCATATTTTTTCTTTACGTCGTCGATGAAAATCATCGCTATCTAGGGACTACCTCGTTACGACATTTTATTAATGAAGACCCACAGAAGAAATTAATAGAGACATGTTATCCAGAAAATGTGTTTGTTTATACGGATGCAACA
Organism: uncultured Planctomycetales bacterium; assembly: GCA_964572155.1. GTDB lineage: Bacteria > Omnitrophota > Gorgyraeia > Zapsychrales > Fredricksoniimonadaceae > JACQQW01. The sequence goes on along the minus strand of CAZNDZ010000001.1, from coordinate 86,745 downwards.
GTTGAGGAAGTCGCGTTGCTTTTGGAGCGCAATAAAACATCCTCAATCCCTGTGTTAAACCATGAGGATATCATGCAAGGTGTGATCACCATCGACGACGTTATGGAAGAGTTGATTGCCTTGGTGTGGAGTAAATATAAAGAGAAATTATAATTAGGCCTGCACAAAAATTTTAATAGCATTTTTGGCAGAATTTGATAAATTTGTTCCTGCATATGAAATTAACCATTGGTTTAACATACGATTTAAAAACAGACTGGACGCCCGGCGCCAATGATCCCATTGATGCATCGGCGGAGCTAGATAGTTTTGCGACGGTAGAAGCGCTAAAAGCAGCGTTTGAATCTGCTGGCCACAGTGTTCGACTAATTGGTAATGCAAAGAACTTATTAAAAGCATTGCCTGATTTGGGCGTTGATTTGGTTTTTAATATTGCCGAAGGTCATCATGGCCGCAACCGCGAATCTCAAATCCCAGCCATCTTAGATTTGTACCGCATTCCCTTTGCTGGGGCCGATGCGTTGACGTTAGGCGTAACCCTTGATAAGGTTGTCGCTAAAAAATGTTTCATTGCTGACGGAGTACCAACAGCCAGATATTTTAAAGCAACTTCTCATGATGATCTTAAAACATTAAACACCATTGGTTTTCCATTGTTTGTAAAAACCTTGCATGAGGGCACATCGAAGGGCATCACCGCGGATTCTCGCGTGCAAACACCAGAACAATTAAAAACGCAAGTTGACCGCATTTATAGCAATTACAATCAGCCAGCGTTGGTTGAAGAATTTATTAAGGGTACGGAATATACCGTTGGCGTCATTGGCAATGAAAATGCACAAGCCATGCCCGTGGTGCAATATGCAATTGGTAATAAAACAGATTTGGGCAATGAATTTTATACATACCGTTATGTGGCAGAAAAGGTTGTTAATCATATTTGTCCAGCACCGATCGACGCTGCTTTAGCTAAGAAATTGCAAGACATTGCCGTTAAGGCGTATAAGTCGGTTGATTGCCGTGATTTTGGTCGTGTTGATTTTCGTGTGGATGAAAAAGGTAATCCCTATGTTTTAGAGATTAATCCGTTACCTAATTTAAATCCAGATGATGTTTTTGTTTTATTTGGCAAAGTAAAAGGAATGTCGTATAATCAAATCATTCTTAGCATTTTAGACCAAGCCGTACAACGTTTAGGCTTGAACAAAACGGAGGCTGTATCACGAAAATGAACCCTGTCGCAGTTGCCGCCAATGAAGAACAAGCATTAACCGCACCCATTTTATCCAAAGGACCGAATATACCGCTATCTCCTGATGAAGAACGCATCATTCGTCTTTACCCAGGGGCTACCTTGGCTGACTTTGAAGATTGGCGTTGGCAAATTCGCAACCGCGTGCGCACCTTCGATCAAATTTCTAAATTCATGACTTTAACCCCGTCGGAAGAAAAAGGGGTTAAAGGGGCAGGGGATAAGTTGACCATGTCCATCCCGCCATATTTTGCGGCGTTAATTGACACACATGATGTGGGTTGTCCGATCCGTTTGCAGTCGGTACCTCAAGCAGAAGAATTTGAAACAGCACCCGAAGAAATGTTAGATCCATGCGGCGAAGATAAAAGTTCCGCCGTGCATGGCCTTGTTCATCGTTATCCGGATCGCGTGTTATTTTTAGTCAATGAAATGTGCGCCATGTATTGCCGTTATTGCACTCGTTCTCGGATGGTGGGCGATGGTAATCACACGTTAAATACAGGAACGTATGATGCAGCGCTTAATTATATTCGTGAACATAAAGAAATCCGTGATGTTTTAATTTCTGGCGGCGACCCGTTAACCTTGGGCGACCGCATGTTGGAATATTTGATTTCAAGCGTTAAAGCCATTCCACACGTGGAATTTGTGCGCATTGGCACCCGTATCCCTGTCACCTTGCCACAACGCGTGACCCCAGAGTTGATTGCCATGTTTAAGAAATATTCACCCATTTGGATGAGCATTCACTTTAATCATCCTAAAGAAGTGACCCCACGTGTCAAACATGCGTGCAACATGATTGCCGATGCCGGTATCCCCATGGGCAGTCAAACCGTCTTGCTGCGCGGTGTTAACGATAAACCAGAAATCATGAAAAAATTGTTTCATGAACTTTTAAAGATTCGCGTTCGCCCTTACTATATTTATCAATGTGATCCAATTGTCGGATCCAAACATTTTCGCACTTCCGTTGAAACTGGCATTAACATCATGGAAAACTTGCGCGGTCATACGACAGGTTATGCCGTACCAACCTATGTCATCGACGGCCCAGGTGGCGGCGGCAAAATCCCTATTGCCCCCAACTACATGGTCAAAAGCAAAAGCGGCATACACACCGTCCGCAACTTCAAAGGCGAAGAATACACCTACGTCGACCCGACGTATTAGGAAAGAATTTGTTGTAATCTGATTCCCCCGATCAGATCTGAAACACAGTGTAAATCCCCCGAAATTTTTTAATTTCTTATAAAACCATTTTATTTAGAGGTGTTTTATGAAACGAAAAACTGTTCAGAAAACAGGGACGTTAGTTCCAGTTGAAATAATTCAAAATAAGATTTATTTAATTCGGGGGCAAAAGGTAATGCTTGATCGAGACCTAGCAGAATTATATGGTGTATTAACAAGAAATCTAAATAAGGCTGTAAGAAGAAACATTGACAGGTTTCCACCAGACTTTGGGTTTGTACTGACAAAAAATGAATTCCAAAACTTGAAGTTCCAGTTTGGAACATCAAGATGGGGAGGCACACGAAAAGTACCAATGGTTTTTACAGAACAAGGCGTAGCGATGCTTTCAAGTGTCCTTACTTCTAAAAGAGCAATTTATGTCAATATACAAATTATTCGTGTATTTACTAAGTTAAGAGAATTGATGTTGTCTCATAAAGATTTAGCTCAGAAGATCGAAGATCTAGAGATTAAATTTCAAGGAAAGTTTAAAGAACATGATCAGAAATTCGTATTAATTTTTAATGCAATTAAACAGTTATTGACTGATAAAGACGAAGCAACCAAAAAGCGAGGGCCATTAGGTTTTGCTGCGGCAATTGAGAGGGGAAGTTCAAAGCCCAAGGTAAAAAAGAAATGAGGCTCGTGGGTGTTATTTTTAATTTGACAAAAAAAGCAAACTGAATATAATACACAAACCTTTTAATTCTAAACACTTGTAAGGAGTCGTGATTAGCATGTTGGAAGTTAAAATTAATGACAAGAACAGTTTTGAAAAAGCGATGCGCCAATTTAAGAAGCAGTGTCAAAAAGACGGTTTCTTAGTCGAGCTCAAAGAACGCCGCTTTTATTCTAAGCCTTCCGAATTGAAACGCAAAAAAGGCAAAAGATAATTCTTTTGTAAGGTATGATCAAAGTCCGCCGGGCGCTTATTTCAGTTTCTGATAAGACGGGCCTGCTTGATTTTGCCAAGGGTTTATCCAAACTCGGGGTCGAAATCATTTCTACAGGCGGCACCGCTGCACTCTTGCGCACCAATAACATTGAGGTCATCGAAGTTGCTGACTATACGGGTTTTCCGGAAATGTTAGATGGGCGCGTGAAGACCCTACACCCCAAGATTCACGGAGGGTTGCTCGGGGTTCGCGATAATCTACAACACATCAAAGAAATGAAAGATCATGGCATACAACCCATTGATATGGTTGTAGTTAACTTGTATCCTTTTGAAAAGATTTCCGCTAAGAAAAATGTATCTTTAGAAGAATGCATCGAAAATATCGATATTGGTGGGCCTTCGATGTTGCGTTCTGCGGCAAAGAATTATAAAAGCGTTGCGGTCATTTGCAACCCAGCCCGTTATGCGGAAGTATTAAGTGAGCTTAATAATAATTCTGGCATTTTATCTGATAAGGTGTTAACCAATTTGAGCATTGAAGTTTTTGAACGCACCAGCAGTTATGACAGTGCGATATATAATTTTTTAAGTAGCCGCTTTAAGAACGACAATGTCTTTTCCACTTTCCCCAAAGATTTCTCAGTGACTTTTACCAAAAAACAGGATTTGCGTTATGGTGAAAACCCACATCAGCAAGCGGCATTCTACGCCGAGGGTCGCAAGGCGGAAGGTTTGGCTGGTTTAAAGCAATTGCATGGCAAAGAATTGTCGTTTAATAATATTTTAGACCTTCAAGCAGCGGTTGACATCATCCGTGATTATGATCAGCCGGCAGCTGTTGTGATCAAACATAATAATCCATCCGGCATTGCTGTTGATAAAACATTGGATAAAGCATTTGTTAAAGCGTTGAAATGTGATGCGCTCTCAGCCTTTGGCGGTATCATTGGCCTTAATCGCAAGGTGGATGTGGCAACAGCAAAGGCCATTTTTAAGAGCGGTTTTATGGAATGTGTCATTGCGCCAAGCTTTGATGCAGAGAGTTTGAAAATATTGAAGGAAAAAAAGAATTTACGTTTGTTAGAATTAGACATATACGGCATTGTGCCTGAGAAATATGATTTTAAGAAAGTTTCCGGCGGGTTATTGTTACAAGAAAAAGATACCCGTGTGCTTAAAGATGAAGATATTAAAGTTGTCGGTACGATTAAACCAACCAAGGCGCAATTGGAAGCAATGAAATTTGGCTGGACCTTCATCAAACATGTGAAGTCTAATGCCATTGCTTTAGTTAAGGGGACTCAAACCATTGGCATCGGCGCTGGCCAAACCAGTCGGGTTGATTCCGCATTGCATGCGATTCGCAAAGCCGGCAAATTAGCCAAAGGTTCTGTTTTAATCTCCGATGCATTCTTACCTAAAGCCGATACTGTTACCTTTGCTGCCAAAGCAGGGGTTGTGGCAATCATTCAGACCGGCGGTTCCATCGCCGATCAAGAAGTGATCAACGAAGCCAATAAGCGCAAGATTGCCATGGTCACAACCGGCGTGCGCCATTTCAAACATTAATGTCTGTTCACGATTACTTAAATTCATTTACTAATTTCGAATCGAAATTAAATACGGTGTCGTCTAAAGAATTTGGACTTGGCCGTGTTGAAGAATTATTAAGTTTTTTAGATAACCCACAAAAAGATTTGAAAGTCATCCATGTTGCCGGCACTAAGGGCAAAGGCTCGACGTGCGCCTTTATCAGTTACATCCTCGCCAATGCAGGGTTTAAGGTTGGTTTATATACGTCTCCACATTTGCATCGCTTAAATGAGCGCATCCGTATTTTAGATAAGGGCGTCATGGCATCCCTTGATGATTTTTATGGGATGATCAGCGACGATCAATTAAATCAAATCATTCATATTATCCGGCCACACATCGCAGCGTTGTCTAATCGTGGGTTAGAATTGACCTATTTTGAAGTGATGACCGTGATTGCCTTGATGTTCTATCGTCAGCAAAAAGTTGATTATGTGATCTTAGAAACAGGTTTAGGCGGTAGGCTTGATGCAACTAATGTTGTCTTAAGCGATGTGGCGGTCATAACACCCATTAGCTTGGACCACATGCACATCTTAGGTGATACGATCGAGGCGATTGCAGAAGAGAAAGCGGGGATTATAAAGAATTCTCATCAAGCGGTTGTGATTGCGCCCCAAGAACCAGAGGCGCTTAAAGTTATTTTGGCACGATGCCAAGAGTATGGTATTACGCCGGTGGTTGTCGACGGGGAGATTGCGGTTCATCAAGAATTTTTATTAAAAGGTGCACATCAGCGGGTTAATGCGTCGGTGGCAGCACATGCCATTGAAGCACTTAAAGTATTTGGTTCACCCGCATACCCAGGGTTAATTCATCAAGCCATTGCGGTTACCCGATGGGCAGGTCGTTTTGAAGTTTTGAATCAAGACCCCTTGGTCATTGCAGATGGGGCGCATAATGCTGCTTCCATGCGCGCTTTGGCTCGAACAGTTAAAGATTATTATCCAAAACATCACGTGATGATGATTTTAGGGATGTCAACGGACAAAGATATCACGGCCGTTGCACAAGAAATCAAGCACATGGCAGATACAGTGATTGTGACAAAAGCAGATCATCCGCGTGCACATGTTTTTAATCGCCGCGAGGCCGAAGAATTATTTGCACCAAAGACGTGGTTTATGACGCAGAGCATATCAGAAGCCATTGAACTTGCCATCTCAAAAACAAGCAAGGATCATGTGATCTTAATCACAGGTTCATTATTTATCGTTGCGACAGCAAGGAAGCAAGCGTATGTACCAATTCAAAAGTCATGAAGATACGATAGCCGCGATTGCAACGCCATTGGGTGCCGGCGGCATTGGCATGGTGCGCATTTCTGGGCCAGAAGCCATCAGCATCGTCGATAGAATGGTTACACTTAAAAATAACCTAAAGCCTTCGCAATTAAAGAGTTTTACTCTAAGTCTAGGATGGGTTAAAGAAGATTCGCAGATCATCGATGAAGTTTTAGTGAGCATCATGCGCGCGCCAAAAAGCTATACCACCCAAGATGTGGTTGAGTTAAGTGTGCATGGTGGGATCGTCACCTTACAATCTGTCTTAGCCCTTGTATTAAAACAAGGCGCGCGATTGGCTGAGCCAGGGGAATTTACAAAGCGTGCTTATCTTAATGGCCGCATTGATTTAACACAAGCCGAAGCTGTCTTAGATGTCATTCATGCCAAAACCAATGATTTTGCCCGCGTCAGTCAGCATCAATTAAAGGGTGAATTATCAAGCGTCCTTGAAGAGATTCGCGAAGCGTTGATGTCGACTTATTTGCACATTGAAGCGGCCATTAATTTTCCCGAGGATGACATTGCCCCAGACGATCGTGCCCGTTTATTAGAACGTGTCAAAGATGCAAAAAAACGCATTGATCAATTGTTAGCCTCATCTAAGCAAGGGCGTATTTTAAAAGAAGGCATACGCATTGTGTTATGTGGTAAACCCAATGCCGGAAAATCATCCTTACTCAATGTATTGTTAAAACAAGATCGCGCTATTGTGACCGACATCGCCGGAACAACACGCGATGTCTTAGAAGAAACTGCGCAGATTAAAGGTGTCCCATTACAATTGGTAGATACAGCAGGCATCCTAGAACCGCGCGACTTGATTGAAGCCGAAGCTATCAAACGCAGTCACCTGTTTATAGATAGTGCTGATTTGGTCATGCTCATCTTAGATGCGAGTAAGCCTCTAGAGGATGCGGATCGATTGCTGATTGAAAAAATACAAGGCCGCAAGGTCATCATTGTTTTAAATAAAACCGATTTACCTCAGTTACTCGATGAGCAACAACTTCCGCATGGTGTTAAGGTTAAGATTTCAGCTTTGCATCAGACATCGATTGCCCATCTGGAAGAAGCCATCCTAGCTCAAGTCTATCAAGGTATAGAATCAACAAGCACGTCGATTGTCATTAGCAATGCCCGTCATATCCAAGCTTTATCGACGGCCAAAGCCTTGTTGGAAGAAAGCACAGCCTTGATTAAGACAAATGCCTCATGGGAGATTGTGTCACACAATATCAAAGATGCGGTTAATCAATGCGATGCCATTACCGGTCGCAATATTGATCAAGATCTGCTCGATAAAATCTTTTCTGCTTTCTGCATCGGCAAGTAAAAATCCAAAAAGAGTTTTGTTTATTGTCTGATAATTTGAGATGATAAGGGCATCATGGATAACTTATCAGTAGCTTTAACTGCATGGCAAAATTTGCTTGGCGCTGAACGCGTAAAAACACAAGCGTTTGACTTGCAAAAGTACCACGCTGATACAACAAATTCATCCCGCATCATTTCAGGTGTTTTAAGGCCAATCACGTCAACTGAAGTTGTTGCGATTGTTAAGATCGCGTCGGAATACGGCATTGCGCTATATCCTATTAGTAAGGGAAATAATTGGGGATATGGTTCGGCAAATCCTGCACAAAGTGGTTCTGTCATTGTGGACTTATCTGGCATGAATACTATTAGTGGCTACGACCCACAATTAGGGGTTGTGACATTAGAGCCAGGCGTTACTCAAGAACAGCTTGCGGCATTTCTTTTAAAACACGATGATTTATATATAACCCCAACGACCAGCACTGGTCCTGATGGCACGATCTTAGGAAATTCTTTAGAACGTGGTTATGGTTTAGTGCCGATTGCGGATCATTTTCTTGCTGTCATGAGTTTAGAAGTTGTATTAGCTGATGGTAGTATCTATCATTCTGCCATCCATGCTAAAGAATGTGAAGATGTTGATGGGGTCTTCAAATGGGGCATTGGCCCATATCTCGATGGTTTGTTCTCTCAAAGTAATTTTGGTATTGTGACAAAAGCAACGATTGCCTTGCGACCCAAGCCAGAATGCATCGAAATATTTTTCATTGAATTCTCAAAGGAAGAAGATTTAGAGGATGCGATAGTGACGGTTAGAAAAATACTTAAAGATGTTGGTGTGTTTTCTGGGTCAATCAATATCATGAGTGATTTACGATTATCAGCTGTGACCGCAGATTATCCTTTTGATGAAATTGATGCCACGCCAGATAAAGCCAAAAGTATTTTAAAGCGTAAAGCCAAAGAAAATGGATTTTATGCGTGGACTTGCATGGGATCACTTTACGGACATAAGTATGTCATCCAAGCTGTTAAAAAAGAATTGGTCAAAATAGTTAGAGAACGATCTCGACGGGTTTTGTTCTTATCTAAAGAGAAAATTTTATTCATTGATGCGTTATTTTCACGTTTACCGAAGAATTTGTTTTCGAAAATTAGGAATCGTTTTGAAAAGATGACCATGATGCTCGATATTTTGTCAGGTAAGCCGCGGCAGGAAACGTTGCACATATGTTATCGACAACTGCGTCAAGGTGTTCCCAAAGGAAAGAATCTAAATCCAGCAGCGGATGGATGTGGTATTTATTGGTATGCACCACTTTTACCATTACAGCCGCATACCGCAAGTGCGTATGTTCAATTTGTAGAAAACACATGTGAGCATTACGGCATTGAACCATTAGTAACATTGACCAGCATCTCGGAACGTTGCATCATTAGCCCAATACCTATTTTATTTGATCCGATGAATACAGATCAGTCTCGGCGAGCCAAAGAGTGTTTAGCGGCGCTGATTGAAGGGGGGCGTTTGCGAGGGGCATACCCTCATCGGGCGGGCATTGGCATGATGAAAGACGTGGTTGATCCAGAACATTCATTTTGGAATGTACAAGCATCGATCAAGCAGGCATTAGATCCTAACAATATCATGTCTCCAGGCAGGTACTCTCGATGATTGATAAAATGATGCACATATTTGGTAGTATCCATGTGAAAACAAATCCGCAAGATCTTGAAAAATACCATGCTGATACAACAGGTGCCAAACGTGAAATATTAGGCGTTGTTGCCCCGACCACACGACAAGAAGTCGTGGATATTGTTAAAATTGCTAATCAACATAACATTGCTTTATATCCTATTAGCAAAGGCAATAATTGGGGTTATGGTACTGCTAATCCAGCAACGGATGGTTGTGTGATTGTTGATCTTTCAGGCATGACAAAAATTAGTGGCTATGATGCTGATTTGGGAGTGATCACTGTAGAGCCAGGGGTAACGCAAGGGCAACTAGCGACATTTTTATTAGAACATGGTGATGAGTATCTTATGCCAACAACAGGTGCAGGTCCTGAGGCTAGTATTCTAGGGAATGCTTTAGAGCGCGGCTATGGCTTGGTTCCTCTTGCGGACCATTTCTTCGCTGTCATGAATTTAGAAGCGGTATTGGCCAATGGGACCATATATCGTTCAGCGATTTATGCGAAAGGATGTCATCAGGTCGACAAGGTTTTTAAATGGGGGATAGGCCCATATATTGATGGTATATTTTCACAAAGCAATTATGGCATTGTCACAGAAATGACCATTGCCTTAGCCCCACGACCAGAACATGTGGAAACATTTTATTTTGACATTTCCTCAGATGCTGATTTGGAAAAGACTGTTGACCTGGTGCGAAATGTTCTGATTGAACATGGTGCTTTGATTGGTTCAATTAAAATGATCAGTTCATTGCAATTGCTATCCATGACACTTCCGTTTCCTTTTGATGAGGTTGCGGCATCCCCAAATAATTTTATTGCACACTTAAAGCAACAGGCCAAGCAAGCAGGATATGCGCCGTGGACATGCATTGGTTCTTTTTATGGAAAGAAATCGATCATCAAAGCAGCTAAGCATGCGCTCAAAGCACGCATTAAACCAGATGTGAATCGGGTGATTTTCTTAACACGTTCGCGTGTGCTCTTGCTGCAGTCGATTTTAAAACCATTGGGGTTTATTATTCCAAAAGCCTTATTTGTGCAGTTTCAAAAAATGCTGATCCCATTAGATCTATCTGAGGGGCGTCCCAACGGTGGGGCATTAAGTTTATGTTATCGTCAGTTGCGGCAAGGTGTTCCCCAAGGGGTTACGTTAAATCCAGCACGGGATGGTTGTGGTCTTTTATGGTACGCACCATTAGTTCCCATGAAAGCGGCACTTGTTAGACGTTATATTGATTTTGTCGAGCGCACATGTGCGCAGTATCAAATGGAGCCATTGATCACGTTATCGAGTGTTTCTGAAAAATGTTTTGATAGTACGGTCCCAATTCTTTTTGATTTAAACAACGAAGATCAAACACAACGCGCCAAGGCCTGTTTTGAAGCATTGTTAGAAGGTGGGCGTAAGATGGGTGTATATCCTTATCGCACAGGTGTTGATATGATGCATGATTTGGTAAACCCTGAGGATACATTTTGGAAAGTACAGCGTTCCATTAAGCATGCCCTTGATCCTAAAGGCATCATGTCTCCGGGAAGGTACTCCGATGTTTAATATTGCCTTGCGAAATATTTTTAGACATAAAGCGCGATCGATCATTTCATTATCAACGATTGCTTTTGGTTGTGTCGCTCTCATGTTTGTCGCTGGATTCTTCACCGATGCGTTAACTCAAATGAAAGAAAGTTACATCAATGCTCAAATTGGACATCTTCAGATATTCAAAGCGGGTTACGAAAAAAACAGCAAGATTTCGCCCTATAGTTATCTCATTAGCGACCCGCAAGCCATTGCGGATGTGATTCATAAGATCCCACAAGTAAAATCGGTTGGTTCGCGTTTGCAGTTTTCTGGTCTTATCAATTTGGGCGATGCTTCACTGCCATGCATGGGTCAAGGTGTTAACATTGATTTTGACCGCACCTTCTTAACGTCAAAATACAAAGACCGAAAATCGACATCGATAAGTCCTGATGATAATGGATTAGGTGAAATCATTGTGGGGGATGGTTTAAGCGCCCAAGATGTGCCAGAAACGTTGATCATTGGCAAAGGTTTGTCAGAAGCGCTTAATGTGAAGCCAGGGGCATTTGTGACGGTGATGACCAATACCGTCCATGGCGGTGTTAATGCCATGGACATGCACGTCAAAGGCGTAATGGCAACGTCAGATAAGAATTATGATGACATGACCGTTAGAATGTCCTTAGCCACAGCGCAATCAATGCTCAATACAACATCGGTTCAAAACATTGTTGTGAAGTTGCATAATACCAACGATACCTTAAAGGTGAAAGCAGGGCTAGAGCGCTTGTTTAAGTTGTATCACTATGATTTAGAAATTAAAACATGGGACGAGCTTTCTGATTTCTATGTAAAGACAGCAGATCTATTTAATACATTCCATTGGGTGATGCGCATTGTTATATCCATCGCCGTTATTTTGGGAATTTTTAACACCATGAACATGTCGGTCATGGAACGTTTTAGTGAAATTGGCACCATCATGGCCATGGGTGTTAAACGCAAAGGCATTTTGACATTGTTTTTATACGAAGGCATCCTCTTGGGGATGGTCGGTGGTTTGATTGGTGTGAGCATGGGATGTGTGATTGTTTTTGGTATTAGCAAGGTTGGGATTGTGATGCCGCCGTCGCCGGGAACCACCATGAGTTGGATTTCTCAGCCAGTCATTGTGCCTTCGGTGATGGTATTTACATTTTTTTTATCAACCATGATTGGCGGAATATCGTCGTGGTTTCCTGCATGCAGGGCATCGCGGCTTAATATTGTCGAAGCATTGCGTTACAGGTAGTTTGATTGGGGGAGGTTTATTGTGACACATATTGAAAAACTTTTAGATAAAGCTCGATGGGCGCCCAGCGGAGACAATGAACAGGCATGGCGGGTTAAGATGATCGCGGAGGATGCTTGTGAGGTCACAACGGGGTATTTGCTCGACACCATCTTTCATCTAAATCGACATTCTGATCATATTGCCTTAGGCTGTTTTTTGGAAAATATGCATACAGCAGCAGGGGCTTTGGGATTTGATATCGTTGTTGATAAGGTAGATCCACCACAACTAGGCAAAGCGCCGGTTTATCGTGTCGTTGTTTCAAAATCACAAAATCCTAAGGTTGATCCATTAGCCCGTTTCATCGAACACCGGATGGTCAATCGTTTCACATATGCCATGACACCGTTAAAAGATACGGAAAAGAAAAATATAGAAGCACAAATGCCGTCGGGGTATAAGATTTTATGGTTTGAAGATAAACAAAAAATGGATTTTGCTTCGCTCATTTTCAAATCAGCAGCGTTACGGTATTTAATTCCAGAAATGTTTGATGTGCACAGCAAGATTGTTGATTGGGAACACGACTTAAGTCCTGATCGAATTCCGTCTAAGGCTTTAGGTATGCCAACACTATTCTTGCCGATCATGCGTTGGTTCTTAGGTAAACCGCAACGCATGGAAGCCTATAACCGTTTGATGTTAGGTCATTATATGACCGCATTGAAGTTGGAATTATTGCCCAACATCATGTGCTCTGCTGGCATTGCCATCGTCACTGATAAAACACCTACAACGCCTGAGGATTGGATAGCGGCGGGTAGAGCTATCCAACGCTTTTGGTTGGCACTAACATCCCAAGGATTGTCGCATCAGCCGTCGTATACACCCATGCTTTTTTCAAAGTATCTTGATGAGGGTAAGGTTTTGTCGACCATGCCGCATGTAAAAGAAAAAGCGATGGATATTAAAGAGGACTTATCAACATTGTTAGGGAGTGACAGTATTCGTAAGAATTTGGTGTGGATGGGGCGGGTTGGATTTGCTAAACCTAAAACATCACGGTCAATTCGGCTGTCGTTAAATGAGATCATGGTCAAAGATGCCGTCAATAAGGATAATCATATGTCGTTAATTAATATCAGCAATGTTAATAAAAGCTATTTTTTAAACAAGAACCGCGTCGATGTGCTTAAAGGCATCAATTTAAGCGTTGGCCGTGGGGAATTTTTAGCCATTGCTGGCCCGTCGGGCAGCGGTAAGACGACGTTGCTCAATATCATTGGTTGCATTGACACGGCTAGTTCCGGACAGGTGATCATCGATGGTCAAGATGTGTCGAAATTATCGCCCGATGCGTTGGCTGATTTGCGGGCGCATAAGATTAGTTTTATTTTTCAGAATTTTAATTTGTTGCCTGTGCTTTCAGCTGTTGAGAATGTTGAGTTTCCATTGTTACAAAAGACTATGACACCGCAAGAGCGTCGACGTAAAGCGTTGGCGGCATTGGATGCAGTTGGTTTATCGAAGCATGCCAACCATAAGCCCTTAGAGTTAAGTGGCGGCCAACAGCAACGAGTGGCCATTGCCCGTGCCATGGTGCGTGAGCCACTATTCATCTTAGCCGACGAGCCAACAGCGAACCTCGATCATAAAACAGGCGAAGAGATCATTGCGCTAATGAAGAAGAGCAGTCGTGAAAAGAAGATCACTTACATATTTTCAACCCACGATCAAAAAGTCATGGATGAGGCCGATCGATTGGTGCGCATCTGGGATGGGGTTATCACCGCATGATGTTTAAATTAGCATTTCGCAATATATTTCGTCATCGGGCAAGGTCGCTTATTACGTTGTCGACGATTGTCTTTGGCTGTACCGCGCTCATTTTTGTTGGGGGTTTCTTTGAAAACACCTTCTGGCAAATGCGCGCCAGTTACATTAAGAGTCAAACAGGTCATTTGCAGATCAATAAGAAGGGCTTTATTCAATACGGCAAAACTGATCCATATAGCTATTTTATCGAGGATCTTTCTAAAGTAGAGGCATTGGTTAAGGCTGTCCCTGATGTGGATTATGTGGCACCGCGCATTATTTTTGCGGGTCTTTTAAGTACTGGGGAAACTACGGTCTCATTTTATGGACAAGGGGTTAATCCAGTATATGAGAAAATGCTCCTTAAGGCAGATACACTCAATTTAAGAAAGTTATATAAGGGGGAGAGTGTAGGCTTACCGATTGTCGAAGAGGGGCAGAGTTTAGCGGCGGACGACTTTAAAGAAGTTGCTCTAGCCAGAGGGTTGGCGCAAACCATGGACGCGCACCCGGGCATGAATGTGACGTTATTGACCAATACCGTCAACGGATCATCCAATGCCATGGACTTAAATACCAAGGCGGTATTTTATTCAGGGGTAAAAAGTTTTGATGACATTTTCTTGCGTGTTCCTTTAAAGACAGCTCAGAAATTGTTAGGCACAGATTCTGTGCAAACGTTGGTTGTTTATTTGCGCAACGACGATGATACGGTTGCTATGAAGAAAAAACTTCAAGCCATCTTCCAGGAGAATCATTTAGATTTAGAAGTTTTAGACTGGAGAGAAATCACCGACTTTTATACAAAGACCGTTGAATTGTTTGACATGTTCCATTTGATCATGCGCGTGGTTGTGTCCATTGTGGTGATCTTAGGTGTTTTTAATACCATGAATATGGCCGTATTAGAGCGGATTAGTGAGATAGGTACACTTATGGCCTTAGGGATCAGGAGTAGCGGCATCATGAAATTATTTTTATTGGAAGGTTTATTGTTGGGGTCGATTGGTGGGGCCTTAGGGTTAGCGATTGGCAGTGGCATTGTATCCTCAATTGCCGCTATCGGCATTGTCATGCCCCCCGCACCAGGCGGCACCATGAACTGGTTATCCCAACCCAGCATCGTTCCAAGCGTCCTTTTAACCACTTTTATCCTCTGCGTTATCATCGGCGCCATTTCCTCCTTATGTCCCGCCTACCGCGCCTCCAAACTCGTCATCACCGACGCGCTAAGACATCGATAATTTCAAGAAACCGCTTTCTCAAATACAGCCTCCAGACCTTGTTTTTGGGTTCCTGCATGCTAAACTAATGTTAGCGGGACGTATGTGGAAAAGAGGGAGTACCCATGAAATTCAAGTTGGACCATACTACAGAATCAAGCAATCCCTTCGAACATTTGGAAGAAGGGCTTCAGCAGTTATCTTCCAGTATTATGAAAACTGTTTTTGTGGATGAATTACGCCGCGAAAACCGCATTAATAAAGTCATTCCTATATATTACCAATTATCAAATCAAGTTAATCCTACGTGGGAAATGTCAAAGACGGTTAATATTTCTCGTAGCGGTATGTGCATTGAAGTTAGTGGTTTGGTTGAAGTTGGAGAAGCCATTGATGTTGAGATACCCAAGAAGAATATGAATGTCCGTGAAGTTTTTAAATTAACGGGCAAGGTTGTTGGTTTTTCTACAGGTAAAAATAATCAGAACCTATGTCACATTGCGTTTAAAGAAAAAGCGATCAAATTTCATCAATTAAATAATGTGCTTTGGAGTTTGGCTGATATTAATAGCTGGTTCTTAGAAAAATATACGGCAGATTGTAGTGGTTTAGACGTCGATGATTTGGATGAATTAAAAGCGGCATATGCGTTGGTGTATCAAGAATATTTGTCACGCAAGTTGTGTGTGCCTAATCAAGAAAACATGTTTTATAATTCTTATAGTTTTGTTCCCGGATCACGCACCTTCTTGCTTCGCAAAGATGAAAAACTTTTAGGGACCATGTGTTTGGTGGCAGATTCACCGATGGGCATTCCGATGGAAACAATTTTTCCTGAAGAAATTAAGAACCTGCGTGCACAAGGCAAGAAGATTGCGGAAGTAGGCGCATTGGCGTTAAATTCTCAACATGTGAACATGAAGCAATACTCGTTTAAGAATTTCCAGAAACAAGCGTATCTATATAAGTTATACAAGACGATGTTCGATTATGCACGTGCGTCGAATAAGGTTACGGATTTTATCATCGGTTGTCATCCACGCCATGAATTCTTATACAAATATTTGAATTTTGAAACCATCAGCCCAGCAAAAGCCTATCATGGTGCCAACGCTGCTCCGGCGGTGTTGATGAAATTAAGCATCCCGGATGCTTATCGCCATACGATGTTGCTTAAAGAAGGCCCAGGCATGTACTTCTTTAAAGAAACGAAATACCCACGCACCTTTAACATGGATTTCACCTTGTCTAAACCGTTTGTACAAGGCCTTGTTAAAAACAGCACATTCTGGAATAACTTCAAGCCCGAGCATCAAGCTTACCTTAAAGAAATCTACGAAATTTAATCAAATTATTTATTAATTCACGCCGAGGCTATGGTATTCTAACCATAGAAAGGTTTCCTATGTCTAATACAGAAAAAGTAAGTGTCCAAGCTTGTTTAAAAGAGCTTAGTTGTTGTGAAGGTCACAAACAACCCCTCGGGCCTTTAACCCCGTTATTGGGTTATCCCGTCATGGTTTCTTTTGCCATATTTTTGTTGCCCTTATATTTGTACACGTTCTTTTTTAATTGGGCGTATTTTAGCCTGCGTGGGCAAAAACCCGTCGATCCTAAAAACTTTTTTCAATATGATCGTCACAAAGTGCCTCACATGGGATTCATGGATAAGATGTGGTGTGAATATTGCGAGTGGGCGAACGGCACCTTGCAATGGACCTTGGCCATCACCAATGAAATAGAAAAACGCTACTGCCCGATACAAAATAAAGATTTGCCTCATTGCCATAAAGCCAAAACATGGCGCGCAAATTTTTTGCAACATAACCATACGCCCCAAGATTTGAAAAAATATTATAAAGAAAAATATTCACCTAAGACGGAAAGCTCATAATCATGCCGGCTAATGAATTTGTTTATGAAAAAGCATTTGATCGCAATTTAGGTTGGCTCACCGAGGAGCAACAAGCTAAATTAAAAAGCTCGCTTGTGGCCATTGCCGGTGTTGGTGGGGCCGGTGGATACCAAGCTCAGGCTTTAGCACGTTTAGGTGTCGGTGCTTTTCGCATTGCGGATTTAGATACCTTTGATATGACCAATATGAATCGACAAATGGGTGCGACGATGTCGACGATCGGTGTGGACAAATGCGAGGTCATGCGTCAGATGATCTTAGATATCAATCCACAAGCGAAGGTGGAAGTTTTTTCCAAAGGCATTAACCCAGAAAATATCACAGCATTCTTAGACGGTGTTGATGTGGCATTAGATGGAATTGATCTCTATGAGATCGAGGTCAAACGTTTATTCTTTCGTCACACGCGGCTTAAAGGCATCCCGTCTTTAACATGTGCACCCATGGGTTTTGGGGCGACGATGATCATGTTTTCTCCAACAGGCATGAGCTTTGATGAATATTTTGATTTTTCCGACAAGCTTGATCCTACTCAAAAAATTTTAACCATGATTGCGGGCTTAAATCCAAATCCATTTTGTTTAAAATACCTTGATCGCTCTCGGGTATTGAATCCGAAGCAGCGTCGAGGGGCTAGTGTTTGCCCTGGGCTTATGCTGGTTGGGGCTTTGTCGAGCACAGAAACCGTCAAGATGTTAACAGGCAAAGCCAAGGTTGATTATGCGCCGCATATTTATCAGTTTGATATGTTCACCCAACAGGTGAATCAACGATATTATCCTTTAGGGATGAAAAGCCCTTTACAACGTTTAAAACGCATGATTTATTCGCTAACATTAAAGACGGAGTAAACTTGTGAGACATTCATTTTTGATGGTTACCACCATTGCGGCATGTATTTTATCGACGGCAACATGGGCACAATTAACACCGGATGAGATTGTGGCTAAGGTTGACGGGGTGCGTAATGTGGCTGAGGATCATTCGAGCATTGCCACGGTGACTAGCTATAAGCCCAATCGTGCGCAGCGCATGGCAAAGTATGAAGTATTGTTAAAGGGGAAAGATAATACCATCATCAAGACCATAGAGCCTCAAACGGAACGAGGGCGATCATTATTAATGCGTGGCCCAGATTTCTGGGCATTCTTTCCCGAAGTTGCCAAACCTTTGCGCATTTCACTACAAGAAAAGTTAACAGGGGATGTGAGCAATGGCGATATAGCCCGCACCAATTTTTCCGGCGACTATAATGCCACCATGCTACGTGATGATGATATTAATGGTAAAAAATATTATGTATTGGAATTAAAAGCTAAAACAGATACGGCGACCTACGGCAAAGTCATTTTATGGGCTGAACATGATACATTTTGGCCATTAAAAGCAGAATTTTATGCCATCAGTGGTAGGTTTTTGAAGACATGTAGTTATGAGAATTATAAGACATTGGGAGGTGCAGAGCGTCCATCAAAGCTGGTATTGTCTGATGCCGTTATGAAAGGTCAATATTCGACGATTGAATATGGCGATATTACGATACAAGAAATTCCAGAAAAATATTTTTCCAAAGAGTATTTAAAAAAATTGGCTTATTAACGCAGTCTTTTTATACGCATGAAAATTCAAATCCGTGCATTTGGTTTGTTGTTGATGGTTTGCGCATGCAGCACTTTAGCTGCAGCGGATGAGAATCTTTTTGTCTTGCATGGTTCGATGTCGCAAACCTTGGCGCGTCACATGTATGCCTCAGATAAATTTTCCAACATCCAATCACAAGTGATTTTAGATGGCTCCGGTGATTTGACAAAAACCTTGCATTATCGTGTTAGCGGTAGATTTAATTATGACGCGGCGTTTGATCAAGACAATTATTCGGTCAATGCGGCCTCCGATGAACGCCTGCAAGCTGATCTGCGCGACACCTATCTGGATTATTCCAACGGTCCTTGGGACGTGCGTCTAGGCAAACAGCAAATTGTTTGGGGTGATGCGGTTGGCGCTTTTGTTGCCGATATTGTGAATGCCAAGGATTATCGCAAGAATACACTCATGGATTTCGATCAAATCCGAACTCCTGAGTGGGGTGCAGATGTGGAATATACGCGCGATAAATTTCATGCGGAAACATTTATCATCCCTGCTCCAGAATTTGATCGGATGGGTGTTGATGGGGCTGAATTTGCTAATCCTTTGCCAGTGCCGCCAGGTGTTTCCTTTACAACAGCTGACCCAAAACAACCTTATGGTTTTAGTGATGCCAAGGCTGGTGCGCGTGTATCTTACTTACTTGGCGGCTACGATCTTGGGGCATTTTATGTGTATAGTTGGACGCATGCGCCCGTGGCATTTCGCACGATTAGCGGCAGTGGTGTTTATAATTTCGATCCTCAATATAAGCGTCTTAATTCATTTGGCGGTTCTTTTTCAAAAGAAGTCGGTGAGACCGTCATCAGCGGTGAGTTTGTTTTTAATAAAGACAATTATTTTTCCTCTTTAGATCCAAGTGATGACGATGGGGTGGCACGCAGTGATGATTTAACCTATGTTTTGGGGATGGATAAGACGTTTTTCGATAAGATCAATGTGGGCGTACAATATTTTCAAAAGGTGGTCTTGGATTACAATGAATCGTTCTATAATGAACATCGGTTTTCTAATGGTGCATCGTTTCGAGTATCGCGCGACTTCTTAAATCACAAGCTTGATGCCGAATTTATGATGTTGGCAAGCCTTGACAGCCCCGATTTCCTCTATCGCCCCAGTTTAAAATACAATATCAATAGCCATTGGCAAGTTAAGATTGGTATGGATATCTTCGCCGGAGATCCCAGCAATACCTTTGGATTCTATAAGTCAAGATCCAGATACTTCATCGTTTTTATCTACAAGTTTTAACGTTCAGGCAGGTTCTTCGCAGTGGTTAAGAAGTAAATAATCAAAAATAAGAAGTAGACGACAGGAATGGCTACCAAAACCTTCACTAAGGTAGGGTAAAACAGCTTTAATCTGTTCTTTTCGCGCAGATCTTTTCCTTTATTGTATTCAGCAATATTGAATTTTACTTTTGCAGGTGCGGGTTTCTTTGCCATAAAATTTATTATAGCATTTAGGAATGCGTGAGCAATATAAACTCAAGAATTCTTTATAAGTGGCTATTTTGCCTAAGGTTATACCCGTACAATAAGTTTTTATGAAATTTTATTGCACTTTTGGGAAAATGTTTTACAATTAGAAATAAGAAAGCGTTTTCAACCCCAATCACTGTTATTATATTTAAATAGAAGAGGTCCATATGAAATCTGCCGCTAACAAACGCACTGAATCGCGTCATGGTTGTATTGTTCCGGTAGAAGGGAAAGAAGGTTCTGCTTTTGATCAAACCAGAACGGTTGACATTAGCAAGAACGGCATTGGTTTTATCTCGAGCCACGCACATGAGATCAATGAAAAAGTAGCGATTGAAATCCAATTACAGCCTGATACAGCGCCGGTGTTGGTTTTGGGTGTTGTCAAATGGGTGCGTAAGATTGAAGAATCAAAGCAATACCGCATTGGCATGAATTTCCAAGAAGTTTTAGCAGGTTCAGCAACACGTTTGAATAAATATTTGAAAACAGTATAACCTATGGATCAAGAACGCCGCATATTTGAGCGATTCTCGACTCGTTTTCCGACGCGCTTTAAAGATTTTCGTGCGGATTATGGGGTTGAAGTTTTTTTAAGAGACGCATCGGCTTCTGGTATTCGCATTAGCACCCGTGAACGCATGTTCCTTGATGATCCTGTATCGATAGAAGTGCAAATGCCAGATGGTGGTTCTCCCTTAATCCTTACAGGTCGCGTTGCATGGAGTAAACCAGCAAGCGCCAATATGTGGGATGTGGGTGTTAATTTTCCTAAAATAAATTTATTAAAGATGTCGCGTCTGATGAAATATTCCCTCGCCTAAAGTAATCCCTCTCTATGCCAACGAAACCATTTTTTAATTTTATTGATGATCAGGCGACGTTTGTAAGTACACAAGCGGCCAAGATGAAAACTATGTATGCGCCTTTGTGCGGAGCTGAAGCGACAAGCTTAAAGTCGGCTATTACGCCGTCTTTAAGTGGGGATATCAAGACCGATAAATTTCATTACGTGACCAAACCCGCTTCTCGTGAAGATCTGCGTTATCCTGTGCGTAATTTCTTTGTCCATATTAAGGGTAAGTCGACATTGTCATTGGCAGGTTTTGGTTTTGATGATCAAGCAACCATCACGGTTGGTCAATTGTGGCACAGCTTGGTGCGCAGCGATAAAAAAAGCGGCATTGAATTATCCGCCATTAATTTTATTCCGTCGAGCAATGAGCCTGTTGAGCTCATGCGTGTGACGGTTAAGAATATTTCTAAAAAGACAATCACATTCACCCCCACAGCGGCCGTGCCCATCTTTGGTAGGTCCTTGGCCAACAAGCATGATCATGAGCATGTAACAGCGTTGCTCAATCGTACAGTGCAATTATCTGAGGGCATCTTAGTTGAGCCCACCATGGCATTTAATGAAGAGGGGCACAAAGAAATTCATTCGAGTTATTTTGTCTTTGGGGTGGATGATAAAAATGCATTACCGCTTGGAACATTTCCGACGGTGGATGTTTTTTATGGCGATGTCGGCACAATGATTGCGCCACACGCAGTGATTGAAAATGTAAAACCACGTCGATTAACGCCCGCCGAAATGCAAGGCAAGGAAGTGGTTGGGGCTTTGCGTTTTAAAGATGTAACGCTTAAATCCAAACAATCGAAAGATTTTATCATTGCTGTTGGTGTTGTATCCGACGCTAAAGAGGCGCATAGCACATTTAAGAAATTTAGCAGCAGCTCAAAGTTTGACGCTGCTTTAATAGAAAATAAGAAATTTTGGAGCGAAAAAACATCAACGATTGGTTTTAAGACCGGTGATGAAACGTTCAACGGTTGGATGCGTTGGGTCACCGTGCAACCGGTATTGCGTCGCATTTTTGGTTGTTCCTTCTTGCCCGACCATGATTATGGCAAAGGCGGTAAAGGTTGGCGTGACTTATGGCAAGATTTGTTGTCGCTTATTTTAATCGAACCACATTTGGTTAGAGATGGTTTAATCAATAACTTTTCTGGTATTCGCATCGACGGTAGCAATGCCACGATCATCGGCAATAAACTCGGTGAATTTTTTGCTGATCGTAATGCCATTACCCGCGTATGGATGGATCATGGCAGCTGGCCATTTTTAACGACGCTGTTATATATTCATCAAACGGGCGATTTTGATTTATTACTGCAGAGACAAACGTATTTCCGTGATCCACAATTGTCGCGCACGTATGACAAAGACATTGCATGGGTTTCGGCCTATGGTAATAAATTGCTCGATAAAAAAGGTCACGTGCACGAAGGAACAATCCTCGAGCATTTATTAGTGCAGCATTTGACACAATTCTTTAATGTTGGTGAACATAATATCATCCGTCTAGAAAATGCGGATTGGAATGACGGTCTTGATATGGCTTTTGATCGCGGCGAAAGTGTTGCGTTTACGGCGCTTTATGCGGGCAATTTATTGAAGTTGGCAGATTTGATTGAAGCGTTAGGTACTGCCAAAAAGATAAGTGTCGTGCGTTTGGCCAAAGAAATTGTCATTTTGCTTGATACCTTAGGCGAGCATCCTGTTAATTATGATCGTTGGCAAGACAAGAAAGCGTACTTATTTGAAAATTATTGCCATCATGTGCAACCTGCCATTAGCGGCGAGCATGTGGAAGTTTCTTTAGAACTAATTGCCCAAGATTTGCGTAAGAAAGGGCATTGGATATTTCAACACATCCGTCATCAAGAAAAAATTTCTGTGACGCATGAAGGTAAGAAATATCAGTGGTTCAATGGTTACTATGATAATCAAGCCCGTCGTGTTGAAGGTAAGATCGATGACAATGTTCGCATGACGTTAACGGGTCAAGTCTTTACATTGATGAGCACCTTAGCCCAAGAAGATGAAGCCAAGGATGTGATTGTCTCTGTCCGTCGGTTCTTGAAAGATAAAAAGCATGGCGGTTATCGCTTAAACACCGATTTTGGCGTGCGCCATTATTTAGATTTAGGGCGAGCATTTGGTTTTGCCTATGGCACCAAAGAAAATGGTGCGTTTTTCTCGCACATGAATGTCATGTATGCATATGCCTTATATGTGCGCGGTTTTGCGCAAGAAGGTTATGATGTCATTGATTCCATTTATAAAATGGCTGTTGATGGCAATACGAGTAAGATTTACCCAGGCATCCCAGAATATTTTGATTCCAATGGCCAAGGCATGTACCACTATTTAACAGGTTCAGCGAGCTGGTTGGTCTTGACGCTATTAACTCAAAGTTTTGGTGTCAGAGGGTCATATGGTGATTTATGGCTGGATCCGAAGCTGGTTAAAAACCAGTTTAATGCCAAGGGTTTAGCTGCCGTGAGCTGTCAATTTGCTCAAACGCAAGTTGTCGTTGAATATCAAAACCCCAAGCGATTGGAATTTGGTAAGTATGCCATTAAGGCGATCAGCGCTGATGGCAGATCATTAGATTTTATACCGCATCTTGATGGCGGTGTTTGTATTGCAAGAGAGCAGATTAAAGGCGTCCGTGCGATCAAGGTTTTACTTGACGCAAAATAGCGACTGTGTTAGATTTTTAGCTTACACTTAAATCATTTGGGAGCCAATTCTTCATGCGCAAATTAACTTTCCTGCTGTGTTTACTATGTAGCTTGACCCTTATCTTTAGCGGATGTTCTCAAACTCAAAAACCTTCCAACAAAATTGTTCTCTGGCACTGGATGACAGACAGAGATGAAACGTTAAAGAAACTAGCAGCAGAATATAAAACATTAACCGGTATTGAAATAGACGTAGAATTATTCGCCCCATCAGAAGCATATTCCCAAAAAATCATCGCCTCAGCGCAAGCCAGTGTTTTACCTGAAATTTTCGGCATCCTCGATAAAAAATCCATCCTCGCTGATTTTATTACGGCGAATAAGATTGCTGATTTAACAGCAGATTTTGCTGCTGACAACGGTGCATGGGAAAAAAGTATGTTTGATCAAGCCCTTGCCACCAACCGTTTTGAAGTTGGCAATATGTACAATATCAAGCCAGGGATTTATGGCGTGCCCATTGATGTGACCAACATGCAAATGTTGTATAACAAAAAACTTTTAAGCAAAGCTGGAATTGCTACGCCACCAAAGACTTTCGATGAATTCATCAAAGCCGTTAAATCACTCAAACGCATTGGCGTACCTGCCTTTGTTTCTGGATGGGGCGAATTGTGGTTGGCAGAATGTTTTGCTTCCAACTATGCTTTTAATATCATGGGTGAACAAAAAATCATGGACACCTATCGTGGCAAGGTTTCTTATACCGATCCAGATTGGGTGAAGGTTTTAGATATTTTCCGTCAATTGCGTGATGAAGGCGCCTTGATCGATGGCATCGTGACCAAAGGTAACAAATATGCCGAACAAGATTTTGCTTTGGAACGCGCTGCATTTACATTCAACGGTTCATGGTGCGTGAATGTTTATAAGGAAATGAATAAGAATTTAGAATATGGTGTTATCCCGCCACCACCGGTCACATCTCCATTTGCATTAAAGATCTGGGGTGGGGCAGGCTCATCATTTATGGTTAACAATGAATCGCCCAATAAAGACAAAGCGATTGCATTCTTAAAGTGGTTAACCGCGAAAGAACAGCAAGCAGTATTAGCTAAAGAAACAAATAATTTGCCTGCCAACCGCGGGGCCATGGATTTGATTCCGCCGGTATTGGAAAGTTTTGCCAAGGGTATGGAAAGCTCCACACATCCAACCATTTGGCCTTTAAATGAAGATCCATTGGTTAGTGAAGCGTTTACAAAAGGCATACAGGCGATCATCATCGGCGAGAAGACCCCAGCCCAAGTGGCTGCAGATGTTCAAGCCGTCAAGCTTAAACAAATGGCGAAACAAAAATAACAATGCCTAAAAATAAAAAAAGACAAAGTCTCTTTGATGGTTTCGAGAATTTTCTTTTTGTTCTTCCCGCGATCGCGATATTTTCTGCATTTTATATTTATCCTTTCTTTGATATGTTCCGACTTTCCATGTTTGATTGGAACGGCATTGGCGCGATGAAGTTTGTTGGTCTTGGAAACTTTAAAGATATGATCGGGGACACACATTGGTGGGAATCGATCGGTCATGCAGG
Organism: uncultured Planctomycetales bacterium; assembly: GCA_964572155.1. Lineage (GTDB taxonomy): Bacteria > Omnitrophota > Gorgyraeia > Zapsychrales > Fredricksoniimonadaceae > JACQQW01. The sequence goes on along the minus strand of CAZNDZ010000001.1, from coordinate 61,450 downwards.
GTATATCACCCTCATTGCGTTAACATTTCAAAATATGTTGGCCTTTGCGTTGGCGCTGGCCTGTGATCGTGAAATTCGTGCCAAACGGTTTTATCGTGTTGTTTTCTTTATCCCGCCGGTATTATCCGAAGTTGTTGTTGGGATGTTGTGGAATTGGATCTTAGATCCAGGCATGCAAAACGGCCAACACATCGGGTTACTTAATCATTTATTGTATTCAACGGGTTTACCACAATTGGTGCACAATTGGCTAGGTGATCCTAAGACGGCGTTGACATGCATTTCCATCGTACATAGTTGGAAAGGTTTTGGTTGGGGCTTTATCATCTTGCTTGCTGGTTTACAAACGATTGATAAACAACTTTATGAAGCAGCTAAGGTTGATGGTGCGGGTGCTTGGAAAACATTTACCAATGTGACCATCCCCATGATGTTGCCGGTCATCATGATGGTCATGATTTTAACCATCTTAGGTTCTATGCAAGTCTTTGCTTTAATCATCTCCATGGTTCAAAATGGTTTAGGTTTTCATACCGAAGTTCCAGTTACACGAATTTTGTCGTCGATGTCAGGGACAAAGCAGTTTGGATACGCATGTGCGCAAGCCATTGTGTTTGGGGCTATCTTGGTGGCCATATCTTTTGGTGTTAAGAAATTCTCAGATAAGATTAAACAAGCATGAAACTAAATAAATATTACGTATTTGCGTCGCTTAAATCTATTTTGATCCACACCTTCTTATTAAGTGTGACGTTAACTTGCCTTTTTCCAATCGTCTGGATGATCCGTTGTTCTTTGATGAGCATGGACACCATTTTTACCGAAAAATCTTTAATCCCGGCAGTCATTAATTTTAATAATTATGCGGTTGCTTGGACTAAGGGAAATTTTGGCATGTATTTCTTAAACAGTGTCATTTATACAACCAGCGTTGTGTTCGGCATTGTGATCATTTCGTCATTAGCTGCATATGCATTTTCTCGTCTAAAATTTTGGGGCAAGGATGTTGTTTTTGCTGTTTTCCTGGCTGCTATGATGATCCCATTGCCAGGTAGTTTTGTGCCATTATTCTTGATGATGAGCAAGCTCCATTTGATTAATACACGTTTAGGGTATATCCTATGTATGATCAATGTTGGGTTATCAATGAGCATCATGATCTTAAAGCCTTTCTTTGATAAGATGCCTAAAGACCTTGAAGATGCCGCGCGCATCGACGGATGTACCAAGCTTGGCATTTGGCGACATGTGGCATTGCCTTTAGCTGCACCCGCCATCGCTGTTATTGTGATTTTCAATTCTTTGAATGTATGGAACGAATACATCTTGGCGAATTTGTTATTAGGCAAGACAGAGCTTATGCCATTGCAACGCGGGCTCATGGTGTTTCAAGGTGCCAACAGTTATGACTATCCAGTGTTGATGGCGGGTTTAACAATCACCGCAGCACCGATTGTGATAATTTATTTGGCCATGCAAAAACATATTGTCAAAGGTTTATCTTCAGGAGCTGTCGTCGGATAATGCGTAAATATCTATCCATAGTAATCGCGCTGATGTTCATGTTGGGCAGTGTTCCATCGTGGGCAGAAGAGACACCATCTAAAGAAATTCTACGATTGGGTTGGAAGGCATCGAATGATAGTGATTTAGCTTCATTAGAAAAGTTATACCAACAAATGATGTCGGCATATGAAGCTCAAGCATTAGAGCAAGCGCAATCCCTTAATAACTTCCCTGCACGTGACGCCATAGAGAATTATCGCATCATGAATGATGTAGCTACTATCATATTCGTGAAAGCAGAATATTTGATGCATCAAGGTAAGAGCGAAGAGGCAAAAACAGTATTTAATGCTGCAATCAAGCAATACCCATGGGCGCAAGCATGGGATCCTAGTCGTGGTTCATATTGGTCTATTAAAGAAAAGTCACAGGCAAGTATTGATGCGATCGATGGTAAGGTAAGTGAAGAAAAAGTAAAACATAAGGCCCCTCGTACCAAACCCACGTTAGCATTCCCAGGATCAGATTTCGTTGATTTTACCAAGTATGGCAAGTTTCAAAATGAAGGTACGCAAAATTTTCATTATTCCTTAATAGATAATGCCGGTTTAGTTGCCGCACAAGGCGAGGGGATTTATCCAAATTTATCGGACATCTATAAAGATCCGGAATATAAAAAAGCCTTACAAGAGGGGCGCTTAAAAGGCAAGCATTGGGATTTTGTTGATTCCGACGATATGCAAGCTGCCATTTATAAATGGGCGACTGCTCCAGAGCCTCCAGGTGTGCGATTGTTTTACATGGGCGTGATTTTTGAACGAGCAAAAATGTATGCCCAAGCTATCAAGTGTTATCAGACGCTTGTAGTATTTTTCCCAAATACCATTGCATGGACATATTGGCAAACGCCATGGTATCCAGGTCAAGCGGCTATAGCGAAAATCAATCACATTATTTATGATCATCCAGAATTACGTTTAGTTTATAAAGGTGCAAAGGTGCGCATCCTAAACGCATATGATAATGATCCAAAGAATGATGTGACGATCACATCCCCAGGAAGATTAACGCAATTAAGCGAACGTGAATTTGCCCGCATCAAAGCGTTGAAACATGCGCCCATTCATGTTGGAAAAGTTGTCAAACAAATCGGCGAAGGTACAGTGCGTTTGGTTAAATATACCAATGGTCATTGGCAATTATTGGTTAAGGGTAAACCATATATGATCAAGGGCATCACGTATAGTTCGACCAAGATTGGACAAAGTCCAGATAAAAATACCATGACCAGTTGGATGGATGATGATTTCAATCATAATGGCAAAGCTGATGGTCCATATGATAGTTGGGTTGATCAAAATGGCAATGGTGTTCAAGATGCCGATGAACCTGCAGTTGGTGATTTTAAGTTAATGAAGGATATGGGTGTTAACACCATTCGTTTGTATCATCAGCCGTTAAAGCCTAATAAGGAAGTATTGCGTCAAATGTATAAAGAACATGGCTTAAGGGTCATCATGGGCGATTTCTTGGGTAAGTATGCCATTGGGTCTGGTGCATCTTGGTCGGAAGGTACGGATTATGCCAATCCTGCACATCAAAAAGCCATGATGCAGAGTGTTAAAGATTTAGTGATGGAATATAAAGATGAGCCATTTATTTTGTTGTGGTTGCTTGGTAATGAAAATAATTATGGCGTTGCATCCAATGCGGATAAAAAACCAGAAGCATATTTTAAATTTGTCAATGAAGTGGCAAAGATGATCAAATCAATTGATAAGAATCATCCCGTCGCTATTTGTAATGGGGACACGTTATTTTTAGATAAGTTTGCCAAGTATGCGCCTGCTGTTGATGTGTATGCATCCAATGTGTATCGTGGTGATTTTGGATTTGGTTCATTCTGGGATCAAGTGGCAGAAATTGCTGATCGACCTGCGTTTATTTCAGAATATGGTGCGCCATCATTTGGCGGGGACCATATGACCTATCTAGAGGCGCAACAAGCGCAAGCAGATTATCATCGCGGTAATTGGTTAGATATTTTACATAATGGTGCTGGTTTTGATGAAGTAAGTGTTGGAAATTCTATAGGTGGAGTGGCTTTTGAATGGATGGATGAGTGGTGGAAGAACTATGAGCCTTTAGCCCATGATACAAAGGCCGATGTGGTGGGACCTTTTGCAGGTGGCTACTATTATGAAGAATGGTTTGGTTTATTTGGTCAAGGTGAAGGAAAAAATTCTCCGTTCTTACGTGAAAAGCGCAAGGTCATTGACACATATCAAGCACTTTGGAATCCCGCCAAGTAGCATCGCAGAAAATTCACTCCTTCGAAGGTAAAACTTGCATTACACCGTATATATAGTGTATACTTAATTTACATTTAGTAAGTCTCGTAGCACTCAATAACCAATAGGTCAGGAGGAAGTATGAAGAAGTTAGGAATTGTATTAAGTCTTTTATTAACAATCGGATTTATCCCTGCATATGCAGATGAAGAAGAACCTCAAGTTACTGATAATGCGGCTGCGGCTCAAGATGAAGCTGTTAAGGAAGAAGCTGCTGTTGAAGATACTGACAATGCGGTTGTTGAAGAAAATGCCGAGACTCCTGCAGCAGAAGATGCGGAAGTAAAGCCAGAAGCAAAGGAAGAAGTTGCTCCTGCCGCAGCAGAATCCAAAGTTGCAGTTAACTTTGGTGATTATAAATCTAGCACCTTAACAACAAAAGCATGGGGCGCTTTAGCTAAAGGCGATGTTGAAGCTGTCTTAGCATATACTAATAAAGCCATTGAATTATACGGCGAACAAGCCGGTAAGATGCAAGCTGAACTTAAAGATTATGTGTCTGGTAGCAACGACGATGTCTTTAAGAAATGGGCATTAAACGATGTTGCGACTTCCTATTATATCCAAGGCGAAGCATACCGCAAAGCCAAGATGAAGGATGAAGCGAAAGAAGCTTACAATAAAGTCATCAATGAATATACATACGGCCAAGCATGGGATCCAAAGGGTTGGTTTTGGAAACCATCTGAAGCAGCAAAAGAAAAGTTAGCAGCTGTTGAAAGCGGTGTTGATGTTGATTACGGTGATTATACCTCCAGCACCTTAACAACAAAGGCATGGGGCGCATTAAATGCAAAAGATTACCCAACAGTTATTGCCTTAGTTAAGAAGAACGTTGAACTCTACGGCGCAAAAGCCAAAGAAATGCAAGATTCTTTGAAAGAATATGCATGGGAATCTAAAGAAAAAACAATGAGCTACTGGGCTTTGAATGATGTGGGCACCAGCTTGTTTATCTTAGGCGAAGCTTACCGCTTATCTGAAAATAAAGAAGAAGCTTCAAAGGCTTATAAGCAATTGATTGATGAATACTTCTACGCACAATGCTGGGATCCTAATGGTTGGTTCTGGAAACCTGCAGAAGCTGCACAACAAAAGTTAGGCGAATTAGACAATGTCTAATCGTTTGACCGAATCATATAACCGTCGGGGTCAAGTACTATTGGCCCCGACGTTATTTTTTCTGATGATGGCAAGCATTGCGCCTGCTGTTGCTCAAGAAGAAAAGCCATTTAAGCCATTTATCGTTTACCAAGATAAAAGCGGCTCAAATCATTTTGTGCCATCAGGTTATATGCCAGATGGACAATGCATTAGACAAAAAGATTCATGGCAAGAAAGTTGCCAACAAGGCAAGAGCTGCATTAAGGTTGAATACGACATTACCTGTTCAACTAAAGGAAATGGCTGGGCTGGTGTTTATTGGTTAAACCCTGCAGATAATTGGGGTGACCGCAAAGGTGGCTTCAATCTCACTGGTGCTAAAAAGCTTACGTTCTGGGCCCGTGGTGAAAAAGGTGGTGAAACCATCGCTGAATTTAAAGTGGGTGGTGTTGGCATTAGCCGTGAATTCCCAGATTCTGATACGGTTGGCATTGGACCAGTCATATTATCTAAAGCGTGGAAACAATATTCTATAGATTTGCGCGGGCGCGATTTATCATATATTAGCGGCGGATTTGCCTGGGTTGCTAATGTAGAAAATAATACCGAAACCTGCATCTTTTACCTCGACGACATTCGTTACGAATAGTTGTAACTCCTTTCTGTTAAATAAAATACCGAAAATTCCTTGTGTAAGTAACATATCTTTGTTATATTTTTTTTATTGATTTTATTTTAAGGAGATTGTATGTCTAAGCCAATGCAGGCTGCAGTTATAATTTTATTTGTGCTCTTAGTCGGTAGCGCCGGCATTGCGGGTTATTTTTTATTACAAAATCAAAAGCTCGCCCAAGAAAATCAATCATTCCAATCACAAATTCAAGAATTCCAAAATAAAGAAAATGATCTTTTAAGTAAAGCTAAGAAGCTCGAGCGTGATCAACAAGATTTGAACGATAAAATTCGTCAAAAAGAAAAAGAACGTGATCAAGCACAACAAGCCTACGATGGTTTAAAGTCTAAGGTTGATGACTTAAATAATCAAATTTCACAACTAAGCCAAGACCGTGATGACTATAAGGGTCGCGTTGATACGATGCGCAAAGAACGCGATGATTTGGTTGAGCGCTTAAAGAATCAAAAAGAAAAGATCGTCGAGAAAATTGTCTATAAAGATAGAGAGTCAGATGCAACATCAGACACTGCTGTTGCTGAAGATTCTGGTATTGAAAAAGGTGATCAATATTGGGCGAATGTTTTGAAGGAAAAAGAATCGTTAAAATTAGATTTACAAAAAGCTCAAAGTGAATTGGATCAAAGCGCTTTACAAGTTGTCGAGTTAAAGAAACAAAATAATGATATTCAAATGCAATTAAAGAATTTGACGGATTTAAAAGATGATCTCGAGAAAAAATTAGCGCGCGATAAAGAAGATTTAGAAAATCAATTAGCCGCTGAACGTAAAGAATATGAACGCAAGGTTAAATATAGCGAAGATTTAGCCAATAGTTTGTCGATGGAAGTGGCTCGTGCACATTCAGATCAAAAAGACGATGCTGCACGTGCTGAGAAATACAAACAAGATAGCATGGCCTTGCAAGATCAAATCCGTCAATTAAGCTCAACAAAGTTGGCATTAGAAAAAACGATTGCACAAATTAATCAAGAAAAGATTAGCATGCAAAAACGTTTGGATCAAACCGAAGGTGCCATCCAAGGTCGTATCGACGAGATTTGGAAGATTAAACAAAACTTAGATCAAAAGATTTCACAATTACCATCTAATCCAGCACCGAGCAATGTAACCACGCGCGTTGCGACACCAGAAGTTGAGTTGTCACCGATTGTTGTGAATCCTAATGCCAATGACATGCCACAGCAAGCGCCAAAGCCCCAAGCTGCTCAACAATCAAAAGATAAGAAACGTGCACAAAGCGCTCCTCAACCCGTCGCTGTTGCAAATAAAGATCAAGGCACCATCATTAGCATCAATGAGCCCAATAATTTTGTCATTGTTGATTTAGGCGAAGGGGATGGGTCGCAAGTAGGCCGCAAAATGACGGTCATGCGCGATAATAATCCTGTTGGTTCATTAGAAGTGATCCAAGTGCGCAAAGATATTTCCGCGGCAGACATCAAAGAATCTAATGGTGCATTACGTGTTGGTGATATCGTCCGGTATAATTAATTATGGTCCCAAAACCTAAGAAGAAAATTAGCATCACCGACGTGGCTAAGAAAGCCAATGTCTCGATCACCACTGTTTCGCGTGTCATCAATAAAGTCAATACCGTCAATAAAGAAATCACCTCCCGTGTTGAATCAGCCATTGCTGAACTTAAATTTAAACCAAATCCAACCGCGCAACGTTTAGCCAAAGGTTCTGGCAGTTCTGCAATCGGTTTTGTGATCCCTGGATACCCTGGTATTTTTCATTCCTTTTATGCGGTTGAACTCATCCGTGGTATTGGTCATGGCTGTGAAGTTGGCCGTTTGGACATGATTTTTCACATCACCGACGGAAGAAATCCATTGAAGTCCAATTATGCAGGTGGATTAATTTTTGCGGATATCATTGAGAATCGTTCACAAGTGGAAGATGCGATTGAAGATGGCATCCCAGCGCTTGTCCTTAATTATGTGGTTAAGGATTTAAATGTTAGCTATATCGCCGTTGATAATTTCAAAGGCGGGGTCATTGCTGCAGAATATTTGATGAACTTAGGGCATAAACGCATTGCGACTGTCACCGGAAATATGCAAACACAAGCGGGTATTGAACGTTTTGAAGGTTTCCAAAAGACCTTGATGAAAAAAGATTTAACGTTTGAGCCAGAATATTTTTATAAAGGCGATTATTCCCGTCGCTCTGCGCGTTCTGCGGCCGAACGTTTCTTTGGTTTAGATAATCCACCAACAGCTGTATTTGCCGCGAGCGATGACATGGCCTTGGAAATTATCTCGGTTGCGATGGAAAATGGCATCAAAGTTCCTGAAGATATTTCGGTTATTGGTTTTGATGATAACCCTGTTGGTTTATTTGGTCCTGTGAGTTTAACTACGATTAAACAACCCTTGTTTTCCATGGGTGAAGAGGCTGTTAAAGTCTTATCTGACATCATTTCTGGCAAGCAAACAGGCGTGGTTCAAAAGCTGTTAACCCCTGAACTCATCGTCCGCGAATCCTGCGCTCCTCCGTCGTCTTAACATTGACTTTTCCCCATTTTCAGGGTACATTATAGGACTTATGAAAACCCATTTTGACACAATTATTATTGGTGCTGGCCATGCTGGCGTCGAAGCTGCCTTAGCAAGTGCTCGTATGGGCGTTAAAACGGCCATGGTGACACTATCAAAAGAAACCATAGGTCAGATGAGCTGTAATCCTGCCATTGGCGGGGTAGGCAAGGGCCAATTGGTTAAAGAAATTGATGCGCTGGGTGGTGAAATGGGTTTAGCCGCAGACCGCACCGGTATTCAGTTTCGTCAACTCAATGCATCCAAAGGCCAAGCTGTCCGTTCGTCACGCTGCCAAAGCGATCGCAAACAATATCGCCTATATATGCAACAGGTTGTATTAAACCAATCTAATTTAACCGTCATTGAAGATAAGGTTAAGACTTTAGAAGTTGAAAGTGGCCGCATCGTAGGGCTCACCACCAATTCAGGTTTGAAGCTCACCACCAAAGCCATTGTGATCACAACCGGCACATTCTTAAATGGCCGCATTCACGTGGGCCCAAGCATTACCCCAGGTGGTCGTGTGGGTGAGGTGGCATCAAATAGTTTGGCTGAATCGATCCGTGGTTTAGGTTTAGATGTGGTGATGTTTAAGACAGGTACACCGCCACGCATCGACGGAAAAACAATTGATTTTACCAATTTAGAGCGCCAAGATTCTGATAATCCACCGGTGCCATTTTCATTTCGCACACCATTTATTCCTAAAGAACAAAAGTTATTGCCATGCCATATTACGAAGACAACTGAGAAGACGCATGACATTATTCGCGCGAGTTTTCATTTGTCTCCCATGTATAGCGGTCAAATTAAAGCAACCGGCGTGCGCTATTGCCCGTCGATCGAAGATAAATTAAAGAAGTTTGCTGACAAGTCAACGCATCATGTGTTCTTAGAACCGGAAGGTTTAGACACCGATGAATATTATCCCAATGGCATTTCAACAGGTTTACCGGCCGATGTTCAAGAAGCATTTGTGCGTTCGATTCCAGGCTTAGAAAAAGTTGTGATTGTTCGTCCAGGCTATTCCATCGAACATGGGGTTGTTCCAGCGACGGAATTAAAGCCAACGCTTGAGACAAAAAAGATTGCGGGTTTATATTTGGCAGGGCAAATCAATGGTACAACCGGTTATGAAGAAGCAGGTGCCCAAGGGTTGATCGCAGGCATCAATGCGGCCTTACAAGTGCAAGGCAAAGAACCTTTTATTTTGGGTCGCCATGAATCTTACATTGGTGTGTTGATCGATGATTTAGTCACCAAAGGCACGGAAGAACCCTATCGCATGTTCACCTCACGCGTCGAGTATCGTTTGATCGTGCGCGAAGACAATGCGGATAAACGTTTAGCCAAGTATGGCCATCAATTTGGGTTATTGTCGACGAAAGAATATGAAGCTGTCTGCCAGAAATATGAAGCCATTGGCAAAGAAATTGATCATTTGCGGGAAATAAAGCTAGAAGGTAAAACTTTGTATGATTTATTGAAACGTCCGGAAGTTGGCTATGATGATATCGCTGCATACGACGGGAATTTAAAAAATTATCCACGCAATATCATTGACCAAGTTGAGTATGAAATCAAATACGAGGGTTTTATCCATCGTCAGCAAAAAGAGATTGAGAAATTTGCGCATATCGAATATATTAAGATTCCAAGTGGCTTCGATTATAAGATTGTTCCAAGCTTATCGAAAGAGATTCAAGAAAAGCTTAAACGTTTCGAGCCTACAACATTGGGCCAAGCCAATCGAATTTCTGGTGTAACACCCGCGGCGATCACCGTGTTGATGATCTTTTTAAAAAAATACAAAGCAGAACAAAGAGGAGAAAAGGTTAATGAGAATCGCTAATGACATCACGGAATTAATTGGCAACACACCTTTAGTCAAATTAAATAAAGTAACCGCCGGCTGCCATGCAACGGTTGTTGCAAAGTTGGAATTTTTCAATCCTTTATCATCCGTTAAAGACCGCATTGGTTTTAACATGATTCGCAGCGCTGAAAAAGCTGGCAAGATCAAAAAAGACACTGTCATCGTCGAGCCAACATCAGGGAATACGGGTATTGCCTTAGCGTTTGTTTGTGCTGTCAAAGGTTACCGCTTGGTTTTAACCATGCCTGAAACAATGAGCTTAGAGCGTCGCGCGTTGCTTAAAGCCTTAGGCGCGGATTTGATTTTAACCCCAGGCCCAGAAGGCATGAAGGGTGCGATTAAAAAAGCGAAAGAAATGTATGACTCAGATCCTAATAAATATTACATGCCACAACAATTCGACAATCAAGCCAACGTCGAGATTCACCGTTTAACCACGGCGGAAGAAATTTGGAAAGACACCGATGGTACAGTTGATTTTATCGTTGCAGGTGTTGGAACAGGTGGAACAATCACGGGTGTCTCACAAGTGATCAAATCACGTAAGCCGTCATTTAAAGCTGTTGCAGTTGAACCAGCCACTAGCCAAGTGCTCGCTGGCGGACAACCAGGACCTCATAAGATTCAAGGTATTGGCGCTGGTTTTATCCCAAGCATCGTTGACACAAAGTTAATCGATGAAATTCTTCCTATCACAAATGACGAAGCCTTCGCCATGGCCAAAAGATTGATCAAAGAAGAAGGCATCTTGTGTGGCATTTCATCTGGTGGTAACGTCGCTGCCGCCATCAAAGTCGCGCAACGCCCAGAGAACAAAGGCAAGCTAATCGTCGCCATCATCCCCTCAACCGGCGAACGCTATTTATCGACAGATTTGTTTGCGGAATATCGTAGTTAGCCTTTTTAATACATTTACTACGGCTATGTTAATCCCCCATTAGCATGGCCGTAGTTTAGTAAATCTCCCCCGAAAAATTAAATACACAGAAGACAATTATTTTTGACAAAGGTTAGCATATATGCTAACCTTAAAGGAGAGAAAGAATGGTGCCTAAGACAGAAGACTTTGTGTTTTATGTGGGGGAGCATTACAGGGTAGAATTTTACTTTTCGGAAAAAGGCAGGATGTTTGCAAAAGAGTATTTCCAAGACAGTGATTCTCAAGTACAAGTTAAGTTATTAGCACTTGTTAAATATATTTCAGAGAATGGAAGGCTTTATGATGAGAATAAGTTTAGATTGGTTGATAAGCATGAAAAGCTTTATGAGTTTAAACCAAAACATGACAGGTTCTTTAGTTTTTTTCATGAAGGGAAGAAAATTATCATAACGCATGCGTATCACAAGAAGACGCAAAAAGTTGATGGGCAGGAGCTTGCTAGAGCAATTAAATATAAGAGAGATTATGAACAAAGAGTTAAGGAGGGAAGTTATTATGAAAATAAGTAAGTTTAGGACATATTCAGATAAATTATTTGAGAATAAGGAGTTTAAAGACAAGTTTGAATTAGAGTATCGTAATTTAGTAATTTCTGAGAAAATAGCTCAGATACGTCATAAAGCACAATTGACACAAGAGCAGTTGGCTAAAAAAATTAGGACAACAAAATCAGCAATCTCTAGATACGAAAGTAATGTGTATAACGGTTATAGTGTATCATTGCTCTCAAAAATTGCATCAGCTTGTAATGCAGAGTTAAGAATTTCATTTATCGCTAAGAAATAAATATGACCAGATTTCTTATAATAATATTATTCATCCTCACAATCCAACCCGCACGTGCTGATGTTACCGATGGGTTGGTGGGGTGGTGGAAGTTGGATGAGGGTAGTGGCACAACAGCCAATGATTCCAGTGGTCAGGGCAATACCGGCACATTGACCAATGGACCGACGTGGACTAGTGGTAAAAGAGACGGATCTATTAATTTTGATGGGAACAACGATTATATTACTGTTCCTGATACAAGTATCCTTGAAATGTCATTTCCATTTTCAGTAAGTGCGTGGATTAATACCACTACAGTTAATAATACCGTAATCTTAGAGAAGGATTCAAATTCGGGGTATTCATTTCAAACATTTTCAGGAGTAAATGCGGGAAAAGTTTTGTTGAATGTTGGGGGCACCGGTGCAGGCGATCGAATCACTTCATCTACATTGGGTTTAAATAATGATGGTTTATGGCATCATGTTGTTTTTGTTGTTACTTCTGTTAGTGGAGCCGTGTATATTGATGCTAGAAATGATACAAATGAGGCAAGTCATGGATCTCCAACATATGGTACGGGTACTTTTTATATGGGTGGTCGTGGAGTAGTAGCACCTTTCCCTGGTTTGTTAGATGATGTCCGTATTTATAGCCGTGCATTGACTCAGGCTGAGGTTAGTGCGATTTATTTGGCGGGGACTCCGCGTCTGTCGGTGAAGGGTGGAGGGAAGATTAGTGGGATGAAACAGAAGTAAGTCCTAAGGTCAAATCTAAAACAACTTCTGCCATCATGCCGGCGCATTGTGAAACCCTTGGCGCCATTGGGGGATGTCCTTGCGCTGAATCCGTCGATAAATCGCCGCAGAAATAAATGTTTCCGACTTTCTTCTTTTGCATTGGTTTCTTTTCTAATAAACCTGCCATGCCAACACCACTGACGACCACGGGAAACTTGTTTGCGTAAAATTGCACGAATCTGAATTTCCACTCAGCATTGTCGAAGGCTTCGACAATAAAATCATAATTTTTGAATAAGTTAACCCCAATTGTTTCATTCCATTGAATATGATGGGTGATGATGTGGGCGTCGGGATTGATGTCGAGTAGGCGTTTTTTGGTGATGTTGACCTTGGGTTGACCGATCTCGGCGGTAAAAAATTGCTGACGATTAAGGTTGGAGGCGTCGATCACATCTTGGTCGATGATTTCTAAATGTTTAAAACCACTGCGCACGAGCATCATGGCGCAATTGCTTCCTAAGCCACCTGCACCGCCGATCCCAACTTTTTTCGATTGGATCACGGCCAGTTGTTCGGGTTTTAAATATCTTAATAATCCCTGTTCAAAGACGTTCATATGCCGTTCTCGATGCGACGCCAGTCGGTAAAGACGGGGTCGAAGTTTTTGTTTTTAAGAAGTCGAACAACTTGAGCGATCGTGCGATCATCTTTAATGTCAAATTGTGGATCTTGTTTTTCTTCTTCGAATAATGAATAGCCACCGACAGCCGTATTTGAACCAGCGGACATGCGGGTGATGACTAGCTCCAATAAATGATCACGCAGCATCGCATCTTCGCGTGTAGATAAATTAATTCCCACACGTGGGAACAGGATGCGTGTTAAACATAAGATCTTGGTGAAGGTGATATCATCAATGTCGCAACGGGCAAATTCTTTGGATTTGATCGTGCGCAGCCTCGGGAAAGACAAGGCATACTCAACCCCTGGGTACGATCTTTCCAATGTGCGCAAATGTGCAAAGAGCGCAAAGAGGTCCTCGGACAAATTCTCAGATAATCCCAACAGTATCCCCATGGCAATTTGACGCATACCAGCTTCTGCGGCTCGCGCGGGTGTGGCGTATCTAAAATCATAATCTTTTTTATAGCCCGATAAATGAACTTCTGCATAACGGGTGCGGTCATATGTCTCTTGATAAACGGTGATCCCATCGACCCCAGCCGCAAATAATTCTTTGTATTCATCGGTTTGCATGGGATGAACTTCTAAAGCAATGCCTTGAAAATATTGGCTGGCATGAGTCGCGGCTTCTTTTAAATAAGGGACAGGTGTGTGCTTATAGCTTTCACCGGTTAACATTAAAATATTACGTATGCCCTGTGCATGGATGTGCTGCATTTCTTTGGTGTATTGTTCGGGGTTTAATTTGACGCGTTCAATTTTATTTTGACTATGAAACCCACAATAGGTGCAATGGCTTGAGCAGAAATTAGATAAATAGAGCGGTGTATACAAACCAATCGCACGGCCAAATTGCTGACGGGTGATGCGGCTAGCTTCTTGGGCTAAGGCTTCAACGCTTTCAGGTCGCCTGTCGTTTAAAATATCAGTGATTTGTTTTAGCGTGGTCATACAAAAATCCCGTCAGAGGAGAGCTTGGGTTTGCTAAGCTTTGTTTGGCAGGTAAGCCACTCAAGAATGCCGTACGTCCTGCGTCAACTGCTTGTGCAAATGCTTTGGCCAAACGTGGGGGGTGCTCTGCGGTGGCAACGGCGGTATTGACCAAAACAGCAGCCGCGCCCATCTCCATGGCCTCTGCCGCCTGCGATGGTGCACCGATGCCCGCATCCACAACGATGGGGATATCCAGTTCATTGATTAAAATTTGAATGAATTCTTTGGTGAGTAATCCTTGATTGCTGCCAATCAAAGATCCTAGTGGCATGACCGTTGCAGCGCCAGCTTTGACTAGTGCTCGTGCGGCATACAGGTCCGGTGTCACATAAGGCAGGACAATAAAGCCTTCAGCAGCTAGCACTTCGGTTGCTCGAATTGTTTCTTGATTGTCGGGAAGGAGGTATTTGCTATCATTGATGACTTCAATCTTAACCCAGTTGCCACACCCAGATGCTTTGGCCAAACGTGCGATGCGGATGGCTTCTTTGGCGTCCCTAGCACCCGACGTGTTGGTCAACAGCGTCACATGTTTTGGAATATAGTCCATGATATTGTCTTCATGGTGTTCCAAGTCAATGCGACGCAGCGCCACGGTCACAAGCTCGCTACCACTTTGATCAATGGCGTTCTTTAAATCTTCTTTATTTTTGAATTTACCAGTGCCGAGGAAGAAGCGACTTTTGAAAGTTTTACCGGCAATGATTAATGGATCAGACATTTAGCCACCACCAACAAAAGCCACAAGTTCAAGTGTATCACCGCTTTTTAGCGCTGTTGTGCCCCACGCATTGGTTGGGATGATGGCGCCATTAAGCTCAGCAATCAAATGTTTATCGGTTTTTGAGAATTGTTTAATCGTATCGGCAATTGTTTGGCCGTTATTGATTTCTTTGAGAATTCCATTAATGACTAACTGCATAAAGCCTCCTTGGGTTGAAGGAAATTATTTTAGATGAATTGCTTCTAAAAAGCAAACTTAAACCCTTGCAGAGCTCTTTTGACGATGCTACATTATCGATATGAAACTACACGTCGGCTGCGGCACCAATAAAATTCCAGGCTGGGTCAACATTGATTCGGTCGCCAGTTGCAATCCTGATCTCATTCATGATTTAGCAAAACCTTTGCCTTATGATACCCAAGTGGCAGATGAGCTGAAAGCCGAGGGGGTCTTAGAGCATTTTGATAAATACATGCGCTATGTGGTTGTATCCGATTGGGCGCGTGTGCTTAAAGTTGGCGGCCTGATGCATTTGGAGCTACCGGATTTTAAGAAAATATTATTTAATCGCTATTTTAAATTTAAATTCGACGATCTCATGGACACCATCTTCGGCGAGAATTTATGGGGATCGAAGATTTACATCGGACACTTTGGCAATCATAAGTGGGGCTATTCCCAAAAGACGCTTACGGAGTTTTTAAGGCAATTTGGCTTTGAACCTGTCACCGTTGTAACCAAAGGCCTCAACATCCGCTACACTGGCCGCAAGGTCAAGCATGTCACCGACGAAGAATTAGACAAACTGCTCATCCATTCTCACAACAATAAATTCGGCGCCGAATCTGCCGATATTCCTTTAGGTGTTGTCAAACAACACATCAAAGAATTTCAGGCAGAATCTTCTTAGCCACTACGGTGAGTCAATATCCTAAGACGCTGTAAACATTAAGTTTGCAGCGTCTTTTTTGTTGTGATATAGTTTAGCTATGCCGACGATATTAGAAATATTAGGATGGAGACTGTTCTTTTATTCAAATGAAAATAATGAGCCGATCCATATTCATGCAAGAAAAGCAGAAATGGAATGTAAGTTTTGGCTAGATGTTAAAAAGTTTGATATTGAAGAAGCTTATGCGTCTGGCTTGAAAGCGAATGATAAAAGACAAATTCGTCGCATTATTTTTGATCATTTTGATTATATAATTGATCAATGGAACGAATTTGAGAGGAGAAAATAAATGAAAGCGATTCATAAAGTTCAGAAAATAGTCTTTTCCGGTTCGCTTATGAAGATGAAGGTGGATGGTACAGAGGTGGTTGTTAATTTAACCAAAGCATCTAAAAGGCTTCTTAAGGCGTCCAAGAAAGAACGCGAAACATATAAAGTATCACCCTCAGGTTATGGAATTCATTGGCCGTTGATTGACGAAGACCTTTCTGTTGATGCGCTTTTAAATCCTAAGAAACATCCTTTAGTGCACGTTTAACAAATTAACTAGAGGGGCTATATCAAAACCCGCTGTAATTGATACATTTGCAACGGGTCTTTTATGTTAAGTGATCGGAGATGAAATGATTAAAATTCTTAATTTAACGGCAATCGTAGCTAATTTAGTTTTTATTTGGGCTTTGAAAAATCTTCCTAAAGAAGTTCAATCTTATATTGATGGGCCTATATTAATAGGTGTAATAGTTTTTTTCACAGGTCCTTTTTTAATGAATTTGTTCAATGATCGCTCGATGTCTTTATCTAAACCAAAGATTAGTTTAGCGTTACTTATTGGTCTAGTAGTTATTACTTTGTTTTGCCTTATTTTTATGTATCAAGATCAATTAGAAACTAGCAGGGGTTTTGCTCTGCTAGCATGCGGAGGCATATATTTATTTCTATTTCTACCTCTTTGGATTGTTTATTTAAATTTGTGTAATAAAGGTGCTGGAAAGTAGTCTTTCTGTTTGCAACCAGTTGCAAAGCTCTCCTACCTGCCGGCAGGCAGGTCCGCTAGCAGGAGTTATTTAGTAGGGAGTTCTTTTAGCATTGTGTAATAAAATATATCTTTGCAAGAGAAGAATTTTTTGTATAATAAACCGTTTATTAACGTAGTTTACAAGGAGCGCACAAGCCCATGAGCAAAGCCGGGGTATTCGGGTATGAATTATTAGTTGATCTGTATGGTTGCAAACCAGGTGTTTGTGACGACCTCACACTTTGCTACAATTTCCTCGACGAGATTGTGGGTTTTTTGGGGATGGAGAAACAAGCGCCACCATCTATTTTCAAAAGTGACGATGTGCGTTTTCCAGATAAAGCAGGCCTTTCCGGTTGGGTGCCATTGATCGAAAGCTCAATTGTTATCCATACCTTAACCCCTAAAGATTTTATCACCGTAGACATTTATTGCTGCCGTGAATTTGACAAAAAGAAGGCTGAAGATTTCTGCAAACGTTTCTTTGGTCCAAAGAAAGTCGAATCGCAATTTGTCGAACGTGGACTTAGTTATTACGCTGACGCAGAGGCTCCCGCCAAAGCCCTTAGCGCAAAATAAGTCTTTAAGTTCCGATAGAGCATCATGCCCTACACAACCAATGACATCAAGCATATAGAGCAGAAATGGCAGAAGTTTTGGCGTGATCACAAAACCTTTAAGGTTGATGCTGATCCGTCAAAGAAGAAATATTACTGCCTTGAAATGTTCCCATACCCATCGGGTAAGATTCACATGGGTCATGTCCGTAACTACACAATCGCGGATGTGATCGCCCGTTATAAGATGATGCAAGGCTTTAATGTGTTGCACCCCATCGGCTACGATGCTTTTGGCCAACCTGCTGAAAATGCCGCGATTAAACATAACACCGACCCAAGTGACTGGACCTATAAGTGTATTGGTCAAATGCATGATGAATTGCTTAAGATGGGTTTCTCTTACGACTATGATCGTGAGATCTCGACGTGCGATGCCAGCTACTATAAGTGGAATCAGTGGATTTTTATAAAGATGTTTGAGCGTGGCTTAGCGTATCGCAAAGCCTCGCCGGTTAATTGGTGTTCGAGTTGTGCGACGACGCTCGCCAATGAAGAAGTCATCAATGGAGCCTGTTGGCGTTGTAAAACGGAAGTTGTTCAAAAAGATTTAGAGCAATGGTATTTAAAGATCACACAATATTCACAAACCTTGCTCGAAGATTTAAAGCAATTGAATAATTGGCCCAGTCGCGTGAAGGCCATGCAGGAAAATTGGATTGGCAAAAGTTACGGCGTTGAGATTCATTTTAAAGTCAAAGATTCTGCTGACGTCATCCGCGTTTTTACGACCCGTGCTGACACGATTTTTGGTGCAACCTACGTTGTGCTCGCCCCAGAACATGCTTTGGTTAAGAAATTAATAGCTGGGAAGCCGCAAGAAAAAGCCATCTTAGATTTTATCGCAAAGACCGCCAACAAATCAAAGTCCATGCGCATGTCCGGTGATCAACGCAAAGAAGGTATGGCGTTGGGTGTTAATGCCATTAATCCCGTCAATGGTGAGAGCATTCCGGTTTTCATCGGAGATTATGTCCTCATGGAATATGGGACGGGTGCGATCATGGCGGTGCCGACTCATGATCAACGTGATTTTGAATTTGCTAAAGAGCATAAGCTGCCGATGCGCGTTGTCATTAAAAATCCTAAAGCCCCTGATGCTACGCTTGAGCAAATGACAGAAGCTTTTGTCGACGAAGGTGTGCTTGTTAATTCCAAACAATTTGATGGTGTTGCCAATGAAGCGGCTAAAGAACAGATTGCCAAATGGATTGAAGCACAAAACATGGGCAAGGTTTCTGTCCATTGGCGCTTGCGTGATTGGTTGATTTCTCGTCAGCGATATTGGGGTGCGCCCATCCCGATGATTTATTGCGATACCTGCGGCGTGGTTCCTGTGCCTGATGCACAATTGCCTGTTGAGTTGCCTAAAAATGTGAAAATCACCGGTGAAGGTGGTTCACCGCTGGCTAAGGTTAAAGAGTTTGTCGACTGTAAATGTCCAAAATGCAATAAACCAGCCCGTCGTGAAATGGATACTATGGCGACCTTTTTTGATTCATCCTGGTATTTTTTGCGTTTTTGCTCTGCGCATAACGATAAAGTCATCTTTGATAAAAATGAAGCCAAATATTGGATGCCCGTTGATCAATATATCGGCGGCATTGAACATGCGATCTTGCATTTGCTGTATTCGCGCTTCTTTACAAAGTTCCTAAAAGATTTAGGTTTAGTTGATGTGAGTGAACCATTTGATAGATTATTGACGCAGGGCATGGTGCTCAAAGATGGTGAGGTTATGTCAAAATCCCGTGGGAATACGGTCGATCCTGATGAAGTGTTGTCGAAGTATGGCGCAGACACATTGCGTTTGTTTATTTTATTTGCGGCGCCTCCCGAAGATCAATTGGAATGGAATAGCGACGGGTTAGAAGGTGCATGGCGCTTCCTAAACCGTGTGTATATGATGGTTGAGAAACGTTATAACAAAGATATTAAAGATGCTCTTCAAGTTGCTGACGATGCTGCCAAAGAATTAGAACGTGAACGTAATAGTGCGATTAAGAAAATTGCTGCAAGTTTTGATGAAGGGTATAAATTTAATTCAGCGATCAGCCATATGATGGTCTTGGCCAATGCAATTGATAAATATAAAACAAATAATGCTTTATTAAATCAAGCCATCGAAACATTGGTTTTGTTATTAACCCCATTTGCTCCGCATGTCGCCGAAGAAATGTGGCAGATGATGGGTAAGACAGAAAAAACAGTGTGTCGTGTTAATTGGCCGCTTGTAGATGAAAGCGCTTTGGTTTTAAGTAATATCAATTATGCTGTTCAAGTTAATGGCAAAGTTCGCGGCCAGATTTTAATGCCAGCGGGAAGCGCCCAAGACGTCATACAAGCAGCCGCCATCGCAGAACCTAATGTTGTTAAATATCTCGAAAATCAGACCATCAAAAAGATCATTGTTGTGCCGAATAAACTTGTTAGTATAGTAGTATGAAGTTTTACGCCGACCTGCACATCCATTCCCACTATTCCCGAGCCACGGCAAAAAATTTAGATTTAGAAAATTTATATGTTTGGGCCCAGCTCAAAGGTATTCATCTGGTTGGCACCGGAGATTGTGTTCATCCTCAATGGCTTAAAGAATTAGAAACGAAACTAGAGCCTGCTGAAGAGGGATTGTTTAAACTCAAAGACACGTTTGCAAAGCCCATGGAAGCTCAGGTTCCACCTGCGTGCCGCATGCCGGTGCGTTTCATGTTGACCGTCGAGATTTCAAATATTTATAAGCGGTTAGATAAAGTACGTAAGGTCCATAATTTAATTTGGTTCCCATCATTTGAATCGGCGAAGCGTGTCCAAGCAAAATTAAATGCTATAGGAAATATCAAATCTGACGGGCGACCAATTTTAGGGCTTGATTCGCGGGATTTATTAGAGATCGCATTAGAGGCAGATCCTAAGAATTTATTTGTCCCTGCACATATTTGGACGCCATGGTTTTCCGCTTTAGGTTCTATGGGTGGGTTTGACCGTATGGAAGATTGTTTTGCCGATTTAACCAAGCATATCTATGCCGTTGAGACGGGCTTATCGTCGGACCCTGTCATGAATTGGCGTTTGAAACAATTGGATCCTTATATCTCGATTTCGAATTCTGATGCGCATTCACCGTCGAAGTTAGGACGTGAAGCCAATATTTTTGATACAGAGCTTTCTTATTCGGCCATCTATAAAGCATTGTCTGACGTGAAAGATAAAGGTTTAGTTGGTACACTAGAATTTTTCCCAGAAGAAGGGAAGTATCATTATGACGGCCATCGCAATTGCCAAACCCGTTTGCACCCTCAAGAAACAATCAAGCATAAGGGCCTATGTCCCGTCTGTAAAAAAGAAGTGACAGTCGGTGTTATGGCCCGTGTTGAGGAGCTAGCCGATCATCCCGAAGGTCGCAAAGCACCACGTGCACGACCGTATAAAAGTTTAATCCCGCTACCAGAAATCATTTCCGAAGCCAAAGATGTAGGCTCCGCCTCTAAAGCCGTGCAAGCTGTTTATCAGGACATGTTAAAAAATTTAGGTAGTGAATTTCATATCTTGTGCGATATGCCCATTGATCAAATCAAGAAAGCTGCAGGTGATATTATCGCTGAGGGCATACGTCGCACGCGTGAAGGTAAAGTCCAGATTGCCCCCGGATACGACGGGGAATTTGGTACGATTAAAATATTCTCAGATCAAGAACGCGACGCCATCGATCGTCAGATGGCAATAGTGTAATGGCAAATCAATTAAATCCTGCACAACAGCAAGCGATTGATCATTGCGGCGGCCATGTTTTAATTGTGGGTGGTCCAGGCACGGGTAAGACGTATATCTTGGCGCATCGCATCGCACGTTTTGTAACTTATCTAAAAGCAGATAAGCAAGTTCTTGCTATAACGTTTACTAATAAAGCAGCGGCACAGTTAGAATATCAATTGATGGCCCTTGATGTGGCCAAACGTCATGTGTTTGCAGGGACATTTCATGCATTTTGTTTAGAACTATTACGCACTCATTTAGATAAGACGGCTCTTCCTAAAGATTTCAAGGTGGCGTCTGATGATGATTTAAAAAATTTTGATAAGTCCATGCGTGAACGCATTAGCTTGATCAAGTCCACCCAATTAGTCATTAATCCTGATGAAGAATTTAAAATGTATACACGCGCTTTACGCCAAGCAGGGCTGATTGATGCGGATGATATCTTGCGGGAAGCCTTAGAATTGCTGGAAGATGAGTCTATTTGTAATACATTGCAACAGCAATATCCTTATATTTTTATCGACGCATATGAAGATATTAATGTTGTGCAACATGCGTTGTTAAAACGTTTGGCGGGCAATACAGGCATTGTCACGGCGTTTGGAGATCCTGATCAAAGCATTGACAGGTGTCATGCGGCGAAAGTTTCTTTAATCCATCGTTTTGAGCAAGACTTTGATGGGGCGACGGTATTAAAATTAAACGAAAACCTGCGTTATTTTAGAAATAGAAAAATAATCACGCATGCGTCTATGAGTGATCGTGCGGAAGCGGATTATGTCGCATCTCAAATTGAAAAGATGATGGGCACGCACCGTATTCTTGCTGACATTGCTATCTTGTATCGTTTAGATGCGCTGCGACATGTTATGACGCAGGCTTTGGATCATTTGGGCATTCCCCATCAAGATGAAAACACATTAGAATATGCGTCAGCAAAAGTTGTCTTATTGTCGATACATGCGGCGAAAGGTTTAGAATTTTCTGTTGTGTTTATCATTGGCTGTGAAGATAAACTATTGCCCTTAGACGTAGAACATATGAAAGCTGATATAGAAGCAGAGCGTCGCTTATTTTTTGTTGGCATGTCGCGTGCCAAGGAATGTTTATATTTAACCTATGCACATCGTCGACAACTTTTTGGTAAGCCCGTGCAATTAAGCCCATCACCATTTTTACCTGACATTCATGAAAGTCCAAAAAAATTTAAGAAGCAGGCGCAAGCAGATCATGGACAAATGCAGTTGTTTTAGGTAATATATTGTTGTTTCAAACGCCATCCCCCGTGGCGTTCTATTTTAATGCCCCCGTTTTATTTCATGTTGCATCTAACACCTCAAGAACGTCAGGTCATTGTTGGGTTTATTGTCATTTGTTTGCTTGGGCAGGTCATCCATGCTGCATTGATGTTTAATGCCAAGCCACTACGTTGGGTAAAAACCTCAAGTCAGAAAATCAAGAAACGACTGCCGGATATTAATCGCGATGATGCGAAATTTATTGAACGCATCGACGGTATTGGTCCAAAGACGGCACAACGCATTGTTGAGTATCGCCAAACTCATGGGGCTTTTCAGTCACTGGAAGATCTTAAAAAAGTCAAAGGCATAACCAAAAAGAATTTCCAAAAAATCAAAGCATTTTATGTAGAGGCAAATGGGCATGAACATTAAAACACATCGTCCATGTCTGATGCTGTGCATTGTCTTTGCCTTAGGGATCGTTGTAGGCAAGTGGTTGATGATGCCGTTATGGTGGTTGTTCTTAGGGGGCAGTGCATTTTTACTTCTATATGTTTTCAAAGAAATGCAGGTGATCATTTACGTGCTTGTTTTTGTTTTGGGAATGGTTTGGATCACACAGCGTCATTTATTACCCAACGATTCCTTAGGATTTTTATCATATAGGAATGCTATACATTGTGAAGCCATTGAGGGTGTGGTTCGGTCTGTTGATGACTTACTTGTGAATGTTTATCAAATAAAGGTAGGTGAAGATTGGCGCAAGGTCAGCGGGTCGGTAAAACTAAGGGTATGGGGAGAAACTCAATTGGATGTGAGGTATGGGCAACGTGTGCGTATTAAGGGCAAAATGTTTCCAATCTATGATATGAGGTCAGGTAGTTTCTCATATCGTCAGTATTTGCAAGAACGCGGCATATATTGGATGTTTTCCCCACAAAAAGATGGAGTTGAGTCATTAGGTTTTCATCAGGGCAATGCCATGATTGCCAGCGCTAACAATTTGCGCGCTTACATCAATCAAATTTTTGACGTCTATCTTGCACCTCGTGAAGCGGCCTTTGTTTCAGCGTTGGTGATTGGTGATCGTCATAAAATGCCTAAAGATCTTAAAGAAGTTTTCGTTAATACAGGAACAGCACATATCCTTGCCATCAGTGGGATGAATATGGCGGTGGTTGTGACAGTAATTTTCTTTATATTCCAATTAATGCCGTTTACACGACGATGGAAGTTTATCATGACAGCCATTTTTCTATTTGCATATGCCTATACCAGTGGCTGGTCGCCATCGGTTGTGCGGGCCACGATCATGAGCGCCGTGTTATTGTCCACATTTGCATGGGAATACGAGGGGGATGCATTAAATACATTAGGGTTTGCTGCGTTAATTTTATTGTGCCTTGATCCAAATAAT
The DNA here is from genome assembly GCA_964572155.1 of uncultured Planctomycetales bacterium. Lineage (GTDB taxonomy): Bacteria > Omnitrophota > Gorgyraeia > Zapsychrales > Fredricksoniimonadaceae > JACQQW01. The sequence continues at coordinate 37,520 of CAZNDZ010000001.1, read as the reverse complement.
CTGTTCGATGTGGGCTTTCAATTGTCTTTTGCTGCGGTTTTAGGCATCTTAGTATTAACTAAGTCCATCGAAGGTGTAATAACATTTCTCCCAAAGCTCATTGCATTACCCATCGCCGTATCCATCGCAGCATTCATAGCAACCGCACCAATTATCCTATATCACTTTCACATGATCACACCGATATCCATCTTGGCCAATATCCCCGTCGTGCCGCTGGCAGACATGGTGATGGCGTTAGGTTTATGTTTAATCGCCGTGAGTTTTTCTCCGCCTTTAGCCACTCTCGTTGCCGCATGTTTAAAAGCAATATTAAGCGCCATGATCATATTTGCCCTATGGTTCTCACATGTACCGTGGGGGTGCTGGATATTTTAGGCTCTTGACAAAAAACAATAAAGTGATATATTAGCAGTGTAATACTTAGAGTGCTAATCAAGGCGCTCATATTTTTTTGATCAGTTTTTAGCAGACGAGAAGCATGAGTGCTAATCAGGCTTCGTCACAATGTTTTCACGTGTGACTATGCCCGACATGTGAGGAGGATGTATGCAGATCATTCCAAATGAAGATGAAAAGAAACCAGCTTTAGAACGTTTTGGTCGGGATTTAACGGACTTAGCGGCTAAGGGTAAGTTAGATCCGGTGATTGGGCGCGAGGAAGAAATCCGTCGGGTGATACAAGTATTGTCACGCCGTACGAAAAACAATCCGGTGTTGATTGGAGAACCAGGGGTTGGTAAGACAGCCATTGTTGAAGGCTTAGCGCAACGTATTTTTACTGGGGATGTCCCAGAAGGATTAAAGCACAAACGCGTCATTGTTTTAGATATGGGAGCGTTGGTGGCAGGTGCAAAATTTCGTGGGGAGTTTGAAGATCGTTTAAAAGCTGTTTTAAAGGAGGTTGAAGGCAATGATGGATCCATTATTTTATTCATTGATGAGTTACATACAATTGTTGGGGCCGGACGCGCCGAAGGCAGCGTCGATGCCGCTAACTTGCTTAAGCCCGCGTTAGCGCGCGGTTCTTTAAAATGCATTGGCGCAACAACGCTTGACGAATACAGGCAATATATTGAAAAAGATGCGGCCTTGGAGCGACGTTTTCAACAGGTCATGGTCAATGAACCATCGGTTGAAGATGCCATCACCATTTTGCGTGGTCTTAAGGAAAAATATGAAGTGCATCATGGGGTGCGCATTCAAGATGCGGCCATCGTCGCAGCCGCGGTCATGAGTGATCGCTATATCACCGAACGTTTCTTACCAGATAAAGCCATTGATTTGATCGACGAGGCTGCTTCAAAATTGCGCATCGAAATTGACAGCATGCCCCAAGAATTAGATCAGAATGAACGTGAGATCAGGCGTTTAGAAATTGAACGCCAAGCATTGCGCAAAGAAACAGATGCGGCATCTAAAGAGCGATCAAATAAAATCGAGGCTGATTTAAGCGTTTTAAAAGAAAAGAACAAAGAAATGCGCGTGCGTTGGCAAAATGAAAAAGCGGTCATTGATCGCATCCGTGCCATTAAAGCAAAAATCGAATCGAGCCGTTTGGAAGAAGCCAAGGCGGAAAAAATCGGTGATTTAAATAAAGTCGCTGAGATCCGTTATGGCACCATTGGGCTTTTACAAAAGGAATTAGAAGCTAAGAATCAAGAATTAGCTAAGGTTCAATCGGGTGGCGCTTTGCTTAAAGAAGAAGTCGACGAGAGCGATGTTGCCGAAATTATTTCGAAATGGACAAAAATCCCCTTATCAAAGCTCATGCAAGCTGAGACACAAAAGCTCATTGATATGGAGAAGGCAATGAAGGTGCGGGTCATTGGGCAAAGCGATGCGATTGATAGCATTGCATCTTGTATCCGTCGCTCACGCACAGGATTAAGTGATCCTCGTCGACCTTTGGGATCGTTTATTTTTGTTGGGCCCACGGGTGTCGGTAAGACAGAGCTCGCCAAATCTTTGGCATGGTTCTTGTTTGACGATGAAAATGCCATGGTGCGCATTGATATGAGCGAGTATATGGAAAAACATTCCGTTGCCCGCTTGATTGGGGCGCCCCCAGGGTATGTTGGCTTTGAAGAAGGCGGTCAATTAACCGAGGCCGTGCGTCGCAGGCCATATGCGGTTGTTTTATTTGATGAGATTGAAAAAGCACATCCCGACGTGTTTAATGTATTGTTGCAATTGTTAGACGACGGGCGCTTAACAGATTCTCAAGGTCGCGTGGTCAATTTTAAAAACACCATTGTGATCATGACATCAAATATTGGCACGGCAGAAACAGCTGATATTAAAAGCAGCAAAGACGTGCGTCAAATCATTTTACAAGCCATGCGTCAGCACTTTAAGCCAGAATTCTTAAATCGGTTGGATGACATCATTGTCTTTAACCGTTTAGGACAAGATGAAGTCAGAAAGATTGTTGACGTGCAACTAGGTCTTTTGGCACGACGCTTGGAAGATCGTAAGATCACAATTGACGTGACTACAAAAGCCAAAGATTTGTTAGTTCATCAAGGCTATGATCCAATCTATGGGGCAAGGCCGCTAAAACGCGTGATGCAGAAACTATTGCAAGACCCCATTGCCATGCGTTTATTGCAAGGTGAATTAAAAGAAGGTCAAGCGATCGCGGTGGATGCCCAAGGTGAGGATTTAGTCTTTATTTAAACCAACACAATCATCATACAAGGAGGGTACGATGAAAATCACCGTTTATAAGAATGCCGCTTTAATGATCATTGCCACTGCAACGGCATTAGGTGTCGCGACGACATCCTTTGCTGCAGAAGACACGATGGCACTTAAGAAAGAAATTCAGTTATTAAAACAACGCTTATCACAATTAGAACAACGAAACGCTCAACAGCCAGTCATGGAAGACTTTGATGCATGGGATCCATTTGCCCAAATGCACGATATGCAGCGCATGTTGAAACAATTAGATTATCAGAATTATTTCAACCCGCGCATTGATGTCAAAGAATCTGATAAGCAATATACGATCACCATGGATATCCCTGGGATGGATAAAAATAATATTGAAGTCACTGTAAAAGACAATTATTTAATTATTTCTGGGGAGCGTAATAGCGCTAAAGAAGAAAAAGCGCAGGATAAATACTTTAGACAAGAACGATCGTTTGGGCATTTTGTTAGATCGATGCCATTACCCGACGATGTCGAAACATCAGGGATTGATGCGCAGTACGACAAAGGAGTTTTAACAATCAAACTCAATCGTATTGCAAAAGTACCAGCACCTGCAGTACAAAAAATTACAGTTAAATGATTTTATGCTTGTCTAAAGGCGTTTAGGGGGCTAAATTACAGGTATGAATGTCTGCTTGTTTTTAGCCCTCTTCTTTTTGTTTTCCCCTGCGTGGGCGGCTGAGCCGATCAAAGACGGCTTTATCAATGAATATGATAAAGACGGAAAATTATCGCGCATTGTCCAATACAAATTAGGCGTCCCCAATGGCCTCTTTCGCAATTTCTATCCCGACGGCAGGATATCTGGTACAGGTAAATTGGTCGATGGTAAGATGGATGACATAGCCTTAGGATTTTGGCCAGATGGGACGATGAAAATAAAATCATTTTACAATGAAGGTCGTCTGCATGGCACATCGACGCTGTATTACAATAATGGCCGTGTTCAAGCAGAAATTGAATATATCAAAGGCGTGCAAGATGGGCCGACAAGAGAATACAATGAGCAGGGACGTTTGGTATGGGAGCGTCATTTTAAGTCGGGTAAAGAGGTAGGGACGACAAAACAATTTGATCCTGTAACAGCAGCCTTGATACGTGAATATGAATTTAAAGATGGCATACAAACAGGTCTTATCCGTGAATATTGGGGTAATGGTCAAGTTAAAGGGACATATTCAGCCATCGACGGCATACGCACGGGCATAGCTAAAGAATATTTTAAGACAGGGACAATTTCTCGTGAAGGAAAAATGAAAAATGATCTATGGGAAGGTGATGTAGTAAGTTTCTATGAAAATGGCAAAAAGCTCTCCAAAGTTCATTACAAAGCTGGCAAGAAAAATGATCCATCGTGGCAACAATATTATGACACCGGTGAGGTTAAGTCAGAGGTAAAGGTTGTTGATGATTTAAAGCAAGGTATTGCACGTGAATTTTACCCCAATGGGAAAGTTAAGACAGCGGGTTTATTTAAAGATGATAAACGCCAAGGTATTTTTAAGGAATTTAATGATGATGGCAAGAAAATTGCTGAGCATGAGTTTAAAGATGATGTCCTTCGATATCAGCGTGAGTATGACCCTGATGGCCGTGTGACCAACGAACAGATTTTTTACCACCCTTCAAAACCTCTTTCCAAAGAAGAATTACCTAAATAACGAAATATTTTTTTTATGTAAGAAAGCGTATTCTTGATCCAAAGCCTTAAACCTTAGGGGCTTATGAGGTTATGGCGTTGTTTTAATATTTTGAAGCATATAGGTGTCTGCCTCATAAATTGGCAAAACAGCCGGTTGTAGTGTACACTTTCCCTATAGTTTCCCCTTAACCATAGAAAATTGGGATCATGAACTCAAAAGTAGCGCCATATAAGCGGTTTATTTTATTTTTTCTTTGCCTAATTTTAAGCATTGGCCCGTCTGTGTCTTATGCGGCTGAAATTGAGAATTTTAGTAAGCCTAATCGTGATAAGTTAATCCTAGAGATTTTAGACCTTTTAGAAATACCAAATGGCGGTGGCATTACGTTAAGACAAGCGCCTTGCCCACCATGCCCAGCATGTCCAGAGTGCCCAGAGAAGCCTTGTAGTGATGCAAAGACGGTTCCTGTGTCAGCCACTGTCATTAATGCGGTTAACACAAGTTTAGATAATTTATCAACGCCCAGCGTTGTTCAGTCAACAACAGCACCGTCTACTCCTATAATAGCAACTACTTTGCCAGTTATTCCGACAGTTACAAAAACGGTTGAGCCGGTAGTAAATGTGGCTGCTGTAAAACCGATAAGTGCTACACCTGTCAATAAACCTGTGGTCGTGCCTGTTATCAAGAGCGATGCGCCAGTTGTTAAGACTAATCTTGTGCCGTCGACACAAAAAGTAGTTGCACAAGCGCCGCTGCCGATTGTGACAAAGACCAATGTGATGCCAACCTTGGCGTCAGCCCAAACAATTAAACGCTTGGATGATACGATTACCGCGCAATCACCTGAAATCATTGTTCAAGCTCAAGCTAATCCTCAAGATTATGTTGCTGAAGTAGCAGTAGATGATGAATCAGCGACGGAAGAAGTAGTGACAGATTTACCAAATACAGGTGTAAATGAAAGACCGCAAACATTTGCAGAAGCTTTGGCTAAAGATCGTAAACGATCTTCTAAGAAAAATAAATTTAAAGTTTCAGGTGAATTGTATTCATCGATTGGTATCTATCCCAACGGCCGTGTGCGTTTCAATCGCGCTAATGCGGATTTAAATGAACGTAATTATCGCATTTTGTCAGATAAGGCCTTAAATAATCGTCTTGAAACCTTTGACCCGGCTCTATATTCGCGCATGAAATTTGTCGTGGATGCGTCGGTGGCATCGTCGGTGGCAACCCATATTAATGTAACCCTAGATCCATGGAGCTTGACAGGGAAATCCAAAGAAGTTTATGTGCAGCAAGGTAGCGGCGACATTGTGAAATTGCAATATTTAAGCATTGGAAGCAATACCTACACAATTGGCCGTATTTTAAGAACCACACGTACGGGGGATGCTCTAGCTCTTCCAGAAATTAAGATTCAAAATGGTAACATTATTCCTGCCAACCGCGTCGGGACAACCTTTGGTGGTTTCTTTAATCTCCCTGAGCAAAAGCTAGAATATACATTCATGCCGATCCGTGAAGCATGGTTAGATTTTAAACCAACGGACAGTGTTTTCTTCCGCGCTTTCCCAATGGCGTATGAGAATCAAGCATTAACAACGGACGATCCATTAAAGTTATCCAATAACCGTTCTTATTGGGAAGAAAGCCCATGGTTACGCAGCTGGCAACCAGGAAATTTTAATGACTTAGCTGGTAGTTACACAAAAGGTTATTGGGATCGTTCATTAAGTTTTGGGACGAGGGATAGTTCTGGTCAGCGTTTGACAGCGTTGCGCGGGGCCAAATTTGCATTTAATCCCGAACCAGATACATCGTTAGATTTTGTGATTGCATCACCAAAAACATTATGGCAAAACTATAGTGATTTTGACACATTGGCTGCAAGTGCCCGCTTAAAGCATTATTTTGATGAAGGATTTTATATCGGTGGTACTGCCGCAGATCACGAAGGGTTTGTCAAGTCCAGCCAAGATGGTCGTAACTACGTCGGGAGCATTGACACAGGGATTATGCCTTTTGAAAATGTGAAGTGGAATGCTCAATACAGTTTTTCATCGAGCCAATATGATGCAACCGATGCTAAGTGGCAAACTAAGAAATATGGAAATGCCTATTACACGTCGATCACCGCTACATCTGATCCTTACATGATGAATCGAAAAGATTATTATGGTATTGCGTCAGGTTCTAAGGACACAAACTTCTATAAGACCCGTGCCTATATTGGACGTATGGATCAAGACTTTGAATCAACATTATCCAACTATCATTCAACCCGCAAAGATGCATTTTGGAATCGTCATTTGACGTTTTATCCGTCGACGTTTAGATATTTGCCAGGTGTTGCCCAAATGGCTTATGCCAGTGAAGATGATCTTTCACCTTTTGCGATAGGTGATGGCTTAGACTATGGCCGCATGGCTTATGGGTGGCGTTATGATGTTGGCATGCTTGATGGGCGATTAAAAGGAACGACCGATATACGCCAAGTTGTTAATGTTGAGGGGCAACATCAGAAAAAAATTGAAACTGTCAGCCAAACACATTGGGATTATAAAGCAACCGATGAATTAACCACCAAGTTTTTATTTATTTGGGATAAGTTACCTAAAACTACGCAAGGGATCGACCCTTATGTTTATGATGGTGATACAGGTGAGGCATTGCAGAATGCAGCTGTTAGGGGCGGGGAAGATCCAAGCACAACCACCACATCTGTTGGCGCGCGTTATCAATTAACCCAATGGGCAGCGTTAAATGGGGTGTGGGAATATACCAATGACTCAACACTAGCAGCGGATAATTTTCCACAAGCAGACTTAAACAGTTCCTTTATCACAACCTTCCGCGATGAAACACGGCTTTATACAAAGCAAGTGCCATTTGTGTATTCTGGTGGTTTGTTTGACACCCCACCATATGACTACTTTAGCATTATGAAAACAGGTTTGGAATTAGTCCCGACGGATAAGTGGCACATTTACCTTGATTATACCCGCAATTCTAATGTTTTTGCCGGTAATATCGACGATAACATGAACCATTTTGGGATTGAAAGCAGTTATTTGATCACCAAAAACTGGGGGCTATTTGGCCGTTACAGCTATTCGCGTTGGAATGATTTTGTGAAATTAGGTCAAGCAACACCGGAGATTGAATATCGCGGGTATCACAATTTATATTTTGCTACCCGATGGGTGTTTGCGCCAGATAGTTGGTTAGGTTTAGAGTATGGCGTCGGTCCTGCTTATAATGTGGCGACCAATGTCTATGACCCGCGTTTGGCTTACTACGCCTCGACGGTATTAGAAACGCAGCATTTATTCCGCTTAAGTGTCTTGAAGAAATTCTAAAAAGATTAACGGTATGTTATGACATCGCTTTGAGCGAAACGCACCTTTGAGAGACGTGCGTATTCATCATCGTCGGCGCGAAAGCCTGCCGTTGCAACGCACAAGGTGTGATAACCTTCTTCTTCAATGCCTAATGCTTGGTCATAGGCAGCAGCATCCAATCCTTCCATGGGGCATGCATCAACTCCCAATAAGGCCGCAGATGTTAAGAAGTTTCCAAGGGCAATATAAACCTGACGGGAAGCCCATTCATTGATGTCGAAATTTTTGTCGGGGTTGTTGACGAATCCCAACATGATTTGTTTGTATCCCGCTAATGCCTCTTCTTGGATCTTGCGTACGGTTGCAATGCGGTTGATCAAGTGCTCGATGTCAATCCCGTCGACATTCTTCTTAACAGCAAAGACAACCAAATGTGATGCGTCGGTGATTTGACCCTGATTCCAAGAAAACCCACGCAGTTTAGCGCGAAGGTCTGGATTTTTAACGACGATGAATTTCCAAGGTTGTAAACCAAACGAAGAGGGGGTTAAGATTAAGGATTGCTCTAATGTCTGCCAAATATTTTGCGGGATCGTGCGTGTTGAGTCAAACTTTTTAACGGCGTAGCGCCAGTTTAATTGTGTAAGCAGATCTTGCGTAGATATCGGGGTTGACATAATATGCTCCTAGCGGTTTTTAAAGGAAATGTATTATATTCAAAATTTGGAGATATGCCATGAATAATTGGATCGCCTTAATTTTAGGTGGTATTGCAGGAACCATCGCACGGTATTCTTTAGCCGGCGCCATCTTTCACAAGACAGGCATGGACTTTCCTTATGGCACGTTGGCCGTTAATCTTTTGGGATGCTTCTTGGTGGGATTCTTGGATGTTTTAATCGAACGTAAATTCACCGTTCCATCGACGGTACGGCTCATGATGATCACCGGCTTCTGCGGCGCCTTCACAACCTTTTCTGCCTACATCCTAGAAAGCTACACCCTAATCAAATCCGGTGCAATGATCAAAGCCCTACTATACTTATTCGGCAGCATCTCGCTGGGATTAATCCTTTTTCGCGTTGGGATGCTAACCGCCACCATTTTGTAACCCCTTTTTTGAATGGACCGTTTCTTAGAAAATATGAAAATGCAAAATAAGTTATTAATAACAACTTACGGGGACACATCTGCTGGAAGTTGTGAATTATTAAAGCTTTAGAGAGAAACGGTCTGTTTTTTTAAAGATACAATTTATCGGCCATCTCCGCCACTAGATTGGCAGCTAGCATCATTAGGATTATCTCGACAGAAACAAGCAGGTGTTCCAATGGGGAGATTACAGATTTGATAATACGCATTGGCAAAATTAGGACAGTTTTCTCCGCCATAAGCAGGAGCGGGGTTATTACAGGAGCGATATTGAACTCCTAAGCAAGTGTAAGCATAAGGCGCAGTGCAAGGTCCCCATTCGCCCCATCCTCCATTTCTTGTTGCAGAACATACGCCATCGAGATAAATATATCCTGAAATTTGTGTATTATCATGTCCATCGCCACCATCCCAAAGGTAAATCTCAATCTGGTGCCCTCGTTCATTAATGCGGGCGCATTGCGCGGTGCCACCACCATCATGTTTATTCTTATCTGAGTAATTACATGTCCATATGGGGCCTGGACAGTTACCTTGCCACGGACCACCATCGACCCTGTAGGAATAATTAAAATCATCTGCACAAACATCAGAAATAAATCTTACTACTTCATCATACCTAGCTGAGCTGTAATACGACCCTTGAGAAGCGCCAGTATTAAATGTAGTAACGAGTTCACAGGCGGTTTCTGTACAGGTTCCGTTATTTCGTTTATATCCATCATTGCATTGGGCTTGACAATCTCCACTGAATGTTGAGCAAGGGGTTTTTGTTTCGATAATACTAGGATCTTGACTATCAGCCATAAGATCACCATTACCTTGATTTGGACAAGCGGTCGAGTTTGGTGGGATGGCATCCCAATTGCAAACAGGCAAGCATTTATCCCGATTGGGTAAGCCAACAAACATGTTTTTTTTGTTGCCACAAGAGAATTGATAGAGTTGATCGCCATTCTTGCAATTGGAAGCACTGGGAGTGTAAACACCGTTGGGGTAACATGAAATAAATCCTTTTGATGCAACATCTGCAGTAATGTCAGTGGTAGAAGCCCAAAGGCGTGCGCCATTTTGAGGGTCATTCTTTCGCCAGCAGAGTTGGGTGAGCTGGGGGATGGAGCAACATTCGCTGTCATCTTCACAGGAAAAGTTTGTCTGGCAACCAACAGGGGTGTATTGATGGGTAAAGAATCGTTGTGTTTCTTGACAATTACCCCGAGGATCTCCGCAACTGCCTGGCGCCTTACCTTGAGGAACGCATGCTTGGGACGGAATATTTAAATCTTCTTTATTGGCTTTAACCAAACGATCATTGGTTGAATCACTAACAGCGGTGTCCCAAATTTTAAAATGGCTGTTGATCGAGTCTAGTAAATATGGCCCGCCTATGACGATCCCAGCAATAACAGCTAAAGCCACAAAGGACAGTTCGATCATGGATTGACCGCGACGGTTTTCTAGACATTTCATACTTAAAAGTATATACTAACACGTTTTATTTAGCAACTTTATAGTCGGGAAGGTTTACGTGGCACTACCTCAAGAATTCTTACAACGTTTTTCTCAAACAGTCCCATGCCAAGGTGATGTTTTAGAATATTTTAAGCCCAAAACGCATAAATCATTTCGTGTGAACACGCTTAAGATGAAGCGGGATGATGTGTGGGCTTATTTGAAGGAGCATGATATCCCTTTTCAAGAAGTGTCTTGGTATGCGGATGCTTTTATTGTTGATGTTGCGCATAGTGCTCAATTATTAGAATCGATTTTGTGTCAGCATGGGATGATTTATGCGCAGGGTTTAGAGAGTATGTTGGCGCCAATTGTTTTGGATCCAAAACCTGGTATGCACGTTTTGGATTTGTGTGCGGCGCCTGGCAGCAAAACAACACAAATAGCGGCGATGATGAACAATGAAGGCAGCATCATGGCCAATGAGCCGGTGCGCAATCGTTTCTTTAGGTTAAAAGCTGTCACAGAATTGTTAGAGGCTAAGGTTAAGTTGACAAGTAAGGATGGCCGCTTTTTTAGAGGTGAACATTTATTTGATAGCATTTTGGTTGACGCTCCCTGTAGCAGTGAGGGGCGCTTTTCGTTGGATCGTCCTAAAAGTTATGAATTCTGGTCGGTGCGCAAGATCCATGAAATGGCGCATAAACAAAAAGGATTGTTGTTAAAGGCTAGTGAATTATTAAAGCAGGGCGGCACCATGGTTTATGCGACGTGCACATTTGGTAAAGAAGAGAATGAAGATGTGGTCGACTGGTTTTTAAAGAAAACGAATGGTAGTTTCAAGTTGCAGCCAATTGAGATAAAAGGTGTGTCATCATATCCTTCTACCATCACAGGCTGTTTGCGGGTTATGCCCAGTGATGTCATGGAAGGCTTCTTTTTAGCTAAGTTTTCATCTTGACCTAGACGTAAAAATGTATGAGAATGTCGACAATGAGATTTCATAAGTTACAGGCTTCATGGCTTCTGTTGTGTTGTGTTTTGTTTGCGTTACCAGCTTGGGCGCAAGAGAATGCAACGACCCCGTTGGCTCAAATTATCCTTCAACCACATGTGGTATCAATTATCTTAAACGACGAACACCGGGATGGCGTTGATTGGGAAGCCATTGTTAGTGATTTTCATGCGGTCACGCTTAAGAGTGATGATGCACTTGAGAATAAGAAAAAGTTGAGCGTTGGCTCAGTATCCGACGAAGACTATGGGGTTTTGTTAGATGCCTTGGATGCAGTTGGTAAGGTAACCCAGGTTGATCAGGAGACCATAACCTTAACGGCAGATGAAAAACAAACGTTAGTATTTCTTAAAGAAGATGTAAAAAATACAATTGCTCTCGATGTGGAATTAACGATGGATAGCAAAGGTGAAAAGCAGCTGATGTTGCAGCCTACCATCAAGAGTAAAGTTGGTTCAACGCGCCTTGATTTGAAACCTAGATCGACGATTGTCATGGGTTCAATTTTTTATGAGCATGAAGTTACTAAAACACACAAGTTTCCCTTATTAGGTGATTTGCCGATTGTGGGATTAGTTTTTCGTAATAAAGGCAAATTAATGCAGCGCGTTGAGACAATCATATTTTTAACGGCTAAGGGACAATAGATGTTTAGGCATGTTTTAAAATTATGCTTGGTAACCATGTTGGTGTTGTTCTTGCATGGTTGCGCGGGAACTCCGACGCCACCACCACCGCCACCCATGGGCATTGATTTAAATGAGATTTGTAATCAATACCATGTTAGCTGGCAATGGGATGGGGTTACGCAAGTGGTGTTATTAGAATTTCAAGGCAATAAAGCCAAAGCCTTGGTCGGCAGCCGTGTTGTCATGGTTAATCGTGACCGAGTTACCCTTAGTGCGCCATTGCGTCGCGTGAATAGTAATATTTTTGTTCCAGATGATTTTGAAAGTAAGGTTTTAGTACCGCTAGGCGTGATTGCGCCACAGGGCGGGGCACAAGTGGATTGGAGTAGAACTAGGATTAGGACAGTTGTTATTGATGCGGGGCATGGGGGTAAAGATCCAGGCACGCAAGGAGCGACGGGTATTAAGGAAAAAACAGTTGTTTTAGATATTGCCCGTCATATGAAAGATTATCTAGAAGAAGCTGGTTTAAAAGTAATATTAACACGTGATCGTGATGAATTTATTTCGTTGCCTCAACGAACTGAAATTGCAACAAAATCAGACGCAGATTTATTCGTAAGTGTTCATGCCAATTCTAATCCTGCTAGAAAAACAGAGGGGATTGAGGTTTATTATGCAAAGACAACATCAAAGCGGGATTTAGATGAGGAGCAACGTGCTAAGAATGAGAAAATATTTGTTAAGAAATTAAATAGTACTTACTCTGGTATTTTAGAAGATATTGTGGCCGATATGATGTATGCACAAAAAGTTTCTCAATCAGAGACGTTGGCTAAAAGAATCGTGAAAGAAAGTGCCAGTGAAACGGGAGTCGTTAACCGTGGGGCTCGACATTGTAGATTTTTTGTAGTGCGTAATACGTTAATCCCCGCCGTGTTGGTTGAAGTCGGTTATTTGTCCAATCGTCATGAAGAAAAGAAATTAAGTTCACTCGCATACCGCCAAAAAATTGCTGAGGCCATCGCGCACAGCATCATTAAATATGCCACAGACTCATAAATCTAATTTCCCCATCGGAGTTTTTGATTCAGGTTTAGGCGGCTTAACCGTTGTCAAACAGGTCATTCAATTTTTGCCTAATGAACGCATTGTTTATTTTGGTGATACCGCCCGTGTGCCTTATGGGACAAAGTCTGCGGAAACAATCATCCGCTATTCCCGTCAGATTGTGAAGGTTTTACAACAGCATAAGGTGAAGGTGATCATTGTGGCGTGTAATACCGCATCTGCATTGGCACTCAATGTCTTATCAAAAGAATGTAAGGTCCCCATCATTGGGGTAATTGGCCCAGGGGCGCGCAAAGCCGCGCTATCGACAAAAACCAAGAAAGTTGGTATTATAGCCACTTCTTCGACGATCAAAAGTGGGGCTTATGCTGCAGAGATTAAGGCTTTAGATCGACGCATCGCCGTGACATCACAGGCTTGCCCTTTGTTTGTGCCCTTGGTCGAAGAGGGTTGGTTTAATCATGCTGTTACCTATAAGGTGGCAGAAGAGTACTTGGCGGCGATTAAGAAGGCCAAGGTGGATAGCCTGATCCTAGGGTGCACGCACTACCCATTGCTTAAAAATGTGTTACACTCTTGCATGGGGCCGAAGGTTAATCTCATCGATTCCGCCGAGGAAGTGGCGGCGCAGGTGAGGCAGATATTGTTGGAGAAGAAGTTGTTGCGCATGCAGTTGTCCCCTGCAGAACATACATTTTTAGTCAGCGACGAACCAGAAAATTTTAAACGCATGGCCCAGCGTTTTTTAGGCGGCGGGGTTAAAGAGGTTTTAAAAGTCAATGTTTGAGTTAAAAGTCAAAGATCATATCGCATCAGCACATATGCTCAACGGTTATGATGGCCCGTGCGCGCAATTGCATGGCCATACATGGAAAGTTGAAGTTGTCTTAATAGGCGATCAATTAAACAATATTGGTTTGTTGATGGATTTTAAGATTTTAAAGATGAAGCTCAAAGATGTCTTAAAGCCCTTGGACCATGTAAATTTAAATGAACACCCTGCATTTAAAAATGTTAATCCTTCGACGGAAAATCTAGCAAAGTATATTCACGCCCAGTTAAAATCACAGGTGGCGCCGCTTCAATTAAAGTCTGTTGAAGTCTTTGAATCGGATACAGCCAGCATCATTTATTATGACTAAAGCTGTTGTCCTGCTTTCCGGCGGGCTTGATTCCACAACCGTATTGTATTATGCCAAATCCAAAGGCTATGAAACGCATTGCCTGATTTTCGATTATGGCCAACGCCATCGCAAAGAAATTCTCGCAGCTAAAAAAATTGCCACATTGTCCAAAAGCCCGTTTCATGTGGTGACGATCGGGTTGCCGTGGAAGGGGTCGGCGTTGCTTGATAATAATATTGTGGTCCCTAAGTATCGCAAACTTGAAGGCAAGGATATTCCCGTGACCTATGTTCCGGCGAGAAATATCATTTTCTTAAGTTTCGCTGCATCATTTGCTGAAGCCATTGGTGCTAAACATATTTTTATTGGGGCTAACGCGGTTGATTATTCGGGGTACCCAGATTGTCGTCCAGCGTTTATTGATAGTTTTCAAAGCATGTTAGCCCAAGGTTTAAAGACGGGTGTGCAAGGCAAGACGATCAAGGTGCAAACACCGCTCATTCATTTGAGCAAAGCTCGCATCATTCAATTAGCTGCAAAACTCAACGTTCCTTTGCACATGACATGGTCGTGCTATCAAGGAAAACAAAAACCCTGCGGTGTTTGTGATAGCTGCCGCTTGCGTGAACAAGGATTCCTCGATGCTGGCATCGCCTGACGCTAAAATACTGGAAGTGTTTCGTTCCATCCAAGGCGAAGGCCCTTACATGGGGCGCCCCCAAGTTTTTGTGCGTTTCTTTGAATGCAACATGCATTGTGTCTGGTGCGATACGCCCGCATCTATTGGTGATACGAGCCGCAATTATAAAGACGTTGGATTAGAAGATCTGTTACGTCAAGTTAAGGCGCTTTATGAAGGGTGTCATTCCGTTAGCATCACCGGCGGAGAACCGTTGATACAAGTTGATTTCTTAGAAGCATTCTTGCCACAGTTGCATCAAGCGGGCATGAAGATTTATTTAGAAACCAACGGCACCTTACCCGATCAATTACAACGTTTGATCAAACACGTTGATATTGTGGCCATGGACATCAAGTTGCCATCCTCGACGCAACAACAAGCATTCTGGGAGGAACATGAAGCTTTCTTAAAAATAGCCGTTACAAAACCAACCTTTATTAAGGTGGTGATTTCAGCAGATACGTTAGAAGCGGAGGTCTATAAAGCCGTTGATCTGGTTAAACGCATTGACCCGCATTTGCCGTTTATCTTGCAGCCCAATTATTTTGATATGAAGAAAGCCGACGGGTGCATTGCGCAATCTGTCGAGCTTCAGAAATATTGTTCTAAACATTTAACCGATGTTAGAATAATCCCTCAAACACACAAATTCATGAAATTAAGGTAAGTTATGAAAAATCCAAGCTCATACGAAGGTCGTCAAAGCAATATTCGCAATCTCAAAATGCCTGCTATCGAAGTCTGGACCAATCAATACGATGACCGTGAGTATGTCATTGATTTAGATATTCCGGAATTCACCTGCATCTGTCCTAAGACAGGTTTACCAGATTTTGCGGTGATCAAGGTTTCTTATAAGCCATCAAAAGTTTGTTTGGAACTTAAGTCATTGAAAATGTATCTCTTAGAGTATCGGCAATTAGGTATCTTTCATGAGCATTTGGTGAATCGTTTGATGGATGATTTTGTTAAAGCCTGCAAACCCCGTTATATGAAAGTGACAGTTGTGATGAATCCTCGAGGCGGGATAGGTACGATTGTCACCGCAGAATACCCCAACACAAGGAAAAAATAATGCCAAGACCAGACGGACGTCGCGCCAATCAAATGCGACCCATTCGAGTTACTAAAAATTATTTAAAGCATGCGGAAGGTTCATGTTTGATTGAATTTGGTGAAACCAAGGTCATTTGTTCTGCATCGGTTGAAGATGGTGTCCCACCATTTCTCAAAGGCAAGGGCGAAGGTTGGGTTACTGCAGAATATGGCATGTTGCCACGTTCTTGTACGTCACGTATACGTCGTGAAAAGACTTCTGGCCGCACCGAAGAAATCCAACGCCTTGTTGGGCGCAGCTTGCGCAGTGTTGTGGATATGAAACAGTTGGGCGAACGCACACTGCGCATTGATTGTGATGTGTTGCAAGGTGATGGAGGAACACGCACCGCGTCGATTACAGGTGGATTTATAGCACTTGCAGATGCGTTATTGTGGATGAAGAAGAAAGAAATGATCAATGCGATCCCACTTCGTGATTATATTGCGGCCATTAGTGTTGGCATTTCAAAAGGAACTCCAGTTTTGGATTTAAATTACATCGAAGATTCTAAAGCGGAAGTGGATATGAATATTGTGATGGTGGGTAAGGGTGAATTTGTTGAAGTGCAAGGCACCGGCGAGGGCGGCACATTTTCTGATAAACAAATGGCAGCGTTGACGGCATTGGCTAAGAAGGGCATTAAAGAATTGATTGCCATGCAGAAGAAAAATCTGCCGGGGTTGAAATTTTAATGAAAGAATTAATTGTCGCATCACGCAATAAGGGTAAGGTTGGGGAAATTAAAGAATTGCTCGCAGGTCTGCCTTACAAAGTAACATCATTGCTCGAATATCCCAATTTACCCGACGTGGTCGAAGATGGTAAAACCTATCGGGCTAATGCCTTAAAGAAAGCCATTGAGATAGCCAAGTGCACAGGCAAGCTTACAATCTCCGATGATTCCGGACTTGAAGTCAAAGCGCTTGGCAATGCCCCTGGTATTTATTCCGCACGTTTTGCCGGTGAAGGCGCTAGTGAGGATGCTAAAAATAAGAAGTTGCTTGCGATGTTAAAGGGCGTTCCTTTATCAAAGCGACAAGCGCGATATCGTTGTGTGATTGCTTTTGTCGACGGTAAAGGCAAAGAAATTGCGGTGGTGCAAGGCACGTGCAGTGGTTTGATCGCAGAAAAAGAGCAGGGGAGCAATGGTTTTGGTTTTGACCCGTTGTTTATCCTTAAGCGCTACAATAAGACGTTTGGAGAATTACCCGCGTCATTGAAGGCAAGCATTTCCCACCGCGCGCGAGCGCTTAAAAAATTTTTGAGCGTTATTGAAAAATACCGATCGTCTTAATGATGCTGTTAAGCACCTGAGGCACTGAGATTTTTTTGGTGAATTTTGGAGCAGTTATTTTGTCGTAGATGTGAATGCTAAGTGTCCGCAAGACTTGTTCAGCCACCGGCGGAATCACACCTGAGGTCATATCAACACTGACGTTTAAGTCGCACATTTGATCCAAGTCAATCCAACCTTCCGTTAACAAAACAATCGTTGGACTAATCAACCGTAAGTTTTGCGTGGTGATCTTTTTATTTTCAATCGTAAAGTTCCCATCCACATCGGTGATGGTCAATTGGCCAAGACGCATGGCTTCATTTAAGATGCCAAGCAATCCTTCAAAGATTTTAAACTCCGTTAAGAAACCTTCTCGAATGGCTAAAGAACCTTTTGCAGATATGTTGGTAATATCGGTTGCCTTTCCTTTTCCGACGGTGGTTAAATAAAACTTACCTTTGATTTCTTTGCCATTTAGGGATGGGATGTCTTTTTTGATGCCTTGCATGTCTAAGCCGTCAACATTGAGTGCGATGTCAAAAGGCATGGCGGCATCATTGAGATCTAAGTTAACCACACTATGAATTTTGCCGGTGTAAGCGATGGCATCGATCGTCGAGTTAGATAATTTTCCGTCTTGTTGGTTAACAACGACGCTTAAGTCATCAATGTGATACCCCATGATGGTTAAATGATTGCTTTTGATTGTTGCGTTTGAAGCAAGATTTTTCCAGTCGCTGATACTGCCGCCAACATGACCTTGTAAGGCCACGTCTCCCGTGATTCCGAGCGGTTCTATGACCTTGCGTTGATCAGCAGGGAACAGGGGCAGAATCTTTTCGATGTTTGTATTGATGGATGTTTGAATATCTAAAACCGGTGGCTTATTCTCAGGCATACTAATTTTACCGGAGGCATCAAAGACAATATCAAAATATTTACCCACGAGTTTGTTGATGCTCCAATCATTATTTTTCTTTTCAATGTCCGTATCAATTTTTATATCGTCGCCATTAAGGGTGGTTTTGATCTTTGGCGATTTAAAATTGTTTAATGAACCTGTTAAGGTGTATTTTTTATCGAGGTAGGTGCCGCTAAAGTTATTCCATGTCAAGGAATCTGGTGTTCCTTCGACGGTGCCTGTAATATTACTGGCGCGTTGATTAAATTTAGAACTAGCCACATCAACGCCTTGTAGTTGTGCTTTGATGTTGATCTTGCCACTTAAAGGTGCTGAAACAAGACCTTCAAAAGAGGCATTGAATGAAGCACTGCCTTTTGTGTCTAAGCCATATTGATTATAGATATCGGGAATTACATCTTTAAGTTTGCTCAAATCAATGCTTTCGTTGGCTATCTCAACACTTAATACAGGATCTTTGAGGTTAAGGATGGTGGCTGCACCTTTAAAAGCGCTATCCATGGCCACAACGGAGAATAATTTAATGGATATTTGATCAGTTTTAAAATCACCTTTCGCAGCGATCGCGTTAAACGGTCCAAATGGATATCCAGAGACATCGGCATGTTGGATTTCGAATGTTCCTGCATATGTCAGATTCTTTGGCTCTTTGATGGGGCATGTTGCATCCACACTAAATGCTGCCTCAGCGACGATAGATTTATCTTTATCTAAATTGATCTGCCAATTATTTAATTCGCCCTTGGTTTTGACATTGAGGATGTCACTCTTGAGTGTCAGCGCAACATTTTTTAAATCTATGCTGCCTGCCGCGTGCATGTTTGTCATCGGCTTAAGGTCTAAGTCATCTAATGCAATCTTGCCATCAAAGGTGATGTCTTTCTTATCCGTTAAATGCAGGTGGGCGTCGCTGATCCCAACTTTACCGCTAAATGATTGTTGATCATTCAATGCGAATTCAATGTGGCTGGATTTGAAATCACCTTTGACGTCGATGTCATTTTCATTTTTCATTTCAACGGTGATGGGGCGTGCTAGAAAATCGCCGCGAAGCGTTTGACCATTAAATAAGGCATCGAGATTTTGTCCACTGATGGTGCCAACCAGTTGTGTGCCATCTTTATCTTGGCGAATTTTGACTTTTTCTAATGTCACATTTCCTTTGAAGACTTGTGACGGGGATAGGCTTAAGGATGCTTTGGTGGCATTGACACTGGCATCAATATTAATGGAGCCTTTCTTAATATCGCACTGGTTGATGTTGGCCTCTAAATTGCCAGCAATATTGATGGTGCCATATTGAACATTGATCTCGGCCGCATTGATATCGCCTTTGACGGAAAAGAGATTTGCGTCGTAATGCGTATCAACATTGATTTCTTTGAGCAGTGCATCAGTGAGTGTAATGTTTGGTATGGCAGGGACTAGCGATAAATATTGAGCAGGTCGTATATTTTTCAAATACACATGGGCATCAAGCGATTTGGCGAGGGGTTGGTAAGTGCCTTGAATGTTAAATAGCCCGTTAGTTTTGCTTAAATTAGCACGCGCATCAATCGCAATGCCGTTTAGTCCAAGGCCAACTTTCACATTAACCGCTTCTAAGTCTTGGTGAAAAGGAGCTGTGCTGCTTTTATCATCAATGATGATATGCCCATCGATGATATTGACCCCTAGTAATGAAAATTTGATGTTTGATGTTTTGTTATCACCGACGGGGGGAGTAAGCAGGTCGCTAAAGTTCCATTCTTGGGTTTTTTGACGTGATAAATGAACTTCTGGTTCAAGCACATCGACAAAGGGGATTGTCAGCTGGTGTTGTTTGAAACCAGGGATAAAGATGATCCCAACAGAAATGCGTCGGGATTGGAAAAAGAGTTCGGTTGAATCTTTTTGGTAGATACGCACATCGTCTACCATCAGGCCTTTAACCCAGCTAAAGCGCAGATTTCCTATTTCAACGTTACGTTTAAGAAAGTTTTTGGCTTGTGTGATGGCAATGTTTTTAATTTGAACAGGCAAGATAACCCGATTGATAAAAATCGTCAATCCGGTGATAAGTACGATTACTCCAATAACAACGAAAATCCAAATAGGCTTCTTTTTTGACATGGTATCTTATTATAACGTTGGACAAAACAGTTGACCATATAAAAAGAAAAAAGTATATTGCATAAATGAGTATGGAAGGTAAAAAAATACTAATTACAGGTGGTTTTGGATTTATTGGGCTTAACGCCGCAAAACATTTTAGTCAGCGTAATCATGTCCTAGTCGTCGATGATGGTAGTCGCATGGGAACGGAGATATCCCAGGCATATTTAAAGGCATGGAATATACCTTTTGTGCTCGTTGATGTTAGCCACATGCAATCATTAAGGACGATTGTCCAAGAGTTTTCTCCAGATGTTATCTTACATTTAGCTGCGCAAGTCGCGGTGACCCTCTCTGTGTCGAATCCGATGCGGGATTTCACGTCTAATGTATTAGGAACGCTTAATATTTTAGAAATTGCACGTCTTTCCAAGGTTGTGCCCATTGTTATTTATGCTTCAAGCAATAAAGTTTATGGAACACTCGGCAATGAGATATTAAAAGATGGTCGATATACTTTGCCAGATCGTTTGGGATATGATGAGAATGTGCCGTTATCGTTTAAGACCCCATATGGCTGTTCAAAAGGCGCCGCGGATCAGTATGTTCTAGATTATTTTGCTACCTATGGCGTGCCGACGGTTGTCATGCGCCAATCGTGCATTTATGGCCCTTATCAGTACGGATTTGAGGATCAGGGTTGGGTGGCTTGGTTTGCTGGTTCTGCTGTCTTAAAAAATCAAGTAACGGTTTATGGCGATGGTTTTCAGGTGAGGGATATTCTTTACATTTCTGATCTATTAGATGCTTACGAGAAAGCCATTATCAATATTGATAAGGTCAAAGGGCAAGCGTTAAATATCGGCGGTGGTCCAGATAAAGCATTGTCCGTTAATGAATTGATTTCGTTACTCAACAAGAAGTTATCGATCACTCAGAAAGTGATTAAAGAAGCAGAGCGGTTGTATGATCAGAAGGTCTTTATTTGTGATATTAGTAAAGTCAAAAAGATCTTAAATTGGTCGCCTAAGGTTTCAATGATAGAAGGCATCGACCATTTACTAGAGTGGATTAAAGAAGAAAAAGAGACGATTAAGAAATTAAGGGATAGTCAGCAATATGTTGGCAAACGCATTGACATATCACTTGTGATCCCAGCACGGAATGAAGAAGAGTCATTACCAAAAGTGTTAAATGAGATTGCGATGGCTCGGCCATCATTTCAATATAATACAGAAGTTATTGTGGTTAATGATCATTCAACGGATAAAACTGTTGAGGTGGCTAAGTCTTATCCGTTTGTCAGGGTAGTAGAAAACTTGCGCAAACCAGGCAAAGGGCATGCCTTGCGAGCGGGTTTTGAACAAGCTCAAGGTGAGTACATTGCTATGATGGATGCAGATTTGTCGCACAATATTGTGGAACTATCTGGTTTGATTGAAGAGGCTCGTCGACATCAAGGCATGGTGGTTGGTTCGCGCATTACAGGGGGTAGTGAGGAATATACACCAATTAGGGCATTTGGTAACATTATTTTAACGTGGTTTTTTGGCTTGGTGCATGGTCGATATTTGTCAGATGCGATCAATGGGTATAAGGTTTTTCACCATGAAGTTTTTAAGAATTATGAATATACGTCACAAAATTTTGAGATAGAAATTGAGTTATTGGTTAACACATTACGCTTAGGTAAACCCATCACTGAGATCCCATCTCACGAACGTTCTCGCGTCGGTGGTAAAGCAAAGTCGTTGGTTATTAAGCATGGCACATTATTTGCACTAAGAATTTTATGGGATAAATTTCGTACCGTGAAAGTACATAATGGCTAACGTTGTCATTATCCGCTCACCAAGTTTATTTGCCGCTGGGGCATTGACCTTAAGCGCTACACCACCCATCGGCCTTGCCTATTTGGCTAGTAGCGTGCGTCATGCAGGGCATCACGTTTCTTTTATCGACGGTATTGGTCAAGACATTGAACATGTATATTATTTTGGAAGTAAGAACTTATATGTAAATGGCATGACCATTGATGCGATTGTTGATGCTGTTGATCCGCAGGTTGATTTTATTTGTGTTTCATTTCCATTTTCCCATGAATACCCTTTAACCAAACGTTTATGCCACGCATTGCGTGTTCGTTTTCCTCATGTGACCATCTTGGGCGGCGGGGAACACATCACCGCG
The DNA here is from genome assembly GCA_964572155.1 of uncultured Planctomycetales bacterium. Lineage (GTDB taxonomy): Bacteria > Omnitrophota > Gorgyraeia > Zapsychrales > Fredricksoniimonadaceae > JACQQW01. The sequence continues at coordinate 15,103 of CAZNDZ010000001.1, read as the reverse complement.
TTGCCAGAATTCTCATTGCGTGATTGTCCATCGTTGGATTATGTCGTCTTAGGTGAAGGCGAGGAAACGGTGGTGGATCTTCTTGACGCCCTAGTACAAAAGAAGAATGTTGCCTTGGTTGCTGGGGTGGCATTTTTGGATGGTGATGTTTATGTGGCGAGTCCACGTCGGGAGAGAATGAAAGCGATCAATGAGATCCCGCGCCCTGCATGGGACTTGCTTCCTTTAGAAACGTATTTGGCGGGCGGTTATAGCTTCGGGGTTAATATTGGACGCACTATTCCCTTGATCGCGACCCGCGGTTGTCCTTACCAATGCACCTTTTGTTCTAATCCGTTGATGTGGACCACGCGTTGGTTGGCACGAGATCCGTTGGATGTGGTTTTGGAAATGGAAGATTATATTCGTAAGTATCGTGTGACAAATTTTGACTTCTATGATTTAACAGCCATTGTGCGCAAAGATTGGACGGTTGAGTTTTGCAAGTTGATCATCGATCGAAAACTGAATATCACATGGCAATTGCCCAGTGGCACTCGTTCGGAAGCGTTGGATGATGAGGTGACCAAGTTGTTATATGCGTCTGGCTGTCGTAATTTAAGTTATGCCCCAGAGAGCGGCTCGCCGGATACGCTTAAACAGATTAAGAAGAAAATTAATCCTGACCGCATGCTTGAATCCATGCGTCATTCAATAAAGAATAAGATCAATATCAAAGCCAATATGATCATTGGTTTTCCCAACGAGCGTTTAAAGAATATTCTCGAGAGTTATTGGTTTATCATGCGCATGGCATGGGTGGGGGTTGATGATGTGTCGGTGTGGGTTTTTTCAGCGTACCCAGGTAGTGAAATTTTTAATGATTTATCTAAGAATGGGCGCATGGTTGAATATACCGATGATTATTTTACGTCGTTGCTCAGTTATTCTGATTTAAATAATGTGGTCTCGTGGAATGAGCATTTTAGTAGTGCGCAATTAAAGTATATGAGGATTTTGGGATTAATGCTTTTTTATGGCTGCAGTTTCTTGTTTAGACCTTGGCGTTTGGTTCGTACGATTCGCAATGTCGTCGCCCACAAACCACAGTCACGTTTTGAAATGATCGTGGAGAAAGCCTTAAGTCGCCATAAGAAACAAACGCCCAAATCAACTCCCGTGCCTGTTGGAGGATTAACAACGTGAGAAGCAATCGAGCATCGATTGGCATAAAATTTTTGTGGGCCTTACTTGTAGTAGAGCTTGCGTTTATCTTCTTTGTTTTACTAAATCATTATTTTGCTTGGATTAGCAATGAGAATGACACGATTCATGCCTGGGTTTATAAGAATGGCAAGGCGTGGCGTTGGGAAGATTGGCTGCGTTTTCTTGATAATGAAGTAATCGAAGGATATGCTGATCGGGTTTCAAGGCCTATAAATGATTTCTTTCATATCGTTAATGCAAAGTTTAGGGCTTTTTGTTGGGATTACATGCCACCTCATCCGTCGCTGTCAATGATATGGCCATTATGTTTTACCATTGTTCCCATCTGTTTGTATAAGTTCTTTAGGAATATGGGGTGTTATGCCATAGTTGCGTTAACGGGTGTCATATTTTACCTTGGATCGATTGGATTTTTGTCTTCGATCGTGATGTATATTCATCCCGCCAAAATGTTAGCAAACATCGGCGCCGTTCTTGTTTTGTATTGGGGATCTCGCATTTACAAGTTAGGCCTAGATTCAAGCAAGGCTTTTACAGCCCAGTGGCTTATATTCTTAAGTCTTATTTTTATTACATTTCTAAGTGATGAAACTGGTTTATTTGTCTATGTCTTAGGTTTTTTTGTAGTTTCAACGACATTGTTTACTCATAAGAATAAAGTTTTATTGTGGATAAGTTTCTTAATGTTACCTGTTTTGTATTTTGTGACTGTGCGAGGGGTTTTGCCTTTCTTGCATTTTTGTTATACGCAGCAAGTTGTTGATGTGCGTCAATACAGCCAGTACCCGAATTTTTCAATGCTCTTGCATGCGCCTTGGTGGAAGACGTATGCCACAAATTTAATGCTCTTTTTACACGACAATCCTCATTTGCAATTAAATACAGCTAACTTATTACCTTATAATAAGCCGCTTTATTTTCTTGGGGTGGCGTATACGGTGATAGCGATTGGCGTTGCAATTGTATTTTTAAAGACTTTGTTTAACAATACCAAGCAGGGGTTGCTTATCGTCGTAGGATTGATGGGTGTGGCATTATGTTATGTATTTTTTCATACTTTGCTCATGAGTTCTGTTTGGGGCAATTGGTACTATGGGGCACATTTTTCACTCATATATTTCATTTGGCTATGTTTTATTTTTCAATATATCCTACAGAACAATAAATCAGTCCTGGTAAAAATGCTTTTTCCCATTGTTGTACTGTTGTTTGCGCTTCATAATCTTGCATTTACATTTTATCGTGTGGATATTTTTGATACAAATAAATCGGTTTGGACCCATCGATATTCGGTCGAGGATGTATTCTTAGGCAAGACCCCTGATTATTTTAAGGATTTTAGTTTATTAGATGGCATTAAGAAAAGTGATTGTAGGTATTGGTATACGGTTTTGGAATGGAGCAAGATTAAGGGCAAAGAAATTAAACCACATGTTTTAGAGCGCGTGCAGCAATGTCAATCAACCTTGCAGGAAGATAAGGCTTTTTTTGTTGGTCAACCGTATTGGCGCGTAGAATTATGATAATCCGTCAACAATATCTCGATTTCATTAAGAAGAAAGTTTCAGACGATGGTGTCCTTTGGTTTCTTAAAAGGATGCTGCAGTATATTCAAATTCATGCATCGTTTCTAATAAAGAAGCCTTTGACGGGGCCAATTTTTGCGACGCTGGTGACAAACTATAATTGTAACTTTCATTGTGTGATGTGTGATGTCCCCGCCAGAGATAGGATTTTGCGCGATCGTGGGCTTAAAGAATTATCCACAGAACAAATTAAGGCTGTGCTTAAGGATTTTGCTGCGCTTGGTGTTTCAGGTGTGGCTTTTACCGGTGGAGAACCATTTTTACGCAAAGATATTTATGAATTATTGGCGTATTCTAAAAAAATGCGTCTTTTTACGCATATCAGCACCAATGGATCGGTATTCAATGAAGAAAACGTGAGAAAGACATTGGCCACTGGTGTTGATTCTATCAATATATCTTTAGATGGAGCTTTTAAAGCGACACATGATCATATCCGTGATTTTCCAGGCGCTTTTGATAAAGCCACCGCGGCCATCGAACGCATTGACCGTATTCGCAAAGAACAAAAATTGCCTGTGCGTTTAAAGATCGTGTCGGTGATTAATCAACGCAACATTGAGGAAGTTCCTGAATTACTTAAGTTACGCCAACGATTAAATGCGGATAGCATTGAATTCATCCCTGAGCAGCCGTTTAGTACGGCAGAGATGACATCCAGGACACCTGCAGATCCAGCATTTCTTGTTAAGGCTGCGCAATATTCTAAGATGCTCATTGAACTTAAGAATAATGGTGAGAAGATCGAGAATTCAGTAGGGCATTTGAGTTTATTTACCAAAGCTTTTGCAGATCGACGCATTCCGTTTAATTGTTATGCGGGTTATAATTCGATCGCAGTGGATTGTTTTGGCGAGATTTATCCTTGCGCGCCATGGTATAACTGGGACAAGGCGGTTGGAAATATTGCTAAGCAAAGCGTGAAAGAATTTTGGTATTCCAGAGAGTACAATAAATCTAGAGGGGATATTCTAAAATGTCATGGGTGTTACCTCACGTGCCAGTCTGAACTTAATATGATTTTTGATCCACGCAAATGAATATCTTAGGGATAAGTGGTTATACGCATGAATCATCTGTCGCTTTGATCAAAGACGGCCGCATCACCGCTTTGGTTGAAGAAGAAAGATTGAACCGCGAAAAGCATACGTGGAAATTTCCAGCTATGGCCATTGCCAAATGTTTGGAAATTGGAATGATTTCATATGATGACATTGATCATGTGACGTTCTTTTTGGATCCTCGATTACAGGTTACAGGTAATATTGGGCATATGCTTAAGTATTTCCCCCGAAGCATAAACCTTCTGACAGCCCCTAAAACTAGCAACGATCTTTCATATCTTAGTTGTTTGGTATCAATGGCAACGGTTGAAAGAAAACTTAATCAATTGTATGCTCCTAAAAAATCAACCAAGGTTCATTATATTGAACATCATTTAGGGCATGCTGCAAGTGCTTATTACCCGTCGATGTTTGATGAAGCGGCGATCTTGACACTAGATGGTCGAGGAGAGTCTGTTACGACGTTGATGAGCGTGGGGCGTCAAAATACCATCTCTAAAATATTAGAAGTTAAAGTCCCTCATTCATTAGGGCATTTATATGCTACGATCACCGATCATTTAGGTTTTAAAGCATTCTTTGATGAATGGAAAGTAATGGGGATGTCGGCGTATGGCAAAGATACGTATACATCAGTATTTAATGATATGGTGCATCTAACAAAAGATGGGGCGTTTAAGTTAAATTTAAAATATTTTGAATTTCACGTTAAGGGGAAGCATCAGTGGGGTAGTAAGGTGCTGGCTGATGCTTTGGGCCCAAAACGGTTAGATACGGATGATTATGATCAACGGCATTTTGATATAGCGTATGGTTTACAAAAAATTGTGGAGAAAACAGGTGTGCATTTGGCCAATAGCCTGTATCAAAAAACAAAATTACCAAGGCTTTGTTTAACGGGCGGCGTTGCCTTGAATTGTCTTATGAATAAGCGGATTGTAGAAGAAACGCCGTTTAAAGATTTCTTTATTCAACCCATTGCTAATGACGCGGGCACCTCGCTTGGCAGTGCATTATATTTTTATCATCATGTTTTAGGTAATAAGCAGCGTTATCCTTTTGATAATATTTATTTAGGTCCAGAGTTTTCCAATAATGAGATAGAAGCAATACTTAAATCTAAAGGGGTTTGTTATCAAGAATCCCATGATATTGCGCGTGATGTTGCACGTTGTGTTGCTGATGGCAAGGTTGTGGGTTGGTTTCAAGGCAGGATGGAAGCGGGCCCAAGGGCCTTGGGTAATCGTAGCATCATTGCTGACCCCAGAAGCGTCACAATCAAAGACAGGCTTAATGCTCGGGTTAAAAGAAGGGAATTTTTCAGACCGTTTGCTCCATCTATATTGGAAGAATATGAGAGTGAATATTTTAGAATGCCAAAAGGTCAGAAATCCCCACATATGATCCTTGTTGGGGATGTGCATTCAAATAAGCGTTCAATTATTCCTGGGGTGACCCATTGTGATGGTACTGCGCGCGTGCACACTGTCAGCAAACGATCAAATTTGAAGTATTGGCAGTTGATTGATGAGTTTAGGAAGATAACGGGTGTTCCAGTTCTGATCAATACATCTTTCAATGAGAACGAACCAATTGTTTGTACGCCTGTAGAAGCGATTGATTGTTACTTACGTACAGATATTGATGCTTTGGCCATTGGAGATTTCTTGATCACACAGAAGCCTTCTTAAGGGATAGGCGGTTTTACCCCCTTTACAGAAAAAGGTTTACCTATTTTTGTTTTATGTTAAACTATCCATTCATTTACGGGGAGTAGCGCAGTTGGCTTAGCGCGCTTGCTTTGGGAGCAAGAGGTCCCGGGTTCGAGCCCCGGCTTCCCGACCATTTAATTTTATCTTAGATAAAATTAAAAGTCCTGCGTAGCTCCCGAATGAAAATTTTGGAGCGAAGCAGGATTACAACTATGAAACGCGACCACGCGAAACTTATATGTGATGTTGGTGAACTAACGGGCTTATTCCATGACTCTCCAGGCATGGAAGATTTTTTACAAAAAATCACCGTGATGATCACCTCACATATGGAATGCGAAGTTTGTTCCATCTACCTGTATTACCCTCAACGTAACGAACTCATCTTAAAAGCAACACAAGGCCTTAATCCTTCTTCCATCAATCAGGTCACCATGAAATTGGGTGAAGGGTTAACAGGGCAGGCGCTTAAAGAGCATCGCCCAATTTGTGAAGGCCAAGCCAAGAATAACCCCAACTTCCGTTTTTTTCCAGGCATTGGCGAAGAGCGCTTTGAATCATTTTTAGCGGTGCCCATCGTGCGTGGCAATGTTGAGATTGGCGTGATGGTCATTCAAAGTTCACGTAAGAATTATTTTGCTCCTGATGATATTCAGATCATGCGCGCCATCACCGCGCAATTAGCAACAACCATTGAAACAGCACGTTTGTTAATGTCTTTAAGTGAGACAAAACCGGCGCCACCTAAGGTTGTTCATTCAACGGAAGATTTAAAATTTATTCAAGGTCGTAGTGGTGCTGTTGGGGTGGCATATGGCAAACCCGTGATGATCAATCAAGATGATAGTGATCTTGCAAGATTTAGCGTCGCAGGCAAACATTTGACGAAGGATGATTTGATTCAAGCGCTTGATAAGAGCGAACAACAATTGCATGAGTTGCAAAAAGAAATTGAATCAACGTTGTACGACGTCGCGTCATTGATTTTCACCGCACAAATGCTGATGCTTAAAGACAATGGTTTTACCGACTCGATCATTGCCCATATCGACAAAGGGGTTGATGCAGCCGATGCCGTAAGGCTTGTGGTAGCGGACTATGTGCGTAAGTTTGAAACGATTACCGACGGATATCTGCGTGAAAAGATTTACGACGTCAAAGATGTTGGCCGTCGTGTTTTAGAAAATTTAACAGGTTTGACCGATCAACGTGAATATGTCCTTGACCGCATTGTGATCGCTCAAGAACTTTTCCCGTCGGATGCTCTGAAGTTATTTACTCAAAAAGCCAAAGGCATAATTTTATTAAGCGGGGGCGTTTCATCACACGTGGCCATCCTCGCACGTTCTTTAAATACACCTTTGGTTGTTGTCCAAGAGCCGCGGCTTATGTCATTGGCGTTAGACACACAGATTTTATTAGATGCTGTGATGGGGCATGTTTATATTAATCCTTCGGATGAGATTGTTAAAAACATCCTTGAGCGTGAATTACTATCAAAGAATATTGATCATTTAAAATCAAGTGTCAGTGAATTTCCTATCACCAAGGATGGGACGTCGGTTGAGCTTTTGGCAAATATCAATCTCTTAGGAGATTTAAAAGCTGCACGAGAATTCATGGCGCATGGGGTGGGATTGTATCGCAGTGAATTTCCTTTTATAATACGCAGCAATTTCCCGTCAGAAGAAGAGCAAATATTGATTTATCAACGCCTGCTCGAGGGGATGCCGGGTAAACAGGTCAATTTTAGAACCTTGGATATTGGCGGGGACAAGGTATTGTCATATTTTGATTATAAGCATGAAGAAAATCCTTTCTTAGGCTTACGTTCCATTCGTTTTTCTTTAAAACACAAAGATGTTTTTATAACACAGATCCGTGCTATCTTGCGTGCTGGCAAAGGGCATGATGTGCGTATCTTTTTCCCGATGATATCATCCGTTGATGAGTTTATGGAAGCTAAGGGTATTGTGCAAGAATGCGTGCAGGACTTAACCATAGAAAATTTGCCGCACTTAGAGAATCCTCAACTTGGGGTGATGATAGAATTGCCTTCAACGATTGAGATCATCGATGAGCTGGCATATGAAGCGGATTTCATTTCAATTGGAACCAATGATTTAGTTCAATATTTATTAGCCGTTGACCGCACCAATGAAATGGTGGCAGATTTATATTTGCCGCATCATCCGTCGGTGTTGCGTGCTTTAAAGAAGATTGTTGACGCCGCTAAGAAGTATTCTAAAGACGTATGTATTTGTGGAGACATGGCGCATGATCCTAAGATGTTGCCTATTCTATTAGGTTTAGGTTTGCGGAAATTTAGTATGGATGCGCGCTATTTGCCTAAGATTCACCAGATGTTGTCAAAAATTTCCTTAGAGCAATCACAGGTGTTAGCAGCTAAAGTTTTGAAAGAAGGAAAAATAGCCCGCACAGCGCAACTTTTAAAAGAGTATAATTAAAAGCCCATGGCAACCCACAGATTTTTGCAATGGCGTCATCGTTTGCTCATCATTGCATTAACGTTTCTTCTATTACTTATCCTTGCCTTAAAACTCGCATTGCCAATTAACTTAACTGCTGTTGATATTGGTCGTCACATTGCCAATGGTCAATTGATCTTTGCTGGTCAAGTTGACGTTTTGTATAAGAATTATTATTCATTCACACATCTGGATTACCCATTTATCAATCACCATTGGTTTTTTGGGGTGATGGCATTTGTATTATTTAAGGTGGGAGGCTTTCCCATCTTATCAATTTTTTATATTCTTATCATGCTGGCAGCAGTCCTTCTATTTCTACGTTCTGCAAGCTTGCGTGGTCATCAAGAGTTGGCCTTATTCATTGCCTTTTGTGTTTTACCCGTCCTTTGGGATCGTCGGGAAATCAGACCTGAGGGCATTAGTTTGTTATTCATGGGGTTATATTTTTATTTGCTGACAAGGCTATCTTTAGGTACGATTGACCGTCGTATTGTCTTTTGGATTCTGGCCATATCTCAAGTCATTTGGGTTAATACACATATCTTTTTCTTTATGGGTCCGTTGCTCGTTGCGGTATTTCTCTGGGAGGGGGCGGCGCGTGGTTGCAGTGTTTGTGTGAAGCAATTACGACCGTTGCTTGTATGGACGCTCTTAGTGAATGTGCTTAATCCGTCGGGAATAGCGGGCATGTTAACACCTCTTAATGGTCTTAAAGGGTTTGGATACCGCCTTGCTGAGAATCAGAATGTCTTCTTTATGATGTCTTTCTTCCCTAAAGAAATGAGATATCCATATTTTATTGGTTTGTTGCTGGTTGCCGTTATAGGTGTCTTAAGTGTTGTTTTAGTTAAGCGCAAGCGAGTTAATGCACCATTTATTTTCTTGTTAGTGTTGTCTATCGTTGCTGGAGTAAAAGCTGTACGTTTGATGCCCGCCTTTGCCTTATTGTTCATCCCGCTTGGCAGCTATTGTTTTTCTCAAATACAAGAGCAATGGGCGCATAAGATTCAACAGTCACTGAGGTTGTTGATGCTAGCAGCATGTTTGATTGTGGCGGGATTTTATCTGTCGACCATTAAGTTTGGTGAGATTAATATTGGCCTTTATCCGAATGTTAATGCCTCCGCAAATTTTTATATAACCAATAATTTAAAAGGCCCCATTTTCAGTAATTACGACATCGGTGGTTATTTGATTTATCATCTATCATCGCAAGAAAAAGTCTTCGTCGATAATCGTCAAGAAGCCTTTCCAAAAGAATTCTTTAAAGACGTCTACATGAAGATGCAGCAAGAGGAGTCACAGTGGGCTAAGGTGGATGGGCAGTATCAATTCAATGTGATTTATTTTTACCGGCACGATCTAACCGAGTGGGGACAAAACTTCTTGATCAAGCGTATTGAAGATCCAACTTGGGCGCCGGTTTTTGTCGATGACTTTACCATCATATTCTTAAAACGCAACGACGTAAATGCAGCATTGATAGCGCAGTTTGAATTACCAAGATCGATGTTTCAAATCAGAAAGCAGTAGCAGTTTAATCGTGATCGAGTTTGTGCATGAACAGCGTGCATCCCGCAACAGCTAGGATCGCGAGTCCAAAGTAAAGCATTTCGATGGGGGTTTGGAAGTGGGTGCTTAAGATCGTCTTAAAGAAGCTGACGATCAAGACCATGATGATAACCTTGATGAGTTTATTTTTTAATTCATCGAGGGTTGTAATCTCAAGAATGTTGTGTTGGGAGCCTTCATGAGCGATATCAATCTTAGAGACAAAGAGTTCATACACACCAAAGGCAAAGATGAGTAACACAATCCCAATTAAGTAAAGGTCAATCGCGCCAATGATCCCAATAAGTAATTGAGCATAATCTGGTTCGTGGCTTCCTTCAGGGAACATGTGTTTAACTGTGTGGTAAATTTCAAAACTGCCGGCAAAAAACAAGGCAAAAGAAGCGATGAGCCCAAAGACAACCGCTGCTAGGACAATGAGGCGGGACTTCCAAAGCAAGCCTTCAAAGAGGCGTTCAAGTAAGTTGGATTTTTTGTTGCTCATATCGGTACATAATTTAATTTGTTCTTGAGAGTTTGTCAATAGAGAAGAGACTTGTCGATAGATGTGGTTTGTGTTATAAATTGTTCTCTGGATTTTTGTCCCAGCCTGCCTGCCGGCAGGCAGGTAGCGAAGTTCTTAGTAGATATTTATGCCTTTTGTCCCAGTAGCTCAGTTGGATAGAGCAATAGCCTTCTAAGCTATGGGTCGCACGTTCGATTCGTGCCTGGGACGCCATTTTTATTTTTATTGTCGGATGACAAGTTTTCTGGTATTTTAATGCCCGATTTAGATGGATAGTTTGGTACAAAGAATTTTGATTTATGGTGGGTGTGGTTAGAAGCAGAAGCACCACTACCAACCATGTCTTTCTATAAAAAACGTTTAGCGGTAACATGGTGGGTGTAGCTCAGTTGGTAGAGCACTTGATTGTGGTTCAAGGTGTCGCGGGTTCAAATCCCGTCACTCACCCTTTAATGGACGCCAATACGAACTTGAGGCCGTAGAGGCCACAGCAGGTTCTTTTTGGCGAGATAAACCCTCATCCTGATCAGTCGGGGTGGGGGTTTCGTCTTTCTGGGGCAGTTTAAAGGCTTCCGGCATGGTTTCCGGCTGTACGCAGAGGTTCATTTCAACCTTTTCTTCATAGACCACAATATTTTCTATAAGAGCGCGGAACAGGTTCTTTTGAATTTCAGGTGGAGCTTGATCAAGGCATTGCATGGCAACTTTTACGTTAGCGTAGACGTATTCTCCAGAGTGGGCATTTAGTTGGGCGATTTTGCGTTCTTCCTCAAGATTAATTATCTCAACTTCCAGTCTTTCAATTTCAGTTTCTATCCCGGACATTTTGTTTTTAAAAGCAGATCCCTGTGAGACGGTGTTTTTCATTGCCAAGTTGAGAAGAGTTTCGACTTCATGGCGCAGTGTGTTGAGCCGGATCCGTTTTTCATTTAGGAGTTCATCAATCTTATCGACCTTGATTTGTGATTCGCGGATCGCATTGCCAATCGCTTTGACAATAATCTCTTGGTCTTGTGATGCTCGTCTGAAAAAGTCTATAACGGCTTTGTCAAAAGCAGGGGCAGAGATACGTTTGTAAGAACACCCTAGTCCTTGCCGCGAGCGGCCACATTCATAATAATAAAATTTATTTTTGAATCTTCCCGCTGAATGTATTCCTACCAAATTGCTTCCGCAGTTTCCGCACTTTAGAAGACCAGATAATAAGTGTTCATACCCGCCTTTGTCTTTCCAATAACGACGTCCGGGTGCTTTTGCTCGCATTACTTTGTTAGCTTTATCCCACATTTTTTCCTCCACGAGTGGTTCATGTTTTGCGCGGTTCATTTCACCGTTGTAATTAATATAACCTTTATAGAACGGATTTTTTAGGATCAGCGAAATTGATTGTCGTCGCCAAACGTGTTTATTCTTAGTGTTAACTTTCCGACGGATCAGCTCTTGTCCGATTTCAGTCAACGATTTGTTTTGTGCCGCCATTTCCCAGACGACACGAATATGCGGAGCCATGCTTTCATCAATAACAACACGCGTGGGTTGTTTGCCGTTTGGAAGTGGTAGCCCGTCTTTGATTAGTTTGTATCCAATTGGCGTCTTCCCGCCGGTTCGTCGGCCATCTCTGGCGCGGGCAAGGACAGATGCTTTTACGCGTTCTCCGGTTAGTTCTCGTTCAAATGCAGAAAGAAGACCAAGTATTCCAATAACAACTCTTCCAATAGCGGTTGCGCTGTCGAGGTTTTCTCTTACAGATGCAAAGTCGACATTGTTTTCTTTAAAGAGATCGATCATCGCATAAAGATCGCGCGGGTTGCGGGTCAAGCGGTCGAGCCTAAAAAAGATGATCCCGTCAAAAGCGTTTTTCTTTTGATTGATGCTATCAAGAATTAATTTAATGCCGGGGCGGTTTAAGTCCTTTGCAGAATATCCGTCATCGCGCACCACGCCGTCTTTTCCAAAATCAGCTAACTGGTAACCGAAGGCTTCCAGCATGTTCTTACAGTGATGCGTTTGAGCATCAAGCGTTGTGAAGTCGCCCATCGCCTGTTCATCGGTGGAACAGCGCGTGTAGATTACGTAGCGTTTAATTTTTTCTGGTTTCTTCTCTATCATTGTTATCTTTGTCTAATTTTGTCAGTTTAAAGCAACCACACCCTATCCAAAAATCATCATAAGTCAAGTAGTATCAATGGTTTTGCCTCTTACCTAAATTCCGCCATACTATTATTTTCTCCCTTAGCTATATACGAATTTTTTAATTCAAGTGTCGGCTTTTTTTATTTTTTTGAACTTTTTTCCGACACTTTGCCAAAAAACTTCGTATAGGGCTGAGGGAGGAACAAATGTCATGGGACATAGCGCATCAAAGCGTTTTGAAATGCGGTTTAAAAATGGGATCGAGGTTCTTTATTGCACTAAGCCGGTTGATGGTGAAGAGAAACAGTTAATTCAACAAAAACTTAGTACTGCAGTTAAGGCTGTTTTGACCTCTGTTCTTAAGCGTGAGCCAACATCGGAAGAGCTGTTAGGGCTTGTTCCGATTTCTGCTGATAGGAATAAGGGGGTTAAATGACACAGCCATTAATTAATTGGCACTTCTCTTGAGGAGGGTGCCGTTATTAACTGCAATTATTTAGGGTTATTCCAACATTGGGAAATCAAGCATGCGCGGGGATTGATCTGGATGTATCAGAAGAAATTCCGTGTTCTTGAGCGTGAAGAGAAAGAGGATCTTCTACAGGAGTGCCTGACGCACTGGTATTTTCAACGAGACCGTTACGACACGTCGAGATTAGCCGCCTGTAAAACATATATGAGCCGAGTTATTGAGAACAAACTAACGGATATTGTGAAAGAAAAAGAAGCACAAAAAAGAAGGACGATTTATCAATCAATCTCTATGGATACGTTAAACGAGCATGTGGATGAAGAGGGATGCGTTGATCATCCAATATCCGACGAGGAAAGTTTTCGTGAAGTTTTAAAGTGTGATGTAGGCGATGTTTTGTTTCAAGCGTTAGAGAAACTTACCTGTAGACAACGGAAGTTGTGCCGGTTGATTCAGGTGGATGGATTAAATGTTAAGCAGGCAAGCGAGGCTCTTAATATTCCGAGAACAACGCTGTATGAAGAAATCTTTCGCATTAGGGCTGTATTTCAGGAGCAGGGACTTAAAGACTATTTGTGAAAAGTGAGGGACAAATGAAATACGTCTGCAAATTTGAATTCAGCAAGCTGGTCAACAGCAGTTTCATCGAAAAGGAAATTATTGAATCAATTCTTACGACGGAGGATGTGTTTGGTCAGGCAAAGGTTCAATTAAGTGCATCGTATCTCGTCGCAGATAACAAAGCGGTTATCGATGTCAGCACAGAGGTCGGCGAACATGTGTTTAGCGTCTTTGTTGGCAGGTTAAACCGAAAACTAGGTCGAGATCAATATTCATTTCAACGTGTTCCAGCCAATAATTGAGAGGAGACGGTATGGCTAAAGATAAAAATAAGAAAGATAAAGAATTGAGAAGTTTAATCAAATGCCTTCGTTGCGGCAAGAAGTCGGTTGTGGATGCTGTTGCGGAATGTAAACACTGCGGATCATACGCCGTCCGATTAATCACTAAAAAGGAGAAATAAGATGCATATCCCAAGAGTACGATTGCGCAGAAAGAATGTTGATGTGGCATTAGCAAAGATGAATTTATCGCAATCCATGTTTTCCTACAAGCTGATGATTCCAAGTGGTTCTTTTTCACAGTATATGACCGGCCAGCGTTGCTTGTCGCCGCTAATGAGACGGAGAATTTCTAGGCTTTTAAAGGATTACTCATGGGATTACATTTATGAAGTAATTGAGAAATGACATGGGTATTAACTTGCGTATCTATTTTGGGAGTTGTTCTTAATATTCGGCGTGACCGGCGGGGATTTGTTTTCTGGATGATATCAAATGTTGGATGGATGATCATTGATTTCATGCATGGGCTTTACGCTCAGGCTTTTTTATTTGGGGTCTATTTTGTGCTGGCTTTCTGGGGATGGGTTTCGTGGAAAAAATAAAGATTACTAAACACAATGAACATTTTGAGATTAGAGATTTGCGCGACGGCAAGTTTTTATGGATTGCTAAAGCCGCATTGGAATATATTAGCGAGAAAACAGGAAGCTTGGGCGTAGCGGTTTATTGCTGGCTTTGTTATTACGCGAACAGTAAAGGTCAGGATTGTTTTCCCTCCACAAACACATTGGCGAGTCGATGTGATCTAAGCAAACGCACAGTTATGCGCGTCCTCAAAGAACTTGAAATTATTAAAGCGATAGTTGTCGAACGTGATACGGGAAAGAACAACGTGTACAAATTATTGGACATTCAGGGCAAGCATCCTGTCATAACCAGTGCTGTTTCTGTCACTGGTGACACAAACGACACTGGTGTGGTGACAGAAAAGACACTACCACCAGTGACACAAACGACACACGAACAAGAATTATATAAACAAGATTCAATTAACAAATCAGCAAGCTGTCTTTTTGATTTTTGGAAAGATATAAAACTTCCTTATGCCATGCCGACATCAGAGGTTATTGGGGAGTTGGATGCGTTGTGCCAGCAGTTGATTGAAGAGGTTAATCTTTATCGCTTCATTTTAGACTTCAGGACGGAGCAGGGATATCCGCCTCCGCCGGATGCATTGATCAATGCCTGCCATAAATACGAACGGTATAAAGATCGTATTGAGAACCCATGGGGATGGTTTCGCAGGATGATCGATGTTAAAAGCGGGGAGTATTTTGCTAATGAGGAGGTCAAGCAACATGAGAAGCTTAAGAAGGAACCACCGACTGTGGGGAAGATACTTGCCCAGATGGCGAAGGACGTTTAGAAGATTTTTGGTTCCCCCCATGGGGGGTGCCGGTCGCGGGTCGGGCGAGGCGCAGGTCGTCAGTGATATTGGCGGAAAAAATCGATGTCA